>NZ_WOTA01000018.1 GCF_011516825.1 Acetobacter oeni | reverse complement strand
ACCCGCCGCCAGAAGCAGAATATCGTCAATATTCCAGATCGGGCTCCTGTGGGATGACTGAATTCTACAAAATGACCCGAAATTGCCTCAAGTGTGAGAAATCCGCGTCGAACCAGTTGCTTTCCGGGGTGAAGTTCTGGTTACGGGGTTTGGTGCGGTATTCGACGCCGACGACCAGTCCGGGGATGAAGGACGGCAGGTAGCCGAGTGAGCCTTCGAACTGCGGGTGGTAGCTGTTGTTCCGGTCGCCGCCGAAGCCGAGGATGCCCCACTGGTTGCCTTTTGTGAGGCGCATGGTGGTGCTGATGAGCAGCCCGATCGACGGGTAGAGTTTGGTGGCTGCGAAATAGACATCGGCGCCGTCTGTCGATTTCGCGCCGACTTCCTTGATGACCTTGTTGTCGCCGTCATGTTTGTACATGGCGCCGATTGCGAACTGCGGGATCAGGGTTTTGTCGAGGACGTGACCGAACAGGCGGACTTTGACGCCACCGGTATCGAGGTCGAACTGATAGCCTTTTCCGATGCCGAGCATCCGGCCTGTCTTTCCGGTCTGGAAGAAGTTGTGTGAGTAGGACAGCTCGACGCGGTCGTAGATTCCGAGGATGGCGCCGAAATTCTGGTCCGTGTAATTCGTGACGTTCACGTAGCTGTAGTGAAAGGCCATGCCGAGGCCTTTCTTACTGCCGTATCCGCCGATGGTGGCCCAGGTGGCGATGCCGCCGCCGCTGGCGCCTTCGAGCGAGCTCAGGCCGCTGGTTCCGAGCGTGCGCTGGCCGTCGAAGATCGAGTGGGGGCCGGTGAGTGTGACGTCGTCCTCGTCCGCCGCGGCGGGGCTGGCTGCTGCTCCGGTCTGTGTCGTGACGGCGGGGGTGACGGTTCCGGTCTGCGTGCCGGTGGCGGCGGTCGTTGCGGTCCGGGTTGTGCCGGCGACGCTGCTGTTTTTTGCGCTGGCGGTGGTGTGGCTGGTGGTGTTTCCGACGCCGACGTAATCCATCAGGCGGGCCTGGGGATCGGCGGCGGCGTTACAACTGGTGATGCTTCCGATGGCGATCGGTCCGGCGATCAGGCTGATGATCAGTCCGGCGAGGCCGGGCCGGAGAGGCTGGGTGCCGCATTTCCGTGATCCGTTCGTGTGAAAAATTCTCCGGTCAGAGCTGACAACACAGGGCGTCACGTTTCGCGGCCTTTCAGCATGGGCGGAGGCGCGTCGCGACCGCAATATTGTGTGATCTATGTTACGACGACTATAGACGAATGCAACAGGACTTTCTTGGTCAATCTGTATCTTCACCTGATTATGTTTTTTGTTAACGACATAAAATATATGCAGAAATCAATTTTATCAGAAGCCGGTGGCCGGCATTTTCTGTTCCTGAATCGATATGATTATAGCCGTGTGGCGGCGGTCGTTGCGGATCAGGTTGCAGTCAGTGTCGTGTACGATCCGGTGAGAAAACAATCCGGCTGCGGGAGGCGGCGGGCGCCGGTATGCCGGGCCGGGTTTTGCGAAACCGGCCGGTGAGGTGCGGGAGGCCTGTTTCCGGGCGGGTGATATATTGCCGGTCTGCGACTGCCGGTCTGATTCGGTCTGATAATGACAAAGGCCCGGACCTGTCTGGTCCGGGCCTTTGCTGGGGCGGTTGGTTTCGGGAAGTCTGCCGGGGTCAGAAGCCGGCGGAGACCTGGAGCCAGAAGGAGCGGCCTTCGTAGAATTCGCCGTAGATCGAAGCCATGCTGTTGTCGGTCGCGCTGACGACGTAGGGGGGCTTCTTGTTGTTGATGTTGTTGATGCCGCCGGTGAAGTTCCAGCGGCCGTATTCGTAGCCGAGGGACAGATCGTTCTTGAACATGCCGGGTGTTTTATAGCGCTGGCTGCCGTCCGCCGTCAGGAAGTTCGAGCTGTTGTTCCAGCGCATGCCGCCGATGAAGGTCATCATATAGGTGACGTGGAAATTGCCGTGGCGCCAGGTCACTGTTGTGTAATCGCGCACGCGGGGCATTCCGGCGGCGGGGAGGCTGCCTGCGCTGGCGTTGTATTGCAGGCCGCCGGTATAGTTTGTCCAGGCGCCGCCGGCGGTGTTCTGCTGTTTGTAGTTCAGAAGCTGCTGGAAGTTGGTGCTGATCATCAGGCGGTCGGCGGGGGTGATGTGGAAGGCGTAGTCCACGTCCCAGTCGATGCCGCTCTGATGGAGGCCGCCCTGGTTGGTGTAGAACGACGAGACGTAGTCGATCTGGTTCGAGGATGCGAAGCGCTGGATGCTGGCGCAGTAGCCGCTGCCCAGGCCGGTGAAGCACTGATCGACGATATACTGTGTCGACACGGCGGAGATCAGATTGGCGATGGTATAGTGCCAGTATGTGGCCGAGGCGTGCAGGCCGGGAATCCAGTGCGGGGTCACGTCCGAGCCGACGGTCCAGGTGCGTCCGGTTTCGGGGCGCAGTTTTGAGTTGCCGCCGGTCAGTGTGGCGATCTGCCCGGAGTTGACGTCCTGGAAGGTGGCGGAGTTGATGCCGCGACGGGCGCAGTTCAGTGCCACGGCGCCGGCGTACGTGCCGTAGCTTGCGGCCTGGGCGCAGGGGTCGGTGGCATTGTTGTAGCTGAGCTGCTGGCCGCCATAGAGTTCATAGACGTTGGGCTGGCGGTAGGACGTGCCGAGTGTGGCGTGGAAGCGGATGTCTCTGGTCGGGGACCAGTTGATCGCGGCTTTCCAGTTTTTGGCGCCTCCGAAGGTATTGTAGGAGGAATAGCGGCCCTGTCCGTCGATGGTCAGGTCGCGGGCGAGGAAGGCGTTGTGCAGCAGTGTCAGCTTGCCTTCCAGATAGCCTTCCGTGACGTTGAATCCGCCGCCCGTGTAGGTGGAGGTGCTGGTCAGGCTCTCGCCGGAGGCGATGAGCGGATCGGGGTTGTAGCTGAGCTGCTCGCCGCGGTGTTCCATGCCGAGCGCGACGGCGAAATCACCGCCGTTTTTCCAGGGCATTTTAACGATGTGGTTATTGTTGATGCGGACGTTCAGGTCACGCATCTGGTAGTGGTAATGGCTGTGCGACGTATAGTTTGCGTATTCCGCGGCTTCTTTTGAGAGCGGGGCGAACGGGCTGGACAGCACGCAGCCTTTGGCGGCGTTACAAACGGACGGGTTGTAGACGAGCGCGCTGTTCGTGCTTGTCGGATCGACCTGCTGAAGCCCGTAATCCTGCAGGAGGGCGGGATAGCTGCCCACGCCCGACATCTGCTCGGTCATCATGTTCGAGCCGTAGGTGTAGGAGGCGTCGTACATCCAGCCATGGGTGATTTCGCCGCGCATGCCGCCGATGCCTGTGACGGTATCGGAGGCGTCTTCGGTGCGGCGGGGTCCGAATTCGTTCATCCGCTTGTACATCTGGAGGTCTTCGCCCGTTGTGTTGTACGGATCATTGGCCGGGATGACGAGTTCGGCGGGCATACTGGAGGGCGGCACGGCGCCTTCGACCGGTTCGGCAGCCATCTGCGCCATGGATGTGCGGTGGCTGTACAGGACGTTGGCGTATGGGATGAAGTGTTTGTTGATCTCGTAGTGCAGATCGCCGCTCAGCGTAGAGTTTTGCAGATAGTTCGAGAGCATCTGGTCCTGGCCGTAATTATAACGGTATTTATTGTTCCAGGGGACGATCTGGCCGCTGTTTGTGCCGGTGTATTCGTTGCCGGTCGTCTCGCCGATATAGTGTCCGGACGAGGCGATGAAGGAGCCGTAGGTGGGCGTGCCGGAGGTCGGGTTGCTGGCGGCGACCGGTGAGGCCCATGAGCGGTCTTTCTGCATGATCCCGCCCTGGGTCATGTAGGAGCCGAAGATGGTGATGTTGCCTTTGTCGTGATCGAAGTTCCAGCCTTTATGGCCGGACAGCTTGCCGGTCAGTGCGTCGCCCTGTCCGCTGATTCCGCCATAGGCGGTGACGTTTCCGTCCGTGACGTTGTGCTTCATCTTGATGTTGATGACGCCCGACACGGCGTCGGCGCCGTAGAGTTCCGAGCCGCCGTCTTTCAGCATTTCGATGCTGTCGACCATATCGGTCGGAATGGTGTTGAAATCGACGCAGTTATTGTCGCCGTTCATGGTGGTACGCTTGCCGTCGATGAGAACGAGCACGCGGTTCTGGCCCATGTTGCGGAAGTCGACGCAGGAGGCGCCGCCCGTGCCGTTGGTCTGGTTGTTGTTCGTACCGCTGGACCCGATGGAGGGCATGCGCTGGAGGAAGTCGCCCAGGGTGGCGACGCCGGCCTGCTGGATCTGGGTGGAGGTGATGGTCTGGACCGGGTTCGGGCTGGTGTTGCGCGCGGTGCGGAGCATTGATCCGGTGACGACGACTTCTTCGTTGCCGCCGCTTTCGTAATGCTGGCTGAGCGTGGTGGCGTTGCCGTGCCGGGCTGCCGCCGTCGCGCGGGCCGGGGTGGTGGCCGTGGCCGGCGTGGCGCTGGTGGCTGTGACGGCGCGGGAGGTCGGCGTTGTGCCGTACGCGGCGTGTGTGTGGTGCCGGGTGGTGTGCGCGACCGGCTGTGTGGCGGAGGCGTCCGTTGCGGCGCTGGTTGTCGCGGCGCCGGCCTGGGTGGACTGTAACAGGATGGGGGAGGAAGCGAACACCGTTGCCGCGAGGAACGTCGCGCGGGATTTCAGCTTACGGAGCCCTTGTCGTGGTGTGCAGGGATGTAAGCGGGAGAGAACCATTGGCGGTCAGACCTTATAAAACCGGATTTAGACAGAGTGTCGGAATAATTTCGCTCCTGGCATGACCGGCGCGGCGCTTGCAACGATATGTGTCTGGCGCGGGTCTGATCTGAAACTTTTGTTGCAATTTTGTCACTGGTGTAACATTTGCGGGTAGTAATGTTTCGGGCGGTTACGCTGATTACGGTGTGTGGCGGGGACACCGGGTTCTCGGAGGATGTCCGGGGGCTCCAGTGGCGCGGGATTTGTGTGTTCTGTCGCTGAGTGTGACGTTCGGATTCAGTCATGAAACGGATTTTAGTGGCAATCGGGCGGTGCAGGCGGCATCCCTGTGCTTATGAGCGCATCTGCCAACATGAATGGTGCACATGTCCTGCTGGTCGAGGATGACAGCGGTATAGCCCGTGAGATTGCCGAAGAGCTGGAGAGCCGCCACCTTGCCGTGACGGCTGTGGAGACCGGCGACCAGGGGCTGGAGAAGGCGCTTTCGGGGGCGCATGACGTTCTGGTGGTGGACAGGATGCTGCCCGGTCTGGACGGGCTGACGCTGATCGAGACTTTGCGCGCGCGCAGTATCCGGACGCCGGTCCTTGTTCTGTCCGCGCTGTCGGCTGTGGATGACCGGGTCAGCGGGCTGAAGGCGGGTGGTGACGATTATCTGACGAAGCCGTTTGCGATGGAGGAGCTTGTTGCTCGGATCGAGGCGTTGCTGCGGCGTCCGGACGACACGCGGCAGACGATGTTGCGGGCGGGCCCTCTGACGATGGATCTGATCGACCGGCGGGTGGAGCGGGACGGGCGGGAGATCGAGCTGCTGCCGCGGGAGTTTCGTCTGCTGGAGTTTCTGATGCGGCGTCCGGGGCAGGTTCTGACGCGGGCGATGATGCTGGAGGAGGTCTGGAACTACCGGTTTATTCCGCAGACCAATCTGGTGGACGTGCATATCGGCAAGCTGCGCCGGAAGGTTGATGGTCCTGACGAGGTGCCGCTCATCCATAGCATCCGGGGGGCGGGATTCACGCTCAGCGTGCCGGACTGAGTATCGGGCGGGAGATGTCGTCCATTCTGCGGGGCCGGCAGTTCGAGCTGTTCCGCACGGCCCGGTTTCGTCTGGCGCTGGGGTTTGCGCTGGCGATTCTGGTGGCGACGTTGTTGCAGTTTTCGCTCGTTTACAGCCAGATGACGTCGCAGGAGTTCCGTCGTTCCGGGCAGCTTCTGCATCGCGAGATGGATTTTCTGCTGTCGCTGCCGGCGGACCATCTCAGCTATGTGATTCGCGAGCGGTCCACAGATGATCTGCGGATTGTCATCAATGAGGCAGGGATTTTCACAGCGAACCGCGAGCCTGTGACTGGGGATCTGAAGGAGTGGCCGGAGGGGCTGGTCGCGGATGGCGGCCTTCATGCCTCCGTGATGATTCCGGAGGAGGGCGCGCCTTATAAGATGTGGTTTCTGGCTGACCGGCTGCCGGACGGGCGGCTTCTGGCGCTCGGGCGCAGTGTGCATCCGCTGAGCGAGCAGAAGCTGATGATGCGCCGGGCCTCGCTGACGACGATTGTTCCCATTCTCATTCTGGCGCTGGTGACGGGGGTCTGGCTGAGTCACCGGGCGCTGGCGCGGGTGAAGGAGATGCATGAGGCGGTTGACCGGATCATGCGGGGGGACATCCATGAGCGGTTGCCCGCCGGGTCGGAGAGTGACGACATGCAGCGGCTGGCGGGGAGCGTCAACCGGATGCTCGACCGGCTGGAGCAGCTGATGCATGACATGCGGGCTGTCGGGAATGACATTGCTCATGATCTGCGGACGCCGCTGGCGCGGGTGCGTGCCTCGCTTGAGCGGGTTCTGTCCGGGCCGGGGGCGGAATCTCCCGAGGTGCTGCGCGACACGATTGGCGGGGCGATCGAGAATCTCGATCAGTGTTTTGCGATCATCACGGCGTTGCTGCGCATGGCCGAGATCGATAACGGGCGGCGCCGGGACGGGTTCGCGACGGTCGGGCTGGAGGATCTGGCCCGGGATATCATCGATCTTTATGAGCCGATCGCGGAGAGCGAGGAGGTCAGTCTGCGGGGGCCGGTGATGGTGCGCGATGTGGAGGACGGCGGGGGCGCGGGTCTGCCGGCTTCTTCTGTCGTGGTTCAGGGCGACCGGGATCTTCTGATCGAAATGCTGGCCAATCTTGTGGATAACGCGATCAAGTTTACGCCGCCTGGCGGACGTGTGCAGGTTGATATCGGATATCGGGCGGGGCATCCGGCCGTTTCGGTAACGGATACGGGAATCGGGATCGCACCGGAGGAACGCGGGGCCGTGCTGACGCGTTTCTATCGTTCGGACAAGAGTCGTCACATTCGCGGGAGTGGTCTTGGTCTTAGTCTTGTTACCTCGATTCTCAGACTTCACAATGCCTGGATTCTGGTGGAAGACGCTACGCCCGGTGATCCGGGGCGGGGGACGAAGCTTGTTGCGGTCTTTCCGGCTGCGGATCAGATCCGGCCCTGAGTCCGGCGTGGCGCGCTCCGGTGGCGGGCGTTCCGGCGCGGGCCGGGGACTGTGCTGTTATGACAGTTCGATGACGGTCTCTTAAAAGGTATTTTATTCGCCATCCGCAGCATTCGCTGCCAGAAAGTTTCTTATGTTATTTGTAATGTATCTGTCAGACGCGCGTTCGGGTGAGAGTGTATGAACGAAATTGTCGTCATTGCTCTTAAACGGCCTTACACCTTTGTCGTTCTTTCAATTCTGATTCTGGTGTTTGGCGTCCGGTCAATTCTGTTTACGCCGACAGACGTTTTTCCAAACATCAAAATTCCGGTCGTTGCGGTGGCGTGGACCTATACGGGTCTCATGCCGGAGGACATGTCCGGGCGCGTGATTTATTATTACGAACGCGCACTGACGGCGACGGTCAACAACATCGAGCATATCGAGAGCCAGTCCTATTACGGGCGTGGCATCGTCAAGATTTTCTTTCAGCCGGGAACCGATGCCTCCGCGGCGCAGACCCAGATTACCGCTGTTTCGCAGACTGTCATCAAGCAGATGCCGACGGGGTCCACGCCGCCGCTGGTTCTGACATACAATGCGTCTTCGGTGCCGGTTCTGACGTTGCAGGTGTCCTCGACCAGCATGACGGCGTCGCAGATTTACGACATGTCGTCGAACCTGATCCGTCCGGCCCTTGTGTCTGTCGCGGGCGCCGCGATTCCGAACCCGTATGGCGGGCAGCCGGGCAACATCATGGTCGATCTCAATCCGACCAAGCTGCTGGCGCACGGACTCTCGCCGGTGGATGTGTCGGCGGCGCTGAACCGGCAGAATATCGTGCTTCCCGCCGGGGATCAGAAGATTGGCACGATGGACTGGATGGTGCAGTCCAACGCGGCGCCGCGCGACATCGATACGTTCAATGCGATCCCGATCAAGCAGGTCGGGAATTCGGTTGTGTATATGCGTGACGTGGCCTGGGTGCATGCCGGCGGGCCGCCGCAGACCAACATGGTGTTGGTGAAGGGGCAGCAGGGCGTTCTCATTGTCATCATGAAGAGTGGCGATGCCTCGACGCTGGCTGTTGTGGACGGCGTCAAGCAACTCCTGCCGGGTATTGTGAAGACGCTGCCGGCGGGTGTGGACATCACGATCGTCAATGATGCCTCGACTTTTGTGAAGGAGTCGGTGCGGGACGTTGTTCAGGAGATGGGCACGGCGGCGTTGCTGACCGGGCTTGTCGTGCTGTTGTTTCTGGGGTCCTGGCGTTCGACGGTGATTATTGCCACGTCCATTCCGCTGGCGATGCTCTGTGCGATTATCGGACTGGGCTGGGCCGGGCAGACCATCAATGTGATGACGCTGGGCGGGCTGGCGCTGGCGGTTGGTATTCTGGTCGATGACGCCACCGTTATGATCGAAAATATCGATGCGCATCTGCATGGCGGCAAGGAGCTTGAGGACGCGATTATCGACGCGGCGAACCAGATCGTGGTGGCGACCTTCGTCTCGACGCTGTGTATCTGTATCGTCTGGATGCCGCTGTTCCAGCTGACGGGTGTGGCGGGCTGGCTGTTCATGCCGATGGCCGAGGCGATCATTTTCGCGATGCTGGCGTCTTTCGTGCTGTCGCGAACGCTGGTTCCGACCATGGCGAAATATCTGCTTGCGGCGCAGGTCGCGGCGGAGCGGTCCGGCGAGAACAAGGAGCCGAAGAATATCTTCGGGCGGTTCCAGCGCGGGTTCGAGCATCGGTTCGAGCAGTTCCGTAATGGCTACAAGGAAATTCTGGCCACGCTGATCGGGGCGCGGGGCAGCTTTATCGGCGGGTTTCTCGCGGCAGCGGTCGGCTCTCTGGGTCTGCTGTTCTTTGTCGGGCAGGATTTCTTTCCGGAGATCAACTCGAATGCGCTGGCGCTGCACATGCGGGCGCCGCTCGGGACGCGGATCGAGGAAGCGGGCAAGATTTCCCAGCTTGTGAATGATGAGATCGAGCGTCTGCTGCCGGGGCAGATCGAGTCCGTTGTCGATAACTGTGGTCTGCCGTTCAGTCCGCTGAATCAGGCGTTTATTCCGACGCCGACGGTGGGGGCGCAGGATTGCGATCTGAACGTGACGCTGAAGGACGGCGATTCGCCGGTGGCGGAGTATCGGGCCACGTTGCGGGCTGGTTTGCAGAAGAAGTTTCCCGGGACGCAGATTACGTTCCAGCCAGCTGATCTCACGGCGAAGATTCTGAATTTCGGCGCGCCGGCTCCGATCGACGTTCAGATCATTGGCCGGAATCTGCATGACAATTTCATCTTCGCGAACCGGCTGGTGACGAAGCTGCGTCGTGTGCCCGGTATTGCGGATGTGAATGTTCAGGAGCCGATGACCACGCCGACATTGCTGGTGAATGCGCGACGGACCTTTGCGCTGGGCACGGGCATTACCGAGGCGAACGTGGCCAACAACATGCTGGTCTCGCTGTCGGGCAGTTCTCAGGTTGGTCAGGTTTACTGGCTCGACCCGAAGACGGGTGTTTCGCATCTGATCGATATTCAGACGCCGGCGGAATATCTGCAGACGATGAACGATCTGGAGATCACGCCGGTCGACAAGGGCGACGGAAACCCGAACGGCAACACCGTTCAGCTGCTTGGCGGTCTGAGCAAGATTGTCGAGACGGGGACGCCGGGCGAGGTTGCGCACTATAATATCATGCCGGTGTTCGACATCTACGCCATGAACGAGGGGATCGACCTTGGCAGCGTGGCGCGGGAGGTCAAACGGATTGTGGCGGCCGAGCAGGACAAGCTGCCGCACGGGTCTTCCATGGCTGTGATCGGCCAGGGCGTGACGATGAATTCGGCCTATGCCCAGCTTATTGGCGGTCTCGCGATGTCGATCATGCTGGTCTATCTGATCATTGTCGTGAACTTTCAGTCCTGGCTTGATCCGTTCATCATCATCACGGCGCTGCCGGGGGCTCTGGGCGGGATTGCGTGGTCGCTGTTCCTGACGCACACGGCGTTGTCGGTTCCGGCGCTGACGGGTGCGATCATGTGCATGGGAACGGCGACGGCGAACTCGATCCTGGTGGTGTCTTTTGCCCGTGACGAGCTGGCGCGGCACGGGGATGTGTTCAAGGCGGCGCTGGATGCCGGGTTCGAGCGTATTCGTCCCGTGCTGATGACGGCTTCGGCCATGATTGTCGGCATGTTGCCGATGTCGATGAGTAATTCACAGAACGCTCCGCTGGGGCGCGCCGTGATCGGTGGCCTGCTGGTGGCGACCGTGGCGACACTGCTGTTCGTGCCCTGCGTCTTCGCCATGTTGCACGGACGGAAACAGAAATCGAAGACGCCCGAGGGAGAAGCGGCATGAGTGCCAGGCAATCGCGCGGAAAGCTTGCGCTCATCATTGTTCTGATTGTGGCCCTTGTGCTGGCGGCGTGGGGGATTCTCCGGCGCCACTATCACTTTGTGCGGCTGGCATCTGAGACGCAGGAGAGTTCTTATCCCAGGGTTCAGCTGATCAGCCCGCAGCCCGGACCGACGCACCGCACGCTGGATCTGCCGGCCAATATTTCGGCCTGGTATCAGGCGCCGATTTACGCGCAGGTCTCCGGCTATGTGAAGATGTGGTACAAGGACATCGGCGCGGCGGTTCATGCCGGGGATCTTCTGGCTGAGATCGAAACGCCGGGTCTGGATGCGCAGTTCGGTGCGGCGAAGGCCAATCTGGATGTGGCGCTGGCCCGTTACAAGCTGGCTCAGATCACGGCGAGACGCTGGAAAGCGCTCCAGGGCACGCAGGCGGTGTCGCAGCAGGAAGTCGATGTGCAGGCGGCCAATGCCGAGGCGCAGCAGGCTCAGGTTGAGGCGGCGCGTCATGATATGGAGCGTTATGCCGCGCTTGAGGGCTTCAAGAAGATCGTGGCGCCGTTCGATGGCGTGGTTACGGCGCGTCTGGCCGATGTGGGCGACTATGTGAATGCCGGTGGCGGCGATGTCAGTTCCCGTGGCAGCGCCACGGAGCTGTTCAGCGTGGCGGATGTGCATGCGATGCGCGTGTTCGTTCCGGTGCCGCAGGATTATGCGGATATCATTACGCCGAAGCTGACCGCCACGCTGAAGGTGCCGCAGTTCCAGGGGCGCGAGTTCCAGGCGCGTTATCTCGCGACGGCGGCGGCGTTCAACCAGAACACCCGCACGGTGAACACCGAGCTGATGGTTGATAATCCGCGTGGTGAGCTCTGGCCGGATTCCTATGCGACGGTGCATTTCGAGGCGCCGGGCGATCCGGACATTCTCATTCTGCCTGTCGGCGCGCTGATTTTCCGTGCTGAGGGATTGCAGGTGGCGATGGTGGACGGCAGCAACCGGGTTCACCTTGTGTCCGTGACGGTGGGCACGCTGCTCGGGAAGAGCGTACAGATCATCGAAGGTCTGAAGGTGACGGACAAGGTGATCAACAATCCGTCGGCCGGTTTGCTTGACGGGGACGAGGTGCGGATTGTTCCCGGCACGCGCGGTTATAACATTCCGGCCGGGCCGCCGCCGGAGAAGACCGGAGCGGCTGACAAGGGCACCCATGACGACGTCCGGGCGATGCCGGAGGATAACTCCCCCTCGCCCGAGGCTGGTGCGCGTCAATGACGGCAGGCCGTATTTTGTCTGAGTCGCGTCCTGTAAAACGCCGCCGCCTGGGTTGTTTTGCCGCTGCCCTGCTGATGGCGACCGGCCTTGCCGGGTGTGACATGGCGCCGTCCTACAAGCCTGTGAAGCTGGTTTATCCGGCGAACTGGGAGGGACAGGGGGTGATCCGTTACGGGCAGCCCGACGATGGCGCGCCCCGCGGCGACTGGTGGAAGGCTTTTGGCGATCCGCAGCTCGATGCGCTTGAGGACCGGGCTCTGAAGGCCAATCCGGATCTGCAGGCGTCGGCTGAATCGTTCATGCAGTCGCGCGATGTGGCGGCGCAGGTGGCGGCCCATCTTTATCCGCAGGTGACGGGTTCGGCGGGTGGCGAGAAGTGGAAAGGGTCGGCGCACCGGCTGTGGCGCGGCGCGGGTTCGACCGGTCCGACGTATATGTCGTCCGAGCAGTATTCGGGCGCCGCGACCTGGGAGCCGGATTTCTGGAACGCGATCCGCAACCGCACGCTGATGGCGAAACAGTCCGCGCAGCAGCAGGCGGCGGATTATGCGGTGGCGCGTCTCAGTCTGGAAGCGGAGCTGGCCTGGGATTACATGGCGTTGCGCGGCCTTGATGCGCAGGATGCGGTTTACAGGGACTCGATCCGCTATTACCGGCTGGCGGTGCAGATCACGCAGATGCGTTTGCAGGGGGCGATTTCCGCCGGGATCGATGTGTCGCGCGCCGAGGCTCAGCTTTATGCCACGCAGGCGGCGGAGACTGACATCCGGGCGCGGCGCGATGTCATGGAGCATGCCATTGCGGTGCTGGTGAACGCGGCGCCGGCTGCGTTTCATATCGCGCCGCTTGAGGTGGACGATCTGAATTTTCCGGATGTGCGGCCGTCCGCCGGTCTGCCGTCGACGCTGCTGGAGCGCCGGCCTGATATTGCCGCGTCCGAGCGGGCGATGGCGCAGGCGAACCGCGCTATCGGTGTATCGCGGGCGGCGTTTTATCCGCATGTGACGTTCAATGCGATGACCGGATTTATGGATAACGGCTTCGATCTCGCGTCGCTTTCGAATTCCATGTACAATTTTGGCGCTCAGGCTGTGCTGCCTCTTTTCCAGGGCGGGATTCGCCGGGCCGAGCTTCAGCGGAGCTGGTCGCAGTATCGCCAGTCCGAGGATGAGTATCGCTCCACGATTCTGTCGGCTTTTCAGGAGGTTGAGGACGGGCTGACGAATGTCGGTCGTCTGAAGATCGAGACGGTGCAGCAGAACAGTGCTGTCCAGGCCGCGCTCCGGACGCAGACGATGACGATGGAGCTTTATACGGGCGGGCTGACCAACTATCTGGATGTTGTTGTCGCGCAGCAGGCGGCTCTGGTGGCCCGTGTGGCGCTGATGCAGGTCAAGACCAGGGAGCTTCAGTCGAAGGTCACTCTGATCCGGGCGCTTGGTGGCGGATGGTCGGCGAAGAATCTGCCCGAGTATAAGCAGATCCGGCCGTTTAAGCCGTTGCAGTATGACGGTTTGCGGACGCCGAAGGGTGTCAGCGGGATTTCGGTTTCGACCGATCCTGCCAATGCGAATCTCAGCCGGCAGCCCTGATGGGCTGGTCCGGGTCAGTCGTCCTGTAATAAAATGTAAGACAGGGCTGTGTCGGTGGGGCTGGCGCGGCGATGTTCCGTGCGGGATGGGTGCGCGGGGTCCGGCGGCGGTGTAACGGTTTGAAAAATATCGGACCGGTTCCGAAAGAGGGTTTTAATATCTGAGTGGCAGACAGGTGGGCGAGGAGCCCCGCCATGACGACTGCGCCCGCCATTGCAGATACATCTGAAACCGTCATTGATTCGTTGCTGAGTCGATGCCGGGTTTTCGAACAGCGAAAAGATTTCGCGGCGGTACGTCGGGAAGCTCTTCATTTTCTGGCGGGCAACCGTTCGGATGTGGCGGCGCTGGCTCTGCTCGGGCGCACGGAACTCAGGCTTGGGAGGGCGGGGCGTGCTCTGGCCCCGCTCAAACGCTGCGTGAAGCAGTCGGGAAATTTCATTTTTCGCCTGCTCTACGCGCATTGTCTGAAAAGGCTGGGTCATGCGGATGAAGCGGCTGAGGAACTGGCAAGCGCGGGCCGTTCCATGCCGGTTTCCGGCGCCGCGTTTTTCGCGGCGGGGGTAACATTCGAGGGGGTTGGGGAAATCGATCTTGCCATCCGGTTCTACAGGCAGAGTCTTCTGCTTGCGCCGGGAGTGCCCTGTGTCAGCCATCGTCTCGGCAGGCATCTGCTCGACAAGGGGAAGCCGGAAGAAGCGCTGGAACTGATCAATACGGCCATCGCCGGAAAAGCGGACGAGGCCTATTATCATCTCGATCAGGGGGTGGCGCTGGAGCTGACGGGCCGGCTGGAAGAGTCGCTTGCGGCGGTTGATAACGCCATTGCTGTCGCGCCGGACAATCCCGAGGCCTTGCACAACCGCAGCCATCTGTTGTTGCTGCTCAACCGGTCCGGAGCCGCGATTACGGCCGCGGACCGGGCTCTGGAAGTCAGACCGGATTATCCTGCCACGCTCTTTACCCGCGCGACGGCTCTGCTGAAGGTCGGGCGCTGGGAAGAGGGCTGGCGTGAGTATGAGTGGCGCTGGCGGTCCTGTCAGACGCCCCGGACGGATATTCGCTGCCCGCCATGGGAAGGCGGTGATCTGCGCGGGCGGCATATTCTGCTTCACGCCGAGCAGGGGCTTGGTGACTCGCTCCAGTTTGTGCGCTTTGCGACGCTTGTCGCACGGTTGGGTGCGCGGGTGTCTCTGCATGTGCCTGAGCCGCTGGTGCGCCTGTTCCGCCGTGTCCAGGGGGTATCGGATGTGTTCTCCACGCTGTCTTCGGATGCGGTTTTTGACTGCCACTGTCCTCTGGCGAGTCTGCCGATGATGTTTGGCATCACGCCGGAAACGGTTCCTGCCGCGCCTTATCTCTCCGTTGCGCCGGAGATGGCCGCGAAACAGGGCGACCCGGTTCGGCGTCTTGCTGAAAATGGCGACGGGAACCCACGGGATCTGATTGTCGGCCTTGTCTGGTCGGGGGCGCCCCGGAAGAATAAGGTTCGCTCCTATGCGCTCGATGAGCGCCGTTCTCTGAAACTTGCTGATCTTGAGCCGCTGTTTTCCGTGTCCGGGATTCGTTTTGTCAGCTTCCAGCTTGATGAGGCGGCTCAGCAGCGTGTCGAAACCGGTTTTCCGCTGACGGATGTCACACAGGGGATAACGGATTTCGCGGACACGGCGGCGCGGCTGACCGGGACGGATCTTCTGATTACGGTCGATACCTCGATTGCGCATCTTGCCGCCGGAATGGGGTGGCCGGTCTGGATGCTGTCGCGTTTCGACGGGTGCTGGCGGTGGCTGGAGGGGCGGTCCGATACGCCGTGGTATCCGACGATGCGCATTATCCGGCAGGAGGCGCCGGGAGACTGGGCCGGAGCTGTCGGGGCGGCGCGGCGGATGCTGGCCGGAGAGGTGCAGCAGCGGCAGTTTTATCGTGAGAAAGCTCTGAGTGAGAACCTGACGTGATCGTGCAGGCGTAATCTCCGTGTGCGGAGCACTCTTTGTCAGGACTGGGGTGTGGAAAGCTGACGGGACCGGCGCAAGACGGTAAGTGTGGTTTTCGGGTGGCGATCACACGGAAGGAGCACAGTGATGGGGCATAATTACGCTAAACCGGCGACCGCTGAACAGCGTCTCACGCGGGTTCTGTCCCGCATTCCGTCCGACTGGGCGGTGATGATCGAGCGGCGGCCCGGGACGGGCATGTGGCGGGCTGCCGTGCATCCGGGCGGGCAGGACGGGCTATGGAGCGAGGAGACGGCTCAGCCTGTCGAGGCTCTGGAATCCGCCTGGCGGCTCAACCGGCCGCCAGCTTCCTGAACACGGCGGGTTCGGGTGGTTGCCGGACCGGGGAGAACGTCTGTGACTCTGTTTGCATTAAGCCTTGCTGTTTTTCTCAGGGCGTTGTCCTGAAACCCGCCAGAGACCCGGGGCCTCTGGAAACCTGTTTGTTTGTCAACGGGTTCGGGTGCAGGGGCCTGTGGCTCCTGCCGGGTTCGGGCAGAGCCCGCAATACTGACACGGCAGAGCCATATCTGTTAATCGGCGAGTTTCCGGCTGTCGCAGTTTGCGGGCGCATTGACGGGATCGCAGCGGGCGATCAGGCCGTCGGGGAAAGCGACGCTGAATCCGTGCCATGGCGCCGGTTCGAAGGAGGGATAATCGGTGCTGATGATCTGGGCTCCGCTCCGGAACGCCACGTCCCGTCGTGAGGTATCGCCCTCGCGGGCTTCGACGGTGTTGGCATCCGAGCGGGTTCGCACCAGGTAGCCGGCTTTGACCAGTTCGGGAATGACGTGCTCTGCTACGGCATTGTTGACGGCCGCGCTGCCGTTGCCGTTCTGGCCGATGAACCCTTCATTGACTTCCGTGAAAGCGGCGTCCGGGTCGCCTGGCGTGGCGTTGGTGAAGATGACCCGCCCGCGCAGGGCCGGGTGATTCAGGACGTATCGCGCGGTGTCATGCGGTCTGTCGAACAGGAACACGATCTTTCCGCGTGCGTCCGCCAGGGCTGGCCAGCCTTTGTTCTTTATGGCTTCATTCAGGGTCGGGAAGCTGCCGCGCACGTCGTCGGGGGTCAGGATGTTTCCTGAACCGATTGTTTCGCGGATTTCCGCATCGAGCCGGTCATAGGTTTCCGGGGTGAAGGTTTCCGGTTGTGTGAAAGGTCGTTTTGCGGAGGCGAACGGAACGTCCTGTTTGGTTTCGAGGTCGATAAAGACGGGCAGGTGTCCCGGATGAGCTTTTGACCATGCGCTGATGAGTTCCAGGCATTTCCGGAAGGGTTCGCAGCTCGATCTCTGGTCGAGATCGACGATATGCATGACCTTGAAATCGGTTCCCTGCATGGCCTCCGGGGGCATCGGGTCCGGGTCCGGCGTGATGCCGTCCTGCTTCTCCCATGCGGGGCCTTTGGGATGACTGTATTCTCCGCCGTGGCTGTCGGCGTAGATGTCGATTTCGAGCTGGCGGACGCCGCCGTCGAGTTGCCGGTCCAGCGATGTGTGCCGGTAATCGAGCGCTTCCGCGATTTTGAGGCTCTGTTTTGTCAGCCATTGCAGTGTGGCCGGTGAAATATCGGCGCGGTAGCTGTTATGTGTCCCGATGATCTGAATTTCATTGAGTCTGACGGCCTGATCTGCGTTCCGGGTTTCCGCCGGGGTGGCGGCGTAGCCTGCCACGGGAAGGAGGGCGGCCAGAAACAGGGCGGGGATACGGGTCATACTGCTACCTGATAAAATAGAATGCCGGCGCAGAAAAAATCAGAACCGGCGCAATAGCAATCATGTGTGGAGCGCAGGATTCCTTTTTCATAATAGCTACATATAACTGCAACAAAACTGTCTTTTGAAATCCGTTAAGATTGCAAATACTTCACGTTTCCGTTGCCGGACCCCTGCCGGTGGAATGCGTCGGAAACGTGAGCTGATATTTCAATGAATTTCAAAAATGTGCGCAGGTTTTCTTTTCTGTCCGTGAGCACATCGCTTGCAGCAACGGTTGCTCCGGTTTTTCTGTCTCCGGCCGGAGCCGCAGTGGTTCACCGTGACAGCCATCATTCTCCATCTCGTTCGCAACAGGCGAATGTTTCCGCGGCAAGACCTGCCGGTAAGACGGCTGCGCGGCCTGCGAGGACAGGAATGGATGCCGGGGCGGGAGAGGAGGCGAGTGTGAAGGTGGCTCGTCGCGTTCTGGGCGGTGGTATGATGGCCCGGCAGACAATCGCGAAAAGCGTCAGCGAGGTTACGCAGGATTATATTTCTAAACAGTCTCCGCTCGTAAATCCCGGTGTGCTGGTCTCAAGTCTTCCGGGTGTTCAGGGTAACAGCGAAGGGCCGCTCAGCACGACATCCGAGACACTGCATATTCGCGGTCTCGATCAGACGCAGATCGGCATGGTTTATGAAGGGATGCCTCTGGCTGATCCGTTCACATACGGCGCCTATACGTCCGCGATGGTTGATAACGAGAATCTGGCTTCCGTTTCAGTCAGTCAGGGGTCATCCGATCTGACGGCTCCGGTTTATAACGCGGATGGTGCGCAGATGACGCTGAATCTGAGGCATGCATCGAATAAATTCGGCGCCTATGTTGAGGCTTCAGGTGGCACGCATAGTACAAATAAAGAATTTGTCCGCGTCGATACGGGTGAGATCGGTCATAGCGGCGTTAAGGGGTTTGTGTCGGGATCTTATTCGAGCGGAAATCTCTGGCGCGGGCCGGGCGACATGTATCGCTGGCATCTTGATGCCGCGCTGGAAAAGCAGTGGGCCAGAAACAGCAGTTCGGAAGTGATCTTCAGTTATAACTATGCGAACCAGACCGAGTGGCTGTATCCGACGCTGGCGCAGTGGCATGAATATGGCGACAGCTATAACACGAGTGGCGTGTATAAGCCGGGTGAGACATCGTATTACAAGCTGAATACGAAAGCGACAAATGCCGTTGTTGGCACAATCAAAAACCATTTCGATCTTGGAAACGGGCTGTCACTCGATGCGCAGCCCTACGCGGTCGAGACTTATGGTCCCAACAATTATGGCGGCACGGTTCCGATTTCGGGCGGGTATTCCGGAACGCAGCAATATGGCACGCTTGAGGGGTATGCACCGGGCACGACGGGAAGTGTCACCGCGATCAGCATCCATCCCTGGGTGCAGACATCCAGCGGGCTGAATCTGATCGGGACCTGGAAGCGCGGGCTTAACACGCTGAAATTCGGATACTGGTATTCCTATGCGGTGCATTCGGAATTTCAGGATTACTATGCCGTGGATTCCGAGGGGAGGTATGCCAAATCAAATGGCTATCTCAAGGCTGATGGAAGAAACATCACACAGTACAACATCAACGGCATGCAGCAGCTCAATGCGCTGTCGATCGAGGATGATCTGAGTCTTCTGCATGATCGTCTGACGATCGGCGCGTCTCTGCGGGCCAACATGATCAACCGTCAGTTCACTGAGGATCTGCCGGGGGCAACACCGTATAAATCGGTGAAGAACATGTTCATTCCGACGCCTCAGGTGCTGATCAGCTATAAGATCAATCCGCAGAATCAGATTTATATCAACGGCACCACGGGATATCGCGCGCCTTCGTCTTTTCAGTCTCAGGTCGGGACCTATAATTACACGACGGGCGCCGAGCTGTCGGAGCCGCTTGGGAACTATACGCCGGAATTCATGATCGGGGAGGAAATCGGGTTCAGGCATTACGGGCCGGTGATGTTGAGTGTGGCTGGATTCAACTATAATCTGACGCATCATCAGATCAGCAGCGTTTCTTATCTTCCCGATTCCACTGTGACGGTTTCGCAGCCGATCGATGCCGGCGGCGAGACGGCGCGCGGGATTCAGGCGGAGGTTTCGACGCGCCCGTGGTATCACATCAGTGCTTATGCGTCCGGGCAGTATATGCACACATCGGTTGATAACAACATTGCTTATGGTGGCGACTATCTGCGGACAAAGGGCAAGCAGGAAGTGGGCTCACCGAAATTTCTGGCCTCCATTGGTCTGACATATGATGACGGCACGAATTTCGGTAACTTCAATTTCCGCTATTCAGATTCCCAGTATTCGACGCTGATGAACGATCAGGGGATACCGGCTTACTTTACCGCCGATCTTTCTTTCGGACGCTATCTGCCGAAATTCGGTCGCTTCCATCCGAAAGCTATGCTGAGTCTGGCCAATCTGGGCGACGTGCATTACCTGTCCTCGATGACGGGATATACCGTGACGGCGGCCAGTAAGATCAAGGGGATTTACGGAACGACGGTGACCGGTTCTCAGCCGACTTACAATGTCGGCTCCGGTTTCTCGGCCATCTTTACGATTTCCGGAACATTCGAGTGAGGAACAGGAAACTGCGGGTCGGCGCGCGGATCGCTCTTGCGTTTTGCATGTTGAGCCCGGTCGGGAGTGCGTTTGCGACGGACCTGACGCGGCGGATTGCCGATCCGGAGGGCGGGCCGGTTGTGGTGGCGCATAGGGGGTGCCATAACGCGGCGCCCTGGCGGGGACTTTCGGAGGCTTCGGAAAATTCCTTTGATGCGCTCGATCATTGCGTTGCTCTGGGCGTGGATGTCATGGAAACGGATGTGCGGCGGACCCGGGATGGCGCGCTGGTCATGATTCATGATGCCACGGTTGACCGGGTGACGGACGGGCATGGGCGCGTTTCGGATCTGACGCTGGCCGCAATCGGAAAACTGCATCTTCGCGAAAATGAGGGCGGGCCGGGGGCGGCGCTGACGAACCGGACGATTCCGACGCTGGCTGAGATGCTGGCGCGGGCCGGGACGAAGATCGTTCTGAATCTTGATGTCAAGGACGCGATCTATGCCGAGGTGATTGCGGCTGTGGTGGAGGCGGGCGCCGCTGATCGGGTGATCGTCAAAACCGGGGCGGGCGTGAACAGTCCGTCTCTGGCGGGGCTGCCACCTTATAATCGCGTGCCGTTCATGCCGATTCTGTCATCTGGCGATGAGAGCGGGTCCGATCTTGTCCGGATTGTTCGCCAGCAGGGGAGCGGCACACGGAAAGTGGTCGGCTATGAGGTGCCGCGCATGCCAGCGGCGGTGCTTCCGGCGCTTGCGGCCGAGGCGCGGTTCCAGCATGTGAGGTTGTGGAACAACACGTTGTGGGATGGATTTATCGGAACCGGCCGGGGTGATATTGAGGGGCTGAGAGATCCGGATGCGGTGTGGGGGTGGCTGATCCGGTCGGGGGTTTCCATGATCCAGACCGATGAGCCGGAAGCGCTGCTGCGTTTTCTTCACCGGGATCGTGCGCATTAACGTACCGGCGGCCGGGGTGGTCGCATCTGGTTTGTGCGGGTCCGGTTTATTTTGCCGGGACCGGCTTTTGCAGGGCAGCGGCCACACGGCGGTCCGTCTCGGCCTGGACGTGTTGCAGATCCTGGCGCAGCAGATGGCCGTGATCGGTCATCTGTTCGCCGCCGATATAGACACGCTCCAGATCCTGTTCTGACGCTACGAAGACGAGTGTGGCGTACGGGTCGAAGACATGACCGAAATATGTGGGGTCGATAACGAGGAAATCGGCGTATTTTCCGGGCTCCAGGGTGCCGAGGCGGGTGGTTTCTCCGAGCACGCCGGCGCTGCCGGCGGTGTGCAGATGCACGACATCGGCGGGGCTCATGATGGCGGCGTTCTGGTATTTGTCGCGGATGGCGTAGAGGCCGGCGCGCATGTTTTCGAAGGGATCGACGAGATCGGCGCTGGCTTCTCCGTCCACGCCCATGCCCACTCTGATTCCTGCCCTGAGATAAGCGGGAATATCCGGAACGCCGGAGGCGAGGCGGCCGTTTGAGAGCGGGTTCCAGGCCATGGCGGCATGGGCCTGTGCGGTTCGGGCGATGATGTCCGGGGTGGTGTGGATGAAATGCCCGAAGATCAGGTCCGGTCCGAGCAGTCCGGTCTGGATGAACCAGGGAAACTTCTTCTGTTCTTCCTCGATTTTATCGGGTGGTTCCAGATAATGTGACTGATTGCCGAGGTGATATGTTTTCATCACGAGGGCTTCGGTTCGCGCGTCTTCGATGGTGGGACGGAAGGCGGCGACGCCGTTCAGCATGACGGACAGCATCCTGTCCCTGCCGGACTGCGTCCGGCTCCATTTCAGAAATCCGCCGACGTGACGGAGAGCGTCGGCGGGTGTGCCGGGTTCGCCGTCCGTGGCGTCGATACCGTGGACGAAGCGGATGCCGGAATCGGCTTCGCCCCGGAAGGAGGCGCGGTCGATGGCTTCCGTGCCGTCGGCGTCCAGGGGAGGGGCACCGCGATTAAAATTATAGGCTGTGGTGACGCCGTGCAGGAGGTGGTCGAGGGCGCCGGAGAGGGTGAACCAGTAGAAATCCTCCGGCTGTGCCCGGCTGGCGGTTTCGCCATAGAGGGCGGTCAGCCAGCCGGTGAGGGTTTGATCGGCGGCGAGGCCCCGCCAGGCGGCCTGCCAGAGGTGGCTGTGGGCGGAGATGAAGCCGGGCATGATCCAGTGATTATGGGCATCGAAGATGGTTCGCGCTTTTAAGCCGGGTGGCGGGTCGCCGGGGCGGAGGCGCTCCAGCGTGCCGTCGGTGCTGACGGTGAACCAGCCGTGGAACGGGGCGGGCTGGTCGGGGGCCATGGAGAAGATCGTGGCGTTTTGCACGAGGAGTTTCGGTTCGGGAGCTGCGTGCGCCCGGGTGACGGCAAGCGTGAGAGCAAAAGCCGTGAGTGCGGGTCCGATGCGTGAAACACGTGACATGCTGCCATCCTCTGCCGGTTCGGGTGCATCGCTATCACACGGGAGCGTAATGAAAAAGCCGGAGTCTCAGGGGGTGGGAAACAGAGTTATTGACGGTTCTCTGGTGAGAACATAACATGAACAACTATGAAGCGCACTTTCTCCGAACGGCTGGCCATTCTGTCTGACGCGGCGAAGTACGATGCGTCCTGCGCGTCGGGCGGGACGGAGAAGCGTGGCGGGAAGGATGGGAAGGGGCTGGGATCGACGGAGCGCAGCGGGATCTGTCATGCGTTTACGCCGGACGGGCGGTGTGTGTCGCTGCTGAAGATCCTGATGACGAATTTCTGTATTTATGACTGTGCGTACTGCATCAACCGGATTTCGTCGGGCACGGAGCGGGCGCGGTTTTCGGTTGAGGATATTGTCTGGCTGACGCTGGAATTTTACCGACGCAACTATATCGAGGGGCTGTTTCTGTCGTCCGGGATTATCCGGTCTTCCGATTATACGATGGAGGAGCTGGTTCGGGTGGCACGCGTGCTGCGTCTTGAGCATGGGTTTCGGGGGTATATTCATCTGAAGACCATTCCGGACGCTTCGCCGGAGCTGCTGGCGGAGGCGGGGCTTTATGCTGACCGGCTCTCGATCAATGTCGAGATGCCGACGGAGCAGGGGCTGTCGCAGTACGCACCGGAGAAGAGCGCGGCCGGGATACGGGGGGCGATGGGGCATATCCGGCAGCGGATGGAGGCGGCGACAGAGAAAGCGCCATCCGGCCGGAAAGCGCCGCGTTTCGCGCCGGGGGGACAGAGCACGCAGATGATCGTGGGGGCGGATGCCGCGACGGATCATGACATTCTTTCGAGCAGTTCCACGCTTTACACCGGGTACCGGCTGCGGCGGGTGTATTATTCCGCGTTCAGTCCGATTCCGGATGCATCCGCGAAGCTGCCGCTGATCCGGCCGCCGCTGCTGCGTGAGCATCGTCTTTATCAGGCGGACTGGCTTTTTCGTTTCTATGGCTTTGATTTTCAGGAGCTGACGGCCGGACGTCCGGACGGGATGCTGGATCTGGGGATGGACCCGAAGCTGGTCTGGGCGCTGGATCATCGGGCGATGTTTCCGGTGGACGTCAACCGGGCGGAGCGGGAGATGCTGTTGCGGATTCCGGGGATCGGGCCGCGCAGTGTCGGGGCTCTGCTGTCGGCGCGGAAGCATCGCACGCTGCGGCTGGAGGATCTGGAGCGGTTGCGGATCAGTCTTCGGAAGGTGCGTCCGTTTATCACGACGCCGGACTGGCGTCCGGTGCGGCTGACGGATCGGGTGGATCTGAAAGCGCTGTTTGCGCCGCCGCCGGCTCAGTTGTCGCTGTTGTGAGTCTTCCGTATCGTATCGCCTTGCCACCGGAGGCATCGTTTGAGATGTGGCGTGATCATGCGAGGCGGCTTCTGAAGCATGGCGTTCCGCCGGAGCGGGTGGAGTGGCGCGTCCGGTCCGCGCAGGATGATCTTTTTGCTGAGGGCGAGGCTGTTGCTGACGTGGCGGCGGGCGCGGGGGGGACGGTCCGGCGGGATTGTCTCGGGCTTTTGCGGCGTATTCTCTGTCATACATCGGAGGATCGTTTCGCGCTGGCTTACAGGGTGTTGTGGCGGAGTCTGCGTCAGCCGGATCTGCTTCGTGTGGCGACCGATCCGGATATTGCCGCGGCGGGTTATCTGGCGCGGCAGATCAGGCGGGACGTGCACGATATGAAATCCTATGTCCGGTTCAGGGAGAAGCGGAGTCCGGGAAGCAACATGCGTCATTTTCTGGCGTGGTATGAGCCGGAGCATCACATTCTGGAGCTTGTCGCGCCGTTTTTCAGCGGGCGTTTTACGGACATGAACTGGCTGATCCTGACGCCGAAGGGGTCGATCGCTCAGGATGACGCGGCGTGTGTCGTGACGCGGGAGGTGTGTGTGCGTGAGACGGTTGAGGATGAGACGGAGCAGCTCTGGCACACGTATTACCGGTCGGTTTTTAATCCGGCGCGGATCAAGCTGAAGGCCATGCGCTCGGAAATGCCGCGCAGATTATGGAAGAATCTGCCGGAGACGGATCTGATTCCGGAGATGCTGGTGGCGGCGCAGCGGCGGGACTTCGTGCCGTGACCCGCCCGCCCGCTCTGCGGACGGGTCAGGTGGGCCGGAGGATGTCGTCGGGTCATTCCCGGTATCCGATATTGAGAGGCCCGTGGCAGGCGGTGCGGCAAAAACGGTCTGATCTGTATCGAATATAATACAGACCTGTGTTACTTCTGAACCGGCTTCGTCTCAGTCTCCGCAACCCGGGCCAGGTGGCCGGCGTAACGGGCAACGGTGTAACAGGAAAGAGAAACGATGACGGCTTATCAGACTCTCAACCCGACCACCGGAAAGGTCGAAAAGACATTTTCCACGCATACGGACGCTGAAAAGGCCCGTTTCCTTGATGTCGCGCAGGAGACTTACCGGTCGGACTGGAGGCGTCGCAGCATTGCTGAGCGTTGTGCGGTTGTCAGCCGGGCTGCCGCGATCCTGCGGCGTGACCTGGACAGGCATGCCGGGCTGATTACGACGGAGATGGGGAAGCTTTTCACCGAGGCCCGTGGTGAGGTCGAGTTCACCGCGCAGATCCTGGAATACTATGCGCGGGAGGCGGAAAAATTTCTTGCGCCGCAGAAGCTTGCGGTTGATTCCGGGAAGGCAGTGTTGCTCAGTCAGCCGCTCGGGATAATTTACTGCATCGAGCCCTGGAACTATCCTTATTACCAGCTTGCCCGTGTTGCGGCGCCTAACCTTGTGGCGGGGAATGTCGTGATCGCGAAACATGCGCCGAATGTGCCTCAGTGCGCCGAGGCGTTCGCGGCGCTGTTTCCGGAAGCCGGTGGTCCGCAGGGTATTTATACCAATGTTTTCCTGAGCAACGATCAGTCGGCGGAACTGATTGCCGACAGCCGGGTGCGCGGCGTTGCGCTGACGGGTAGTGAGCGGGCCGGCAGGGCCGTGGCGGCGCAGGCGGGCGCGGCACTGAAGAAGGACACGATGGAACTGGGCGGCAGTGACGCCTTTATCGTTCTTGAGGATGCGGATCTGGATCGGGCCCTAGGCTGTGCGGTTCGAGGCCGGATGTCCAACAATGGTCAGGTCTGCACGGCGGCGAAGCGCATGATTGTGCATGAATCGGTTGCCGATACGTTTATCGCGCGTCTGAAGGAGAAGGTTGAGGCGTTCCGGCCTGGCGATCCGATGGCCCCGGAGAGCACGCATGGTCCGATGAGCAGCGAAAAGCAGCTTGATCTGACGCTTTCGCAGATCGGCGAGGCTGTGAAGGGGGGCGCGACTCTTGTGACCGGCGGGGAGCGGATCAGGCGGGACGGCTTCTTTATGACGGCGGCCATCCTGACGGGGGTGACGAAAGATAATCCGGTTTACTATCAGGAGATTTTCGGTCCGGTTGCGACTGTTTATCGCGTTGGCAGCGAGCGGGAGGCGATCGATCTCGCCAATGACTCGCCTTACGGGCTTGGCGGGACGGTGTTCACGAAAGATGCTGATCGTGGATACAGGATTGCCGAGGAGATCGAGACGGGGATGGTGTCGGTCAACGCCAACATGGCCGGGTCGCCAGCGCTGCCGTTTGGCGGGGTGAAAAACTCAGGCTACGGGCGTGAGTTGTCATCGCTCGGGATTGAGGAGTTCCTCAACAAAAAGCTGATCCGGGTTGCCTGAGAGACGCGTCTGACGGGGGCTGTTGCTCTGGCCGGGGATGGCCGGAGCCGAACCGCGCCCGGACCGGATGCGGGGCGCTGATTGTCGCATAGCAGGCTGCATCTGGCGCTCCGCGATTTTTGCGGCATAACCTGATCCTGTAGCGTTATGCGCGCAATCAGGGAGCCGTGAATGTACCGACGTCAGATTCTCACGACTGTGGCGGGTCTCGCCACGATTGGTACATTTCCGGCGCGGGCCGCGACGCGCGCGCTGCCTCTGAACATCGAGGCGGCCCGGCCGTTGCCGCCCGGTTCTCCGGATGTGCCGGACCCGAAGCTGGTGCCTGTCGCGCAGGCGGACCGTATCTGGAACGGTGTGACGACGACGTCTGACGGTCAGGTTTTTGTCTGTTTTCCGTCCTGCGACCGGCCCGGTATTCAGGTGGCGCGTCTTTTACCTGGCAGCGTTCTCCGGCCTTTTCCGGATGCTCAGTGGAACGCGCTGCATAGTCCGTCCTGGACGCCGGCCGATGGGTTTTTTCAGGTCAATGCCATTCGGATCGGGCCGGACGGCAATCTCTGGGTGATCGATGCCGGGGCGCCGGGGATTGACCGGCCTGTCGTGGCCGGGGCCGCGCGGCTGTTCGTGTTCGATCCGGCGAAGGGGACGCTGCTCCGCACGTACGATCTGGCGGGTGGTCTTCGCGCCGACAGTTATATTGACGACATCCGGTTTAACGGTCCGAATCTTTATGCGACCGATGCCGGGGCCGCGGGGCTGCTGGTGGTGAATATCGCCACGGGCCGGGTGCGCCGCGTGCTCGACAGGCATCCGCTTCTGACCGATCGTAAACCGATGCGGGCGGACGGGCGTCTGCTGCGCAACGACGCGGGGAAGCTGTTGCGGGTGCAGGCTGATCAGCTTGAGGTCACGCCGGATGGCCGGTATCTTTATGTTCAGTCGTGCGCCGGTCCGCTGGCCCGGATTGAGACGGCTCTGCTCGATCATGAGAGTGTCGGTTCTGCCGCGCTTGCCACCGGGCTGGTGCCTTGGCTTGAGACCGGCACCACGGGGGGCACCGCGATTGATGCGAATGGCGTGCTTTATCTGTCGGACGTGAACCATCGCCGCATCCTGCGCATTACGCCGGACCGGCATGTATCGGTTTTTGTCGCCGATCCGAGGCTGATCTGGTCGGATGCCATGTGGATCGATCACGATCACCGTCTCTGGATTCCGGCCACACAGCAGAACCGGACGCATGGGTTTCAGGGTGGCACACAGTCGGTGATTTATCCGGTCTGGCTTTTTGTCGCGAAGATCGATGCCGGGCCTTCTCCGCTCGATCATGCATGAGGCCAGGGCCGGTTTGGGCTCTCCGGTCGGGCGAGGCAGCCCGGCCGGAAGAGCGGTCAGATGTTAACCGGCCTTAATTGAAATCGTGCGTTCGGCGGGCTTGATTTCCGGCCTGCGTGGCAGCGTGACTGTCAGAACGCCGTTTTTCATGCTGGCGGAGATCTTGTCGGCGTCGGCGTCTTCGGGGATTGCGAAAGAATCCTCGAAAGAGGCGAACCAGCGTCCGGCGAGATGCTGCTTTGTGCCTTCGGCGACTTCCGGGCGTTTCTTTTCGCCGCTGACCGTCAGCATACCGTTTGTTGCTGACAGTTTGACGTCGCTTTCCGCGCAGCCTGGCACTTCGATGCTGATGGTGTAGCCTTTTGCATCTTCGGTGACATCCGTGGCGCCGATGCGTCCGGCAGCTTTCTGGGCGCCGGCCGGGGCCGACGGGTCTTTGAAGTCATCGAACAGGCGCACCATCTGGCGCTCCAGCGCGGTGAACGGATCGGCCACGCGCACCATGCCTGCCGGCACGCGCACGACCTGCGGACGTCCGCCATTTCCCTGACTGACCATAATACTGTCCTCCCATGACCCGGGTCAGAACACGCCCTGTCATCACTCCCCGGGGCAGGGCGATGGCACACAGGCGCTGCGGCTATCCCTGAGTGTTTCGCACACAGGGATAGCCGCTGTTTTTGGCGTATCATCCGGCTGATGCCATCTCTTTGATCTGGGTCAAATTTCGGGCGGGTGGCTACCAGGACTGAGAAACATGGCTTTCAGAGTCAGTGATTTTCCGAAACGAGTTGATAAGGGGGGACGGTTTTACCGGTGGTGTGGGGCGCAGAACCGGCTGATCCGCCGAGCGTTGCGTATTGTGCAGCGGGGCACTGACGTGGGTTTACTTGACTTTGCGACACTTAATAATTTAGCAACACACAAGATACATGATTACGTAAATTATGAAATTAAAGGCGTCCGTTATGTCTGATCCGTCCGATCCGCACTGTTCCGCGACCGATCCCGTGCTGGCTGCCGCTGCGAGTCAGGTCAGGGCGGCTGTGGCCGATCCGGGGCTGCGTCCGGTGGTCCGGAGTTTCTTCGATGAGGAGACATTTACCGCCACGCATGTTGTTCATGATCCGGCGACGAAAAAAGCGGCGGTTATCGACAGTGTGCTGAATTACGAAGCCTCGTCCGGCCGGGCGAAGCATGGATCGGCGCAGATGGTTGTGGATTATGTGCGTGAGAGCGGTCTGGAAGTGGAGTGGCAGCTCGAAACGCACGCGCATGCGGATCATCTTTCCGCGGCGCCCTGGCTTCAGGACCGGATCGGCGGGAAGCTGGCCATCGGCGCGGATATTATCCGCGTGCAGGAGGTATTCGGGAAAATCTTCAATGCCGGCACGGAGTTTGCGCGGGATGGCTCGCAGTTCGACCATCTCTTTCATGACGGCGATACGTTCGGTGTGGGCAATATTCCGGCCATTGCGCTCCATGTGCCGGGGCACACGCCCGCAGACATGGCGTTCGTGATCGGGGATGCCGCTTTTATCGGGGACACGCTGTTCATGCCGGATTACGGGACCGCGCGGGCGGATTTTCCGGGGGGGGATGCACGCGCGCTGTTTCGTTCGATCCGGCGTTTACTGTTGCTGCCTGACGAGACCAGGCTGTTTCTGTGTCATGATTATAAGGCGCCCGGGCGGGATGCTTTTGCCTGGGAGACGACGGTTGGCGCCGAGCGGGCGCAGAATGTGCATGTGCATGACGGGGTTGATGAGGACGATTTCGTCGCGATGCGGAGTGCGCGGGATAAAACGCTTTCGCTTCCGACGCTGATTATGCCGTCCGTTCAGGTGAACATGCGCGGAGGCCATATGCCGGAGCCGGAAGATAACGGCGTCAGTTATATCAAGGTGCCTGTCAATAAACTCTGACTTCTGTCGCACTGTCCCGGTCCGACGGGGACGATTTCATACAAACGGGTCTGCATTATGAATCTTCGTACGCTCACTGATCGCTACTCTGTCGCTGCTCAGCTCACGACTGATGATATTGCCGAGGCGGCCCGGAACGGCTTTCGCGCCATTGTCTGCACCCGTCCGGAGGGGGAGCAGGCCGGCCAGCCTTCGGCGGCTGAGATGGAAAAGGCCGCGATTGCGGCGGGGATGACGTTCGAGGCGATTCCGTTTCAGTCGGGGATGCTGCCTTCCGTGACCGATATCGAGCGGATGAAGGTGGTTCTCGGCGGTGTTGACGGGCCGGTGCTGGGGTATTGCCGTTCCGGGAATCGCGCTGCGATGCTGTGGGCTTTCGCGCAGGTCGGGGTGATGCCGGAGAGCGAGATTCTTGCTGTCGGTCGCAGGATCGGGATCGATTTTTCTCCGGTTTCGGTTGCTCCGCCGGAGAGTGTGGCGGCGGCCGATAAAGCTCCGGATGCGGCACCTGGCTCCGCGCCCGGTCGTCGTTTTGACGTGGTGGTCATCGGTGGCGGGGCCGGGGGGCTTTCTGCTGCCGCCGGTCTCCTGCGTCGTCGTCCGGGTCTGTCGGTTGCGATTGTCGAGCCTTCTTCCGATCATTTTTACCAGCCGGGCTGGACGCTTGTCGGAGGGGGTGTTTTCACCGCGAAGCAGACCTGTCGCGCCGAGGCCAGGCTGATCCCCGGGGGAGCTGAATGGATCAGGACCAGGGTTGAGCGTATTCTTCCGGATGAAAATCGTGTTGTTGTGGCCGACGGAGGGGCGCTTTCCTATTCCGTGCTGATTGTTGCGGCCGGGATTGTTCTGAACTGGGGTGGTATTCCCGGTCTGGAAGAGGCGCTTGGCCGTAACGGCGTGACGTCCAATTACCGCTACGATCTGGCGCCCTATACGTGGCAGCTCGTGCAGGGGCTTTCGCGCGGGACGGCGCTGTTCACCCAGCCGCCCATGCCGATCAAATGCGCCGGGGCGCCACAGAAGGCGCTGTATCTGTCCTGTGACGAATGGCGGCGTCGCGGCGTGCTGGACTCGATCAGCGTCGGGTTTGATACCTGTACGCCCGCGCTATTCGGTGTTCCGGCCTTTGTGCCTGCGCTGATGAATTACATTCGTGATTATGGCGTTGATCTTCATCTCGGTTCGCGGCTGGTCGCGGTTGATGGTGCCCGCAGGGTTGCGACGTTTGAGCGCGAGGGCGGGGCAGTGAAGGTTGAGCGGGAATATGACATGCTGCATGTCGTTCCGCCGCAGGTTGCGCCGGCCTTTGTGCGCGACAGCGGGATTGCGGATGACAGCGGGTTCGTGGCTGTGAATCCGGCGACGCTTCAGCACAACACGTATAAAAACATTTATGCGCTGGGTGACATTGCCGGAACGGGCAATGCGAAGACGGCCGCGGCGGCACGCAAGCAGGCGCCTGTTGTGGCGCTGAATGTTCTGGCGACGCTGGCCGGGAAAAATCCTGTTTATGCCTATGACGGTTACGGCGGCTGTCCGCTGACTGTTGAGCGCGGCAAAATTGTGCTGGCGGAGTTTGGTTATGGCGGCAAACTGATGCCGACACTGCCGAAATGGATTCTCGACGGCACGAAGCCGACGCGGCTGGCCTGGTTTCTCAAGAAGGACGTTATGCCCCGGCTTTACTGGGAAATGCTGAAGGGCCACGAATTTATGGTGAAGCCGGAAAAGCTTGCGTCCTGAGGGGCGCGTTATGCGCCGGGAGAGTAAGGCGGGGTTTTGTGTGGCGGCCGGGGTCTGTTGCTCCCGATGAGTCCTGATCCTGTGCACATCGTTTTCGAGCTTCTTTCAGGTGTTCTGGTCGGTTTTACGCTCGGCCTGATCGGGGGCGGCGGGTCCGTTATGGCCGTGCCGCTGATGGTTTATGTGGTTGGGGTTCCTGATCCGCATGTCGCTATTGGCACAAGTGCTCTGAGTGTTGCGGTCAATGCGCTCGCCGGTCTGGCCCAGCATGCCCGTTCGGGTCATGTCAGATGGCGATGCGCTGCTGTTTTTGCATCCTGTGGGGTTGCCGGTGCGCTGATCGGAGCGCGTTTCGGAAAAGCCGTTGACGGACAAAGGCTTCTGTTCCTTTTCGCGATTCTGATGATTGTCGTGGGTTTTCTGATGCTGCGCTGTCGCAGCAGCCCGGGATGTGAGGACGCGACGTGCAACCGGGATAATGTGCTGAAGGTTGCGGGAGCGGGGGCCGGAACGGGCGTGCTTTCGGGTTTTTTCGGTATTGGCGGCGGGTTTCTGATTGTGCCGGCGCTGATTGCCGCGACCGGCATGCCGATCCTGAATGCGGTCGGGACCTCGCTTGTTGCTGTTGCGGCTTTCGGGTTTAGCACGGCGTTCAGCTATATGCTGTCCGGTTATATCGACTGGAGTCTTGCGGGCTTTTTCATTGCAGGTGGTATTCTCGGCAGTTATGGCGGGATGCGGGCGGCCTGTCGGATGGCGGGGTCGCGCGGGGCTCTGACGACGGTTTTCTCCGGCGTGATCTTTGTTGTTGCGGCTTATATGATCTGGAAAAGTGTCGGAGCATTGTGATTGCGATCGTGTCTGCCCGCGTGGTGTGAATCGTCGGGCAGTCTGATCGTTTTCGAGTTTTCCAGGCAGCATATTTTTCATGACAGACGGGGATGAGGCGGAGAAACCGGATGTCAGGAATGGCGGGCGAAGCTTAGGCGGGTTTTGCGTGGCATGATGTGAAATGATGAAGTGCGGATATGTGTTGAATGAGGATATTTTGACTAAATAATACATTTTAATAACAAACATATGGAATTTATATAATTCAATATAAGCACGTCCGGAGTCATTCTAACGATAGTCCCGATTCCGCAAATTTGCGGAGGTTCACGCAGAATTCATTGCGGGAGGGATTAAAAAATGAAGCCGGTCGGGTCTGTAGCCAGAAAAACGATGATTTTTTCTGGTTTTCTGACGCTTTTACCAGTTACAGTCTACGCGAAAAACCCGACAGAGAAGAAAACGGTTGTCCACTCAAAGTCGAATGCTTCCGCAGCGCATTCGCCCCCGTTATCTGTTCAGGCAACGTCTCCTGAAACGATTACGGTGAACGCGCACGTTCGCCGGCCACGACTTGCGGCTCATACATCTCTGGGTGCTCTTGGATCCCGGTCGGAATTCGATACGCCTTTTTCGCTCAGCGTCGTTTCCGCTGCGAAAGTCGAGCAGATGCAGGCGGTGGATATCAATGATATTTTCCGGGCGGAACCGGGGGTTCAGGAAAATTCCAACGGCGGGTCCACGGCATCCGGCGCGAGTTTCCGTGTGCGTGGCCTCGATCTTGACTGGACGAATGGTTACAAAATCGATGGTTTTGCCATTCCGTACTGGTACATCGATCTGCCGATGGCTAATTTTGGTCAGTTCCAGCTGACAAAAGGAGCGTCGGCATTTCTGTACGGTTTCGGATCGCCGGGCGCGGTGCTGGACTTCCAGTTAAAAAAACCGGTTTCCGAGACCAGATTATCCCTGGAAGCGGGGTATCGCTCGGATGCGGCATTCCGGCAGTCCCTCGACGCGGGAGGGCCGATTGGGAAATCGGATCGTGTGACCTATCGTTTCTCGTTCGGAAACGAAGTTGGTAATCAGTATAACGGCAGTTTTATTCGCTCCACATCCATGTCCGCGGCAACCCGTGTGAAGATCACCGATAAGCTTGCCTGGCATTTTGACTCTTTCTATCTCAATACGCTGCAGAGAGGCATGGTGAATGGCGTTAGTGTGGCCAGTGGTCTGACGTCGCTGACGCCGATCAGCGGGCGGGCTGAACTTGGCGCCGCGGATTCATGGAAAAAGAACGATTTCAAGCATTTCAATACAGGATTTGACTGGGATTTTTCTCAGAACTGGAACACAAAACTTGCTTATGCCTATACGCATCTTGACGAACGCTTTCCGTCAAATGCCATTACGTTTCTGGATAACCGGGGCGATTACCTCAATCGTCCTTTTCAGATGACGCGGGTTTTCACTTATCATCAGGTGCAGGAGACGACGGAAGGGAGGTTTAAGACCGGCCCTCTGCATCATGATGTTGTTGCCGGAATTATGTGGCTTTATCAGAAATTTGATGCGGATGCGAACGCGGCCTATTATCAGCCCTACGAATATGGAAACATTTTTGTTTCGCGTCCGGTCAGCACGAATGCGTATTCGTATAATCCGAAATTATATAATTACATTGATTATACGCAGGTTGCGCCGTTCTGGAGCGATACGATTACGTGGCATAAATGGTCGCTTCTGGCCGGGGCGCGCTATACGGATTATTTCGAGGATGATTACGCGACGGACGGAAGCGGACGCAGGACTTCCGCGCGCCATAATAATCCTGTAACGCCGGTTGTTTCGCTTTCCTATAAACCGACGCCTGATATCAATGCATATTTCAGTTATGTCGAAGCGATGCAGTCCGGAACACAGGCTGCGGCAACGGCGCAGAATGCGTATGCGGTTTTCTCACCCATGCGCAGTCAGGAATACGAACTGGGCGTGAAAGTGCAGAAGTCGCGCTGGAGCGGGACCCTCGCGGTGTACCGGCTGGATACGATCGCGGCTTATGTTGACTCTGATAATGTGCAGCAGCAGGGCGGCCTGGTGCGGTATCAGGGTGCGGAAGCCGGAGGAACTTTTCAGGCGACACGTGATCTGCAGGTGACCGGCAGTCTGACATATCTTGATGCGCGCTATGGCGCGGGTACGCCCTATGATGGCAAGCGCGCTGAATCGACCTCGCCTTTCGAAGCGAATTTTTCGGCGAATTATATGATTCCGGCGGTCAGAGGTCTTAGCGTGAATGGCGGGATGAACTGGGTCTCCGCAGGGTGGCTGAACCCGTCCAATACATTCCGTTTGCAATCTTATATTCTCGGCAATGTCGGCGCGCAGTATGTCACGCGTGTTGCGCAACACAGGCTTACATTCCGGGCGGCGGTTCAGAATATCGGAAATGAACGGTACTGGGTCAGTCGTGGCGCGCTCCAGCTTTTCCCGGGTGCGCCGCGTACGGTTACATTCAGTATGAGGTTTGATCTGTAAAGTTCAGGACGAAGGGGTAGTCGGCGTCGGGCAGAGCTACGCACGCCGGTTTCCGGTTGCATGGTCAGGAAGGCAGCAATCCTTCCTTGCGGAATATATCTGCGGTTTCGCGCTGGCGTGACACAATGTCGGGTGTCATCGGTTGGAGTCCAAAGCTGATTTTCGCGATTGAACGTGCGACGGTATCAGGAGGCAGTCCCGTGCTGGCGGAGAGCAGTCCGACCACCTCCGGTCTGTTCGCCTGCGCCCATGCGTCGCATTGTGTTACAGCCGTGCGGATGGCTTCCATGAGCGCGGGGCTGCCTTCTGCGAACTGGCGGCGCGCCATGTAAAACTCCATTCCTGTACCAACATCGTTTCCGGTTACGATACTCCGCGCGCGATCTCCGGCTGCGGAAAAATAAGGGTCCCAGATCGCCCAGGCGTCCACGGTTGCGTTTTCAAATGCGGGCCTGGCTGCTGTGGGAAGAAGGTAGACGGCTCTGATATCATGAAATGACATGCCGTGTTTTCGTAAGGCGGCCAGGAGGAGCCAGTGTGCGTCGGACCAGCGTGTGACGGCCACGCGTTTGCCTGCGAGATCGTTCACTGTGAGAATGGAACTTTCAGCGGGCACAATGATCGCTTCGCTGGAGCCGCTGGCCGGTTCATGTCCTGTACAGATTAACTCTCCGGGCTTGCTGGCTTCCGCAAATACCGGCGGCAGATCTCCCGTCTGTCCGAAATCGAGTGCTCCGGCCATCATCGCCTGAAGCATGGGAGGTCCGGCCGGAAACTGTGCCCAGCGGACGGTCACGCCCTGTGGTGCGAGGGTCTGCTCAAGGAATTTTTTCTCTTTGAGCAGAACCAGGGTTCCGTATTTCTGGTATCCGATACTGACGACATCCGTTCCGGCCCGGGCCTTCCCGGTCAGGAGCGGCAGAAGCGCGGCGGACGCTCCTGACAGCAGGACTGAGCGTCTGGTACTGATCACCTGATATTGCCCCTTTGGGCCGGTGAGTGGCGTTTTGTTCCGCCGTCTGAGTCTCTGTTGCGGGCGGCTGACATAACATTAAACACCGTAAGGCCGCTGACACTGATGTGTCGACAGCCTGTTTCTGTTCCGGAGAATATCATTATAACAGCGGGACATTTTCCCTGTTTCAGACCATGGTGCGACGACAGGTGTCTGAGCCGCTTTCAAACCGCCTGCCGCTCTTCCGTGGTATCCAGAGCCGTGACGAGATCGCGTGTCAGAGGAATAAGTTCCTCACCGTAGCGTCTGGCATCATCAAGGGGCTCGAAGCCACGGATCAGGAAATTACCTATGCCGAGCTTATAGTATTCGAGAAGGCTTTCCGCGACCTGTTCAGCGGTGCCGACGAGGCCGGTCGAGTTTCCGGCGGCCCCTGTGAGCCTGGCCACTCCTGTCCACAGGCGGGTATCCTGACGGCGGGCGGAAGCTGTTTCCAGCAGGCGACGTGAGCCATCATTGGGCGGACGATGACCGCTGAGGGGCAGGCCGGCCTGTTCACGACTGGCACGGACCTGGTCTTCGATTTCCGCCGCACGTTTCCAGGCGGCTTCCTCTGTGTCCGCTATAACGGGGCGCAGCGAAAGGGAAAAGCCGATCCTGCGTCCGTAACGGGCGGCAGAGGCTCTGACGCGTGACACGACTTCCCGTGTTGCTTCGAGTGTTTCTCCCCAGGTGGCGTAGACGTCGGCATGCCGTCCGGCGACGTCGATGGCTTCCGGTGAGGTGCCGCCAAAAAACACCGGAAGATTCCCGGGATGAACGGAACTGAATGCTTTTCGGATATGGTAAAACTTTCCGTCATGATCGAACGGGGCCCGTGCTGTCCATTCTTCCCTCAGGATGCTCAGATATTCGTCACTGCGGGCATAGCGCTCGGTTTTTGTCGTGCCGACATCCCCGTCTCTGGCCATATCCTCATCGGCGCCGCCTGTGATGATGTGGACGGCGACACGCCCGTCCGACAGCTGATCGAGTGTTGCCAGCTGACGCGCGGCGAGTGTTGGCTGAGTAAACCCCGGCCGGTGAGCAACAAGAAAACCGAGCTTTGTGGTGAGTGCTGTTCCGTAGGCCGCGACAATCTGGCTTTCCGGTGAGCTGGAACCGAAAGGGATCAGCACCCGGTCAAAGCCGCCGTCTTCCTGAACCTGAAGAGCTGAGCGGATATAATCGCGATCCAGCGCGCGGCTGCGGACAGCGGAATGTAGTTCCGATGTGTTGTTGAACCCGATATAGCCAATAAAATTTACCGACATTTCCGGAACCCCTTTGACATGTGATGTTGTTATCATCTGTCCTGAGCGCGGGCTCCGTCACGCAAGTAAGTCTCAAGGCTGAATTGACGATTCCCTGACAATTACGAATGTGATTTTCTGTCGGGTGTCCGGTGTGAATGTGGCGTCGGTGGCAGGACGTTCATGATTTCAAGCAGACGCCGGAGTGCGTTCAGACCATCCGGCCAGTAACCCGGTTCGGGGTTGTTGTTGCCGATATGGCCGACAGCTCCGGCATCGAAAAATTCGAGGCTCCAGGCCGTGGCAAGACGACGGGCGCGGGTCAGGGAAAGCCATTCATCGTTACGGCTTGCGACAAGAAGAGCCGGGAAATTCAGCGGGCCGGACGGGAGAGGTGAGAAATCCGCGATACGGGCATGATCCGGGAGCGTGCATTGTTCTGTGTCAGCCGGGGCGACGAGCAGAGCGCCCGCGATGGCGGCGTCATGAAAGCCGGCACTCAGAACGGCGCCCAGGCTGTGCGTTATCAGGAGAACCGGGCGGCGGCGGTTCTGAAGCGCGTCTGCCAGTCCGGCCTGCCACCGCGCGCGCACCGGGTATGTCCAGCTTTCCTGTCGGACACGATCGACGCGCAGATTTTTCTCTGAGAACAGGGTCTCCCATTGTGATTGCCAGTGTTTCTGTCCTGAGTCATCGAGTCCGGGAACGATAACAATCTCGAATCCGGCAAGAGCTTTGACAATGTCCTCGGGCAATACAGTCAGGGGGACGGCTGAATGCGGGATAAAGCCCGTTTTTCTTATCTCTGATCGGCCGGCATGAAGAGATTGCTTCATCGTGATGTCCTGAGCTGCGGGTGAGACAAGCGTTCTCCGGTTTCAGGGGTTTCCGGCTTTGTATTGAAAGTCTTTCATTATAACTCGGGAGCAATTTTCTTTGCGGATGCGATTTGTGTGGGAAATCACGTCACCAGTCATCCCGATGTCCAAGCTGTGTCAGGATATCTCTGCGGAGTTGCAGAACCTGCGGGTCGTCACGATGGCGGTGGAAGGGCAGATCGACCTGAATATCCGACAAAATCCGGGCTGGTCTCGTGCTGAGCGTGACAATGCGCGTGGCCAGAAACAGGGCTTCCTCCACATCATGCGTCACCATGATCGCGGTGAAGCCGCGCTCTTTCCAGAGACGGTGCAGTTCGGTCTGCATTGTCAGCCGGGTGAGTGCGTCGAGTTTTCCGAGCGGTTCATCAAGAAGCAGTAATTTCGGACGGTTTATCAGAGCCCGGGCGAGGGCGGCGCGTTGCGCCATGCCTCCGGAAAGCTGGTGTGGCCAGGCGCGTTCGAAACCGTTCAGGCCGACAAGCGAGAGAACCTGATCGATGGCGGCGTTGTCGCGTTTTCCGGAAATATCCTGTGACAGGGCCACGTTCTGGCGGACGTTGCGCCATGGATAGAGGGTCGGGTCCTGAAACATCAGAATCCGGTCCGGGTCCGGACCATGCACGGGCAGGCCGTCGGCGAGAATTTCGCCGTCATGCGGGGGTTCAAGACCTGCGACCAGTCGCAGCAGGGTCGATTTTCCGCAGCCTGACGGGCCGAGCAGCGCCACGAATTCGCCTGCGGCGACGTTGAGCGTGACGCCGCTTACGACGGCGGTGAAATCGCCGCCGATCGTGTAGCCGTGCCGGATGCCGGAGAGGCTGAGTGCGAGGCCATTGCCAGGGGAGGGTGTCACCATTTCAGTCCGTCCTTCTGCCAGACAAGAATACGATCGCGGACGCGGAACAGAAGTGTGATAAGTCCTGTGCACATCGCCGACATGACGAAGAGGGCTGCATACATATTAGGGTAGGCGGCCCATCCCTGTGCCCACTGCATGTAGAATCCGAGACCGGCCTTTACGCCGAGCATTTCGGCCACGATCAGCATGGCGAACGAGGCGCCGAGTCCCATGAACAGGCCAACGAAAATCTGAGGCATGGCCGCCGGGAGAGCGACGCGGAATGTGAGAAAGCGTTCGCGCGCGCCCATGGTCCGGGCGACATCGTAGTAAGCCGGATCGACGGCGGCGATGCCGGACCATGTGAGGATCGCGGCGGGGAAGCCGGAAGCCAGGGCCATGAGGGCTTCCCCCGCCAGCCAGCTTGAAGGGATCAGCACGAAGGCGAGTGGCAGCAGCGCGACGGGCGGCAGGGGACCGATGGCGCGAAGGATCGGGTGTGTCCAGTACCGAAAGCGTTTTGAGCGGCCCAGTCCGATGCCGACGGCGATGCCTGAGAGGGAGCCGGCCGCATAGCCCACGGCGAGCAGTCCGAGCGAATGAAGCAGGCTGAGCCCGAGGCGGTGCCAGTCGGTGATGAAAACATCCAGCAGATCCTGGGGTGTTCCGAAGAACGGGCGCGGGAGGGCGATCAGTTTGGCCTGGGCGATCTCCCATGCGCCGAGGCCGAGGCCAAGGACGATCAGCCAGGGAGCCCGCACGGTCAGCAGGCGCAGGGCGGCTCCGATAAGGAGGGCGATCCCGACGACACCGAACAGGATGGCAAGAAGATTCGTATCGGGAAAATCATCGGCGTCCGGCCAGTAATGTGTGACCAGAGCCGCCGCCAGCCAGGCCGGGCCGGCGAGCCAGGGCAGGAGAACGGGGCGTAACCCGGCGGGAGATGCCGATGCGGTTCCGGTTATGGCCTGTCCGGAAAAAGCCATGTCTGTTCCGCTCATTATACAAACAGATCCTGTGTGACACGGCTGGCATAGCGTGCCGTGTCGAGAGAAGGACGAAAGACGCCGACGCTTTTCAGAGCTTCCGCATACAGGACGATCTCATCTCTGAATGTTCCGGCCAGTGTCTGATGATGATGACCCTGGATACGGATCATGGCCGCCAGGTCGGCGGCGGAGGCTTTGGGTGCGTAAGGTTTGAAGATCTCTCCGGCTTCTTCCGGATTGCAGGCCAGCCAGGCGCCGGCTTCCAGGATCGCCTGTGTGACGGCGCGGGCGACATCGGGTTCGTCGCGCACCAGGCTGCCGCGGAGTCCGATCACGCAGCATGTCGTATGTGCCCACTGGTCGCTCATGTTGCTGTCGATATCCCGCAGGCCGAACTGGCGTTTCTGGAGCCAGCTTACGGGATCGCCGTCCGAGATGGCCTGCACTTCGTTGCGCTGAAGCGCGAGCGGCAGGAGGTCGGGTGGATAAGCGCGCCAGGAAATATCGTTTTCCGGATCGAGGCCGGCTTCTTTGACCCGGATTGCGAAGAAATTCCGGTCGGGGCCACCCATGTCGGTGACGCCGACGGTTTTTCCTTTCAGGTCGGTGATCTGTCTGACGGGGCTGCCTTCGGGCACCATCAGATACATGCAGCCGGCATGCAGGCCGGCAACGAGTTTGACGTCAAAGCCCTGTTGCAGGGGTTTCAGCCAGCGCAAAGCCATTCCGGGCGCGCCGTCGGCCTTGCCGGTGGAGATTGCTTCCAGGAGCTGATCCGTGGCGCCGCCGAAATTGATATAATCGATATCCAGATTGCGGCGCGCGAAAAACCCTTTCTCTTTTGCCACCGGCACCGCAGCGACGCAGAGGGCTGTTTCGTTCCATGCGATCGTAAGTTTCCGCGGCGCGCCTGTCAGGGGTTTTACATTGTCCGGTACCGCGGAATGGCATGTCTCTTCGTGGGCGGCTGTCTGGGCGAACAGCGGCCGGGTGGCGAGGGCGGAGAGCCCCGTCAGTCCGGCGCCGAGAAGGATTCTGCGGGATGTGAACCGGTCCAATGTCATAATTGCTCTTTCCGGGCGGATTTATTGTGTGGCACTGCCGGAGAGCGGCAGATGGTGGAAGTTTCTCCCGAACCAGGCGAGGCCGGCTTCCGGGGCATCGTGCAGGCCGATGGCTTCGACGATGCAGAACAGCACATCGTGGCTGCCTGAGCTGTGAATATCGCTGATGGTGCAGTCGAGTGTCACCACCGCGTCATCGAGCAGGGGGGCTCCGGTCTGGCCTGTCCGCCACCGGCCGGTGGCGAATTTTTCGTCTGCGCTGCGCCGGCTGCTGGCAAAAATGCCTGCCAGCGCATTGTGCGGGGCGCCAAGAATGCTGATTCCGACGACGCCGTTTTGCAAAAAGGTTTCGTGCGACCGGTTCGAGCGGTTGAGGCAGACGAGAACAGTTGGCGGTGCGTCGCTGACGCTTGTGATCGCTGAAACCGTCAGCCCCTGGCGCCCGGCGGGGCCGTCCGTGGTGACGAGCGTGACCGGCGCGCCAAGGCGGCTCATGGCCTCACGGAAAAGATCGGTCGCCACGGGCGGGCGTGTCAGGTCGGCGAGTGTTTCAGGCTGCATGGGAGGCGGCCTCCTTTTTCAGACCAAGTGCGTCCAGGATGTCTTCGCTTTCTGTGCGGTCCATCCAGTCCGGGGAGATGTCGGCGAACTGTACGACGCGTCCGGCGCCTGCGATCAGCACGGCTGGTTTTGGAAGTTCCCAGGTATTGTCAAGGCCGTTCAGAGAAGCACTTTTACCGCCTTTGGTTTCGGCTGACAGACGGGAGGGTTCATCGAACTCATAGGTGATCCCGAGCGCGCGGGAGAGGGTGAGGTCCGTGTCGGAGACGACCGGAAAGGGCAGATCATGCCGGGTCACGATCTCGCTGAGCGGTCCGGCTGGCTGCGGCGAGATGGCGATCAGGGGGATGCCGGCGGCTGACAGACGGGGCCAGAGTGTGTCGCGGTAATAAGGCAGCGCGATGTTACAGGCCGGACACCCGGCAAAGCGGAAAAAGACCAGAACGAACGGACCGTTTTCAGCAAGACGGGACAGAGAAACCGGCGTTCCGTCGAGGGGCCGGAGCGAAATATCGGGCAGGACATCGCCGGCACGGACATGGGCTGTCGCGTCGTGTTCACGCACGAGACGGGTTCTCTGGTTACGGTTTACGGCGAGCGCCTCCGGTGTCCATGTGCGGGCCCGTTCCTCTTCGAGGGTCTGGAACCGGGACCGGAGCGATGGCCGGGCGTTGACGCGATCTGAACTCATGATGATCCTCAGAAAAGAATATCCGACGACCGATCCTGGCGCGGAGGCGTGTCCGGTGCATAAGGAGTTCTTTTCAACTGTCGCTTGAGTGTTGCTCAACCGGCGGCCGCCCGCGCCAGAAGGTCGCCCAGATCGGTTCCGGCATCTGAAAGGCCGTTGCGACGCACCAGGATTGTCTCGATGGCGGGAACGTCCGGCAGGGTTCCGCTGGTGATGACGGGCAGGCCTTCCGCCGTGGCGAAGCGTCGGGTACGACAACTGATTCCCAGACGTCCGCGAACACCTGCCCGCATGGCCGGCAGGTTGGGGGTTTCCAGCACAAGGCGGTAATCCCGCCGTTCCTCTGTGAGCACGCGGAGCGCCGCGTCACGAAAACGGCAGGGAGGTTCGAGAAGAACCAGGGGCACTTCCTCGCGTTCCGCGATGGCGGGGTCTCCGATCCAGGCCATCTGATCGTGGCCGACCACGTCCCATGTCGCGCCCTGCCGGTCGCCATGCTGACCGAGGCAGAGAACGAGATCGAGGCGTGAGCGGTCGAACATTTCCAGCAGCTCCACGGAGCCGCCGACACGCACGACGAGTCTTGATCGCGGATGGGCGAGACGAAATTCCCCGAGGACGTCGGGGAGAATCGTATCGGCAAAATCCTGCACCATGCCGATGGTGATGGGTTCGGGGTCGAAATCCTGGCCCAGCGACCGGACGATCTGGTCATTGAGGGCGAGCAGCTGGCGGGCGTAGGTGACGAGTTCCTCGCCGACGGGGGTGAGCAGGAGGCGGCGACCGTCCCGCCGGAACAGTTTTTGCTGAAGGGTGTCTTCCAGTCGTTTCATCTGAAGGCTGAGCGCGGACTGCGTCAGGAAAATCGTTTCCGTGGCCTGCGCCATGGAGCCGGCTTCGACAATGGCGACGAAGGATCGCAGCAGTTCGGTTGGCACGTTGCGTGCCATGCGCTGCGGGAGGGAATGGCCGGACTGGGACATGGCGGGCACTCCTGATCGGGTCATGCCTCTCTGGCATATTAACGCCCGTAAACTGCACTATGATTATTTCTTGCTTGTTTTATCTGCATAAGCAAGAGTTAATTTAACTAATCACTAATCATTTTAGTGCAATAAGGGGACACGCCATGTCCGTTGAGTTCATTGGTTTCATCGGGAGCCGCAATCAGTCAGAGATTATTCCTCCGGAGGGTCCGGTGGTGAATCTGAATCATATCGAGACATCGGCAAAACTTCATGAAAACGGTGGATTCGACAGAACTCTGATCGCCTTTAACGCCAGCTCGCCCGAAAGCATTCTTGTGGCGCAGCACGCGACGTCGGTGACCCGCGATCTGGGTGTGCTGATCGCGCACCGGCCAGGTTTTAACGCGCCGACCATCGTGGCGCGTCAGCTTGCCACGCTTGATCATCTGTCACGGGGCCGGGTTGCCGTACATATCATCACGGGCGGTAGTGATATTGAGCTTCAGGCGGACGGCGATCATACCACCAAGGCGGAACGGTATGCCCGGACGAGCGAATATCTCGACATCGTCCGAAAGGAATGGAGCGAGCCGGCGTCTTTCGATTATGCTGGCAGATTCTACGATGTTCGCGGGGCGAACTCGCTCGTCCGGCCTTATCGTGAGTCGGGGATTCCGGTTTATTTCGGCGGGTCATCGGAGGAAGCCATCGCGGTGGCCGGTCGGCATGCCGATGTTTATGCGCTGTGGGGTGAGACGTACGAGCAGGTTGCTGAAACGGTTGCCCGGGTCCGGGCCTCCGCCGCGCGATACGGGCGCACACCCCGGTTCTCGCTGTCCCTGCGCCCTGTCCTTGCGGATACGGAGGAGGCGGCCTGGGCCAGGGCGGACCGGATTCTTGAGACAGCCCGGTCTCTTCAGGAAAAAACCGGTTTCACGCGCAACGCTGAGATTCCGAATGAAGGATCGCGTCGTCTGCTTGCCGCGGCCGGTCAGGGAACGCGGCTCGACAAGCGTTTGTGGACGGGGATCGCGGCGCTGACCGGGGCGAAGGGGAATTCGACATCACTGGTGGGTACGCCGGATCAGGTGGCGGATGCGCTGCTGGATTATTACCGGATCGGGATCAGTACTTTCCTGATTCGTGGATTCGATCCGCTGCCTGATGCTTATGAATATGGCCGCGATCTGATTCCCCGCGTGCGGGCTCTGGTTGCTGAGGAAGACGCACGCTCGGCAAGCCGGGCTGCCTGAGGGGCGCGACGATCATGCCGCAGACCGCGTCTGTTCCGGTATTGCTCAATCAGCTTGGCGACCGCCTGGGGCATGACCTGGAGCGCTTTCAGGGTCGTCTGTCGGTGGTGCCGGGGCGTCGCGATGGCGGTGCGCCATGGGATGTCGGCGAGGCTGACATTCTGCTGACCGGCCCTTCGCCGGCCTGGGCGGGGGCGCCGCGCGAGGTGCCCGAAAGCTGGGGCAGGGGGCCGCGCTGGGTGCAGATCGCGTCCGCGGGTGTCGATGGTTTTCCGGAGTGGCTGCTGCGTGACCGGCTTGTTACATGTGGTCGCGGAGATGCGGCGGTTCCGATCGCGGAATATGTGCTGACCGCGCTTCTGCTTCATGAAAAGCGGATCGATATCCTGCGTCCCGACGGGCCGGCGGCATGGCTGGAGACGGCGCGGAAGCTCGGGGATAACCCGGCCAGCGGCACACTTGAGGGACGCAGGCTGGGTCTTTTCGGTTTTGGCGCCACGGGGCGGGCTATCGCCGGCCGCGCGCGTGCTTTTGGCATGCGTGTTCTGGCCCTGCGCCGGACCGGATGGTCTGGTGTTGAGGAAGGAGTTGAGGCGGCTTCATCCCTGGAGCAACTTGTGAAGGAGGCGGATCATCTGGTTCTGGCCGCGCCGCTGACGCCGGAAACGCGTGGGATCATCGGCGCGTCCGTTCTGGCTGTCTCGAAGCCGGGTCAGCATCTTGTCAATATCGCACGTGGCGCGCTTATCGATCAGGAGGCTCTGCTCCGCGCTCTGGATGCCGGTCGTCCGGGGTTTGCGACGCTTGATGTGACCGATCCGGAGCCGCTGCCCCCCGGGCATCCGTTTTACAGCCATCCCCGTATTCGTCTCACCCCGCATATCTGCTGGTCGGGGCCGGATGTGCGGCGCCGGTTTTCCGATCGTGTCCGGGAAAATATCGAACGTTATCTCGACGGACGGCCTCTTCTCGACATCGTCGATCCGCTCCGTGGCTACTGAACGCAGAATCAGAGGATTATTCCGGTGAATGTCATCACACAGGCTGTTCCGAAAGCGCGTCATCGTCGTCTGGAGCCGCGACCGGCGGCTGTATCGTTCGGGGAGGAACGTCTCCACCGGAAGCAGCGTCTGGCCGCGACGTTCCGGCTGTTCGCCCGGTATGGGTTCGATCAGGGGCTGGCAGGGCATGTGACGGTCAGAGATCCGGAATTTCCCGATCAGTACTGGATCAATCCGCTTGCGGTGCATTTCTCGCAGATAAAGGTTTCCGATCTGCAGCTTGTCGGTCATGACGGCACGATCCTGATCGGGGACAGACCGGTCAACGCGGCGGGGTTCACGATTCATTCCGCGCTGCACAAGGCGCGGCCGGATGTCATTGCGGCCGCGCACACGCACTCCACTTATGGCAAGGCTTTTTCGGTGCTGGGAACCGAACTGCTTCCGCTTACCCAGGATTCCTGCGCGTTTTATGAAGATCATGTGGTCTTCGATCCTTTTAGTGGTGTCGTGCTCGACGACAGCGAGGGTGAGCGGCTGGCGGAGACGCTGGGCAGCAGAAAGGCGCTGATCCTTCAGAATCATGGTCTGCTGACAGTCGGGCCTTCCGTGGAGGCAGCGGCCTGGTGGTTTATCTCCATGGATAATGCCGCGCATGCCCAGTTGCTGGCTCAGGCCGCAGGTCCGGTAAAGCCGATTGCGCCGGGGGTGGCGCGACTGACGGCCAGCCAGGTTGGCACTCATCAGGGCGGCTATTTCTCTTTTCAGCCTTTGTGGGACTGGATTGTTGCTCAGGAGCCGGACCTTCTCGACTGACCGGGGGCAGGCAGCCCGGGAATATGGTTTTTTAGAACAGGACGAACGAAAACGATGTCATCCATCGCTCCGCTTCGCGACTTTGTCGTCGGGCTCACGAAAATCTACGATCGCAACCTTCCGGAGGCTGTCGTTCAGCAGCAAGGTGCCGCGCTGCTGCGGGCTCTTGTGGCCCGCGACACCTGGCTTCCTGATGAGTTCGCTCAGCCACATCCGGAACGATACAGTCAGTATCTGCTGCATTGCGATCCTCTGGAACGATTTTCGGTTGTCAGTTTTGTGTGGGGGCCGGGGCAGAAGACGCCTTTGCACGATCATCGTGTCTGGGGGCTGATCGGGATGCTGCGCGGGCGCGAGAGCGAGACCCAGTATGAGGTGGCCCCGGACGGAACATTCCGTGCGGGTGAGACGACGTTTCTGGAGCCGGGTGAGGTGGCGACGCTGGCGCCGGGGGTCAATGACTATCATCTGGTCGCCAATGCATTCGACGACCGTACCTCTGTTTCAATTCACGTTTACGGGGCCAATATCGGCGGCGTTTCCCGCGCCACCTACGATCCTGTCACCGGCACGGAAAAAGCGTTTATTTCAGGCTATTCCAGTGAGGACGTGCCGAATCTCTGGGATCGGTCCCGTCAGAAGGAGGCGGCATGAACGCGTTTTCATCGTCGGACGCCACGGCGGCTGTCAGGGAAACTGCTGCGGAGGACGTGCGGCGTCTGCTGCGTGACGGCCAGGAGATCGCGCTGATTGATCTGCGGGAGGAAGATCCTTTCGCGGCCGGGCATCCGCTTTTTGCCGTCAATCTGCCATTCGGGCGCATTGAAGAGCGGATCGCCGGGCTTGTTCCGCGCAGGACGGCGCCGGTTGTTCTGTACGATAATGACGAGGGCCGGACCGGGGCGGCGGTCCGGCTGTTGCGCCGGCTCGGGTACGCGGATGTCTCTGTTCTGAAAGATGATCTGCGAGGCTGGAAAGACTCCGGCGGCGAAATTTTCATTGATGTGAATGTGCCCTCCAAGTCTTTTGGCGAACTCGTCGAGCATGTTCGTCACACGCCGTCTCTGCCGGCGGAGGAGCTGAACGCGCGTCTTGAACGGGGGGATGATCTGGTCATTCTCGATGCGCGTCGGTTCAGCGAATACAATACGATGTCGATCCCGGGCGGACGCTCGGTGCCCGGCGGCGAACTGGCTTTGCGGGTGCGTGATATCGCGCCGTCTCCGGAGACGGCGGTTGTTGTCAACTGCGCCGGGCGCACGCGCTCGATCATCGGGGCTCAGTCTCTGGTGAACGCGGGGATTCCCAATCCGGTTTTTGCTCTGCGCAACGGGACCATCGGCTGGACGCTGGCGGGTCTTGAGCTTGATCGTGGTGCGACGCGGCGCGCGGTGGAACCGGGGGCGGAAAATCAGCGGGAAGCACGGGTTCATGCGGCGGGTCTGGCGGACCGGACGGGGGTGGGGGTTCTTTCGCGCGAAGAATTTCAGGGGCTTGAGGCTGATCCGGATCGGTCGCTCTACAGGCTGGATGTCCGGTCTCCCGAGGAATATGAAGAAGGGCATCTGGCGGGGTTTCGCTCCGCTCCCGGGGGGCAGCTTGTACAGGCCACGGATGAATGGGTGGGTGTGCGGCACGGGACCATTGTTCTCACCGACACGGATGGTGTTCGCGCCCGGATGACGGGCCACTGGCTGAGGCAGCTTGGCTGGCGGGAGGTGTATGTTCTCGATGACTGGTCGGGTCTGGCGCGGGAAAAGGGGGCTGAGCCTCATCTTTTCGCGGCGCCGCTGCCGGAGGCGGACACCATTGCGCCGGACAGTCTTGCGGCGGCTCTGAAATCCGCGATGCCGCCGGTCGTGATTGATCTTGCTCCCAGCCCGGTGTTTCGCAAAGGACATATTCCGGGCGCTCTGTTCATTCTTCCGGCGGAGCTGACGGCGCATCCTCTGCTTGCGGAAGCGGCTGACATTGTTCTGACGTCACCGGACGGAGTTGCGGCGCGGATCGGAGCGGCACAGCTTGTTCAGGCCGGGCATCGTGTTCGTGTTTCCGAAGGGGGAACACGGGCCTGGCAGGCGGCGGGTCTGCCTGTTCAGACCGGTCTTACCGAAGCGGAAGCTCTGTCCGCGCCGACGGATGCCTACAAGCGGCCTTATGAAGGCACGGATAATGCCCGGGCCGCCATGCAGGCTTATCTCGACTGGGAGTATGGTCTTGTCGCGCAGCTTGAGCGTGACGGGACGCATGGTTTTAATGTTCTGGAATAGATCCTCTGTTTAGCAGAGGATTTTACAAGCGGAAAATCAGGGGCGGAGGCCCCTGGTATCAGTCGTCGTCGTGGACGCCGAGGGCGTCGAGCAGGATGGAACGCAGATGTCCGAAGCGCGGATCGTCGTGACGGCGCGGGCGATCCAGCGGAATGGGCAGATCGGTCCGGATGCGTCCGGATTCCAGGACCACGGCGCGGTCGGCAAGGAGCAGCGCCTCGTCGACATCGTGTGTGACGAGAAGCACGGCGCAGCGGTGGCGTGTCCATAATCCCGCGACGAGTTGCTGCATTCTGAGGCGTGTCAGCGCGTCCAGCGCGGCGAAGGGCTCGTCGAGCATCAGAAAGGCGGGTTCCCGCACGAGCGCGCGGGCCAGCGCGGCGCGCTGGGATTCGCCGCCAGAGAGAGTCAGGGGCCAGGCGTCTCCGCGATGGCCGAGACCGACTTCCTCCAGAACCTCTCCGGCCCGTTCGCGTCCGGCTTTGCCGCCGGTCTGGCCGAGAATGATATTCTGCCAGACACGTTTCCAGGGCAGAAGCCGGCTTTCCTGGAAGACGACGGCGACGTCCCGTGGACGTGAGACATGACCTTCGGTGACGGGATCGAGCCCGGATAAGGTCCGCAGCAATGTCGATTTGCCGGAGCCGCTTCGTCCGAGAAGCGCCACGAATTCGCCGGGGGCGATGGTGAGATCGAGTCTGTCGAGCACGGGCGGCCCGTTGCTGAAACGGCGGGTCAGGCCCTGCACGGTGACGGCGCCGCTGTTGTGTTCCGCTGGTATGATGTTTGCGGGAGGCTGTGAAATCGCGTTCATACGGGCTGCCCTTTGCGGTGCTGTGCCGGGCGCCAGGCGAGAAGCCTGTTTTCCAGCATCCGGACGATCTGATCTGACACGAGACCAAGCAGACCGTAGATAAAGAGACCGACGAGGATGATATCGGTCCGGAGGAAATCTTCAGCGTCCATCATCATATGTCCGATGCCGCTGTCGGCGTTGACCTGTTCGGCGACGACGAGCATCAGCCAGGAGATGCCGACGGCGAACCGCACGCCGATGAGCAGATCGGGCAGGGCGCCGGGAAGGATGACATCGCGGATTGTCTGGCCGCGTGAAAGTCCGAGTGTCCGCGCCATTTCCAGCAGTTTCGGGTCGATGGACCGGATGCCTTTGTGGAGATTCAGATACACCGGAAACGTCGAGCCGAGTGCGACGAGAAGAATCTTGGGGGTTTCACCGATGCCGAACCAGAGGATGAACAGCGGCACGAGCGCGAGGACCGGCAGTGTGCGCATGATCTGGAGCGGCGCGTCGACGATATCCTCCCCGGTGCGGGACAGGCCCGCGATCAGGGCGAGGCCGATTCCGGCCACCAGCGCGATCGAGAGACCGGACACGGCCCGGAGCAGGGAGACGCCGAGATTGACCGGCAGGGTGCCGTCATGGATCAGGGACCAGCCCGTGGAGATGATCTGCGTCGGGGATGCGACAAGACGCGTTGACAGGAGCCCGGTCGAACAGGCGATCTGCCAGATGAGCAGCAGGACGACCGGCGAGAGGTACCGTCTGAGGGTGTGCCAGCCCCGCAGCTGAAATTTTGCGTGCGGCTTCATCGTCAGGACCGGGCGGGCGGTGTGGACCGTGTGCCGGAGGGTCGTCTCGGACATGGGGGCTCCGTTGGCTGGATCTTCTTCGTCCTGTTTTCACACGGTTTACCCCAGATGGTCCGGTAAATTATATTCAGGCCATAGTTTAGCGTGATTTAATTGTATCGCACTGACCCCGGTGCTGGTTTACGCGGACGTCCTTATTCCTGAAAGCTGCGTGACCATGCGTTCTGCTCCGCTTTTTCGTTTTGTCGGCGTGATGCTGTTTCTGTTGTCGGGGTTTTCCGCATTTATTTGTTTTGTGCCGGTCATTGCGGCGCGGGCTCAGGATGAACTGATCGTGGCGGATCAGAAAGGACAGCAAAAGGCGCTTCTTGAAGCGGCCGGCGTCGGGCATGATCTTCCGTACAGGATACACTGGGTGGAATTCGAGGCTGCCGCGCCGCTTTTGCAGGCGCTTGGCGCCGGCGCGGTTGACACCGGGATAGCGGGGGACGGGCCATTTCTGTTCGCCTGGGGAGCGGGTATTCCCATAAAGGCCGCGTATGTGGTGCCGCCGCGTGGCGGAGGCCATGCGACGGCGGTGGTTGTGGCTGCCGGATCGGGCATTACGTCGGCCGCGCAGTTGTCCGGAAAGCGGATCGCCACCGGGCGCGGATCGATTGGTCATCTGCTTCTTCTGCGGCTGATCGCGACAGGGGCCATTCCCGCGCCGGCGCCGCAGATTGTGTTTCTTCAGCCCTCTCAGGCCAAAGCCGCTCTGGATACCGGGCGTGTGGATGCGTGGTCGACATGGGAGCCGTATGTGTCGCTGGAAACGACCGGTCATAACGGGCATGTCGTGGTGGATGCGGCGGGTCTGATGCCGAACAACAGTTTTTTTGTGGCAACAGAGGCCGCGCTTCGGAACAAACGTGCGCTCCTCAATGATTTTTACGGGCGGGTCACACAGGCTTATGCATGGGGCCGGCAGCATCAGGATCAGTATGCCCGTATCCTGGCGCAGCAGACCGGGTTGCCGGATGCGGTTGCCGCCTCTGTGGCGGAGCGGCTGATTGCTTCGCCGGTACCCGTCGGTGACGATGTGGTGCGGGCGGAGGAGGTCACTCTGGACACTTATCGCGATGCCGGTCTCATGACGCCACCGGGGCCTGTATCCTCGGCGTTCGACCGGGAGACGGTCCTGCCATGAGCGGTGCGGAAATCCTGAGTGCCCGGGCGGATGTTCTTGTTCTTGGCGGCGGCCTTGCCGGATGCTGGGCGGCGCTGAGAGCGGCGGTGCTCGGTGCGAGTGTGATCGTGGCTGAGAAAGGGTATTGCGGCACGTCCGGCGTGGCGGCGACGGCAGGACCCGGTCACTGGTGGGTGCCGCCGGAAAAGGGGCTGCGCGAGAATGCTGTCAGCAGGCGGCTGGCGGCCGCGCAGGGTCTGGGCGATCCGGTCTGGATGATGCGGATCATCGAGCGGACGTATGAAACGCTTCCTTCCATTTCATCGCATTATCGGTATGAGCCGGACGATAACGGGGTCATACGCTGGCACGCGCTTCGCGGTCCCGAGTATCTGCGGGCGTTGCGGCAGAAGGTGGTCGCCGCGGGTGTGCGTATTCTGGACCATGCGCCGGCTGCCGGTCTTCTGAAGGACAGCGCGGGTATTGTGACGGGCGCGCACGGTGTCCTTCGGCAGGGGACGGCGTCGGAGTGGCGCGTGCGGGCCGGGGCGGTTGTGCTGGCGACGGGAGGATGTGCTTTCGGCTCGGCTTTGCTGGGGGCGGCCAACAACACCGGCGACGGTCATCTGATGGCGGCCGAGGCGGGGGCGGGGATGTCCGGCATGGAGTTTTCATCGGTCTTCACGGTGGCGCCTGCCCGGACGACGATGACGCGAACGATGATCTATTCTTTCGCGCACTACTACGATTCAGACGGGTATCGGATCGTTCCCCCCGCGGGACCGCACGACAATGCTTTTCTTGCCGGGGCGCTGGCACGGGGGCCGGTGTTATGTGATCTTTCCGCCGTGCCTGAAGATATACAGCGTCAGCTTCCTCAGATTTCACCGAATGTGGTTGTGACATTCCGGCGTATGGGCATTGATCCGTTCCGTCAGCGTTTTCCGGTGACGCTGACTGGTGAAGGAACTATCCGGGGTGTGGGGGGCATTCGTGTCACTGGTCCGGATAGCGGGTGCGGTGTTCCGGGCCTGTTTGTGGCCGGCGATGTGGCGTCGCGCGAACAGGTGACTGGTCCGGTCAGTGGCGGGGGTGCTGTCAATTCCGCCTGGGCGCTGGGGTCAGGGTGCATTGCGGCGGAGAGTGCGGTTGCGTTTGCGGGGATAAACAGGGTGTTGCCGGAACCGGCTGAGAGCCGTCTCGCGGAGAGGGCGGATCGCGCTCATGTGGCCCGGGAGGCGGATCTGGCCGGATTGCGGGAGGTCATCGCTTCCGAAATGCTTTCGCCGGAAAAGCAATATTTCCGTACGGCGGGTAATCTGCTGAAAACAGAGGTGCGGCTGGCTGAGTGTCACCGGACACTGGCCACGCTTCGTTCTGAAACAACGCGGCGTGGTCAGCAGAAATTTCGGGAGCTGGAATCTATGCTTGCGGTTGCGCGGTGGTGTACGGCAAGTGCGCTGGCGCGGGAAAACAGTCTGGGCATGCACCGGAGGACGGATACTTCGTCGGAAGAGTTCACTCCTTTTCATATTACGAGCTGTGGTCTGGATATGGTCCGGACGCGCCGCGTTCCTGTGGAGGCGCGCGCATGATCAGTGTCGTTTTCGATGAGCGCTGCACGGCCTGCAATGAATGTGTGGCCGTTTGTCCGGGAGATGTATTTGATGCCCGCGCCGGTCAGTCTCCGGTGATCGCGCGGCCTGATGATTGTCATACCTGCTTTATGTGCGAACTTTATTGCAGGACTGACGCACTTTACGTGGCGCCACAGACTGATGAACGGAGTGTATCTCATGATCAGGCAGCAGAGCTTTCGGGAGATTTCCGGCGGGAGTCAGGGTGGGATGAATGGGGTGACGATCCGCGTCTGCGGAATCAGCACTGGCGGCTGGAAGATGTTTTCAGACGGGCACGTGGTGTCTGAAATATCATACCATCCTGTGGATGCAGGGAAGGATCGGTGATGGACGGATCACAGGCAGGCAGCTTCCGGACAGAGGTGCCGGATGAGCTTGTGGAGCGGTTTGCAGCCCGCGCGGCGGCGTATGACCGTTCCGGTGACATTGCGCTTGACAACATCGAAGATCTTCGCAGGGCTGGGTTTCTGGCACTGGCATTGCCGCGTGCGAAAGGGGGAGCTGCTATCGATCTGCGGCAGATGGTGGAGATTATCTCGAAGGTTGCGCGGGGTGATCCTTCGACGGCGTTGATTCTGGCGATGCAGTATCTGCAATCTGGCGCTGTGGCGCAGTCTCAGGTGTGGCCGGATCCGGTGAAAGATGAAGTCTTTACAACGATCGTGCGTGATGGCGCGCTGATCAACGCGCTTCGTGTCGAGCCCGATCTGGGCACGCCCGCGCGGGGCGGTATTCCGGCCACGCGGATAAAGCGTGTCGACGGGGTCTGGCGTCTGAGCGGGCGGAAGATTTTTTCAACGGGCTCATTGGCCCTGACATGGGGGATTGTCTGGAGTGCCACGGACGAGCCGGAGCCGCGCGTGGGGCAGGTTCTCGTACCGCTTGATCTGCCGGGCGTGACGATTGAAAAAAGCTGGCATCAGCTCGGTATGCGCGCGACGGGCAGTCATACGATTGTTTTTGACGATGCAGCTGTTCCGGACAGGTATCTCGTCAATCTGGTTCCCTCCGGCGCCGAAAGCCCGGAGCCGCCGGTGCAGGCGGCGTGGCATGCCGTTGTGGTGGCCGCGCTCTACGATGCGATCGCGCGATCCGGGAGGGACTGGCTGATCTCATTTCTGAAAACGCGCGTGCCTTCCGCGCTGGGGCGGCCGCTTTCGACTTTGCCTGCATTTCACACTGTTCTTGGAAAAATTGACGGTCTTCTGCTGACGAACGAAGCGCTGATCGAACAGGCGTTGAGCCGGAAAGAGTCGGGTGTGAGCAGCGGGGCCGAGGCGGGACAGATCAAGCGTCTGGTCACTGAAAATGCAATCGCGGCTGTTGCCGGGGCGGTGGAGGTGACGGGCAACCCGGGGCTGAGTCAGGATAATCCGCTTGAGCGGCATTACCGGAATGTTCTGTGCGGGCGCATTCATACGCCGCAAGCCGATGTTGTGCTGGAGGCGGCGGGCAGAGCGGCTCTGATGGAATAGTCTGGTGTATGGCTGAAGCTGTGTTTTTGTTAAGTTCTGATATGTAATTTTTCACAGTGACCCGGGCTCTGCCCGAACCCGGCAGGGACCACAGGCCCCTGCATCCGGATCTGTTGATAAACAAACCGGTTTCCAAAGGTCTCCGGCCTTTGGTGGGTTTCTGGGCAAAGCCCTGAGAAATGCAGTCACTTTTAAAGTGAACAGAGCCATTGCTGGCACTGTGTTTTCAGGAAGGCGGCGGGACGCGGTTTGCTTTCAATTTCCGTCAGAGCAGTCCCTGCCTGTTCAGGAGTTCATCCGGAATGACCATTGCCACGGGTGTTTCCGTCCAGACGAGGCTGCACTCGATTATGCGTCCGGCATAGAGCTGACTGAGCAGAGCTCTGTAAGCGGCCATCTGGCGCAGATACAGAACCGGCACACGATCGACAGAGAGGGGAGGGCGCCGGTTTGTCTTAAAATCGCAGATCAGAACACGATTATCCATGACTCTCATCCGGTCGACCTGACCGACAATCACGTTTTCACCCACAATTCCGGCCAGACGCTGCTCGGCCCGGCTTCCGGGTGCGAAGAGGGGCGCAAGCGCCGGATCGTCCATGACGGCGATAACCCGGGCGACAAGCCGCGCGGCTTCCTGTTCGTCCAGTCCGTTTCCGGGGCGCAGCAGCCAGTTGTAAGCGACATTCGTACGATCTTCCTTTGCTCTGTCGGGAAGAAACTGAAGCAGGGCATGGATCAGGGTGCCGCGGCGGAACGCGGCTTCACGCGCGGCGCTGGGGGTTAGCGCCGCGAGATCCAGCGGGGAGCGGGTGGCCGGGCGCTCCCCGAGGACTGTGTCGTCCGGTCGGCTGGGGGAGAGCGGACGGGCCAGCGCGGGTTCGGCGGGGGGCGGAACCGGGGTCCAGTCCGGCGCCTGCCCCATCCAGGCGGGTAAAGGGGGTGGCACGGGAGACGGCGACGGGGCTGTGGAGTGCGCGGAAGCCTGGGTGTGCTCCGCGATCACCAGGCGTTCGCCGCTCCATCCGCCTGCGAAATCCTCTGATTGTGCCCCGGCTTTAGCGAAACCGTCGACGCAGCGGCTGTACCAGCTTTCCTCGCTCAGCTTTCGCGGTTCCCAGCCACAGATGATGAGTCGGTCGCTTGCGCGCGTCAGGGCGACGTAGAGCAGCCGGTTATATTCCTCCGCTGCCCGGACCCGGAGTGTCTCGCGAAGTGCGCGGGTTGTTTCTGTCGCGGCATCGTTTCGCGGTACGAAAACCGGCAGGGCCGGCTCGCCTTTTTCTTTGGGCAGCCAGAGCAGCCTGGCGTCGGAGCGGGGTGTGCCGACTGTATCCGGCAGTATCACCAGCCGTGCCTGTAGTCCTTTCGCGCCATGGGCAGTCATCACGCGCACGGCGTTCGCGGAGGCGTCGGGTTCCCGCTTTACGGTCTCGTTCGAGTGCCGCAGCCAGTGCAGGAAGCCTTGCAGAGAGGTTGCGTGGGCCTCTTCGAAACGGAGGGCGGCGGACAACAGATCGTCGATCGGTTCGGCGGCTTCCGGACCGAGCCGGGCCAGGATACGTGCCCGTCCGCCATGCGTGCCCAATGCTTCGGACAGCAATCTGAAGGGCGAGATGTAATCCACGCGACGAAACAGGACGGACAGAAAGGTCCAGGCCGCTGACCAGTCCGGGCGTTCGGCGTGCCGTTCGCGCAGCACGGTCCAGAGCGGTTCTGGCCGGGTCTTCGCCTCCCCTGGCGGCGAGCGGTCGAGCGCAAGCGCCATGAGGCTGTCATCTGTCAGCCCGCCGAGGGGGGATGTCAGCACACAGGCCAGGGTGAGATCGTCCTGTGGCAGCAACAGCGCATCACACAGCGCCATCAGATCCTGTACGACAACCTGGTCCGCCAGGCCGGTCCGCACCAGGGTTGCGACCGGCACATCGACCGATTTCAGCGCCCTGATCAGGGCGCGGACGAAGGCGGACCGGCGCGGGACCAGAACCAGGACGTCTCCCGGTTTCAGCGGCTGTTCGCCGGGCGCCGGAGGCTTCAGCAGCTCTGTTGCAATCTGGCGGGCGAGCGTGTCCGCCAGACGCCGGGGCGGTGAGACCTGGGCAGCGTTTTCCGTGGGCGCCTGCCAGGGAGAGGTGGCTTCTGAAGCGGCCGGTTCGCTGTCGCTGTCGTCATCTTTTGGCACAAGTGGCCAGAGTTCGACGCATCCGCCCTGGCCTGGGCGGGCGGTTTCGTGATGCGGCATGGGCTGTCCGGGCTCGCTGACTCCGCGTGCCGCGAGCGGATTGCTGAACACCGCGTCAACGAGCGACAGCACGGGGGTTGTGGACCGGAAGGAAACGGTGAGGGTGGGTTCTTCCCATTGTTCGTCAGCATTTTTCACGCGCTGCTCGAAGCGGTGGCGCCATTCACGAAAGGCTTCCGGATCGGCGCCCTGAAACCCGTAAATGGATTGTTTGTAGTCCCCGACGGCAAAGATCGTTCGTGACCCGCGTGCGCGTTCATGCGCTCCTTCGCCGGTGAAGAACTCCTCCGTCAGACCGCCCGCGATCCGCCACTGTTCACGCGATGTGTCCTGAACTTCATCGAGCAGCAAATGATCGATGCCGCCATCCAGTTTGTAGAGCACCCATGCGGCGCCCGGATCGCGCAGCAGGCGCAGGGTGCGGACGATGAGATCATCATACTCGACCTGTCCACGCAGGTTTTTTCCGGTCGCGTACGTCTCCAGAACGGGTGAGGCGGTTTGCAGCAGGGCCATTGTCAGCGTTGTCAGCGTCAGGGCGCGCCGGCTTTCCTCTGCCGCGAGAATGCGGGTGCATTCCGCTTCCAGGATTGTGACGATATCTGGGTGAGCGTCCGAAAATTTCTTGTTCAGACCGGCATTTTTCCGTGGATCTCCCTTCGATGTCAGAAAGAGTCCGGACCAGGCGGACCAGGTTTCCGCGCGGGCGTCGGGTTGCTGCGCCAGCCAGTCGAGCATTGCGACGGCCATTTTTTTCACGCTGTCCGAGCCGCCTTCCGCGACCTGTCTCAGTGCGTCTCTGAGTCTGTCTTCCTGTGGGATGCCGGTGCAGGCGTCCCGGACGGGATCGGCTGTTTCGGTGTTTTCGATGCCGAGGGCATGCAGAAGCTCTTCACGCAGGTCCCGCGGGCTGCTGCGGGCGAGGCTGAGAACGGCGCCGGCCTGACCGCTGCCGCGAAGTTCCGCGAGCAGGGTGGTGAAATCCGTCAGCGAAATCTGCGTGGCGAGCGATGAAATCTGTCCTGACGGTGCCCGTGCCAGTTCGCTCTCCGTTGCATCCTGCAATGCCAGCGAGGCATCGGTGTCTTCCAGCAGCGTGAAATGCGGATTGATCGCGGCTTCCAGCGGGAAGCGGCGCAACAGGGACTGACAGAACGCGTGAATTGTCCCGATCCGCATCCCGCCGGGGAGATCCAGCACCCGGGCGAACAGAGCGCGTGCCTGAGGTCGTGCCGAAACGGGAACCCGCAGACCGGACAGCGCCTTATCCAGTTCCGCGTCGGACAGTGTGACCCATCGGCCCAGCGTCCTTTGCAGACGGATGGCCATTTCCGCCGCCGCTGCTTTCGTGAATGTGAGGCAGAGAATACGTGCGGGGTCGGTGCCGGGGATGAGTGGCGCCTGCGGATCGTGCGGATCGGGGCGCGGGAGCATCAGACGCAGCAGCCGGTCGATCAGCAGCTTGGTTTTACCGCTTCCGGCGGAGGCCGAGACGAAAACGGAGGCGTTCGGGTCGGAGGCGATGTTCTGCTGTTCGCAGGCCAGCTGAATGGCGGTCATCATTCGCTTCCGTCCTCCCGTGCCGTGCTCCATTCCGCCACGCGGGCGAGCTGAGCGTAATCGGCGAAACGCGGCTCGTTGCCCGGATGGGGGTGAGACAGATAGGGCTGATCCGGATTGTCATAGGCAGTGACCCGCTCCCGGAGACTTTCCCAGGCCAGCACGGCAAGTTCCGCGATGGTTCCGTCTTTAACCGTCACGCCCATATCCTCGCCCGGACTGGCGCCGCCGGTTAGTCGCCAGTACAGCAGTTCCGTGACGCTGACCGGCTTTTTGTCGCCGGGTTCGGGCGGGACGTCCGGGAAGCCGCCGGTCGCGAGCATGGCGGCCTCAAGCGGAAGCTGCGGATTCCAGCCGGCCACCACGTTGGTATTCGAAGGGACGCTGCCGGTCTTGTAATCGAGGATCGACGCGCTGCCGTCTTCGAACACGTCGATCCGGTCGGCCCGGCCTGTCAGATCGAACGGTCCGCCCGGCAGATCCGTCATCCGGGTGCGTCCCCGGGCTTCCGTGACGATCCTGGATGGCACACCGTTCTGACGGCGGGCGGTTTCCGCCTCTGCGACCCAGGCGGCGATCCGGGTCAGGCGCGGACGCCACCAGGCGGCGAGAGCGGGGCGCAGGCCGGCGTTGTCGAGTCGGGCGAGAAAGAGGCTTTGCAGGCGCGCGGCTGCGTTCGCGGGCCAGTTTGTGCCGTGCTCCCGGAACCAGTCATCGAGCGCGCCATGAACGAGACTGCCGTAATCCGACGCATCCACGGACTGTTCCAGCGGATCGAGCGGTCTCAGTTTAAGGACATGCCGGGCATAGATCGCATAAGGATCGCGTATCCACGTTTCTATTTCCGTGACGCTGAGTCTGCGCGGGCGCCGGCTCAGAGGCGGGCGGGGCGCGGGCGGGGTGGCTGCGACCGGCGCGCCGTCCGGGCGATCGAGCTGTTTCAGCCAGGATTGCGCGGGATGGTCCGGCAGGCTCTGGCCGCGTCCGGCGAGAAACGCATCAAGCCGGACAAGCCAGCGGGCCGGCACGGCGGGGGCGCCTTCGCGGCGGCCCGGAGCGGAGAGGATCACCTCTTCGGCTGAAGCGATGCAGGTCGCAAAATCATGCGCGGCCTGTCCGATGGCCTGTTCCGGCGAGGGCAGTCCGACGCGGGTTCGCATCGGACGGCTGAGCCATGGTCCCGGGTCCGTTGCCGGTGGCCAGACGCCTTCGACCAGGCCGCCCAGAATTATCAGATCGACTGTTTGCAAACGCGCTTCGGTCTGACCCCAGATAAACACGCGGGGATGCAGTGTCAGCGTTGTTTCGCCGCGCCCCCGGAGGGCATGACGGGTCTGGATTCGCTCTTCGGTCAGCACGGCGCAGAGCAGGCCGTCCAGCACTGTCCATGGTTGCGGGGGCAGGACGTCGCCGGAGGTCAGCAGATCGGAAAGCCGGTGCGCCAGCGCGTTGCCGTCCTCGCCGCTCCAGAGCCTGTCGGCGCCCGGTGTTTCGTCCGTTGCCGCCAGGGATTCCGCCGCTGTCAGCAGGGCGGTCAGCAGATCCGGCAGCGGCGCGGCCTCACGCGTGGCGTTCAGCGCCGGGAGCAGGCAGGCTTCGAGCCGGTCGAGAAAAAGATCGACCGGCTGTGGTTCGTCCGGGCGGTCGGCCGAGGCTCCGGGCAGCGGGTCGGTCTCATCCTGCCGCAGTTCGATGACCCGTGCCCGGAGCCCCCCGATCCCCGGGGCGGGAGCCGGACCACGGAGTAGCAGCCGCTCGATGAGGCGGGCCGAAGCCCGGCAGGCGCCCGGGCTCATGCCGCAGGCGACCAGCGGATGTTTCAGCAGCGCGAGCAGCGCGACGGGGGCGAGATTCTGATCCGCGGCCTGGGCGAGCAGGCGGACCAGAACGGCGGCCGGCGTTGCTATGAGAAGCTCGCCGGCGCTGTCATCGGCGAGGATGTCCCATCGCGCCAGTTCGGCGGCGACGCGGCCGGCCAGGGCGCGATCGGGCGTGACCAGCGCGGCCCGCCGTCCTTTCCGCGCGATGGCGGCCCGGAGCGCGAGCGCGATGGCCGCTGCTTCTTCCTGCTGATCGGTTGCTGTCAGTCGCATCAGGCCGGTGCAGTCGACGCGCTCCGGGTTCAGCGTCCAGTCGCCGAGGGCGCTGGCCGGCAACAGAGCCCGGGCGATCAGGTCGGCGCGGGTGGCGGGCGGGGTGTGCTGTCCGGCCTCGTCCGGGAGAACCGGGGGCCAGAGCTCCACGTCGTCGCGCCGGGCGTCGAGCGTGGCCAGTAAGCGGGAAAAGCCCGCCTGCGGATGGCCGTCCGGCAGGGCTGCGAAGGTGTCTTCGTCCATTGAAAGATCGAGACCCTGCAGGACGAGGCGACCGTTCGGGTGAGTCAGAATACCGCGCAGAGCTTCCGCTGTCGCGGGCAGTGCGTCCGTGAAGCCCACGGCCCACAGCCGGCTGGTGGCTTTGCTGACATTCCGCGCCCAGTATGCCCCCTGCGCTTTAAGCAGCGCGACCTGACGGGCCACGGGATTCATCAGTCCCTGTTCGCGAAGCCATTCGGGCCAGACCGAGGTGACAATGCCGAGAAATTGCAGCGTCACCTGCCAGTGCGCTGCAAAACCCTCGTCCACGGCGTCCGGCAACGCTCTCGCCAGGTCGATGTCCGTCCGTTCGGCTTCATCCATCAGATCCGCCAGCGCGCGCGCCAGTGGCCAGGCCTGATCGAGCATCGGTCGCGTACCGAAGGCGTTTTCCGCCTGGAGCACCAGCCGGGTCAGAACCGCCAGTCGGCGCATCGGTGGAACGGCGGGCGGCAGAAGCAGGCTTTCCGGGCTGGCGAGCGCCATTTCCGCCTCATCCAGGCCGCCGATCGGAACGATCGCGGGGAGCAGGACCGCGCGGCCGTCGGTATGACGGAGGAACGCTTCGGTCAGAGCACGGGCAGCGCGACGGCCGGGCAGCACGAGGGTACCGTTTCCGATCAGTTCCGGATCTTCATCGACGCCGGCGGTCCAGCGGGCGGCGATTTCGTCGAGAAAGCGGAGATGAGCCGGAAGTGTCGCCAGAGGAAGAGTTTTACTCATGCGTGGGGGAGTCCTGCCGGAGACAGCGTGCAGAGGCGTGCCGCCCAGCCGGTCAGCGTCACGGTTCGGGGTGTGTCCTCTGTTCCGGTCTCGTCCGTCGCGGTTATGGCGTCCGGCGTAAGGACAATATGGAGGGCATCCGGTGGTGTCATGTCCTCCAGCCGTTCCGGCCATTCGACCAGGACGACGCCGTTTCGCGCATCGTCCCAGCCCAGTTCTTCCAGAGCCTCCGGTCCGTCGAGACGCCAGAGGTCAAAATGCGCCACGGGTGAGATGGTGGCGTCATAGGTCTGTACGAGTGTGAAGGTCGGGCTGGGGACATCCAGTGCGGGGTCGTGGCAGAGCTCACGCAGAAATGCTCTTGCGAAGACGCTTTTCCCCGCGCCCAGCGGACCGGAAAGAAGGATGGCGTCGCCGGGCCGGGTGGCCCGGGCGATCGCGACGGCCAGGTGTTCCGTGGCGGCGCGGGTCGGCAGCCTTAATGTCTTCTCGGTCATACGCGGCGGGGTCCGGGTCGGGCTTCTGTCAGAAGCGGCTATGTTTACCTCTGTTAGCTGTCACGAGCGAGTTTGGAAGGGGGATTGTGTGAAGGAGGGTTATTCGGCGTCGTAAGAGCGGCGGGCGGACAGGTCGTCGAGCGTATTCTGTTCTTTTTTGTCCTGGCGTGCCTGCTCTTCCTTTGCGCGACTTTCCGCCAGCTTCTCCGCGACTTCCAGGGCGGCCCGGGCCATATTGACGCGGGTGCGCGAAGACTGAACCCCGGCGGCTGCGTCCTGCTCCTGCTTTCTGGCTCGCTCGAGAGCGGCTCTCCCGATCGGCAGCCAGCGGGAATAGGTCTCGACTGTCCGATCATCGGCTGAGAGATCGAGCGCGATATCACGTTCTTTGACCATATTCTGCTCGGCGTTCTTTATGGCGTTGGCAGCAGTCATGGCCTGTGCCAGCGCCTCGGAGAGCAGTCGTTTTGCTTCGTCGAGTTCCTGACGTCTGAGACGAAGAAGCGAGTCGAGCGGGGATCTGGCCATGGATATCTGTCCTGTCAGGAAATTATGCGGGTTGGCGGCCGGGGGGCGATCACAAGACAGATCATCCGGCGGCGCCTTCTTCCGGAATCGGGGTTTCCGCGAGCGCGTCTCTGAGCGCGGCAAAACAGTCCGGGAGCCGGGCACATTCATGTTTGCCCTGCGAGAGAATCTGCTCGATGGCCGGCCGAAGCTGAATGGCTTCATCGACATCCGGATCGGCGCCGGGCTTGTACGCACCCAGACGGATCATGTCCGCCATCTCGGCGTAGACGGCGAGGATGGCCCGGGCTCGTTGTGTCAGGGCATTTTCATCCGCTGAATTGCAGCCGGGCACAGTGCGCGACAGGGATCGGAGGACATCGATCGCCGGGTAGCGGCCGCTCTCCGCGATCCGTCGGTCCATGACGATGTGACCGTCGAGAATGCCGCGCACGGCATCGGCGATCGGCTCGTTCTGATCGTCACCTTCGACAAGAACGGAAAAGAGCGCGGAAATCTGGCCGGCCGTCCCGTCCGGCTGCACGATACCCGGGCCTGCGCGTTCGAGCAGTCTCGGCAGTTCGGCAAACACCGAGGGTGGATAACCCCGCGTGGCGGGTGGTTCGCCCATGGAAAGGCCGATTTCGCGCAGGGCCTGGCAGAAGCGGGTGACGCTGTCCATAAGAAGAAGAGTCGATTTTCCCGCGTCGCTGAAATATTCGGCAACCGTCAGCGCGGCGTAGGCAGCTTCACGTCGCATCAGCGGCGGAGAGTCGGATGTCGCGACCACCACAACCGAGCGCGCCAGCCCTTCCGGTCCAAGATCGTCCTCGACGAACTCTCTGACTTCGCGGCCACGTTCGCCGACCAGTGAGATAACGGCGACATCGCAGGCGGTATTGCGCGCCAGCATCGACATCAGCGTTGATTTTCCCACGCCGGAACCGGCGAACAATCCGAGTCTCTGCCCTTCCCGGCAGGTGGTGAACAGATTCATGGTCCGGACGCCGAGATCGATCCGTGGCCCGAGCCGGGCGCGGAGGGTCGCCTCCGGAGGTGAGGCGCGCACCGGGCGGGCGATGTCGCCCGGTGGCAGCGGCCCTTTTCCGTCGATCGGGCGTCCGAGAGGATCAATGATCCGTCCCACCCAGGCATCGGAAACCCGGAGTGTGCCGCCGGGCTTTGGTGCTTTCGGACTGATAAAGAGCGGAAACCGTGCTTCGCTTCCGCTTCCGATTCCATCGAGGCTGCCGAACGCCATCGCGCGCGCTGTCACGCCGGAAAACCCGATGATTTCCGCCGGGATCTCTGTCCGGTCGCGCCGGAGCAGTGTGATCCGGTCTCCGACGGAGGCGAGTCCGCCCAGGCCGGAAACGGTCACGGCAAGCCCCGAGACTCCGGTTATGCGTGCGGACGCGGTTGCGGCTGGAATACCCGCGCAGGTTGCGGAGAAACGGTCGAGGAGCTCTGATCTTGTCATATAGCCGGGTTTTTCCGGGATATGGTGAGAATAGTGTCAAAAATCATACGTTTTCCGTTTCATTAACGAGTGTAGAAATTCTTTATACACGCTTTACGTGAAATTTCCGTAGACGCATACAACCTCTGGTGGTAACTAATGGTCAACAACGAACCGGGAGTTACTCAGATGCGTGTTCTGCTCGTCGAAGATGATACGGTCGCGGTGAACGATGTCACCCAGATCATGAAGGGCGCCGGATTTACTGTTGATCATGTCAGCAGCGGCGAAGAGGCAGTCGAGATGCTTCGTCATTACGATTATGATCTCGCCGTGCTGGAGCTGATGCTTCCGGATATTGAAGGATATGAGGTTGTCCGCCGCGTCCGTGCGGCACGCGTTGCGACCCCGATTGTTGTCCTCTCCGGGCTCACCCGGCCGCAGGCTAAGGTAAAAGCCTTCTCGGTCGGCGCTGACGATTATCTCACGAAGCCGTTCGATCCCGAGGAACTGATTGCCCGCATGCAGGCTATCCTGCGCCGTTCCAAAGGATTCAGTGAACCAACCCTGCGTGTTGGCCCGCTTCAGCTGAGTCTCGACAGCCGCGAGGTGACGGTTAACGATGCCCCGGTTCATCTGACGGGCAAGGAATATGCAATTCTTGAGCTGCTCGTGCTGCGCAAGGGAATGGTCCTGACGAAGGATGCGTTTCTGAACCATCTATATGGTGGCATGGATGAACCGGAGATGAAGATCATCGACGTTTTCATCTGCAAGCTGCGCAAAAAACTGCAGACTGTTGGGGCGGGAAACCTGATCACCACCGTCTGGGGCCGTGGCTACATGCTCCGCGAGCAGATGCAGCGCACGGATGTGGCTGCGATGGATGTTCCGGTCGAAGCGGCGCCTGTCGCGGTTCGGCTCAGCCAGCCGCAGGTTGCGGCCTGAGACTCACGATACACGCGGCCCGTTCCGGTCAGGCGCGATCATCACGCCATGATCGACGGGGCCGGCTCCCGCTCCCAGTTCCGGTGCCGCCGCAATGGCGGCTCTGAGATAAAGGCGGGCTTCCATAACGGCATCCCGCAAAGAGCGTCCCTGAGCCAGGAGAGTCGCTGTCGCGCTGGCCAGCGTGCAACCGGTACCATGAGTATGTCGGGTCTGAATTCGCTCAGCGGTAAAGGTCTCAATGCCGTCCGGTGTTACGAGAACATCGGTCAGACGGTTTCCGGGCAGATGCCCGCCCTTCAGCAGGACAGCCGGCGCCCCTTTTTCGCGCAGCGCTTGCGCAGCCGCGATCATATCGTCCTCGCCTGAAATCGGGCGGTCCAGCAGCGTTTCGGCTTCGGGTATGTTTGGCGTGAGAAGCGTGCAGAGCGGAATAAGTCGGGCGGTCAGGATTGCGAGTGCATCCTTTTGCAAAAGCGAAGCGCCCCCTTTTGCGACCATGACGGGGTCCAGCACAAACGGCATGTTCCGGTAGCGGGAGATCTCCTCCGCGACAACCGCGATGTTCTGCGCCTGTCCCAGCATGCCGGTCTTGAACGCATCGGTTCCGATGTCATCAAGAACGCATCGGATCTGTTTTCGCAGGAATTCAGGTGGAATATCCAGCACGCCGAAAACACCAAGCGTATTCTGCGCGGTTACGGCGGTAATCGCCGTGGTTGCAAATCCGCCCAGCGCCGTGACGGTCTTTATGTCCGCCTGAATCCCGGCGCCCCCGCCGGAATCGCTGCCTGCGATGCTCAGAATCCGGGCGCGCACCGGATCAGGCCGGTTCGTACACAGCCCGGATGGCCGCGCACATGTCGTCAACCGCGTTTTCGACTGTATCGGGGTCCTCGGCTTCAACCATGACGCGCACCAGCGGTTCGGTGCCGCTTTCCCGCAAGACGAGTCGTCCGCTTTTTCCGAGACGCGCTTCGATCTGCGCCCGGGCTGCTTTGACCTGAGGCAGCTGCAGAGGGCTGGGGCCGGAGAAGCGGATATTCCGGAGCATTTGCGGGAACGGCGAAAACACGCGGCAGACTTCACTGGCCGGCCTGCCGTCTTCGATCAGCACGGCCAGAACCTGCAATGCCGCGAGCAGGCCATCCCCGGTGGTTGCGAAATCCGACAGCACCAGATGCCCGGACTGCTCTCCGCCGAGATTCGCTCCGTTTTCCCGCATCCTCTCGACAACATACCGGTCACCGACAGAGGTACGTTCCAGTTTGAGGTCGAGTGAGGCGAGAAAACGCTCCAGACCCATATTGGACATGACCGTCGTCACAATTGAAGTCGTCGCGAGGCGGCCGCTTGCGGCCCATGACCGGGCGATCAGGCCGATGATCTGGTCGCCGTCGATCAGATTGCCTCTCTCATCGGCGAGCAGCATGCGGTCGGCATCGCCATCGAGGGCAATTCCGAGATGGGCGCCGTGTGCGACGACGGCCCGGCAGAGCGCCTCCGGATGAGTTGATCCGCAGTTTTCGTTAATATTCACGCCGTCAGGCTCGCAGCCAAGTCTGATGACATCGGCGCCGAGTTCCCACAACGCCGTCGGCGCGACGCGATAGGCCGCGCCATTCGCGCAGTCGATGACGATTTTCAGTCCGTCCAGACGGCAGCCGCGCGGAAAAGAGGCCTTGGCGTGTTCCACATATCGTCCGGCCGCGTCGTTCAGGCGCGTCGCCCGGCCGATCTCGGCGGGAGCTGCGAGGCGGCCCGACAGGTCGGCCATCATCATGGCTTCGATCGCGGCTTCTTCCTGATCGGAGAGTTTGAAACCGTCGGGTCCGAAGAGTTTGATTCCGTTATCGCTGAACGGATTATGAGACGCGGAAATCATCACGCCGAGATCGGCCCGGAGCGACCGTGTCAGCATCGCAATCGCCGGTGTGGGCATCGGTCCGACCAGGGTCACATCCATACCTGCCGACAGAAAGCCGGCCACGAGCGCACACTCGATCATATAGCCGGACAGTCGCGTATCCTTGCCGACCAGGACGCGATGCCGGTGATGGCCGCGCATGAAGTGGAGGCCCGCGGCCTGTCCGAGTTTTTGCGCGACTTCGACGGTCATGGGGTGGGTATTGGCTGTCCCGCGTATGCCGTCGGTCCCGAAAAACTGTCGTGTCGTGCTCATGTCGCGCCCGATGATTGTTGGCGCACGAAGGCGAAGGGGGTCTCCGCACGCTGTGCTTGTTACACCCTCATACCCTGCGGGCGTCCTGCGTTCCAGAGCCGGAGTTCTCACGAATGGCTGGTCGTCAGGACGCCCCGGGGTTCCTCTCCGATGTCCTCCCGGGAAGAAAGCGGGGTCAGGCTTCCGGGAGGCGTGCTACCCGCAATGTATTTGTCGAGCCGCTGACACCGAACGGCATGCCCGCCGTGATGACGATCGTGTCGCCGGGTTGTGTCCTGCCGCTCTGCCTGGCGACGTCGATGGCTGTCGAAACCATGGTTTCGGTGTTCTGAACGGGTCGGGAAGGATCGGCGACGAAAGCCTGCACGCCCCATACCAGGGTCAGGCGCCGCGCCGTTATCTCTGTGGGCGTCACACCGAGGATGGGAGAAAAAGGCCGTTCCCGGGCCACGCGCAGGGCGGTCGGCCCGGCATGGGTATAGGCGACGATGGCGCTGGCGCCCAGTGTTCCGGCGATATGTTCGGCGGCGCCCGCGATTGCATCGGCGACGTAATGCTCGGGCTCCAGGCGCCCCGCCTTCATCATCGCCTGCCAGCCTGAATCGGCTTCCACGCGTTCGACGATCCGGTTCATGATGGCGACGGCCTCGCGCGGGTATTTGCCTGCCGCCGATTCCGCCGACAGCATGACCGCATCCGCGCCGTCAAACACGGCCGTCGCCACATCGGAGGCTTCGGCCCGTGTGGGTGTCGGCGCCGTGATCATGCTTTCCAGCATCTGTGTCGCCACGATGACCGGCTTGCCCAGCTTCCGCGCCAGGCGGGTGATGCGTTTTTGCGCCAGCGGCACGGTCTCCGGCGGGAGTTCCACGCCGAGATCACCGCGCGCGACCATGACGGCGTCGGTGACTTCCAGAATCTCCTCCAGATTGTCCATCGCCTGGGGTTTTTCCAGTTTCGCCACGATCCAGGCGCGTCCGTTCGTCAGGGTGCGGGCTTCAATCACGTCTTCCGGCCGCTGGACAAACGATAGCGCGACGAAATCCACGCCCATATTCAGCGCGAAATCGAGATCGTCGCGGTCTTTCTGGGTGAGGGCGGGGATTGGCAGCACCAGATCCGGGACATTGACGCCCTTATGGTTGCTGAGGGGGCCGCCGACGACGACTTCGGTTTCAAGGAAATCCTTACCGATCGCTGTCACGCAAAGTTTCAGCTTGCCGTCATCCAGCAGGAGGATACTGCCGGGCTGCGCAACGGATATGATCTCATGGTGAGGCAGATTAACGCGGGTGATGTCGCCTGGCGCATCGTCGAGATCGAGCCGGAACTTGCTGCCGGTCTCCAGTATGACCCGGCCATCGGCAAACCGGCCCACACGCAGTTTGGGACCCTGAACATCGGCGAGAATCCCGAGCGGACGGCCGATCTCTTTTTCGACCTGACGCACGATACGATGGCGGGCCGCGTGGTCATCATGAGTCCCGTGGGAGAAATTAAAGCGAAACACGTCCGCCCCGGCGCGGGCGAGATCGCGGATCGTCTCAGCGTCCGAAGAGGCCGGACCCAGAGTGGCAACGATTTTTGTTCGGCAATGCGCGGCTACCATTACATGCTTTCCCCAAGGAGCACCGGATAAAGCAGAGCCCGTCCCCGCACGTAAACCCGGCCCGGCCCACACTTCCGGACAGTGTGAATCGTGCCGCGTTTTTCTCCTGTGACGAACAGTTTCACCCGGTGAGATGGTCCTGCCTCAGCAGGACCGACAGTCTGTCGAACGCATTGTATGCCGGAGTGTTTCCCGCCGCGTAATCCACATCTTCGTGTCAGGAGGGCGGGTAGGCTTCATCGGCGGAAAGACCCCAGATCGCGCTGCGTCTGAGCCAGCCATCATACTGACGCACCGAGACCCTGCACCAGGCGGAGCCGGACGCGCAGGTTTTGAGCGTGCCCACCGTGCCGGGCGCCAGCACGGCCACGGGTGAGGCATCGTTATCTCCCGATGCTCTCAGGATGACGGCGCCGGAAATGTCGGCTGCGTCCGCAACCGTTCTGACATGGCCGAGAATCCGGGATTCGGTGTGTCTGGCCGCCTGTTGTTCCGGCTCTGCGGCGGCCTGCGGCTTATCTTCCGCTGGCGCCTGCTGTGCCGGTGCGGCAGGCGCGGGTCCTGCCGGCGAGGGGATCACGAAGTCCCGGGCGCCGGCCAGGGTGGCCTGATGCACCCATCCTTTGACGCCGTCGGAATCCTCGACCAGGCGCCACACATCGAATTCGCGTTCGATCTGAACCGGCAGGCCACGACGATGGTAAACCCACTGGATCGGGTACCGGTCGCCCGGTCCCGCGCGCATATTGACCTTATCGGCCCGCAGGGAAGCAAAGCGCGGCAGCGGCAGCCCGGTGTTGGTGCCTTTCGGAACGTCGGGCTGACCGTTTGCGCCGTTCTGCGTGGCATCCGGCGCGTTTGCCGGCTCGCCATCCTCGGGAAGCGGCGTCGTGACCGGTGCTCCGGGCGTCGGCCCGGTGTGGTGGACATGTTTCGGTGTGTGGGGCTTGTGATGCGGCTTTTCCGCATGCCCGGCGGATTTTTTTGTCCCGGCATGTGTTTTAGCCGCGGTTGCGCCGGTGGTGCTTCCGTGATGATGCGGCGCGGCCTTGCCGGACGATGCGGTTCCGGAGCCGGCCTTCTCCTGCGCTTTATGGTGATGGTGGTGATGCGGAGACGCGTCCGGCGTTGCGGTTGTCGTTGCCGCAAGCGCAGAGTCTGCGAGTGACACGGAGGCAGGCGCGGCAAACAGAACTGCGGCCGCGTACAGGGAGCGGGAAGCGATCATGCGCGCATCCGTGCCGCGTTCTGCGCCCGGCGGCAAGACGGTTCGTGTATTCCCTGGGGTCATGACGCCCGGAACCGTCAGAAAGTCACGATCTGATGGTCCGCCGAGAGGTCAAGAAAGGTTGGCAGCCCGACGACGCGCACCCCGGGAAGCAGGTCTTGCGGCTGGGCGCCCGTTCTGCGCAGCCCCGATTCGCAGGCCAGCAGGGGTGCCTCCATTGCCACAAGCGCATCGCGCAGGGTGAACAGAGACGCGACGCCTCTTTCCGCCAGCCCGGCATTTCTTTCCGCGAACATGAGCGACGGGGCCTCCTGACAAAGTGCCAGAACGCCGGGGCCGGTCGCAAAAACGACAACCGGGCGATCGAGCGCGAGGGCGGCCGCTGCCAGCATGAACCCAGCGTGCAGGCGATCGAAATCATCGCTGCACAGCATCAGGGCGAGGCCCGGGCGATGAGGGTGGGTCACGGACTCGGCTCCGGCGGAAGATGTCCGCAGACCGGGCATGTCGGGTCGCGCGCGATGGCGATCGTGGTGAAGCGGGTTGCGAGTGCGTCCCACAGCAGGAGCCGTCCGGCCAGGGTCTCGCCCAGCCCGAGAATTTCCTTCAGGGCTTCCGTTGCCTGAAGGGTTCCGAGCACGCCGGTCACAACACCGAATATCCCGGCATCGCCGCAGGAGGGCGCATCCGCGACGCTTTTGCTTCGGGGGAACAGACATTCATAGCAGGGGCCGCCCAGGTGGGGCCGGAAGGTTGAAAGCTGCCCGTCGAACCGCGTCACGGCCGCCGAGACAAGTGTTCGTTGCGCCTGCACGCAGGTAGCGTTCACCAGATAACGAGTCTCGAAATTATCACTTCCGTCACAGACGAGGTCGTAGCCGCGCACAAGGGACGCGGCGTTGCCGGTGTCCAGACGTCTGTCGTGCGTCTCGATCACGATTTCCGGATTGAGGGCGGACAATGTTTCTCTCGCCGAATCAACTTTCAGGGAGCCGACGCGTTCCGTGGTATGAAGAATCTGTCGCTGGAGATTGGACAGTTCAATCCGGTCGTGATCGACAAGTCCTATCCGGCCCACGCCCGCCGCTGCGAGATATTGCGCGACGGGCGAGCCGAGCCCGCCGGCGCCGATGATCAGAACCGAAGCGTTTCTCAGGCGTAACTGCCCTGTTCCTCCGACTTCCGGCAGGAGAATGTGGCGGGAATAGCGCTGGATTTCAGCTTCCGTGAAGTCAGGGGACACGGTGATCTCCGGTCTGCGGGGTCTGGAGCGAAAGAACACGATGTGGTGCGATGGAAATCACATTTTCGTGATTGACGTGCGAATCAGTGAAGCCGTAAATGCATAACTGTGTTGCATGTGGTATCACATTCAGGACACAAACAGGGTTCATCATGTATTTCGCACCGGCCACCTCCACATCTGACGCATGGGCCTGCCCCGCCAGAAAGCGGGCACGGCGGGTCTGTATCGCAGCTTTCATGATGTCGCTTGGGTTGTACGCCGCGTCTCCGTTCGTGACGTTATGGACGATCGCATCTTCTGTTTCGAACCGGGACATGACGGCGCTTGGGCAGACGATTAACTGGTCATCTCTGGATGCGTCTCTGAAAGAGCAGGTTCTGGACGGGCTGCACCTCGGTCCGGCGGCGGATGCTGTTGAAGAGCTGCCGGAATTCGGGTCATCCTTTGCGACAAACGTTGTGTCGAATGCGGTTGATCTGACGGTGAATCAGCGAAATCTCGGGCATGTGGTTGACGAGGCGATGGCGTCCGCGCCCGGTGCGAACGATAACAGGGAAGTTCTGTCGGCTCTGACGCATGCCGTTGTCAGGTTCACCAGCGCGAATCTGTTCGAGGCGCAGGTTGCGCTTCCCGGTCATGAAAATGAAACGCCGCTGCGCGTGCAGCTACGGATCGAAGGGTGGCGCTGGAAGCTGACCCGGGTCGATTTTCCGGTGCCTGCCAGTCATCCTGTGATGGAGGCTTCCATCACTCAGCGCCATGCCTGACCGGTTTACCCCGGCAGCATGCGGATTAGTCCGCCTCCCGCGCGGGAGGCGGACTTTTTTTATGCTTTGGCCGGAAGGTCTTCTTCCAGCAGGACGATGTTGAGGTTGTAGGACACCTCGCCTTCATCATCATCGCGGTGCAGCGTGCCGATGACTTCGCCATTGACCGCAAGTTCCACGGACAGACCCGGGCGGGGCGGGGGATTTACGGTGAGGCCCTGTGAGCCGAGAAGGCGGCGCAGGCAGACCTGCAGGCGGGCAATTTCGCCGGGTGAAATCGTGCTCATTGAATAAGTACTCCGGGGACTTGGCAGGGGCACTGACATTCAGTTGCCGGAGCTATCCGGCTGACCCCGCATCATGGATGCTGGCGCACCCGAAAGGGTGCATGGCTCTGGCTAATAGGCATTGCCGGGCGTCGTCGCAACTCTTTCGGGTGCCGGGAAAGGACACGGTTTTCTGAGGGGCGCGTCTGTGCGGTTTGCAGAAAAATGAAACTGCTGCATTGACAGGGGCCGGTCGGCTTGTCTTGTTCCGGTAAGAAATCGATGATGTACAGGCCTGTGCATTGAGGCGACCCTGAAGGTTGTCTCCCCTGAAGTCTGGTTACGGAGAAGATATGTCCCGGGTTGCGTCGCGTGTGGTGCTGATGAGTGCCGTGTTGAGTCTGAGTGCATGCGGTTATTTTGATTCACGCACTGCGCATAAAGCGCAGCTGGCTATGATCGGGATGACGTCAAATGATTTGCAGGCCTGTGCCGGAGCGCCGGACAAGGTCACGACGCTGAACGCCACGACGCAGCTTTATCAATATGCCTATAAGCCGAGTTCGACCGGAGCTTTTTCGGTTAATCCGTTCGGGCTCGGAGCGGTCAGCGTTACCGGGAATGGCAGTGCCTGTACCGCGATCATGCGTCTCGACCATAATCAGGTGACGGAAGTTCATTACACCGGCGACAATGACAAGATGATCGGTAACGATGGCGTCTGCACGCCGCTGATCCGTGGTTGTATGCGCCAGCCGGAATCGACGATGCGCAATGTCAATGGCGGTCCTTTCGGGCCGGTGTCGGCTTTCGGTTCGCCTTCGATCCCGGCGCAGAGTCAGAGTGCGGTGTGGAGCGGCCCGGCTGCGGTGCTGCCCGCCACATCCACGCCTGGCACGGCAGGGGCGCCTGCGGCGGCGGCTGCCGGAACGGCCGCGACCAGCGCCGCGACGACCGCCGGAACCGCTACCGGGACCGCGATCATAAATCGCACGGCCACGACGTCTGGCGCGGCTCAGTAAAGACTGACAGCTTTCGCGGCGTCCGGGCGGCAGAGGCCCGGACGCCGTGGTGCCTCCGGACCCCGGATGTCGCGCGATCCCGAGGGCAGACGCAGTATTTTCGAAATCTCCTGATTGCTGTTAGCCTTCCGTAAAGCAACGGGAAGATCAGCGCACATGCCCCAGTCACCATCTCCGTTTCATGCCGACCCGCTTGTCTGGGGTCAGGGTCCGACAGTCTTCGAGGCCTTTCTTGAGCCGACCTGTCCGTTTTCGGTCAGGGCATTCAATAAGCTCGATGATCTGCTGCAGCAGGCAGGCAGCGATAAGCTCACCATCAAAATCCGGATGCAGTCACAGCCCTGGCATCTGTTTTCCGGCATTATCGTGCGCTGCATTCTGGCGGCTTCCACGCTGGAAGGCGGCAGGGAGACCGCGAAGAAAGTGATGGCGGCTGTCGGAGCGCATCGCGAGGAATTCGAGTTCGTCAGCCATTGCGCCGGCCCTAATATGGACGCCACACCGAATGACATTATCGCCCGGCTTGAAACATATAGTGGTGTCGCGCTCGCGCGTGCCTTTGCAGTGCCGGAGCTTCAGGCGGTCATTAAATGGCACTGCAAATATTCACGGCAAAATGGCATCCACGTATCACCGACGTTCATGGTCGATGGTCTGATCGCCCCGGCGATCAGCAGCGGTGATTCCGTCGAAGACTGGATCGGGAAAATTTTCGGCTGAGAGCGTGGAGTGCGGCGACACGACTCCGGCCCCGGCAGAAGAGGACAACATGTGAGCGAGAACCTTTCGGCCCGCGAACCCGACTGGCTTGTCTGGGCGAGAGAACTCCAGGCCATCGCCCAGACGGGCCTTGCCTTCACGCAGGATCAGTACGACCGCGAGCGCTATGTCGCCCTGCGTGATCTGTCGGCCCGGATCTTTGCTTCCCATACGGAGACATCCGCCGAACGTATTGTCGCCCTGTTCGCTGGTGAAACCGGCTATGCTACGCCGAAAATCGATGTCCGCGCTGCGGTCTTCGATCAGGAAGACCGGCTGCTGATGGTCCGGGAAACGGCTGACCGGGATCGCTGGACTCTTCCGGGTGGCTGGGCAGACACGAATGTTACGGCTGCTGAGAATGCCGCGAAGGAAGTTCTGGAAGAAAGCGGCTATCAGGTTGCGGTCGTGAAGCTGGCGGCCTTGTGGGACCGGACAAGGCAGGCGCATCCGAACGGCGTTTTCTCCTGCTACAAGCTGTTTTTCCTCTGCGAGGTCACGGGAGGGGCGCCGGCCACCAGCATCGAAACTTCTGCTGTCGGCTGGTTTCGCGAGAACGAAATTCCGGAGGATCTGTCCGTGGGCCGTGTTCTGCCGGGCCAGATCAGACGCATGTTCGAACATCGCCGCGCGCCGCAGCTTCCGACCGATTTTGAATGACGCTCTCCCCGGGGGGGCTTGTTGGGACTCCGCGGAAAGTCCGGCGGATCCGCCCTCTGGTGATATGATGTGTGGCAGGGCGCCGCGATTTTAGCGGGGCCGGGCAGCGGTTGGGCTTGTCCGCCGGAGAAACCTGAACCGATGGTCAGGAAATATATTGCGGAATCAGATTGATCCGCCTTATGATCGTTTTCAGACTCAGGTGACAGGAGCTGTCATGACGCGAATCCCCGATATCGCCAGTGCCCGGCTAAGCGACGCTGAACTGGCCGTCAATTTTGCCGACGCCCACCCGCCCTTTACGGCCGGGCAGGCCACGGTCGAAGCCGATCGCTGCTTCTTCTGTTATGACGCGCCCTGCGTCGAGGCGTGTCCGACCGGCATTGATATTCCGAAATTTATCAAAGCGATTGCCACCGGGAACATGCAGGGGTCGGCAAAGACCATTCTGGAGTCCAACATTCTTGGTGGCTCCTGCGCCCGTGTCTGTCCGACAGAGATTCTCTGTGAGCAGAAATGTGTGCACAACGCGCGTGAAGAAGGGAATCCGATCCGCATCGGCGCTCTGCAACGTCACGCTACGGACTGGCAGATGGAGCATGGCGGTCAGCCTTTCACCCGCGCTCCGCTGACCGGGCGCCGGATTGCAGTGGTCGGCGCCGGACCTGCCGGTCTGGCCTGCGCTCACCGGCTGGCCATGCATGGTCACGATGTCATGTTGCTGGATGCGCGCAGTCAGCCGGGTGGCCTCAACGAATATGGTGTCGCTGCCTATAAACTCGCCGATGAGTTTGCCCGGCGCGAGGTGGATTTCCTCATGGATATCGGGGGCATCACTTTCGAAGGCAACCGCAGGCTGGGCGCGGATCTCTCGCTGGTCGAACTTCGCCGTGACTATGACGCTGTTTTTCTCGGTATGGGGCTTGCCGGTGTCCGGGCCATGGGGGTTGAAGGCGAGGAACTGGAAGGCGTGCAGGACGCCGTGACCTTTATTGAAGCGGTCCGCTCGAGGGATAAGAAAGATGTTCCGGTCGGCCGGCGTGTCGTTGTCATTGGCGGCGGCAATACTGCCGTGGATGCCGCTGTGCAGGCTCGCCGTCTTGGTGCCGACGAGGTTACGCTCGTCTACCGGCGCGGCCACGAACAGATGTCCGCCACCCCTGTCGAACGTGAATGGGCGCAGACCAACGGCGTGACCGTGCGCCTCTGGTCCTCCCCGGTCCGCATGGTTCCGGAAGACGGCGCCCTTGGTGGCGTGGAATTTGCCCGTGGCGTCGCAACAGCGGATGGTCGCGCGACATATGACGCGGAAGACACCTTCGTCGTCCCTGCCGATATGGTGCTGAAAGCTGTCGGTCAGATTTTTGTGTCCGATCCGATCAGCGGTGAAGCCGTTCTTGTCAAAAACGGGCGCATTGTCGTGGACAGTGCGTACCGTACGACGATGGAGGGCGTGTATGCCGGGGGCGACTGCACGGCTGGCGAGGATCTGACCGTTGCCGCTGTCCGCGACGGCCGGGATGCCGCCGAAGCGATCAGCAAAGCCCTCTCCGCCACGGGCGTTGCAGCGTAACAGGAGAACGGAACATGGCTGATCTGCGCAGTAATTTTGTCGGAATCAAATCGCCCAATCCGTTCTGGCTGGCTTCCGCCCCGCCGACGGATAAGGAGTATAACGTCCGTCGTGCCTTCGAGGCCGGATGGGGCGGTGTCGTCTGGAAAACGCTTGGCGAAGACCCGCCGGTCGTTAATGTCAGCTCGCGCTACGGCTCGCTGAACTATAACGGGACCCGGATGATCGGGCTGAACAATATCGAGCTGATCTCCGATCGTCCGCTTGCGACCAATATCGCGGAAATCAAGTCTGTCAAAAGAGACTATCCGGACCGTGCTGTCGTTATCAGCCTTATGGTTCCCTGCGAGGAGGAAAGCTGGAAAGCGATTCTTCCCGTTATCGAGGAAACCGGCGCCGATGGCATCGAGCTGAATTTTGGCTGCCCGCACGGCATGTCGGAACGGAACATGGGGGCTGCTGTCGGTCAGGTTCCGGAATACGTGGAGATGGTGACCCGCTGGTGCAAACAGAACACCCGCATGCCGGTCATCGTGAAACTCACCCCGAACATCACCAACATTCTCATGCCCGCCGGGGCCGCCGTGCGCGGTGGTGCCGATGCCGTTTCGCTCATCAATACCATTCAGTCCGTTATCGGCGTCGATCTCGACCAGATGGTTCCCATGCCTGTCGTTGGCGGCAAAGGCACCCATGGCGGCTATTGCGGCCCCGCCGTCAAACCCATAGCTCTGCGTATGATTGGCGATATTGCCCGTGATGAGGGGATCGGTGGCATTCCCATCTCCGGCATCGGCGGCATTTCCACCTGGCGCGATGCCGCGGAATTTCTCGCCATGGGGGCTTCCACGCTCCAGGTCTGCACCGCCGCCATGCATTACGGGTTCCGGATCGTCGAAGATATGATCGACGGGCTTTCGACCTGGATGGACGGGAAAGGCTATGCCACTCTCGCCGACGTTACCGGTCGGGCGATTCCGAATTTCGTGCCGTGGAACAGGCTGAACCTGAAGTTCAGAACCATCGCGCATATCGATCAGGACGCCTGTGTCCGATGTGGTCTCTGTTATATCGCCTGCGAAGATACCTCGCATCAGTCGATCTCGAAAGCTTCGCCCGGAAACGAGCGTCGTTATGAAATCATCGAGGAGGAGTGCGTGGGCTGCAATCTCTGCGCGCATGTCTGCCCTATCGACAATTGCATCACAATGGAGCCGCAGCCGGTTGACGGGGTGCTGACCTGGCCCGAGCATCCCAATAATCCGAACAGGGTGGCAGAACCCGCCTCCTGAAGGCGGTAACTATCCCGCATACGGAACAGGTTTCGGCGCGGGTTCGTCGCGAAAGGCACAGGAATGACAAAGCAGACCGGGAAGACCGGCAGCAATCTCAGGATCGACGGGCAGGCGCTCTGGGTCGACCTGATGGAAACGGCCCGGTTCGGCGGTACCCCGAAAGGCGGTATCAAACGCCTTACTCTGACAGACGAGGACCGCCAGGTCCGGGACTGGTTTGTCAAAACCTGTGAAAGCCTCGGCTGCACTGTCTCTTATGATTCCATGGGCAATCTCTTCGCCCGGCGCCCCGGGCAGGATGACAGCCTGCCGCCCGTCACCATGGGCAGCCATCTGGACACCCAGCCGACCGGCGGCAAATACGACGGTATTCTTGGTGTGCTCGGTGGTCTCTCCGTTCTTCGCGCCCTGCACAGGTCGGGCTACACCACCCGTCATCCGATCGAACTCATTAACTGGACCAACGAGGAAGGCGCGCGCTTTACGCCGCCCATGATGTGTTCGGGCGTGTTCGCCGGCATCTTCACCGAGCAGGACGTGCTCGACAAGCGGGACCGCGCGGGGATCCGTTTCGGCGACGAGTTGGAGCGGATTGGCTATCGCGGCAGCGAACCGTGCGGGCGGCATCCGGTCACTGCCTATTTCGAGCTGCACATCGAACAGGGGCCGATTCTCGAAGCCGAAGAGAAAACCATCGGCATCGTCGAGGGGGTTCAGGGGATGCGCTGGTACGAAGTCACCGTGCGCGGCAAGGATGCCCATGCCGGCTCCACCCCCATGCCGATGCGGCATGACGCTCTGGTCGCCTCCGCGAAAATGATCGAAGCGCTCAGCCAGATAGCCTTCGCCCATGCGCCCACTGCTGTCGGCACCGTTGGGCTGATTGAAAATCGTCCGAACAGTAATAATGTCGTCCCCGGCGAGACGTTCTTCACCGTCGATATCCGTGATCCGAATGATACCGTCGTGCTCGACATGGAAACCGGGTTTAAGAAAATCTTCGCCGATATTGCGGAAACCTGTGGCGTCACTCTCGACATCGTGCAGATCTGGGATGCTCCGGCGGTGCACTTCGACCCGGCCTGCATCGGGATGGTCGCGGAAGCTGCGTCCGAAGCCGGTTATTCCGCCCGCCATATGGTGTCCGGGCCGGGGCATGATGCCGCCTATCTGGCCAGTGTTGCGCCCACCGCCATGATTTTTGTCCCCTGCAAGGATGGTCTCAGCCATAATGAGGAAGAAAGCATTCTGGAGGCGGATGCCGAGGCCGGCGCGAGTGTCCTGCTGCGCGCTGTCCTGAAAGCTGATGCCGGGTTCAGCAAGGATTCGTGATTTTTCGTTGTAAGGGTTTTCAGGCAGGTCTGTTCGGCTCAGTCTCGCAACAGGTCTCAGGATGCTGTCCTGAAACCTGCCGGAGGTCGCGGACCTTTGGAAACCGGTTTGTTAAACTCAAAGGGTGCAGGGGCCTGCGGTTCCTGCCGGGTCCGGGCACAGCCCGGTCCTGATCCCGTCGCAAGGAGCACACCATGCCACTGCTGCATTTCCACATTGTCAAAGGCAGCCGCACCCCTGACGAACTGAAGTCGCTTCTCGATACGGCCCACGCCGCCATGCTGGAAGCTTTCAAGGTTCCGGCTCGTGATCGCTATCAGCTCGTCTCCGAGCACGAGCCCAGCCACATGATCGTCGAGGACACAGGACTCGATATTCCTCGTACGAACAAGGTCGTTCTGCTCCAGATCGTCTCCAGGCCGCGTTCAAAAGAGCAGATCGAGAATTTCTACCGCCTGCTTGCTGAAAAGCTCGAAAAAGGCTGCGGTCTCGCTTCCTCCGATCTTATGGTCTCCATCGTTCAGAACAGCGATGAGCACTGGAGTTTCGGTCTCGGTCGCGCTCAGTTCCTTACCGGTGATCTGTAACACGAAGGCGGCGGATCAGTTTTTCCCCGGCGTGTAGCCCTGCCACAGCCAGAGCAGAGCTTCGGGCAGTGTCTGGCCGATCGTGGGACCGTCCACATGGCCGGCGTTGCGCGACAGAACGAACTGATACTCATATCCTTTCATGGCCAGCACACGGGCCATGTTTTCACTGGCCATTACCCAGTCATGCATGCCGTCGGGCATGGCGGGGGCGGGATAGAACAGATCCTGGTCTCCCGCCGCGAACCAGAAGCGGATCGGCTTATGCGGGGCATCGGGAATCAGCGCCGCGCCGGGCTGGCTGCCTGTTGCCTTCGGGTTGCCCGCCCAGGGGGAGTGATACTGCCAGGCCCCGCCCGGCATGGCGGTGTTATGCGGCCATTGCTGGTTTGTCAGCGTGGGAGAATAGGCCAGCACGCGATGGTAGAGGTCCGGGTGGAACCAGGCCATGCCGAATGCCGCGCCGCCGCTTGAACTGACGCCCATTGTGGCCCGGCCATCCGGATCGTGTGTCAGGGTGATCCCGGCCTTCTGCTGTGCCAGCGGCAGAACCTCACGTTCGACCCATTCGGCATAGGCGCCTGACGCCGTATCGTATTCCCGGCCACGTTCGCTGCCCTGCGCATCCTGTCCGCCGGAACCGATACCGATTGCGACGATGGGTGGCAGGCGGTGGCCGGCGATCAGCACATCCAGAACCGCGAACAGGTCCCGGCCGGGATAGATACCGTCCGCACCGCCATCGCCGAAGACGAGGAACGGCGCTCTGGTTCCGGGTTTGTACTGAGCGGGCACATAGACATCCACCTGCCGTGTCCATGGGCCGGGATGGCTTTCCGTCAGACGCAGATCAGACGGGTCGCCGGGGGCGGAGCGGGCTGTGTAGATCGCGCCGTTGGGACAACTGTCGGGGTCGTCGCGCACAATGCCGGGGTTGAACCGGGCGCTGTGTCCGGAGGCCATGGTGAAGGAGACAATCCGTCCGTGTGGCGCGCTGGCCGCAGCGGCAAATTCGGGCGCAACCGGATGGGCTGGCCCCAGCACGAAATTGCCGCTGGCTGTTTCCGGCGGGACACTTCCGTCGGGGAGATCCTGCGCGGGCGGATAATGCGGATTATGCGGGTCGCGTTGCGGCGCCATACCGGCAGCCGTCAGCCCGGAAAGATCGATGAAGAACGGGGCTTCGGGGTTTGTTGTATTGGCGGCTGGCGCAGGCGGAACATGCAGGGACTGGCAGTCAGCACGGGCGGGCGACGCTGATGCGGCAAGGTAAACCGCGCAAATCCCCGCGGGGAGTGAAAACCGTGTTCTGAAGCCCGATGCCAATCGTCTGTATCCTGCATTCGTGTTTTATATGTCCGGTCAGACACGGGACCGGCTCTGCTTGCGGCCCTGGACGTTGCCGGCGTGAAGGGCGGGGAATGAGGTGACTGTTTCCCCGGATTCTGCTCCGGACCCTGCTAAGGGGTGTCAGCTGTCGAGGCAGAACCCTGTTTTATTTCCCGGAGGCAAAAAAATACAGACGCCGGGATAAATATATAAACCTGTAAATCGGGACATTGCCGCACAGTATAATTTAGTCTGCTGTGCGGCTGGTTCTTCCTTGCGTTTTATTTTTATCTGGCGTAGTTACGTGTCAGGCGGATGCTTTTATCTGAGCTATCGGCGCGTGTTGCGTCAGTTTTTCTCTTTAAAAGTTATGATTTCGTGTGTGTTTTGTACACGACTGCTGTTGTTAAAAAGGAGCCTCGTTATGACGACAGGCACCGTAAAGTGGTTTAACACCACCAAAGGTTTTGGTTTCATTCAGCCCGATAACGGGGAAGCGGATGCGTTCGTTCATATCTCTGAACTGGAGCGCGCTGGCATGCATAGCCTGACCGAAGGTCAGAAAGTCTCTTATGAGCTTGAAGCCGGCCGGAATGGCAAGGCTTCGGCTGTGAACCTCAAAGCTGCCTGACGCTTTGAGTTCACGGTTCTGACGTGCAGGAAGCCGCCCTTAGGGGCGGCTTTTTGTTTGTTCCGGTGAAAAAATCAGGCTGGCGGGAGCCGGATAGCAGCTCTCTCCTGTGTCGCAGGCCAGGCATCGGAGCCGTGCATCGTCCGGAGTTGCGTTAAAGCGCCCGGGCTCTACAATCCGTCACCGGAACAGGATGACAGAGACAGGCCGGTCTTTTGCCCGAATCACGCAGGAACCAGAACACGCCGGCCAGGACCGGCACGCCGCGCAGGAATACGGTTCCGCAGATTCTCAATGCCGCCGAACAGGTGTTCTCCACACATGGTTTCGCTGGCGCCCGCGTCGATGACATCGCGAAGGCCTGCGAACTTCCCAAAGCTAACGTCCTTTATTATTTCGGCACGAAAGAGGATCTCTATCAGGCCACGCTCGAACGCCTGCTGATGCACTGGCTGGATGATGCCGATCTCTGGCTTTCCTCCGCTCATGCGCCGTTGGACGCCGTTGAAGGCTACGTCCGCGCCAAGATGGAATTCTCGCGTCAGCGTCCCGCTGCATCCCGCATTTTTGCCTACGAGCTTCTGGCGGGGGGCGCCTTCGTCAAAGGCTTTCTCGCCGGCCCCCTGCGGGACCACGTCGTTCGCCGGACAGAGGTGTTCAGGCACTGGCAGCGTCAGGGGCTGATGACCGAAATCGATCCGGTTCATTTCCTGTTTTCCCTCTGGTCGCTGACCCAATCCTATGCCGACATGCAGGTTCAGATGGCCGCTGTTCTCGACAAAGCCTCGCTGACGAAAGCAGACTTTGAAGCCGGCGTGCAGACCATCATGAAGCTCGTCGCGTCTGTCTGCTTTCCGGTGAAGCCAGCCGGGTAAGCCCGGTGTGCAGAATAAATCCGGCGAAAAATCCGGCAAACCACGAAAAATTTTGCAAAAACGCCAGGAGCGGCACGAAAACCGTGGCCAGTCCGCAGAGCACGGACAGTACAAGCGCCGTGATCGCTACCGGATTGATCCCGTTTGCATACCAGTAAGGTCCGTCCGGTGACGTGCTGTACAAAGCGTCCGTCACCATCTGCCGTTTCCGCACCACATAATAGTCCGCGAGCAGAATTCCGGTCAGCGGCGCGATAAACGTGCCCAGCACATCCAGTGTCAGATGGATAAGATCGGGTCGCGCATACAGATTCCACGGCATCACCACAATGGCTCCGGCCGCAGCGATCATTCCTCCCTTTCGCCACGAGATCCGGGCAGGCGCGATGTTGGAAAAATCAAACGCCGCCGACACAAAGTTTGCTGAAATATTGATGCCGATCGTGGCCACGACAAACGTCGCCACGCCGATAATGACGGCCAGTGAATGGTTGATCTTCGTGACTGTCTCGACAGGATCGAGAATGAGCCGCCCGAAAACCGGCTGTGTCAGAGCGATCGTGACCAGGGTCAGCACCGAAAATCCGATAAAATTGATCGGAAGGCCCCAGAAATTGCCGCGCCGGATATCGGTCATGCTTCGGCCATAGCGGGCAAAATCGCCGAAATTCAGCGCAATCGGCGAAAAAAACGCAATCACCAGCCCGACGGCGTTCAGCACCAGCCCGACCCGGTGTCCGGCGCTCGCCGGCGCTATATGAAAGACATCGAAATCCAGATGCCAGTGCGCCGACCACAGCAGCCACACATCCAGAGCCATCATCATCACGTAAATAACGGGGCCGGCCCAGTCGATGAAGTGCCGGATCGCATCCATGCCGCGCAGGAATAGGGCTGTCTGCAACAGCCAGACAAACAGAAATGCGCCCCAACCCAGGAGCGACAGCCCGAGAAACCCATGCGCGCTGACGTTTGCCCACGGAGTCAGTTCCGGCCAGAAGCGGAGCAGCAGGAAGATGACGGCATTGGAGGCCAGCCACGTCTGGATGCCATACCACCCGACCGCGATCACGCCGCGCACGATGGCCGGCACCACGGCGCCATGCACGCCGAATGACATTCGCGCGATCACGGGGAAGGGCGCGCCCGAGCGGAAACTCGGAACCGCGATGAAATTGCACACGAGCTGAACGACGAGGATTGCCAGAATAAGCGCCACGAAAACGTCGCCTGCTGGCAGTCCCATCGTAAACAGGCTGCCGGCCGTCACATATCCCGCAACGCTGTGAACATCCGACATCCAGAGCGAAAGGTAATCCACCCAGCCCCAGTTGCGCGTCCGCACCGGAGCCAGATCTTCATTGACGAGATAGCTGTCCGCATGGTCGCCTGTCGTCTCCGGCATGCCATCTCCTCTGAATATGTTTTCTGCCCGGAACATTATATTGACCGAACAGTCAGATAAACAATACGCTTCTGTTATGGGACGATAACCGGTCTCTGCGCGCAAGATGATATCAGGAGAAAACAGTGCTTCTTATCAAAGGCGGAACGGTTGTTACCGCGGAACTGTTCCATCGGGCCGATGTCCTGTGTGATGACTCGGGGCGCATTGCCCGTGTCGCGCCGGACCTGGAAGCTCCGACGAGTTGCCGGATCGTCGATGCCTCAGGACTGCTCGTTATGCCCGGTGGCATCGACCCGCACACCCATATGGAAATGCCCTTTATGGGCACTGTCGCCAGCGACGATTTCTATACCGGCACCGCCGCGGGTCTTGCGGGGGGCACAACCACCGTCATCGACTTCGTCATCCCCGAACAGGGCGGCTCTCTGTTTTCCGCTTGGAAAGACTGGCGTGAAAAGGCGAAGAAATCTGCCGGAGACTATAGTTTTCATGTTGCTGTGACCCACTGGGATGACCGGGTGAATGCGGACATGGAGACGCTCGTTCGGGAATGTGGCGTCAATTCCTTCAAACACTTCATGGCCTATAAAAATTCCCTGATGGTGGATGATGAAACTTTCATGCACTCCATGCGCCGGGCCGCCAGTCTGGGCGCTCTGTCCACTGTTCATGCGGAAAACGGCGATGCCGTTTACTATCTTCAGCGCGCCCTGATGGAGGCCGGGGAAACCGGTCCGGACTCTCATCCCCGCTCACGGCCCTCAACCGTCGAGGGCGAAGCCGCTCAGCGCGCCATCAGCCTTGCCGCCCTGCTGGATGCGCCGCTCTATATTGTTCACGTTTCGACTGCGGAAGCTGCCCGCGCCATCGCGGAAGCCCGCCTGCGTGGCCAGACCGTTTACGGCGAAGTCCTGCCCCAGCATCTCGTGATCGACGAAAGTGTTTATCTCGATAAGGACTGGCTGAATGCCGCGCGTCACGTCATGAGCCCGCCTTTCCGCGAACGTCACCATCAGAAGGCCCTCTGGGGCGGGCTGACATCCGGGCAGCTCCAGACCACCGCGACCGATCATTGCTGCTTCTGTAAGGAACAGAAGGAGGGTGGCCGTAACGATTTCACAAAAATCCCGAACGGCACCCCGGGGATCGAGGATCGTATGAGCGTCCTGTGGCATTATGGCGTCAGGACCGGGAAACTGACCCCGGAAAACTTTGTCGCCGTGACCTCGGCCAACACCGCCCGGATTTTCAATATCCACCCGCGTAAAGGGACAATCAGCGAGGGCGCGGATGCCGATATCGTTTTATGGGACCCGGAGGCTTCACGAACCGTTTCGGCCAGAACGCATCATCAGAATGTTGATTATAATATCTACGAGGGACTGGAGCTGACGGGTCTGGCTCGCACAACCATCAGTCAGGGGAAAATCGTCTGGGATGATGGCGATCTGCGGGCCGAACGCGGGGCCGGGCGCTATGTGGAACGTCCGGCCTTTAAAAAGCCACTTCGCGCGCCGCTTGTGTGAGCGGTTGCCCGGGGAGGTCATCTGCCTGCTTCGAGCTGTATAAATCCCTGAGCTGTCCGGATGTTGATCGGACTACGCTCCGGGAAATTTATCCGGACATCTGTCCGGCGGCAAAAGCTTTCGAGGCTTCATTAAACACAAAGGGCAGACACGCATAACGCCGGCCGCGCGTTACGGGGCGCACCGCGTGCAGCAACCCACAGGAAAAGATCACGGCTCCTCCCGCCGGTGGCCGGAATCCACGGGGCGAAAATTCGGGAAACCAGAGGTCGCCGCCTTCAAAATCATCATTGAGATTGATCGAGATTGCAAAAAGCCGGTGCCGTGCCCCGTTGACCGTATTATCCCGGTGTGCTCCGAAACATCCCTGATCCGATGAGTCATAGCAGGCGACCAGCATCCGATCCATTCCGGTCACGGTACACTGAAACACTTTGCTGATCTCCGGCACCACGCGCCGGATGATCCGGCCCTGAAGAGCGCTGATCAGAGCACGATCTTTCAGTGTCCGGTCAAATCGTCTTTTGAAAGAACGATCCGCCATGGCCAGTGGTTTTCCATCTGCGGACTGTGTCAGCACCGGAGACGAAACCGGCGGCACCGCGTGGAAATAACGGATCAGGGTCTGACAGACTTCAGGTTCGAGAATGCGATCGAGCATCAGGGCCGGCACCGGCCTGTCATCATTGCGCATGACATCGCTCAGTGCCCTGGCCAGACGCCGCGCGGCGTCCGGAGTATCCGGTCCCGCCACATCCCGGATACGAAGAGCCGGATCGACCAGCACAAAGGCGGTGTCACTGACGCCGAATCCGTAAAGCGTCCGCACTTTCAGATCGTCATCTGTCAGGACAATATCGGAAAGAGTCGCGATTTCAGACGAAAGGCTGCCGGGGCCTGAAACAACACTAAATATCCGGCAGGCGGCATTGTTGCCGCAGGATGCAAGGTCGCGAAAACGCCTGAGCAGGCTTTCGGCAACAGCCGCGTTTTCCGGTGGAAGAAACACCAGAAGGTTCGCGCGTCCGCCGGCCATGTCAAAGCTGTAACGACCGTGTTCACTGTTGCAGTTCTGGACAAACAGCGGCGCCGGATCTCCGGTCTGAACGGGTTTCATCGTTTTCTGAAATCCGGAGGCGATGGCGGGTTTTTCATCACAGGCCCACAGTCTGTCCGGGCACATCCTGAACCGAAAAAAGACATGACTGAACATCCTCTGAATGTCGAAACCTGTTGCCGTTCCCGGCGGTTCTCCGCTTTGATCCGCGTCTCAGGTTGTCCTGTCCGGGCCATGTTCCCGCGTCCAGTTGGTCCAGAGCAGATGCAGCGTCGCCATCGCCGCCGGTCCGACAAACAGTCCGAGCAGTCCCCAGGTCTCGGCGCCGCCGACGATGCCCAGCAGCACCCACAGAAACGGCAACTGTGTGCTCCCGCCGATCAGGCTGGGGCGCACCAGGTGGTCGGCCAGGAAAATCACCACGGCGCCCGTGACCAGTATACTGATGGCCGCAAACGTGCCGGCGCCGCCGATCAGGAGCAAGATGGAGGCCAGTGCCACGGGAATCATCGCACAGAACGGAATCATTGCCGCGATCGCCGTCGCCACGCCGAGCAGCGCTGAATGAGGTACCCCGGCAATCAGATAGACGAGGCCCATCAGAAAGCCTTCGCCGACTCCGACCAGAACCAGCCCCGCAACCGTGCCGTGAATGGACGCCACGATCTGCTGCGCGATCACCTCGCCACGCCGGCCGAAGGCCCGGCGCGAGACCAGCGTGCATTGCCGTGTGATCGTGTCGCCGTCTTTGTAGAGAAAGAACAGCGTCAGGATCGAAAAGAAAAACAGTGTGACGCGATGGACTACCTGCGATCCCACGGTCCGGGTCATCGCCAGGCCGCGACTGTCGAAGGAACTGAGAAGTTCGTTCGCTCCCTCGGGACTGGAGAGATTGTTCTGCCACCAGACGGTGATCGATTTGTTCCCGAACGGCAGGCTGTGAACCCATTCCGGAACCGGAATACCCGTGTGCCGCGCATGATGCATCAGCAGAAGAACGCTTTGCGCCTCATTGGCCGCCTGAATGCCCGCCAGAAGCATCGGAATCAGAAAGATCAGCGCCATTGCCGCCGTGCAGACCAGCGGCAGCAGGGGGCCTTTCCGGGCCACGGCCGGCCAGCGCATTTCGGCGCGCTTGTAAAGCGGCCAGGTGGCCACAGCGAAAACAAACCCCCAGGCGAGCGCCGTCAGAAATCCGTGGATCGTATAAACCGCGACGGCAACGATCAGCGCCGCGAGAAACTCCCGTGCTTTCCATTGCGCGCGGCCCTTTACCGTCCTCGACATCTCGCCTTCGCCGTCCCGACCGTATGGCGTGAAAGGGGCGGCAGGAGGCAAGCCGTCACTGTTCCTGTCATGCGGGGGCGGTCCGGCGTGCGACATCAGGCGTCCTGCTCCCTTGCGGGCATCTTTCCCCCGTCAGATAAAAATGTCCGCTCCGATGAAGAGGCCTGCTGAAAAAGCGGACCGCGCAGTGCGTTCGCAGACACGATCATCATAAAGCAATTTCACTCCCGGAGCGAATAGGGCGGCGTGGCGGAGATTGCGGTCTTCCGGCGGATTTCGGAGCGGTGGCCGGGAAGCAGCCGGATCAGCAACGGCTGTCTTTTGCCTTTCCGGCCCGTTCCACGGCCTGGATCGCAAAGGCATGGATCAGCGCCGCCTCGTTCAGCGACTTAAACCGCCCGGATGCGCCGCCATGGCCTGCTTCCATATTGATCCGCAGCAATTGCGGGTTATCGGATGTCGAGCAGGCCCGCAGCTTCGCGATCCACTTCGCCGGCTCCCAGTACGTCACACGCGGATCGGTTAGTCCGCCAATCGCAAAAATCGCCGGATATGGCTTCGCCCCGATCCGGTCATAAGGCGAATATCCCGCGATCCGGTCATAGGCCGCTTCGTCCGTCAGCGGGTTTCCCCATTCCGGCCATTCCGGCGGTGTCAGAGGCAGCGTGTCGTCCGACATGGTGTTGAGCACGTCCACGAACGGCACAACCGCGACAATCCCGGCAAACAGATCGGGCCGCAGATTGGCGACCGCCCCCATCAGCATTCCGCCCGCGGACCGCCCGTCGGCTACAATCCGGCCTGCTTCCGTATAGCCCTGGTCGATCAGATGATCCGCGCAGGCGATGAAATCGGTAAAGGTGTTCGTTTTGTTTTCCCCGCGGCCGCCGAGGAACCAGTTCCAGCCCTTTTCCGAACCGCCCCGCACATGCGCGATCGCATAAATCCAGCCCCGGTCAACAAGACTCAGATTGCGTGTGGAAAATGTCGGATCGATCGAAATTCCGTAGGACCCGTAACCATAAAGCAGCAGCGGCGCCGGCTCGCCCTCGGGGGTATTCACATGCGACAGCAGCGTGACCGGCACCATCTCCCCGTCCGGCGCCCGAGCCAGCAACCGTCGCGTGCGGTAGTTCGCCGGGTCATGCCCGGAAGGCACGTCCTGCTCTTTCAGCAGATCGCGCGTGCGCCGGGCCATGTCATAGGCATACCATTGCCGTGGTGTTGTCGGTGACTGGTAGGAATATCGCAGTTCATCCGTCGCAAACTCGTAAGAGCCGTCGAGAGAAAGCGTGTACGCTTCCTCATCCGTCGCCAGCTGGTGCCGGATGCCCTCGCGATCCGCGATTTCGATCACCGTGTTCGCGTTGACACGCTCCGTCCAGACCAGATGATCCGCGAAGCAGATGCAGCCTGTCACATAATGCCCCGGGCGATGTGGCACATAGGCTTTCCATGCTGCCCGGTCTCCGAGCGCATCGTCCATCACCACCATCAGTTTGAAATCCGTCGCGCCGTCCGCATTGGTCCGCACGACGAACCGGTCGTCCCAGTGGGACAGATCATACATCAGCCCCTTTTCGCGCGGCGCGACGCAGACGGGAGGCGCGGTCGGGTCAGAAGCCGGAATGACGTGACATTCAGACGTGTCATGATCGTTTGTGCTGATGACAATCCATTTGCCCGACCGGCTGGCGCTCACGCCGGTAAAGAAACCCGGATCGGGCTCCGCATAGACAGGCACGTCTTCGGCGCCGGACAGAGCCCGTCGGAAGATCCTGACCGGGCGCCCGTGCTCATCCCGATACGTCCAGAAAATATGCTGTGAGTCCGGCGAGAAGGTGAAGTCGCCGGAGCAGTTCCCGATCTCAACCGGGAGAATCTGGCCTGTCGTCAGATCCCGCACCAGGATCGTGTAAATCTCCGAGCCTTGCGTGTCCTCAGCCCAGGCAAAAAGCCGGTGATCCGGGCTGTGCGTTGCCTGGCGCGCCGCGTAATACGCCAGTCCTTTTGCCCGCTCATCCGCATCCAGCAGCGTCTCCGGTTCGTCCGGATGTCCCTCGCGGAACCGGATATAATGCGGATACTGTCCTCCGGTCTCATACCGCACGCCATAATGCCAGTTGCCGTGCGGCAGGGCCGGGAAAGTGTCATCCTCTTTCAGCCGGCCTTTCATCTCCGCGACAATTTCCGCCTGCAATGAAGCCGTGGGGGCCAGAACCGCGTCGGAATAGGCATTTTCGGCCCGGAGATAATTGGCAATATCCTCGCGCAGCAGCGCCGGATCGCGCAGGACCGCCTGCCAGTTATCGTCCTTCATCCACGCGTAATCATCCGTGCGCACACGCCCGAGCTGTTCGATGCGATGCGTTTCCCTGTGGGGGACGGGTGGTGTGAATGTGCCGGACATGAAAGCCTTTCGGGTGAGGGTCGAGGGGTGGAGCCGGACTTTGCCCCGACCCCGGAGGAAAACTCAGCCCTCGTCTTTCAGGGTCTTACCTTCTTCCTGATATGTGCCAAACGGCACTTCCTGCTTATTATCCAGCTCGTTCATGCTGCCGCCCGGATTGCCCAGGTTTTCCTGAATTCGCGCGTCTTCAACGGGTTCTCCGTCCGGGCCGAGGGGGACTGGCGGCTCAACCGGAATCTCGCCTGCGTCAGGATTGATCTCCATGCCGATCAGATCGGTTGCCTGCTCCAGATAGCCTTCCGGCCCGCAGGTCGGCTTGCCGTCCGCAACCCACATCTCTTTTGCTTTCGCGCGGATTTTCGCATCGCGCTGCGGGGAATCCTCTAGCGGATTATCCATATCTCTCTGTCCTTTCACTACGCCACGCTGTCTGGCGTGGCCTCCGTCCCGGTCAACGGATCAGTTCCGGGAACGGACGACCCGCGAGATCGTTCCGTCCAGTCTAACACAGGGGGGGCCGCTTCACCCCATACTCAGGGAGCAGGGTTGGAATGAACCTGGTGAATCGCGTTGATCTTCGCCTCCAGCTCCGGCGTGATCGTCAGATCCACAGAACCGAGAATGACCCGAAGCTGCTCCACGCTCGTTGCGCCGATGATGTTCGACGTCACGAATGACCGCGACGTGACAAAGGCAATCGCCATCTGCACCGGGTCGAGCCCTTCGTCCTGTGCCAGCGCGTGGTAAGCCCGGATCGCCTCGTCCACGCCCGGTTTCTGATACCGCTGGCCACGATTAAACAGCGTCGTGCGGGCGCCAGCCGGGCGGGCGCCGTCGAGGTATTTGCCTGTCAGATACCCCTGAGCGAGCGGGGAATAGGCGAGCAGGCCCACTTTTTCACGCAGCGCGATTTCCGCCAAACTGGTTTCGAACGTCCGGTTGATCAGATTGTAAGCATTCTGAATCGAAGCTACGCGTGGCGCTCCGGTTTTCGAGGCCGCGATACATTGCATCACCCCCCAGGCCGTCTCGTTGGAGAGGCCCGCGTGGCGGATTTTGCCCTCCGTCACCAGATCGCCCAGCACGCCGAGCGTCTCTTCCAGCGGAACCGCATCGTCCTTCGGCAAACTCTGAAACGTCGTCCCGCCCGAGCCGAACAGATTCACCCGGCGGTCCGGCCAGTGCAACTGATAGAGATCGATGTAATCCGTTCCGAGCCGCCGGAGCGAACCTTCCACGGCATACCGGATCTGGCGCGGAGTCAGGCGCGCTTCCTCGCCGTCCGGCCGGAACCAGGATTGTGTCGTGCGCCCGACCACCTTGCTCGCAATCAGCAGTTTTTCGCGGCCGCCACGCGCTTTCAGCCAGCTTCCGATAATTTTTTCGGTCGCACCTGCCGTCTCCGCGCGCGGCGGAATCGAATACAGCTCCGCCGTGTCGATGAAATTGATGCCATGTCCGACCGCCAAATCCAGCTGGGCATGGCCTTCCGCTTCCGTGTTCTGCTGACCAAATGTCATGGTCCCCAGGCAGATTTCACTGACCATCAGACCGGTACGGCCAAGTTCACGTTGCTTCATAAGTGTCAGGTTGTGAGACGTCATTGGGATGGTGTAGCGTGGGCGATGCCGCGTTACGCTCCATGGTTTTCTTCCGTTTGCAGGGAGAGCGAATGATGCTTCAGATCCACCCA
>NZ_WOTA01000017.1 GCF_011516825.1 Acetobacter oeni | reverse complement strand
GCCAGACCGCTTCATCGACCACGATACGCAGTTCGAGCAGTATAACGTCGCAAAACTCAACGCACCCGACATCGTGCACACCGCACTCGCTGCTCTCGGTGTCAGCGAGAACAGTGCGGCAACTCTTTCTTCGAGAATGGCTTCAGGAATAAAGTAATGATCAAGGCTCGTCGCCCGCTCTCATCCGCACTCCTCTTCGGTGCAGCCCTGTCTCTGTTTACGGTCAGCCTGCCCGCGCCGGCACACGCACAGGCCACGGACGCCGTCTCGGCCCCGGTCGCCGCCCTCGACCAGGCTCTGAACACAATCCAGCAGTCAGGCGCGGGCTCGTTCGACGCGCGCTCACAGACACTCGGCCCTGTCGTCGATCAGGCTTACGACCTTGAAACCGTGCTCCGGTCGTCCGTCGGCGCCGCGCGCTACCTGCAGCTTTCGGCCGATGACCGCCAGAAACTCCTGTCCGTGTTCCGCGAATATACAGTGGCGCGCTATCTCTCCAGCTTCAAAAAAGGCTCCGGCGCAAAATTCACCCAGTCGCCCGACATCCGTAATTCACCGGTGGGCGGCAATAAAATCGTGACGACGCATATAGGGTCAGCTGAAAATATGCCCGGCACCGAGATCGACTACATCCTGCATCAGGAAGGTGGCGCATGGAAAATCGTCGATGTTCTCCTGGACGGACATATCAGCCAGGCCGCAGCTCAGCGCTCTGATTTCGGCTCAACGCTTTCATCGGGTGGCGTCAGCGGTCTGATCGCTGTACTGAATAAGAAAGTTAAGACTTTCTCCGAGGAGTAAACCGCATGCACCGGTCGCTCAGTTCCGCGCACTGCTTTTACTTCCCGCGCGGAAGGGAGAATACGGCGGCTATACGACGGATCTGATGCTCCCAGTTTTTTCACTCTCTGCGGTCGCCTGTACTCTGCTCGGCGTGACCGGCTGCATACAGGCCGCCCTCGGGACCATTCTCGTCGCGCGATTCTGCGCGCGGGAACGGAAATGTCAGTCCGAGCCCGGCCTGCCGCCCGTCACAATCCTCAAGCCGCTGCACGGCGATGAGCCTTTGCTGGAGCAGGCGCTCGAGAGCTTCTGCACCCTGAATTACCCCGTTTTTCAGATTGTTTTTGGTGTCCAGCGGGCTAATGACCCCGCCATATGCCTCGTGGAAAGACTGAAAGCCCGTCATCCGGGCATCGAGATGAGCCTGGTCGTCAACGGCGCGATGCACGGCGAGAATCGTAAGGTCAGCAACCTGATCAACATGCTGCCAACGGCAAAGCATGACATTCTCGTCGTATCCGATTCCGATATCCACGTCGGCCCGGACTACCTTCGTCAGGTCGTCGCCAGCCTGAAAAAGCCGGATACCGGCCTGGTGACAACGCTCTATGCCGGTCTGCCGGCAACAAACACCTTCCCAAGACTCCTCGCCGCCTGTCAGATCAATCATAATTTTCTGCCCGGCGTGCTGCTGTCCCGCTATCTCGGTCGCCAGGACTGCCTGGGCGCAACCATGGCCCTGACCAGAACCGTCCTGGCGGAAGTCGGCGGGTTCGAAGCCCTGGTCGATCACGTCGCGGACGATGCCGTCCTCGGGCGCCTCGTCCGGGCACGGGGCGAGAATATCGGAATCGCCGGATGTATGACCTGGACGACAATCGGCGAAAAAACCTTCGCTGACCTGCTCAGCCACGAACTCCGCTGGGGCCGGACCGTCCGGGCGCTCGCACCGGGCGGCTATCTCGCCTCGTCCATCCAGTTGCCGCTTTTCTGGCTGACCGCAGCCGTATCGCTCCAGCCACATGCCGTCTGGCCGCTCGTGACATTTGTCTGCGGGTGGATCTTCCGCGCCATCTGCGCCTTCGTCATGGACCGCACGGTCGGTCAGCGTTCCCTGCTTCCTCTCCTGATGCTCCCCTTCCGGGACTGGCTTTCCGCCGCCATCATGATGGGCAGCATGACAGGCACACGCGTCGACTGGCGCGGCCACACAATGCATGTGGCGCCCCATATTCCGCAGCCACAGACACCGGTCTCTCCACTTGTTACCCCGCTCCCTCATGCCGAGCGACACTAGACACAACTTCACCACCACAAGACGTTATCCGGCGACATTCCACATGACAGCCATACGGTTCTGCCCTGAACAGCCCGGCTGCTATTGAGTCAGGACTATTGCCACCCGATGTTGAGAGCGATACCCGTCTGAAACTTTTCTCTGTTTCGATACCGCCTGGTAAGGATTGCACGCCATGATGAAGACCCTGTTTCTGCAACCTCCTACATTCGATGGCTTCGACGGCGGTGCCGGATCGCGCTACCAGGCAAAACGCGAAATCAAATCCTTCTGGTACCCGACATGGCTCGCCCAGCCCGCGGCGCTGGTCGAGGGCAGCCGCCTGATCGATGCCCCCCCGGCGGGGCTGACCATGGAACCCGTTCTGGCCGATGCGAAAAACCGTGATCTCGTCGTGATCCACACGTCCACCCCTTCCTTCTCGAAGGATGTTCAGGTGGCGCAGATGCTCAAGGACGTGAATCCCAACCTGAAGATCGGCTTCGTCGGCGCGAAAGTCGCGGTCCAGCCGGAAGAAAGCCTGCTGAAAGGCGCCCCGGTCGATTTCGTCGCCCGCAACGAGTTCGATTTCACCATCAAGGAAATCGCCGAAGGCCGGGACTTCAAGGATGTCGACGGCATCTCATGGCGCAACAGCGAAGGCGTCATCGTCAACAACCGCGACCGCGCCATGATCGAAAACATGGACAGCCTGCCCTTCGTCACCGAAGTCTATAAACGCGATCTCCGTATCGAAGACTACTTCATCGGCTACCTGATGCACCCGTATATCTCCATCTATACGGGACGCGGCTGTAAATCGCGCTGCACCTTCTGCCTGTGGCCGCAGACCGTCGGCGGCCATCATTACCGCACCCGCAGCCCGCAGCATGTCGCCGCCGAAATCCGCCTGGCCCGCCAGTATTTCCCGCAGGTCAAAGAATTCTTCTTCGACGACGACACCTTCACCGACGATCTGCCACGCGCCGAAGCTATCGCGAAAGAGCTCGGCAAAATGGGCGTCACATGGTCCTGCAACGCAAAAGCCAACGTGCCCCGCGAGACCCTCAAAGTGCTGAAGGATAACGGCCTGCGCCTGCTGCTCGTCGGCTACGAAAGCGGCAACCAGCAGATCCTGCACAACATCAAAAAAGGCATGCGGATCGAAGTCGCCCGCGAATTCACGAAGAACTGCCACGAACTCGGCATCAAAATTCACGGCACATTCATCGTCGGCCTGCCCGGTGAGACAAAGGAAACGATCCAGGAGACGATCAAATTCGCCACCGAGATCAATCCGCATACTCTCCAGGTCTCCCTCGCGGCCCCCTATCCGGGCACGGCACTTCACCGGCAGGCGATGGAAAACGGCTGGTTCGATTCCGAGCACGCCGACCTGATCGACGAGAACGGCGTCCAGATGGCCCCGCTGCACTATCCACATCTGTCGCACACGGAAATCTTCAGCAGCGTCGAGGATTTCTATCGGAAGTTCTACTTCCGGGCGCCGAAAATCGCCTCCATCGTGAGCGAAATGGTGCGCAGCCCGCAGATGATGAAGCGCCGCCTGCGCGAAGGCGTGGAGTTCTTCCACTTCCTCCGCGACCGCAACGCCGCGTAGCTTCAGGCCCTCCGCCCCATGAAACGTGCGATCATCTCCGCTGACGATTTTGGCCTCTCCGTCGAGGTCAACGAGGCGATCGAGATCGCACACCGCGACGGCGTATTATCCACGGCCAGCCTGATGGTGGCCGGCCCGGCCGTGGAAGATGCCGTCGCGCGGGCAAAGCGCCTGCCGGACCTCCGGGTCGGGCTCCATCTCGTGGTCATCGAAGGGCCTGCGGTCCTGCCACCCCGTCAGATCCCCCTGCTCGTCGGACCGGACGGCCAGTTTCCCTCCGATCAGCTGAAACTCGGCATCGAGTATTTCTTCCGCCCGGCCGTCCGGCGCCAGCTCGCCGCCGAAATCGAAGCGCAGATGGCCGCCTTCGTCCGGACCGGCCTGACGCTCGATCACGCAAACGCCCATAAACATATGCATCTGCACCCGACTGTCGGAAAGCTCCTGATCGAAACGGGAAAGCGTTTCGGCCTGCGCGCCATCCGCGTGCCGCTGGAGCCGCCGGAACCGCTTTACGCCGCCGGCACCTATACGGACACGCTGGGTGACGCCGCGCTCAGACGCTGGACCGCCCTGCTCCGTCATCAGGCCCACAAGGCCGGCATGGTGACGAATGACTGGTGTTTCGGCATCGCCTGGAGCGGACACATGACCACCGACCGCGTCGCCGCTCTGGCCGCTCATCTGCCGGAAGGCGTCTCGGAAATCTACTTCCACCCCGCCACGGCTAAAAACGCCCTGCTTCAGCGCCTGATGCCGACCTATGAACACGAAGCCGAGCTTGCCGCCCTGTGCAGCCCGGGCTTCCAGGCCGGCCTCAGACATTCCTCAACAAAACTAATCGGCTGGAGCGACCTCAGCTAGTCACGCCGGTCGCCGCCGGGCCACCATCCGCTCGTAAGCCGCCGAAAACAGCTCAGCCACATCAGCCTCGACATTCCAGGGCAACGACACGCGGATGGCATTCCCCGCCCGGTCGCCAAAACCCATCGCCTGAAGCACATGCGACGCCGCAACCTTGCCCGATGAACACGCAGCCCCGGCGGAGACACAGAATCCGTCGAGATCAAGCGCGATAAGCTGCGCTTCCCCCTTCATCCAGGGCAGAACAAGACAGCTCGTATTCCCCAGGCGCGGCGCGCCCTCCCCGCAGACAACCGCCCCCGAATGCAACGCCGCCGCCTCAATGGCATCCCGCAGCGCCGACAGATCGCGCGGAGCGGCAAGCGCGGCCTCAAAAGCCGCCGCCATCCCAGCAATCGCAGGCAAAGCCGGCGTCCCGCCCCGACGCCCGCGCTCCTGCCCCCCGCCCGCAAGCAGCGGCGGCAGAACAACAGCCCCGGAACCCGCCAGAAGCAACGCCCCCGCACCCTTGGGTCCGCCGAATTTATGACCCGAAACGGCAATACTGTCCGCGCCAAGCGCCGATATATCCACGGGCAGCCGTCCCGCCGCCTGAACCGCGTCAACATGCAGCTTTGCACCGGCTTTCCGGCAGAGCCGGGAAATTTCCGAAACCGGATTGATAACCCCTGTCTCATTATTGGCCAGCATCACGCAGACCAGCGTCTCAGCCGGTGACGAAGCCAGCCGTTCTTCAAGCGCCCCGCAATCGATCACGCCATTCGCCAGCACCGGAATCATATCCCCGGCCCCGACAGGGTGCTGCGGCGCCTGCCGCACGGCATCATGCTCCGTGGCCCCCAGAAGCAGACGACGCCCCGCGCCAACCCCCCTTACCGCCAGAACATTCGCCTCCGTCCCGCCGGAGGTGAACACACAATTCTCTTCGGACACACCTGTATGGGCGCACATCACACGCCTGGACCGATCCAGAAGAGCGCGCGCCGCCCGTCCGGCCCGATGCGGGGAACTGGGATTGCCAACTGTCCGCAGCGCCTCCGCAACAGCGGCAGCACTTTCCGGACGAACCGGCTCGGTCGCATTTGCATCCAGATAAATCATTTCAGACCGTCAGAACGCAGCAAAAAAGTCCGCGGCCAGCCCGGCGCGAACAGAGCAATTTCCACAATTGTACGATTTCAGTGGCAATATGCACGTTCCCGCCGCTATATGTGGCCGCCGAGACACGATTCGATGAAAAAGCATCAGCAGTGTCACTGAACGGCACGGACAATACGTTTTACCGCGCCTTTGAGACGGGGGAGCCTATTAATGATCGGTCACACGGTTGAGTCAATCAGCTTCAGCATCCGATTCTCTCCAGGTGCCGTCGCCGGAAGCGCCACTCAGAACACCGGCCGCTCCGGCCCGTCGTTCCCTGTTTTTCACGTATCGTCAGGCAGTTACCATTGGGACCTGCGGTAAGCGCAACACACGGCTTCGCTCTGTGCGAAACGGTTATCCTCGCGACGCGCCGTCTATAGGATATAATAAACGTCCCGATATCATCTGACAATAATCGACCCCGGTAAATTCTTACATTCAGTTACCGGGCTTTAGTCTCCCCGAGAGACATTTTTCGACCCGTGCGGGGTGGTGAGGCATCACACCCGACCGGATGATCATTAAACAGGCGACCGTCATGCCAGGGGACGGCGCCAGAGAACGCGGAAACCTAATGCCAGAGGTTATGTTCGCCGGCCCGGACGGGCGCCTTGAAGGACGTTATCACCACTCAGGCGAGCCCAATGCGCCGCTCGCGCTCGTGCTTCATCCGCACCCGCTGCACGGCGGCACGATGAACAATCGCATCACCTACGCGATGTACCGGTCATTCGAGAAAATGGGTTTCTCCGTGATGCGCTACAATTCGCGCGGCGTCGGGCGCTCCCAGGGCCGCTATGACGGCGGTATTGGTGAAATTTCCGACGCGGCAGCCGCCCTGGACTGGATGCAGGCCGTCAACCCGAACGCCGGCGCCCTCTGGATCGCCGGTTACTCCTTCGGCGCTTTCGTCGGTATGCAGCTGCTCATGCGCCGCCCGGAAATTACCGGCTGGATCAGCGTGGCACCTCCCGCCGCGCATTACGATTTCGGGTTCCTCGCCCCCTGCCCCTGCGGCGGCCTGATGATCGCCGGCGGCAAGGACGACCTCGCCCCCGAGCCCGCAATCCACAAGCTGGTGGATAAGCTCAACACGCAGAAGAACGTCCAGGTGGATTACCGCATCTTCGCCGACGCGGATCATATCTTCGCCAAACAGGCCGATCAGGTCGTCGAAGCCCTGGAAGATCACGTCACGACGAAGATGGCGCGCCGCACAATGGCGCTGGCCGCCGACTAATCTCGCCCTTCTTCAGAAAAAGGCCGGTCACACCCGTGACCGGCCTTTTTTATGATCAGCAACCTCAGAACGGCCTGACCCGTCACCCGCATCGGTTCCGCCCGGCCCCCGCTTCATGGTAAAGCATCGCCGCGCCAGACGAACAGGATCTTGCAATGACACAACAGACCGATGCCCGGACGAGCGGCCCCTTCCGCAGCAGCTTCATGCAGGAAGCGGAAGCACGCGGCTTCATCTTCCAGTGTACCGACGCCGAAGCGCTCGATGCCGCCATGCTCGCCGGCCCGGTCACAGGCTATATCGGCTTCGACCCCACGGCGGACAGCCTGCATGTGGGCTCCGCAACCCAGATCATGCTGCTCCGGCTCCTGCAAAAACATGGCCACCGGCCCGTGGCGCTGCTGGGCGGCGGCACGGCGAAAATCGGCGATCCGTCATTTCGCGAGGAAGCCCGCTCCCTGATGAGCGAGGACACGATCAGCCATAACATCGCGGGGATCGAACGCAGCCTGAAGCAGATGATGTCATTCGGCAACGGCCCGTCCGACGCGATTCTCGCCAATAACGCTGACTGGCTCGACAAGCTCTCCTACATTGAACTCCTGCGCGAAGTCGGCGTGCATTTCTCCATCAACCGGATGCTGTCCTTCGACTCCGTGCGCTCAAGACTGGAACGCGAGCAGGGCCTCACCTTCCTGGAATTCAACTACTCCATCCTGCAATCCTTCGATTTCCGGGAACTCAGCCGACGGCACGGCGTCACCCTGCAAATGGGCGGCTCGGACCAGTGGGGCAATATCGTCTCAGGGATCGACCTCGTGCGCCGCACGGACAGCCGGCAGGTCTTCGGCCTGACAGCCCCCCTCCTCACAACGGCGTCGGGCGCCAAAATGGGCAAAAGCGCCAGCGGCGCCGTCTGGCTCTCGGCGGAGAAACTGCCCGTGTTCGAATACTGGCAGTTCTGGCGCAACACCGAAGACGCCGATGTCGGACGCTTCCTCAAGCTGTTCACCGATCTCCCGGTCGAAGAGTGCGACCGCCTCGGCGCGCTTCAGGGCGCGGACATCAACGAAGCCAAAAAAATCCTCGCAACAGAAGCAACCGCCCTGTGCCATGGCCGCCCGGCCGCCGAAGAAGCCGCCGAAACCGCGCGGAAAGTCTTTGAGTCCGGCCAGAGCGCCACGGCCCTGCCCTCGAAAACCCTGCCCCGCGCAGCGCTCGAAGCCGGCCTCCCCGCCTTCCGCCTGTTCGTCGATGCCGGACTGGCGGCCAGCAATGGCGAGGCACGCCGCCTGATCCGGGGCGGAGGCGCCCGCGTCAACGACATCGTAATCACCGATGAAGCTCAGATCATCACACTAAAAGACGCCACCGACGGGGCCATCAAACTGTCATCAGGCCGAAAACACCATCTGCTGATCCGCCCGGAAGCCTGAACCCGCAACGCACGCTCACCCCTGATAAGATGCGATCTCGATCAGATTCTTATCAGGGTCGTGACAATAAACCGAAGTAATCGGCCCCAGCGCCCCAAGCCGCGCGACAGGACCGGTCACGACCACAACACCACAGTTCTTCAGATGCTCGACCACATCCTCACTCGCAACGGCGGTGATGAAACACAGATCGTTCGACCCGCAAGTGGCGAAATCCGCCGTCTCCCAGCCAGCCTTACCCTCGGGCCGCAAATTCAGCTTCTGCCCGCCGAATTTCAGCGCCGTCCGGTTATGCCGGCCGTACTCCTCCATCTCCATGCCAAGCACACGCTGGTACCACGACGCGGAAACCTCCACATCACGAACTGTCAGCACCACATGATCCAGCCGATCGACAGTAAAACGCATGAAAGCAGCACCTTCCAGGACCATATCCTCAAGACACGGACCGCACGCCGATCCATGTCCTCATGCGTCCTATGGGTGCCCTGTACAGGGAGAAAAGCAACCCCCCGGACAGGTTTTCCCCGCCGGCGGACTCAGGTCAGACCGGCATAGAAATCGTTGCCCTTGTCGTCGATCACAATAAACGCCGGAAAATCCTCAACCTCGATTTTCCAGACCGCTTCCATCCCCAGCTCCGGATATTCCAGAACCTCAACCTTGCGGATGCAGTCCTTCGCCAGCCGCGCCGCCGGGCCACCAACGGACCCCAGATAGAAGCCACCATAAGTCTGGCAGGCGTCCTTCACCGCCTTCGAGCGATTCCCTTTCGCCAGCATGACATAAGACCCGCCCGCTTTCTGCAGTTCCGCCACATAGGAATCCATGCGCCCCGCCGTCGTCGGCCCGAAAGAGCCCGTCGGCATCCCGGCCGGCGTCTTCGCAGGCCCGGCATAATAAACCGGATGATCCTTGAGATACTGCGGCAGCCCCTCGCCACGCTCCAGCCGCTCCCGGAACTTCGCATGAGCAATATCGCGGGCCACCACCATCGTGCCGGTCAGCGACAGCCGCGTTTTCACGGGATATTTCGACAGCTCCCGGCGGATCTCATCCATCGGACGGTTGAGGTCAATTTTAACCTCCTCACCGCCAAGATGCTCATCCGTCGTCTCCGGCAGGAAACGGGCCGGATCACGCTCCAGCTGCTCCAGAAACACGCCTTCTGCCGTGATATAAGCCTTAGCCTGACGATCCGCCGAGCAGGACACGCCAATCCCGACCGGAAACGAAGCGCCGTGTCGCGGCAGACGGATGACCCGCACATCATGACAGAAATACTTGCCGCCAAACTGGGCGCCAATCCCGAGCTTCTGCGTCAGCTTCAGCACCTCGGCCTCAAGATCCCTGTCCCGGAATGCCTGAGCGTTCTCATTCCCCTGCGTCGGAAGGGAATCGTAATAATGCGTGGACGCCATCTTAACGGTTTTCAGCGTCTGCTCAGCCGACAGGCCGCCCAGCACGATCGCCAGATGATAAGGCGGACAGGCCGACGTGCCGAGGCTGCGAAGCTTGCCTTCCAGCCATTTCAGCAGATTGTCCTTACTGGAAATCAACGCCCGCGTTTCCTGAAACAGGAACGTCTTGTTCGCCGACCCGCCACCCTTGGCGACAAAAAGCAAATCATACTGTTCAGGATGATAAGTGCCGGGATTCGCCGCGATATCGACCTGAACCGGCAGATTGGTCCCGGTGTTTTTCTCTTCAAACGTCGTCAGCGGCGCCATCTGCGAATAACGCAGCGCCGTCGTCGTGTAGGTCTCATAGACACCCCGCGCGAACGATTCCTCGTCATTCCCGTCCACCCAGACGCGCTGTCCCTTTTTCCCGACAACAATGGCGGTCCCGGTGTCCTGACACATCGGCAGAGCCCCGCCCGCGGCAATACAGGCATTTTTCAGCAGATCGAGCGCCACGAACTTGTCGTTGTCCGACGCCTCCGGGTCTTTCAGAATTTTCGCCAGCGACGCGAGATGAGCCGGACGCAGCAGATGCGCAACATCGTTAAACGCTTCCCCAGCCAGCGCAGCCAGCGTCGCGGGCTCAATATGAAGCACCGTTTTCCCGCCAGATTCCGAGGCCGTCACACCACCAATATCCAGCCTGCGATAAGGCGTGTCGTCCGTGCCAAGCTGAAACAGCGGCGCATAGGCAAACGGCCTGATTGCGGGCGCCTTCCCGGCAGCGCCGGACTCCTTCGGCTTCGCTCCGGAGTCTTTCGCGGCTGAAGCTTTCAGATCAGCGGTCTCAACAGTCATGTTCTCGGTCTCCCGGACGGACGATACGTCTGGCGTGACTTGCGTCAGCGCGGATTCGGGCCCTTTTTACGAAACGCATCGAGACTCACGACTGCGGCATCAGATGGCGGCGCAGCCTGCGGCTCCTCCTCTTCCGGGGGAGCATCAGGCACCGCGGGAGCCCCGATATCACCGGGCTCGTCATCTGTGCTGAACCGCATGGAAAGCTGAATATGCGGATCAGCGAAACCGGTGACAGCTGCCAGCGGAATCACGAGTATCGAACCGACCCCACCGAAAGAAAGGCCAACCGAGATGCACTGTCCGGCTCTGTCCACGTTCAGATCCCAGAACTGATGTTGCAGCACGATCGTCATCTCATGCGGATACTGTGCGCGAAGACGGGCTGGAATCTCCACACCAGGCCAGTCGGTGCGGAAAGACAGATAGAAATGATGCCCGCCCGCAAGCCCTTCACGGCTCACATGTTCGAGCGCACGCAGCATCACATCGCGATAAGCGTCTTCCATCCACAGTTCATACGGCAGTAAACTTTCCGGAAGCCCACCGTCAGATCCGCCGTCGTCGTGATTGTCGGTCATGGAAAAACCCCCGTTTTCTGCCTGGTTTTCGAGACCGGCACCCAACGTCACGTCCGGCGCCTCTGCCCCCTGCTGCATCCTTCGATGAGGGATGCTGCAAAGAAACAACGAACGCAAGCAGCACCCGTCCACATTATGTCACAGAAGGGTGATGTCAGGGAAACCGAGGTGGGAGGGCTTCTGTTGCCCGGTGCCCTCCCGAACCGCGCTTATCGCTTATGCAGCGACAGCGAGCACCTCAGAGTTATCGTTGGCACTTGTGATTTAGCCCGATGACGGTGGTACAATGCCGGGCAAAAGGAACGGTTTTACCACGCGTGTCGAGCCTGTTTCGTCCCCATATCCCCCGACCGCAAAGCCGGAAGAAACCTGGTGGAGACGCCGGGTACCGCCCCCGGGTCCACAACGCTTATTCTACGTTCCGTTTATCGCCATAGCCAGGAAGCCGAAGCTTCCCCTGCACGGATACATATAGGTGTTCCGCCGCGCCGCCGCAAGCATCGGAAACAGCCCCGTCCTGTGGTAACCGCACCGGAATATCCATCCCGACCCGCCGGAACCCCGGGCAGCCACCCGGGGCCGACAGACCGCCGGCACCGGAGATCACCGGCTCTTTCCGCGAATAAGGAGTGTCATGAAACATTTTCCACACCTCGCCATCGTGACAGCCGGCGCCCTGATCGCCGTTTTCGGTCTGCTCCGGCACAATGCGGCCAGAGCAGAGCCGCAAACCGGCACAGCATCCGAATCCGCGCCGCCCGACGCCGCTGCCCGGGCCGCCCGCAAACTCATGGACGAAGTCGGCACCGCCCGCTTCACATCCGCCGGTTTCCGCCCCGGCACAGTGCGCCACATGGTCATGTTCCGGCTGCGCCCGGACGTCACCGCTACCCAGCGCGCCACCGTCATCAATGGCTTCCGGGACCTGGTGAAGCTGTCGAAACGCCCGGACGGAACGCCCGTTATCCAGTCCCTGGAAACCGGCATCCAGGACAGCGGCGAAGGGGCAGATCAGGGCCTGGAACTCGGATTCCTCGTGACCTTCCGCTCACAGGGCGACCGCAATTTTTACGTCGGTACCCCCACCGTGACCGACCCCGCATTTTTCGATCCCGCCCACGAACGCTATAAAGAGCGCGTCGCCCCTTTTCTGAAGCAGGCCGTCGTGTTCGACTTCCCCGTGGACGCCACATCCGCACCGAAATGAACAACAGTTCCGGCCTTCTTCTTGTTCCGTTCAGCGATGGTATCTAAACACACAAATGGTCCTGACACCGTCCGGCCCGTCCTGCCCGCGTTACCGATCCGAAAGCCCAGTCCCCAGCCATGCCCCTGACCGACGCCCAGCAAGCCGAAATCGAAGCCCACGCCCGGGAATCCGCACCAACACGCCGCCCGACCGTGCCAGCCCTCGAAGACATGCTGTTCAAAGCCTTCCCGGTGCTGGACCACGGCTTCGTGCGCGTCATCGACTACATGGGCGACGATTCCGCCATCGTGCAGGCCGCCCGCGTCTCCTACGGACGCGGCACGCGCAAGGTCTCCGAAGACGCCGGGCTGATCCGCTACCTGATGCGGCACCACCATTCGACCCCGTTCGAAATGTGCGAAATCAAATTCCACATCAAACTGCCGATCTTCATCGCCCGCCAGTGGATCAGGCACCGCACCGCCAACGTGAACGAATACTCGGCCCGCTACTCCATCCTCGACAAGGAGTTCTACCTCCCCGCCCCCGAGCATATGGCCGCCCAGAGCGCCAGCAACCGTCAGGGACGCGGCGAGGTGCTGGACGCCGATACCGCCCATGACGTGCTGAACCTGCTCCGCGATGACGCCAACCGTACCTACAACACCTACGAATCCCTGCTGGATACCGAAAACGGTCCTGGCCTGGCCCGCGAGCTGGCCCGCATGAACCTGACGCTGAACACCTATACCCAGTGGTACTGGAAGGTGGATCTGCACAATCTCATGCACTTCCTGTCACTGCGGATCGACCCGCACGCCCAGTACGAAATCCGGACCTACGCCGAAACGATGCTCGACATCCTCCGCGCCTGGGTGCCCGTCACGGCAGCCGCTTTCACGGAATACCGCGTCGGCGCCGTCACCTTCTCCGCCACAATGCTCTCGATCCTCCGCAGAATGCTCGCGGGAGAAACCGTGACACAGGCAGATTCCCGCCTGTCCCGGCGCGAATGGGACGAATTCCAGGCCACGCTGCATGGATGAGCCCGGCTCCGTTTTCACCGAAGCGCAAAACAGCAGCGCCACCCGGCAGCCGGTAAAACTACCGACCTTCACCCCGTTCGTCATTATCGCGGGACTGCTCGTCGCCATATGGGCCGTCCTCGCATTCGTCCTGCCGCCGCCTCACCACGACATTCCGGCTTCCGCCTTACTGCCCCGGCCGTCCCCACCCTGACACGCCCCGCGTCCGCTTGACCCGCGCCGACAGATAATCGTAGCGATTGTGTTATGAACACACCGCGTCCCGCCCCCCGCCGAAACCGCCTCCCCGGACTGTCTGCCCTCTCCGCAGTCCGGCAACTGGCGGCACCCTGCGCGCTGATCGCATCGCTCGGCCTGACACACGCCACCCTGGCCGCCAGCCCGTTAGCCTCAGCCAGCCCCCTGCCCTACCAGACCCCGCCCTTCGATCGGATTCACGACGCCGACTATCAGCCCGCCTTCGAACAGGGCATGGCCGAACAGCGCGCCGAAGTCGAAAAAATCGCCACCAGCGCCGAGCAGCCTACGTTCGAAAACACAATCGCCGCGCTCGAACGCTCCGGCAGAATGCTGGACCGGGTCAACAACACGTTCAGCTGCGTCTACAGCGCCGACACCAACCCGGTCCTCGACAAGGTGCAGGAAGCCGAAGCCCCGAAACTCAGCGCGCATGAAGACGCGATCTACCTCAATCCGAAACTCTTTTCCCGCGTGAAAGCACTTTACAACCAGCGCGCGACATCCGGCCTCAACACCGAGCAGCTCCAGGTCCTGACCCTTTATTATCAGGCCTTCATTCATGCCGGCGCTCAGCTGTCAGACGCGGACAAACAGAAACTGCGCGTCCTGAACGAACAACTGGCGACGCTGGAAACCACATTCCAGCAAAAACTTCTCGCCGGCACGAAAGCCGGCGCCTTTGTCACAGACAATAAAAGCGCCCTCGCCGGCTTTGACAATGCCAGCCTCGCCGCCGCGGCAAAGGCCGCCGAAGATCGCAAACTGACCGGCAAATGGGTCATCCCCCTCCAGAACACAACCCAGCAGCCCGGCCTCGCCTCCCTGACACAGCGCGACACCCGGCACGGACTGTTCGAACAGAGCCTGACCCGCACAGAAAAAAACGACAGCAACGATACACGCGGCACCATCGCGACCATCGCCCGCCTCCGCGCGCAGAAAGCAGCCCTGCTCGGATATCCGGATTACGCCTCCTACGTGCTCTACGACCAGATGGCGAAAACACCCCGGGCGGTCCACCAGTTCATCTCACAACTCGTCCCCGCCACGCTCGCCGAACAGAAGCGCGAAGCCGGCGATATTCAGTCGGAAATCAAAGCCGCCGGCCAGAACTTCACCCTCGCGCCATGGGACTGGAACTTTTACGCGGATAAAATACGCAGCAAACGCTTCAATCTCGATGAAAACGCCGTCAAACCCTATTTCGAGCTGAATACCGTTCTGCGGGACGGCGTTTTCTACGCCGCGACCCGGCTCTACGGCATCACCTTCAAAGAACGGCACGATCTCCCGGTCTGGAACCCGGATGTCATGGTCTTCGAAGTTTTCGACAAGGACGGATCGCCGCTCGGCCTCGCCTATTTTGACTACTTCAAACGTGACAACAAAAGCGGCGGCGCCTGGATGTCCAATCTCGTCGGGCAGTCAAAACTGCTCGGCACGAAACCGGTCATCTACAATATCGCCAATCTGCCAAAACCGGCCAAAGGCCAGCCCGCTCTGATCACGTTCGAAGACGTGACCACCATGTTTCATGAATTCGGCCACGGACTGCACGGCCTGTTCGCAAACCAGACCTACCCGATGGTCTCCGGCACCTCCGTCGCGCGCGACTTCGTGGAGTTTCCCTCCCAGTTCAACGAACACTGGGCGCTCGATCCGGAAGTCCTCGCGCATTACGCCCGCAATGTCACAACCGGCGCGCCCATGCCCGCCGTTCTGATCGACAGCATCAAGCGCGCCGCCCGCTTCAATCAGGGATACGCCCTCGGCGAAATCATCGCCGCCGCCGAACTCGATATGGACTGGCATACCCTTCCCGCCGGCACGCCAAAGCAGGACGTGGACCGCTTCGAGGCACAGGCACTCGCAAAAACCGGTCTGGACACAACGGATGTTCCGCCGCGCTACCGCTCAAGCTACTTCCTGCATATCTGGGCCAACGGCTACGCGTCCGGCTATTACGCTTACCTGTGGACCGAAATGCTGGATGACGACGTCTTCGCCTGGTTCCGCACGCACGGCGGCCTGACACGCGAAAACGGCCAGCGCTTCCGCGACATGATTCTGTCGCAGGGTCACACGCAGGATTACGAGCCAATGTTCGAGGCCTTTTACGGCAAAGCCCCCGACATCACCCCGATGCTGCAACACCGCGCCCTGCTCCCCGGCGACAACTGAACAAAAACTCCCGCCCGGTTCACAAACCGTGATCAAAGGGACCACGTTCCTTTGTGAGGTTCGGGGCAAAGCCCCCAACATACTGGTAAAACGTAAAAAACCGGACAGATCCCTTACGGATCTGCCCGGCATATACACAGATTTTTCTTCCCGGGCTCTGCCCGAACCCGGCAGGGACCACAGGCCCCTGCACCCCGATTATTGATAAACAAACCGCCTTCCAAAGCCCCCCGGCCTTTGGCGGGTTTCAGGGCAGAGCCCTGAAAAACCCCGGTCCAGGACTTCAGGCGTTCAGATAGATCGTCTTCGTCTGCACATAGGCTTCCAGCCCGTGCTGACCGTCCTCACCACCAAGGCCACTCTCCTTATAACCATGATGAAACCCCTGCGGCTCTTCCCCGGCGCCACGGTTCACATAAACCTCACCGAACTCAAGCTCCCGCGTCATCCGCAGAATGTTCCCGAGATCCTTCGTGAAAAGATAAGCCGACAACCCGTAACGGCAGTCATTGGCCTTCTCCAGCGCATCGTCAAAATCCTTCACCCGAAGCAGCGGCAGCACAGGACCAAAGATCTCGTTATGAACAATGTCCATGTCCTGCGTAACGCCCGTCAGCAAAGTTGGCGCATAAAACACGCCCTTATCGTAAACACCGCCTTCAAGACGCTTTCCGCCCAGCTCCACTCTGGCCCCCTGCGAAACAGCCTTCTCAACCATTTCATGAACTTTCTTCAGCTCAGCCAGGCTGACCTTCGGTCCCATATCGGTTGCAGGATCTGTCGGGTCTCCGACTTTCAGTTTCGCAATCCGGTCCCGCAGCTTAGCCGCGAAGGCATCATAAACTCCCTCATGAACATAAGTCCGCTCATTACAGGTGCAGACCTGCCCGCTGTTGGAGAAGCGCGCGCTGACAGCCGCTTCCACAGCCTGATCGATATCAGCATCGTCCATGACAATGAACGGCGCCTTCCCCCCGAGTTCCAGCCGGACCTCCTTGAGATGCTCAGCCGCCGCCGCCATGATCTTCTTACCCGCCGGCGTCGAACCGGTCATGGTGATCAGCTTCGTATCTTTGTGAGCCACCAGCGGAACACCCACATCCGGCCCGTCACCCGTGACGATATTGATCACGCCAGCCGGGAACTTCGCCTCTTCAACCAGCTTCGCCAGCTTCAGACTGGCCAGCGGCGTCAGCTCATGCGGCTTGATAACAATCGTGTTACCCGCCGCAACAGCCGGCGCAATCTTCCGCGCCGTCAGCGCCAGCGGGAAATTCCACGCGGCAATCCCCCCGATGACACCGTGCGGCACCCGGTCGATCAGGATCTTCTCATCCACCATCTCGCCCGGAATGATTTCCCCCTGAAGACGACGCGTGTTCTCTGCCGCAAACCGGATCAGACCGATCGCAAACCCGACCTCAACCCGCGCCTCCTTCAGAGGCTTGCCCATTTCCGCCGTAATGGTCGCCGCCAGCTCTTCCTTATCCCGCTCGACAAGCCGGTTCAGAGCATAAAGATAATCCGCCCGCTCACTCGCCGTTTTGCGGGCCCAGGCCGCAAAAGCCGCCTTCGCCGCCGCAACGGCGCGATCAACGTCCTTCACATCCCCCTTCGCGACTTCAGCAAGTTTCTCGCCGGTCGCCGGGTTTTCCACGGACAGGTAAGAGCCGGACGCAGGCTTCACCCACGCATTATTGATAAACTGATTCCAGGTCGTTCCGGTCGACATCTCTCTCTCCCGATAAAAAAGGCTGAAAGCACTATCCGACCGACATGAGATTATTAAAAGAAACGATAAATGAAAAACTCATTCATTTTTTGTGAGCACCTAAAGCATTACCCACCGGTAAGCGCAGCTGTCTTCTCAGAGCTTTGCCCTGAAACCCGCCAAAGGCCCCGGCCTTCGGAAACTTTTCAATTCTCAACAAACCGGGGTGCAGGGGCCTGCGGTCCCTGCCGGGCGCGGGCAGAGCCCGATACCTCACGAAGAACGCTGGCCACCCTCCGTCATGGACGCCACAAACCGCGTCAGCGGCTCACTGACGCCATCACGCCGCCACACGAAATAAACCGGACCAGGTCGCAGATCGTCCGGAGCCAGCACCCGAATCCCCCCCGTATCATCCCGCAACATGCAATGCGGAAAACACGAAATCCCCAGCCCCGCATGCACACACGCCCGGATCACATCGTAAGACTCAACCGTCTGCACCACAGGATCGTGAATCCCCCGGTCTCTCAGCCATGCCTCGAAACGCCTGCGATAAAAACAGTCCGTGTTGAAAAGAAAGACCCTGGTGGATGCCCAGTCGATGTCCTCAAGCGCCCCGATATGAGGCGGAACCACCAGCCGCAACGGCTCATCAAACGCAAAACAACTGTCCAGCAGCGAATGAACCACCGGCCCATCCGTAAGCGCCAGATCAATCTCCCCGTCCGCCAGCATCCGCTCCAGCGTGTAACTGGGCCGGATCAGAAGATTAAGCTCCATGCGCGGATGAGCCCGGAGAAAAGCCGGCACACGCTCCGGCAGAAAGCTTCTCATCGCAACATCAAGCGCGCCAACAGCAAGAATCCCGCGCGGCACGTCCGGCTCGAACATATGCGACAGCCGATGCGCCTGCGCGACCAGTTCCCGCGCCTCCCGATAAAACAGACGCCCCGAAGGCGTGACAGCCAGCCGCCCCTTCTCCCTCTCAAACAACTGCTGCCCCAGCAGCAGCTCAAGCTCCTTCAGCCGCGCCGTAATGTTGGACGCCACACAGTTCATCCGCCGGGCCGCCGCAACAATCGACCCCTCCTCAATAATCGCACAGAAAAACTGCAACTGAGAAAGCCTGAGAGCATCCATGGCCTTATCGCCTCCCTCCGACATTGTTCTGACTGGTACAAATGCCGCTGGACTATGTCTCTTAAATACGCAAATTCAGCGCAGAGAACCGTCACATACCAGGAAGAAACGAGCCAGACGGACACACGGCTGCCGGGTCAGCATATCTCTGACCAGAAAGCTCTGATTTTTCCTGGAAAAGTGGTGCCCAAGGGCGGAATCGAACCACCGACACTGCGATTTTCAGTCGCATGCTCTACCAACTGAGCTACTTGGGCACCGAGCGGACAGTCTGAACCATCGCGCGATGGCGAGCGTGTAACCCGATCCGGAGCCAGGATCAAGACCGGTCTCGCTTATTCTTCGTCCGGACGGGGCTCTTCAGCTTCATCAACAGCCGGACCAGGCACACGGTAATCTTCCGAAAACCAGCGCCCGAGATCAATATCCGCGCAACGACGCGAACAAAAGGGCCGGAATTCAGCCACCGAAGGCTTCCGGCAGACCGGACAGACCTGCTTCTTACTCATCATCGATCACCCACGACAGAAACGGCAGCGACGGATCGGCACGAACATCAGGCGCATAACCACACCAGGAAACAGCATCCTCCCGCGCCAGAGAATCGTCTTCAAGCGCCCGGCTTACACCGAGACCGGCCCTCACATAAGAACGCCCGCCCGGCCTCGACACCCCCCTGCCAGCCAGATGACGCAGCGCCTGCATGGCCTGGCCATGAGCACCGGCCAGAATCTCATAAAGCGGCGGATGCACCCGGGATCTCACAATCTCGACCAGCCCCAGAGCCGTGATGCCCAGACACCGCGGACGAAGCGGATCAGCCCGCAATGCCTCTTCAACCGGCTCCCGCAGCGCCTGACGCTTGCGCGTATTCAGCCCCGCCGGATCAATCAGAATCGCACCGGACAGATTCCGCAGACGAATCTGCCGGAACAGTTCGGGAAACGCATCCCGGTTCGCCGCAAACTGCGCCGTCTGCTTCGCCTGCGCCGCCCCCGATGACGAACCACTGTCCATGTCGATCGCCACCAGCGCCGGCGTCGGCGTGATCGTCGCCCGCATCCCACCGGGCAACGCAATTTCAGAACTGGTCAGCGTGGCGACCGCATCGTGAATATCATCATCCCAGGCCACGCGAACACGCTCGACACGGTCCCGCAGACCAGCCGGAATCCGGGCCGCGAACGCCGGATGATCGACCAGAATCGGCCCCTGCCAGCGCGCGGCAAGATCCTCAAGCGGCGACGCTCCCCGCTTCAGCAGGCCGGTGGCCTCACCTTCCGCCAGCGCGAGACCCTCCTCAGCCCGCAGCCTCGGCCCCTTGCCCGACATACCGGCGCGGATCACCCGAACGACGACGGGAGCCCCCTCGTCCAGCCCGGCAGCCCCGTCCCGGTCCGACAGAAACCCGTCGCCCTCCTTGCCGCCCAATGTGACAAAAGCACCGCCCATCGCGGGAACGCGGCTGCTCACCCGCCCGCGATACAGATCCCCCACCCCGTCAGGATGACCCGGCGTCCAGATCGCGAAATCCCGCAGCACGCCGTCTTCCATAGCCGCGATCCGCGCTTCGCCTGGCGAACAGGCAACGCGGAGCGCGCCCTTCATGGAAGCCACTCGCCTTTCTGCCCCCGGAGAAGCTGCGCCGTCTCAAAGAGAGGCAGACCAATCACGGCGGACGCACTCCCGGAAACAAACCGGATGCAGGACGCGGCATGCCCCTGAAGAGCATAGCCCCCCGCCTTCCCCTGCCAGTCCCCCGCATCAAGCAGCGCCCCGATCTGCCGGTCGGTCAGACGCGAAAACGCAACCACCGTCTCGACAACCCGCAGCCCGGCCCGACCCTCCGGCCAGTCCGGCCCCGGCTGCACGGCCACAGCGGTAATAACGGTGTGACGCCGCCCGGACAGCCGTCGCAGGCAATCCTCCGCCGTCTTGCGATCTTCCGCTTTCGGCAGAATACGGCGCCCGAGACTCACTACGGTATCAGCGGCAATGATCAGCGCCGGATCGCGCGTACGCTCCGCCACGATCCGGGCCTTCTCACGCGCCAGACGCTCCGCATAAGGGCGCGGAAGCTCATGCGGCCCCGGCGTCTCATCAATGTCCGGAACATCGATCCGGTCCGGAACCAGGCCGATCTGCCGCAGCAGGTCCAGTCGCCGGGGGGAGGCCGACGCCAGCACAAGAGCCGGACGCGCAACGGAACCCGCCCCCGGCACAGCGACCGGGCCTTTTTCCGCTCGCGGCACGCGGTTTACTTGAACCGGAAGGTAATGCGACCCTTGGTCAGGTCATAAGGCGTCATTTCAACGCTCACCCGGTCGCCCGCGAGAACGCGAATGCGGTTTTTGCGCATTTTCCCGCTCGTGTGGGCAAGAATCATGTGCTCGTTGTCAAGTTTGACGCGAAACATGGCGTTGGGAAGCAGTTCCGTAACGGTCCCGCTGAATTCGATCATGTCTTCTTTAGACATGGTAAGCTTTATTCATTCTGTGCGTCATCCGTGTGATTGATGGAGGCAAATACCGCGGCGTTATGCAGACCGGGTGCCGCTCCGGTCAAGGTTTAAGCCGTAAACGCCGCTTTTACTCAGGATTGTGACCGGAAGCGAGTCGCGCCGAAATGCTGAGAGCATGCGCCTCCAGCCCCTCCGCCGTCGCCAGAACCACACCGGCGGGACCAACCCGCTCCAGCGCCGTCCGGTCACCTTCGATAAAGGTCGTGCGCTTGAGAAAATCATACACCGACAGCCCGGAAGCGAACCGCGCCGTGCGGGATGTCGGCAGAACATGGTTGGGACCGCCAACATAATCGCCCACGGCCTCCGGACAGAAACGCCCCAGAAAAGCAGCCCCGGCATGCCGGACCTGCGCGAACAGCGCAGCGGGATCGTCCAGCATAATCTCAAGATGCTCCGGCGCGATCCGGTTGATGAGGTCAGCCGCCCCGGACCAGGACGACACCACAATCACCGCCCCGAAATCGCGCCAGCTTGCCCGCGCGATCTCCGCCCTGGAAAGCGTCTTCAGTTCCTGCTCAACGGCGCCGGCAACCCGATCGGCAAACGCCGCATCATCCGTGATCAGAATCGACTGCGCGAGTTCGTCATGCTCGGCCTGAGCCAGAAGATCGAGCGCCACCAGACGCGGATCGTTCTTCCCGTCCGCCACAACCACCACCTCGGACGGCCCGGCAATACTGTCGATTCCAACCCGCCCGAACACCTGGCGCTTGGCCTCCGCCACCCAGGCATTGCCTGGCCCCACAATCCGGTCAACGGGCGCAATCGTCTTCGTGCCGAACGCCATCGCGCCAACCGCCTGAGCACCCCCGATCCGGTAAATCTCGTCAACACCCGCCCTCCGCGCCGCCGCCAGCACCAGAGGATTCAGCACCCCGCCCGGCGTCGGCACACACATCGCCAGCCGGGCAACCCCGGCCACACGGGCCGGAAGCGCATTCATCAGAACGGACGACGGATACGCCGCCTTTCCGCCCGGCACATACAGACCAACCGCGTCGAGCGACGTCCACCGCTGCCCCAGCGTCAGCCCTTCCTCGTCGGTAAAGCGCATGTCCTGCGGCATCTGCGCGCGATGAAAACGCTCGATCCGGGTGGCGGCAACATCCAGCGCGGCAAGCTGATCCCCCGGCACAAGCGCCACCGCCGCCATCATTTCATCAGCCGTGATCCGCATCCGCTCCGGCGTCAGCTCAAGACGATCGAACCGCGCCGTATAATCGCAGACAGCCTCGTCACCCTTTTCCCGCACGGCAGCGAGAATGGCGGTCACAGGCGCATCCACCCGCCCGCTTTCCGTCTCGCGGGTGTCAAGAAGGGACGCAAAACCGGCTTCGAAATCTGCCGAACGGGTATCGAGACGTTTCATGACGTTATCTCTTCTCACTCACGCATCAGGAAGCCGCCAGGCCCCGGTCCTCATCCCGCCAGAGCGGCGCGGAAACGGGCAATCAGCCCGGTGACGGCCTCAGGCCTGGTTTTCATCGCAGTACGGTTCACCACCAGGCGACTCGTAATATGCGCGATGGTCTCGACCTCGCGCAGACCATTGGCCCGCAACGTCGAGCCGGTATCCACGAGATCGACAATCAGCCGCGACAGACCGAGCATCGGCGCCAGCTCCATCGCCCCGTGCAGATGCACGATGTCGGCATTGATGCCCCGCGTCGCGAAATGCCGCCGGGTGATGGCCGGATATTTTGTCGCGACACGCAGCTCGGAATAGCGCTGCCAGTCCTCGTCCGGATCGTCCGTCACCGGCCGGGCAACCGAAACGCGACAACCCCCGATGCCGAGATCGAGCGGCGCATAAAGTTCCGGATAATCGAACTCCATCAGCACGTCAGCGCCGCAGATCCCAAGCTGGGCGCCGCCCTGCGCAACGAAAGTGGCCACATCGAAGGAACGCACGCGGACAACGTCCAGCATCGGATCACTGGTGCCGAACCGCAGCCGCCTGCTGCTCTCATCCAGACAGTCAGCATCCGGAACAATCCCGGCCCGGGCCAGCAGCGGCGCCGCACCCTTCAGAATGCGGCCTTTCGGCAGCGCCAGAACCAGCGGTTTCGTGCCGGCATGATGATGCCGCGACGGGGCTCCGCTCATATCCGGAGACGCTGCTGCGTCACCGGCTTCGCACAGGGCCAGGTCTGAATTGCGGTCCGCGGTCATCATGCACTCCGGAGGCCTGTTCCGGGCCAGAGGTGGCCATACTGTCTGAAGAGGCCGTTAAAACCAGCGCGGACTTATCATAAGGAAGCGCCCGCGCCAAAGGGCGGATCGGCATATCGGCGCGCGGCAGACGCTGTCACACATTTGTCATGCCCCCGAAGCGGCGGAAAACGCCCCTGTTCCGAGGCTTTATCCCGCGCCTTTCCGGCAGTTCAGACGCGCGAAAAGCCCCGTCAGCCTTGCTCTTCGCGCCCACGAGCGTTAGAAGCCCGCCTCTGATCCCCGCCATTCCTCTTCCAGGGACACGTTATGAAACAACAGGCGAACCTGATCCGCGCCGGACAGGTCATCGAACATGATGGCCGTCGCTGGACGGTCCTCAAGCAGCAGATCATCACCCCGGGTAAGGGCGGTGCGTTCATTCAGGTCGAAATGCGTGATCTGAAGACCGGCAACAAAACCAACGAACGGTGGCGCACCGCCGACACCGTCGAACGCCTGATCACCGAGGACAAGGAATACAACTATTCCTACTCCGACGGCGACACGCTGGTGCTGATGGACCCGGAAACCTTCGAACAGTTCATGATCCCCGTGGATCTGCTGGGCGACCAGGCGCCGTTCCTGCAGGACAACATGGTGCTGAACCTGAACCTCGTGGAAGGCGATCCGGTCGCCGTGACCCTGCCGCCGCAGGTCACGCTCGAAATCGTCGAGGCCGATCCCGTCGTCAAAGGCCAGACCGCCAGCTCTTCCTACAAGCCCGCGATCCTGTCGAACGGCGTCAAAACAATGGTCCCGCCGTTTATCGAAGCCGGCGAGAGAGTGGTCGTCCGCACCGATGACGCCAGCTACGTCGAGCGCGCGAAGTCCTGATCCGGACGCGATACGCGCCTGCACCGCCGGCCCCCCGAGGGAACCGGCGGCTTCTGACCTTCCAGATCTTTCTCAGGACAAAATACCGTGGCTATGCGTCTTTCCGCCGTGATGACCGTGATGCAGAACGCAGCCGAAAAGGCCGCGCGGCGTCTCCTGCGCGATTTCAACGAAGTCGAGCAGCTCCAGGTCAGCATCAAAGGACCCGGTGACTTCGTCTCACAGGCAGACATCCGGGCCGAACGGACCATCCGCGAGGAACTGGAACGCGCCCGTCCCGGCTACGCGTTCCTCATGGAAGAATCCGGCGCAAGCGGCGGCGACAAGTGGGACTGGCGCTGGGTGGTCGATCCGCTCGACGGCACCACGAACTTTCTCCACGGCCTGCCCCACTGGGCCATTTCGATCGGACTCCAGAAACGCCAACAGGACGGCTCCGTCGAAATCGTCGCCGGGCTGGTCTACAACCCCGCCGCGAACGAAATGTTCTGGGCCGAAAAAGGAGCCGGCGCGTTTCTGAACGACCGCCGCATCCGCGTTTCCGCCCGCCGCGACATGCTGGAATCCCTCTTTGCCACCGGGATTCCCTTTGCGAAAGTGCCCGCCCGTCTGCGCATGCCCTTCGCCCGCGCCATGGGCACGCTGATGCCACAGGTGGCCGGTATCCGCCGCTTCGGAGCCGCCGCGCTGGACCTCGCCTGGGTCGCCGCCGGTCGGTACGAAGGCTACTGGGAACTCGGCATCCGCCCGTGGGACTGCGCGGCCGGCGCCCTGATCGTGCGTGAAGCCGGCGGCTTCTGCACCGCGCCGGACGGCACGGACCTCAACGATCTCCCCGACGACGTGATGATCGTGGCCGGCAATACGCATCTGCACGGCAAACTGCGCGCCATCGTCGAGGACAGCCTGACAGCAAAGGGCTGAACCTCCCGCTGACGCCGGGCCACAGCGTGCCGGCACGATTTCAGACGACCGCCGGCAGGTTGTTCCGCACAACCGGGCGGCCGTTTTTGCAGCAGCCTTAATCTGCCGTAGGGTCCGCACCTATGTTCCTGTTGTCCGCCCCTTCCCTTCAGCGTGCCTTCTCTCCCCGGATGCGGCTGGTCATAAGCCTCACCGGCCTCGCCACGGCCTGCGTGACGCCCTTTTCCGGGCCCGCCCTCGCCCAGGTGACAACGGATACGAGCGCGCTCGATTCGATCACCCCCGCGAAAAAGCCCGCCCCGGCGGCAAACAACACGCAGAAAACCTCCCCGCACACGCGGGATCGCGCGAAAACACCCCCCCGCAACTCTCACGAGACCGCGAAACCCGCCGCCACAACCTCCCCCGCGACTGCCGCAACAGCCGGAACCACAGGCAGCCGGACCGCAACACCGGCACATCCCGGAAAACCGCCGCCGTCCCCCACCATTCCACCCGCCCCGCCGCCCCTGCCCGTGCTGACACCGCCACCGATCCCGGTCGAACTGCACCCCTTCCCGATGCCTCCCGACCCGGCGCCGGAAAAAGACGCCGTCGGGATCGCCTCACCGATCACCGGCGGCATGCGGATCACGTTCGCACCCGATTCCGCGAAGCTGAACACCGAGACACGGGCCGCCATCCTGGCCGTCGTGCAGTCCCTGAAAGAGCGCCCCGAAACACGGGTGATGGTCGATGCGACCTCGAGCGACGCCACGAACGACCCCTCCCGCCCGCGCCGCATGTCGCTGAGCCGCGGGCTGGTCGTGCGCGCGGTCCTGATGAACGCCGGCATCCCTTCAACACGGATTTACGTGCGCGTCATCGGCTCCTCGTCGAAAACCGACCTCCTCAACCCTGCGGATCGAGTAGACATCCGCCGTTCGGACGCAGTACCGTAACGGTTTCCTGATTCTCACGCCCCAAGGCATTCGATGACAAAACCAACGATCTATCTTCTGCGGATGATCGCGTTCCTCGGATGCGTCGCCGTCGTGGCCGCCCTCCTCTGGCACCCGCTCCTCACAGCTTTCTTCAACAATCCGGCTCTCGACGGGCTGATCCTGGTCATTCTGGCCATCGGCATCGCCTGGAATATCCGCCTGGTGCTGCGGCTGCTGCCCGAAGTGAAATGGGCCGAAACCGCCCGCCAGCACCGCGACGGACTGGCGCAGCCCGAGCCACCGAAAATGCTGACGGCCGTGGCCACCGCGATGGCGTCACAGTCAGGCCGAAACCGGTTCGCCCTCTCCACCCCCGCGATGCAGTCCCTGCTCGACAGCCTGTCCGGACGCCTGGAGGAAGGGCGCGAGGTCTCGCGCTACCTGACCAGCCTGCTGATCTTCCTCGGCCTCCTCGGCACGTTCTACGGCCTCCTGCTGACCGTCGGCGCCATCGCGGACGTCATCTCAGGCATGACCGTCGGCAGCGGCGACATCACCGCCATGTTCGATCAGCTCAAGGCCGGCCTCGCCAGACCGCTGCATGGCATGGGCACGGCATTCTCCGGCTCCCTCTTCGGCCTGGCAAGCGCGCTGGTCCTCGGCTTCCTCGACCTGACAGCCGGCCAGGCGCAGAACCGCTTCTTCAACGACCTCGAAGAATGGCTGGCCAGCCTGACCCGCTTCTCCTCGACAATGGGCAATGTCGAAGGCGACGGAAACATTCCGGCCTACGTCCAGGCCCTGCTCGAACAGACCGCCGAAAACCTGGCAACCCTGCAAACCGTGCTCCGGGCCGGCGAAGAACGGCAGGCGCAGCAGACACAGGTGCTGACCCGCCTGAGCTCGCATCTCGGCACGCTGGCCAGCGGCCATGAAAGCGAAGAGTCGCGACAGACCCTCACCCATATGCGAAACATCGAATCCCTGCTGACACAGCTGATCTCCGAGAGCGAGCGCGGGCGGCAGCAGAGCCTGACCGACATTCGCAGTGATCTTCGTCTCGTCGCCCGGACAGTTGCCGCGGCGAACGAGCAGAACCCGCGCTGAGGGGGCGGATATGCGCCCCGGACGTCGCGGACGGACCAGTCACGCCGGGCTGAACGCCTGGCCTGGCTATGTGGATGCGCTCTCCACCCTGCTGATGGTGGTGATCTTCGTGCTGCTGGTCTTCGTGCTGGGACAGGCCTTCCTGTCCGTGGCGCTGAACCGGCGCGAACAGGTGCTGGACCGGTTGCAGGTGCAGGCCACCGAACTCACCCGGATGCTGGCGCTGGAACGCGGGCTGACAAAGGACCTGCGCGGCAACCTCGCCGTGCTGACAGAGCAGCATGACAAAGACACAGCGGCGGCGGCGGCGCTCGGAAGCCAGCTCGCCCAGGCCCGGGCGGCGACACAGCACGCAAACGAACTGGATCAGACAGCCGAGCAGAAGGTTCTGGCGCTGAACGACCAGCTCTCAGCCCTGAACGCCCAGCTGACAGCCATCGCCCAGGCCCTGGACGTCTCGAAAAAAGATGTCATGGACCGCGATGCGAAAATCGCCGATCTCGGCAACCGGCTGAACATCGCGCTGGCCGATAAGGTCGAACAGCTCAAACGCTACCGCTCGGAATTCTTCGGACGCCTGCGCGATGTGCTGAAAAACCAGAAAGGCGTGCAGATCGTCGGCGACCGCTTCGTCTTCCAGAGCGAAGTGCTGTTCCCGACCGGCAGCGCCGATCTCACACCCCAGGGCGCGAAGGAAATCAGAACGCTGGCAAAAACCTTCCGCCAGGTTTCAGCACAAATCCCGACCGACGTGCCCTGGATTCTCCGGGTGGACGGTCACGCCGACAAACAGCCGATCCACACGGCGTTTCCAAGCAACTGGGAACTGTCGTCGGCGCGGGCCATCACCGTGGTAAAGCTGCTGATCGCGGAAGGCGTCGACCCGAAACATCTCGCGGCAACCGGCTTTGCCGATTACCAGCCGCTGACAAGCGGAACCTCGGTCGCGGATTTCGCAAAAAACCGCCGGATCGAATTCCGCCTGACAGACCGATAGACAGCCCCCGGACGTCACCGGCGTCCGGGGCAGTCAGCACTCCCTCAGCCAGATAAAAATCTGTCAGGCAAACGCCCGCGCATACCGGTCGACGGACAGATCGAGCGCCGGAATATCGGGCTTCCGGCCATGGATCTGATCGGCAAGAATACGCCCTGAACCGGCCGCCATCGTCCAGCCAAGCGTGCCATGACCCGTGTTGAGCCACAGATTGCCGAATTTTTTTGACGGCCCGACAACCGGCGTCCCGTCCGGCGTATTCGGGCGCAGACCAGCCCAGTAAACGGCCTGGGAAAGATCGCCGCCGCCGTAAAGCTCCGAAAAGGATATTTTGAGAATCTCCCGACGGGCCGGACGCAGGCGCAGATCGAATCCCGCCAGCTCCGCCGTCCCGCCGATGCGAATACGGTCGCCAAGCCGGGTGATGGCAACCTTGTACGTCTCATCGTTGACGGTGGAGACCGGCGCGCGGCTCTCATCGGTCAGCGGCAATGTCAGGGAATAGCCTTTGACCGGATATACCGGCAGACGAATACCCAGAGGCCGCAGAATCCCCGGCGCGTAACTGCCCGTCGCCATCACATACGCATCGGCCGTAAAGCGCCCCTCGCTGGTGCGGACGCCATAAACACTGTCGGCGGACGCATCGAGCGCCTCAATGGTCGTCTCATAGCGGAAGGTCACGCCAAGCTCTTCCGCCTCCTGCGCGAGACGCTGCGTGAACATATGCGCGTCACCCGATTCGTCACCGGGAAGATAAAGCCCTCCCTTCAGCAGAGCCTTCGCGCCCCCAAGCCCCGGCTCGCGTTCGAGAATCTGCTCGACGCTAAAGAGCTGATGCGGAATCCCGCTTTCACTGAGCAAACGCATGTCGTCCCTGGCATGGGCGACCTGAGCGTCCGTGCGGAACAGCTGGATCAGACCTTTCTGCCGGTCGTCATAGGTGATCCCGGTCTCCTTCCGCAGGGCAGCAAGACAGTCACGACTGTATTCTGCAATCCGAAGCATCCGGGATTTATTGATGTCGTAGTCATACTCATTGCAATTCCGCAGGAGATTACCGATCCAGCGAAGCATGGCCATATCGACCGCCTGCGGTCGGATCACGAGCGGACTGTGCCGGCCGAGCATCCATTTCAGCGCCCGGAGCGGCAGACCCGGCGCGGCCCAGGGCGTCGAATACCCCGGAGAAACCTGCCCGGCATTGGCAAAGGATGTTTCGAGACCAGCGGCAGGCTGGCGGTCGATCACTTCAACCTCGTGTCCGAGTTTCGCCAGATACCAGGCCGTCGTGACACCAATGACCCCGGCACCAAGGACGATAACTTTCACAGAACTTTCCTTTCGGCGACTGTTTGGACGCAGCAAAAATACCGAACCCTGATTAAGCCCGGGGACCGGAAGCGTCCAGCACACAGACCTCACCGGAAATATCCACGCGCAGTCACACCCCGGCGGCTCCGCCCGAACCCGACAGAGCCCACAGCCCCCGCACCCCGATCCGCTGATAAACAAACGGGTTTCCAAAGGCCCCCGGCCTTTGACGGGTCTCAGGGCAGCCCCGTGAGAAAAACAGCAACAGAACAAAAACCCCCGGCACAACGCCCCCAAAGTTGCATCACACTGACACAACGCCACCAAACTCCCGGCCAGACTTGACGTTCCGGCTTTCAGGGCACACGCCGGGACCAGCAAGTTAAGGAGAGCAATGTGAAACGGCAGTTCAGTCTTTACGGTCTCGCACTGGCCCTGGCAGTCAGCGGAACAGTCCCGGCACTGGCTCAGAGCGTGACGGATGGCAGCGGTAAGGACACCGCCGCGCAAACGGCCATCCATGCCGTCGCGCAACACTACAAGACCCCGCAGGAGACCCGCTTCCGTAAAGTCCGCACCGCCGGAAAGGGTACCATCTGCGGCGAAGTGACAGGCGACGGCGCGACGACATTCTCCTCCTTTGGTGTCACGCCCGGCTCCGAACCGGTGATCTTCGATAACCAGAAAATTCCGGCCGCGCTCGACTTCAAAGAAGTCAACGAGTGGCTGAACAAAAGCGTGGCCCTCGAAGACCTTGAAGATATGGGATGCGCACCGAAAGGCAGCTACATGCGCTACCGCGACCGCCTGAACAAAGTAATGGAAACGCGGAAGGAAAACACCTTAACGCGCTGAAAACGATGTTCCCCGGTGCGACACATCCGGCCCGGAAAGGCCTGCTCTTTCAGCGCCCGGCCTCCGGGCACCGGTTCCGGCCAGAATTCTGAACAACGCGGCTTTGTCTCCACCTGTAAATACGGCACTCTCCCCCGATGACTGAACCTTCCGCCGCGCCCGCGCGGCGCTATTCGCCCGCCATCGCCCTGGTCCTGGCCCTCGCCGCATTCATGCAGAACCTGGACGGGGCCATCATCAACACCTCCCTGCCGCAAATGGCCCGGTCCTTCGGCGTGACAGCACTCGACCTGTCGATGGGAATCACGGCGTATATGCTGGCCTCGGCGGCCATGTCCCCCCTCGCCTCCTGGATGGCGATGAAGGCAGGCGAACGCCGGGTGATGGTCGTGGCCATGCTGGTGTTCACAGCAGCCTCCGTCTGGTGCGGACTGGCGCGCGGACTGTCAGGATTCGTCCTGGCCCGGATCTGTCAGGGCCTGGCGGCGGCGGTGATGAGCCCGGTCGGCATGTCGATCATGCTGCGCTACACGCCAAAATCCGAACTGATGCGGGCACAGTCGGTCACGGTATGGCCAGCCCTGTCCGCGCCGGTCATCGGCCCGGTCCTCGGCGGATATATTACGCAGACAATCGGATGGCAGTGGAATTTCTGGCTCAATCTGCCGGTCGGACTGATCGCCGCTTTCGCCATTCTGCGCATCGTCCCCCCAACGCCACCGGAAGAGGCGCCGCCGCTGGACTGGAAAGGACTGGCCCTCTGCGCAACCGGACTGACCTGCCTCCTGGCCGGATTCCAGCGCTCCCCTCAGCCCGGAAGCGAACGGATCGTGGCAATCGGCCTTATGATCGCCGGCATCATCACCGGCCTGTTCGCAATAAGACATCTGCGGGCGCATGAAACCCCGATCCTGTCACTGGAACCCCTGAAACGCCCGAGCATGAGATTCGCAACGCTGTTTCCGGGAATCCTGTTCCGGTGCCTGTTTTCCTCCGCGCCGTTCCTGCTGCCTCTGCTGTTCCAGGTCGGGTTCGGATTGTCCCCGGCCGTCGCCGGAAGCTGGATGCTCGGCTATTTCTGCGCGAATCTCGGACTGAAACCGTTCACATCAAGAATTTTACGACGGTTCGGCTTCCGGAATATCCTGTTCTTCAACGGATTTCTGGCAGCCCTGTCAATGCTGGCCTGCGTCTTCACCAGCCCGCACGAGTCCCGGTTCCTTCTGATGATAACACTTGTTTTTGCCGGCGCAACACGCTCGATGCAGCTCACCGGCCTGTCCACGATGATGTTCGCGGACGTATCATCCGAAGAACGACGCGCGGCGGCGGGCATGTCTTCCATCCTGCAGCAGGCCGCCTCGGCCGCCGGCGTTCCGGTGATGGCCTTCTGCCTGTCCGTGGCGCAGTCAGTCTATGGACACGCGCATCTGGGACTGCCCGAACTGCACATCGCGTTTCTGGTAAGCGCCATCGTCGCGCTGATCGGGGCAATCGGGTTCGCGAAAATGCCAGAAAACCTGGGAAACGAGATCAGCGGACGGGCGTGAGGACGTCCTGCTTCCGTCGCGCCGGCTCCGGTCCCGTTAAGTGTCCCTGCCTTTCTCAGGGCTTTGCCCTGACCCCGCCAAAGACCAAAGCCTCTGGAAACCAGCGGACCGGCGTGCCGGGGCCGCGACCCCGGCCGGGTCCGTGGAAAAATCACACATCAACAGTCAACCCGAACGGAACCAACGCATGACAGATGAATTTTTCTCAGAAAAACACCCGCTCTGGCGGAACATTCCGGGACCGCCAGACGTAAACCCGGGAACGTCGTTAAGAAGAGGCCACAAAACGAGCAGATCCGTCCTCATAAAACGCATTTAAAACGTGAATTATGATCGTGTGCCTGTACATCGAAAAATTATGGTGAAGTGATGCAGTTCAGGAACAGGCGCCCCGGTGTCATATCGCCTTCCCCCCGGCAAAACGCCCGCCTTACGCGCTCCGTCCTGCTGACCTCAACACTGGCCATCATCACCCTGCCCGCCCAGGCCGCAACAAACACCCCCGGCGCGCGCGGCCACACACCACCCGCCACAAGCGACCCGACCACAAAAACCAAGGCACCCGGACCTCCCGCGACACGATCCGGAAAAACCACCGGACAACCCCGCGCGACATCCGCCCCGGCAGCGGCCCCGGCAACGGCCAGAGAAGAAATCTCCATCTTTGGCCACGGTTCGACACGGCAGATGACAAGCGTCACCTCCACCATGATGCACCAGAGCGTGCCAGGCACATCGCCGATGAAAGTGCTCGGTCAGCTCCCCGGCGTGCTTTATCAGTCAGCCGACCCGTTCGGCGCATACGAATATTCCAGCACACTGTTCATGCGCGGCTTCTCACAGGCGCAGCTCGGTTTTACACTCGACGGCATCCCGCTCGGCGACCAGCAGTTCAATAACTATAACGGCCTGAGCATCACCCGGGCGCTCAGCACGGACAACATCGCCGGCGTGGATGTGTCGCAGGGCGCCGGCGCAATCGATGTCGCGTCCAGCAGCAATCTCGGCGGCGCAATCCAGTTCCGGTCCATCGATCCCTCGCACGAGCGCGGCGGAACCGTCGAACAGACCTTCGGCAGCAACGCAACATTCCGGACCTTCATCCGCCTCAACAGCGGCGATCTGAACCGGACCGGCTCGCGGTTTTACGTTTCCTACGCCCGGACGGACATGGATCTGTGGAAAGGTCATGGCTACGACTACTCGGATCAGGTCAACGCAAAATTCGTGCAGCCCCTGGCACATGAGTCCTCGCTCAAAGTGTTTTTCGACTGGAGTTCAACGCAGCAGTTCGATTACCAGGACATGACGATGAATAATCTTCAGGTGTTCGGGCCGGATCTTGCAAATTACTACCCGAATTACGCCGCCGCCTATCATGCGGCGCAGGGACATTATCCGGCGGGATACTCAAAAGCAGCCGACCCTCTGGATGCGTCCTATTATGCCGGAACAGCAAACCGGATGGATTATCTGGGCGGACTCACACTGAACGAAAATCTGACCCCCAACCTGAACTGGACAACAACCGTCTATGGTCACGGCGACAGCGGATACAGCACATGGACCACGCCCTATATGCCGTCCCCAAACGGCGCGCCGCTGTCACAGCGGATTCAGAATCCGGGCATTGAACGGGGCGGCTTCACAACCGCGCTGACCCGCCGTATCGCACGGCATACAATCAAAGCCGGCGTCTGGTATGAATACGGACAGTTCACGGAAGGCCGCTACTTTTCAGAGGTGCCGCTCCTGGGAGAAGGCACACCCGGAAACCCGACAGATGGCTTCCCGCACAATGTTTTTGCCAACCCGTGGCAGGAAGTCTTCCATACCAACACGTTCACGTTCCACCTGCAGGATACCTTCCGGATCACGCGCAATCTGACAGTCAATGCCGGCTTCAAATCCATGATCGTCTCGGCAGGCAACCATGTCCCGACACAGCACGCCGCGCTCAACGGAGGCCAGATCGCGCAGGGACATCTGACAGCCTCCAGCGCGTTTCTGCCTCAGGTCTCCGCCAACTGGCGCTTCCTGCCGCATCATGAGGCGTTTTTCGATGTGTCCCACAATATGCGGGCCTATCCGGAGGACGGATACAACACCAATGTCTCCGCCACCCCCTGGACCGCGTCTCAGGCCGCGTTCCAGAGCACCAGATCGCATCTGAGGCCGGAAACGGACTGGGTCTATGAACTCGGCTATCGCTACGTCACGCCAAAACTGAGCGCCCTCGTGTCGCTCTACCGGGTCAATTTCTCCAACCGGCTTCAGCTCATTTCCAGCGGTTCCGGCATCAACCCCGTGACCGCCGTGCAGAACGTCGGCGGCGTAACGACCAACGGCGCCGAAGTCAGCATGACCGCACATCCGGTCAACGGTCTGACGCTGTACAATTCGTTTTCCTATGCTCACTCCACCTACAATCAGAACGTGATGACATCGTCCGGCCTCGAACCAACCCGGGGCAAGCTGGTCCCGAACTACCCGACGATGATGTATAAAGGCAGCATTGCCTATGACTGGCATCATCTGAACGTGCATCTGGACGGAAACTATCTCTCCAGCCGGCAACTGACCTACACGAATGATCTGCATGTTCCCGGCTATTTCCTGGCGAATTTCGGCGGCAGATATAATTTCGGCACATATGGCTTCATGAAGAATTTTGCAGTCAGCTTCAATATCTACAACCTGTTCAACAAAACCTACGTCGCCACAACAAGCGAACTGGGCAACAACTTCACGAACACAGGCTATAATTATTTCCTTATGGGCGCCCCGCGACAGTTCTTCGGAACCGTAAGCGCCGATTTCTGAAACCCCATGTCATAACAGAGATGAAGACGATCCCGCCCCTCTCCCCGCACCTGAACAGGATGACCGGAACGGACCCGCATCATGTGTAACCTCTACAGCATGACCGCAACGCAGGACGCGATCAGGAAACTGTCCCGCGCCCGGACAGACCGTACCGGCAACCTCCCGTCCATGCCGGCCATCTGGCCCGATACGGCCGCCCCCATCGTCAGAGAGGGACCCGAAGGACGCGAACTGACCCTGGCGCGCTGGGGCATGCCGTCTCCCGCCTTCGCCCTCCAGGGGCGCACGGTCGACCGGGGCGTGACGAATATCCGCAATCTCTCATCGCCTCACTGGCGCCGCTGGCTCGGCACCGAACACCGATGCCTCGTGCCATTCACCTCCTTTTCCGAAATGGAACGCCTGCCTGACGGCACCACCCGACCCGTCTGGTTTGCCGATGGACCGGACCGGCCGCTCCATTTCTTTGCCGGACTCTGGACAAACCGGACATCCGTCCGAAAAGTGAAGGAAGGCGAAATCAACGCTGACCTGTTCGGCTTTCTGACAACGGAGGCAAATCCGGTCGTGGCCCCGGTCCACCCGAGGGCCATGCCGGTGATCCTGACGGAACCGGAAGAGTTTGAACTGTGGCTGACCGGACCGACAGACATCGCACGGGAACTCCAGCGACCACTCGACCCGAAAAAACTGGAAATTGTCGCCCTGGGGAGAAAAGAAGACAGCCAGACAGACTCGCTGCTCAGATAGAATCTGTTTTTCGGAAAACACAGCCAGCCCGCGATCAGGACCGGCGAAAAGCAGACAGGAACGTCCTGAGCCGCGACCGGTTGCCGCCACCTCCCGGAACATGGGTTTTGCTGGCATCCGAATAATCCGGAAGTTTCCATGTTTCCAGAAGAATCGAGAACTTTTCCTGTCTGTCCGGGTCCAGCCGCGCGACGCGCGCTCTGTTCAGCGTGAAAAACGCATCCCCCAGAATCAGATCGCTGTCAAACGCGTTGATCGGCTCGAACCGCCGCAGGACAAATCCGAACTGCCGCAGATAATCGACGAGCTCATGAAGAAGTTTCGTATTCCGGTAAACCGGCGTCAGCCACGCCTCCACCTCCAGCCCGAGACACCGGTCGAGCAGACCGCCGAAACCCAGCAGCACTTCGTATTCATAGCCCTCAACATCCAGCTTGATCACATCCGGCACCGGAACCTCGCCGGCAACGTGCAGCGTGTCATAACGATCGCATCTTACCTGAGCCGTGCCAGCAGCCTCATAGAGCGGAGCGATCGAATACCCCACCAGAACTTCAGGATCTGCCTTCAGCAGGGACGTGCAGCCATAATGCCTGCCAATCGTAAGACTGAACTCCCCGGACCGGGCCGCCAGCCCGCGCTCAACCACCAGAGCACCCGGTATGTGCTTCAGAGAATCCCTTATCCGTGCGGCCTCGGTGGCATTTGGCTCGAACAGCACAGGCCTGATCCGGCCAGGCTGCCTCGCCCACTTGTCCTGCAACCCGCCCGAAGCACCAATATCAACGACCACAAGGCGCGGATCAGAGGAAAAATCGCCATCATGCATGGCCAGTCTGCTCCGTGGACTCGTTTACCAGTCTGTAGCGGGCGCGCAGGGACACGCCATCGGCAGACAGTGCTCCTTTCCTGACGCACAACCCGTCTTCAGGTTCCGCCCTTCAGACGATGCGCACGCTCGTTCCCCAGCGGTAAAGCGCCGCCGAACCCATCGTAATCACACCGGCCACCCCCATAGCCAGAACAAAAGAACCGGAATGCTGAACAGCCGCCCCCGTCAGAACCGGCGCCATCACCGCGCCGAACGAGCCACCCATGTTCTGAATGGCTTCAAGCGTAGCCACCGATCTTTCGTCGATCAGCACCGTCCCAAGCGTCCATCCGGCGGTCATGGCGATCCCTGTCGCGAACAGCGAAACCGACATGACAAACACGGAAAGTGTCGTCGTGGCGCAGAACGGGGCCAGCATCGTCGTCGCGGCGGCGACAAGCAGCGCAATCACCAGCGGCGTCCGGCAGGCCCGGGCCGGAGACCAGCCCCGGCAGGCCAGGCGATCCGTCACGACCCCGCCCGCAAGACCGCCGATAAAACCGGCAAATTGCGGAACAGAGGAAAGATAACCGGCCTGGGAAACGGTAAAGTGCCGGGTGGTCTGGAAATACGTCGGCAACCACGCGGCATAAAGCCATTGCAGATAGATCACACCGACAAAACCACCCGCCAGCGCCCAGCTCGTACGAAAGGAGAGAAGCCGCCGCAGTTCGTGAATCACCTTTTCCGCCCGAACCGGTTCCACTCCCGCCTCTGCCGGAACACCCGCTTTCGGGTTGCGGTAAATGCCGATCCACAAAAGAGCCAGAACCGCGCTCAGACCACCAACAAAGACGAACATGGCCCGCCAGCCAAAAGCCCCGGAAACAGCGCCCAGCATCATCGGACCAATAACCTGCCCCAGCGAGGAGGACGCGTTCAGACAGGCCACAGGTGTCGCCCGCCGGTCGGGCTCGAAATACCGGGTGATAAGCCGTGTCCCGACAAGAAAAACCGGCGCTTCGCTCACGCCGAGCAGGCACCGGGCGATCAGAAGATCCTGCACACTCCCGGCCAGCGCGGAAAGCCACTGAGCGGCACTCCACAGCAGCAGACAGGCAAACAGAAGCCAGCGCCCCCCGACACGATCCGCAAGCAGACCCGCCGGGATCTGACAGATGAGATAGGCGGAAGCAAAGGAAGAAAGAAGAACCCCAAGCTCTGTAAAGGAAAGACCGAATTCACGCGCGATATCGACATTGGCCGCCGCCATGGCGGTGCGATCGATGTAGCTGATGCAGCCCGCGGCGATCAGAAGACCCAGAACAACATAGCGGATCGGAAAAGTCCTCCCGCTCAGTCCGGACGCAGACACCTGGTCCCGCCGCGAAACACCCCGGCCGGTCGCCGTTTCAGAAACGGACACTCAGGGCCGTGCCCGGATACGAAAACTGAAAACTGAAAAACCGGACATTCGGATCATCCTGCATGCTGGTCGCCATCAGGCGAAACGGGGCCGCGACATCATGCGAAAAAACGCCGGCACGAAAGATGGAGAGACCCTGACTGATGCCGCCTCCACATCGCGGCTCCCCCATACCGGAAACAGTACAGGGCACCGCATGATACCCGCCTTTCATCCGACAGAACAATAATTAACCGGCCCGATCACATTACTCACGCCGCGCAGGCAGAGCGAATGCCACAACTTCATCGCCATTGCGCGTTTTGAGACCACCATGACCACCCACGGCCAGCACGACATACTGACGACCATCGCGGCCCATATACGTCATCGGTGTCGCATTGCCACCGGCATCGAGTTCGGTCTCATAGAGAACAGCGCCGTTACGACCGTCGAGAACGCGAAATCCCTGATCCGCGGTGGCGCCCATGAACACAAGCCCGGTCGCGGTGGTCAGAGTACCCCCCATACTGAAAATCCCGGTCGGCAACCCGACCGGCATACGCAGCATACTGGCCGGCCCGACATTCTTCGTGGTGCCAAGCGCGCGTTCCCAGATCATACGATGATGAACAAGGTCGATGGCCTGCGTGCGCCCCCATGGCGGTGCCAGGCACGGCGCGCCAAACAGACCCAGCCAGGGCTCGATAACCGCGGCATAGGGCAAACCATGCTGCGGATTGTCAGTAAAAATCGGCTCCGGATAAGGCTGTTTCCATCCGCTCCACGGTTTGAACAGACCTTCTTTCAGCGCTTTGTCATGCGGAACAAGCTGCATCCGAAAGGGAATGTAGGTGGTGTTGACGTAGAGCACCCCGCGCGTGGGATCAATAGTCGCGCCATACCAGTCATCAACACCGTCAAAGGCCGGAAACCCGAGAGTCCCCTGAAGACCTGGCGGCGTAAACAGCCCGTGAAAGCTCATCTTTTTGTAAGCGATACGACACGCCATCTGATCGAAAGGCGTGACGCCCCACAGATCGTCCGTTGTCGGATCGGCACGACGAAGGTTCGGAATGTCAGGCGAATAAGGCTGGGTCGGAGAATAGCGCTCTTCGGGAATCGTCCCGCCGGGAACAGGCTTTTCCTCAACACGGTAAAAAGGTTTCCCGGTCCGGCGATCAAGCACGAAAAGCTCCCCCTGCTTGGTCGTCTGCACCAGCACCGGTGTCATCCGTCCATCCGCATCGGGCAGATCGACAAGCGAAGGCCCAACGGGAAGATCGAAATCCCAAAGATCGTGATGCACGGTCTGAAAATGCCAGCGCTCTTCGCCCGAGGTGATGTCAATCGCGACAAGAGACGTATCGTACTGCTCGTCGAAGGAACGTCGTTTAACGCCGTAATAATCGGGCGTCGCAATCCCAAGGGGTACATAAACCGTGTTCAGCGCCGGATCGGCGGTATAAACCCCCCAGCCATTTGGCGTGCCACGCGTGAAAATCTCGCCGGGATTCAGCGGCCGGTTCGCAGGCGTGTGCCCCACGTCCCATCCCCAGACAAGCTGGCCGGTCACAGCGTCGAAAGCGCGGATGACACCGGAAGGTTCATCAACGGTCTGATTGTCATAAACCCAGCCGCTGAGCATGATGCGGCTGTTCATAACCATCGGCGGTGACGTAATGAAATGAAATCCGGCGGGCATGATCCCCATGCCCTGGCTCAGATCAACAGTGCCGTTATGTCCAAAAGCGGCGCAGAGATGCCCGGTATCGGCATCCAGCGCAAAAAGAGTCGGCGGCGAACCGGCGCCTGTCGAAATGATCCGGTGCGGACAGGGCACACCCGCCGGCGCCTCGAAATAGGAAACACCCCGGCAAGCCTGATAGATATTCTGTCCGTAGTTTCCGCCGGGCGTGTATCGCCAGACCTGCTTTCCGGTGGTGGCATCCAGCGCCACGACGTCGCGATGAGGCGTGCAGAAAACAAGATTATCCCCGACCTTCAGCGGGGTAGCCTCAAAGCTGAACTCGCGCCCACGGGCATTCTCACCGGATCGCGGAAGATCACCCGTATGAAAAACCCATGCTCTCCCCAGCATATGTGCATTTTCCGGTGTGATCTGAGCGGCAGTCCCGAAACGGTCTCCGGCAGACGTGCCTCCCGTCATGCGCCACTGGTTATTCACCAGCGATTCACCGTCGATGATATCACCGGTGAACCGCTGCTGCGGAAAGGGATTATACTGAACGGTGCGGGAAGCCGTGATCGTCCACCCGCAGATAAACATAAAAGCAAAAAGAGCGGCGCAGCCCGAAATACCGCTTACAACACAGACATTGACACGACTCTGCCCCTGCCTGTCGATCAGCCGCCCGCCAATCCAGGGACTGAACACCCAAAATCCAATGGCGGACGGCAGAGCGAGCGGCGGAATCAGACGCCAGCCATCGAGTCCGACACGGGAAACCGCCCACAGGAGCGTGACAGCCAGAACAATGGCGTAAAGTACGATGCCGGCACGACGGGCAGCAGCGATAAGAGCGCCACTGCACAGGATAAGCATCCCGGCGACGGCATAATATCCACTGTCCCCCAGACCGATGAGCCAGAATCCCGGCATAGCAAGGGCGAGTCCATAAAAACCCAGCAGAATACCCGTGATACGCAATAAAAGAGGTACGGATCGCGATCGCAGCAAGACGCTTTCTCCAGGCCTGTTTTCATGCAGGTGCGTCAGCCCGCCTGGAGTATCAACCACATTTGTGTCGTAAAGTTGCCCGCCGGGACAAAGAAAATCCCGCACATCGCGCACCAGGCCGGCTTCCGGCCCCACACCGCACGAAACTTTGCCACTCCGATCCCCACAATCTCCCGCCCGAAAACAAAAACATCACAGCCTTTCGAAAAAGACTGTGATGCGTCAGGAGTTTTCAGAAAGAAAAAAGCCGGGTCAGAGCCTCATCGCGGAGGCACCCCCGAATGCAGACAGCCATCGAAGGCAGGGCTCCCACAGGCAACATTTTTTACAGTAGTCCCGGTTATTCGGGTGTGTCTGACCAGAGACCTTCTGGTCTGAGCAGCAGGGTCAAACATGATGGACCTCCATACTCTGGACTAACAGCAGGACGGCTCTCAGTAGAGACTTACGGGAGATTATCCCTCCGCCCTGACACCGAGGCTACACAGGTTCCGCCAGGAAATGGAAGAGTTTTTTTCAGTTTTTTGACAGCCCCTCAAATCCCGGACATCCACTCCGTCCACGCGCAATCCCGAGCCAGTCACTTAAATCCCCCACTGACATACAACCCGAACAGCCCCCCGGTGTTACCCTTTTTGAATTCACGCCGCCGGATGGTAAAACCCCGGACAACAAAACCCCGAAGACCACGGGACAGGACACGCCGGATTTTCATCCTCCCCCGTAACAACAGAGTTTTTTGTGCGCCCACATGTCCTGAAAATACGCCCGGTTCTCAGTCTCTGCCTGCTCATCTGCAGTTTTGCGAGCCTGTCCGGCTGCTCCCCCCTGCCAGACCAAAAGGATCAGACCGACACAGTTTTAACACCGGCCGGGCTCATGAAACTCAGGGTGGAAACTTTCGGCTCGGTCTCCGCATTCGACCGGGAAAAAGACATGGCCCTGCGTGCCCTGACCTGCCTGTCCGACACGCCCTCTCCGGATGGCAGAGTTTTTTCTGCTTATCTTTTCGTGCTTTCAGAGCGCGGCGACCGGCACAGGATTGTCCATCACATCACCATGGACATCTGGACGGATGACAGAAAAATCGCCCATGTCCAGGAACGCCATTATGCGCGGATGCTCAAAAAACAGAATGACCTGACTGAAGAAATCAGAAATCTCGCACTCAACGCCTGGGCACAGGCCGGCCTGCCGCTCAACCCGAAATGTCAGTTTCGGTCCCGAACGGATTCACTCCTGCAAAGACCGGCGCCAACGGACTTCACGCAATCCGGCCCCGAACAGTCCCCATACCAGAATATCCCGCAAACATCCGACCAGATCAGAACGAATACAAATCCGGCCCCGAACCCCGCCAGCATCCCCGATAATAACGCTCAGTCCGCTGCCACATCGATATAGCTGCGGTGATAGCGCCCCCCCAGATCCGTCAGCAGTTCATACCCGATCGTGCCCGCAGCCTCTGCCGCCTCTTCGAGCGTATTATGCGGCCCTATCAGATCCAGAGCCGTGCCCGGCGGAACCGGAATATCGCCAAGATCGGTGATATCGACAGCCAGCGAATCCATGGAAACACGGCCAATGATGGGAAGCCGGACATCCGGATGTGAAGGCAGAACAGCCCGCCCCCGACTGGAAGCAGAACGATGGAACCCGTCGCCATACCCGATGCCCAGCAGAGCCACCCGCGTCGGACGCGAAGCCGTAAACAGGGCGCCATACCCCACGGACTGACCTTCCGGAATGCTGCGCGTCTGAATAACCCGCGCCTGAAGACGCACAACCGGCCTCATCGGGCCAGGCCGACCAGGGCAGGGATTGATGCCGTAGAGCGCGGCGCCGGGGCGAACAAGATCGAAATACCAGTCAGAACCAAGGAAAATACCGGAAGACGCGGCCAGACTCCGGGGCGCCCGCGGCAGCAGGGCACTGAGCCGGCGAAAAGCGACAAGCTGGTCCCTGTTGGCAGGATGCCCGGGGACGTCGGCACAGGCCAGATGGCTCATGACCAGCACAGGATCGATCCCGGCATAACTGTCGGAATCGTCAGCCAGCGCCTCGAGCGTCTCCGCCGTCAGACCAAAACGCGCCATGCCGGAATCAAGCTGAATCGCCGCCGGAAGCGCCTTCCCGCGCCTTGCCGCCAGCGCCCGCCACTCCTCAAGCTGCTCCGGACTGTTCAGAACAGGCGTCAGACCCGCTTCCAGCAGATCCCCGGACGTGCCCGGCGGCGGCCCATGCAGAACAAAAACAGGAATATCCCTGGAAATCGTGTCGCGGATCGAAGCACCTTCAGAAAGATGCGCGACAAAGAAATGACGACATCCGGCCCGCTCAAGAACCGGAGCCACCCGGTCGGCGCCAAGCCCGTAAGCATCCGCTTTAATGGCAGCGCCACAGACCGTTTTCGCCCCGTTCCGTGCCACAATGCCGGAAAGCAGGCGGTAATTGGCGGCAATGGCGCTGAGGTCAATCGTCAGGGCACCACCGGCCCATTGTGCTGCCACATCCATCTCCGCGCCCCGCCTCCGCATCCACTCTCAGGCGCCGGAGTATAGCGCCTCCGGACGCAGGCGCCACCCGCTCATTTCGTGTCCGGAACACCTTTGCTGGTCGAGTATTCGAAATGCAGAGCCTGCTCCGGGTTAACGATCGGATAGATCGCATGAACCGCCATCGCAGCTTCGCTGAACCCCTGAAGAATGAGCTTGAGCTTACCCGGATAAGTGGCAACATCGCCAATGGCGAACACGCCCGGCAGACTGGTTTCACAGGAGGAAGGCGTAACCGGAATCGTGGAGCGGATCTGGTCCATGCCCCACTGCGCGACAGGGCCGAGATCGGTGGCCAGACCGAAGAAAGCCAGCAGATGGTCCGCATCCAGAACGCGGCTCTCGCCATCCAGAGTGGCCAGTTCAACCCCGGAAAGCCGCCCCTCCTCGCCTTTCAGCGACTTCAGCTGATAAGGCGTGATTTTCTCGATTTCACCTTTCGCCACCGCCTCTTCAAGCTGACGAAGACTCTCCGGCGCGGCGCGGAATTTATCGCGACGATGCACAAGATATATCTTCCGCGCGACCTCGCGAAGAGACAGCGCCCAGTCAAGCGCCGAATCCCCGCCCCCCGCAATCACAAGTGTCTTGTCAGCGAAATCAGCCCGACGACGAACGTAATACTGCACACCGCCCGTGGCCTCATAAGCCTCAAGCCCCTCAAGCGGCGGCCGGTTGGGACCAAAAGCCCCGGCGCCCGCCGCGATAATCACCGCCCTGGCATGAATGATGTCACCCTTGCCGGTCCCGAGCGTAAAGCCGCCCCGATGCCCCTCCAGCGTCTCAACCCGCCGGCCGAGAAGACGAGGAATGTTGAACGGCTCAATCTGCTCAGCAAGATTTTCGATCAGACGCGCACCTTCAACAGCAGGCAGCGCCGGAATGTCGTAAATCGGCTTTTCCGGATAGAGCGCAGTACACTGGCCGCCAATATCGGCAAGCGCATCAATCAGAATGCTGCTCAGCTTCAGCATGCCGCATTCAAAAGCCGCGAACAGACCGGTCGGCCCCGCGCCGATGATCGCAACGTCCGTTATGATGGTCTCGCCTGCCATGCAGCGGGCCTCCTGTGTGCTGTGCAGCCCCGGTCAGAGGCCGTGAATTGTGATCCGGTGCGGAATATTTGCGACAGACAGCGACGGGAGGCAATGCCCCGGCACAGGCCCGACCATTCATCCGCCGGAAACCACGAGCCGGGAAAGACCGGGCAGGGCCGCCAGCCTCACGACACCGGCGATCACCCCCCAAACGTCACCTGATCTGCAACGACCTGCCTCCGGATGCCAGTCTGACAGAGGACGGAAACCTGCCTTTCCGTAAACCCGGACGCCGAAAAGCCCATTTTCGAACCCCCACCGAACAAGGCCTCCGACATGACACCGCAGATTCCAGCCAGGACATAGCCGCCACTGCGCGGCAGATTCCGGAACACCGCTGCCACAGCCGGAACATTTCGCACGACAGATGCCCGCGCAACAACCACGCGCGAAATTCAGTCCGCCCCCGAAAACCCCCGCCCGCTACCCATGCGTTGCAATAACGCGGGAAGACGAAGCCGCCACCGGCGCTTTTCCGGAACCACCGGCAGCACGGCTATTGGCCGGATCATCGGTCCGGTTCCACCACCCGCCCCCAAGAGACTGGAAAAGTCCAACAGTGTCGGAAAGCCGCGCCGCACGGGCTTCAACCAGACTGAGCCGCGTCTGAAGCGAACTCGTCTGCACATTCAGAAGCGCCACCTGACTGAGCGCGCCAAGTTTCGTTTCCACCTGAGAAATGGTCGCGGTGCGGCCCGCCTGGGAAGCCGCTTCGCTGGCCTGGGTCAGCGCCTCCGCATCGTTGTGAACAGCATTGAGACTGTCCGCGACATCCTGCACCGCACTCGCAATGGTCGAGCGATACTGCGCCGCCGCCTGATCGTAACGCAGACGGGCGCCCTTTTCCTGATGCTGAAGCTGAAAACCATCAAACAGCGGCTGGGTAAGCATCGCGCCCAGAGTCCACTGGCCATAACCCGGCACAGCCATCTGCGAGATGGTCGCGGCCGCAAACCCCGGAGAGAAGCCAAGCTGAACATTCGGCAGACGATTGGCAACGGCAACACCCACCAGCGCACAGGCGGAATGGAAATACTCCTGCGCCGTGCGGATGTCAGGCCGCTGATCGATCAGCTGCGCCGGCAGACTGACAGGCAGATTCTCCGGCAGATGAAACCGGTCAAGCTCGAACTCCGGCGTCGGCGCGTCCGGCATATCGTTCGCCAGCGCCGCAATCTCGTCATGCAGCGTCGCAAGCGTCTGCCGGAGATCAGGCAGACCCGCTCTGGTCTGAGCCAGAAGCGTGCGCTGCATCGCAACATCATTGCCCGACATGTTGCCTAACGCCTGCTGGGCAATCGTCGAATTCAGAATACGTTCCTGAGCGGCAATCATCTCCTGCGTCGTGCGGATCTGCTCCCGCACCATGGCATAGGAAATAGCGGCGTTGACAGCCGAGCTGGTGAGCGTGAGCCAGGTCGCCTCAAGCTGGTAACGCTGAGCATCCCGCTGCGCTTTTGCCGATTCCACCTGTCGCCGCACCCCGCCCCAGAGATCCGGCGAATAGGAAATGTTCAGCTGCGCCGTGTGGATCGTATAATTCCAGTTATCCGCCAGCGGCACGTTCGAATAGGCGCGCGAGGTCTTGAAGCGCGCCGGATTATACATGCCGCTGACCGACGGATACAGCGCACTCTCGCTGGCTTTCTTATCCTGCTGCGAGGCCAGAAGCGCTTTCGTCGCCGCCTCCAGCGTCGGACTGCGCTCCAGAACATGCCGGACCAGCCGGTCAAGCTCCGGATAATGAAACAGCGTCCACCAGTCGGCGGGAATGTCAGCCCCCGCCGTAAACGTCTGGGCCGCGCCCTGCGGCACCGCCGGAACATCGGTGGTGGCCGCCGTCACACCTCCCTGAACATAATGCGTCCGCGGCGCAGCCGGACGATGAAAGTCAGGACCAACAGCACAGCCGGAAAGCACAGCCGCCCCCCCAAGGAACAGCCCGACCCGGCCCGAACCCCTCCGGCCCCCGCCCTTCACAACGCCCCTGCCCTGCTCAGTCATCCCTGCTGTCTCCCGACGAGGCTGTATTCTGTTTCCGGGCATCGCGCTTCTCAACCCAGGCCTCAAGCTCGGCATAATAAGTCGGCAGAATAAAGAGCGTCAGAACCGTGGCGATCCCGAGACCACCAACCACCACCGTGGCCAGACCACGCTGAACATCGGTGCCGATGCCGGTCGCAATCGCCGCAGGCAACATGCCGACCGACGCCACCGTCGCCGTCATCAGAACCGGCCGGAAACGCTCGCCCGCCCCCTCGATCACCGCATCCCGCAACGCCATACCATCTGACCGATGACGGTTGATGTTGGACACCATGATAATACCGTTCTGAATCGCAACGCCAAACAGCGCGATGAACCCGACAGTCGTGGCCACATTCAGCGTCTCGCCCCGCACATGCAGCGCCACCAGACCACCCAGAGTGGCAAGCGGAACCACGGCAAGAACCAGCACCGCCTGCCGAAACAGCCGGAACTCCCCGAACAGCAGAACCAGCATGGCCGCGAACATAATCGCCAGCGCAATCGTCAGACGCGCCTGAGCACGCTGCTCCTGCTGAAAAGTACCCGCCCACTCAAGACGATATTTCGACGCGTCGAAATGAACGAAACGATCAATATGCGCCTGCGCGTCCGGCAGATACTGGGACAGCGGGCGACTGCCATTGTTCACCCGGATCGTGATCTGCCGGTGATTGTATTCATGCGAAATATTGGACTGTCCGGTTTCCAGAGCAATCTTCGCCAGCGCCTCCAGCGGAATCTCGGCGCCCGAAGAGCCGGTCAGCGGCAGATGAGCCAGCAACTGAAGATTGCGGGTCTCGTCGGTCTGGAAACGAACCGTCATATTGTAGGTGCGGTCACCGATATAAAGCTGTGAAACAGCCGCATCGCCAATGCCGTTCTGAACGACATTCATGACATCGGAAATTTTAACGCCATAGCGCGACATCGCCGGCCGGTCGGCAACAATGGAAAGCTCCGGAATCTCCGGCCCCTGAAAGATCGAGGCATCCGTCGTCCCGGACACGGTCTTCAGCTGGCGCACAATGTCCTCGCCAACCCGCCGCATCTCACGGAAATCCTCCCCGTAAACACGCAGAACAAGTGGCGAATGCGCGCCACCGACCAGATCGTTCATCCCGTCTTCGATCGGCTGGCTGATGTCGAAACTGATCCCCGGAATCTGATGCAGCCGCTGCCGCAGCTTCTGCTCGAACTGCGCCTTGGTCTCTCCCTTCGGCCAGGTGCTGTACGGCCTCAGACCAACCGGCATCTCGATATGCGACGGCGTCCACGGATCAGTGCCGGAATCGTTACGGCCAAGCTGCGTAATGGCATAGGACGTCTCTGAAAACGAATGAATGGCCCTGCGGATCTCACTGGCAATCTCGCTGGCCTTGTCCAGCGAAATGCCCGAAGGCAGCTCAACCTGAAGCCAGAGCGCCCCCTCATCAAGCTCCGGCAGAAACTCCCGGCCAACCGTCATCCCGAGAATGACGACAAGCGCGAACGCAATCCCGCCGCCGGCATAAGCCAGCAAAGGACGATCAACAAAATGACCGAGCCAGTGACGATACTGCCGGTGCAGCCACTCCAGCGGCCTGTTGTGAAACAGCCGGTGCGGCTTACGCATCGCAAGCCACGCCAGCGCCGGCGTCAGCATGGTGGCACTCAGCAATGCGCCGAACAGCGCGAAGCTGACCGTATAGGCCATCGGGCGAAAGAGCTTCCCCTCGGACCCCTCGAACGCGAAAAGCGGGCTGTAAGCCACAATGATAATCAACGTGGAAAACAGAATCGAACGCCCGATCTGATTCGTCAGCGTCAGAACGTCCTTCAGTTCAATCACCTCCGTCGGGCGCTCCTCCCGCAACCGGAGAATGGCCTCGGTGATGACAATGGCGCCATCCACGACAACGCCGAAATCAATCGCCCCCAGAGAAAACAGATTGGCCGCCATCCCGAGCGCATTCATCACAACGAACACAAAAGCCAGCGCCAGCGGAATGGTGATCGCGGCCACCAGCGCGCTGCGCGGGCTGCCCAGGAAAATCAGCAGCACGATAATGACAAGCCCGACACCCTTGAAAACCGTGTCCATCACCTTGTCAGTGGTGGCGTTCACAAGCGTATCGCGGTCGATATAGGGGACGATCCTCACCCCCATCGGATCAAGCTGCTTCTGCAGAACCGCAACCTGCTGATGAACATTCTTCAGCACCAGAGACGCATTCTGGCCGGTGAGCATCTGCACGATGCCCTCAATGGTGTCGGGATTGCTGTCCTTGCCCAGAATCCCCTCGCGAACCTGATGCCCGAGCTGAAGCTGCCCGAGATCACGCAGCAGAACCGGAATACCATGCCGCTGGATCACAGCGATATTGCTCATGTCGTCGAGATTACGCACCAGCCCGTTGCCACGAACCACGTAGGACTGATCCCCGCGCGTCACACGCCCCCCGCCGGCATTGGCATTATTGCTCTGGATTGCGGTCAGAACGTCGTTGAGCCCGATATTGTAGCGCTGAAGCGCCCCGGGCTTGAGAACCAGCTGATATTCCTTGGTGAACCCGCCAAAATTGTTGACCGTCGCCACACCGGGAATCTGCAACAGGGCCGGCATCACCACCCAGCGCTGAAGCTCGGAAAGCTGCATGAGATTGGCGCGATCGGATTCCAGCGTGTAGCGGTAGATTTCCCCGGACGGACTGGTCACCGGACCGAGCCCCGGCGTCGCGCCATAAGGCACCGTCACCTGAGCCAGCTGCTCGGTCACGCGCTGCCGGGCGAAATAAACATCCGTGCTGTCTTTGAAAATCAGCGTAATCAGCGACAGACCAAACGTACTGGATGAGCGCGTATCCACCAGCCCGGGCGTGCTGGCCAGCTGACGCTCCAGCGGAATGGTAATCTGCTGCTCGATCTCCTCGGCAGCCAGCCCCGGAACCTGCGTCGTCACCATCACGGTAACGGCGGACAGATCCGGATAAGCCTCAACAGCAATGTTGCGCCAGGAAATAACGCCCCAGACAGCCAGGATGATGGCGCCGAGAAAGACTATCCGGCGCTGACGCAGGCAGCCTGCAATGATCGCGTTAATCATCGTTGAGCAGGATAGCGCCCGAGGTCACAATCCTCTCGCCGGCACTCAGCCCGGAAAGAACGCGGCAGTTATCGCCATCGTCATAAATAATCCGCACGGAACGCCGCTCGAATGTGTGCGGCCTCACTTCCACAAAAACGGTCACCGCATCGTTGTTCATCAGCAGAGCGGATTGCGGCACCGAAAGCGTCGGCGGCTCCGGCTCCATAACGGTCATGCTGGCATACATGTTCGGATGCAGCTTGCCGTCCAGATTGGGCAGAATGACGCGCACATCCAGAACCTGCGAGTCGGGCTGCATGATCGGCGTAATGCCCGACACGGTGGAATGAAAGATTTTGCCCGGAAACGCCGGCATCGTCAGATTGACCGGCTGCCCGAGAGCCAGACCGGCAATATCGCGCTCCGGCACATCCGCCACCGCCCAGACTTCATCAATGCTGGTGACAACCACAAGCGGCTGCGTGATGTCGGTGATGTTCACGCCCGCCGTGGCGTTCACAATGCTGACATCGCCCTCGATCGGCGATTTCAGGGTCATCACCCCGCTGTCCGTGGTGCTCGCCGACAGCGCGTCCAGCTTCGTCTGGGCGCGGTCCTCCTCCGCCTCCGCTTCGGTCAGAGCCGCCCTCGCCGAGTCGAGGTCCTTCGCCGTCCCGCCACCCGCAGAGAGAACGCCCTGATTGCGCTTAAACGTCCGGCGGGCCAGATCGAGATCCGCCCTGGCCCTGATCTCATCCGCCGTCGCCTGAGCCACATCGGCGGACAGAATATGCGCCAGCTCATCGCCGACCTGAACATGATCGCCAATCTTCACGGTCATATCGATAATGCGACCGGCGGACGGCGGCAGCACCGTTACGTTCCGGGAAGGTTCGGCCACGATGGTCCCGGGCGACGTCGTGCCACGATCCCACCGGCTCATGCTGACAGGGCCGACAACCAGCCGCTTATCCACCGGAGAACCCGGCTCAACCGCCAGCAGCCCGTTGGGACGATGCTGCACGTCCGGAACCGGCGCCGGCGCGCTGTCAGCCCCCCGCGCGGAATGGCCGGCGCCGGCAAAAGCCAGACCGATCAGAACCGGCAGCACCGCGACAGCAGGCCGGCACAACGCCCGGAATACGGAAAAAGCGACATGGAGCGACATCAGGGTCCGGGAGTCATCAGCCACGGGCAGACACGCTGTCCCTGAGGTCGGAATGGATTTCAGGCAACATGCACCGCCATCGTGAAGATAATATGGCAATCCGCCCGCGTCCTCCGGTGCCACGAAAAAGTGCGCCACGGCGGTCGGGCCGCCGATTGCGCCTGAGAGACCTGCACCTAAAACAGCCACGCCGACTCTGCAACGGCCTGACACCCGTTTCAGGCGATACGGAGCGATACATTTTTTAAATTTTTATGTCGATCTTCAACTGAAACAGAAGAGACCGGTCATCACACCCCTCACCGTCTTCTGATCTGCCATGCGACACCAGGGGCCTCCCGCACGCGTAAAGCCCGTGGACAGCAGGACAAAAACAGGTGAATGACCGCCTTTCCCCTTTCGCCTTTCATGACAGGTCGAAACATGTCGCCCGCGCTCGCGCTCCAGACGATTCAAACCACCGGTCGTCTGCCGTTCTATCTGATTGCCCTGCTCGGCCTGATAACGGCGATCGGGCCGATTTCAACAGATATGTATCTCCCGGCCTTCCCGCAGCTCGATCGCGACCTCGGGGGCGGCCCGGGCTCGGCGCAGTTCACCCTCGCAACCTGGTTCGCCGGACTCGCGGTCGGGCAGTTCTCCTGCGGGCCACTCTCGGACCGGTTCGGACGCCGGGTGCCCCTCCTGCTCGGCATGGGAATCTACACCCTGGCCTCGGCCGGATGCGCCATGACCGGAGACTACCGGGCGTTCTGCCTGTTCCGCTTCCTCGCCGCAGTCGGCGGCTCGGCCGGCAGCGTCGTGCCGCGGGCCTTCATCCGGGACGTCGCGACAGGCCGCGAAGGCGCCAGAATCATGACCCAGCTGACCCTGATCTTTGGCGTGGCGCCAATCCTGGCCCCCTCGCTCGGCGGCCTGGTCCTGGCCGTCGGCGTCTGGCGCTGGATTTTCTGGATCGCGGTGATCTACGGCCTCCTGGCCATCGCGGCGATCTGGTTCCTGCTCCCGGACACCCTGCCCCTGTCAAGGCGCCTGCGCCTGCCTCCCATGGCAATCCTCGCACGCTACATAACAATCCTGAAAGAACCCCATTTCGTCCTCAACGCCCTGATCGCCAGCGCCGGCACGTTCGTCATGTTCGCCTATCTCGGCGGCTCCCCGGTCGTGTTCGAACACCTGCTCGGCTTCACACCACAGCAATACGCCCTGTTCTTCGGCGCCAACGCGGCGGTGTTCATCGCCTCAACCCAGGTCAGCGGGCGGCTGGTCCATAAGGTCAGACTGGCCTCCCTGATGCAGGCCGGCATTTACGGCACGGCACTGATGGCCGGACTCTTCCTGCTGCTCACCGCCACCGGCATCGCCACACCGGCGCATCCGCTCCTGATCGGCGCACTGATCATGGGCGTCAACGCCGCGCTGGGATTCGTCGGCGCCAACGCAACGGTCCTGGCGTTCCATCATCATGGCGCACACGCCGGCAGTGCTTCGGCCATGCTGGGGACAATGCAGTTCACCATCGGCGCCGTCAGCGGCCTCCTGATGGGATTCATGCCAACCAGTTCCGTGGTCCCGATGGCCGCCGTCATGGCCCTGGGACCGGTCATGATGCTGATCGCCAACACGCTGCGCCGCCGCTGGTGCGCGGAAATGACCGAATAAAAACAGGACCCGCCCGCGCCAGCCTCAGGATTCATTCCTTCAGACAGAGTACGAAGCTTTTGCGCCACGGATTGCCGCCATGACTGCACATGCGCGTCCGTCATAACCTGCGGCAATACGTCGCCAGGCTTTGACCCCTGCGAACATGTTCCCGATGTGAACGACGCTTTTTATACAAATATCGGCAATAAAACCGCTTTGATGTCCGGTTTCTCTCTGGCGAAAAACAGACTGCGATATTCAGCTCCGCGAGAAACAGTCTGATTTTGCTACTGTCATAACCCCGATCCCCGACGACTTCTGATGCCTCAGCCCGCAGACCGGCCAGCAGAACGCCCGCACCTTCGGAAATCACCGGCCCTTCCTGCACAGTCAGCTAAAGTCGGACAGATCGCCCCTGAACATCACAGACAGCGTGCGACTTTGAACTCAGCCTGCCTTCTGTCCACCTGACATAGCAGAAAAAAATCCCTTTTAAGCCGGGACACACACTACGGGCCAGCGTGCTGTAAGCACAGATCGCGCCGATCATCAGATACATCGGCAGACCAGGCCCGCTCCGTCAGGAGTCAGGACCACAAAAATCCACCCAAAGACCCCCGTGAACCGGCAGGCAATAACGGCTCAAGCTACCCCACCTGGCCGTCAGTCAGCAAAAACAGTTCATCCACAGACGCTCCGCATGCGCCCCCGTGACTCACCGGTCAGTTCTATGATTTAGCAGCCCCTGAACCCGGCACGAGCTGCCGGGTAATCTGAACATATTCGTCCACATATGTCTGGCTGTTCAGTGACGTGCGCATATATTCCTGTATATTCTTCACCATGCGGCCACGCTTTTCCTCGTCCTGCACAAGATCCTGTATCGCCCGGCCCAGCGCCTGCTCGTCTCCCACGGGAACAAAATATACCATATCGTCCGTAAAGTAATCCCTGAGCCCCCCTGTATCAGTTACAATACAAGGCACCCCCATAACACCGGATTCTTCAACGACAGTAAGTCCGCTTACATATTTATTATCTTTCAGCGGCACAATGACCATAATTGATTTATTATAAAATGAAGACATTTCATCGTTTGTCTTTAAACTGGCAATTTGCATATTGGCGTGTTGCCCGGCAATTGCGATCGCATCCGCATTCTGCGTTGCCAGAAGGAACTCCTCCCCCGGCATCCGGGTCGCGCAGGCGGCAAGCGTCGCCCAGTCCCGGCTGCGATCATTTCCCACAGCGATGATGTTTCCGACTTCTTTTCTGACATATGGTAACATCTCGTCACATCGTATGCCGAATTTCGTAAATTCTACTCGATTGTGAGGAAACATTTTTTTTGCTATGTCGGAGTTCATCCGGCTGTTGAATGTCATTACATCCACATCCTTCAGCAGCCAGCGATAGAATTTCTGCCTCAGCCGGTTTTCTGGCCATTTATCGATCAGCCACACGCTCTGTCCGATAACTTTTATCCTGTTCAGCCGCATCAGTTTTTTCAGAAGCATGACCCCCAGCATCTGGGACTCATTATAGGTCCAGACCACATCCGTACCGGACCGAATCTTTCCGCGGTTTCTCCAGACCTGCATAAAATCAAATCCAAATACAAGCCTCGCGGCATAACGAATATATTTCTGAAAAAATGTTTCTTTTTGAATATCTTCAGAATAGGTAACCCTGATATCGTCAGAACTACCTCTGTAATATCCATAGGCATAAGGCTCATTAGTCCCCAGTATTTTTTTGTTCCGGAATTGTTCATTCCAATTCCTGCCGCCATACCCATAGCTAAGCTGAACAAATACATTTATCATCAGTAGCCTCTAATAAAAATCAATTAACCACTATGAATAAATACATTTCCAAGTCAATGACCACAACCTGCCTATACAGAACTTTCAACACTACGGAGAACAAAAAGATAAAACTGGTGGTCATCAATTAATACTGAAACAGCACACCCCCCTCCGGCTCAAAGCAAACCAGTAAAAAATCCGGTCCACAAAGAAAATATCATGACAGATGCGCTCATCAGAAAACTCCGGGAGCCCCCCGGCGCGGGAAGAGGTTTCCCACCGCGATAATGTGATGCACGGTTCACAGACTTTCATGCGGCGGCACCGGCGAACCACCCGGCCCACTCCAGCGTCCGATACTCAGACAGCCCGCCCGCAGGCTGTCCTCACCTGTAAATCGCCGCTCATGGCTCAAAGCAATAGATTAACATTCCTGAGCCTGACGACAACAGAACCATTTCCAGACCTGTCTGTTTATTTATAAACAGATCGAAGTGCAGGGGCATGCCGCTCCCTGTCGGGTTACAGGGACAGAACCCGGGCCGGCGCCAATCTGTAAAAAACCACATCTCAGCAATGAAGGCGGCAGAGCCATGACAGACAGCATAAATCCTGAAAGCGGCCCCCGGGTTTCCATCCGTTACTGCACGCAATGCAACTGGCTCCTGCGCTCCGGATGGATGGCGCAGGAACTGCTCTCAACCTTCGGACAGGCGCTGGGCGAAGTGGCGCTGATCCCGGATACAGGCGGCGTGTTCGAAATCCACGTCGGCGACACCCTCATATGGGAGCGAAAGCGCGATGGTGGTTTCCCGGGACCGAAAGAGTTGAAACAACGGGTCCGCGATGTCATCTCCCCCGAACGCGATCTCGGACATGTGGACCGATAAGCCCGCAAAACAGAACCCCCGATCCCGGAAACCCGACCACCCCTTTTTGCCAGACAGGCATTTTTGTGGTCTGAACAGAGTCACGCCGGTGTCAGCCGTTTTACGAACCGGAACTGCAAATAACAGGTTCAGGCGCTCTCTCTCCGGCAGCGCCTGACGATCCGTACCGGTGTCCATCGCAAGGGATCTGCCGATCATCATGACCGGAAAACGTTTTTTATATCTGCTTCTGCTCTCAGCCGCCGCCACACAGGCACAACCGGCCCGGGCGCAGACAGACAATATCGTGATCGACCCCCGGCAACCCGGAAAGCCATTTCCGCATTTCTGGGAAGAAATGTTCGGATCGGGCCGGGCCGTCCTCGGCCTGCGCGAAAACTACCTGAAGAACCTGTCGCTGGTAAAAAGCATAACGCACTTTAACTACGTCCGCTTCCACGGCGTCTTCGGCGACGAAATGGGCCTCGTCTCGCTCGATAACAACGGACGGCCCGTCTATAATTTCCGCTATATCGATCAGGTGTATGACGCCCTGCTCGCCCGTGGCGTGCGACCCTTCGTGGAAATCGGCTATATGCCAGGCCTGCTGGGCTCGGATTCATTTCGCAGACGCGGCGGGCTACAGCCGTTGCAGCCGGAAGCTCAGCAGTTGCACCGCGTAACCGATTACAGCAGCGGGACATTCTGGTACCGCGCCAACGTGTCGCCCCCGGCGGATTACGCGCAGTGGGATGACCTGATCCGGGCCTTTACCCGCCATGTCGAGACCCGCTACGGAAAAAACGAGGTCCGTCACTGGTATTTCGAAGTCTGGAACGAGCCGAACCAGGCCTCCTGGGGCGGCAATCCCCAGATGGAGACCTATTTCACACTCTACGATCACACCGCCCGCGCGATCAAAGCCACTGACCCGCAACTGAAAGTCGGCGGACCGGCCACAGCCACGACAAGCTGGGTGCCCGAGTTCCTGGCGCATGTCACAGCGGCACACAGCCCCATAGATTTTCTCTCAACTCATGTTTACGCCAACGATCCGCCCGACCGCGTGCCGGTTCCCGACGCACAGAAAACACCGGCGCATATGGTGTGCGCGGCCACAGCCCATGTCGCCGAACTTCAGCGCGCCGCCAGACAGTCGCGCCTGCCCCTCATCATTTCCGAATTCGGAGCCGACTGGAATTCGGATGATGGCCTGTCCGCCAGCCCTTATCTCGGCGCGTGGCTGGCCCAGACCGCGCATGACTGCGACGGCCTGACCGCGATGATGAGTTACTGGACATTCTCCGATAATTTCGAGGAACAGGGCATCCCCCGCGCCGAACTCCCCGGCGTCTTCGGCGTCGTGTCCGAACAGGGAATCCCAAAACCGGCTTTTCATGCCTTCGCTCTTCTGCACAAACTCGGCGAACGCCGCCTGCCGGAAAGCAGTGATTCCGCCCTGATCACACGAAATGCGGACGGCCGTCTCGATGTCGCTTTATGGAATTACGGCCCGCCCGACCTTCCCGGCCAGCACATAACATCCGATGGAAAGAACAGGATCTTTCATCTCCGCCTCCGGTCCGCCCCGACCCGTGTCACAGCACGAATATGGCGTGTCGATCAGGCGCACGGCAACGTCATGCCCGCCTGGAAACGTCTCGGCGAACCCGCCGTGCCCACACCGGCGCAACAGAAAGAACTGATCCGGGCAGCCGCCCCGGATACCGGGCAGGACATCGTCATCCCCGAAAGCGGCATCGATATCGCCGTCCCGTCACAGGGGCTGGCGTTGCTGGAAGTGGAACGCAGCAGCCTGAACTGAAACTCCCGCCAAAATTTCCTTTTCAGAAAAGGAAATATAAGAAATATCAACCCGATAAACCGGCTCAGGCCGCGCTCAGCCTTCTTTGCAACGCATCAATAGCGGTATGATGAAACACCTCGATCCCGTTCCGCCGAAGCAACGCCGTGGTGACACCCGCCCCCGGATGAACCCTGCCTGAAAAACTGCCATCGTAAATATACGAACTCCCGCAGGACGGGCTGCCATCCGTAAGAATGGCAAAAGCACAGTTACAGTCGAGCGCCAGAGCAAGCGCCTTCCGCGCGCCGGCAATAAAGAGATCCGTCACATCCTCACCCCCATCAGTGACAATGCAGGCCGCCCCGTCGAGAACAGCTTCCCCGGAACAGCCACCGGCAATTTCCGCGGGCGAACGCGGAACACTGAAGCCCGCGCTGAGTTCCGGACACACGAAAACAAGCCGCCCCTCGGCCCGCCACCGATCCAGCGCCGGATGACGGACGGATTTCGCGGTGCCATTATAGCGGACAGGCTGGCCAGACAGGCAGGCGCTGACAAGGATTTTCCGCATCAGAGAACAGTTCCCCGCCGGCACAAACCGGCCTTCATACGCTCCGGCCCAATTTCTGATCTACGGAAAATCCCTGACCCCGACACATTTCATCCCTCCCCGACCAGTCGTTTTCAGAACAGCCATAACCGGTCAGAGCAATATCGTCACACGGCAGGACAGCAAACACCCCCTCATGACACACGGAAAGCCGGACGCAAACAGCACACGGAACCCCGTCCCCGCAACTGCCGTTACTGCGACAGGACTGCCGACATTGTCCGTCTGCCCGAAGGAGAAAAACGGATGTCTGATCTTACAAAGAAAAAATGCGCGCCCTGTAGCGAAGGCGCCACGCCGCTGAGCCGGAACGAAGCCGAAGCATGGCTCGCCCGGACACAGGACTGGTCACTTCAGGACAACGCCACGCGGATCGAACGACATTTCAGATTTCCCGATTTCGCCGCCGCGCTGGCTTTCGTCAATCAGGTCGGAGCCCTGGCGGAAGAAGAAGACCATCACCCCGATATTTCATTCGGCTGGGGCTACGCAACGGTTTCATTCTCCACCCACAAAATAAAAGGGCTGCACGAGAACGATTTTATCATGGCAGCCAAAGTCAGCCGACTGACCCGGGAATAATCCCTCCGCCCGCAGCCCCGCTCCTGTTCTCCGTCCGCAAAATACAGACGCCTGTTTTATGCTGCCCGACAAAACCTTCAGCATAAAACAGCCACGTTTCGGACCGGTCTATTTCTGCGGCGTCGTATTCATTTCCTGCATCAGCGCCTGAACCCCCTCGGGGCTGGAGTTGACCAGCGCCACATTGGCAGGATTCAGTTTCGGAGCCTGCGGCGAGCTCTGCGCCTGCGGGTTCTGCGTCAGCGCAACGGTCATTCCAAAACAGGTAAGACCCAGCACGAAGTCGCGCGCCGTAAAACCATGCGCCTTCAGAAAAGGATCAAGCCCCTGCACCCCGTTGATGCGCTCAATGGTCGCATCCAGCGACAGATGGCCGGCCGGAGGCGGCGGCTGAAGCCCCGAAGCACGAAGAGCCTGCAACGTGCTGGTCATGCGCGGTATGAAATCAGGCGGCAGACGATAGGAAGCCGCCGTCTGCACGTCCTTACGCATCTGAGCCATTTCCTCAGCCGTGGGCTGCACGGCCGCCGGCTGCTGTTGCGATGCATCCTGCGCCATGCCGGCGGTGGAGGACATGAGCAACACGACAAGCGCAAGAGCCGATGCAGCGCGGCGTGGTGCGAAACTCTGTATGATCATGAAATATCAGGCTCCTGATTGATCCGTTGGTGTTTATCTGCCCTGTTCACCCGGGACATTGCAAATCCCCGCACAGCACCGACAGTATATCGCAATGTCCCGGACATCGCATGTCAGCCGGGAACAGACCGGGGGCCGCCCCTCACACAGAGGTGACCCACTCCCCGGCACGCATCAGAGGCACCGAGCCACCCGCGGCATCCAGACCACTGACACTGACCTCGCCGGAGCCAATCATCCAGTCAATATGGATCAGACTGCTGTTGGCCCCGCGCCGCGCCAGATCCTCCGGCGTCTTGCCACCATCATCCGTCATACACTCGGAATAGGCCTGCCCCAGAGCAATGTGGCTGGACGCATTCTCATCGAACAGCGTGTTCTGAAAGAGCAGACCACTCTGCGAAATCGGCGAGGAATGCGGCACAAGCGCCACCTCACCCAGCCGTCGCGCCCCCTCATCGGTGTCAAGAACACGCCCGAGCACGCTTTCACCTTTCGAAGCATGAGCCTCGACAATCCGCCCGCCCTCAAAGCGAACCTCAATCCCCTCGATCAGCGTGCCCTGATAGGACAGTGGCTTCGTGCTGCGAACATATCCCTCAACCTGCAAACGATGCGGCGTGGTAAACACCTCTTCGGTCGGAATGTTCGGATTACAGACGATGCCGTTCTTCGCCTTGCTGGACCCGCCCGCCCAGAGGTGCCCGTCAGCCAGTCCGATCGTCAGATCGGTCCCCGGACCGGTGAAATGCAGAGCGTCGAAACGGCGGTCATTCAGATAATCCGCGCGTCGGTGAAGCTGCTCATTATGCTCCGCCCAGTCAGCAATCGGATTATCGCCATTGATCCGCGACGCCGCGAAGATCGCCTCCCAGAGCTTCGGCACGGCCACCACCTCCGGCTCCCCGGGAAAGACCAGCGCCGCCCAGGCCGGTGTCGCGGCGGCAACGATGTTCCAGTTGACGGCAAACCCGGTGATGATCTCAAGCGCCGGCCGGTTAGCAATCGAAGCCGCACGACTGGCACGGGACACCAGATCCGGATTCTGACCGCTAAGAAGCGCCGGATTCCCGCCTGTAACAGCCATCCGGGCCGCGCCCTCACGAAACCCGGTCGCCATACCGTCGGCCAGCCAGGTCGCCGCCGTATCGAACGTATCTTCCGCCGCATTGCCAAAACGGGCCAGCGCCGACTCATCATCGGAATAAAACGTCGTGACAAGCGAAGCACCCGCCTTATAGGCGTGTTTCGTGATCTGCCTGACAAGCGGAACAGCGTCGAGAGGCGCCGTAACAATCACCTGCTGACCATGCCGGACATTCAGCCCGACATGAACAGCAGCCTGAGCAAGCCTGTCGATCCCGGCTTCAACGCGTTTCTCGACAGGACAGAGTGTGACCATGAAAAAGGGCTCCCGTTTGACATTTCGCAGCGGATTACCCGACCGGAAGCCGGTTAAACCGCTGTGATGACAGAAGCCAAAGTGAGCACCCGGGCCGGAAAAGCGCAACCCGGCAGCAGAATGAGAGACATGTCCGCAGTGTGAAGGTCTGTCGAAAAACGGTTCCAGTGCCGGAACCACACCTCCGCCAGAACGTCCACAACAACAATTTCCGATCAACCTGTCCGCCGGAACATCACGGACATGAAACAGGACAGACCGCCAGCTGAAACAGCCGGGCGCGGCGCCTGACACCCCCGCCACACACCGCATCCGGAAACCGTCACGAAACCAGCCCCGCCTCAGCGGGAAAACATAACCGGCAACATGAAGAAATCCGGTCCCGCGCTTTCCCCCGTTACTGCGCCGGACAGTTCTGCGATCGCGCGGAAACGCCGGCACCCGCCGGCCGCCCGTTGCCGGACAAAGCCCGCGTCGAGGTCAGATCACGGATATGCCCCGGCAGACCCGTGTCATGCAGGCGGAATGTGCCAAGCATGGCACTCAGTTCCACAACCTCTTCCGCAAGATTCCGGCTCGCGGCGGAGGTCTGCTCAACCACGCCGGTATTCTGCTGCGTATTATGGTCAATGGCCGCCACCGCCGCGTTAACATCCTGCAACCCGCTCGCCTGATCGCGCGCCGCCTCGACAATGGCCGAAATGTGCTCGTTAATTTCGCCAACATCCCCGATGATCGTTTTCAGAACGGTCCCCGTCTCGCCAACAAGCTCCACACCGGACCGCACCTCTTCACGCGCCTGCCCGATCAGACCCTTGATTTCCTTCGCCGCATCGGCAGACCGCTGGGCAAGAACACGCACCTCCGCCGCAATGACCGCAAACCCCTTGCCGGTCGTCCCCGCGCGGGCCGCCTCCACGCCCGCATTCAGCGCCAGCAGATTCGTCTGAAAAGCAATCTCATCCATCATGTCGGTAATGCTGCCGATCGCCTGCGAAGACCGCTCAATAGCGCTCATGGTCTCAACCGCTTCCTGAACAACCCGCGCCGACCGCTCCGCATTCGCCTGGGACCGCTTGACCAGCCCCCCCACATCCTCCGCGCGCTTCGCGGTCGAACGCACGGCAATCGTAATCTGATCCAGCGTGGACGCGGTTTTTTCCACCGATTCCGCCTGCTGAAGCGTGCGCTTCGACAGATCCTGCGCCGCTCTGCTGATTTCACCAACAGCAGCCTCAATCGAGCCGGAAACCTGTGCCACGGACTGAAGCGACTCACGCAGAGTCTGCACCGAATTGTTAAAATTAACCCGCAGAGGCTGATAGGACGCCGGCAGATCACCGGTAATCTCGCAGGTCAGATCCTTACGGGCCACCCCCGCCATCGCCTCCCCGAAACTATCGGAAACACGCTTCTGCTCCTCGGCAATAGCACTTTCCTGACCACGCTGCCGGGCTTTTTCAGCCTCCTCAATATAGACGGACAGAGCAAGATCCATATCGAGCAGCACAGCTTTCGCCAGACTGCCCAGCGCCTCTCCAAACTGCTCCGATGTCATCACCGGCTTTGACAGAAAACGGCTTTTCGGAAAAATCTCTTTGACGGCACTGTTGATAAGATGATCCAGGATAATGGCGTACCCGCCCATATACCATCGCGGCTCCAGCCCGATCCGCGCATGAACCAGACCAACCGTCTGCGACCGCGCCGCATAATCCTGACTGAAATCACCTTCGGAAATATTGTCCCAGTGCCCGGCCTGCGCGGCCCTCGCCCGCCTGATGTCCTGCTCCGACGAAAAGAATTTCATGGTTTCAGGAGTCTTGCGGACCTGCGCATAAAATTTATCGAGCGCAACCGGCAGTTCCCTCTGCACAAGCGGCTTCAGAGAACGGATCGCGGCACAGCTCGCCGGTGTCATCTGCATGAAACTCAGACGCTCGCTTACCGCCCTCTCAGCGGAATCCTGCTTCGCGGAATCTATTTGGGGCCGTAATGAGTTTGACATAGAATTTTTCACCTGATCTGCCGGAGATATTCGATATTATCTGCTTTTTCTGTCTCCGCTCTTCAGCAAAGAGCGCGGCGCCTTCTTCCCGGCAGCAATGCGCGCGCGCCCGCCTGCCCGCGCGCCTTTGCCCGTGACATCATATCCCTGCGACAGACTGAGACATGCTGAAAGCTCCCTTCCGGCCATTCTGACCGCGCATCAGTCTTGGCGAGAAGCGTTATCGCTTACTTAATGAAGCCGCTGATTGCGTTGGAGCAGGAAAAGATTACTGCGCGTTATGTACTGTTTCTGCGCAAAACGTCCTATGGGCGAACTGAACTGTGTTTTAAGCATAACGGCCTTAATGGTTATCATATATAAGTACCGTTCTGTTGCAGGAAGCCATTCCGGCAATACTAAACCGCCCGCGATATTATAAAAACTCCTGATACTGATTTACGGAAATTTCAGCACCGGAATATGAAACAGCCCTCATCCAGGCAGCACCCCCCGAAAACCCGCCCGCAAAAATCACACGCCTGACCACTTACTCCTCTGAAGTCCTGGAAAAGGTACCCATGCCCAAAAGACGGCGCCCGCAGGCCGGCCAGACTGTTTTCAACTTCAGGCTTCAGGGCGAACAGGAACTGGAAGACGCCTTCAGCCGGCGCCTCCTCCCCGTAAAAATCAACGCCACCTCCCCCGATGCTCCCCCCGGAGCACGCGGCGTTTTCGGAGCGGTGACAGGCGTCGCATTCAGCCGGACACAGTTTCAGGGCGGCTTCACACTGATCCCCGAACTGCCGCATGACGCCATCCTGTTCTGCCTCCCCACAAAGGGACACCTGACCTTTCACGACAAAAAAAAGTCCCTTCAGGCAACCCCTGACACAGCACTGGCCGCCAGCTTCATGGCCGCCAGTTCAATAGACGTTTCCAGAAACCACGCCCATTGCGCCCTCGTCATCAACCGCCCCCTCCTGATCGCCAGAATCTCCCTGCTGCTCGGTCGCGCCGCCATCAGCGAACTGACCTTCGACCCCCGGATGCCAACCCGAAACGAACCCGTCGCCGCCCTGCGATCCCTGCTGTTTTTCATAACGGCGCAAAGATTTTCTTCCGAACTGAACAGAGCCATGCTGACCGCAACCCGCGTGCATGAAATGCTCGTCGATTTCATTCTGGAAAGATGGCCGAATACTTACTCCACCGCCCTCAGCCAGCCGCCTCCGGTCATCACGCCAAGACACGTCAAACTGGCCGTCGACTTCATCCGCGATCACCCGCAACTCGTCTCAAGCGGCACCGAACTCGCCGCCCTGACAGGCGTCAGCCTCCGCTCCCTCCAGGACGGCTTTCGCCGGTTTATCGGATCGTCAATCACAGGTTATCAGAGACAGGTCCGGCTCGAACGCGCCCATGCCGACCTCCTGCATGATTCACACCTGTCCGTGCAGGACATCGCTATGCGCTGGGGATTCACAAACGCCAGCCGGTTCAGCCGCTATTTCCGGGAAGCCTATGGCGTCTCACCAACCCGGCTCTCAAAGCGACGCCCCGCGCCAGCCCCGGAGAATATCAGAACCTGACCGGCTCTCCGCTTTCACACCGGAAGAACACAGCCCCCGCGCCCGATCCGCCGATCAGAAAACCGGCCTCTGGCGGCTCCGGAGCAAAGCCCTGAAAAACCAGATAACACCCGGCAAAAACAGCTCCGGCACAGACCATCATTCCATGAAATGATGGCCCCGCATCCATAAGTTTGCCATCCCCGGCCATTCCGTCGTCAGCGTCCCGGCACGCCCGACCCCGAACCCATGCCCCCCGGCCGGAAACAGATGACGCACAACGGAAACACCACGCTCCTGACAGACATTTTGCATAATTTTCGTATTATCCGGAGCCGCAACCGGATCATCCGCCGCCTGCACCAGAAAAAACGGCGCATCCCCACGACGCACATAAGTCTGAACCGACCAGGCCGCGCTTTCCGCCACCGACGGATCATCCCCGACAAGCACGCGCCGCGTCCGCGTGCCGGCAAAAGGCGGCTCAAGCGTAATCACCGGATAAATCAGCAGACTGAGCGCCACCCGATCCGAAACCGTGTCGATCGCATCCACAGGCGCATAAAGATCCCACTCCGGGCGCGTGCCAGTCATCCCCATCAGATGCCCCCCGGACGAAAACCCCAGAACCCCGATCCGCTGCGGGTCGACCCGAAACTCCCCCGCCCGGTAACGAACAAGCCGCAATGCCCGCCGCGCGTCCTGAAACGGCGCCAGCCGCCCGGCCCCCCAGCCTTCACCAGGAAGACGATAGCTCAGCACAAAAGCCGTAATCCCCAGCGTGTTAAGCCACCGGGCCGCAGGCACAGCCTCACTCCCCATCTCGATCCGCCGGTAGCCACCCCCCGCCGCAATCAGCACCGCAGCGCCATTGGGCCTGCCCGGCCGAAAGACCGTCAGACCCGGCCGGGAAATCCCGCTCATCGCCCCGTTGCGGGACACACGCGGCGCCCCCGATGGCCCCCCGCCCCCCGGCGGCTCCCCCGGCCATAAAGCCACCTCATCCACAGCATCCCCCCGGGCCACCCGCGCAGCCACCAGCGCCGCGAGCGAACCTGTCAGAACGATGCGACGACCAGGCTTCCGCATCACCCGCTCCTGTCTCCCCATCCGCCAGTGCCCGCAGAGACAGCTTTCAGCCCACAACCCGCGCCCTGCCCCGGAAAGAAGTCTGAAGAATTCCGCTCCCTCATTCAACCCGCCTTTCCGCCCTTTATCAGCCCCCGCCGGAGCGCCGCAACTGTCCCGGCATCCCGCAGCCGACATCCGCACCGGACAGCCAGGTCACAGCGCGAAACCAGAACAGACCGGACAGAAAAACCCCTTTCATGATCAAAAACCTTTTCAACCAGTCGATCAGTTCCGCCCGAGCCGCATAACCTCCCTGCACGCCCCCGATCGCCCGCAACGGCTCTCCCGACACCCCCGGCATGAACCGCCAGACAAGACCCCCTGCGGTTTACGGGCAGACCACAGCCTGCGTAATAAGACCGCAACCGCCTTCCCCGCCCCCCTTTCCACCCCGAGGACCTATGATCCGTCTCGACAATATCAGCAAACACAACGGCCATCGGGTGATCTTCATCGAAGCCTCCGCGGCCCTTCAGAAAGGCGAGAAAATCGGGCTGGTCGGACCCAACGGCGCGGGGAAAACCACCCTCTTCCGGCTCATCACCGGCCAGGAAGAGCCCGATGAAGGACAGGTCCTCACCGATCGCGGCATCACAGTCGGCTTCTTCAGCCAGGACGTCGGCGAAATGGCCGGACGAAGCGCGGTCGCCGAAGTCATGGACGGCGCCGGCCCCGTCGCGCAGATCGGCACCGAACTGGCCGGACTGGAAGCCGCCATGGCCGACCCGGACCGCTTCGACGAACTCGATGCCATCCTCGAACGCTTCGGCGAAGTCCAGGCCCGGTTCGAGGAACTCGGCGGCTACGCCCTGGAAGGCCGCGCACGGGAAGTCCTGTACGGCCTCGGATTCAGCCAGGAAATGATGGACGGCAATGTGGACCGGCTCTCCGGCGGCTGGAAAATGCGCGTCGCCCTCGGACGCATCCTGCTGATGAAACCGGATGTCATGCTGCTCGATGAGCCCAGCAACCATCTCGATCTCGAAAGCCTGATCTGGCTGGAACAGTTCCTCGCCGGTTACGACGGCGCCCTGCTCATGACATCGCATGACCGCGCCTTCATGAATCGCGTCATCAACAAAGTCATCGAAATCGACGGCGGCACACTCACCAGCTTCTCCGGCGATTACGAATTCTACGAACAGCAGCAGGCCCTGAACGAAAAACAGCAGCAGGCCCAGTTCGACCGGCAACAGGCCATGCTCGCGAAAGAAGTCGCATTCATCGAGAGATTCAAGGCCCGCGCCTCCCACGCCGCCCAGGTCCAGAGCCGCGTGAAAAAACTCGACAAGATCGACCGCGTCGAACCGCCAAAACGCCGCCAGACCCTCGCCTTCACCTTCCCGCCGCCCCCCCGCTCGGGCGACGCCGTCGCCAGCCTGCGCGGCGTCGATAAAAGCTACGGCAGCAAAACCATCTATAAAAATCTCGACCTGCTCATCCGCCGCCAGGAGCGCTGCTGCGTCCTCGGCGTCAACGGCGCCGGCAAATCAACCCTGCTGAAACTCGTCACCGGCACAACAGAGCCGGATGCCGGAACCGTCACCCTCGGCGGCAGCGTGAAAACCGGCTACTTCGCCCAGCACGCCATGGACCTCCTCGACGGCGACCGCACCGTCTTCGAAACCCTGAACGACGCCTTCCCCCTCGCCAGCCAGGGCTCGCTCCGCTCCCTCGCCGGCGGCTTCGGCTTCTCGGGCGACGACGTCGATAAAACCTGCCGCGTCCTCTCCGGCGGCGAAAAAGCCCGCCTCGTCATGGCACTGATGCTCTTCGATCCCCCGAACTTCCTCGTGCTCGATGAGCCAACCAACCACCTCGACATCGCCACAAAAGAAATGCTCATAACAGCCCTGAAGGATTACGAAGGCACCATGCTCTTCGTCTCCCACGACCGCCACTTCCTCGCCGCCCTCTCCAACCGTGTCCTCGAACTCAACCCCGATGGCCTCCACCGCTACGACGGCGGCTACACGGAATACGTCACCCGCACCGGCCGCGAAGCCCCCGGCCTGCATGAATGAACCGGAAGCCATGTCCACATAAATGGCTCTGTTCGCACTAAGTGTGGCTACCTTTCTCAGGGCTCTGCCCTGAAACCCACCAGGGGCCGGAGGCCTTTGGAAACCTGTTTATTTATCAGAGCCTGTCGTCCGGCAGAGCCACACTCACTCTCCGGACCTTGCCAATATACGTCCGGTCGGACGAGGATTTTATACAGATCGGGCGGAAAGCAAGGTATGCTGACTCCCGGTCATGGATGCTGAACATCTCAACGCACCTTATTTCCGGAATTATCCTGGCAGAAAACACGCACCGCCCGGAACAGGGATACATCGTGACATCGGACGCAGCGGTCTTGACCGAAATATTCTCTGTGCCATGACGGAGCAATGACCGTCGCAGAAAAACAGCACAGCGTCCGGAGACAGATCGTGGAAGCCGCACGTCCCCTTGTCGCCGTTCGCGGTTTTTCCGCCGTCGGCATTTCCCAGATCCTCGAAGTTGCCGGAATTCCGAAAGGTTCCTTCTATCATTATTTTGAATCGAAAGAAGCGTTCGGCGAGGAACTTCTCCGCTGCTACATTGAGAACTACGTGCATAAAATGGACGATGTGTTCGCCGTCCCGCGCCGCACCGGGCGAGAACAGGTGCTCGCCTACTGCACGTTCTGGCGCGATACCCACACCGACGGTCAGGTCGGCGACAAATGTCTGATCGTCAAACTTGGCGCCGAAGTCTCGGACCTGTCCGAGCGGATGCGCGTCATCCTGAAAACCGGAACGACACTGGCCGTCAACCGTCTCACACAGGTCGTTGAAGCCGGTCAGAACGACGGCTCCGTGGCCTCCTCAATGGAACCCCATGACCTGGCAACCGCGGTCTATCAGCTCTGGCTGGGAGCAACCCTCATGGCGATGATCACCCACAGCTCACGATCATTTGATTATGCTCGGGTGGATACAGTCAGATTTCTGGACCATACCTGACACCGTCAGCAGGACGCGGTGTTTTGCGGGCCCGAATCCAGAGACGACCGGTCTAATAATAGTCGACCGGTCGGTTTATAAGTACGGAAAAAAGACGATGAAAATACCATACGTAACGATCCCGGCACCCGGAAATGGTGGATCCATTCGTCGTCACGGCCCTTCCGGATACCGACCCGACGTAAACATCCCCTGCGACTGATACCGCCGTTTTTATTCAAGAGACAGACGAGGTAGATATGGCCTACGCGACTACAAATCCCTACACGGGCGAAGTCGTCAAGACGTTCCCGAACGCAACCGATGATGAAGTCAAAGGCGCTCTTTCCAAAGCCCATGAAGCCTTTGAAAAATGGCGTGACACGCCTTTCTCTGAACGCGCCCGGATTATGAACGCCGCCGCCGCGATCCTGCGTCGCGACATCGACAAATATGCTCGCCTGGCCACGCTGGAAATGGGCAAGACATTCGTCGAATCAAAAAGCGAAGTTATTCTTTCAGCTGAAATTTTCGAATACTACGCGAAATATGCGGAAGAACTCCTGAAACCGGAATCCCTGCCCGTAGCCAGCCCGGCGGAAGGCAGGGCAACGCTGGTTCACGAGCCACTGGGCATCGTGTTTGCCATTGAACCCTGGAATTTCCCTTTCTATCAGGTCGTTCGCATTATCGCGCCGCAGCTTTCGGCCGGTAACGCCGTCCTGCTGAAACACGCGTCTAACCTGCCACAATGCGCCGCGATCTGCGAAGAACTGATGAAGGAAGCCGGCCTGCCGCATGGTCTGTTCCGCAACATCTATGCCGCAAGGCCGCATACGGAAATGATCCTGAACGATCACCGCGTCTGCGGTGTCGCGCTGACAGGGTCGGAAGGCGCGGGCGTCATCATTGCCGGCACGGCCGGTAAGGCGCTCAAAAAGGCCACGATGGAACTCGGCGGCGCGGACGCCTTCATCGTGCTGGACGACGCGGACCTCGAAAAAACCGTGAAATGGGCCGTAACGGGACGCCACTGGAATGCCGGCCAGGTCTGCGTTTCCGCAAAACGCATCATCGTGCATGACGCAGTCTACGACCGCTTCCTTGATCTCTATAAAAAAGGCGTCGCCGGACTGAAAGCCGGTGATCCTATGGATCCGTCAACCACACTTGCACCGCTGTCGTCACAGGGCGCGAAGGACGATCTCGAACGTCAGGTAGCGGAAGCCATAAAACACGGCGCTAAAGTCGAGCCGATCGGTGCCCCGGTGCCGGAAAAAGGCGCGTTTTTCCGCCCGCTTCTCATGACCAACCTGCACGAAAACAACGAAGCCCGGCACTGGGAATTTTTCGGCCCTGTTACACAGCTCTATCGTGCGAAAGACGAAGCGCACGCGGTGAAGATCGCCAATGATTCCCCTTACGGGCTCGGCGGCGCCATCTTTACCGCCGACGAGGCGCGAGGCGCCCGCGTGGCGGCTAAAATCCGGACCGGCATGGTGTTTATCAATCACCCGCTTATCCCGAAAGCCGATCTTCCCTTTGGAGGTATCGCCCGCTCCGGTTACGGCCGCGAGCTTGTTGGTCTTGGCATTAAGGAGTTTGTCAACCACAAGCTGATTAACGTCGTCGACATCGATGCCCCGGCCTGACTGACCGCGTCACGACAAAACAGGGGGGCTGTCACGCTCCCCGATAAAACCCAGTATTCTGTCAGCGGATTTCTCATTAAACAGGTCCGCTGACCCCCATCTCTCCGTAATAAATATCATATGAAATCCACCAGATAAACTTTCACTGAAATAAATCAGAACAGAAAAACAAATATATAATACAGTATATGTAATAAATACATTTATATTTATTCCGGAGCTTACTTACACGAGGCCTGAGGCATACAATGACTCCCAAATCCGAAATCCTCATTGTCGGCGGTGGTGTAGCCGGGCTTTCGCTTGCCACCCAGCTTGGCAGGTCATTAGGAAAAACCGGCAAAGCCCGCATAACCCTGATCGACCGCGGGTTCGCACATGTCTGGAAACCCATGCTGCACTGCTTCGCCGCAGGAACGGTTGTGAACGAAAATGACCGCATCAGCTTCATCAATCAGGCCAGCGGCCATCATTTTGAATTCTGGCCCGGCGAGGTCGTGTCGATCGACCGCGCGAAACGAGAAGTCACCCTGAGTCCGTTCCATGCTTCGGACGGAACGCAGGTGCTCGAAAGCAGAACAATGAATTACGATGCCATTGTTCTGGCTATCGGCAGCTGCGCGAATGATTTCGGTACACCCGGCGTCGCCGAACACTGCCTCTCCATCGATAATCTGGTCGAGGCAAATGCATTCAACGAGAAATTCAGAATGGAACTGCTACGCGCTTTCGCGGACAGCTCCGAACTGGATATCGCCATCGTCGGCGGAGGCGCAACCGGCACGCAGCTCGCCGCCGAACTTCACAAAGCTCTTGATATCGTCGATTCATTCAGCCTGCATGCCTTTGGAAAAACACCTCCCGCGCTCCGGGTAACCCTGCTTCAGTCCGGCGCCCGTATTCTTCCTGCTTTTCCGGAATCCGTCTCCATAGCCGCCAAAGAACAGCTCGAACGTATTGGTGTCACCGTCAGAACTTCCGCCCGGGTCGCCGCAGCGGACGCAACCGGATTTATCCTCAAAGACGGTACGCATATTCCCGCCAAGCTGCGTGTCTGGGCCGCCGGTGTCAGGGCGCCGGAAGTCACAAAAACCTATGGCGGCCTTTCCCTTAGTAAATCAGGACAGATACTCGTAAAACCCAATCTCTGTTCCATTGATGACGAGAACATCTTTGCCATGGGTGACTGCTCTTTTGTCGCAGATGATCCCCTGCCGGCAACAGCGCAGGTCGCCCGGCAACAGGCAAATCACCTGGGCCACCACCTGCCGGCATGGATAGAACGGAAACAGCCTGTTTCTTCCTGCGTATTTCAGAATAAAGGTGCCATCGTCGCCCTGGGAACATATAATGGATGGGCAGCCCTTCCCGGAGGCTCCGTCTGGGGCGGAGGCTTTACACACGGCCTGTCAGCCCGTCTCGCCCATATTATGCTCTACCGCCAGCACCAGATCGCCCTTTTTGGTCTTTTTCGTGGCCTGATCTCATGTCTTTCGGACTGGATGGAAACATTCGTACGCCCCTCTGTCCGACTGGACTGAAATCAGCATGGGCCGGAGGGGCGTGGACCGGAAAACCCCTCCCCGCATGCGGACCGGAGCTAAGACACGGCCTGCCATCCTTTTCGACGAATACTTCAGTTCTCTGACAGACAGCCCCCGAACAGCCTCAGACTCAAAACCTGTTAGTTTATCGTAATGACGGGACCTCCGCCCCCCAAACCAGAACCAGACTCTCCAATACCCCGACACGTTTTCCATTCCGACAACACGTGATACCAGCAGAACACCCCGGAATGTTCAGGACAACACACGTCATGGATGAAAGACGACAGCTCTCCCTGAAAGAAAAAATGGCCTAGGGCTGCGGAGACGTCTCATCCAATATGATGCAGGGCATGACCTCGTCCTGCCTGATGTATTATTACACCGACATCTATGGCCTGCCCCTGGTCGCCGTGTCCTGGATTCTCCTGATCGCCCGTGTCGTCGATGCCTTCTGTGACCCGGCCACCGGCTACGTCGTCGATCGTATGGGCGGCCTGTTCATCCCCCGCGCCTGATCCGAACCCTCGCCATCCCGTTCGGTGTAACCGGCTTCTTCTGCTTTCTCGCCCTGCCTCTGTCTCCGACAGGTAAAATCCTCCGGGCCGGACTGACCTATATCGTGTTCGGCGCCATCTATTCCTTCGTCAACACACCCTGCGGCGCCCTGGCCGTCATGATCAGCCATTCCCCCGCCGATCGCGTCGAACTCAACGCCTTTCGCATGACGGGCTGCCAGGCCGGCCGGATCGCTCCTCGTGGCCCTCCCCCGCCATCACCTGGCTCGGCGGCGGCAGAAAGCATGACGCAGCATCAGTACGGCATGGCGCTCTACGTTCTGGCGCTCCCGGTGATCGGCAGCATCCTGTGGCTCTGCGTGGCGCGCGGATGCGTCGTGCGATATCCGCCCGCCCCCCGTCCGGCAGAACCTGCTGGTCACGCTGCGTAACCTGCTCGCCAACCACCCCTGGGTCCTGAGCAACCTTCTCGCCTTCTTCTATTTCGTGGGCCAGGCCGCGCTGTTCGGCTTCGCGCTGTATTATGCACGCATCGTGCCCGTCGGCACGGAGCAGTCGGGCGCCAATATCATTACCTTTGTCACCATCCTGCTGTTCGCCGGCGTGCCGGCCTGCCTCCCCCTGACCGAACGACCGGGCGCCGTCCGCACCGGGATCGCCTGCCTGCTCGCGCAGGCCCTCGCCTCTATCCTGATGGCAGCGGCGGGCGCCTCCATGCCGGCTTCTTCCTGTCGATCACACTTCTGGCCCTGGCACAGGGCACGATGTCACCCCTCTATTACACGCTGCTGGCCGAAGCCGTGGATGCCGGCAACGCACGCGCATCGACAGGCACCGCGGGGCTGGCGTATTCAGTCAGCACATAGGTCACAAAGCTGGCCATGGGCCTGACCGGCTTTGTCCTCGCTCAGTTCCTGGCCTGCGGGCACTACATCGCCGGCAATATCGCGGAACCGCCGGAACTGACCTTCTGGATCGCCGCCGGCTTCATCTGGCAGCCGCCGGGGCCGTGTTCATGCAGGGCCTCTGCCTTCTGGCCTGGCACACGGGGAAACCGGACAGCCCGGATTCCCAGCCGGAACCCCGGATAACAGCCTGAAAAAACGCCCCCGAAACGCGGACATAAACAGAAATATAGCTTCCTTCCGCAGAGGCGCTTACAAGCTCCGCCATCTGTTACGAGACAGGCAAATTTTTGCCACATCAGGAGAGCCTGATGACTCCGCAGAAAAGGAGATTTTAATGTCCATAAAAATGAAACGCTCCATGGCGCTTCTTCTGGGGCTGACCATGGTCGCAGCTCCCGTCGCCGCGAATGCTCAGGGCGGCCCCGGCGGTGGCGGCGGCGGCGGACATCAAAGCGGACATCAAAACGGTGGCCATGGCGATGGCAGACGGGACGGCGGCGGCGGCGGCGGCGGGCGCGGCGGTCAGCGCGGTGGTGGTGGCAACTTTCGCGGCGGCGGCGGCCCGCACGGCGGCATGTGGCGTGCCGGAGACCACTATAACGGCGGCGGCGTGTTCGTTGATAACTGGCGCGGCTACCGTGGCCTGTACGCACCACCTCCGGGATACCGCTGGATAGATTACGGCGGCAGCTTTCTCCTCGCGGCCGTTACCTCCGGCATCATAAGCAGCGTCATAGCCAGCACCGCCTACCCGGCCACAACCGGTTACCCGGCGGCCACGCCCTATGGCGCATACCCTGCCGCACCAGCCCAGTACCCTGTCGCGCCAACACCTTATCCGGCCGCTCCCGGCTACTGATTTTTCAAAGAGACGGAATACAGCGAAAGCGGGGCGCCGTGAAAAGGCGCCCCCACAGCCAGAGCCGACCCCCGTCGGGATGACCTGCCCCACATCCTCCCCAAAAGCGAACAGCATGCTGCGCCGCGTCAGATAATGCCGCCCCGGTCCGCATGCATCCTTCCCGGCTCCCACGCCTGTAACCGAAAACGCCCCCTCAGCCTCGCAATGATCGCCCGCGCACCGCGCACGAACCCACCGACATCCACACCACACCACAGACCGCAGAAAACGGCCACAACGCGTTCATCACCTGACACGCCCACACATGGAAGCAGACGAACGGCTCCCCGGCACCATTACGCGAGATTCCATCGTGCCGGCGCTTAAGCCTTCACGCCCCCGGCCATTAATGTAGCCTCCCTAAACCCACAGCCTGAAAACCAGCCCCGGATATCAGCCTGAAAACATTCCGGAACCAAACCATATCTGTCCGGAACTTTCTGGAATCCCGTCCGTCCCCACACCCGCTCAATACGCCCGGAACAAAATAAATTTTCTTCTTTCCGCACAGAGACAGGCTCAGTCGCGGATCGTCTCGGCCCAATCTCTTCCGCCGCCATTCCACCGCCAGCCTCACCCCAACTCAGCCGCCCCACCACCCGCACACACCGATTCCGTCCTGGAACACAGGCCCGAAACAATCCGTGACCCGAAAAGAAACCACCCCCCGGCCTTCCGGAAAACTTCCCCCGCCAGAAAGCCTCCCGCGCCCGTTCCGGTCAAAAACCCGCCAGTCCCGGGACAAACCAGACCCACCACCCAAAGGATTGCCCCACCCGCCCGCCCCGTCTGCAAAACCATCCCTTGACCGATCGTTCCGCTGAGGCATCCTCCCAGGCATGAACGAACAGACCACACCAGCGACAGACACGACCATCGGCAGCGCGCTTACACATGTCCGGGCACAGATCGCCGCAGCCGCCACGAATGCCGGACGCGATCCCGCCTCCGTTACCCTCGTCGCGGTCTCCAAATTCCACCCGCGGGAAGCCGTCGAAACCGCCCTCGCCGCCGGACAGCGCGTGTTCGGTGAAAACCGGGTCCAGGAAGCCGCTGCCAAATTTCCGGCGCTCCGCCAGCGCTATCCCGATCTGAAACTGCACCTGATCGGCGGCCTGCAAACCAACAAGGCGCGGGAAGCAGTCCGCCTGGCAGACGTGATCGAAAGTCTGGACCGCCCCGCCCTGTCAGACGCGCTGGCCCGGGCCGCGGACCAGGAAGGACACCTGCCGGACCTGCTGATCGAAGTGAACACCGGGGACGAGCCACAGAAATTCGGCATCCCGCGCGAAAAAGCCGACGCCTTCATACGAGACTGCCAGACACGGTTCGGCGCGCGACTGCGCGGGCTGATGTGCATTCCGCCGGCGGGCGAAGACCCGGCACCGCATTTCCGATTCCTCCACTCTCTGGCGGATGAACACAGTCTGCCGGTACGCTCCATGGGGATGTCAGCTGATTTTCCGCTCGCCATTGCGGAAGGCGCAACCCTGGTGCGCGTGGGGACAGCAATTTTCGGAACCCGTCCACCGGGATAAGGCACGCAGTCGTTGCCCGTCCGCCGTGCCCCGGCAGGACTGAAGAACGTGTTTTGAGAATGCAGGCAGTAGCACACCGGAACGGCCCGGACGGAAACGCCGGGGTTGCCGTCAGAGGACCGTTGGCCGTAAGTCGATCGTGGCGCAATTTACCGCGAGCGTGGACCGGGGCGCTGCATGGCCGCGCGAGGGAGTCTGACTGAACTATGACGGAAACCGCGACACCCCCTGGAGATCCCGGGGCTTCGTCCATTTCGGGCGTCGCCGCAGGTGACAAGGGCGCTGCTGACAAAACTGCCGGCGCGCACGGTCCCGAACACCCGGATGCCGCGCACACGGGCGCGCCGGCAAAGCGCATCCCGCACATCACCGAATTCGATGCCGACGCACCGCAACACGCGGCCGCCCCGGTCGGATTTGCAGCCCTCCTGGGTGTCCTCGGTGTTGTTTACGGCGATATCGGCACAAGTCCGCTCTACGCGCTGCGATCCACCATTGAAGTAGTAACCGGCCATCACCCGATTCAGGATTCAGAAGTGATGGGCATTTGCAGCCTGATCTTCTGGACCCTGATTATCGTGGTGACCGTCAAATACGTCATGCTGGTGATGCGGGCCGACCATAACGGCGAAGGCGGCATTCTGGCGCTGGCGTCACTGGCCCAGCGCGTCGTCTCCAACCCGAAAGGACGCCTGGCACTCGGCCTCACCGGCATCGCCGGAGCCTGCCTGTTCTTCGGCGACGGCGTCATCACACCCGCCATCTCCGTCCTCTCCGCAATCGAGGGCGTCGAAGTCAGCCTCCCCGGCGCCAGAGACTTCGTGATCCCCATGGCCATCGCCGTCATTATCGGGCTGTTCAGCGTCCAATGGATGGGCACCGGCAAAGTCGGCGCCATCTTCGGACCGGTCATGCTGCTCTGGTTCGGATCACTGGGCCTGATGGGCGGCTTCCAGATCCTGCACCACCCCGGAATCCTCTTCGCGCTGCTGCCAACCTACGCGCTGATGTTCATCATCCACCACGGTGTGCTGTCCTTCATGGCGCTCGGCTCCGTCGTGCTGTGCGTCACCGGCGCGGAAGCCCTCTACGCCGATATGGGCCATTTCGGCGCCAAACCCATCCGCTACGCCTGGAACTTCTTCGTTCTGCCCATGCTGGTGCTGAACTATTTCGGCCAGGGCGCCCTCATCATCTCCGAACCCGGCGCGCTGGCAAACCCATTCTTCATGCTCGCACCACACAGCATGCAGGTGCCGCTCGTCATCCTCGCCACCTTCGCAACCGTCATCGCCAGCCAGGCCGGAATCTCCGGCGGCTTCCAGGTCTGCCGCCAGCTCATCCAGCTCGGTTACCTGCCCCGTATGCGCATCGTCCACACCAACGCAGACGAAGAAGGCCAGATCTACCTGCCCGACTTCAACCGCTTCCTCGCCGTCGGCGCCATCCTTCTGGTCATCGCCTTCCGCAGTTCCGATGCCCTCGCCGCCGCCTACGGAATCGCCGTCACCGGAACTTTCATCTGCACAACCTTCCTCTGCTTCATCGTGTTCCGCCGCCATTTCGGCTGGTCAAAACAGGCCACTCTCGCCACCTTCACCCCTCTCCTCCTCATCGACGCAACGTTCTTCTCAGCCAACGCCCTGAAAATTCCCGACGGCGGATGGGTGCCCCTGATGCTCGGCTGCGTCCTCACCCTCATGATGACAACGTGGAAACGCGGCCGCAGCCTCATCATCGCCCGCCAGGGACAGGACAGCCTGCCCATGGGCTCCTTCATCGCCCGCCTGCCCCAGTCCCGCACCATTCGCGTCCCCGGTATGGCCGTTTTCCTGACAGCCACGCCAGAGTTTGTACCGCCATGTCTTCTTCATAACCTGAAACACAATAAGGTTCTGCACGATCACGTTCTGTTCGTAACAATCGAGAACCTGGATCAGCCGGAAGCCGATCGCGGACATCGTGTGGCCGTAGAAGAACTGGCGCACGATATGTATCGGGTTATTCTGCGTTACGGCTTCATGGAGACGCCAAATATTCCGCGCGCGCTGGTGGAACTTAAGGCCAATGGCGTCGACTTCGACCCGTTGCAGGCCTCCTACTTCATCTCACGTGAACTGGTGACACGTTCTTCCATTCCAAAGATGGCGCGATGGAGACTATCACTGTTTCTGTTCATGGCGCGAAACGCGACACCAGCGACGGAATTCTTCCGGATTCCAATGGACCGTGTGGTAGAGCTTGGTGTTAAGGTGGCAATCTGAGAGACGACAAGGCTCAGGAGCCCGCTCTGAAATCCGCTAAATATCACGGGCTTCGCAAACCATTTTTGTTTGCGTCCCGAGTTTCGGGCGCCTGCGAAGAACTTCACCTGATGCGGGCAACGCTCTGTAATCGAACTGCGCGGGCTTATTGGGCGGATTGATCATGATCACATCGATTTCACCACCGCGAGCGCAGGCAGAGGAATCGCTCGCGCTATATATTCACTGGCCGTTCTGCCTCTCCAAATGTCCGTATTGCGACTTCAACAGCCATGTCCGGGAACGAATCCCGACAGAACGATTCATTGCGGCACTGCGGCGGGAACTGGCTTACGAAGCAAATCTGCTCGGACGACGAAAGCTGACTTCAATTTTCTTCGGAGGCGGAACGCCGTCGCTGATGCCACCGGAGGGTGTGGCAGCCCTGATCAGTGATGCTCAAACACTGTTTAAGGCAGCATTCGACATTGAAATCACACTGGAAGCTAACCCGACAAGCGTGGAGGCGGAACGTCTGAGTGGGTTCAGAGATGCGGGAGTAAATCGCATTTCACTCGGTATTCAGTCGTTACGGGACGATGCACTGGCCTTTCTGGGCCGAGAACATTCAGCAAGGCAGGCAATTTCGGCGCTGGAGATGGCACGAGGCCTGTTCCCGCGGGTAACATTTGATCTGATTTACGCGCGCCCCGGACAGTCGCTGACTGACTGGCGTGCAGAACTGGATCAGGCGCTGACGCTGGTAGCGGATCATGTGTCGCTTTATCAGCTGACAATTGAGCAGGGCACGCGGTTTGAGGGGCTGCATCGGCAAGGAAGGATTGTACTGCCAGACGAGGATCTGGCTGCGGCGCTTTATGCGGAAACGGGTGAGATAGCCGCGCGGCATGGGCTCATGGCGTATGAAGTGTCAAACTACGCGTCTCCCGGAGCTGAGAGCCGCCATAATCTGACATACTGGCATTACAGAGATTATCTGGGAATCGGGCCAGGAGCACACGGACGCGTAACGCGAAGCAATGAGCTCCGAGCAACACGACGGCATCGGGCACCGGAAATCTGGGCGGATCTGGTGGAACGTACGGGTTCGGGCCAGACAGATGCTGAGTTGCTGGAAACAGGAGACCGGGCACGGGAGATGCTGCTGATGGGTCTGCGGCTGTCGGAGGGCGTAGAGGGAGCATGGTTCCGAACGAGGACGGGAATGACTCTCGACGAAGCAATTGACGATGAAATTCTCACGATGTGCCTGCAGGAAGGATATCTGGAACGAAGAAACGACAGATTGCGGGCGACGCCCGAGGGAAGACTGCGGCTGGAAGCGATCCTTCCGCGATTGGTAGTATAAGACCAGATTTCTTAAACAATAAGGCTGCGGGCAAAAATCTGACAAATTTATGCAAGCATGTTGGGCTGATTGGTTAATAATAAAGTAAACAGATCGAAATGTATTGCCCGGTTTTGAAAATCGGCTACGAAAGAAAGGCGGCAATTTTTAGCAGAATTGCTTCATGATGCATATTCCTAGCATTTCGTATGTACCTCCGAAGGAAGTTTTTTCAGCTGACATGACACGAGAAAGTCAAAAGTCTGACGGCCCGGTTATTGTTGACGCTGCTCATTCCCCTGCTCCGCTACAGACGGTTGGGTGGATGGTGACGCCACCCACCGGAAGAAGCTGGGTGACTGACGACAACCCTGAGCGGTACCGTATACTCGGCTATACGATTACGCCGCTGGTCGAGGCAAAAGCGGCTCAGGAAACTACCACCGCAGCAGTAGAGGAAGAGAATCGCAAATGTAAAGCTCGCCACGCAAATGATCTCGTAATGCTGGCCCATATTTTTAAGCGGCTCAGAACGATTATTGAGAATAAATACGATTACGATAATATGAAAATTCGGGATGACCTGAGGCAATGGGGTCTCATCGAGCCTAATGATAGGCGAGTATTGCTTCCGACGAAAGAAGGGCGGCGTCTGGAGAATGTGCTGGAGCTCGAGTGGCTAAGGACCAAGGCTCGTCGGGGTTTACGATAAACCCTTCATAGTCAGGGCACATGTACACATGTAATTTGGCCGGAGATGAAGCAACATTGCTATACAGAAAGAGCAGTTATCGTGGCTTAGGTTTGACAAGAAATCGAATACTGGACGGTCATTGGGAGAACATTTTGCCAGAGTCCGGAAAAAAGAATAAATGTGCAATGACTCTTCCGCTGTGGACCACATGAGATCGGGAAGACACATAGTAAATGCATCGACCTGCAGTAAAAACATTTGAGATATGGGATTCTGACCAATTTGCGAACAGGAGCATCAGGGTAACAAATTGGGTGGATATTAATGTGAATTACAACCCAAGCTCGGAGCTTGTTAATTTATTGAACTGAGCGGGATTATTTACATGATCCGCAACGGTCTTCAGTGGAAAGATGCACCGAAAGGGTATGGTCCGCACAAGACTTTTCATCCGATTGAGCGGCCTGGGTGTCTTTAACCAGATTTTCACCGCCCTGAAGGAGTAGTCAGGGTGATCGAAGCGCCTTCATCTGACTGCAGGGCAGATCAGTGATTTCAAAGGAGCCGATGTTCTGCTGGCAGATCTTCCTGCTGAGACAGAAGAGGTCATCAAAGACCGGGGCTACAACAGCAACAGGCTCAGACACTCCCTCGCAGAGCAGGATATAACCGCCTGTATTCCGCCGAAGAAAAACAGAAAAGAAAAGCCCGTTTAAACCGGCACCTTTATAAAAAGCGACATCTCATCGAAAACATGTTCGCAAAACTCAAAGACTGGCGACGCATCGCAACACGATATGATCGCTGCGCTCATACGTTCATGTCCGCAATCCGCATCGCAGCAAGCTTTATCTTCTATCTCAAGGAATGAGTCCTGAGCCTGGGGCAAAGCTGTCGAGCTAACATCCAACGGCCCGTTACAGAAGAATCAGCCATATGATATCAGATAGTATTCATTCTGGTAATATCAGGATGTCGCCGGATCTGAACCGCTTTCCCTGATCATGGTTACGACAGCCTGGCCTCTGGGACTTCCAAGTCCCGTCACCGGGTCCCAGCCTTTTCCGGCCTGGTATCCGTTGTTATTCCCCTCTGTGATGTCGTTAAGTGCGGAGGGCGTTTCATAAAGTTTAGGATTGATAAACCCGGCAGGATTACCATTTTTCTGATTAGCAAGCGCAAGCAGGGCCGCCCACAAAGGGGCCACCGCGCTTGTACCGCCGATTACTGTCGCCGTACCGTCGATCGAAACGTCATAGCCGCTCTCAGGATCAGCATTTCCCGCCACATCCGGTACTCCGCGACCGATATTGCTGTTTCCGGATTGCCAGTCAGGTCGGTCAAAATGCGTCGAGTAGCCGCCACCGCTCGCTCCGCCGGAAGTGCCATCATTCCAGACTGTCTCTGCACCGATCCGGGGAAGATGTGTACCACCGCATCCCAGCGCATGTGGGCTGGATGCTGGAAAATCAACCATCAGAGGCTGGTCACTCCCATCTGAAGCCCCGTTATCGCCAGAGGCGACCGTTACCGTAATACCCATTGCCGCTGCCGCCTGCATGGTCTGGTCCATCGCATCCATATCCTGTGCAACCCAGCCGTTCTCCGGTCCACCCCAGCTTATGGAAATCACCGACGGCCTGTTTGTACTATCATGCACGGCAGTATTCAGAGCATCAAAGAAGCCACTTCCCTGATTCGGCCCGAAATAAACAACAATATTTGCACCGGGCGCGACAGATCCGGCAACTTCAATATCAAGCTGAACTTCTCCGTCTGCGCCGTCCGGATTTCCGTCCGGTGCGTTTGTGGAATTATCGACACTAACAGCCAGAAGTGTCCCTGTCCGGCCTATATTCAGACTTTGCAAATATGAGGTCATCTGCTCGCTTGTGAATCCACCACCCAGTTCAATCAGCCCGATCGTTTGTCCTGCGCCGGTTACATCATCAGGGAAGCCATAATGCTTCGCCACGGCGACCGGAGACCACGAAATTGCAGCCTGCGCTGCCGAAGCAATCTGCTGCGGGTTGCCTGCTCTTTCTTTGCGACGACGAAAATGCGCCCGTGCGACAGGGCGTTCATCAAATCCCATTACGGCCACGATATCAGAACTGATTGATGCGGGCAGGGACAGATTGCCCTCCCGGGCCATGCATGGTTCTGCCTTGCCCGCGAAACGAAACATTCCCAGCTTTTCCGGCTGAAAAGCAGCACAGGCCTGCTTTACCGTTCCTGAAATACGAATGATATGACGTGCGGCGTCTGCCTCATCTACCTTTAGACCGTGCGCCTGTATGTATTCTTCGACCCGGGCCATTGCATCCGGGCTGGCCGCGTGCCGTATGGCGAATTCCTCGCGACTCATCGGTATGCCTTCAGGGTCAATCGGAACAGAAGGTTTCATGACGATTGTAAGGTGAATGGGCAGGTCGGTCGGAACTTCGCCAACACGAACCGCATCCGGATGCGTGTGAGCGACAGGGCGGGCAAAGCTCTTCGCGAAATTTACTGTCCTGAAAGCCGTCATATATCCAGTCTCCCCGCTGTTTTATTCAGGCTGCTGAATGACTGCGCGCATCGGTGTGTGACGACGAGAAAATGTCATCCCGGCAGGTGCCTGAATTAGGTGCCGGGACATTCATGAATGTCCCGGCACCGGACATCACTAAAATAATAACGTCTGCGCCTGATGACCGTTCATTTTATCGGGATTTCTGCAGACAGAACCGCCTGAACACTTTCCATTCCGACAGGGCAATCCGGTCGCTTATTCGCTCGTCCCCAGATGACGTATGCCTCGTACCTTCGCCAGGCGCGTCTGTTTCTCGCGGTCTGCGTAGCGGCGGCGCTGCTGGTCCGAGCGTTCGGAATGACAGGCCGGGCAGCTAATTCCTTCCTCAAACAGGGGTGATGCCCTGGCCTCATCGCTCACTGGTCTGCGGCATGCATGACAAATATCGTAACTACCTGGTTCCAGACCGTGTTTTACTGTCACCCTCTGGTCGAAAACAAAGCATTCACCATTCCAGAGACTTTCCTCCTTTGGAATTGTCTCCAGATATTTCAGGATGCCGCCTTTAAGATGGAAAACCTCATCAATACCTTCTGCTTTGGCAAAGGCGGTTGATTTTTCACAGCGAATGCCCCCCGTGCAGAACATCGCTATTTTTGGCACTCGCCCTGAGGCTTCCAGTTCCTTTCGTCTGGCGCGAAACCAGGCCGGAAATTCCCGAAATGTTGCAATGTCAGGATCAATCGCTCCCTGGAAAGTGCCGACCGCAACCTCGTAATCATTGCGCGTATCAATCACGATCATCTCAGGGTCAGAGATCAGCGCGTTCCAGTCCGCTGGCTCCACATAAGCACCGACCTCCGTTAAGGGATCAATTCCCTCGACGCCCATCGTGACGATTTCACGTTTCAGCCGGATTTTCATACGAAGGAATGGCGTATTTTCCGCACGGGAGTTTTTCACTTCCAGGTCTGCGCAACCTGGAAGGTTGCGCAGATATGCCAGCACCCGGTCAATCGCATCATCGCTTCCGGCGATTGTTCCGTTAATTCCTTCCGGTGCGAGCAGCAGAATGCCCTTTACGCCAAGCGAGCAGCATAGCTTTGCCAGAGGCGGGCGGATTTCCGCGCAATCCTTAAATGGCGTAAACCGATAAAGAGCAGCAACCCGTACAGGAAGTACAGAGGAATCAGCCATGATTGTTCATCGCCTGATTGTAAGCATCTAGAACATCCGCTGCCGGACCATCCATCTGCACCTGCCCTCCTTCCATCCAGATTACCCTTGTGCACCATTCGGCAATAATCGACAGAGAGTGCGACGTGATCACCATAATCTCGGCTCCATGCACAATACCTGCCAGACGCTGAAGCGCTTTTTCCTGAAATTTTGCATCCCCGGCCATGAACCATTCATCCATCAGCAGGATTTGCGGTGCGATCGCCGTTGCAAGTCCAAAGCCCAGCCGTATCGCCATACCGCTTGAGTAGAGTCGCACAGGTAAATCCATAAATTCGCCAAGTGCCGCAAACTTTTCGACGTCTTTCTCCAGTTGTTTCAGCTCTGCCGTTCGCAAGCCTTTGTGTTGTGCCTGGAGGAAGATGTTTTCCCTGCCGGTGAGTTCCGGATTCATTCCGGAATTGGTGTCGATCAGTGTTTCTACTGAGCCTTTGACGGTCACCATCCCCGGATGAGCCACGTAAATCCCCCCCAAGACCCGAAGCAATGTGCTCTTACCTGCTCCGTTATGCCCGATCAGACCGATACGTTCACCGCCCCGGATCGTGAATGAAACATCATTAAGAGCCCGGACATGCACGACGCCGGAGCCGTTATCGCCGACTATGACTTCACCACCGGTCCGGGGTCCGCGCACCGCTGCCAGCGGTCGCTTCGCGCGCCGGAACAGGGTTTTCTTCAGTGACCGCGCCCCACCATGAAAAATCGGAAAGTCGATTGTCAGGTGGCTGACGCGGATCATGGCCTGATCCGTGTTGGAAGCAGCGGAAGAATGCGGGGAACGGGGAGGCATGGCATCAGATCCAGAATGCAAGACGCGCGCGCGAACGCGAAAAGACCATCAGGCTCAGAATCCATAGCCCGACACTGATCGAAAGGGCCACGATCCACATTTCCAGACGGGGCGCCTGACCCGTCAGCGGTTCGCGAACAATTTCAAGCAGCGAATAGAACGGATTGAGAATCAGCCAGTTGCCTCGTTTACCAAGCTGATGCGCGTTCCAGATGATCGGCGTTACATAAAACGCGACCTGTATTCCACTTGCGACGATAGGCGGAATATCCCGATACCGCGCTCCGATCGAGCCAAAAAGCAGACAGAGTGCAAATGCATTTATCGCCCAGATCATCAGTCCCGGAACCGCCAGAAATGCTTCCGGCCCCGGCAGCAACCCAAAAATCGCATAAACAGCAATAGGAACAACAATATTATAGCTGAATGTTACGGCGCTGCGCACAAGCGTTCGGAAAGCCTGCAGCGAGAAAGGCAGGCGTGTCGAGCGGATTGAGTTCGCTGCGCTGGTAAAACAGGTGCAGGCATCCTGCATTACACCGGCAAGACCCACTTGCCAGAGGATCATCGAAATCGACAGATATGGCAGGTAATCCCGCAGGACAAGATGGAACAACCGACCGTAGATCATGCCCATTGATCCGATCATCACAGCTGTGCCGAGCGTCAGCCACAGTGGACCTACGGTCGACCCGCGGAACTGAAGCCTGATATCGAGCCAGCCCAGCGAGACCGCCAGACGCCACAGTCGGGCTCCTTCGATAATATCTTCAAAAGCCAGTATAACCCGTGAGCGGTAGATAACCGGCTCATCTTCGTCACCGGAAGGTCCCATATTGTGCCCGATGGCGGCATTCTCTGCTTCGGCCTCAGGTAAAACGGCGGCGGCGGCAGATGCTTCTCTGCCGTCTGATATAACAGTCTGGCCGATGGATGTGTTCATGATGTGCCCGCGTAACCCAATCCGGGATGCCCTCGCAACCGCTGTGGCCGGGTACCGTCTTTGCCACGTTCGGGTCATAATTTACCTTCATGTTCCAGTCAGTCAGAAGACATATCGAAACGGCACGCAGATAAAATACGTGCAATTGAAGGCGTTGGACGATAATTCTTCCACATGGAATGAATTGAGCGGGAGGCTTCAGCCTTGCGGACGGGACGAATAAATCAATGAATGCAAGGCCTGAATTGTGCCGCAAGTCTCTGACGACCCGGTCTGAAACCCCAGCCATCCGCTCTTTGCGACCTGTTCGTGTCGCCGTTCTCACGGGTTTGCTAGCTCTCCTTTCGGCCTGTGCCGGACAGACGCCCGGTTCAGATATGCAGATTCCGATTGCACAGGAAGAAGCGCAATACCGGGCGCACGCCAAATCATATTATGCTCCGCCAGGTTCTGGCGACGATCCCTGGGGGCCTTATATTCAGGAAGCATCCCAGCGATTCGATGTGCCGGAACTATGGATTCGCGGTGTTATTCAACGTGAATCCGGCGGCAGATTATTTCATAACGGGCAGCTCGTCACATCGGCGCCAGGTGCCATGGGGCTCATGCAGCTTATGCCTCCGACCTACGATGAGATCAAAGGACAGCAAAACCTGGGCGATGATCCTTACGATCCGCATGATAACATTCTCGCCGGCACCGCCTATATCCGTGAGCTTTACGATATTTATGGATCTCCTGGCTTTCTGGCCGCCTATAATGCCGGCCCCGGTCGTCTTGAAGATTTCCTGAGCCACAATCGTACTTTGCCGCGCGAAACGCGTAATTATGTTGCCTCCATCGGTCGCCAGATCGCAGGCTCGTGGCCTGCTAACCGCTCCGCAGCTGATCTGCTGGTGGCCAGTCATGAGTCGCCCGGCAATGTGGCTTACGCCTCAGCGGCTATGCCAGCCTCTGGCGCAAACAGCATTCGTTCCGCCTGGGCGCATCGTAACAGCGCTGACGCTGATCAGCCTGTACAGGTAGCGGAAGCACCGTCGGCTGGTGTGGAAGATCCGGCCTCGCAGCCCGCCGCTCCGACGTATACGCGCGCCTGGGCTCCCGTGGGACACAATCCGGAATCACCTCAGTCTGTCAGCGCGGCCTGGCAATCCCGTCTGGCATCGAGAGACGCGGGCAGCAATAGCGCCGACAGCGCCCCGACCGGGACGGCACAGACCAGTGCAGTCTGGCAGTCCCGCCTTCAGACTGCAGATACTACTCCTGTAGGCGTTGCAGAATCAGCGGATGCCCCCAGCCAGGTTGATGACACACAGAAACAGCCGGCAGCGGCGCCGGCACCTCAGCATACCTCACGGGCCGGCTCTGCGCGTTTCACGCTCATCTCACGGGCTGAAGCGGCGAGCACTCCAGTCCCGACCAGTCCCGCTCGTACCGGGTTAGCTCGCGGGAATGAGGCCATCGCAGCAGGTGCACGAAACTGGGCCATTCAGGTCGGGGCATTTTCTTCCTCCTCTCTGGCTCAACAAGCCGCATCTCATGCTCGTGCACGTGCTTCCAGCGATCTTTCCGGGGCTCATGCCCAGGTTGCGAGCGTTAAAATTTCACGAGGAGAATTGTATCGGGCCCGCCTGACCGGGATTTCAAGGGCGGAAGCTGTATCTGCCTGTCACCGACTTGATGCCGGGTCATCTAGCTGCGTCATCGTCTCACCGGAAGCGATCCGGTAAAGGCCTCCATTTCACTGAACAAGCAAATCATACGAAAAAATCAGTACTGCGGCGTGAAGCCGGCATTGAGTTTATAATTTCATCAAATATCTGAGTCCGCAGGGCCGGCTTAAGCTAGAGCGGGAGCTATTTCTCGCTTGTGCGCAACGGTTCCTTCTGCAGATCGTTGGCGCCTGTAATATCCATGTCTGGATCTTTGGAGCGAAAAACAATTATGAAACCTCTTGTCGCCGCTGCCTTAGTTTCCATGATGATCGGGGGCGCCCGATCTGCACATGCTGAACTCCCGGTCGGGCAGGCGGCGCCCCCCTTTACACTTGAGGCAAGCATGGGCGGGAAAGATTTTACTTTCTCTATGACAGAGGCGTTGAAAAAGGGGCCGGTCGTGCTTTATTTTTACCCCGCTGCTTTTACACCCGGGTGCACTGTTGAAGCTCATGATTTTGCTGAAGCGGCAGATGAGTTTCACGCGCTCGGTGCCACCGTCATTGGTGTATCAATGGATGATCTCGACAAGCTTCGTCGGTTTTCAGTTAGCGAATGTCGGAGCAAATTCCCTGTGGCGGCTGATTCCAAAGGCATTGTGACTGCGGAATATGACGCAAAAACAGTCGGTGCCACTCACGCAAACCGCATATCGTATGTCATTGTCCCGGATGGAAAAATCCGGATGAGTTACACAGATCGCTCTCCTGACGAACATGTCAGTCGTGCCCTTGCCGCTGTGCGTGAGTGGAAAACTGCGCAGAAAAATTAAGGCTGGTGACCGTTCATTAATGCGCTCGAAGTTCGCCAATTTACGGCAGTCGTTACATCAGAAAAGAACTGCCGCAATCCACGGAAAATCAGTTTCTCATTTATAATAAAGAGAAATGAGATCGACGCTTTTTCACGGTCATCCAGATTGTCTCCGTAATCATCGGACTTAACTGGCGACATGCACAGAACAGGCCTGAGACCATGAATACCGAAAGGCAGTGTACCAGCATTTTAGCCGAGTATCAGAAGAAAGGGAGGCAGTCGATGGATGCCTCCTGAGATAACTTGTTCGTCTTCGTCTGATTGTGGCGGACTGGATCAGCAATTTCCAAAAACACGCAGACATTCTATTAAGTGGGTTTGTCATGGGAACAGAGAAGATCGCTGACCATTGCATTGAGAGAGCAACACATCGATTTTTTTGCTGGCCAGATAAATAACCCACACTTCATCAAAGAAAAACGAAATTAAAGCATTATTACAATTAATATCCGAAAGTCCTCGCTATAATATTAAAAAATACTTAAAAAAATTCTTCTATTTATTATAATACAATACAGTATATTTTCTTATATTTTTACTCTGTAATCCATATTTATTCAACATACACCTTTGTTCATGAAAAATAATTTCTTAATTTATTTTGATGTGCAGATATATACAATTTTCAGAAAATGTATAATTATGGTAATGAGATTATTTTTCGAGTTAATCTAGACAGTTCCATATATTTATAATTATCCACACTGAATAATAAGTAATTCTCTATGTATTTAGCGTATATTTAAAAAGATTTTTTGTAAGACTTACCTTGATGTCGTATTTTCCATATCGCCCATCTGATCTCCGGAATTGACACGTCTTCGTGAGAATATTTTTCGGTAAACTCGTTTTCGGTCAGTGGCTGACCCCGGAATGGGCCGGAGCAGTCAGACATTGGGGATCATCGCGAGGTGAACAGGCGCCGTCGTTTCTTCCGGTCAGTGATTACCGGGCACTTCTCATTAGGGCCATTCTTCTTTTTCGGCATAATACTGCTCGGTTCAGGTTCTGATTATGCTCGCGCAGATAACAGCAGCATCGAACTCGCTCAATTGCGCAAAATGGTCCTTCAGTTGCAGGATCAGGTAAAGCAGCTTCAGCAACAGCATTCGTCGGGAAGTTCTCGTGTCACTTCACGGCACGTATCTGCTGGCCGCAATATCAGGGCAGGTCACCCCGGTTCTCGCTTTATTTCGGAAACACCTGTTCTTGCACAACGCGAAACAGAAGGATTCGCCGGGCCATTGCGTATTGATGGTCAGCCTGTTCTGCCATATTCAACCGATATGGATCCTGCGCCTGTCACTTTTGCAGGATTACCTTTCACCGTGGCCGGTGAACCAGTCGCCGTCCCCGATATTAATCTGTCTTCGTCCAGTCCGGCCTTTCTGACCCAGACCGGCGTCGACACGGCACCTGCTGTATTCAGAATAGGGTCCGTCTCCGTCAAACTTGGTGGATTCATTGATATGTCGAATATTTTTCGGGATAAAAATCTGACGGCCGGCCCAGCTACGCCCTGGGGCTCTTTTCCTTACTCAGGTAATCCGAATGCACACGTTTCGGAGTATCGTCCATCAGCTCAGCTCAGCCGTTTCAGTATGCTTATCGAAGGCAAGCCGTCTCACAATGTTACGGTCGAAGCCTATGTCGAGGGTGATTTCGGCGGCTCTGGCAGTAATTCTAACGGTGTTCAGACGAATAGTTATGTCCCCCGTATGCGGCAGGCCTACATCGCTGCCGACGACAATAATCTCGGCCTTCATTTTCTCGCGGGTCAGGCCTGGAGTCTGGCTACCGGTTATTCAAAAACTCTGCTGAGACGTCACGAGCAGCTTCCACCCGTCGTCGACAGTAACCTTATCCCGGGCGTGACTTTCACCCGCGTTCCGCAGGTACGTTTCATCAAGGATTTCAACCGTAAATGGTGGCTTGGCCTGTCCGTCGAAGCACCTCAGGCTACAACCGGCTTCGATGATACGACTTTCACATCCGGAAGCAGACTTCCCGCCGCCGCCGGTCAGACCGTTGGTCCATACGTTATTTATAACAGCACAGGCTCCGGTATGCTTGATCCGGAAGCCCATTACAGCCTGGATGTTGCACCGGATATAGTCCTTAAAGGTGCCGTCGATACGTCGGTCGGCCATTACGAAATTTTCGGCCTTGCCCGCTGGTTTCGGACCGTCACTGTTACAGGGAGTGGTTACGGTGGTCGGGCCAAGTCGCACGTCGCATTCGGTGGCGGAGTCGGTGGCTCTATGGCAGTTCCCCTTTTTTCAGATAAAATTCAGTTGGTCGGAGATGTCCTGGCTGGTGAAGGAATCGGTCGCTACGGGCCTGGCCAGCTTCCTGACATGACATTCAACAGTCAGGGTGGCCCTTCCCCTCTGAAGCAGATCAATGGTTCTCTTGGTCTGATCGGGCACCCGACAGGCAGTATTCTGCTCTACACTTATGGCGGCATTGAGAGTGCTGGTCGCTCTACTTATCTCGGGGCTGACGGCAATTATTATGGCTATGGCTCCCCCACCACGAATCTCTCCGGTTGCGCTATTATGCTGGGCACCTGCAATGCTGAAACTCAGACCCTGGCTTCCTATACTCTTGGTGGCTGGTGGCATCTTCTCGACGGTCGCTATGGCAGCGTCATGACAGGTCTCCAGTACACATACGTCAAAAAATTTGCATTTAAGGGAATAGATGATGCCGGACAAACAATAAGACCCATGACATCCGGTAATACCGTATTTGTTACGTTCAGATACTATCCATTCCAGAACTAACTTTAAGACTATTCCTGATCTCAGTTACTTATTCGTTTCTCGAAATACTTTGATGACTCCATTAGCACTATAGTTGCAATTTTTGCTAGGCTCTGTTGGCAAAAGACGTATCCACAATTTTACGGCTGCGAGGCTGATAAAGACATGGGAAAGGAGACGCATTTTCTTGCTCTTGGTCTCTCGTAAGGCTACGAACCCCGTATGATCCGGCTTATCATCATCGTTCCGTTCCTTCTTGCGCTCGTGTTCTTTGCGGCGAGCAACCAGGAGGCCACGCAAATGTGGCTGCTGGCTTACGGCTGGTCCTGTTCCATTGGCGTCCTAGCCCTGCTCGTGGCTGTAGTGTCCTTCCTGCTTGGCGCGTTCTCCGTGTGGATTGTTGAGCTGGGGCAGCGGCGGCGCGCACGGCGTGCCGAGGCTCGTGTGCGCGAACTGGAGGCGGCCCTGGCGGTTCATGAAGCGCCCCGGCCTATGCCGCCGCAGGCAGCGCCGACGGTTCCCGGCAGTATTCCGACGACTCCGCCGCCGCTATAAAGGTTCAGCCGTCATGGCAGATCGCAAAACACGCCTGATTGCCGCTCTTGATACGTGTGATCCGCTTCAGGCGATGCGGTGGGCGGACGCAGTCGCCGCCCATGTATCCGCGATCAAACTCGGTCTCGAATTTACCTGTGCCGCAGGTTTTGAGGCTGTCTCCAGGGTTGCCGCAAACAGGCAGCTGTTTCTGGATCTCAAGTTCCATGACATTCCCAACACCGTTGGTGCAGCCGTTGGCAGTCTGAGCCGCATAAATCCCGCGATGCTGACCATTCATGCCAGCGGCGGGCGTACAATGGTGCAGGCGGCCCGCAGAGCATGTGACGAAAACTTCCCCGCCGGGCGCAAACCGCTGTTGCTGGCGGTCACGGTTCTGACCAGTCTCGATGATGAGGTTCTCGCTGAAACAGGCGTGCGGGACGGGGTCAATGCTCAGGTTCTGCGGCTCGCCGAACTGGCATTGGACAACGGAGCGGATGGTCTGATCTGTTCCGCACATGAGCTGGCTGCATTACGTGGCGAATTTGGCGACAGCCCTGTTCTGATCACACCCGGGATACGACCTTCCGGCGCGGTTGCAGGCGACCAGAAACGCGTGATGACGCCGGCGGAGGCCCGTGAGGCCGGAGCTGACTGGATTGTCGTCGGTCGTCCGATTACCCAGGCGCAGGACCCTGCGGCGGCGGCGGCGGCCATAGTTGCGGAACTGGCCGGGTAGTGACTGTCAAAGTCAAAATCTGTGGCCTTACCGATGAGGCTGGTGTCAGAGTATGCTTGGAGCATCGCGTCGACTGGCTGGGTTTTAACTTTTTCACCCGTTCGCCAAGATATGTGACGCTCTCACGAGCAGCTGAACTCATTCGTCTGGTCCGGATACCCGCTGCGCCTCCAGGGTGTGTAGGGCTGTTTGTCGAGCCGTCCGATGCAGAGATAGCGGAGGCATTGCGTGAGGTGCCGCTGGATGTTTTGCAGCTCTATACTTCTGCCGAGCGGGCCAGTGAGATCCGGACGAAATTCGGGCGAAAAGTCTGGCGGTCCTGCCCGGTCTCTTCAGAGGCAGATTTGCCGCTGACAACCGGTGCGGATGCGCTGATTATAGAGTCGTGCCCTCCTCCTGAAGCCAGTCGTCCCGGTGGCAATGGTGCCATCTTTCCGTGGGGTCTGGCCCATGGCTGGAAAGCACCGGCTCCCTGGCTTCTGGCTGGTGGACTGAACCCGGGTAACGTGGCGCGTGCTATTGTCGAAAGTGGCGCAAAAGCGGTCGACGTCTCATCCGGTGTCGAGGCCGCTCCAGGTGTCAAAGACTCAGCGGCTATCGCAAGCTTCGTCATTGCTGCGCGTCAGGTTGTCTCCGGATGATGGTGTTTTCCTCTTGAGTCTGCGCCGGATACTGGTATGTAGCCTTCCCAGCGTCGGAGAGATGGCCGAGCGGCTTAAGGCGCACGCTTGGAAAGCGTGTGTGCGTTAATAGCGTACCGTGGGTTCGAATCCCACTCTCTCCGCCAGACCGCTGGAAATCCAATGAAATCAGCGACTTATAGCATGTTAACGTTACAGGTGCCGTGACTGTGCGTTACAGGTCTAACGTTACACCGTCCACCACTGAGGCGGCGGTTGATATGCGTAATCTGGTGAAGCGTGGACAGGGTTATTATGCCCGCCTGATTATCCCGCAGGATCGCTGGCAGGATGCCGGTAAGGTCATGGGCTGCCGGTCAGGCATCCGCAGGGAAGTCGTGAGGACGCTGGGAACAAGGGATCACCGGGAGGCCATCAGACGCCGGGAGAAGATGCTGGAGACCATGCGGGCTGAGCTGGATGCAAAGCTGGTGCAGGCTGGCCTCCTCCCTCTCCATGGCGAATGGTGCCCCACGGAGGCTTGGTGCCCTTCATCACCGGATGAACAGGCTGTGGTTGGTGGACGGGCTGGCTTACCGGCAGGACCTGCAAGCTGCCTCCGGGGAGTATATAGTAAGAGACAATCCATATCAGTCTCATGATGGCCTGCCAGACACCGAGAGAGAGCGGCTGGCAGATGTTGTAAGAGAGAAGTGCAGGATAAGGCTGAGGCAATGCCACCGGCTGCCGGAGGCCGTTATTACCGTGCAGCCATGGGGATCATTGAAGGCACCCTGACGCCTCTCGGGGGCCTGCTGGACCGCTGGGACAAGGACAGGGAGCGGATGATCTCAAAGGCCAGCAGGGCCATGGATCAGGCTGCTTTCAATCACTTTGCTGAATATGTAATCGAAGCCAAGACACCCAGAGATTCGTGTGGAGCATCAGAGCTTTGCGCATCAAATACAAACGCCTCACCCATGGACGCCCTCCGGCTTATTGGCATCCAGCAGATTGAGCCACGGG
>NZ_WOTA01000016.1 GCF_011516825.1 Acetobacter oeni | reverse complement strand
ACCTTAAACCCCAAAGGGCTGAAGACTTTACCCGAACCGGAAGAGCTTTTCAAGAGCCCCGCCGCTGCGGTGAAGCGGGGTATAAGTCCCCCACACACCTACCGTCAACACTGTTCACACCAAAAATATCATAAAAAGATTCGGGTGCCCTGTCGGACCGCAGAAAACCGCCACAAATGACCCGGAAAAAAGCCAGATCCATCCCCGTTGCCCTGCAAAGCGGAATCGAACATACCCGGCCCATGCCTGAGAATCGTGACAGCAGTCCCTCAAATGCGCTTCCCGCGACGGAAGAATCCACCGGAGCGACAGCCTCTCCCCAGAGACGTATTATAAAGAACGTCAGCACTCTTATGGTTGGGCGCGCACTTAATGCGCCCATGGCGCTTCTTCATACTTCGCTCGCCATACGATTGCTCGGAGCTTACGATTTCGGACTTGTCGTTCTTCTGTACGCGTTCGCCCGGACGCTCGCCGACATCGTGACCTTCCAGTCCTGGCAAACGGTCCTGAATTTTGGGGGCAATGCGCTTGCGGCGGAAGACAGGTCAGGATTCCACCGGATCATTCGCTTCAGTTTTACACTGGATGCGATCAGCGGCACCGTCGGCATGGGCATGGGCATCGCCATTGCAATGCTCGGACGCCGGTGGCTCGGATGGCCGGACTCTTTGTCTGTGCTTGGTCCGCTTTATTGTGTGTCGGTCCCCTTCATGGCGTCAGCCACTCCAACGGGAATTCTCCGGCTCTTCGATCAGTATAAGCTGATTTCGGCTCAGAGCATTGTAGCGACAGTAGTACGTCTTGCCGGAACACTCTTCTTATGGGTCACACACGGCAGCCTTACCGGCATGACCATCGTGTGGATTACGGCGGATGTTATGGCTGCCACGATTCTCAACCTGTTTGCCGTCCGGCAATTAGCGAAAGCACGACTTCTGTCGGGAATCTTCAAAATCCGCATCACTTTGCGTAACGACCTGTTTCATGGACAGATGGGAAAGAGCTTTCCAGGCATCTGGCAATTCGCCATTACGACGAACATCAATACGACTTTAACGCTCGCTTTCAGTCATATCGGAACACTTATCATCGGTGGCATGATCGGTCCCGTCAGCGCCAGTTACTACCGTATCGGCAGCCAGATCGCCGCAGGCATCGCCAAGCCTGCTATCCTTGTACAATCCACACTTTATCCGGAAATGACCCGTCTCTGGATCGCACGAGAAACGGGCAGCCTTTATGCTCTGGCTCTTCGGGCGGCGCTCGCCGCAGGCGCGCTGGGAAGCGCACTTCTGGCCGCTGCCTGGCTGCTCGGCGGACCGATACTGAAACTGGTGATCGGTGCTCACGGAACGGACGCTCTGCCCGTAACCCTCTGGTTGCTTGCGGCGGAAGTCATTGCCATATGGGGTCTGCCACTTGAGCCGCTGCTGTTTACCATGCGCCGGATCAGGGCCGTGATCGTCGCCAGAAGCGTGGATGCATTGCTTTATCTGCCACTTCTCGTCGTCACGCTGGGCTGGTACGGATTAAATGGTGCAGGGCCTGCTATACTTGCGGCGACTGTATTTCTTGTTCTGATGCAACTGGGTTTTGTCCTGCGGATGAAAGACAGAGTGTCTTCCTCCCCCGACAGCCAAACTATGGAATGATGCGTAACTCTCTGATGCGTATACTTTTTCCTTATATTGCCCAACCCCACCAGACGCTCCATTCATTGCCGATCGCGATGGAAGCTGCCCGTCGCCACTCAGACGTTGAGGTGCACATTGCCTGTGCCACCGAGCAACATCTGAATTATGCGAAGTATCTTGCTTCCTTTTATCCCGAGTCACAGGTCAGTTTCGACCTGCTCAACCTTCCAAAAATGATCCGCCGGCAAGTTGAACGACGCGGGCACACTGTTGTTTCGAAAGTCGCCAGCCTTTTTTACAACAAAAAATATTTCTCTACATTTCAAAGCATTGTTGTACCGGAACGCACATCCCTCTATCTTCGCAAATTCGGTGTTCTTAGACCGCGTCTGGTCTGGACCCGTCATGGCGCCGGAGACCGTGCTGTCGGTTTTGCCCGCGATGTCCGCCTTTTCGATTATGTGCTGATGGCGGGCCGCAAGCTCGAAGAGCGTCTTCTCGCTGACGGTTCGATCCGGCCGGGACATTATAAAACCGGCGTCTATGCCAAATTCGATATGGTGCAGAGACTTCAGCCCACACGGCCAAAACTGTTTCAGAACGACCGCCCTACCGTGCTGTATAACCCTCATTTCAGCCGGAGCCTGTCCTCATGGCCGCGCTTCGGGCTTGAGATTCTTAACCATTTCTCCAGACAGGATCGTTATAATCTTGTCTTTGCACCACATTACCGACTATTCGATACCCGCAGAAAAGAAATCGAACAGCTTAAACGTGCGTATGGTCATCATGAGCATATGCTGATTGATACAGGCAGTACACGTAGTCTCGACATGACCTATACAATGGGTTCCGATCTTTACTTGGGCGATGTCAGTTCACAGGTCGCCGAATTCCTGGTAAAGCCTCGTCCCTGTGTTTTTCTCAACGCGCATGACGTCGAGTGGCAGAACGATCCGAGCTATCGATTCTGGACTCTTGGTCAGGTTGAAAAGAACACGGACGGGATCGAAAATGTCATCGACCAGGCGTTCGAAACCCATGACGATTTTCTAAATCGTCAGAAAGACTATATACGCGACACTTTCGATCTTAACGGTGACACACCGACTGCTCCTGTTGGGGCCGATGCAATTGTCGATTACCTGAGAATGGCCAGCTGAATGACTGTCATATCCCGTATCAAAAACGCGTCCGCGCCAGCCGGGTTTCAGGACACGACTCCGTCTCCTGTTTCAAGCTCTTCCGGCCAGAAGCGGCGCTACGGAGATTTTGCCACATTTACCGAAGCACTGGACTACGCAGCGCAGGGTGCTGCCGGTTTTAATATCTATTCCGGCCGGGGCACGCTGCTCGAAGCCCTGCCCTACGCCGTTCTGCGGGAGCAGGCGCGGGATATGGCGCTTCGCCTGCTGGCCCTCGGTCTGAAGCCGGGAGACCGGGTTGGCCTTATCGCCGAAAGCGATGGCGATTTTGCCCGTATGTTTTTCGGCTGCCAGTATGCCGGACTTGTCGCCACACCGATGCCTCTTCCCGTCGCCTTTGGCGGACGCGAAGCCTATCTCGCCACGATCCGCGGCATGATCGAAAGTTCCGCCGCCTCCGCTGTGGTCGTTCCTGACCTCATTGCAGGCTGGACCGACGAAATCGTTGCCGGCTTCGAGCTTAAATTCGGCGGTTCTCCGGCACAGCTTATGGACTGCCCGGCACCGGCCCGACCGCTGCCAAAAATCAGGCCGGACGCGCTGTCCTATCTTCAGTTTTCTTCAGGCAGCACCCGTTTCCCGAAAGGGATCTGCGTCTCGCAGCGCTCAGGTATGGCTAACGCCCATTCGATTGCGCATGACGGTCTGCAGGTTCGTGAAACCGGTGATCGCTGCGTCTCCTGGCTGCCGCTGTATCACGACATGGGACTCGTCGGTTTCTTTCTGACACCAATGACCTGTCAGCTTACGGTCGATCTGCTCCCGACACGTGAATTTGCGCGGCGTCCCCATGTCTGGCTGGATCTTATTTCCCGCAATCGCGGTACGATCTCCTACAGTCCCTCCTTCGGCTATGAGCTCTGCGCCCGCCGCTCCGGCTCCGCTGACATTGATCTGTCCTGCTGGCGCGTGGCGGGCATCGGCGGCGACATGATCCGCCCCCATATCCTTGAAGAGTTCGGCGAACGCTTTGTCGCGTCCGGCTTTGATGCCCGCGCTTTTGTCGCCAGCTACGGCATGGCCGAAGCCACCCTTGCAATCAGCTTCGCTCCGCTCGGACAGGGCATCCGCACGGACACTGTCGATCTTCGTCGCCTCGAAACAGAAGGTGTCGCGTATCCCGACAACGATCCTTCTCATTCCCTGCGCACGTTTGTCCTGTGTGGCCGTGTCCTGCCCGGGCATGAAATTGAAGTCCGTAATCCTGACGGCAAAATCCTTAAGGATCGTCAGGTCGGAACCATCTATGTGCGCGGTCCGAGCCTGATGAGCGGTTATTTCCGTCTGCCCGCCGAGAGCGCCGAAGCCCTTAATTCTCATGGCTGGCTTAATACCGGCGATCTTGGATATACAGTCGATGGCCAGATCGTTGTAACCGGGCGAGCTAAGGATCTTATCATCATCAATGGCCGGAATATCTGGCCACAGGATCTTGAATGGTGTGCTGAAACGGAGATCGATTCTCTCCGTAGTCGGGATGTCGCAGTATTTTCTGTCGAAGATGACGATTGTGAGAAAGTCGTCGCGCTCGTCCAGTGTCGGGCCACATCGGCGGAGGCCCGTACGGCGCTCAGTGAACAGGTCGCCAGCCTGTTTCGCCGTCTGCATGGCGTGGATGTCCGGGTCGTGCTCGTGCCGCCACATTCTCTGCCGCAGACGTCATCAGGCAAATTAACCCGGGCAAAAGCGAAAACCATGCTGCTTTCGGGTGTCTTTACTGAGTTACCTGAAACGGCCAGTGCCGCCTGATCCGATCTCGCACGCTGGCCATTATGGCCGGTGCCGAAGGCATAAGCTTCTCCCTCGTCGTGACATTTCGCTGGCGATGGCCTGCCTTTTCCGCCATAACCGCGCCCGTTCAGCGGTCTCGCACCGATGACAGGACGGCCCGCCAATCAAATGTAAGGTGTCCCGATGAGTGAAACGGTTCAGGATGTCTCGGCCCTGATTATTAATAAGCTGCTTGCTAATCCAAAAGTGCCCCGCGACATCACCGGATCAAGCAAGATCGTTGAAGATCTCGCGTTCGACTCACTGGCTGTGATGAATTTTGTCATGGAAATCGAAGATGAACTGGATGTTTCCGTTCCTCTCGACCGGCTGGCGGAGATTCGTACGATCGACGATCTCGCAACGTGCCTCGTCTCTCTGAAAAAGGGCGCCTGATCCCGAATGACCATTTTCGACAAGTTTCGCGGCATCGAACACCGCCTTGAAGAACTCAAAGCCCTCGGCGGCCGGAATCCTTTCGACGTTGTCATTGAGCGCCCGCTGTCTTCGACAGCCGGGATGATCGAAGGCCGTGAAACACTGCTGTTCGGCACCAACAACTATCTCGGTCTGAGCCAGTCTCCCCGCGCTATTGAAGCCGCCTGTGAGACCGTGCGCTCCTGTGGTGTCGGTACAACCGGCTCGCGTATCGCCAATGGTACTCAAAGTCTTCACCAGAAACTCGAACGTCGTATCGCCGACTTTTTCGGCCAGACACACTGCATGGTTTTTTCTACCGGTTATCAGGCCAATCTTGGCATGATTTCCACCCTGGCCGGCAAGGATGACTATCTTCTGCTGGATGCCGACAGTCACGCCAGTATTTATGATGCCAGCCGGCTTGGACACGCGCAGGTGATCCGGTTCCGCCACAACGATCCGGAGGACCTGAATAAGCGTCTCCGGCGGCTTGATGGCACGCCAGGCGCGAAGCTTGTCGTCGTGGAAGGCATCTATTCCATGACCGGCAACGTCGTGCCAATGGCAGAGATGGCCGCTGTCAAACGCGAAAATAATGCCACTTTGCTCGTCGATGAAGCTCACTCATTCGGGGTACTTGGTCCGACCGGACGTGGCGTCGCCGAAGCTGTCGGGGTCGAGAAAGATGTCGATTTCATCGTCGGCACGTTCTCTAAAAGTCTTGGCACCGTTGGTGGCTACTGTGTCTCGAACCACCCCGAACTGGACCTGGTTCGTCTGCATTGCCGGCCATATATGTTTACCGCGTCTCTCCCGCCTGAAGTCATTGCGGCGACTATGGCGGCTCTGGAAGACATGCAGGCACAGCCGGAACTGCGCGTGCGGCTGATGGAGAATGCCGCGCGGTTCCATGGCGGCCTGAACACTCTTGGTCTGACAACCGGCAAAACCGTCAGCCCGGTCGTCGCTGTCGTTCTGGATACTATTCCGGAGGCTATCGCTCTCTGGAACAAACTTCTGTCGCTTGGTCTCTACGTTAACCTGAGCCTGCCACCGGCGACACCGGATCATCATCCGTTGTTACGCTGCTCCGTGATGGCAACGCACACACCGGAACAGATCGACCGCGCGATCGAAATTTTTCGTGAAGCCATGACTAACCTGAAAACACAGCCTCCTCAGATGTAAGAATGGGGGACTCCGGCCGGATGCGGACGGATTCCCTTTTGTTATGAAAGAGCGCTGTCACTGCGGGAAACGCAGCCTCTGCCTCCTGTTCCCTGAGGCTGCGCAAAGAAAAACTGTCTCCTCGTAAACTTCAGAATTTTACACCTGCGCCGCACGTCCAAACCGCGATGGCCGATAAGGTGACGGGTCAATATACGGCGCCTCCCCGTTCATCATCCCGGCACAGAGTCGCGCCGTCGCCGGACCAAGCGTAAAGCCCTGATGGGCGTGTCCGAAGTGGAACCAGAGCCCGCGATGCGACGGAGCCTGCCCCACCAGAGGCAGCATATCTACGGTACACGGGCGACTGCCGAGCCAGGGCCTGGCTTCCACAGGCGCGCCAAGATCCAGCATTTCGCGAGCCAGCCGCTCACTGCCGTCAATCTGCCGCATTGAAAGCGGGGCATCCCGCAATGCAAATTCAGCGCCCGTTGTCACGCGCAGGCCGAGAGCCATCGGCAGCATCGCCACACCGGCCTCGGTGTCGATCATCGGTGTATTGAGTGTGCCCTGCCAGCCAAAATGGCGATGATAACCCCGTTTCACGAACAACGGGAGACGGTATCCCAGCATCCGTGTCACCACGTCCGACCAGGGCCCGAGTGTAATTACCGCCTGCTCTGCCGAAATCGTGCCTTCCCGCGTATCCACACACCAGCCCGCTCCATCAGGGCGCAACGAGCGCGCATCGCCTTTCAGGATCCGACCACCCGAAGCTGTCAGCAGCGCGGCATACCGATCAACCAGACCACCCGGATCGCTGACGCTGTAAGGAGACGTCCAGTGTACAGCCCCGGCCATCGTCCGCTTTAGCGCGGGTTCTTCCCGCGCAAGCCCGGCGGGGTCGAGAATCCTGCTTTCAATCCCAAATTCACGGGTCAGCAAGCGGGATCGCGCCGCGCCTGCGTCAAATCCTTTTTGTGTACGAAAAATCTGCTTCCAGCCCTGCCGGGAAATCAGGTTGTCCGCTCCGGAAGCTGAAATCATCCGGTCATGCTCCGACAGACAGTGCCGGATCAGAGCCTCATATCCCGTAACCACCCCCTGATAGCGTGACGGGAAAGAGTTCCACCAGTACTGTGCCAGCTTCGGCGCGACGGTCAGCAGATCACGCAAGCGATAAGACACGTCGTTTCCGCGCTGCAAAGCGACCTGCGCCAGTTTCAGCACGTCATGCGGAAATGCGTATGGCTCAACAGCCTCGCGCTGAATCAGCCCGGCGTTACCATAGGACGTTTCGCGCCCCGGCGTTCCGCGCTCAACGAGCGTAACATCATAACCCCGCTCACGAAGATGCCAGGCCGTGCAGACACCGACCATGCCTCCACCAAGAACGAGCGCCGACTGCGCCATATAACAAATCTCCGGTCCGGTAGAGCCGGTCTCGGAAACGACCGGCAACAGTTGCAATTCTACAACGAAAATTCAGTTACGCCAGACGGTACTGCCGCAGAGACTGCTTCCATGCTTCAGCGTGAAAATACTCCGGCCCGCATCAGCCGAAACACGACGGCAGGCGCGCTCAGCAATGGATGGCGCTCCGCAAACGGCGTCAGGGGCACTCTGACACCACTATGTCGTTCAATCTTCCACACAAGATACCGGGCACCACCGGCAAATGTGAAAGCCGCTTTCATCAGCCGCGCGACATTCAGCGGACGACCAAGCCGCAATCTGGTTCTCCATCGTCTCAGAGCCGAACTTCGTCCCGCCGCTGACACGGCTGGCGCCAGCTCTCCATTTTCCTGCGCGGCCCCGATGAGTCCGCCGGCGGCCCACGAAGCCGTCAGCAGCCTCCGAAAACGTTCCTCCTCGCCTCCGATCAGCTGACGTGGGCGGTCTTTCGTCTCAACGCGTAATTCAGCGCCGTAAGTCTGCCGGTACAGTGCATCCCAGTATGTATCCGGCACTCCCCGATCCGGTCCGAGCCGGGCCGCCCAGAAGGCCGCCGTGCCGACCGCGCGCACCACACAACGAAGGATCGCATCCGCCGCGTCCGCATCGCGGACCCAGACCAGCCGCACCGGTTGAGAAAAACGAGCCCAGACCGATGTGTCCCGGCTGCCTGAACGTGTCAGACGGCGAAACTGTCGCAGACTCAGAATGGCGACTTTGGCCCGCAGCATCAGCCCGTCGATCATCTGCTCATGATACTCGACATTGGGGGGCAGAATCGCATTGGCTACTCTTGCGAGTCTGCCGCGTGGCCAGTCGGCCTGATGCTCCACGATGACATAAAAATCGAGAACGCCTTCCGAGAGCAATGAAGGATCAGCCGCGGCATCGCCGCTGCTCACCACCCGCACGACCGATCCGTAAAACAGGACACCCAGGGGACGGGCGCCGGCGATCAGCGTCTCTACAAGAGCTGTCACCACTTCCGGCACCGGCGTCGTCAGTTCACTGGCAATTATCCGCGCGACGACGCCCGCGGCATCCAGCCTGCCTTGCTCCTGCGTCGATGTCGTCATCGCATCGCCTGCCTCTCCGTCCCGGTCACGCGCGGATAAAGGCAACACGTGGTCCCTGTGTCAGCCATATCTGTCCGTCAGATCCGGTATCCAGCTCTTCTCCGTCCATGACCAGCCGGTCATGCGTCTCAATCCGGAGTTTAGCGGCCATGCCGCTTCGATAAGCTGCGGATTTCCGCAGACGACCGGGAAGACGCCCACGCAGAACGCAGAAAAGATTCCTGGCCAGACCCGGCGGATTCGCAAGAATATCAAGATACGCAAGGCCGCCAGCGGAAGCATGATTCTGCCAGAAGGGCCACACGCCCCGTGACAGACGATGCAATCCTGTACAGAGCACCAGAAAACGGGGGCGTTCATCCGGCATTTCATCATCGACGGTGAGAGTCATCGGGGTGCCGTCCAGCCATGCCCGCCGCGTTTTTCGCTGGAAAAGTCGCCGGATCGCCCAGAGCACCGTCGCAAAAACCGCCATGTCGTGGGAATACCGGTTCAGAATCGCCGGATTATGGGCAAGCTCAATACCCCGTGTGAATGCAGCCAGCCCGCAGAACATCCCTGCAACCGGCATCCGGCCGGCGTCGGACCAGGAGACAACGACGGGCTGCCGCCAGTTCGCCGCATCGAGAAGCGTGCCTGCCGTGGCCTTGTCCTGCAAACGCTTCAGGGCCGCAATCCCCCGACAGCAGCATCCCACATCACAGGCGATGAGATTTGTGTTCCCGGACGGCAGCACCGCCAGCGCGGGCAGTCGGTCCGCCGGATAGCACGCAAGGACAGCGCTCAGTACATCGCTGACCGTTCCGTCACCGCCGTTCACGATAATAAACCGGATATCCTGCGCCGCCAGTTGCCTGACCTCGCTCGCAAGTTCGTCGCGGCTGTCGGGTGAAATAAAGAGAGAGCCGAACTGCTCCTTTGCCTGTGCCACGAAAGCACCTGCGTCACGCAGATTCAGGCGGCTGCGCGGATTATGAATCAGAGCAAGGCGTGCAGGCACTCGACAATCCGCGTTTCTTGGGCGGCCGCCGTCGACGGCCCGGACAGGATCGCCGCGCACCAGGGCCCGGACGACTCACTTTAACTGGCGGGCGTCATATAGACGCACCCGAACGCATTGTCACATTCCGGCCCCTGTATCAGTGCGAAAGCGCGTCAGAATCCCGTCATGTTGTCTGGTAATACCGCTGATTTTACGAATAGTTCCGTTGATCGGGAAACCATTCACACAGGCCTGCCGTCCCGGACAGAATCCGCTGACCGGCAAAAACCAGGACGTTATCGGTGAGTTGAGTCGCAGAGACACCTCCTCTGCTAAATTCTGAAAACAGAAGTGAAGTTGAAGCACTTGATCAGCCCCGTTATTTAGGGGATCGATGCGCAGCAAAAAGTAAACCGGCTCTCCCTGGCGGGGAACCGGCCCGCAACAAAGTCCTCGCAGGTCAGGAAGCACTGTCTTGTCAGCCGTTCTGGCCCACATCTCCGACCTTCATATTCCCACCCGGGCCGCGCCGGCTCTCCGCAGCCTTGCCAGCAAGCGCGCGCTCAGCCTGCTGTCATGGCATTTCCGGCGCAGGCATATTCATACGTTCAGTGCTCTTAATGCTGTTATGCGCGACATCGTGGCCAGCAGGCCCGATGCGCTCGCCATCAGCGGCGACCTGACCAATCTCGGAACCCCCCGAGAATTTCGCGCCGCCAGAGAGTGGCTCAGCCGTCTCACCATTCCGGCTGCCGTTATCCCGGGCAACCATGATGCCCTGACTCCGACCCCATGGGGGGAGGGTCCGGGTCTCTGGGCAGGATGCGGCGGCATGACAGCCCCGGATACGCCATCCCTTACCCGCATCGGGAAGATCGCGCTCATCGGGGTCAGCTCCGCCGTTCCCACGCTTCCCTTTTTTGCCTCCGGAATGATGGGGGAAGTACAGGCTGAAAAGCTGACCGAACTCCTGATCCGGACCGGCCGGGCCGGCCTTTGCCGGGTGGTGATGATCCATCACCCACCCCGCCACGACCTTGTCGTCTGGCGCAAGGCCCTTCGTGATATCGATCGCTTCGCACAGGTTGTGCGTCACGCCGGAGCAGAGCTGATTCTGCATGGTCACTCTCACCGGGGCACTTTTTCCACGTTGCCGGACTCCGATATTCCCGTGATCGGCGTTACCTCTGCCTCTCACAGGCCAGGAGACCTGAGAACCGCCGCCGGCTGGAATCATATAGCTATTGAACAGGATCTGCCGGACAGCTGGTCGATCACCATACGCGCGCGCAGACTCGACACACAGGGGATTCTCCGCGACTTCACGACCCGCAGATATTGCCGCCCGGCAACCATGACAGACCGGGCACCCGCCGCGTGAGCACCGCGCAGTCTTCCGGGAAAACAAGGCACTACACGCCGCCTCTCGCGCGTCTGCCATCCTGGATGCGACCGGGCACTCTTGACGTCTATCTCATCAGCCAGACCATTCCGCCCTTTATCATTGCGGTGTCTGTCGTTCTCCTGGCCCTGCTGCTTGAGCGGATGCTGGTGCTGCTGAATGTCCTCGCCTCGGAAGCCAGTCCGTTTTTTACTCTGATCCGTCTGCTGGCGGACCTGATGCCGCATTATATGGGGCTCGCTTTGCCGGCCGCCCTCTGCGTTTCCGTGTTTGCCGTCATCAGGCGTATGAGCGAGAATGATGAAATCGACGTGCTGATGAGCAGCGGGGTCTCGCTGGCCCGCATATGCCGTCCCTTTGCCATCACCGGCGCTGTTATCGGCCTGCTGTCACTGGCGCTGTATGGTTATCTTCAGCCTCACGCCCGCTATCAGTTCCGTCAGGGATTCTATATGGCCAGCCACGCCGGGTGGTCGCCTGTGCTGCAATCCGGCATGTTCGCCGCGCCTTCCGCCGCACTGATGCTGACGGCCGATCACGTCGACCAGGCCGGCTCGCATCTGACCGGCGTTTTCATTCGCGACCTGACTGAAGACAAGGAACGGGATATCATCGCGCGGACAGGTCACATTCGGACCGACCCTGCAAAAGGGGAGGTCCAGATCGAACTTACCGACGGTGAGATCCTGACCGTTCGACCGGATCAGGACCCGGGTGTCACGACCTTCGATCATGCGACCCGTCTGCTCAGTCACACCCATACCAGCGCTTTTCGCGAGCGGGGTGATGACGAGCGCGAACTGACCTCAGGGGAACTCGTTCACCGGATCCATCGCAGAAAACGCGCGCGCCATGGTCAGGCGGAAGCGCCGCCGCCTGTTCCGGCACCACCTGCGGCAACACCCGCTTCATCATCACAGACACAGACATCCGACGACACGCCCCGGCCGAAAGCCGCTCAGACGGATACCATCATTTCGGTTCCGTCCATGCGGGCGGAGCTGAACTTCCGCCTCGCCCGCAGCCTCTCCATACCTTTCATTCCCATACTGGCGGCTGCCCTCGCGGTTATCGGCAAGCGGAAACGCGGCAGTGCCGGACTTGCGCTGGCTGTCACGATTCTGCTGACCTATGATCATCTGCTTCAGCTTGGGGAAAGTCTGGTTGCCAACGGACGCACCAGCCCGCTCGCGGTTATCTGGCCCCCGACGATCGTATTCTGTGCCGGCTGCACGCTGCTGCTGCTCTTCCGCGCCCGTATTCTGCCGATCATCCGTGTGACACAGCTGTCCGGGCCTGCTGCGACGGATCCCGACAACCACGCATGAACGAACAGCTCATCCTTCGTGGTCCCCGCCATGTCCTGCTGCGCTATCTTTCGGTGTCGCTCTTCTCGCGTACGGCCATGTGCTGCGGCATTCTGATCGCACTCATGGAAATCCTTGCCCTGCTTGAGCAGATGACGCCAATTCTGCGACGTCATCTCGGTCTGACCGGGGTGCTGACTTATATGGTGCTGCATTTCCCCGCGATGATGCAGACAGCCCTGCCCCTCAGCGTGCTGATTGGCGCTCTCATTCTGCTGACCCAGATGACCGTAAGCAGTGAAATTGCCATTCTCCGCGCTTCCGGCATGTCGCCTTTCGGTTTTCTGCGCCTCCTTGTGCCGGCTACGCTGGCCATTGGTCTGTTCGGCGTTCTTCTGGAAGACCAGATCACGCCGCGAACCGAACTGGCCCTCGCGTCCTGGTGGAATCGCACCGACCCTCACCCGGAGGATGGCAGAGCGTTCTGGTTCCATGTTCCGCACGGTCAGGCCAGCGCCTGCAATCTGCCTGCGGCCGCTCCGGCCGGTTCCGCTCTCGCCAAAGCGACGGGTGCCAGCCCCGTACAGCGCTCTTCCGGCGCGAGCACACCGGTTGCGAATGAACTCGCCCATGTTGGTTATGTCACACGCTCCGGACACGAAGCCTGGGACATCGATCTCTACGACCGTGACAGCGCTGGCAGTCTCATGCGCACTTTGCATGCCGATCATGCCAGCCACGGCCCTGCTGGATGGACCATGCGCGACATCCGCTGTGTCTCCGTCTCCCGGGCTGATCTCAATGCAACTGCCACAGAGGATACGAGCACCGCAGCACGCTGGATCAATCCGTTCGGTCCCACCGATATGCTGCGTCTGTCACTCGACTCCTCTCCACTCTCCGCACACCTGATTTTTCAGGCACTTAAAGGACGAATTGCGACCAACCTCACGCCGGGTTACCTGCGGGCCACATTATTTGAACGCTTCCTGCGTCCGCTCTCTCTCGTCGTTATGTTGTTGCTCGCAATGCCGGTGATCTATATTCCTCCCCGCACGGGGCTGAGAAGCTGGCTGCCCGTGTGGTGCCTTGCCGCCGGTTTGCTCTTTATTATTGTGCAGGGCATGTTCCGCGCGATGGGCAATGCAGGACTTCTGCCGGCATCAGTTGCGACCGTTCCGGGTCTGATCATATTCACACTCGCCGCCGGAACCGCGCTTTTAAGGAACGAAGATAAATGAGTGGCACTCTGCGCAACCCTACCATCCGGTCGGGGCGAAGCTTCGATCTCGGTAAGATGAACCTGCGTCAGCTCTGGGTCGCCTATCTCACTTATCCGACAATCCTGCTCTACTTTGCGCTGATCGCGGTCAGTTTCGCGTTCGCCGGGCATCTGTTCGCGGGATGGCGCCTGACGATCGTCACTGTCCTTGCGGTCATAATGATCTATCCCCTGGTCTGGTATCTGCTGCACCGCTACGTTCTGCACGGGCATCTGCTCTACAAATCGCGCTTTACCGCAGCCCTGTGGAAGCGGATCCATTTCGATCATCATCAGGATCCGCATCTGCTCGATGTTCTGTTCGGCGGACCGGCAACCACTCTGCCAACCATCGGCGCCGTGACCATTCCGGTCGGCTGGCTCATTGGCGGACCGGGAACGGCGGCAACGGCGTTCTGCGCCGGCGTGATCATCACCTGCATCTACGAGTTTTTTCACTGCATCCAGCACCTGAACTACAAACCCCGCGCCCGCTGGATTCAGCGCATGAAAGCCTACCACGTCCTGCATCACTTCCATGACGAAGATGGTAATTTCGGCATCACCAGCTATGTCGTGGATCGCGCTCTCGGAACCTATTATGGCGAAGCCCGGACTCGTCAGCGCAGTCCCACTGTCTTCAATCTCGGCTACACGTCTGAACAGGCTGAACGTTATCCGTGGGTGATGCGCCTGACCGGCCATGCGCCTAAAGATCGCCCGGATGGCGCAAGGCCGGAAAGCGGTGAGCGCGCGCCACCGCCACAAGGCGCCAGGCATGTCGCGTGAGTGAGCAGGGTCTCACGGCTCTCATTCTCGCAGGCTCCCGGGCAGGCGCTACCGACCCGATGGCTGTCACCGCAGGCCTCTCACACAAAGCTCTGATCCCGATTGCCGGCAAGCCGATGATTGCCCACGTCATCGACAGTCTTCGGGCCACGCCTGGTGTCGGTCGGATCGTCGTGTGTATTGAAACGCCGGATACCATAGCCGACGTTCTGCCTTCTGGTGTCGAGCTGCTTCCGGCAGCTGCCGGGCCAAGCGCCAGCGTGCTCGCGGCTATTCAGCGTTTTGGCACCCCTCTTCTGGTCACAACCGCCGATAATCCGCTTTTGCAGCCAGCCTGGGTCCAGGCCTTTATCGCAGGTGCGGGTCGTGCGGATGTGGCCGTCGGAGTCGCCCGGGAAGAGACAGTTCGTCGCGATGTTCCGGGTACGGCCCGCACCTTTATCCGGCTTTCGGACGTCGCTTTCTCCGGCTGCAACCTCTTTCTTTTCCGCACGCCTGTCTCGGCAAGAGTGGCGGTTCTCTGGCAAAAAATTGAACGCGAACGCAAAAATCCGCTCCGGATGGGCTGGCTCCTCGGGCCGGGGATCCTGTTTCGCTTTCTGCTGAAGCGACTGAATACGAGAACTTTACTGACCCGCATCACCCGCCTGACCGGCGCGCAGGCCCGTTTTGTTTTCCTGCCCGACGGGCGGGCTGCCGTGGATGTCGATAAGCCTGCCGATCTTGATCTTGTGCGCCGACTGATGGAGCCGGCTTCCTGACAGCATCAAAAAACGGGAACAGGTCGGTCTGATACTACAGTTGCCGGGCCATGTGGAATGCGGACAGTCAGTTTTCAGACTCCTCTTTGTCCCCGGATGTTCTTGATCCCGGCGACATTCGCCCTTATGTGGCTCTGGCTCAAGGGGTCTCCGTGTTTATGGACCAGACTGATATTCCCGCGCCGGTCGAGCATGATCGTGCCGTATTTCCTGATGGACTGACACTCGATTGCGGCACGGTTCTGGCGCCGGTGGAGATCGCATACCGGACCTATGGTACTCTGTCCGCAAACAGGGACAACGCTGTCCTGGTCTGTCACGCGCTGACGGGGGACCAGTATCTGGCGGAGCCCCACCCTCTGACCGGCCGCCCCGGCTGGTGGACCCGCATGGTCGGCCCGGGCAAACCGATCGATACCGACCGGTTTTTTGTTATCTGTTCGAATGTGCTTGGTGGATGCATGGGGTCTACCGGGCCGCGCTCGCCGCGTTCGCCCGCCTCAGGCAAACAGAGAAACACTGATGCCGACGAGCCATGGGGCACGGATTTTCCGCCCGTCACGATCCGGGACATGGTTCGCGGACAGCATGCCCTGGTGCGGCATCTCGGCATCGGGCGACTCCTCGCTGTCGTGGGCGGGTCCATGGGTGGCATGCAGGTTCTTGAATGGGCGGCGACCTATCCGGAGATGGTCTTCGCAGCCATGCCGATTGCGACGGCTCCTTTTCACTCAGCCCAGAACATCGCTTTCAATGAGGTCAGCCGCCAGGCGATTTTTGCCGATCCGGACTGGCATGGCGGACGCTACTGGGAAGACGGCGCCATCCCCGCCCGCGGGCTCGCTGTGGCGCGGATGATGGCCCACATCACTTACCTGTCGGAAGAGGCGCTCACGCGGAAATTCGGGCGCCGCGTCCGCCGGGAAAAAACGACGCCAGCAACGCCGTGCACCGTTTCCGAATCGCAATCCCTGTCGCTGTTCGGAGAGATTTTCGAAGTCGAATCCTACCTGCGCCATCAGGGGTCGAGCTTCGTCCGTCGCTTCGATGCGAATTCCTATCTGACGATTACGCGAGCCATGGACTGGATGGATCTCGGAGCAGAGCACGACGGGGATTACGCCGGCCCGTTTGCCGGCACACAGACGCGGTTCTGCGTCATTTCATTTTCATCCGACTGGCTGTTTCCGACGTCTCAGTCCCGCATCCTTGTCCGCGCCCTGAACCGTGCGGCGGCCAACGTGTCCTTCGTGGAGATCGAAAGCGACAAGGGTCACGATGCCTTCCTGCTCGATGAGCCGGATTTCGACCGGACTGTGCGTGGTTTCCTGTCCGGCGCGGCCGAGCATGCCGGGCTCGGGCAGACACGCACGACGGTGTCCGGGTAATGGTCATAACCGTTCGCAGGGAGCCATTCTGATATGCGGCTCGATCAGCGTCTGATCGCTGAAATGATCACACCCGGCACGCGCGTGCTGGATATCGGCAGCGGTGATGGCGCGCTGATTGACTATCTGTTCCGCACCAGGGGATGTGATGCCCGCGGCATTGAACTCGACATGGGCGAGGTCACGCGGTCGGTGGCGCATGGCCTGCCGGTCGTGCATGGCGATGCTGATCACGACCTTGAGCATTATCCGGATGGTGGCTTCGATTATGTCGTGCTGCAACGCACCCTGCAGGCCGTTGAGCGTCCCCGTGAAGTGCTGAGACAGATGCTGCGAATCGGGCGTTATGCCATCGTGTCTTTCCCGAATTTCGGCCACTGGGAATTGCGGCTGAAGCTGCTCACGACCGGTCGTATGCCCAACACGGCCGTATGGAACACGCCGTGGTACGCCACTCCCAATATCCATCCCTGTACAATCCGGGACTTTCTCGCCCTGTGTCGTGAGGAAGGTTATCGCGTTCATGACTGGATGGCTGTTGATGAAGACGGGGAAAGGGCGCCATGGCGACGCTCTATCCGGCTGGCCAATCTGTTTGGTGAACAGGCGCTTTTTCTGCTCGGCAAGGCAGATCAGCGGTGAATGAATCATCTGTATCCCGGAAGGGGCAGCCGGTTCTTGCCGCCATTGACGGAGGCGCGACAAAAACAATCGTCCGGCTGGCATTGCCTGACGGCACCATTCTGGGGGAGGGCCGCGGCGGCTCCGCCAATATTGCCAGCGATATCCATCTGGCCTGTGCTTCAGTAAAAACCGGTTTTGGTCATGCTCTGCTCAGTGCCGGTCTGTCACCGGATGACGTCTCTTCCGGCGCGGTGCATATTTTCGCCGGAGCCGGAATGGCAGGCGCTGAAGTCGGAGACAACGCCCGGCGGTTTACTGTTTTGTTTGACGATTTCGCCGGGCTTGAAGTTCGTACGGACGCTTATACCTCCTGCATTGGTGCCCATAACGGAGCCGATGGCGCGGTTGTGGCCGTCGGAACAGGAAGCTTCGGTTATGCTATCCGCGGATCTGATATTCGGCGTGTCGGGGGATGGGGATTTCCTCAGAGCGACGAGGGCAGCGGCGCCTGGATCGGCCTGGAAGCAGCCAGACATATGCTGAATGTGCAGGATCAGCGCTTACCTGAATCGGGTCTGTCATCACAACTGCGTAATTATCTTATTGTCACCGGGCATGATCCTCTGACCTGGAGCATCGGCGCTACCGCCACACAGTTCGCGTCCCTTGCACCTGTGGTCGTCGGAGCGGCACGGGCCGGTGAGCCGACGGCTGCCGATATCCTGAAACGTGCCGGGGAAGATGTAGAAAAGCTGGTGAACACCCTGATGTCACAGGACGAGTTTTGCCGACTGCCTCTTTGCCTGCTTGGTGGTCTTGCGCCGATCATTATGCCGTTTTTACCGGGTTCTGTAAGCGACAGACTGGTGGCTTCCCAGGGGACCGCCGTTGACGGAGCCATGAAACTGGCTCTTCGGGCTTATGAAAAAACAGTATAAAATATAGATGTTACGCTTCGTTAAAATTCTGGCCATCAATATGTTCCAAAATATATTGATGTGAAAGGTGATTGAATTTAAACGATAAATATTCAATTAAGTATATTTTATAAATTAAAATATAAAATTCGTAATCGCATCATGTATAAAAATCCCTGATAAGCTGCTTGAAATTCCTGTAAATCCGGCATATCATTTGTGTCGTTTGGCGAGGTCGATATATTTGTCGGTTCAGAGAATCCGGCTCTGTTTCTATCATGGTAATGTCGCATAAAGATCAGCTTTCGCACCGAAAACGGTCGAAACGCTGGCTGTCTCGCAAAGCCGGGCAACAGACATAACCCTTTACTCTGGAAAAACGCGGCCTCCGGAAAGCCTCGTTGTTTCTTTGCGCACCAGGAGGCGTTTTACCTAAATGACGACGTTTGCCGATCTTAAGCTTGCTGAGCCATTGCTGCGGGCTCTGAACGAAGAAGGTTATGAAACACCTACTCCGATTCAGGCACAGTCTATCCCGTATCTTCTTCAGGGTCGGGATCTTCTCGGACTTGCCCAGACAGGAACAGGTAAGACCGCAGCGTTTGCGCTGCCCATCCTTCAGCATCTGCTGACACACCGGCACAGCGCCCCGCCGAAAGGCGCGAGAGTTCTCGTGCTTGCGCCGACCCGTGAACTGGCCTCGCAGATTGACGCAAGCTTTAAATCTTACGCGCGTCACATGAAGCTGACCCATACTGTTGTTTTTGGCGGCGTCGGTCAGGGACGTCAGGTTGAAGCGATGCGTCGGGGTGTCGATGTCCTCGTTGCCGCTCCAGGACGTCTTCTGGATCTGATGGGGCAGGGACATATCGACCTTCACGGTCTTGAAATTCTCGTGCTCGATGAAGCTGACCGTATGCTCGACATGGGCTTCGTGCGCGATATCCGACGGATTGTCGCATCCCTGCCACGTGAGCGTCAGACCCTGCTCTTCTCGGCCACAATGCCCGGCAGTATTTCTGAGCTGGCGAACTCCCTGCTGCGCGATCCCGCGACCGTGGAGGTGACGCCGCCGTCCAGCACGGTGGACCGTATTCGTCAGGCCGTGATGTTCGTTGATCAGGACAAGAAGAAAGATGCTCTTCTGCTTCTGATGAATTCCCCGAAAGTCGCCAGAGCCGTTGTATTCACGCTGATGAAGCATGAAGCCAATAAGGTTTCTGAATTCCTGAACAAGAACAACATTTCATCGGAAGCCATTCACGGCAACAAATCGCAGGGTGCACGTGAGCGCGCCATGTCGGGATTCCGCTCCGGAAGCGTAAAGGTTCTGGTCGCGACCGATATTGCCGCACGCGGTATCGATGTTGACGATGTCAGCCATGTTTTCAATTACGATCTTCCGAATGTGCCGGAAAGCTACGTGCATCGCATCGGGCGTACAGCCCGTGCCGGAAGAGAAGGCTGGGCCGTATCCTTCTGTGATCCGGAACAGCGCGCCTGGCTTCGCGACATTGAAAAAACGATTGGGAAGGATGTGCCTGTCGTAAGAGATCATCCGTTTCATTCAGATGCGGCTGAAAACTCGAAACTGCGGCCACCGGTTCTGGGCGGCGGCGGCCGTGGCCGTGGCGGGCCGCCACGGAATGGCGGGCGCGGCGGGCGTTCCGGTGGCGGCGCGCGGCGCGTCGCATAATCTGGGGTCAGGTCAGATAAAATCTGTCAGTACAGATTTTTATCTGCCGTCTGCCATTTAAAAAAACGAAGTCTTTTCAGGGGGCGTCTGCCATTTTGGTCAGGCGCCCTTATTGTATTAAATTTCGATTTCTGTGATCCGGTCAATACGAACCGTAAAGACAGGTAGCTTTAAGCTCCTGTTTTTCCATGATCCGATCGTCTATGGCCGCATATTGTATTTTTCGATTATTCCCCGTTATTTTTTTACTTTTATGTTGTGCGTTCTGTTCCGCATGTACCCCGTCGCTTGCAAAAAATGCCCGGCTGGAGCTTGTCACTATGACGCTGCCTGATCTGCTGTCCTGTGCCGGCAAGCCAGTGCATACGATGCAGATTTCACCGGCTGACTGGATTCTGTCTTACGACCAGGATGAGCCGGTTCAGCCTGCCGTCACAGTTTCTTCCACGCTGCCTCTCGGCATCACGCCGACCGTCTCACTCGGCGCCAGCGGAACCTGCCATACGGTCATCCGGATTCACGATGGTTACGTCGCAGCTGTCCATTTCACCGGCGTCACGCTGACCATGAAGGGTGCTACGGCAGCGTGTGCTCCTCTTATCAGAGAATGTGTAGAACACTCCGACCGGACGTCGTTGCCCGCAGATTATGACGTTGGGAAATGGCTGAGATGACAGAATGGTGCACGGGAGGATGGTACGCCTGGCGGAATTCAGAGGGGAAAAGAATTTTGCTACGCTACGTCGCCGGCGACTGGTCTGATGAGAACGGGGTGCTTTACGATCTGCCGGCTCTGGCAGCCCGGGGCTGGCAGATCGAAGCGTAAATTCCCGGTCAGTGTCTGCTTTATCGATGCCGGCAATATGATACGGTGCAGGCATGACAAAGACGACGCCCGCAACCGCTTTTCTCAAACGTAAAAACGTCACGTTTGAGACACTGGTTTATGATTACGATCCTTCCGTGAGCAAACTCGGTGTGCATGCCGCGGCGGGGGTAGGAGAATCCACAGACTACGTGTTCAAAACGCTGATGGCGGAAGTCGATGGAAAACCCGTCTGTGTGGTGATCCCGGTGGCGCGGGAACTCAGCATGAAAAAACTGGCCGCCGCATTTTCCGGCAAGAGCGCAAAAATGATGAAACCCGCTGACGCCGAACGGATAACGGGCTTCAGGGTTGGTGGAATCAGTCCTTTCGGACAACGGAAACAGGTTTCCACGGCGCTGGCCCGGGAAGCGCTGGAACTTCCATACATTCTGACAAACGGGGGCGGCCGCGGTATCCAGGTAAAACTGGCCGTTGCTGATGCACTTGAAGCAATGGGCGGCGGGACAGCCGATCTGCTGGCATCGGCGGATTAATACGATTTTTGTCTGATCCGCAGGAGTCCTGATCAGACCCGGAAGGGCACACGGCACCCTTTATCCCTGATTTGCTAAAATGGAATAGTTTCGGCCTTTGCCGGATTCCAGGGCAGAGCCCTGTCAGCCGCACACAGATCAAAGGCCAGCCCCCGGCTTATCCGGCCACATGGTCTGACAGGTTCTGCCGCATCAGGCGCGTCCCGGAATCGCGGGTGGCCTCGAAAAACACTTTTCCGAACAGAACGTAATACGAAATCCGGAGACAGCTACTCTGTCACTTCGGCGTATGCGCTGATCGCAAACGACAGGGTATTCGCCACTTCCCGCCAGATCCGGAGATTTCCCTTTTGACCGGCCAGAATTTTGATGCCTGCCTTGATTTCGTGCGAACCGCGGAAGGCGGGTACAGCGATGATCCTAAAGATACGGGCAACTGGCTGCCCGGCGAGAAGAACAGCAAGGGTGATCTGATCGGCAGTTGCTACGGCGTGTCGGCACCGATGCTTGCGTCCTGGATGCAGCCGGAAAAAATCACCGCGGATGACATGCGAAATCTCGATCTCGGGACATTCGATGCCATTGCCCGCTCCCGTTACTGGAATCCTCTCGCCTGCTCGGTGCTTCCCGCCGGTATCGATCTCATGGTCTTCGATTTCGGATGGAATTGCGGTGTCCATGTTTCGGCCTGTCTTCTGCAAAGAATGACCGGAGCGACACCGGACGGCGTAATCGGCAACCGGACGCTAACGGCGCTGACACAGGCTGAAACGGGTGAAATCCTGCCGCAGATAGATCCCGATGCCCTTGCCGTTCTCCATTCCCGTCTGGGACTTCCTCCGAGCAGCGGAATTGGCCCTGAAGTCACACGTGCCCTGACACGGCGAGGGGGGCTGGATCTCCTGATGGTGCTGGTGCTGTCGGGTATGCAGGAGCGGGAATACCGCATGCGTTCAGGCTTCCGACGCTGGGGCAAAGGCTGGCTTGCCCGAACACGCCGACGGACCGAAACGGCTCTCGCGATGGTTACGGCCGCAGCAGTGCGTGAGACGCAGACAGTCTCGCTCTGACGAACGCAGCAAACACTGCCGATTGACCATACGTCCCGTGCCTCGTCATGATAGGCTCATGACGAAGTCTTCCCCTGATGCCGCAACAAGCCTGCTTTCTCTGCTCAGCCGCGAGCCGGCAGAGGCCGGTTCATCTGATACGCGCGAAACGGCATCTGAATTCGGCAGTATTGCGGTCGATTGTACAATTGCCGCAATAGCTGGGAATCACCCTGGCGTTGTGCGGGGCAGCGCTGCTTTTCTTGAGGCTCTGCTGACGTTGTGGCATGAGCAGGGCCTTAACCCCAACACTGTCTGGAATGAACTTCATGCCCGGATCGAGATGGGGGAACTCAGTCTCCGCCTGAGCCGTGCGCCAGGGCGGCACCGGTCAGGACGGATCGGACGCCCGTGGCGGGTTGCGACCAGTAAGCTTCCTTAAACTGTTTGTGTGGCTTTATGATCCCTGATGGCATAAACTTTTCCTCTGTGCCGGTAGTCTGCCTGCTTCTGAAATTTTCTGTCATGTCGAAATCGTCCCGCGCGCGGGCCTCTTTATCGCTGTGACCACGTGGTCTCACTTTGTGCCGGACTGGGCCTCGGTTGAAACCGCGGCAGAGTCCTCCGTCGCAGTTGTAAAATCCAACCCGACCGGCGCTCCGTCCGTTCTTATCTGCCTCGTTATCCTCGTTTCGATATTTTTCGGAGCAAGACGGGGTCTGTCACGCGAAATTCTGGTCATGGCGGGATGGATTGGGGCGCCATTTGCCGCGCTGTCGTGGCACAGGTCCTTTGCTGACTGGGCTTTTCCTTCGATGCAGCCCCGAATAATGGGAGATCTCGTCGGATATTGCGCCGTGTTCGTGATTGTCCTTGTCATCTCCGCCATTCTGAGCGGCTTTTTTTCCCGAATGGTCCGCAAATCCGTGCTCGCGGGCAGCGATATCTTCCTAGGAGGTGTTTTTGGCGCGCTCAGGGGCTGTATTGTCGTCGTAACGCTCTATTTTATCAGTGCGTGGGTGACGCCGGGCGGCACGCTGCTCTCCCGCGTCGAAGCCGCGAATTCCTACCCGGGCCTTTCCACCGCCCTCACTTATCTGGCTCCCGCATTGTCCAGATTTATGCCGTCTGATCTTGCACAGCCGGCCGGCACACGTCATGACCTCGCCGGACAGGACTTGCCCGGCGCGGCGCATACACAGAGCCCCTGACGTAACGACACAGAGTGACATGTGACGGGCGCTCAGGGAGGGATAAAGATCGATGTTCGACAGGTTTTCTCTCCGGCAGGCATTGACTACACACCCATGGTCCGGTGCCACACAGGATGGTGACGACAAATTTCACGAAGAATGTGCCGTCTTTGGCGCGTGGAATGTGCCGGATGCCTCGGCGATCGCGGCACTTGCGCTGCATGCACTTCAGCATCGCGGGCAGGAAGCCTCGGGCATCGTCAGCTATGACGGGAAAAAATTCTTTTCTCACAGGGGCCTTGGTCTGGTGGGTGACGTATTCAGCGATCCGCGCGTCATGGCGGGTCTCCCCGGCGCCAATGCGATCGGCCATAACCGCTATTCAACAACCGGTGACACGCTGCTGCGCAATGTTCAGCCGCTCTTTGCCGAATTCGAATTCGGGGGGCTGGGTGTCGCGCATAACGGCAATCTGACCAATGCCAACACGCTGCGCCGGGCGCTGGTACGCCGGGGGTGCCTGTTCCAGTCGACGACAGACAGCGAGGTGTTTATCCACCTGATCGCGATCTCGCTCTACGCCACCGTCGAGGACCGGCTGATCGACGCCCTCAAGCAGGTGCAGGGTGCCTATTCCCTCGTTGTCCTGTCGCAGAACGCGCTTATGGGGGTCCGCGATCCTCTCGGTGTGCGGCCTCTGGTGCTGGGCAGGATGCCGGGTGCCGCTGAAAATGATGCCACCGGCTGGATTTTCGCCTCGGAAAGCTGCGGTCTCGACATTGTGGGCGCTGAATTCGTTCGTGACGTCGAGCCGGGCGAACTTGTCATCATCGATCGCGACGGCGTGCGTTCGGTCAGACCGTTCACCCCGGAACGCCCCCGGTTCTGCGTGTTCGAATATATCTATTTTGCCCGTCCCGACTCGGTGCTGGACGGAGTTCCCGTTTATAACGCCCGCAAGCAGATCGGAGTCGAACTGGCCCGTGAAAGTGCTGTGGAAGCGGATGTGGTGGTTCCGGTTCCGGATTCCGGCGTACCCTCAGCCATGGGATACGCGCAGGAAAGCAGTATTCCTTTCGAACTCGGGATCATCCGCAACCACTATGTCGGACGGACCTTCATTGAGCCGACGGATCAGATCCGCAACCTCGGCGTGCGGATGAAACATTCCACCAACAGGCCGGTGCTGAATGGAAAGCGCGTCATTCTTGTTGATGATTCGATCGTCCGGGGCACCACGTCGCGCAAGATCGTCGATATGGTCCGCGCCGCCGGCGCCAAAGAAGTCCATATGCGGATTTCATCGCCTCCGACGCGGCATTCCTGTTTTTACGGGATCGATACACCCGAGCGCAGCAAACTGCTGGCTGCCCAGTATGACATCGGGAAAATGGCCGAACTGATCGGCGTGGACAGTCTGGCCTTCATCTCGCTCGACGGTCTGTATCGGGCGCTGGGGCACAAAGGGCGGGATGCCGCGAAGACCCGCTACTGTGATGCCTGCTTCACGGGCGATTATCCGATTCCCCTCGCCGATCATGACGCAGAGTTCGGTCCCGGCACGGCCTGATGGCTCCATGACCGGACAGCCCCCGGCAGTTCAGGACAGATCGCTCGACGGTCAGATCGCTCTCATCACCGGAGCGAGTCGGGGCATTGGTCGCGCGACCGCACTCCGGCTTGCCACGATGGGAGCCCATTGCGTCATAACGGCCCGGACCCAGGGGGGACTCTGCGAAACCGATGATCTGATCGCCGAACGCACAGGCCGTCGCGCAACGCTGCTGCCCCTCGATCTGGCCGATGGCGGGAAAACCGATCTGCTCGGTCCGTCGCTTGCCGAACGGTTCGGGCGTCTGGATATTCTGATTCATGCCGCCGCCCGGTTTGTGACGCCGACCCCACTGGATCACATCCGGGAGACCGACTGGACACGGGCGCTGACAGTCAACCTGAGCGCCACAATGCGACTGATCCGCACCGCGACCCCGCTTTTGCGGCAGGCACCGGCAGGCCGCGCGGTCATTCTGACCAACCGGGATCTTAATACACCTGCCCCTTTCCACGGCATCGGAGCCGCCTGTGGCGCGGGCGTGGACGCGCTGGTCAGCACGTGGCAGCAGGAAATGGCCGGTTGCCCGTCCTTCACGGCATGCCTGTTTGATCCCGGCCCGACGGCAACGCGACTGCGTGCTCAGACGTTCCCGGCGGAAGAGAGCACCGCACTGCTGGCTACACCTGAAAGCGTTGCCGCGCGTATCGCCGCTCTCTGTGCTGTACCTGCTGCTTCATAACGACCATCACACAGCGAAAAGAGACCGACGACATGCTGCCCGGATGTCTGACCCTCGCTCTCCCGATCATCCAGGCACCGATGGCTGATGTTTCCACACCTGCTCTGGCCGCTGCTGTTTCCGAATCCGGTGGTCTGGACTCCCTCGGCATCGGCGCGATGACGCCGGAGGCTGCGCGTGCCGCCATCACGGAGACGCGCCGTCTGACCGATAAACCGTTCGGTGTTAATGTCTTCTGTCACCGGTCCGTCAGGCCTGATACGGCCTGCATGACACGCTGGCTGAACTGGCTGAAGCCGGAATTCGAGCGTTACGACACCTTGCCCCCGGCAACGCTGCGAGAGATTTATCCTTCCTTCTGCGACACGATGGCGACCTGTGACATGCTGGCTGAAGAACATCCGGCACTGGTCAGCTTTCATTTCGGGTTGCCCGATGGAGCGATGATCGCCGTTTTGCGTCGTGTCGGTATCGTGCTTGCCGCAACAGTGACATCCCGGACAGAGGCGATCCAGGCGACGGAAGCCGGTGTCGATCTCCTGATCGCGCAGGGGTATGAAGCCGGCGGTCATCGCGGGATCTATGACCCGCACAGGCAGACGATCTCAGGCTCGATACCCTCACGCTTCTGAGGCAGGTCAGAGCCTGTTCGTTATGCCCGGTTATCGCCGCGGGCGGCATCATGAACGGTACGGAAATTCTCACAGCGCTGCAAACGGGCGCCGTCGCGGCGCAGATGGGCACAGCGTTTGTCGCCTGTGACGAGAGCGCCGCCAGCCCGGTACATCGGGTCGCGCTGGTTATGGCGGAAACGGCCATGATGCGCTCCATTTCCGGTCGCCCGGCACGGGGTGTCGTGAACAGATTTACCGAACTGGATACAGAACCGGACAGACCGGCCGTTCCTGCTTATCCCTATGCCTACGATGCCGGGAAGACGCTGGATGCAGCAGCGCGATCCCGTGGTGAATCGGGCTATGGTGCGTTCCGGGCCGGACAGGGCGCGGCCCGAACACGACCGATACGCGCGGCCTGCCTGATGACGTTGCTTTCTGAAGAACTACGTAACGCTGCAACCCCTCATAACCGCTGAGACGTGGATATCGTTATCAGCCCTGCATATGTTATCTGTATATTGATTATCCTGAGGCTCATCGCTTCATGAATGGGTATCGTTGCACCCCGGTGCCAAAGGCAATAAAGATCCGATTATGGTAGCTGAAACTTCTGAACCGGTAACTTTCCTGACTGTTCCGGTCGAAAAAACGTCTGATTTTACTCTGGATGACTTCGCCGGAAATCATCAGGCGATGGATTATTACCATAAGCACGGCGCTGCTACGCTTGAGCATGTTTTTACGCTCGCGAATATTCTCCATATGCACAAACTCGTCCGTGAAGCGGCCATGTTTTACGGGCTTGCCTACAATATGCACTCCAAGCAGCCCGGGCATTATCCGCTCGCTTCAGCCCTGTTGCAGGCTCGTCTTCTCTGCCTGCTCAAAGCCGGGCTGGAGCCTCCCGCAGAGGAACTGAAACAGCTCCGCGCGCTGTCAAAGACCACATACGACTATATCAGCGGCATCCAGATTGCCTGGCGCGAACACAACGCCGTCAAGGCCCTGAAGCGCATGGATAACTGCTTCGAGATCTTTCACACCGGCGAAGAGGTGGATGTTCTTTATCTCGAAACCGCCCTTTCCGTTTTGCCGGAACCGAAGCAGCCCGCCGTCGCACCCGAAGACAGACGTATCCCACCGAAAATCCACATGTACTGGGACAAAAACCCGCCACTGGAAGTGCAGGATAACTACGAGTACCACTGCGATCTTGAAGGCTTCGAAGTCCAGCTTTTTGATCGGGAAGAAGGCGCCGAATGGCTTTACGAGTATTATGGCAAAGAGGCTCAGGACCTGTTCCTGAAAGCAAGACATCCCGCCGAAGCCGCTGATTTTCTTCGCGTTCATGTGATCCAGGAACTCGGCGGCTGGTGGCTGGATGCCGATATCCGCATCACCTCCCCGGAAACGCTGGAACAATACACTGCACGTCATCCGTCACACATGTTCTTCGTGACGGATAATTACTATGTGCATAATGATTTCTTCGGCAGCCACCACAACAGTCCGATCCTCGCCGACTGCCTGCTTTCCCTGTACAGAAACAGTTACCTGCATGAAGGCCTGTACATCGCCTACAAAACAGGCCCGGGCGTGTTCAACCGCGCTCTGAACCGGCGATTGCACAACGCCTTCCGGACAGGCCGTCCTTTCGACCCGTCCGTCCTGGTGCTGCGCGCGCCGGAATTCAACAGCATCATCCAGGACATGGATATGGACTATAAAAAAGGCGGCAACTGGCATGCCGCCTGACGCTTTAGCTGACGCGGGGTGTTTTTCCGGTTATAGCGGCCCACATCACAGGAGAGGCAGCGTTCCGCGCTGATCTCCCGCCCCGGCCCAAAGCAGAAAGACCACCACATGTCCGGTTACCGCTCCCGCACGACCACTCATGGCCGCAACATGGCCGGAGCCCGCAGCCTGTGGCGTGCCACAGGCATGACGGACAGCGATTTCGGTAAGCCCATCATTGCCGTCGCCAATTCGTTCACCCAGTTCGTCCCCGGCCATGTCCACCTGAAGGATCTCGGTCAGCTTGTCTGCGGCGCCATCGCGGAAGCCGGCGGCATCGGACGCGAATTCAATACCATCGCCGTCGATGACGGGATCGCCATGGGTCATAGCGGCATGCTCTACAGCCTGCCCTCGCGTGAGCTGATCGCCGACGCCGTGGAGTACATGGTCAATGCCCATTGCGCCGATGCGCTCGTCTGCATCAGCAACTGCGATAAAATCACGCCCGGTATGCTGATGGCCGCGATGCGCCTCAACATTCCGACCGTTTTTGTCTCGGGCGGTCCGATGGAAGCGGGTCGCGTTATGGAAGGTCAGATCGAAAAACACGTCGATCTCGTTACCTCCATGGTCGCCGCCGCCAGCCCGACCGTCAGCGAGGCTGAGTCCGACGCCATCGAACGCTCCGCCTGCCCGACATGCGGTTCCTGCTCAGGCATGTTCACCGCCAATTCCATGAACTGCCTCACCGAAGCGCTGGGTCTGTCCCTGCCCGGCAACGGCAGTCTCGTCGCCACGCACGCGGATCGGAAAGAACTCTTCCTCCGCGCCGGCCGGCTCGCCGTCTCCGTCGCGAAACAGTTTTATGAAGGCGGGGATACCCGCGTCCTGCCGCGTTCGATCGCATCCTTCGAGGCGTTCGAGAACGCCATGACCGTGGATATCGCCATGGGCGGCTCCACGAACACAGTACTCCACCTCCTGGCCGCCGCGCATGAAGGCGAAGTGCCCTTCACCATGGCCGATATCGACCGCCTCTCCCGCCAGGTGCCCAATCTCTGCAAGGTCGCTCCGTCGAAAGCGGACGTGCATATGGAAGATGTGCATCGCGCCGGGGGAGTACAGGCCATTATGGGGGAACTGGATCGCCTCGGCCTGCTGTACCGCGACGTCCCGATGGTGCATGCGCCCTCTCTGGCGAAGGCTCTGGTCGAGTGGGATATCGGCGGCGATATGGCCACGGATGCTGCGAAAGATTTCTATCGCGCCGCACCGGGCGGCGTCCGCACAACGGAAGCCTTCTCACAGGCCTCCCGCTACAAAGAGCTGGATACCGACCGGAAGACAGGCGCAGTCCGCACAGGCGAGCACGCTTTCAGCAAGGATGGCGGCCTCGCGGTGCTCTATGGCAACATCGCGGAAGACGGCGCTATCGTAAAAACCGCCGGTGTCGCATCAAACCTGCTTACCTTCTCCGGTCCCGCCCGCGTTTTTGAGAGCCAGGACGCCGCCGTCTCCGCCATTCTCGGCGGCAGGATCGTTGCAGGCGATGTCGTCGTCATCCGCTACGAAGGCCCGAAAGGCGGACCCGGCATGCAGGAGATGCTTTACCCGACCAGCTATCTGAAATCGAAGGGACTGGCGGAATCCTGCGCCCTGATTACTGATGGTCGATTCTCCGGTGGCAGTTCCGGTCTCTCCATTGGCCATATCTCACCGGAAGCGGCTGAGGGGGGCGCCATCGGCCTGATCGAGGAAGGGGACACCATCGAAATCGATATCCCGTCCCGTGTCCTCCGCACTTCCGTGTCGGACTCTGAACTGTCCGCCCGGCGCGCACGGATGGATGATCGCGGCAATGAAGGATGGAAACCGGCCCGTGACCGGGTAGTGTCAACAGCGCTCCAGGCCTATGCCGCCCTGACAACCAGCGCGGCCCGCGGAGCGGTACGCGATCTGACACAGCTGGCACGCCGTTCGCCACGGTAAAAGGAAAACGGTCGCGGTCCGCGACCCGACAAAGGTCACAGACCTTTGCAAACAATTTTACTCAATCAGCAAAAATACGGAGAGCCGATAAGGAAGCCCTCCGCACTTCTTTAATTTAACAACCCGGGATCAAAGGGACTACGTCCCTTTGCGGGGCTCGGGGTAGCGACCCGACGACTTCCCCTCACACAGCGTGAACTTTGCTCTCACGTTCCCAGAACCGCACCGCGCGGCAGGCTTTGATAAACCCGTCCCCATCACCCTGTGCCGCGATTGCAACAAAGCCCTGGTCCCGATCGGACGGCTGAAGCCCGGCCCGCGCAATCAGCGGATCGGCTTCAGGACCGACACCGATGAACTTGGCATGCGCGTAGGCATCGTTAATGAAATCCCGTGCCGTCGCTTCATGTCCGAGCAGCTTCGCGCCGGCAGCGGAAGGTAGCAGCACGACAGCATCATAAAGCACCGAAGGACCACCGTTGATCTTCTGCCCGAGCGGCACAGTCGAACCATCCGACAGTTTTACGCCACCAACCTGAGGCCCGACCAGCTCAACATTGGTCCCCTCTGCTTTCGCCGCGTCGCAGACGGCTTTCAGCAAGCCGGCATCCGTTCCGTCTGTCACCAGAATTCCGATCTTGCGTCCGGCAAAGGTCGTCGGACCGTTTTTCAGAATACTGAGGGCCGGTGACGGAGGCAGATTGTCGATCACCGGACGGGCCGGGGGTGCTGCCTCGGGCAATGTCTCAAGCCCGATCCCCTTCGCCACCGCTTCCGCCAGACCTTTGTCGATGTTCAGCAGGTGCGACACCACCCGTGAACGGATCGCCGGTGTCTCCACCTTGCTGAGCTCGAACGTATAGGCCTGCTGGATATGAACCTGCTCCGTCTGCGTCTGGCTGATATAAAACTGCCGGACCTGACTGTAATGATCGGCAAACAGCTCCGCCCGCTCCCGCCGCGTCTCACCGCTCTCCTGAGCCGCATAGGAGCGATAGCCCCGCGACGGATTCTCGCGTGCTCCGCCAGCTTCCGGACCCCATGAATTCGGTTCGTAGTTCGCCCGGCCTTTCGGGTTATGCATCGCCGCATGACCGTCCTGCTGGAAGGTATGGAACGGACATTTCGGTGCATTTACCGGAATATGCGTGAAGTTAGGACCACCCAGCCGCTTCAGCTGCGTATCCAGATAGGAGAAATTCCGTCCCTGCAGGAGCGGATCGTTGGTGAAATCAACGCCAGGAACGACATTCTGCGTACAGAAAGCGACCTGCTCCGTCTCCGCAAAGAAATTATCCACGACACGGTTCAGAACCAGACGGCCCACACGGCGCACGGGGACAAGTTCTTCCGGAATCAGTTTGGTGGCGTCCAGAATGTCGAAATCGAAACTGTCCGCGAATTCATCATCAAAAAGCTGAACACCCAACTCCCATTCCGGGAAATCTCCGGAATTGATCGCATCCCACATATCGCGGCGGTGGAAATCCGGATCGGCGCCGTTGATCTTCAGCGCCTCATTCCAGACGACAGACTGCATGCCGGCTTTCGGCTTCCAGTGAAATTTCACATAAGTCGAGTTACCGTCTTTATTTATGAAACGGAATGTATGGACGCCAAACCCTTCCATGAACCGCAGGGAACGTGGAATCGCCCGGTCCGACATCGCCCACATGATCGCATGCATCGATTCCGGCGAGAGGGAAACAAAATCCCACAGATTGTCATGAGCCGACTGCGCCTGGGGGAAACCGCGATCCGGCTCTTCCTTGATGGAATGAACGAAATCCGGAAATTTGATAGCATCCTGAATGAAGAAAACCGGCGCATTATTGCCCACGATGTCCCAGTTGCCCGCTTTTGTATAAAGCTTGACGGCAAACCCGCGGATATCACGAGGAAGATCGGAAGATCCCCTGCCGCCGGCCACCGTTGAAAGACGCACAAAGGCCGGAACCCGCTCGCCCGGTCGCTGGAGCACATCCGCGGTGGTGACATCGGAGAGCGAGTCCGTCAGCTCGAAATACCCATGAGCGCCGTATCCGCGCGCATGCACCACACGCTCCGGAATACGTTCATGATCAAAGTGAAAGATTTTTTCACGGAAATGGAAGTCTTCCAGCAGAGCCGGGCCCCGCGGTCCGACCTTAAGCGTATTCTGATCGTCGGAAACCGGTACGCCCTGAGCCGTGGTCAGAGTCGGAACATCTCCCGTTGCTGTCTGATGCGTCTCACCCCCCTTGCTCCGTTCGAACGTCTGATCACCAATCGTAACCTCGTCGCGTCCGGAACTCTTTTCTCTTTTGCTCATGATGTCCTCCACTTCCGAAGGGCAACGCGGCATTTCGCCGGATGGTTCCGACAGGCCGCACCGGTATGCCGTGCGAGTAAGTCAGCTTTGCTGCCTGCTCAGAGCATGAAGCAGAATTTCCGAAAATCTGCCGGGGGAGAATTCCTCTGAAATCAGGCATTTACCCTGATCGGAGCGCTGCCTCCAGAGTCCGTCATCTTCAAGGAGCCGGATCAGCAGTTCCGCGAACGCCGCGGCATCCTCCGCAATGCTGCACGTTGCTCCGATCCCCGGAATACCCTCCGCCCCGACAGGCGTTGTGACAAGCGGCAGACCGTGATCAAGCGCTTCCAGCACCTTGTTCTTGACGCCGGCTCCGAAACGTAGCGGCACGGCGGCAACACGGGCCGACGCATACAGACGCGCGAGCTCACCGTCGCTGATCGAGCCGGTGATGGTTGTCCGGTCATAAGCCAGGACCCGGACGGCGGGCGCCGGATTCGACCCCGCCAGAATGAGCCGCGCCTCTGGTACACGTGCCATGACCAGCGGCATGATTTCGTTTTTCAGCCAGACCGCCGCATCGATATTAGGCGGATGCGCAAAGCCGCCGACAAAGAGAATCGTTGCTCCGTCGGTTACAGACCTCGGAGACCTGTCCGGCGTGAAGCAGAATGGCAGCACAGTCCGTGCATGCGCGGCGGGAACAAGTTCGCGCACCAGTTCCGTCTCATAATCAGACAGATAGAGGACGACGTCGAATTGCGGCCACAGCGACATTTCGAGGTCACGCATGGACAGAGCTTCATCCCGCAGCGCTCTGCTTTCTTTCAGGTCGGCTTCCCGCATTATCCGCAGAAAATGGATATCGTGACCGTAATAAGATCGTCTGGCATCCGTGCCGGCTATGACAACCGGCAAAAATTCCTGCGCAACAACGGGCCGCATAATCATGACATGATCAAGATCTTTCCCGTTCTCCTCCAGCCATGCTGAAAAAGACTGAGGACAGGTGTGATCGAGAATCTCAACGCCCGTCTGTTCGAGATCGTGCGACCAGGTTTTGCGCTTCCGGTCCATCGGCCAGAATTTTATAAGCCAGCCGGCCTCTGCCAGAGCCTGGATCACGCAGAGCGTCGCACGCGAGCCCGCGTCCCGGTCAGGCTCGGGAACATAATGATCGATAATCAGAATCACCGGGCGATGGCGAGCCCGCGCGGCAGCCCGCAGACCGTGCGTACCCGGCTTAAAATGGTCTGCCTCCAGAACAGTTTTCCACCGACTGAGCATAATGCTCCGATTGCGTGCCTGGCAGGCCTTTACCCCCTGCCCCTCATCGGTTCCATGTGACAGTCCTTCATAATGAATCACGACAGAGGCAGGTTCATAAACCACGCGGTAGCCGGCTTCCCTCACACGAAACGCAAGATCCGTGTCCTCGTAATACGCCGGTGCGAAAATCTCATCGAATCCATTGAGAGAATAAAAAAGCGTGCGCGGTATGGCGATGGACGCGCCTGAAATATAATCCGCATCGCGTGGCCAGTTGTAGGCCGCCCGATCCGGCTCGGAATCATTGCGCCCGAAATTCATTCCGGCAGCATCGTTCCAGACAATGCCTCCTGCTTCCTGAAGTTTTCCATCCGCAAAAAGCAGCTTCGAACCTGTAAGCCCGGTCGCGGGATCTGATTCGAGACGGCGCACAAGAGCATCGAAAGCGCCGGGCAGCACTTCCGTGTCATTATTGAGAAAATGCAGATATTTCCCTGAGGCAACACGCGCGGCTTCGTTACAGTTACGAAGAAACCCGAGATTTTTCGGTCGCTCAAGCAGCAAAAGGCCAGGAACTTCTCTGAAACGGGCCATATCCGGATCACCGGATGCGTCTTCCGCGACAATAACTTCATAAGCACAGGCGGGAGGATTCTGCATAACTGAACGCAGACAGCGAAGCGTAACCGGAGCCTGCCCGTAGCTCGGAATGACGATGCTGAGCAGAGGATTCGCATAACGGGGAAACCGGAGAGAAATCTGAAACCCCGTTTTCTCAAAAGCCAGATTTTTTGTTTCACATGCCGGAACGCCCTGGCTGTTTTCACGGGCAGCCTTACCACCCTCCCGACGAAAGCCTGTTCGCGCCGGGACAAACTCACGACAGACGCGCAGAGCGAAACGAAGGCCCCTGTGTCCCGTCTTTACCATGAGACGTGCCGGATTACTCAGAAGTCGTGACGGGAGACGTTTGTAAAGCCCGTCATCCCTGATGCCGGAAAAGCCCGGCCCCGGGCGAAAAGAAGAAGTCACCGGCAGCAATCCGTTCAGCGGCAGGATACGGGAACCGTGCTTCCTGTTGCCGCATCAGAATAGATCCTGACCGGATCATCCAATCCGGCTGAAGCACTGAGTTCGGGGCCATACAACGACTGATCAAAATTTGAAATGACGCAAAACCGACCGTCAGGCAGTCCCGGCTATATGAGTGATCAGTTCGAGTTCAATTTCCACATCGGGACTATCGAAGCTGTCAACAACCATCACCGTGGCCGCCGGGCGGTTTGCTCCCAGCGCATTGCTGACAAATGGCGCGCAGGATGTCAGTTGTCCGGCATCCTTGACCACAAAGATAACCCGCACCACATCCTGCAGGGAGGCTCCGCGCGCGAGAAGCGCCGCATTCCCTGCGGAAAAAGCAAGCCGGCACTGATCAGTAATCCGGGCCGGAAAGCGGCCGGCATGACGATCATAGCCTCTGATACGGCTCAGACGCAGACCGCCTCGTCCCTGTTCGTATTTTGGCAGAATTGATTCCGCACACAGTTCCGGGTTCTGCAAACCGGGGCTGTCGCCGGTTGGTGTTGCCATGGCTGCTCGCCCTTCCGGATGGTCACAAAAAGGTCATAATCCGCATTACTCCGGAATGAAAGATGTTTCATCCGGGTAACGCTTCAGAAACGCAACGGACCCGGAGAATGTTTCACATATGACGATCCTGCGGCTTCATGCCTCCTGCGCCGCGCGGGGCGAAGCGGGCGTGCTTCTTCTCGGTGCGCCGGGAGCCGGCAAATCAAGCCTGCTGCTGAGGCTGCTTACGCGGGGTTACGACCTGGTCGCGGATGACAGAGTGGAATTGCGGGACGGTCTCGCCAGCGCGCCCCTCGCCCTGCGCGGGCTGATCGAGGTGCGCGGCTGGGGAATTGTTCAGCGTTCTTTCAGACAATCGGCCCGCCCTGTCCTGGCTGTGCAACTCGTCGCCGAGGGTGAAAAAGTGCCCCGACTTCCGACAGACACCGAGAGCTATAACAGGAAAACGGGGCTCCCTGTCCTCTGGCTGAACGGGACGCTGGCTTCAGCCCCGGACAGCATTGACATGGCTCTGGAGTGCCTGGCCGGGCGGGCCTGCCTTCTGTCGCGGGACGCCATGCCGGGCGGGGATAACTAAAAGCGACAAAATAGTGTCGAAGCTTTCCCGATCTGATATATTATGTCCGAACATTACGGCGCACGTTATCGCAGACAGGCTGTATAATGTATGTCGTGGGTGATTTTCGGTCAGATCAGGCCGGTGACTTCTGTTTTTCCAGGCTGCTTTCCAGCCGTCGTTTCTTAACGCAGGGTGCCTGTCCGGTTTCATGGTGATACCTCAGACTGCCGACGATACGCCGACGCCACGCCAGATTCTCCTCGTCACCGGGCTCTCCGGAGCAGGTAAATCCTCGATTCTGCGGATTCTGGAGGATCTGGGGCACGAGGTGATCGACAACCCTCCTCTTGGAATGCTCGATGAAATCGTGGCCAGAGGTGACAGGCCGATTGCAATCGGCGTGGACTCCAGAACGCGGGGGTTTGATGCCTCTGCCGTGCTGGCCGCCGTGGCGCGGCTTCGCCTCAGTCCGCAGCTTCGGACAGAGGTGCTTTACGCAACCGCTGACCGGAACACGCTGCTGCGCCGCTACACGGCAACCCGTCGCCGGCACCCGCTTGCGCCTCATGGCAGCGTCAAGGAAGGCATAGACGCCGAGACGGCGCTGACCGCCGAACTCCGCGCCTGCGCCGATATGGTCATCGACACCTCGGATCTTTCCGCGCCGGAACTCCGGCGGCTGATCGAAACCCGGTTTGGCTCCTGGCACGGCAGTCCGGATGAGGGACTGACCGTGGTCCTGATGTCGTTCGCCTTTCCGGCGGGCCTGCCGCGCGAGGCCGATATGGTTTTTGACGCCCGTTTCCTGCGTAATCCATATTACGATCCGTCTCTGGCCCCCATGACCGGGCTGGACCTTCCGGTCGCGGATTACGTTGCAGCCGATCCGGACTATGAGCCGTTCCTGAATCAGATCAGTAATATGCTTTATCTCGTGATCCCGCGTTTCGTGCAGGAAGGTAAGAAATATGCCACGATTGCGATTGGCTGTTCAGGGGGGCGTCACCGCTCGGTAACGCTGGTGGAAGCGCTGGCAGGAAAACTGGCCGCCCGGGATTTTTGCGAAACAGACGGTGAATGGCCCATCGCGGTGGTTCACCGTGAGCTGGCCAGACAGGGGATTGCCGGTCTCAGCACGGCCGCCTGGCGCTGGGTAAGAAAACCGGCCGAGATTCTGTCCGATGACGCGGCCGAAGCAGACGTCAGACATCAGGAACTGACCGGCGAGGCAGCCCATGCTTCGCCGGATACGAAAGGCCAGCGTTCCATGGCGCGGGGAAACGCATGATAGGCATTATTCTGGTCACGCAGGGCGCGCTCGGCGTAGCTTTGCGAGAAACCATGGAACATGTGGTAGGGCCGCAGAGACAGCTTGAAACCGTCAGTGTCGGTGCAGATGATGACCTTCAGGCGCGGCAACTTGAACTGGAAAACCGGATCAGGGACGTCGATCACGGTGACGGTGTCATGCTGGTGACCGATATGTTCGGCAGCACACCATCCAATCTCGCCGTTGCAATGATGCTCCCCGGCCGGATTGAAGTTCTCGGCGGGGCAAACCTTCCGATGCTCGTGAAACTGGCTCAGATGCGCGAGACGCACACACTCGGCGAATGCACCACGCTGGCCGAGGAAGCCGCGCATAAATACATTAACTGCGCTTCGCATCTGCCCCAGCAATGTCTTGACGGAGCGCGGCGCTGCGCTGAAGAAGCCGCCAGCAAAGTGCATAAATTTCACCCGCAGCCTGTTACATCTTCGCTGCCCGTCATCGGCATCCATCCACGCAGGGTTGTCGGCTGAATGACCATTCCGGCGCCGGCTGAACCACGGGAAATTGTCCGGCCTGTCACCATCGTCAACTCAAAGGGGCTGCACGCCCGGGCCTCGGCAAAATTCGTCGCGGCGGCAGAGCTGTGGGATGCCGATATCAGTGTTGCATATGAACAGGAGACTGTCCCGGCGTGCTCAATTATGGGGCTCATGATGCTCGGCGCGGGGATGGGCGCGACAATCACACTTCGGGCGACAGGCCCGCAGGCCGAAGAAGCCCTGACGGCGTTGACATTACTGATTGCGTCAGGCTTCGACGAGAACGAATAATAAAAATGGCGGCTACAGGCGTGGGCCTGACCCGGATACAGTGACCGGCCCCGCCACGGGAACTGCAAGTGATTACACCATGAAAGAGCTGGCTCAGAGCGAATCGGAAAAAAACGGGAGGGAGACGACCGCCGGGATCCGTGCGCTGAAGCGACATGGCAACGAGAACAGGCATGCCCCGGATGAATTGCTGTTTGAAGGCGAACCGGTTGGCACGGGCTTCGCAATCGGACCGGCTTTCATCGCCGGAGAAGCGCCTGCGCCGGAACCCGGCGCCCGCCTGAGCGCCCTGCCCCCAGAACAGGAGCGCACGCGGTTCAATGAGGCCGTCGGACGGTCCATTACACAACTGACAAAGCTGCGGGGCAGGCTGGCTCTGCTGCCCGAAGAAAGTCAGGTTGAAATAGGTCCTCTGCTGGATGTCTATCAGCGCATGCTGGGACCGTCCCGGCTGCAGCGTGGCGTTATGGCCCGGATCGACGAGGGGCTGACCGCCGAGGCATCCGTGCATGATGAAACGGAAGCCCTCGCCGGGACGATGCTGTCTTCCCCAGGCGGAGAAGCTCTGGCCGGAGAGGAGGCCGCCGCCGCCGAACGACGCGCCGGAGAATTCCGCGAAATCGGACGTCGCCTTATCCGCAACCTGACACGAACCCCGTTTCTGGCACTGGGACATTTCCCCGACGGTGCCGTTCTGGTGGCGGAAACATTACGTCCGGCTGATGCTGCTCTGATTGATCCGTCCCGTGTCGGCGCCGTGGTGCTCGAAAGCGGCGGCACAACCGGACACACAGCCATCATGCTCCGTGCGCTCGGCATCCCGTCCGTGCTGGCCGTGCAGGGTGTGCTGACAGATCTGGCAAATGGCACGACGCTTGTCGTCAATGGCGATACCGGCGAGGTCATCAGAAATCCTGAACCGAAAACGCTGAGACAGGCGCAGCGCCACGTCGCGGCTTATGCCCGTGAGCGACAGCAACTCGGACGGCTGAAGCGGCTTTCATCACGCATGGCGAGCGGAGAAAAAATCCAGTTGCAGGCCAATCTGGAACTGCCGGCGGAACTGCCGCTGATCGCTCAGTCAGGTGCCGCGGGAATCGGTCTGCTCCGTACGGAATTTCTTTTCATCAATGCGGAAAAACTCCCTGATGAGGCAGCACAGTACGAAATTTATGCGAGCGTGGTCGCAGCGATGGGATCTGATCCGACGACGATCCGGGTGCTGGACTGGGGCGGAGAAAAACAAAGCGAGGCTCTGAATCGCGCCGGGTTTTCCGGTGACGGCGAAGACAACGAAAATCCGGCTCTTGGTCTGCGGGGCATTCGTCTGCTGCTGCGCTATCCGGCTCTGCTGGAAACCCAGTTCGCCGCAATTCTGCGCGCTGCCGCAAAAGGCCCCGTACAGATTCTGCTGCCTATGGTCACGCTGGCCAGCGAGATTGAGACCGCGCGCGAGATCTATGAACGGGTGGCCCGCCGGCTGAAACGAAAAGGGGTCGGCATCGGCGATCCGCTCCCGCCGCTCGGAGCCATGATCGAAACACCCGGCGCGGCGCTGACAGCCGAAGCCCTCGCCCGTTATGTTGACTTCCTCGCGATCGGAACAAACGATCTGACCATGTACACGCTCGCCACCGACCGGGCGTCGGCAGAGACAGCCTCGCTTTACGACCCCTTACACCCAGCGGTTCTGATGATGATTTCCGGTGTCGTCACGGCGGCGCTGCACGAACGAAAGCCTGTCTCCCTGTGCGGTGAAATCGCCGGTGACCCGCGCATCACGCCGCTCCTGATCGGTCTCGGCCTGCGGTCTCTGTCGATGACCGCATCAGCCGTACCTCGCGTAAAACAGGTGGTGCGATCATCCCGCTACGAAGATTGTCATATGCTGGCCCGACGGATTCTGGCCGAGACAGACGGCACGGAAATCAGGCGTCTTCTGGAGGAATTTCGGGAAGCCTGATGCGGGCCGATGACCGCTCCGCCCGACCCGCGAAAACATCTGCCGGGGCCCCGGCCTCCCCGTTTACAAAAAGCAAGTCGGAAATCTTACCCTGACCGCCAGCCGGGCGTGCGCTCCGCCAGCCACCGCCGTAACGCAAGCAGACCGGACAGATCCGGAGTCAAAGTGTGATAAAGCGTGGCAACATCAGCCCCGCCGACAGCCCGCGTGCCATCGGTCTTTGCCAGGGCCGTAACCTCAGGCCTCAGCACCGCAAGCTGAGCAGCATGTCGCCAGCGCGCCGTTTGCGCCGGGGAGGTCAGCATCGGCAGCACAAGGGCCGCATCCATCCCGGCCGCCACGGACGCACTGAGACAGGCCTGATAAAGCGGATGTCGCGACGCATGGCCCTGCAATGCTGCAACACGGGTAACAAAATCAGCCGAACCGCCGCCATCCGTCTGACCCAGTGTGAACAGCACTTCAAATCCATTTTGCGCGAGTCCCTGCAACATCGCCGGACGCGCCGCACTGGCGGGAAGCTGCACCACATCCACCTCGCCCCTTCGCAAGGCATCAATGGCATCTTCCGGCGAGGCAATCCCGCTGACCGGAATCACCCGCATCGACAGGATTGTCATAGCAAGCAGAGTGGGCAGTTCCAGCCCGTCCGGAGTCGACACGGCAACCCGGACCGGGTGATCCCCAAGAAGCATCCTCAATGAGCGGTGAAAATCGACGCGGCCCACCACAACAGGCGCTCCGACACTCAAAAAGACCGGGAGCCAGCGCTGATAATCGAAATGCACCCTCGAACTGCCCGTAAGGGACGCCAGAATAGCCGCACCTGGCACCAGAAGAGTTCCGGCATTGTCACCACCGGTCTGGGATTCAAATTTGTTGGCCCCCGTTACGCCGTCCCATCCCGCCGTCGGCTGTAAGACAATGGGACCATCAGTCGGCAGTGTCTCCGAAAAGGTCTCGGAGAGCACAGGCGCCCAGCGAGCCGGACCGTTGGTCCCGGCCACGATCATTGTGGGCGCACCGACGGATGACACGGGATTTAATACCGCGGTAGTCTGAAAACCCGCCAGCCGCTCCGGCTCCGTGGCGCCCGCGTACCGCGTCGTCCCCAGTGCGGCGACCGCAGCACCACCCGCAAGCGAAAGAGACGCACGAAGTACGGACCGCCGGGTCGCTGAGACACGCGGACGACTCACGGCAGGTGCGCTCTGGTTATCAGGGCCGGGCGCGACGGCATTGGTGCCCCTTTCTTCAATCTGTTGCTGTCTGTTGATCATGACCGTGATTACCGGATTATTCCTGCTATCCCGTAAACTCCGATCAGGGCCGGATCATGGCCATTTCACCTCGGGCGGCAAACTCATCAGAATCGCTTCGGTATGGCCACCGGTCTTCAGACCAAACAGCGTGCCACGGTCATGCAGCAGGTTGAATTCCACATATCGCCCGCGACGGACCAGCTGAGCCTCCCGCTGCTCCGGTGTCCAGGACTCCATCATGCGGGACCGGATGACCTCCGGATAACCCTCAAGAAAAGCCAGTCCTACGTCGCGGGTAAAAGCAAAATCCATTTCCGGATGCCCGCTGTTCAGATGGTCATAGAAAATCCCGCCAAGTCCGCGCGGCTCTTTCCGGTGAGGCAGATAGAAATACCTGTCACACCACGCCTTGAAGCGGGGATAATAGTCCGGATCGTGCCGTGAGCACGCCCGTTCGAACGCGGCATGAAAGTGCGCCGCATCCACCTGGGCTTCCGCGCTGTCCGGGAACATCGGCGTAATATCCCCTCCCCCGCCAAACCATCCGCGTGTCGTCACGATCATCCGCGTGTTGAAATGCGCGGCGGGAACAAGCGGGCTGGACATATGTGCGACAAGACTGATTCCGGTCGCAAAAAACCGGGGATCTTCCGAGGCACCCGGGATATTTTTACGGAATTCAGGGCTGAACTCCCCCTGAACCGTTGAGACATTGACCCCGACCTTCTCAAAGACCCGTCCGCGCATCAGGCTCATCACGCCACCGCCTTCGGTCTGCGCCCCCTCATCCGCTTCGCGCTCCCAGGAAATGCGCTCAAAGCGACCGGCCTTTTCGCGGTCGGGTAAAACAGGGGACCGGCGTGCTGCCGCTTCATCCTCAATAGCCTCAAAAACCCCGCAGATCCTGTCACGAAGCGTCTCGAACCATTGCCTGGCCTGCGGCTTAAGAGCCTCATATTCCAGTCTGGTTGCTTCAGATGTATCGGACTCGGCACCGCCTGCCTGCTCGTTATGCATCCTGCCTGTCTCCCCCATAGCCGGTTTTCTCCTGCTCTGGTCTTATTCGTCCCCGTGGGCGCACTCAGGCCTGCCCGTCGTCGCGCCTGCTCCGCGGCTGAATGCCGGGATCACGGGCGCGTTAAGGGGTGCGCTATCCCGTAAATCATTGCAAGAGCGGCGCCCCCACAGCTAAACACGCGGCAACCGGATCGAAACCGGAACAGGAAGAACCGGTCGCGAAAGCGGACGGAAACGGGGAGCAGCAATGGCGGGTTCGCCTTCCAGACACACGACAGAGCCTGGTGTAACCGGCGATGACAACCCGCAGGACAGTGAGTCGACAGGATTTGCCGGCTGGCTGGACGCGCGTCTGCCCGTCATAAGTGCCTTTCGCAACGAATACATCCGCTTCCCGATGCCGCGTTCCCTGAACGCGCTCTGGACCGTGGGCGCCATGCTCACGGTTGTGCTCGTTCTGATGCTGCTTTCAGGCCTGGCCCTGGCGATGAATTACACGCCCACCGCCGCCGGCGCCTTTGCCTCCGTCGAGGCGATCGAGCGCCGCCTGCCAGCCGGCTGGCTGCTCCGGTCCATGCATATGACCGGCGCCAGCCTCTTTCTGGCCGCGCTCTACGTCCACCTGTTTCGCGGCCTCTATTACGGCTCCTATAAGGCCCCGCGTGAAATTCTGTGGATCATCGGTGTCGCGCTGCTGGCCATGGTGATGGTGACGGCTTTCGCGGGTTATGTCCTTCCCTGGGGCCAGATGTCCTACTGGGGCGCGGACGTTGCCGGCAAAGCCGTCGGTGCCGTGCCCGGGATTGGTCCTTTTCTGGAACGACTTTTCCTCGGGGGCGACCAGCCCGGGGACGTGACGCTCCATCATCTGTTCGTCCTGCATTTCACTCTGGCCTTCGGGATCGTCGGCGTCGTCGGCCTGCATGTCGCCGCGCTCCATGTGGCAGGCCCCGGAAATCCCACCGGCATTCCGGCAAAAGAGCCCGAACAGACGCTGCCGTTCCATCCCTATTTCACCGTCAAGGACGGCCTCGGCCTCGTCGTGTTCGCCATCCTTTTCGCTGCCGTCCTGTTCTTCCTGCCCGGCCTGATCTCCGAACCCGAGAATTATCGTCCGGCCAATCCGATGCACACGCCCACCGATATCGAGCCGGAGTGGTATTTCCTGCCCTTCTACGGAATCCTCCAGTCGATTCCTTCCAAATTTGGTGGCCTGGTCGTGTCTGTCGGCGCCATTCTGCTCCTGTTCCTCACGCCATGGCTCGATACCTCGCCCATAAGGTCGGCCCGTAACCGCCCTGTTTACCGGATCGGCATGATTGCTCTTGTGGTCGCCTTCGTGCTGCTTGGTTTCGCGGGGAAACACCATGTGGAAGGCGCATGGCTCTATGTCGGCCAGCTTGCCACGCTCTATTACTACCTGCACTTCCTCGTGCTGATGCCGCTGGTCTCCCGTCGTGAAAACGCCGCGCTAGCCTACGGCTCCGCTCTCCGGGTCGGAGACGCGCCATGACCGCTCTCCGCCATCGCTCTGCCACTGCTATTGCTCTGGTTGCCGCCGGCATTCTCATCGCTGGCGGCCAGAACGCACACGCGGAACCGCCCTCCCACGATCCGGCGCCCCATCAGCAGTGGAGTTTCGACGGTCCGCTTGGCAATTTCGATCTCGCCAGCGTGCAGCGTGGTTACACGGTTTATGCTGAGATCTGCTCCACCTGTCACGGAATGCAGCATGTTCACTTCGGAGACCTGGCTGGCACAGGCCTGACCGCCGCACAGGCCCAGGCCATTGCGGCCAGCCACAAAATTCCCGACGGCATCGGTTCAGACGGCAAGCCTGCCCTGCGCGCGGCGACCGCCGATGATGCCTTTCCGACTCCGCCGGTCGCGCAAGGCCTGATCCCCGGCGCCGTCATCCCGCCCGACCAGTCACGTCTCGCCGAAGTCTATCCAGGCGGACCTGACCGCATCTATGCCCTGCTGACGGGATACGGCCCTCCGCCCCCCGGGGTCACGCCGCCGCCCGGCCTGTTCTACAATCGCTTCGCCCAGGCCCGCGCGATCGCCATGCCGCCACCGCTGAGCGACGATGCCGTCGAATATCCGGACGGCACAAAGGCCACCACCGAGCAGGAAGCCAGGGATGTCACCACCTTTCTTGCCTGGGTAGCGCAACCACACCTCGCAGAACGGCACCGTACGGGCGTTCGCGTCATGATCTACCTGGTGTTCCTGGGCGTCCTTCTCTTTGTCCTGAAACGGAGACTCTGGTCCAATGTCTACTAACACCGCGCATGCGGTTCATCCTGTCATCGGCATTATCGGTGGCTCGGGTCTCTATGACATCGCAGGCCTTGAAAACAAGGAATGGCGTACCGTGGTCACACCCTGGGGTGCGCCGTCGGATAAGCTCCTGTTCGGCATACTCGACGGTATCCGCTGCGTCTTCCTGCCCCGCCACGGTCGCGGCCATCCGCTGCCTCCGTCACGGCTGAACTATCGCGCCAATATCGCCGCGATGAAAATTGCCGGCGTGACGGATATTATTTCTCTCTCTGCCGTAGGCTCCCTGCGTGAAGATCTGCCACCGGGACATTTCGTCATCGTCGATCAGTTTATCGACCGCACCTTTGCCCGTGAAAAAAGCTTCTTCGACACCGGCTGCGTCGCTCATGTCTCGGTCGCCGACCCTGTCTGCTCCCGGATCGGAGACGTCGCCGAAGCAAAGCTGAAAGAGCTCGGCATCACCTATACCCGGGGCGGCACCTATCTCGTCATGGAAGGACCTCAGTTCTCCACCCGCGCCGAGAGCGAGCTTTACCGAAGCTGGAACTGTTCGGTCATAGGCATGACCAACATGCCGGAAGCCAAACTCGCCCGTGAGGCCGAACTCTCTTACGCCACCATCGCCATGGTGACCGATTATGACTGCTGGCACGCGGGTCATGACAGCGTGACCGTCGATGCCGTCGTCAGGGTCATGCATGCCAATGCCGATCGCGCCCGGTCCCTGGTCAAAGCCATGATTCCCGAACTCGGCAAAACCCGCGGCCTCTGCCCTGCCGGCTGCGACCGGGCGCTTGAGCACGCCCTGATCACTGCCCCGGCCAAACGCGATCCGGCGCTCCTCAGCCGGCTTGAGGTCATCGCCGGGCGCGTCCTCTCAGTCTGAAGTCTCGCGGGGCTCCATCCGTACCGACAAAAGGACACACCAGCTTCTTATTAAACAAACCGGTTCCGGAGGCTGTCGGTCTCCGGAACCGGTTTCAGAGCAGCGCCCTGAGAAAAGCAGGGGACAGTTATTTTCTCCATCACACCAGCGCCGCTTCACGCCGCGCCGATCCCGTGGAGAAAGAATGACAACACATCACCGCAAACTCGGTAAAAAACCCGCTCGCCTCGATCCGAGAACCTACAAACTCACAGCCCCTCTGGCTTTTCGCCTGCCGGAGCCGCCTCCCTCCGTCAACTGGGCACAGGACGTGCAGTGGCCGATGTGGTGCAACGACACGCTCGGATGCTGCACCCAAGTTTCAGTGGCCTCCGCGATCCGCACCTGGACAGGCGCCGCACTCAGCCCCGTCCAGCTCACCGGTCAGGAAGTGGTCGATAATTACAGCGCCGAATCAGGATACACCCCCGGCAATCCCGCTACCGATCAGGGCGGTGTTGAAGTCGAGGTTCTCTCACGCTGGTGCCGGGTCGGCTATGAACGGCCCGGTCAGACCCGCGATTACCTGACCGCTTTCGGTTACATCAATCCGTGCGACACCGCTTCCGTTCACCGGGCCATTTCCATGCTCGGCGGCCTGTATATCGGCCTTTCCCTGCCGAATTACGCCTGTGAGGGGAACAATGACTGGGTCATCGACCCGCAGGCCGACAACACCATCGCCGGTGGCCATGCTGTCTGGCTGCATGGCTACGATCAGGACTGGCTCTATCTCAATACCTGGGGCGCACCGAAGCGCATGTCCTGGCAGTTTTTCTCACAATTCAGCGATGAAGCCTACGGCCTGATTTCACGCCAGAACTGGACAACACTCCAGGGCGTTTCCCCTGAACACGAAAACCTCGACAGCCTCGTCGATGAACTGAAAGCAACGGCGGAGGGCTGACTCTAGCTTTCGCCACCCCGGGCAATGGCCTCAAGACGTACCGGAGAGATGACCGTGATTCCATGCCCGGCGTTCAGCGTGACCAGACCGTCCTTACGCAGACCGCTCAGCGTGCGGCTGACAGTCTCCACCGTGAGGCCAAGAAAATCGGCGATATCCGCGCGGGTCATCGGAAAACTGATCTGCGCATTCGGCGGAATCGCATCTCCGTAATGATTCTCCAGCTGACCGTAAAGGAAGCTGGCCACCCTCTCGCGGGCCGTCTTCCGGCCCAGAAGCAGCATCTGGTCCTGAGCCGTCACCAGTTCATTGGCGGCCTCGGCCAGCAGCCGCCGTTCCATACGAGGAAATTCCTCAATCATGCCCTCAAGCTTCGGACGGGAAAACCGGCACAGCTTGACCTGATCAATCGCCTCGGCCCCGAATGCATAACGATCCGACACCGCCAGCCCCAGGAAATGACCGACGCTGACAAAGCCCGTAATCTGACGTCGCCCGTCCGGGAGCGACTTGAACAGCTTCACCGTTCCACCGGTAACATTGAAGAAATCAGTCGCCCGTGACCCTTCTTCAATAAAAATATGTCCTGGCGGCACCGTCATGCGAACCGCCGCCCGTGCCAGGCGCTCCAGTTCATCGTCACGCAATGCGCTGCAGACACCATGCGCACGCACTTCGCAGATCGCGCAGTTGGTACACCCCTCCATCCCTGCAATCACAAGGCGTCTCGGGCGGCCAGCTGTGTTTTCAGCAGTCAGGGAAGACGGCATCATATTTTCCTTCTCCCTGGCAGTAAGCGGGATCAAGCCGACTGATCCTTACCCCGAAAAATCGCAAATCACATCCCCTGTCTGCAAATAACAGCATTGACCTGGATCATTGCACCGGCGTGTGCATCCCGGCACCCGATCGGTAATGCCCCGGCCGGAATCGGGGAAACCGGGGAGGCACAGGCAGTAGTGACCGGAGAAGAGGAACCCGTTGCCGTCCGCATCGCTCCGATGCTCCCGGAAGATGTTCCGCTCGTTTTTCCGTTGCTGCAGCTCTATGACCCGGAGCTTACCCGGCGTGCCTGGTCCCGCAGAGGTATGCGCCTCGCCCGGACCGGATTTCCTGAAAAAAACGGCGTTATCCTGGCACGTTATGCGGAATGGCCCGGCCCGTGTGGCGCCGCGTTCTACCAGGTCAAAGGCGCAAATATGCGCGGCAAACGCTTTCTCTCGGTCGAAATACTCGCCGCCGCGATGCCAGGTCTGGAATGGCCTGTGATGCGCGCCCTGGCCCGCGCAAGCGTCCGGCTGGGCGACAATTTCGGCTGCGACGAAACCCGCTGTCATATCGCGACAGACAGTCCCGCGCTGATTTCCCGCTTCTCCGAGGACGGCTTCACCGACAGCGTCATCCTGTTGCATAAAAATCTCACCTCGCGAGAACTTGCGAAGAATTGATTCAGATCAAGGCCGCTCCGTAACAGGCGTGTTTTTCAGCGCGTAATATTAAGTTTTCGAAAGACGAGCGGAAATATGATCAGGACACCACGTGCTCTGCTTGCAGCAGCACTCTTCACAGGCACCGCCCTCTGCGCCGCAGCACAGGCCCAGACCATGCGCCCCGCCGGCCCGACGGCAACCACTTACGTCAACGCACCGGTCGCTGCCCCGGTTTCAGCACCCGTCGCTCACCGCGGCCACTGTGGCATCTTCGAGACATGCGCCAGCACGCGAATCGGTCTCGGCAAAGGCGACTTCATGATCCGCCTGTCCGGCGCCGGCGTCCTGCCGCAGGATCGGGACAGCAAAGTGTGGCTGAACGGTGCCCAGCTCACCCACACGCATCTTTCGACGACCAACCAGGCCATGCCTGAGCTGACATTCGAATATTTTCTCACGGACAACATTTCATTCGATCTGATCGCCACCAGCACACGCCACGAAGTCGCGGCTCTGGGCAGTGATGTTCCCGGCATCGGCGGACCGCGGAAGCTTGACGTCGGCAGCGCCTGGGTGCTTCCGCCGACCATCACCGTCGCGTGGCACTTCCGTCCGCACAAGCGGTTCAACCCGTATGTGGGCGTCGGTGGCACCATGATGTGGTTCCACAACATGAATGCCTCAGGCGCAATGGGCTTCAACAAGCTCAATGCCGGCTTCACGGGTGGCCCGTCGGTCAATGCCGGCTTCGATTATCAGATTGTCGGCAACTGGTTCTTCAATGCTGACGTCAAACAGATGTTCGTTCGCATGCACGCCTGGCTTGAGAACTCCGACGAAAGCCTCAAAGTGCGCGCCCACGAATCCCTGGACCCGACCGTCGTATCGGCCGGTATCGCATACCGCTTCTGATCTGCCTGAAGCGGGGCACTGGTCGCTCCGCTTCAGTTTTCCGGTTTGGCTACACGCTCTAAATACTAAAGTGCGGTCGTTCATTTCGCTGCGAAAACGGCTTTTTAAAGCTGAATCTGTGGCCCGGGCGTTTGCAGAAAACGTGCCGCTCTCCGATCCCGACTATGTCGGTGACAACCTTTGTCTCATTGAAAGAGCGACCCGGAAAATAACGAACGAACTGGTCGTTCCGTCAGAACTTCGGGGAACCACCGGGATAGCGATCAGTGTCATGCGGCGACTATATCCGTTGCAGTCCGAACCTTCCCGTTCTCTGTCCGGTACTCATCACTGACAGCCTGAAAATATTCTCTGAGATCTGATTCATACCATTGCACCTGACTTGCTTTCGTCAGTTCCGCGCTGAATCAGCACACTCCCCGGCACGTAACACCAGGGAGGTGTGTTTCAGCAGATCAGGACAGACTGATCTTACTCCTCGTCTTCGTCCTCATCATCTTCTTCGTCATCTTCGATCACCACGGCGACCGAAATCTCCATGGAACTGTCCTCGGTCTGAAGTGCCTTCGCATCGTGCTCGGCTTCTTCTTCCGACTCGTAGAGCTTCGCTTCGTTGGGATCGTCCTGCCACTCGTTCTCCGGATCCCAGAAGTCGAACTCGTCTTCCTCATATTCGCGCTGAATCAGATATCCTGCGATCACTTCGTTGTCGTTGTCTTCGTCACTCATGGTGTACTCCTCTTCGCTTCAGGTTTGTGAGGTATCCGACATGACGGGGAAAAAGAAAGGGGGACGAGGAAAATAGTCGGACGGACATCATTTCTTCTTTAATCTCAGGCCCGAACTTCAGATCGCCGGCATCACCGGACCGGCCACCAGCAACGAGACCCAACGCATGGATTCTACACCGAACTGCCCCGAATGCGGCTGCGAACATGTCTATCAGGACGGCAGCCTGTGGATCTGCCCTGAGTGCACGCATGAATGGGGTGTGAACAGCACAGAGAACAGCGCGGCAGAAGACGACGCCATCCGGGATGCCAACGGAAATGTACTGACTGACGGTGACACCGTCACGGTGCTCAAAGACCTGAAAGTGAAAGGCTCGTCCCTTGTGGTCAAAAGCGGCACCAAAGTAAAAAACATTCGTCTGACAAACGGCAGCGACGGACACAATATCGACTGTAAAATCAATGGTATCGGAGCAATGAATCTGAAATCTGAATTCGTGAAGAAAGCCTGATAGCCAGAGCCACACACCCGGGCTGTTCCGTCCTCGCTTACAAGGCTTCAGCCTCAAAGCAATGGCTGCCCCGGATCGTGGAAACGCTCTCATCATTGATCATAAGAGCGAGAGGGGGGTAGGCGAGCCAGGCATTCTGCTTTTCGTAATATCGTGACATTTCGACATCCAGAGCACTGTTGATCCAGGCAACCTCCGGATTGATGGCATAGCGGGCCGGTTGCTGTGTCAGCGGCAGACAGGCGTCGAGCATTCTGGCCGCCCCCTTCGGCGAAATGGAATAACAGCCAATGCCCGCCGCAGATGCGAGAGGGAGCAGAGCGGGTTCCCGCAAGCCGGACTGAAACTCCTCTTTCTGCCGGGCAACAATAGCAGGATTGCTGTCCGGGCCTGTCAGGACGACATGGCCTGTCCCGGATGCAGGACGCAGCGCGACGGGCCAGTTATAATTATAGGTCCACAGAACAATGTCCCAGTCTTCCCTGCGACTGAGAATATTGTGGACCTGTCTGAAAAAATCATCGCGAATAATGGCATCGTCTTCCGCAATGTGAAACGGAATGGAGCCACCGGCGCATTCCTGCCACAGGATAATATGGGAGACGGCACAGCCCATTTCTCCGGCCCGGTAGCCAAACGTATCGGCAAACAGCCCGTCGCGCACGCATGTGGCAATATCCAGTCCGGACCCGTCGCAGGCAGAGACGCGTTCAGCCGGAAGGTTCGGATTGGCCCGGACGAACGCCTCAAACCTCCAGGGTATCCGGTCCAGACTGATCACTCTGATCTTATAACTCATAATCTGAGGCCCTGACTTTTCAGAACCTCAGATGAACATCCAAATACTTTTGAATTCGTTAATGCGTCGGGAAGAAAAACGCAGAATTCATATTTACAGACCGCATATCAGAAGCAGCTTCATGCCCTCTAAAGCGCGGCTGCTCCGAAACGGGCGGACAATCAGCCCCGCTTCAGATCCGGTGCTTTTGCCTCTTCCGCCAGCAGCGTCACCGCCTCGTCGAGCGACAGAATCTGCTGCTCAGCCCCGCCCAGACGGCGCATCGCCACCGTCCCGGCTTCCGCTTCCTTGCGACCGACCACCAGAATCACCGGAACACGCGCCAGACTGTGTTCACGGATCTTGGCATTAATCTTCTCGTTGCGGACATCGGCTTCAACGATGAGACCCGCTTTGCGGAGCCGCGCAACCACCTCACTCGCATAAGGTTCGGCATCCGAGACAATCGACGCCACGACAACCTGTGTCGGCGCCAGCCAGAGCGGGAATTTACCGGCATGCTGCTCAATCAGAATACCTATAAAGCGCTCGAATGACCCCAGAATGGCACGATGCAGCATGACCGGACGATGCCGCGCACTGTCCTCGCCAATATAGCTTGCGTCGAGTCGCTCCGGCAGGACCAGATCCACCTGCAAAGTTCCGCATTGCCAGTCACGACCGATGGCATCGCGCAGAACGAACTCAAGTTTCGGGCCGTAAAAAGCGCCTTCACCAGGATTATATTCGTAATCCACGCCAGCCGTGGCGCAGGCTTCTTTCAGGGCGGTTTCGGCCTTGTCCCATGTTTCGTCGGAACCGGCGCGGGCTTCCGGACGATCCGCGAACTTGATGCGAAAATGCTCGAAACCGAGATCCTTGTAGACCTCTGACAGCATGGCGACGAAACGAACGGTCTCGGCTGCTATCTGGTTTTCCGTGCAGAAGATATGCGCGTCATCCTGGGTGAAACCACGCACACGCATAATGCCGTGCAATGCGCCGGACGGCTCGTAGCGATGGCAGGCACCGAACTCGGCCATACGGAGCGGCAGCTCGCGGTAGGAACGCAGGCCGTGGCGGAAGATCTGCACATGGCAGGGACAATTCATCGGCTTCAGGGCGAGGGTTTTGTTTTCGTCCTCGACCGTGGCGACGAACATGTGGTGGCGGTATTTGTCCCAGTGACCTGAAGCCTCCCACAGGCTGCGGTCGACCAGCTGCGGGGTGCGCACCTCCTGATAGTCGGCCCGGGTCTGCGCACGCCGCATATAATCCTGCAACGCGGTGTAGAGACGCCATCCTTTGGCATGCCAGAACACCTGGCCGACAGCCTCTTCCTGGATGTGGAAGAGATCCATCTCCTTGCCGATCCGGCGATGATCGCGGCGTTCAGCCTCCTCAAGCTGAAGCAGATGCGCGTCCAGCTCCTTCTGATCGCGCCAGGCCGTGCCATAAATACGGGTCAACATCGGGTTACGATGATCGCCGCGCCAGTAAGCCCCCGCTACCTTCATCAGTTTGAAAGCATTGCCGACGTCCGACGTGCCGCGCAGATGCGGACCACGGCAAAGATCCAGCCACTCGCCCTGACGGTAAATCGAAATCTGCTCGTCACCGGGCAGGTCGCGGATCAGTTCGGCCTTAAAGCGCTCGCCACGATCTTCAAAGAATTTAATCGCGACATCGCGGTCCCAGACCTCGCGGGTAAACGGCTCGTTTGCCGCCACGATCTCGCGCATCCGCTTCTCAATGGCCGGGAAGTCTTCCGGGCTGAAAGGCTCATTGCGGTAGAAATCGTAATAGAACCCGTTCTCGATTGAAGGCCCGATCGTCACCTGCGTACCTGGATGCAGCGACTGCACGGCTTCGGCGAGGATATGGGCGGCATCATGACGGATCATCTCCAGCGAGATCTCGTCCTTGCGGGTGATGAAGCGGATGGACGCATCCTGTTCAACCGGACGCGAGATGTCACGAAGCTGACCGTCCACTTCTATCGCGAGCGCCGCTTTGGCGAGACCGGGCCCAATGGCAGCTGCGATCTCCGTGCCCGTGACCGGGCCATCAAACTGGCGAACGGATCCGTCAGGCAGAGTTATGGCAAGCATGATGAGCGCTCCGGTCATAGAAATCAGATCGAACGGCCGCATAAGTGACCGTTGCACGAAAAGCCGACTTTAATGGCGTCAGCCGAGAGCCGAGACAACCCTGTCCACGGAAAGAGTTGCCATATCGTTGACCCGGATCACCCGAACCTGCCCCGCCGTCCGGCCAGACGGCGCGGTAAGGGACGGATCGCTCTCGCCCGAGAACAGGGTGATGGCGCGGCAGCCCATGGCGGCAGCAAGGTGCATGGGCCCGGTGTCGTTGCCAATGGCCAGGCAGGCGCGCGCGCACACCCCTCCCAGTTCGGGCAACGTGGTCTGCCCGGTCAGATCCAGGGCTCCGGGACAGCCCGCACGGATAACAGACGCCAGCTCTCCATCCTCCCGACTACCGGAAATCACCGGCAGCACCCCGCGCCGGCTCAGCTCACAGGCCAGCTCCGCATACCGTTCCGCCGGCCAGCGCTTGCCCGGGCGATGCGGCGCGGCCCCCGGGAACAACAGCGCATAAGGCTCCGCGATCACCGGTCCCGCTTCGACAAGCCAGGAAAGGTCGGCGTCCGGCACCTCCGGAATCCCCGCCATCCGCAACTGGTCCCGCTGCCGGGTCCGCGTATGCATCTGGTCGCGCCACGGATTTGCATGGGGCAGAGCCGCCTGTCCGGCGATCCCCGACCACATCCTGTGCCCGGCAAAACGATAATACCAGGTCGAGCGTGCGGACGTTTGCAGATCGTAAATCAGATCGAAGCCGGAAAGCTGGTCCTTCAGATGTCTCATCCCCCGACGATTCGTAATTTTCGGGCGCTCATCCACTTCAATCGCGTCAAACCAGGGACTGGCCTCTCCCAGACCAGCAAAGGCCCGGGTTGTAAGCAAAGTTATCCGGGCGTGCGGATGATGAGTCCGGATCGCCTGAAAAGCCGGAAATGCCTGCACGAAATCGCCAAGAGCACCAAGTTTGATGACCAGAATATGTCGGTTCATGGATGCGCGGGCGAGGACTGTCCGGGAGCGGCGGACGTCTGATTGGCTGCCGTGTCAGTATGCACCGGAGCCGAATCCGGGTCCGAAGCCAGGACATCCAGATCCTGCCGCGCAAGATCGGCTTCATGCGAGTCGGCGGCCAGCGAGATAACCTGCTCCCAGTCAGACCTGGCCCCGGCAGGATCGCCAAGACGCTGGCGGATAATACCACGCTCCAGCAGGGCAGCAGGATCATCCGGCGTCTCAGCAAGGGTGATGTCGATATCCGTCCGTGCGGCTTTCATATGACCGGTTTCCCGTTCAGCCGTTGCCTTCAGCAGGTGCGTTTCGGAGGCCAGCAGAGGATTGGATGAGAGTTCCTTAAGATCGGTGAGAGCGGTATCGGGCTGTCCGAGACGCAGCAGCGCCCGGTCCCGGATCAGACGCAGCGCAACAGAGTTCGGCGCGAGTGTCAGACCATAAGAAGCGGACTCTTCCGCTTTGCGCGCCATATCGGCCGCGAGCCAGGCCCGAGCAGCATCCGCCGCGACATCCGCCCGTTCCTCGGGTGTGGCATCTTCGGTATTCTTATTGCGGGTCGCATCATACGCCAGAGCATCAAGCCGCTCCCCGCCGCCGGTAAAATCGCCCGACAACACATCCGAGAGCGCCTCGCAGTGACGGACAGCCCGTTCATCGCCGGTGTGACTATGGCTGGCGACATAATCACTGACATCGGACGGATCATCATCCAGCAATGCCAGGCAATCAGAGAACGAGAACGAAGGCAGTGCCGCTTCGACAGGCTTTCCCCGCACTGCCGCCGGACTCGCAAGTGCCGAAGAGACACAGATCAGCATTAAGCAGACGGCCGGTGCCATGAGCGCGGGCGCGCGTGACATAACAAACCCGCGCAAAGTGTGCTCGCGGCGATAATCAGTCACGGAAGCCATCACCGGAACAGGGATTGCGCCGCGGGCGGGCTGAAGACAGGCGGACATCCCTGTTACTTGACCGCGTCCTGGTCATTCCGGTCAAGTCTCGCGGCTGACTTTACGCCTTTGAGACAGGCGTCTCTGCCTCACGCAACCCGATTAAATCCGGGGAAAAGCTGAACCGCATATCCTGACCGGGAAGACTGGCCGCTGCGAAGCATCGTTATGGATGCAGGATTGCCTGGGGCATGCTAGGGCTGAACAACTATGAGTGTGCCGCCCCGCCGCCCCGTTATTCTCCAGGTTCTGCCCGCACTCGATGCCGGAGGGGTAGAGCGCGGAACCATCGAAATGGTCGAAGCCATCACCCGCGCAGGTGGCACAGCGCTTGTCGCCAGCGCGGAAGGCCGTCTTGTGCCAAAAGTCGCGTATTACGGCGGCCGCCATATTCCCCTGAATCTTGGCGACAAATCCCCTTACGCCATTCTGAGAAATGCCAGCCGGCTGAAATCCGTGATTGCCAGCGAGAATGTCAGTCTGGTTCATGCCCGTTCCCGCGCTCCGGCCTGGGCTGCCCGGCTCGCGACCCGTGCGAAGCAGACCCGATTCGTCACGACCTGGCACGGTGTCCACAGCGAAAGCTTTCCGGGCAAGAAGAAATACAACTCCGTTCTGGCTTCAGGCGACCGTGTGATCGCCATCAGCCAGTTTATCGGTGACCGTCTGCTGCGTGATTACGATGTCGGCCCCGACCGGCTCCGCGTCATCCCGCGAGGCGCCGATACACGCCAGTTCGACCCCGAGCTGGTCCGTGGCGACCGCATTCAGATGCTCATCGATGCCTGGGACATCGCGGAAGATGCTCCCGTTATCCTTATGCCCGGTCGCCTGACCGAATGGAAAGGCCAGACCCTGCTGCTCGACGCGCTCGCCCTGATGATGCGGGAAGGCCTGACGACCCGGAACCGGGTTTGCGTTTTCGTCGGCTCAGCTCCTGACCGGTCGGAATTTCCGGAAGAACTGAAAGAACGGGTCAAAACGCTCGGCCTGTCCGAGCAGATACGCTTTGGGGGCCATTGCGCCGATATGCCCGCCGCCCTGGCATTATCCGAACTGGTGGTCATCCCGTCCCTGAAACCGGAGCCGTTCGGACGTGTGGTAGTGGAAGCTCAGGCCATGGCGCGACCGGTGATCGTTGCGGCACATGGTGCCGCCATGGAGACGGTCACCCACGGCGACACAGGTATCCTCTTTCCACCCGGTGACGCCGGCGCTCTGGCCGAAATGATCGCCGCCACACTTGAAGCTTCGGCGGAGGACCGTGCCGGCATGGGATGGCGGGCACGCGAAAATGTACTGATGCATTACACTACGGAGGCCATGCAGGCCGCCACACTCGCGGTCTATGACGAACTGCTCGGCACATCGCTGAGCAAAAGCAAAGAGTTTACATCAGACTCACAGCCGGATTTTTCCCTTATCGGATAACAGTCTTCCAGGATCGTCCGGGCCGTGACACAGGGGCAGGCCCCCGTGTCACATCTCTGTTTCTTAAAACTGAGCGCTGACGGTTCCGAAAAACTGACGCGGAGCCGCCGCAAACAGGTTGGGGTTGTCATCGCCGGAGACCGAGGCAGCACCATAGACACCGCCAATATAGCCCTGATTGAACAGGTTGTTGATTCCAAACGCCGTCTTGAAACCGCGCATGAAACCGATCTGTCCGAAATTATAGCTCGCGGACAGGGAAGATGCCCAGTATGCCGGAATCCGGACATCGTTCGTATAGGTCATCGGACGGGAACCCATATACGAAGTGTTGAAGTTGAACGTTGCCTGACGCCACGTGTAGGTCACATCGGCTTTATACATAAACTTCGGGTAATAGACCTGATGTTTTCCTTTCAGGCTGATGGTTGACCCGTCGTAAGGCAGATCCTTCGTCTGGTAGGTTGCATCGTTCCAGCTGAAGCTGTTGGTGATGGCCAGACCTTTAAAGGGACGAACCGTGCCCATGACATCCGCGCCGTTCATCGTCTCACGACCAACATTGATGTACGAGCTGTACATATTGTTTGTCGTGCCGGCCGTGATGGCAGCAAGACGATTATAGTAATCCGTATGATAAAAATCAGCGCTTCCCGAAAAATATTCGGAGTTGAAACGATAGCCGACAAGATAATTCCATGTACGCTCAGGCTTGAGCTTGCTCTTGTTCTCGTTAAATACCTGCTGAGCCGAATCAACAGTTGCACTTGTCCCGAGACCTGACCATGCTGATCCGCTGCCGGACTGCTGCGAGTAATCATAGGCCCGCTCGTTTTCGGCAATGTCCCAGTAAAATTCGTGATGATCCAGAAAATGGTAGTCGAAATTGAAATGCGGAAGAAACGCGGCTGAAGCCGTCAGGCTGCCATTGGCCGGATGCTGGTAATAGGTATCCCATGTGGAAGCCAGAGCAGCCGTATTGTCATATTTCGTGCCGCCATGCGTCGTCTGCGTCATGGACCGGAAGCCGCCAAGCAACGTCATGCCAGGAATAATCGTCCAGGTGTCCTGAAGATAGAACTGGAACGTGTTCGTATTAAACGAATCTTTCCACAGATTGGTCGCCTGTGATTCCAGATAATCGCTTTTCGAATTGTGCGCTTCGGTGAGACCATCCTGATAAAGTCGCATCGGATAATTGAAGCTGTTGTTTTCGTACCAGATCCCGGTCTGAATATCGTTCTTATGCAGTCTGATCTCGAAAGCCTGGGTAAAACCGAGCCGTCTGACATCCGGATGCCCCGCTTCATCGACCAGCGGAACGCCCGATGAAGGCGAGGTCATAAAATTGTTCGTGCCTTGGTATACACCATTCGAGACATGGCCATAAGCGACCGTCCTGGACGTGACATTCGGAAAAATCTCGTATTCGCCGGTCAGAGCCGACAGATAGTTCCGCTGGATCTGCGTACCGTCATAGGTCACGTCGCCGACTTCGTCATTGCTCAGGCGACCGGCATATTCAGCCGGCACACCCGAGCCGGACTGGGCAAGATTCGCCCACTGAATGGCCTTCTGATAATTGGGCTTCAGGTAGGCCGCCTGGCGCCCCATCTGCTCCCACATGTTTTTCGTCATGCCCAGAAAGTTATACTGTGTGAAATTTGAATAATCGAAAATCGCCTGAATCTTGCCCTTACTGCCAAGCGGCTGGACCAGCTTGAAATTGGCCTGCTGCTCCTGCTGATCTCCGTAACCCTTCCAGAGATCCATATCCGTCCGGGCATAGGCGGCATAGAACTTCGTACCGGTCGGATTCAGAATACCACTGTCAACGCGCCCGAAAGTCCGGAACATGTTGTAGCTGCCGAAAGTCTGGCTGATCCGGCCACCGGCCTTATCTTCCGGATCGGAAGACGTGAAAGTAATCGCGCCACCCAGAGTCTGTGTGGACGGCGTACTCAGAGCGCCGGCGCCCTGAGAGACCGTAATGGAATTGACGTTATCCTGGATCTCCATCTGATCGACATTCAGCCCGTACCAGTTATGGAAACCCTGCTCTCCCATCGGAATACCGTCGAGACTGACACCAAGCTGCGTCTGATTGAAACCACGAACATAGAGCGTGGCGGCAACAGTATCGAGACCGAGCGCATCGGAAGACTGAAAGCTCACACCAGGCGTGGTCTGAGCCAGAATCTGCATCGGACTGGTTCCCGCGACGAAATGATCCATCGTCGTGCGGGAGACGACCTCGTTCACGCCGTGCGAAACGTGACGGTGCCCGGTGGCGACAACGGCTTCGGCATCACCGGACGCATTCATCGAGGTCGGCCGATGCCGGACAGGCGCGGCCGGCTTGCGCGCCGCCGCAGTCTTTTGCGACCCTGCGACCGGATGACTGGTCACATGACGTGCCACCGGCTTTTTGTCAGCCGCATAAGCCGAAGATGCAATCGCTGTGGAGCACAGCAGAACCGGCGTAACGCGTCGGAAGCGTCGTAACCGGGCGCCGATTCTGCTCAGAAAATCCTGGCGCACGTCGATATGCATAAAAAACTATCCCTCCCGGCACGGCAAAGGGACGACGTGCCGTATATGTCGAAAATATGACAATTGCGGAAAGGTTTATGCGGCGAAGTTTCCCTGCGACAAGACACAGATATTCCGGAATGAGTTTCAGACTCTGTATCGTGTTGTATCCGCAACACCTTATACCGGCGCCGGATAAGAGCTATTTAAGATAATATCCGTCAGGCGCCGGGCCGTCTCCTCAGTGCCGTTTGCGGGCTCTGCTCTGCTGCCGCAGCACGCTCTCAATCCAGTCATTCAGCTTGCGGGTCGACTCTTCAGCCTCTTCCCGGTCAGGATAAAAATCCGAAAAGCGCAATGCCAGCCAGCGCCATGCCACCAGCCGCTTGTGACGCTTCTCGGCGCGTTCAAGCTCCTCCCGGCCCGCCTTGTCAGCGGGTGGCAGACGTCCGGTTCCTGGCGGCGGAACCCTGATCCCCGCGGCATGGTCCGCCGCCCAGCCGACCAGCCGACGGATGCCGTTGTCCCGGTCATCCACCGGACACATGGCATAGGTCCAGCGTTGTGTCAGATCGAGCCCCACAACCCCTTCCAGCGCGGACGCAATCGCAAAAGGCTGCTCCATATCAGCCAGACGATAATTCGGATCGTCATGCCGCAGAACCGCCCGCCGGATACGGGCCAGAACACCATAGAGACTGTCTGAATCGATCTCGGTCGCAATGGCCCGAACGATCTCCGCGTCCGGCTGCACATAAGGGCGCAGTTCTTCCGGCGGTTCGGGATGTGCGTTCAGCCGGTCCCGGATGAATTTCGGACTTCCCGCATCCGCCAGCACAGCGACAATGCCGTCCTCGTGTTTGCCGTAACGCCCGGCCCTCCCCCCGATCTGCTTCACCTCCTGAACGGAAAGATCCCGCGTCTGTCGTCCGTCGAATTTTCGCAGCGATGCAAACACGACACGCCGGATCGACAGATTGAGCCCCATGCCGATCGCATCGGTGGCGATCAGAATATCGGCCGCCCCGGAATTGAAACGCTGCGCCTCCGCCCGGCGAACTTCCGGACTGAGCGCCCCGTACACAACCGCCACGCGCCGTCCGTGCTCCATCAGGGCCGCGCGCAGATCCAGCACCTCCCGACGCGAGAATGCAATCAGAGCATCTCCCGAACGCAGATCCGTAAGCCGCACGGTCGAGGACGCCGCCCGCAAAGGACTTTTCCGCTCCAGTGAAATCTCATCGACCGGGTCGCCACAGAGTTCAGCGATGCGCCGGACCATCGGAATACAGTCGGGCGCCCCAAGAATATAAAGATGTCGCGCCGGCGCACCCATGATCGCCGCCGTCCAGGCCGCCCCGCGATCCGCATCGAACAGCATCTGCGCTTCGTCAATGACCGCAACATCGACAGGATTTCTGAACGGACACATCTCGACAGTCGCGGCCAGATGACGACTGTCCGGAATGATGAACCGCTCTTCGCCCGTCGCCAGCGAAGCCTCAACGCCGCGCGCCGCAAGCGCCTCGCGAAATTCATGGGCCAGAAGTCGCAGCGGCGCCAGGGCCAGCCCGCTTTCCGCGTGGGCCAGCGCATCCAGCGCCGTATGCGATTTGCCACTGTTGGTCGGTCCGGTAACCAGGGTGATCCGGCGATCCAGAGCCCGCGCCGTGCGAAAATGAGCCGCATAGCGATCCAGCGCCGCCACACGGGCGATTACCGCATTCGCAACATGCTTGCCGACCGCGGGCGGTTCGGGAAGCTGATTGTCCCGCCGGTCTCGCCCCCGACCCTGCCGCTCCTTCCGATCACCGCCCTCCGAAGTGCCGCGCCGCCACTCAGGCAGCAGCGGGCGCAGCGCAATGATCTCCGCCGGATCGAACTCCCAGAGCTCCTGCCCTTCCGGCTGGCTGACACGACGCGCAACCGGCAGACGGTTCTCAGCAATCCAGCGCAGAGCCTCGCGATGCGAGCAATGCAGCAGGCGCGGCACCTCCTGGAAGCGGACGAGACTGCTCTCCCACTCCTTCAGGCGCCGCTCCTCGCTTTCGCGACGCGTCCGGGCCGTGTGCTCGATACTTGCTTCGGCGCGCGCGCGCTTCTCGGCTTCTTGCTGAGCGCCACCGACAAAGCCGGCACGATCAGTAAGATCGAAGGCCTCCGCGATTTCTTCCGCGAGACGGGCTGTCTGCGCGGCGGACAGAACGCGGCCCGTATCCAGCAGATCGGCCTTCATCGCCTCCAGCGCCGTCCGGGGCGTCGCGCCCAGTTCATGGAAGCGATCGCTCATCACCGGGTCCAGAGCGATCAGCAGCGCGGGATCGGAGGCCCCCGGATCTGTGATCGTTCCCGCCGCCCGCTCCATATCCTCGCGTGAGACCCATATCCGGCTCTCACGCCGGGTCAGATCCATCAGACGGGACGTCCACCGCTTGCGGCGCACCGCACAAAGCGCGGCGCGGAAGACTTCGTCCGATATGTTCCGGGCGTCCGGCGTCAAAGCGCGGCTGATCCGGCGCAGAAGGGCCGTCTCCTCACGCGGCGCAATGATAATGCCGGTGCGTGCGACAGCAGCCTCAAGAGCGGCTCTGGCAGGAGAAAGCGATGGATCGCGGATCAGTTCCGCATCCGGAAGCCCGGTCGAAGGGGGCGGAGAGCCGTTCGGCGTATTCATGCGCTCAAGTGTGCGCGATCATCCCGATCTGAGCAATGGCAGGAGATGGGACGTATCGTTATCCGCCGTGAGGTCTGCAGGAAAAAGGGCGTGGAAACCTCAGCTTCCGCGCCCTGATTTATAAAGCGAACCGGTCTCTGAAGACCTGCCCCCTTTAAGTCTTCACAGCAGAGGCCTGAACCCGTCTGAGCGGGTTAAAGCTCTGCTTCGCCACTATTACTGAAGGGACTGGCCTTTTTTGGTCAGATCACTGCAAAGCTTCACGCGCTGGGATTTTTTTAACGTGGAGATATCGAACGGTGTGCTGGTGCCGTTCTGCAACAGTCCCTGCCCGCCAAGCGAATAGGCCTGGTCGTTCTTCACATCGGGACGCTCCGCCAGTTTGCGGGCAACGGTCCGGGGCGTGGTGCCAGGCGTGTATTTTTTATCGACACAGTAGGACAGCAGCCCTGCAACATTGCCTGTGCCCGCATTGTCAATTGATGGCATCCCACCCGCACCCACAGCGCCCGGCGTTCCCGCCGTGTCCGCGCCGGTCACGCCATGAACCATCTGAGCACCCTGCGTCGGCGCGGAAGCCGCATCCGCCGGATTTGTCACAGGAACAGAACCCGGAGGCGGAGCGGAAAGCGTAGTACCGGCCGGGAGCTGCTGTGACGTCTGTGCGTGCGCCGCACCGACAGAGGCAAAAACAAGCCCGCAGGACGCAAGAAGAGCAAGCTGTCTGGAACCAAACATTGATAATCAACCTTTCTCAACGAGGCCGGTGAACTGCCACAATCAGATAAAAACAGCTCTGCTGCAGACTGATGCGGCATTACCAGCCATCTCGCGATATTAAAGCGCGACAGTCCGAAAAGTTTTTCCAGACAGCAATCGTTTTTTTCGCGATACAGGGCTCACTGAATCGATAGCAACCGGACAGAGTTTACTGCGTTAGAGAAAAATTTTACCTCATTTTGGCATTGAAACTGCTTTTATTAGCAATTCGATCCTGGAATAATATCTGCGACCGAAACAAAAACAGATGCCCTTACGGATGCTCAGAGCATCCGTGTAAATTTGAGTACAAACCACGTTCCCAACATGATGAGAAAGCAGATGAAACCTGCATAAACGGTGCCCCACGACCCGCCGGTCAGGAACATTCCACCCGTGTTCATACCGAAAAATCCGGTCACAAAAGTTGCGGGCAGCATCAGGGTCGTGCCAGCGGAAACAATGTAGAGGCGCCTGTTCGTCTCTTCCGCCTGACTGGATGTCAGCTCATCCTGCAGCGACCGCGCCCGGTCCTGAAGCGCCAGAAGATCGTCCAGCGCGCCATGAATCTGCCGCTGCGACCGGTCCCGCAAATCATCTTCCGCCCATTCCGGCAGTTCCAGTTCCTCATCGTGAAAAATGCGGTTTACCGGCGCAATGACCCGACGCAGTTCGGTGGACCGGCGGCGTACCTGACCCAGCATACCACCCATCCGGCCGAGATCGGTATCGCGATCCAGCAGAAGAAGCACATCCTCGGCACGATCGAGATGATCATCAAGGCGCGACAGATCCCGCCGGGCCGTATCGGCAAACTCAAGCAGCGCGCGATCCACCAGACAGGCCGGGTTCTCCGGCACTTTCTGGCGTTGCAATTCGCGATAAACCACGCCCAGCGCCGGGATCGGATGCCGGCGGGTGGTGATCAGCAGGTCCGGCAGAAGCGCGAAGCGCCAGACACAGACATCGCGATCATCATCGGAAGCCGCATCGTCAAACGCAGGCAGCGCGCCAAAAACAAGATCGTCCTCAGACTCCAGACGGGCGCCGCGATCCGTACTGGTCAGAGCCTGCTTCACGTCGTCCGGCAGACACGGAATGGCCTCCACCTGCGCGCGGGAAACAGTGTGCACGATGTCAAAATGAAGCCATGCCCATCCCGGATGTCCGAACGGACGCCCCGAAAGCCGTGCCGCAACCTCTTCCGGATGCAGTTTTTCAGGTTTTTCTCCCGGATTACAGAGAATAGCCCAGACCAGACCATCCGCGAGGGCAGCGCCCACATCCGTTGCGGCAAGCGGGAGAGACTGAACATCGTGCATTGAATCCCTCCTCGTATCTCCGCGGAACGGGAAGCCGGCAAAATGCTCCGGAGACAGCCGACCGCCATCGGGGGATGATGTCGCACAGGCATTGTGGACTGACAATCCGGCTCGGAGTAATTGCTGAATTTATGACGACAAAGGAAACGTCTTCCGGCGGGCGCAGAATTGCCGTTCTTTCGGGCATGGAACGAAAAACAGTGGCTCTGTTCGCATTACTTCTCAGGGCCTTGCCCTGAAACCCGCCAAAGGCCGGGGCCTTTGGAAACCTGTTTGTTTATCAGCAGATCGCGGTGCAGGGGCCGGACAGCAACCGCCGGCAGCCGGAATATCCTGCCCCGCCATGCAAAGACCGTATCACTGCGCCATCGGCACGGTATCCCGATAGCGGCTCCAGTGCGTCGCCAGTTCCCGCACAACCGGCGCGCCGGCCCGTTCATTATTGTCAAAGGCAAGCGGCTGACCCGGGCCTTCGTCTCCCATCGACTGCGTCGGCCCGATCCCCGGAGGCGGCATATCAAAATTACTGGCCGAACGCAGCACCATGATCCGCTCAGGATCGATGAGCTGCCGGCTGGCAAGCAACCGCATCTCACGCTGATTACTCTGACTTTCCTCATTGGTCATGACAAACGTGCCTGCGTCTTTTGTCCAGAGCTTCACCCATCTCTCCGCCCAGAGATTGCGGCTTGCGCCATGCCAGTAGCGTTCCGCACCGAGCGTTTCTCCCATCAGAATAAAAGGCGGCTTCTGAGCCAGGGGATACCCGATCCAGACTTTTCGGGCAGCGGCAATTTTCGGATCATCATCCAGCCTGACCTGCCTGCTGATGGCAAAAGCCCAGCGGGCAAGTCCCTGATTCAGAGGATAGGCTCTGGTGAGTTCCGCAACATCCGTAACCGACCCATAATGATTGGCAGCAGAAGGCAGAGTGTCCGGACGGGCCGCGCCAATCGCATAGAGTCCGTAAGGCCAGTCCTTCGGTATGTCGCGGTCATCGACTTCCCTGACAGCATCGCCATCCACAACCCAGCGCGCCCACGCAACACTGCCAACAGACGCAACATCAGGGTTCACGCCGGAAATGCCGGTAAAGAGCCAGTATGTTTTTGTCAGATCAAAATGTGGATCAAGCGCCAGCGTCAGAAGATCCGAAGACCCATAGCGAAGAACAAGCCCGTACACACCATCATCATTGCGCCGAAAAATGACGCCCGGCACGCCCCGGACCGGGACTGTCTCACTGAGGTGCTCACGCTCAACCCAGTCCTGATACTCACCGGGCGCGTCTCCGCTGTCAGCGCCGTTTTCCCAGCCGGCAACCACGATCACGCGAGGTTGTATGACAGGCTGAGCAGCAGCCGGTCGCACGGAAACGGAAACCAGAACACAGGCAAGCGAAAGAACAGCAGCAGATAAACGAGCCATCGGGTGTACTTTTCCGTCGTGAACCATCATCACGAAACGGTAGCAGAACAAACGGAAGCGAGGAAATGCCCGGTCCCGCCTCACCACCGTCATACCGCCGTTAACAACATAACCCGCGCCCTGAGGCCTCCGGTCAGACGATTTTCCAGCGTAAAACTCCCGCCCGTCCGTTCGACCTCGCGTTTTACAATGGCCAGCCCCAGACCAAGGCCACCCGTCTTACGCGACCGGGAAGTTTCCACCCGGTAAAAAGCCGTGGTGACCCGACCGATTTCGAGATCCGGAATACCCGGCCCTTCATCCTCCACATCCACAATGACCCAGCCACGTTCCGCCGTAAGGCGGATCGATGCCGAACCTGCATAATGCAGCGCATTTTCCACAAGATTTGTAAAAACCCTCTTCATGGCCAGAGGCGGAAGACACATGGGAAGACGATGCGGACCTTCATAAATCACAACGGCGCCCCGATCATGAGCGTCATCGGCAATGGTGGTCAGAATGGCGGCAAGATCAATGGAGCGGGAGGGCTCACGCTTCTTCTCGCCGGAGAGATAGGCCAGCACACCGCCGACCATGGCTTCCATCTCGTCGATGTCAGCTTCAATGGACTCCTGGGATTCCGCATCCGCGAGAAAACCGGCACGCAGACGCAAACGGGCGAGCGGCGTGCGAAGATCGTGAGAAACAGCGGCCAGAGCCTCCGTGCGATCCTCGATGAGATGCGTGATCCGCTTCTGCATTTCGTTAATGGCATGAGCCAGACGACGAACCTCCCGCGGCCCCTTCTCTTCGAGTGGCTCCCATTCCCCGGACCCCACCGTATCGGCAACAGTGGCCAGAGCACGCAGAGGCATGCTGAGCGCATGAACGAGCATGCCCGCAGCCAGCAGCACGGAGAGCGAAACAATCGTGGCCGTGGCAAGACCACGGGTCACAACATGGCTGCGAAGAATGTCCGGGGCCGTAAAACGGATCTGACTGTGATCGGCAAGCAGAATGGTCCCGGTAACATCGGTCCATTTCCCGGGCCGCCCCGGATGCAGGCGAAGCTGGGCATGAGCGAGAACGGGGTTGGCAGCGACAAGCTGTCTGTGAAGCTCCGACATGCGCGCCGGTTCCCCCTCCCTGTCCGGAGGAGCGCTGACAGGAAGCCAGATCATGCGCAGATCATTGGTGGACAGCATGGTTGTCAGCATGGGCCGCGTCGTCGGTGCGGCACCGTCGAGCACGCGGACATCGGTGGCGAGACGCTCGCCGATCAGATCGAGGCGGTCGCCATCCTCGATATAGGCTTCGGCATGTTCATAGAGCGTCCAGCTGACGACGAAGACCAGACCGATCGAAGCAAGCAGAACGAGCATCACGCGCCCGACCAGACCACGCGGCCAGAGACGGATCCGGCGTTCGCGTTTCACGGATGGTGCCTGCGATGTCAAAAAACTGTACCCCGGGCCTGTAAAAACCGGCCCATTTATAAAACAGTTCCCAAAGGTACCCGCCCTTTAGCCCCGGTTCCGAACAGAAGCAGTCTCAGACCCGTTCAATCGGCGCCGTAAAAATATATCCCTGCCCGCGAACAGTCCGGATCAGATTGTCCGCGTCGGTGCCAAGCTTACGACGCAGCCGGCTGACCAGTACATCAATCGAACGATCAGACACATCCCCCAGACGGGTACGCGACAACTCAAGCAGGCGATCCCGGCCAATCACCCGTTGCGGATTATCCAGAAAACTGACCAGCAGATCGTGCTCGGCCCCGGAAATTTCGACCACGGCGCCGGTCGGATCATAGAGTTCACGGCGCCGGAGATCGAGAGACCAGCCCGCGAAGGTGATCATCTCCCGTCGTGGCCGGTCAGCCGCAACCGCACTGTTCTGCTGACCGCGCCGGAGAACAGCCCGCACTCGGGCAAGAAGTTCTTTCTGACCAAAAGGCTTGGCCACATAATCGTCGGCACCCAGTTCCAGCCCCAGAACGCGGTCGAGTTCTTCACCCCTGGCTGAAACCATGATGATGGGAATGCGCGAAAATCCCTTGTCTTCCACATTGCCCCTCACCCCGCCCTGACGAAGCGCACGGCAAAGATCAAGCCCGTTCATGCCCGGCATCATCACGTCCAGGATGATCAGATCAGCAGCCTCGGTCTCCAGCGCTTCCCACATTGACCGCGCGTCCGGCACGGCGCGGATGCGATAACCATCCGACTGTAATGTCCGGCTCAGAAGCGTGCGCATCCCGGGATCATCCTCCACGATGAGGAGTCTGACGGGAAGATCCTGCAGAGCAAGTGAAGGTAATGATGTGTCGTTCATGCGCGTGTCGTGTTGTCCGGTTGCAGGAGCGAGATAGAAACGCATTTTTGCGTCAGATGTTGCAGACAGAGACCCTGTATTCCGGAACCTGGTAAAAGTTGCGATTTTTTGCAACTGGCGCTTTCAGCCCGACCGACCCGGCCGGAAGCACATTGTCGGCACCATTCGTCTGTGTCCGGCATGCCCCCACACTCATATAAACTCTATTTTTCAATAACTTAAAGTCACACCCCGGACGGTGAAACTGTCCGCGAACGCAAAGCAGCCTGCGCCCTCCCGCCGACAAACAGACATGGTTTGTCATGCAGTTCCCTCACATCATCCGCTTCTGCCCGAAACAAACCCATGAACATTTTCCGACAAACAGACAGGCCTTCTCCCCGGAGACACGTAACATTGTTTTCAGAAGGCAATTTAATATAGCATAATGCATATACGAAGCCGAAAGCCAGGGAGCGCACGTGCCGACCACTGAAAACCACGATCGCAGTCTGTCCGAAGTCTTCGCCTCCGTGCGCGTCCCCGGTCCCGACGCTTCATGGCTGCGTCGGTTCCTCGCGTTCGTCGGTCCCGGCTATCTGGTTTCGGTCGGCTATATGGACCCGGGTAACTGGGCTACAGACCTCCAGGGCGGCGCACGCTTCGGTTACACCCTGCTCAGCGTCATCCTGCTCTCAAATATGATGGCCATCCTCCTGCAGGCCCTTTCCGCGCGCCTCGGCATCGCCACCGGCCAGGATCTCGCCCAGGCCTGCCGCGCGCATTTTCCACGCGGCATCAGCTTTCTGCTCTGGATCGCCTGCGAACTCGCCATCATCGCCTGCGACCTGGCCGAGGTCATCGGCACCGCCGTGGCCCTGCAGCTCCTCTTCGGCCTGCCCCTGCTCGCCGGCGCGCTGATATCAGCACTGGACGCTTTTCTCGTCCTTCTGCTGATGGGACGCGGCTTCCGTTATCTCGAAGCCTTCATCATCGCGCTTCTGGCCATCATCGCCCTGTGCTTTGCCGTGCAGCTCGCCATAGCCACCCCTCCGGTGGCGGAAATTCTCCGTGGCTTCATCCCGCGCACTCAGGTCGTGACAGACGGTGCGATGCTCTACATCGCCATCGGAATCATCGGCGCCACCGTGATGCCGCATAATCTCTATCTGCATTCATCCATCGTGCAGACCCGGGATTACGCGCGCACCCCGACCGGAAAACGGGAAGCCATCCGTTTCGCCACACTCGACAGCACCATCGCCCTGACCCTCGCCCTGTTCATCAACGCCGCCATCCTGATCGTCGCGGCCGCCGCGTTTCATACCAGCGGCCATGCCGACGTGGCCGATATTGCCGATGCCTATCACCTTCTGGCCCCGATCCTTGGCGCCGGAATCGCCTCCACCCTCTTCGCCGTGGCGCTGCTCGCCGCCGGAACGAACTCGACCATCACCGGCACCCTCGCCGGACAGATCGTGATGGAAGGCTTCCTGCACCTGAAAATTCCCAACTGGGCCCGCCGCCTGCTCACCCGCAGCCTCGCCATCATCCCGGTCGTGATCGCCACCTGGCTCTATGGTGACCGGAGCGTCGACGAACTTCTCCTGTTCAGTCAGGTCGTCCTTTCGATGCAGTTGCCATTCGCTGTTATCCCGCTGGTCTGGTTCGTATCCCGACGGAAGCTGATGGGAGAATTCGTGATCTCACGCCTCACGGCGGGCGCGGCCTGGACCGTGGCGGGGATCATTCTGGTGCTGAATTTTCAGCTGCTTTACAGCAGTCTTGCCGGATAACAGCGACCGGCGCCAGAACAGCAACATAACCCGGCAGCAAGCCTCTCGCGGGCAGAATATCTGCAGTCTGCATTCCTTCCAGGAAAACCCGAACCTGTATAAGAAATGCCGTTACATCGAAAATATGTTTGCAATGCTGAAAGACCGACAACCGGCATACACGCACGGTCATGTCCACAATCTATATTCCCGCCAGTTTCATCTTCTGTTTTTAAAAAATGAATCCTGACTTTCCGAAATTGTTATAAGGGGAGAGCCCGTTACGAAAGGGCTCTCCGAAATCACCCCATTAAAGTTTCACGTTCACGCCGAACTGGAATGAGCGATAGACAATCCCCTTCTCCGACCAGGAAGAGTTGTAAAGATACGAACCGTAAGTCGCGTAATCATACGGTGCGCGGAAGCCAAGCAGATTGTACACGTTAGCGTAGACTGACCAGCGTGGACTAATCTGATAATTAACGGTCAGATCAACGTCCCAGTAGTTTTTGACATGGCACTGGCCGGAAGGAACCTGGTCCCAGCCGGTCAGGGCCTCGGAACAGGACGTGACGCCGGCTCCCTCAGCGTCCTGCGCAACGGTTTTGTAACCGCTGGTGTAATACACCGTTGGTGTCACCGCGAGCTTGCGCCACATAAATGTGTTGGACCAGTTGGCCTTCCAGCGCGGCGTGCCGGAAGCCGACGTCGTGTTGTAAGGACCGATTGTCCCGGCGAACTGTTCAACCCCGCCACCATCGGGCAACGCGACTGAGAACCGGCGGACAAAGGTCATTTCGCCTTTGCTGTACCAGTTTATCTCATGCAGAATTCCTGGCAGGCGATGGGAGGCAGTAAAGCCGAGCTGGACACCGTCCGTACGCATCCATGGCGCGTTGATGTAACTGTAATTGATCAGGCCCGGGCGCGCGGTGGCAGTCGGATTTGCCGGATCAACCGTATCGGGCGTGACCGTTATGCCCGCAGGTAACGCGGCGCCCGTAACATAATCTTCGCTGATCGCGGACGCATCCTGTCCCAGCGGATTGCCCATAATATAGTTGGATTTCTTGATATAATAATAATCGGCACTCAGGGTTATCCACGGGAGTGGCCTGATGACCGCGCCGCCGCTGAAATTCGTCGCGATTTCCGGTTTCAGGTTCGGATTGCCAACCGAGTTCAGCCCGACATAGTACGCATTGGTGTAAGAGTTATTGTTGTGCTCCGCCAGCCACGCGGAATTCGTGATCGTATTCTGAATATAACCGACAGTGTCGCCACCAGTTTCAGAGAAGCTGGGAACGCGAAAACCACGTGAGAATGTACCGCGGAGCGCGAACTCATCGACCGGTTTGAACACGAGATTAGCCTGCGGCGTATAGTGGTGGTAACTGACACCGGTGCTGGTCGAATAATTGTCGTAGCGGCCAGCAAGATCGCCCTTCAGCATCTTGTGGAAGGGAAGACCCAGCTCCCAGAATCCGGATTCCACCCAGCGGCTGCCTTTCGCGCTGACCGGATTGATGGTCCAGTACTGTGCTCCGGGATCGGCGGCATTGTACGGATTTGCGTTGGGGGCATTCAGGGCCTCCCAGCGTATGTTTCCGCCGATAGCAATGTTCACCATACCGCCGGGAAGTTTGAACAGACCCTTGCTGGCCGTCATCTCGTAGGAATATTCCTGGGTCCTGTCATGGACCACGTCTTTCGGGGCGATCGAATTCAGGACGGACTGTGAATTTTCCGACGGATTGACGAAGTTGTATGTGCCGTTATTAACCGCGTTCTCGATTCCGTTGATCGTCGGGTAACCTGTGTAGGTCTGGGTCAGCAAAGAATCCATGCCGACGAAATTGAAATCGTAGTTCCAGTCCGATCCCCACTTCGAGGCCGCCGTGCCGTTATAGCGCATCGAACCACGAAAATTCTGGTTATAAGCAGTGGTTGTCGGAACGAGATCTCCAAACATGTAATTCATGCTCGCAGCCTCGCCCTGTGCCGCGAACGGATCGTTTGGATTGAGTTTCCCGTTGGACAGAACAGCAGGAATCAGAAGATCGTACGAGCTGGCCTGCTTCGACTGAGTTTGTGACTGCAGGGTGGCCGGTGTTATTCCCTGAGCGACCGTCAGGGTCTGCGAGTAGGTGAACATCGTCGTGAACTGTGAGCGCGGCGTAACATTGGCAGTGAAATGGAGCGTGGTATTGATGCGCTGAATAGACGGGCTGATCTGGCCATATGCTTTGGTCGTATCAGTGCTGCACCCCGTAAAAGCCGAGCCGCTGCCGTAGTAGTTATTCGTCGCTCCGAGAGTTCCGCTTGAACGCGAACCGTACTTCCCGCACGAAGCGGATGGATTCAGAAGCTGATAGGAGCCGACGACCTGCCCGTTGACCACGGGCGCAACGATGGCCTGCGTGCTTCCGTAAGTCGCACTGGGATTGCTGCTGTTGTTGATCCAGTTCGTGCCACCGATCCCGGTCAGGTTAGAGGTGTTGTACGGATAGCCGACATCCCGGTTATAGACGGCGTCATCCTGCTGGTATTCCGCATTGATGTAGACGTTGTATCCATCATTCGCTAGGTCACCATGTCCGTAGGTCGCGTACAGCCGCTGATGGCCCGCGATCCCGAGCTGGCTCAGCCCGCCTTCGGCATTGCCTTCAAACCCCTTGATTTCCTTGCGGGTAATGAAGTTGATCACGCCGCCCACGGCATCCGCGCCATAGGTCGCGGACCCGCCGTCCTCCTTTACGTCGATCCGTTGCATGATCGAGTTCGGCATCCAGTTGGTGTCAACGAAATCGCGCTCGCCATCATCAGCCAGCGGATAGTAGGACAGGCGCTGACCATCCATCAGGATCAGTGTTGAATCGGTCGTCAGTCCGTGCAGCGATGGTGCTGATGCGCCCGTCGCAAACGCGCCATTGGAACCGAACGCGTTGGTCAGATTACCCGAGCCGTTCGAGGACAGCTGCTGCAGAGCATCTGTCACGGTCTTGATGCCACGACGCTGAAGATCGCGAGCGGTCAGCTCTTCAACCGGAGCCGCGCTGGCGGCATTCGGGTCGTGAAACAATGTGCCGGTTACAACGACATTTTCTGATTCGGAGGATCTGGCCTCCATACCACGCATAGCGGCGGCCTTCGAGACGACCGAAGCGTTCGTTGACCGTACAGTCGTTGCGGGGACTGCAGCAGCTGAGGCTGGCGGTCTTGTCACGGCGGTCGTTGTCGCCGGCGTTTTACTGGCCGGCCTAGATTTTTTAGTATGAGCTTTGCTGGTCGAATGAGGCTGCGTGTCTGTACTCTGGGCAAAAGCGGAAGAACAGATCATCCCGCTCGTGGCCGAAAAAGTAAGGAGAAGCAGTTTCCGATAGCGGACAGTTTTAGTTAACATCTGGCTCATTCGGCATGCTTCCACATGAATCTTTCCTCGCTTCAGGCCTGTCTGGTTTCAGATGGCCTGGCCGTGGGCGAGGCAAGCATAAACAACGATGTGACCCGGACGTGCTGACGTACCCTGCATGACGCATTCCATCAGCTATTGCTTTCGGAAATGCCTCTGTTGCTTTTCCGGGTATGGCAACACGTTTCGAACTTGATATGGACAATTTACGTCTCTGTTAGGCCGCACTGTCAACGAGATAACAGTGCTCATGATACATTTGCCCGGCTTAATGTTGCCGAAAAGCAACAACGTATTTCGTTATGGGCCGGTTTTTTTCTTTTTTCGGGCGAATATGGGGCTGATGATACCCCTCCGGCTATTCGATGATTGCTCCGACATGCGTTGATAAGGACTCCGTTGCTTACAAAATATGTCGGAGGTCCAAAGATTTCTGCATTCGCAAATGAGTCGAAAACAACGAAGAGCCCCAACTGCATCGGAGTTGTAAAAAAAGCGCCCGGAAAACGTATTTTACTGAATCCAGGCTCCGGACCTGTCGTATGAAATCCGCATCGTTATCTGCGGCAAAGCAGAGAGAGGCTTGTCAAAAGCGATCAGGCAATACTGTGACGACAACCCGCCCGGGAGCCCTTCCTGAGTCTCGGGTATCTGATTGTTGCCATGAACAGCAGTCTGCATACCAGCATACTACCGACCTGCGATCCCCATTGGAGCAAGGTGCCCGCAGATTAGCGGGATAAGCTGCTTCATTCCCGGCTGACCGTGACCAGCTTTAAACAACAAACCATATCAGATAGTTTTATGAATTATCCGTTTTCATAGTGGCAGAAGACGGATAATTGCGGGCCATTTCCACCATACCAGATTCATGTGGTGATAACTGCGCGAGTAAAGAGAAGATAAAGCAGCCCCGTCACCCGGTTTGTATAATAAACCGGCGATCAAAAAGAGCCCCCTCAATTTTAAGGGGCCTGGCTACGGCCCGAAAACCTTTCTTCATTCAGAAAGACGGCCCGCCCCGATAATCAGGTCTGAAACATCCGGAACCGCACATATTTATCACCTCCCGCTCCATCACCGTTTGACTTGAGCGTAACAGCACGGTCATCATAGTACCGAACCGGTCGCCCGCTCCCACCAGGCAGCGGGCGGTTTCCGTTTCAGGAATATTAATTCAGACAAGAAGTAACGCGTTCGATGATTCCCGCTCTTATGCCGACCTACAACCGTGCCGACCTCGCTTTCGAGCGGGGCGAAGGCGCCTGGCTGTACGCGACGGACGGGCGACGATTTCTCGATTTCGCGGCAGGCATCGCCACCTGCTCGCTCGGACACGCCAACGCGCATCTCGTGAAGGCCATCTCCGAACAGGCCGCGCGGGTGATTCACGTATCCAACCTGTTCCGGATCCCTCAGGCCGAAAAACTGGCCGCGCGACTGGTCGAAGCCACCTTCGCGGACAGTGTGTTCTTCTGCAATTCCGGCGCGGAAGCCAATGAAGGCATGGTGAAAGCCGTCCGCCGGGCCCAGGCAAAATCCGGCCATCCGGAACGCACGCGCATCCTCTGCTTCGATGGCGCCTTCCATGGCCGCACACTCGGCATGCTCTCGGCCACCGGAAACCCGGCCTATCTCGATGGCTTCGGCGAGCGCGCACCCGGCTTCGATCATGTGCCGCTGAACAATATGAACGCCGTCCGCTCGGCCATCACCCCTGAGACAGCCGGCGTCATGCTCGAACCTGTCCAGGGCGAAAGCGGGATCAAAGCCGCCGACATGCGCTTCCTCCGGGAACTCCGCACCATGTGCGACGAGTTCGGCCTGTTCCTCGCCTTCGATGAAGTGCAGACCGGGGTCGGACGAACCGGAAAGCTTTTCGCGCATGAATGGGCCGGCGTCACGCCGGATGTCATGTCGACAGCCAAAGGTCTCGGCGGCGGCTTTCCGATCGGCGCGATTCTCGCCACGGAAACCGTCGCAAAGCACCTGACTGCCGGCTCCCACGGCACAACCTTCGGCGGCAACCCGCTTGCCTGTGCCGCCGCCAACGCCGTGCTCGACGTGCTTCTCGCCCCGGGATTTCTGGAACAGGTGCGCGAGCGGGCGCGTCTGCTCGACACGCTGCTTGATAACCTCATCCGGGAATGCCCCGACATATTCTCCGAACGGCGCGGCCTCGGCCTGCTGATCGGCCTGAAATGCGTTCCAAAAGCAGCGGATGTGCTGAATGCCGCCCATAACGCAGGTCTCCTGGCCGTGACGGCTGGCGATAACGTGCTCCGTCTTGTCCCCCCGCTGGTGATCACCGAAGCCGACTGCCACGAAGCCGTCTCCCGGCTGAAACAGGCCGCCGAAGCCATTCGGGCCACCTCCCGGGAGACCGTCTCGTGAGCACCGCAACCAACATTCTCCCCCCCGCTCATCAGAACGGCAGCACGCCCCGGCATTTCCTCGATATCCGTGACCTGGATGCAGCCACACTGCGCCAGATTCTTGATGTCGCCGCAGGTATCAAAAAAATGCAGCAGGGCCGCAAACGCCCGCTGCATCCGGCGAAACCTCTCGAAGGCCGCGCCCTCGGCATCCTGCTCTCCAAACCCTCAACCCGAACCCGCGTCTCCTTCGAAGTCGGCATCCGCCAGCTCGGCGGGGACGCCGTCGTCCTCTCAGCCAGCGATACCCAGATCGGCCGCGGCGAATCCATTCAGGACACAGCCCGGGTGCTGTCCCGCTTCGTGGACGCCATCGTGCTGCGCACCGGACGCACCACCTCCCTGCGTGATCTCGCGCGCTGGAGCAGCGTCCCCGTCATTAACGGACTGACACCGGCGTCCCATCCGGTGCAGATCCTGGCGGACATCCTTACCTTCGAAGAGCATCGGGGGCCCATTAAAGGCCGCACGCTGGCCTGGGTCGGAGATGGCAACAATGTCACCTCCTCACTGATGGAAGCCGCCGCACGCTTTGATTTCGCCCTCCGCGTGGCCACCCCGAAACAGCTGCCACCTGACAAGGAAGTCGTCGCCTGGGCCCGTACCAACGGCGCAAAACTGTTCCTGACACATGACCCGCGCGAGGCCGTGTCGGGCGCGGACTGCATCCTTACCGACACCTGGGTCAGCATGTCGGACGAAGCCGCCGCCGAGCGGGTCATCCTGCTGGAACCCTATCGCGTTGACCGCTCCCTGATGTCCCACGCGGCAAAAGATGCTCTGTTCATGCACTGCCTCCCGGCTCATATTGGCGAGGAAGTGACGGAAGAGGTTTTCGAAGGACCTCAGTCCGTGGTGTTTGACGAAGCGGAAAACCGTCTTCACGCGCAGAAAGGCCTGCTGGTGTGGGCGCTGGGCGGCGAGGACTGGACCCGTTTCGGAAAGGAGCCGGAATGACCGGGACGACAGAAAATGACAGCGAACCGACACGGGTTGTCGGGACAGGGCCTGAAGATGGCCCGGCGCTGTCGAGCACGACCGAAGACACGCCCGCAGCGCCAGGATGGCTGGAACCGGAAGTGGATGCAGCGTTTGCAACGCTGAACCTGAGCACAGCCGAACTGAGCCGCTACCGGGATTCCTATCTGGACTGCCTGGCCGGCGTGCCCCGCACCACCGATCTCGATACAGGCCATGATGCCTGCCGTCTCGGTCTGCTGCGCGCTCTGAAAAACGGATTTACACTTGATGACGCCGTCTGGCGTGCCTTCGGGGAAAAGCTGGAAACCATAGAAAGCGAACTGACGTCCGATTTGTAAACCGGACGTGACGTAATACATATGCGTCCGTGGGGCGCCGGACAGATACGTTGTGTCATGGACGGCCCGGCCCGGACCATTCAGGAGGCCCGGATGCGGCGACCGGAAACCCGGCTCCGCGGACGGACAGGAGTATGACCATGCCAGAGACCCCGGCTTTTCTCGATCGCGGTCGCCCTGACGTTCCCGATATCGTGGTCCCCGGCGGCGTCACGCCGTTTCATCTTGCAGGAAGACCGGTTCGCGGGCGCCTCGTGCGGCTCGGTCGCCTGGCCGACGCGCTGCTCAGCCGCCACGACACGGTCCCCGCTGTCTCCGCCCTGGGCGGAAAGGCCCTGGCCCTGGTCGCCGCCCTCTCCACGGCCCTGAAATTTCAGGGTTCGTTCTCTCTCCAGATCAAGGGCGACGGCCCGCTCAGCCTGCTGCTCGCGGACTGCACGGATACCGGCGCGCTGCGTTTCTACGTACGCGAAGACCAGGAAGCGCTGGACAAACTTCTGGCCGGAAATCCGCATCCGACAGACAGGGACCTGACGGGCTCAGGCTATCTCGCCCTGACCGTGGATCAGGGACCGGAAATGGACCGGCATCAGGGAATCGTCGAAATCTCTGGAAATAATCTCTCCGATATGGCGGCCCATTATTTCGAAACCAGCGAACAGCATGCCTGCTGGCTCATGCTGGCCGCCCGACACACTCCGGAAGGCTGGCGTGCCGGAGCCCTGATTCTGGAGCGGATCGCCGGAACAGGCGGAACGCACCGGAACAGCGATGTCAGCGAGGCTCTGGACGAACTCGGCGAAGATGCCTGGGACACAGCCGTCGTGCTCGCACGCACTCTTACCGAAGACGAACTGCTCGATGAATCGCTGCCACCGGAAACCGTGCTGCACCGGCTTTTCCATGAGGAAGAACTCCGTGTCGGCACGTCGCGCGCCCTGGCCTATGGCTGTCGCTGCTCACGAGCAAAACTGGCCGACGTGCTGGAACGCTTCCCGGGCGACGACCTGGACCACATGGCTGAAGACGGTCAGATCACGATGAAATGCGAGTTCTGTAACGTCGATTTCCATTTCAGGCGCGACGAGGTCGGAAGGCACCCGCCTGAACAATGACGACGGACAAGACCGGTCAGAGCTCTGCTAAACCATCGGGCGCCCCGGAGCAGGGAGTGAGAACCATCAGCACGGATGCGTCACAAATGTCATCACCCGGCAAATCAGATGCGTTTGTCATCCGTCTCGGACCACATATTTTCCCGCTCTGTATCCGCGGAAAACCGATCCGCACTCTCTATCCCGGCTGGCATATCACCGCTCTGCACGTCACCCTGCTTCCCATGGCCGTGGCCCGGCTATGCCACGAAAACGGGACGGAAGCTTACTGGATCTTCGACGCCAACCTCAATTACCGCGCCAGTCTGTTCGAAGATCTGACTGAGTCCGAGCGGAACGAAATGGTCGACTCTCTGTCACCATTTTTCCACTCACTGACGCAACGATCGCTGAAAGCCGTAAAACAGACACCTTCGGAAGCCGCCAGCCAGATAAAAAACCTCAGCGCCCGGCTGCGCGACGCCATGATCACAACCTGGCTGGCACGGTTTCGTCCTCCGCGCTGCATTACATCGGTCGCCCTGTCCGGAATGTCTCTCGTCCCGCCATCCGATGCGCCGTCTTCGGACCTGCCAGCGCTCGCTCCGCTCCTCCCGTCGGCGCAGGGCCTTTCGGAACAGACGTCACCCGTTATCCTGTTCCCCTACGGGTCTTCCGTTCTGTGCGGCCATCACGTTCTGAAAGACAATGACCTCCACCTGACACGGTTCGCGGACCCGGTCTCCGGCACAGTTCTTTATGTCGGCACCGGCAGAACCTCATCCCGTGATCCCATTCCGAAACCGGTTATTTACAGTCCCGGGACCGATACGATCGTGACCGACCTCCCTGCCTCTCAGGCACAGCAGATCCCGGGGCGGATACTATCCCGTTTCATGGACGATCCGAACCATGTCTCCGCCGCACCCGACCACCTCCTCATGGATTTCGGCGCAACGGGAAGCTTTACCCTTGGCGCGGCTTCGTCGCTCGCGACCTCACCACCTCCTCTGCCCGGGAACTGGCTGCCGGACAGCACAACGGGGAAACTCAGCCTGTCAGACGCTCAGATTACCGATGCGTTCGGCCCCGCATTCTCTTCTGAGAGAATCAGCAAAAACCATACGAGAGCTGCCGACGCGGCTGCTTTTGAATCGTATCATGACAAAGTACTCTGAGGCATGGCATCAGAAACCGTGCTGCCCGCAGAAATGAAGGAACGTGAAATGACGCGTGTTCGCAACCGGTTTCTGACTTTCACGCGCGTCTCACGCGCGGGTCTGATGGCCACCGCAATCGCATCCGCCAGCCTGCTGTCAGGCTGCGGATCGGACAATGCAACAACCTCGTTCCCGCCTTATCAGTACGACTATCTCTCAAAGCTGCAGTTTAACGTCGCGACGGTGCAGGTTCTCGATCATGCAATCGCCGGCAGCGTTCCCGGCGACGAGTCCGGACAGGCACCGATCCCCCCTGATCAGGCCCTCGTGCAGGTCGCGCAGGATCGCCTCGTCGCAGCCGGGCAAACCGGGTCGGCTATTTTCACTGTAGACCACGCCTCGATTCTGCATCAGCCCGGCGGCACATTAACCGGGCAGATGGATGCGCATCTCGACATCAACTCCGCAACCGGCCAGCAACTCGGCGTCGCGGAAGCGCATGTGACACGCAACTTCAAACCCGATCTGAACAAGGGGGACAGCGACAGCCGCGCAAATCTCTATGACATGACGCGGCAGATGATGCAGGACATGAACGTGGAGATGGAATTTCAGATCCGCAAAAACCTGAAGGACTGGCTGGTTGATGCAGGCGGCACGCCTGTCGCCGGGGCGATTCAGACGCAGACGCTGACCGGTTCCGGAACACACACCACCGATACAACCGGCGATACGGCTCCGGCAACAACGGACGCGGCGCCTGTTTCTTCCGGAACGGCACTCGCCACACCAGAAACAACCGGACAGGCCACAGGCACTGCCGCATCTTCAGCGGGCACAGCCTCTGCGCCGGCGGCGGCATCCACGGAACCGGATGCTATCTTCCCAAGCGGCTCCTCGTCGGACTCATCGGAAACGACAACAGAACAGAAGCGCACCCCGGCAGCCGGCTATCTGCATCTGCCATCCCCGACGACACAATCAACATCCACCTCTTCAACAGGATACTGAGCAACCATCTGACAAACCGGGCAGACAGAATACTCCGGTTTGCCAGCCGGCTGTCTGCCATTATATCCAAAATGTTATCGTGAGATAATAAAATAAAAATAGCCGCGCCTGTCTCCGAAGTGATAGAGAAGATATCAACGGCAGAAATTTCAGAACAAACAAGTTAAAATATTTCGTTCTGCCGTCAGGCTTCCCTGTGTCTGAATATTATCCATACGGACAACCGCATCCGCGATCAGTTCTTGTACGGTTCTCTGATCCGTATTCAGAAAGGAATTATCTCATGGCCAAAGGTCAGAAACGCGGCAATCGTGAATTAAAGAAGCCAAAAGCTGTAAAAAAAACAAGCCCCGAGGCGCAGCATGCCCTGCTTCAGTTGCAGGGTAAGGCCTCCCTCTCAAAAAGCGGAAAAAAATAACCCCGCATTGCGCCGGTTTCCGGATATTACTCTGATTTTCCGAAAAACCGGCCGTCTGCGGAGCAGGACTGAGGATCTATGACATTGACGCCACAGCCCTCCGATCAGGCAGACAGGGGCCATATCTCTTTTGAAATCTTCGCCGGCAATCAGCGCGTCAGTTGCCGTGTCCTTGATGAAGCTCTGGAAGCCGCCGCCGGCCTCGCATCGCCCGCCACTCTGGCAGCACGCCGGCAGTCATTCCAGCGTTTCCGGGTTCTTATTCATGCCGCCGCAACACTGAAATTTGCCAGATCAGGAAAAGCCTCCGACGTGATCGTCATGCTCGGAAGCGAAGATTTACGCCACGTCCCGCCCGAAAAAGGCGTCCCGGTCTTCGGCAAAATACCCCGGGATACTGCCGTAATATCTGAATGAAGCTCTCCCCCGGCAATCTGGCGGGTCAGGGTGTCCGTCGCCCGGAACCAAGAACCCGCGCAAACCGCGCCCCTCCGCCATCGCCGCCGGATTCACGCTCCACATATCCCTCAGAAACCGTGATAACCGGTGCCATGACCTGACTGCCACACAGCAGCCCGAGCAGAAGCCGCGTCCTCTCCCGCTCCGTCTCACTGGAAAAACTGTAATGCATGGAACGGGAATCCCGCTTTGCCGCAATAATCCCCGCCCGGCGCAACGTGCCAAGCTGCTGACTTAGCGTCGGCTGTCCGATCCCCGATCGCGCCTCGATATCGCTGACCGCAAGCGTTCCTTCCAGCAACAGATCCAGGATCATCAGCCGCTGCGGCTGCGCCAGAAGCCGCAAACGCTCAGTCAGCTGCCGCGCATCCTCCCCGGTCAGCCGCGTCATGACTGCGTGCATCGCGCATACTGCAAAAACCACGCCTGCCCTGTCGCTGTGACCGCGCCTTCCGTTAGCTCGCCCGGAACGACCACATCGTCCCCCGGCTGCCAGCCTTCAGGCGTCAGAACCCCGGCCCGATCCGCCTGCTGTAAGGCCTGAAGCAGCCGGAGCAGTTCCTCGACCGACCGGCCGACCGAAGCCGGATACCATGTGATGGCCCGAATGACCCCTGCCGGATCAATCACATACACGCCGCGAACTGTCGCACTGCTGTCCGCCGCGACATCCAGCATCCCGTAAGCCCGCGCAATGGCCATCGAAGGATCTTCCACCACCGGAAACGGCACCCGCACCCCGAAGCTGACACGGATCGCCTCAAGCCACGCCAGATGGGACGGCAAACTGTCCACCGAGAGCCCCACCAGCCGGCAGTTCAGCGCGGCGAACCGGTCCGCCTCCCGTGCCAGCGCAATAAACTCGCTCGTACACACCGGCGTAAAATCCGCGGGATGCGAAAACAGCAGCACCCACTGTCCACGCAGATCGCTCAGCGTCAGAGCGCCCTGCGTGGTCCGAGCCGTAAAATCCGGCGCCATATCGCCAATACGCGGCGCAACAGCCTCATGCGGGGCCGGAGAAGGAGCGGGTGACAGGCCGGTCATAGTCATCCTTATGCCAGAACAAACAGTCTTTTGCGGGTCAGTGTTTCTTAATTAACTAAACCGGCAAAGTGTCGTTCGGCAAGCCGGACGTCTGAGAGACCATCCCTCAAACCCGGCAGGAGCATCGCCCCTCTCAAAAACTCTTCATTCCCACTCAATTATAAACAGACATACCAACTCATTGTTTTTGCTTATATTTATCAAAACTAACGACTCTCAAACCACGAAAAATACCATGTGTAGGCTTTTTGGCTTCGACTTTGACTGGAGCTATCGAGCAGATGGCGATTGGGATGCGTAAGAACCAGTAATGCGGAGAGACCGGGCTTGGTACTTGGCCGTGCGTCGTGTGCTTCGTCAAACCAATCAGCTTGTCCAACGTTCCCAACCCCGTGGTCGACACGGGCTCGCTCACTCCTTCAACTCCGCCGCCTGGGCTACAAGGTCAACGAGTTTCCACCCTTGATCCGTGGCAGGCCCTATCAGCGCCGTTGCTTCGGATTTGCGCAACGCCAGTCCAAGCAATTCCCGCGGCCTGGTCACACCCACAAAGACGTTAGTCGCGGCGCTTAGTCCTACGCCCGTAAATGGCTGGTCAGTAACTCCAAAGGCACGGGGCAGGACCGTGGTCAGATCGATGCACTGCTCGTCTGCTCCGCTGCCTTTCCATACCTCGCTCTCGACGACGAGAATTCCGTCGACGCTCTTGCCCTTGACCGAGTGGATCGATCCCAGCCGCAATGTGAGATCGTCGAACTGCACCTGTTTCGTAGAGCGGCGTTCGGGGTCGGCGGGATCGGCCTTTTGTTCGGCGACGAAACTGCAAAAGTCCGCGATTTCCGCTTCAGCGCCCAGAGGATGCGGACTGAAGAGCGGCAACAACTGTTCCATGAAAATCAACCATGCCGCCTGATCCCACGCCGCGTCGCCGGCAAGCACATGATCCCGCAGTAGTCGGCGCACAGCCCGTGGCAACGCGAGGTCGCGATGTGATAGTGCCGTCCACACATTGTGCGCGGTAATTGGACGATCATTCGCCGCTCTCCACCCATGGGCGCGCGCCAAACTGGAAATGCCGACCGCGAGCATCTCACTAACCTCGGCGGGAGGGCGTGCTGAGGCATGGTGTACCGCAGCCTTCTGAAACTGCCGGCACAGAAGGTTGGCCTTCCCGCGAGAACCACCTTCGCTGCGATATGCAGGGTGATAGTCGACTAGGCTCTTCGGCTGCCACGCCCCCTTTTTGCCGGTCAGATTGTGACGCGATGCGACGGCCCAGACGTCGCGCCTGCTGCAATCTTCGCCCCACAGCGCGCGCGCTTCTTCGGCGAAGGCTCCGAGAACCCTGCCGATCGTACTCTCGTCGAACAGGAGCATCACCCGCGACGCAGGCCGTATGCCCAAGCCCACAATCGTCTGAGCCTGCCGCGCGGTCAGCCGGCTTGCAAAACCGGCGATCTCCCCGCCGAACCTGCGGCTCGTATCAAGAGGGATGCAGTCGGGGCCTGGCGTCCAATAGGCCGGGGCCGCTCCATCGTCCTCGTAGAGCGTTTGATTGCTGTCCCCGAGGCGTTGGAACGCTGTCCCGTCCTGCTTGAAGACGTGCTCCAGCAGTCGAAGCTGTTCGCCATGAGTGTCCTGCGCCTCATCAAGAATGACGAGCGGGAAGCGATCACGAAGCCGCGCGGCCAGAGCCGGGTTTTCACGGAGCGCACGCCATGCGAGCGCAGTCATGTCGGCGTAGCGATAGAGTCCGCTCCTGACCATCGAGGCCTTGAGGGATTCGAGCGCCTTCCCGCAATCGGTGTGGGCACCCCATTGTCCTTTGCGGCGGCGCACCGTGAGTGTCTGGGGCTCTGCATCTATGTCCGTGAAACCCGGATCCAAATCGAGGAGCGCAATCCACTCTTCGAGCCTACGCTTCAGCTTGAGCTTCTTGTTCTTGGCGAGACTGTCGAGGACGCCCCAACCGGGATACCGCCTCAACGCCTCCGCCGCGAAGGCGTCGTCATCAATCTGGCGCACGCTCCAGCCCAAGCCGCTGAGGTAAGGCAAGGCAAGGTACTGGTTGATGAAAGCCGTGACCGTGCCGGTAAAATGGGGATAGGACGTCAGTCGCGCCGCTGTCGGGTGGCGGGCGATCAGGTCTTCGACCTCCGTCCGTGCGGCATTGGTATGCGAGATCACACAGACGCCCCGCCTGCGGGTCAGCCAGTTACGTGAAAGCAGCGCGAGCTTCGCCGCCAGCAGCGTCGTCTTACCATTGCCGGGCGCTGCCTGGACGTCACATGGGGTGGTCTTGGCCAGGAAGTCGGTCTGGCTCGCGTCGGTGAAATCGCGGCCGCCCAGTTCGTCGCCAAGTTCAGCAAGCAGTTCAGGCGTCAGCGGCAGGATTTCGAACATGACGTTACCCCTCCGCCGCCGCCGCGCCCTCTATCCCGGCGGCCCCAATCTCTTCGTCTTCAGCATCCAGCTCAGGAGCGGTTGCCGGCGCGCCGGGAACATAGCCACCCGTCACGTAATCGATCGCGCGCACCAGATAAGGAGGGAGCCGATCGCGCATCTGTTCCGGCGTATCCGTGCGCTTGCGCAATATGGCAGCGAGTTGCTCGGCGACCTCGGCCTTGGAGGCGTCCTTGTCATGGACGGGCTGGTAGATCTTGACGGCGATCTCGGTCGCAGAGTGCCCCGCCTCTTTCCAGCCCGCGTAGGTTTCACTAGCGCTCTTCACGATCTTCGCCAGCCACTCGGGCTTGCGACTGCTGGTCTTGGCGAGCTGGACCGCTTGGTGAACGCTCTCGGCAAGCTCGGGTCGGAGCGCGAGATCGAACTCAAGTGTCCAGCTATCGGCGATGAAAGCGTCGACGGGATCTCCGATATCGCGCCGCAGCGTCTTCAGCCGCGCTGCGATCTCGTCCTGAGTCAACTCGTTCTCAGTCTTGCGCTCGCCGACGAGACCTTTGGCTTCAGGTGGCGGGATGTCCCTATCTGGAATGAGCGCCACAGGCACCGGCACCGCGTCCCCGGCCTTACGCTGCAGAATCCGGCTATAGCGGAACAGACCACGGTGGCCGACATTGACGATCGACACGCCGTGGCGGCTGAGCGGACGGCCTAGCTTCTCGGCGACGGCCGGCAGCAACAGGTGCTCGCCGTCGCCCTCGACTACAATCAGCGCACGAGCGAAGAACAGGTTGGCCTTGGTCGCATCGAGGAACCGGCGAAGGAACTCATAATCGTCCACTTCGAGCCGGGTATGGGCCGCGCCCAGCGGAAAAGCGCGGTGACCGACGATCATCGTCATGGTTTCAAGCTCAGCGCCGGCCGCGAGCTGCGGGCTATGGGTGGTGAGTAACACCTGGACCTGCTGATGGGTCTCGCCCTTGTCCGGGTCCGGCTTGGCGGCGCGGGCCGCAAGCACTTCCATGAAGAGCGTCTGGTGCTGCGGATGCAGATGCGCTTCGGGCTCCTCAATCAGCAGAAACGGCACCTGGTCGGGATGCGACTGAAGCAATAGCAGCTCGGCTGCCATGAAGAGCAGGTTGTTGTAGCCTAGCCCCCGCTGCACTCGCTCCGTGCCAGCCTTGGCATTCAGATAAAGCTCGAACCTTTCGAGAATCTGATCGAACGAGCCACCAGCGCCGAGGTCCAGCGTCGCCACGAGGCGATCATCGACGAACGACAGTTTGTCGAGGAAATCAGTGTTCACGCTATTGGCCACGCCGTACACGGCAGGGTTGTCTCGGACGGCGACATCGGCGGCGGCAAGCGTGTCATAGAGCGTAGCGTTGGCGCCTGGCGCCGCCGGCTTGCTCTGAGGCCCCATCGTGGGCATTGCCCCCAGAATACGCGACAGGCGTGACCGGCGCCCCGCTCGCATCTCACGCTCGGCGTCCCGCAGAGGCTTGAGATAGGTGGCCTTCAAATACTCGCGCAGTTCCCCGTCGAGCGGTAAGCCTTCGCCTTCGGCGCCGGCGCGGTGCTGGCTGGAGATGATGCTGCCACCACCAGGAGAAACGCGCCGAGCGCCCCGCATACAGACGTGAAGACGGAGCTTCCCCTTTTCGTTGGTGCACCATTCGAGGAACCGAGCCTCTTCATCCGCGCTGAGATCGTCGAAGGTGCAGCGAATGATGAAGTCGCAACCCCGTGCGCCATCGGCGTCGACGTGGAAATCGTGCTCGTCCGGGCGGATATAGTCGTCGCCACGCGTCCATAGGACGTAGCGAGCAGCGTCAACAATTGCGCTCTTGCCCGCATCATTTGGCCCAACGAAAATATTTAAGCCAGAAGAGAGGCAAAGCTGCAGCGGAGTGAGAGGATCGAAACAACGAAAACCACTTGCATATATCTCTGAAATGTACACGATCTCTTCTCACTAACAATCGACAAGCCATGCGCAAAGAAAGGTCACTGATCTAGAATAAGCTACGAGATTTCAGTCAGCTCACTGCCAAAGCTTCCGCCTGCCGCAGCACTAGCTTGACGGCCTCTGAGGCCAAATCTGGCGGATAGCCATGCCGGTGCAAGATTCGCTTGATCGCCACACGCATCTTGGCCCTGACATTCTCCCTCTTCCACCAGTCCACCCCCGAATTGTTGCGAACTGTGGACACCAACTCCGTCGCAATCACCCTCAGCTCCTGATTGCTCATCACCTGCACGGCGCTCTCATTCTGAGCGAGCGCGTCGTAGAACGCGCGCTCGGCTGCATTCAGGCCATCCTCGGGCTCGTTGCGTAGATCCTTGGCCAGCGCGATCAGTTCCTGAAGGATCTGAAGGGCATCAACACTGCGGTTATGGTAGCGAGCGATTGCCTCTTCCAGCCGGGACGAGAAAGCCTCCTGTTGGACCACGTTAGTGCGCGTCCGTGCCTTGATCTCGCCATTCAACAACTTCTTCAACGCTTCCACCGCCAGATTGCGGTGCTGCATGTTCTGAAGCTCGAGCATGAAGGCGTCGGACAGAACGCTGATGTCCGGCCGGTCGAATCCGCAGGCCTCTAGGATATCGACCACCTCTGTCGATGCCACGGCGTTGTTGACCAGTTGCTGGATCGCGAAATCGGTCCCGCCATCATTGCGACCGCCGCCTACATCCAGCTTGCCTAGGCTTGATCGGACGGCAGCGAAGAACGCCACCTCCTCCGCATGCTCGGTCGCCTGAGGACTGCCCGATGCCAGCTTGTAAGCCTTGACGAGAGCCGCGACAGCATCATGAAAACGCTTCGGTCCCGCGTCGCTGTCGCGATATTGGGCCAGAATGTGTTCTATCGCGCCCGGGAGCACGGCCAGACGCTCGCTCGGCGCACCATGCAACGCGGCCCCATAGTTATTAAACCCATGGAACTGCGTCCGTGCCACGTCCAAGGCGTCCAGAAAGGCAGCGACCGCTTCGGCTTCATCGATGCCAGTCTGGGCTTGATCGGTCTGTGAGTAGTGCGCCAGCGCCGCCTTCAGCTCTGCCGCGATGCCGATATAGTCCACCACCAGACCCGCAGGCTTGTCGCGGAACACGCGGTTTACGCGAGCGATGGCCTGCATCAGCCCGTGCCCCTTCATCGGCTTATCGACGTAGAGCGTGTGCATGCACGGCGCATCAAAGCCCGTCAGCCACATGTCGCGCACGATGACGAGTTTCAGCGGATCGGCCGGGTTTTTGAACCGATTACGGATCGCCTCCTGCCGGGTCTTGGAGCGGATATGCTGCTGCAGCGTTGCCGGGTCGGTCGCCGAACCGGTCATCACCACTTTGACATTGCCGGTATCGTCTGTGTCACCGTGCCAGTCTGGCCGTGCGGCAATGATGCGATCATAGACCTCGGCGCAGATGCGGCGGCTCATGCAGACGATCATCGCCTTGCCGTCCATCGCCTCCAGCCGGGCATCAAAATGGGTAAGGATGTCCTGAACTACCGTATCAAGGCGTTTATCCGCCCCGACTAGCGCTTCAACCCGTGTCCATTTCTTCGCGGTCGCACTAGCCTGATCTTCGGCCAGCATCTCCGTTGCCTCGTTGAAATCGTCGTCCAGTGTCGCGGCAATATCGTCATCGAGTGTGATCTTCGCGACCCGCGCCTCGTAATAGATCGGCACAGTTGCGCCGTCTGAGACCGCCTGTGCGATGTCGTAGACGTCGATATAGTCGCCGAACACACCGCGCGTATCTGCGCCCACCAGCTCCACTGGCGTGCCGGTGAAGGCCACATACACCGCGTTCGGCAACGCCTTGCGCAGCTGATAGGCAAGACCGTGGCGGATCTCGCCGGTTTCCTTGTTCAGCTTGGCCTCGAACCCGTATTGCGTACGATGCGCCTCATCCACCAGCACCACTACGTTGGAGCGTGCGGTCAGCTCCGGGAAGGTCTCGCCGGTTTCCGGGCGGAACTTCTGGATGGTGGAAAAGATGATGCCGCCGACATTACGATCCAGCAGACGGCGTAGATCCTCGGTACTGTCCGCCTGTACCGGCTCCTCCCCCAGCAGATCCTTGCAGCGGGCAAAGGTCGCGAAAAGTTGGTTGTCCAGATCGTTGCGGTCAGTCAGCACCAGCAGCGTCGGGTTCTCCATCGCCGGGTGATGCATGACGCGGCCGGACAGGAAGGTCATCAGCAGGCTCTTGCCCGACCCCTGCGTGTGCCAGATCACACCGCCCTTGCCGTCGCCCGCACGAGCGCTCAGGATCGTCTCGCACGCCTTACGCACTGCATGGAACTGATGATAGCCCGCGATCTTCTTGATCGGCCCCTTGCCCTCATCCTCGAACACCACAAACCAGCGCAGCATGTCTAGTAATACTTGCGGCGTGAGCAAACCTTTCGTCAGCGTCGAAAGCTCAAGCTCTGAGCCCTTCGGCACCAATGTCGTGCCGTCCACCGTGCGCCAGCTCATATAACGATCGAAACCCGCCGACAGCGAGCCGTAGCGCGCATGCAGCCCGTCCGAGATCACGGTCAGCAGATTGGTTCGGAACAGGTCCGGGATGTCGGTCCGATAAGTGTCGATCTGGTTCCAGGCGGCTTTGATATCCGCTCCGGCAACGCCCTTCAGCTCTACCACTACTAGCGGCAGGCCATTGAGGAACAACACAACATCGGGAATGCGCGCCGTTTTACCCACCACATCAAGCTGACGCACCGCGCACCAGTCATTGGCCGCGTTGCTCCAGTCGATCAGCTGAACACGGGCATTGCGTTCCTCCCCATCGCGAAAGAACGTCACCGGCACGCCATGAACCATCAGATCATGGAGGCGACGGTTTTCCTGCACGATGTCGGAAGTAAATACGCTGTCGGTGACGCGCCGGGCCGCGTCCTCTAACGCAGTTTTCGGCACATCCGGGTTCAGCCGCGCCAGACTTTCCAGCAACACCGGGGTGAGGATTGTCTCGCGGAAGCTGGCCCGCAGCGGGTCCTTCACCTCGGGCGATACATCTGCCCCATCTGCCAGCCTGTAGCCGAGCGGCGCGAGGCTCTCCATGAAATGCGTTTCAAGCTGCGCCTCGCTGATCCAGGCCATCAGGCGACCTCCTCGATCAGTTCGCGGGCGGCAGCCACACGCAGTTCGCCGGACATGAGGCGCGGGAGAAGAGTGTCACGTAGAATTGCCAGGGTACGGTTTTGGCTCACTAAGTGTCTTTGGGACTCAAACCACGGAAAGACATATTCGTGAAACGACAAGATTACCCGCTGGTTGGGTAGCAAACAATTCTGAGCCGCAAGACTAGTCTGTGTAAGAAGGGGTTGGGTAGAACCACTGTTCAAACTGAGAATATCAATCTGTGAAAGTGCAAAAAACAGATATTCAAAGCCTGCGTCATTCTTCGGAAAAAGACAAAGAGCATTATCTGACACCCAACACGCCTCTTGCACACGAAAGACCGTACCCAACGTCCCAACGCGTCCTGTAACTAAAAATTTGTCATCAAATAATTTTTTATTGGTAAACCAAGAAATCCCATTCCCGCCATAAACAGGAATCGGATTGTCTGCATTCTCCGTTAATACCTTCTGCGATGGTCGTTTGCCGCTTGTGATTTTGCAAAGCGTGTTAAGTGGCGCCTTACTCCAGCCCTCCGGCAGCCCGTCCTTGCCGAAGGTGTCGGGGAAGAGTGCGGCAGTGGCGGCGTCCATGTGGGCGGGTGCGCGGCCCTCGGCGCGGGCGCGCACCGGGTCGAAATCCACGAACCACGAGCGATAGAGCGCCCGCGCCATCTCCTCCAGCGTCGCCGCCGTCTTGCGGTTCAGCTCGATCTTGTCGTCTAGGGCGCCAAGGGTGGCTGCGATTTCGCGTTGCTCCTCTAGCGATGGAGCCTCGACGAGGATCTTTCCAAACTCGGTTTTGTTCAGGATAGGTTGCGCAGCGCCAGCCGCAGCATTGCGTATCTCACTGCGCCTTCCAGAGAGGTTGTAATAGATGAATAGAGGATCAAATTTTTCACGATCCACAATAATTGAGTTGATTTGCTGATTGGTAACGCACCGCCCATTGGACAGATATGTCTTTCCCATATCAGAACCGATACAAGAAACCATCACTGCATGACGAGGTATGACCAAGTTTTTCACCGTAGCCGCACCGTCAGCTGTAAGGCTGCGGCCGGTACTTTCGATAACGCGACTTTCTTGCATGTCCGAGGGGGTGACGAATGGGATGTCGCCACCGAAATATTCAGGGCGACTGGTCTTGGGCGTCTTACCTGTAACAATTCGTCCGACCTCGGTTAACTGAAATCCCTTCATTGGAGCGATCCCAACCGAGATTCGATTTCAACCTCCAGCCTTCGCCCTTCAGCAAACTGCTCGCGTAAGCCGCCCATCAACCGCTCGAACTTCTCCTCGAACAGTTCATCATCTTCCTCACCCACACCCGCACCGACATAACGGCCCGGTGTCAGAACGAAGTTATGCCCCTCGATCTCGGCCAGCGTCGCCGACTTACAGAAGCCAGGCACGTCCTCGTAAGCCCCCTCGCGCGCCTCACCACGCCACGCGTGATAGGTGGCAGCGATACGGCGGATCTCGTCTTCTGACAGTTCCTTTTGCTTGCGTGAGCCGGGCACCAGCGCGCCCATTTTCCGCGCGTCGATAAACAGCACCTCGCCGCGCCGATCGCGCAGCTTCTCGTTCATGGCGACACCGTTGGACTTGTCCTTGGCCAGAATCCACAGGCACGCGGGAATCTGCGTGCCATAGAACAACTGCCCGGGCAGCGCGACCATGCAATCCACCGCATCGCCCTGCACCAGCGCCTGCCGGATTTCGCCTTCACCGCCAGACATGGACGACATGGAACCGTTGGCCATGACCACGCCACCGATTCCGACGGCGGACAGATGCGCATGGATATGCTGAATCCAGGCAAAGTTGGCGTTGCCAACTGGCGGTGCGCCGAAGCGCCAGCGGGCGTCTTCGCGCAGCAGGTTGCCCGACCAGTCCGAAATGTTGAATGGCGGGTTGGCGAGAATGTAGTCGAAACGCTCATCCGGGAACTCGTCGCGCAGCAACGTGCCTTCGGAATTCCAGCGGATATCGGCGAAGATGGAACGAATGGCCAGATTCATACGGGCCAGACCAAAGGTGGTGTGGTTGCGCTCCTGCCCGTAGATGGCGATGTCGTCGGTGCGTCCCTGATGGGCGTCGATGAACTTTTCCGACTGGACAAAGAAGCCGCCCGTACCGCAGCATGGGTCGTAAACGCGACCATGGGTGGGCTCAATCATCTCGATTAGCGTATCGACCACTGATTTTGGCGTATAGAACTCTCCGCCGCGCTTGCCTTCGCTACTGGCGAACTCGCCAATACAGTATTCGTAGATGCGCCCGATCAGGTCGAAATCAGCACGAGTGCCATCAAGCTTAAGGTTCGAGAATAGGTCGATCAGGCCCGAGAGCATGGCGCGGTCGATGCTCTCGCGACCAAAGACCTTTGGCAGCGCGCCTTTGAGGCTGGGGTTCTCGGCTTCGATCTCACGCATCGCGTCATCGATCATCACGCCGATGCGGGCATCCTTCGACTGCGCGGCGAGTGAAGACCAGCGGGCCGATGGCGGCACGAAGAACGTGTTTTCGGCCAGATACTCGTCGCGGTCCTCCGGATCGCCGCCCTCCTCGGCAATCAGATCATGCCGTCGCGTAAAGGCCTCGGAGACATAGCGGAGGAACAGCAGGCCAAGCGCGATGTGCTTGTATTCCCCGGCGTCCATCGCGCCGCGCATCTTGTCAGCGGCGGCGAAGAGGGTTTTTTCGATGCTCAATGTGGTCTCCGAGACAGCATTCTTGTGATTCCTTGGGAGCGGCTATGTGCGCTGAACGTCATGGGTGCCGTGGGGCCACGACACCGACATGCTTGTACAGGGTGGTTCGGGACACGCCGTAGCGCCGGGCTACATCGGCAACCTGTATTTCAGGGTCACGAAGCAGCGCCTTGATCTCGCGGACCTGCTTCTCCCCGAGCTTCGGTTTGCGGCCGCCAGAGCGGCCTCTGGCACGCGCTGCAGCCAGACCAGCATGAGTTCGCTCGCGGATCAGACTGCGTTCGAATTCCGCGAGGGCCGCAAACACGTGGAAGACTAGCTTGCCCGCCGCGCTGTTCGTTTCGATTTTCTCGGTGAGGCTCTCAAAGCCAATTCCAGAGCGCTCCAGCTCGGCTACGATCTGCACGAGATCCGGTAGGCTGCGCCCTAGGCGATCCAACCTCCACACCACCAGCGTATCGCCGTCGCGCAGAGCCTTTCGGCACTGCTCCAGCTCCAGACGCGAGGCATTCTTTCCGCTCGCCGTTTCTTCATAGATTACATGGCACCCGGCCTGCTGAAGCGCATCGCGCTGCAAGTCCAGATGCTGGTCCTCCGTGGAGACCCGTGCGTAGCCGATTCGCTGTTTCATTGACACAACCGGGACGTTGAAAACTTGACGAGAATGTTAACTCGACAATTGGGGTTCGGATAGTCTCGGATGTCATTTTTTGATGTGTTTGGAAAACCACCGTTTTCTGGACAGTCTTGCATTGTTCTCATGCTTCCATGCCAAACGAGCCATCAGCTACAAGTCGCTTTCTCAATGGCTGCAATAAGGCTGGAAAGCTCACCTTGCTTAGCCAAAATCGTATCGAGCGCGGCCCTTACGTCGCTCTCAGGAACACCCTGACCGGGCGCGTCCACAAGCCACAATTTCAAGAGACCACCCAGCCGCCCGAAGTCACCCCGCAACCGTCCAACCGCATAGAGGGTTTCAAGGTCAATCTTGCTTGGCGGTTCGTATCCAAGAGCCAACTTCCGAAGCAGGGCAGAAACAGGAAGCCGCACCTTCCGTGCAGTATCCTGAATGGCCTTCCTCTCATCCGCCGTAACCTGAACTTTGATTGGCGTTCCGGCCCTCGGCCCCACATGCTTGTTGCGCTTTCTGCTCTGATCTTCCATTAGGCTTGCCCCTTATCCAGCGTTGAGCCAAAGGCGAATAAGCACGTTGCCCCGGACGGGGCAGCCTATCTTGCTTTCAAACATCACGCGACAATATGCAATTATATGCGAATGCACCCCCGGTCTCACGATCTGGAAGATTTTCGCATATATTCGCCTATAATTGCACATATTGGATTATATTCGCGCATATTCGCGCGCTAATAGGAAGGCTATGCCTTGGAAGTGGTTACAATGACGCCAAATAAGAAGGGGATGGCTCGCGTGAGGTTTCTTGCCCTGAAATCCGTCATCGCAGAAGAGTTGGAGCAAGGTTACAACAGGTCAGATGTCTTCCAAAAACATCACGATGCTCTTCAGATGAGCTACAGTCAGTTCACTCGGCACGTCAGGAAATTTATTTTGGGGCTCTCCTCATAGATATCCCAAAAAGAGCCGTCCTCTGCCCCTTCTACCGCCTTCGAGAAACAGAGCCCAAAGGCATCTCCGAAACGTCACGTCTCCAGCCCAAGGCCGCTAAACCTCAATCCGAGCCCTGATCGTATTGCCTACTGGCTGTCTCCCGCAGGTGGCCCAGAGAAACAATGAATTGCGTACCGTTTAAACGCTACGATCAAAGTGTTTAAACACCCTCGGCTCTCGACTACATCCTATACTGCGGAACGTTGCTGTAGACATATCCCCAGCTGGAAGAGCCCCTCAGACGTTAAAAGAATATATTTAAGTTAAAACGCGCGCGCGTGTTACGGGTTAGAAAAACATATCAATTTCAATATGTTATATACCACTTGTGTGGGTGAAAGTACGTGTCCGGGCGTGTGTAAAGGTACGTGCTAATCCACAGGGAAACGTGGGTGAAGGTACGTGTCATTCCACAAAGCTGTCACCACTTATCAACAGGGCATTTTTGGAGGATCAGGTATTCAATATCGCGCTGCTGCTGATGAAATGAGCGCCCCGTTCAGCGACAGATTGCGGGCAGCTGCTTTTTAGCGATCTTCTCTATTGGCAAAGAAAGTTACGTGGTCACGCTCTCAGGCATCCCCTCATTTCTGAGATGACGTAGGGCGGGAAAGATGATTCTGCATTTCCGTGTCGAACGGAGATCAGATTAGCATGAGCGGGAAGACGGCGTTTTCTTCTG
>NZ_WOTA01000015.1 GCF_011516825.1 Acetobacter oeni | reverse complement strand
TATCGCCGCATACGTTTGTCCCCCCAAAGCCCGGGAAAACAGTCAGCACAGGCAGCCAGAAAGTACAACCCTCATTCGCCATCATCAGGGTTTAACTGACGACACGCCGTAAAATATGACGGCTGTTACCGCCGCAACTCCATCGTGATCGGTCCCTCACGTCGTCCGTGTGTGAACTGATCTACCAGCGGATTGCCAGAATTCATTAATGATGAGGCTGGTCCCTGCCAGACAAGCCTCCCCTTATAGAGCATCGCAGCTTCATCTCCGATCCGCTGTGCCGAAGCCATATCATGCGTGATAGCAATCGCCGTGGAACCCATCTGCTTCACACAATCGACAATCAACCCGTCAATTACCGCGCCCATGATTGGATCAAGGCCGGTCGTCGGTTCGTCGAAAAACAGTATTTTTGGCCTGTCTGCAATCGCCCGTGCCAGACCAACACGCTTCTGCATGCCCCCCGAAAGCTCCGATGGCGACAGATCGCCAACGGATGCATCCAGACCCACCTGATTCAGAATTTCTCCGGCCCTTATTTTTGCCTGTGCACGGGTCAGCCGCGGATGTGTCTCCGAATGTCGTCGTAATTCCGGTGCCAGCAGCGCGAAGGACACATTTTCCCATACCGTCAGACTGTCAAACAGCGCGCCATTCTGAAACAGCATGCCGATCTCGCCAATCATTGCCTCGCGTTCTCGCTGCGGGACTGACAGCACATTCCTGCCATCAATCTCGATTGTCCCCGCATCGGGAGTAATCAGCCCGAGAATGCAACGCAGCAGGACTGATTTTCCCGTTCCCGAGCCGCCAATGATGACAAAGGACGTGCCTTCCTCAACATCCAGATCGACCCCGTTGAGAACATGCTTGCTCCCAAAAGATTTATATAAACCCCGAATACGAATTTTCGGCGATCTGGCAGGGGAGGAGGCTTGCTCTGTCATTGCGCGAAAAACAAATCCGTCAGCAGATAATCGAAGGCGAGAACAAGGATGGAGGCGGACACCACAGCTGCGGTCGTCGCGCTGCCGACGCCTTCGGCTCCCCCCCGGCTGGTATAGCCGTGATAACATCCCATCAGCGCGATCAGAAAACCGAACACACCCGCTTTGACCAGCCCGACTGTGATGTCATTCGATTTCACGGTATTCAATGTTGCAGTAATATATGCAGCAGGCGAGAAGCCCAGCTTGGCTGTCGCAACCGTAAACCCGCCCGCGACGCCAAGAATATCCGCAACGACAACGAGCAGGGGCAGCGCAATAATTCCGGCCAGTAAGCGTGGCGTCACAAGATACTTCATCGGATTGGTCCGCAGTGTCGTCAGCGCATCAATCTGATCCGTCACCCGCATCGTACCGATTTCTGCTGCCATCGCCGCACCAACACGTCCCGCAACCATCAGCCCTGCCAGAACAGGTCCCAGTTCACGTGTCACCGACAGAACGACGATACTCGCGATCGCACTCTGTGCATGATACTGAGCGAAGCCGGTGTAGGATTGCAGGGCTATCACACCGCCTGAAAATACCGCCGTCAGTGCCACCACCGGAAGCGACAGAAACCCCGTGTCCAGCAGCGCTATCCCAAAGACCCGCCAGTAAAAAGGCGGGCGCACGGCATGAGACAATCCATCAAGCGCGAATAAAGCAATGGCTCCCGCGGAGCGAACCAGAGCAAAAGCGGCCCGACCGATCGCAGCGATAAAATCAAGAACAGCATTCATCCGATGCGATCAGTCCCCCGTGCAGCCCGCCCCGGGCCATGTTCCAACCATTGTATTTTCAGCGACCTGTAAACAGGCTCTCACAGTCCGCCCGCAAGTTATGCCGTAGCCCGAGACCTGCTTCCCGTCAAAATCCGCGTGCGGCTTTTGAAAATCATAATCAAATCGTGAAAATCTGTACTATTCTGTCCGCTTCGGGGCTCGTATACGGGAGAGTGCTTGACCCGGCGCTCACAGACAGGTTCAAGTCCGGTTATCCGGGTTGGGTATCAGTCCGAAAAAACGCCAGACAGAATACATTTCCGTCGGCGGCCAGAGTCCGATGCCGATTCCACTGGAAGGCCGCCAGAAGTCAGGAGGGATTAATAAGTGCGTATTGCGATGATCGGTGGCGGCTATGTCGGCCTAGTCTCCGCAGCGTGTTTCGCTGAATTCGGACTCGAAGTCGCGGTTGTGGAAAACAGCCCGACACGTCTGGCAGCCCTGCGTGAAGGCAGAATTCCTATCTATGAGCCTGGTCTGGACCGGCTCGTGGAATCAAATATGCAGGCTGGCCGTCTCTCCTTCGGAGACGACATCGCCTCTGCTGTCAAAGGGGCGGAAGCCGTATTTATTGCGGTTGGCACCCCGCCACGCAATGGTGACGGTGCTGCGGACATGCAATATGTCCATGCTGCAGCCCGGCAGATTGCCCACGCTTTGACCGGCTACGCAGTTATCGTCACGAAATCTACCGTTCCGGCTGGCACCAGTCGTCGCATTGCGGAACTCGTTCGCGAAGCGCGCCCGGATGCCGAATTCGATGTTGCTTCCAACCCTGAGTTTCTCCGCGAAGGCAACGCCATCGGCGACTTCATGCGGCCTGATCGCGTTATTGTCGGCCTCGACCGCACAGCCCCCGATGGGGGGGCTCGTTCCGAAGAAGTAATGCGTCGAGTCTACCGTCCGCTTTCTCTTATCGAAGCGCCGATTCTGTTCACCACGCTGGAAACGGCCGAACTGACCAAATACGCGTCGAATTCATTCCTGGCCGTGAAAATCTCCTTTATTAATGAGATGGCCAATCTCTGCGAAAAACTCGGTGCCGACGTACATGATCTCGCCAAAGGCATGGGCCTCGATGGTCGTATCGGACGTAAATTCCTGCATCCAGGCCCTGGTTACGGTGGTTCCTGCTTTCCAAAAGATACGCTTGCTTTATCGCGAATCGGTCAGGAAGCCGACAGTCCTTGTCGTCTCGTCGAGACCACGGTGCAGGTCAACGATGCACGCAAAATCGGTATGGCTGGTCGCATCATTGCCGCCTGTGGCGGATCGGTGCATGGCAAGACAGTTGCCGTGCTCGGTCTGACTTTTAAGCCGGAGACCGACGATATGCGCGAAGCCCCGTCGATTCCGATTCTGCACCGCCTCGCCGAAGCCGGAGCTGTTATTCATGCCTGCGACCCGGTTGGGAATGAGGCGGCAAAGCCGGTCCTTCCGCCTTCCGTACGATATTTTCCGGATGCTATTGAAGCTGCCAGGGACGTCGATGCTTTGGTCGTGCTCACCGAATGGACCATGTTCCGCTCCATCGCGCCCAAAACCCTGGCTGGCGCCATGAAGGGAAAAGTTATCGTGGATCTGCGTAATATCTTCGATCCTGTCGCCATGCGTGCCGCAGGGCTTGAGTATCAGTCTCTCGGTCGTCCATAACAGCGACGATAAGCGGGGTATGGAGCGTTAGAAAATGCTGCATACTCCGCCTGACGGCCTGTCAGTATGAAACATCTGTAACCGGCTAAGTTTTTTCAAAATGGCTGGTAAGGGAGGAATGGAAATGGAATGGCAGGCTCTCATTTCTCTTACGGTGTTTCTTTTCTTATCATTCATTCTGCCGTTTATCATTGCCATGATTATCGTTGTTCGTGATATCCGCGATGACGGCCACGCTGAACGGGATGCGCGGTTTCGTAAGGTCATTCTGCGTCAACCCATACAATTCATGCTTCGGGCTGAACTGGCAGATGAAGAAACCCGTCAGTCAGAGGACAAAAAGCACGGCGCCGCAGATCCCATGCGCTACCACCAGCGCGTTTAATGTGCTGTCCGGTAATTTCTGATCTGTATGGTCAATACCGCTTTCATAAAATAACGGCATCTGAAAGTACCGTTATCCCTTACTAAGCAGTTTCAGTCTCCGGTCGCCCGATCAATCGAGCGCCCGGCTTTTTCAATCGGTCCTTTTGGCGGATCAATCGTGTCCCGAACTTTTTCTCCGAAAGTCCTTTTGTGCGGTTCACAGGCTGTCAGCCCGAGGCAACACACTGAAATGGATAGGACCGCAGCAATGGTTAGGCGCATCAAACATTCTCCTGTAATGTTTCCTGTAAGAACATCCTCTGTCAGCGTGCCAGGGAGGCAATAGTTCCATCCATGGAATGGCTGCCTTAATATTTCAGGACGAACCCCGGCAGATGTTTTTTTATCGCTAAAGACGTCTGGGTTTTTTCTGTCAGCAGACATGCCGCAAGGTGGAAATGGTATATTTCGAGGCTCTGATCCGCGATCTGCTTGTTCATATGACGTCGGCAAACACGGATAGATTCTGTAGAAGTCGGCCGTCTGACTGAAGTTATTCAGTAGAATATCAGAGGAAGCATCGAACAGGCGTGGATCGATTGGAAATAGTGAAAGGCCCCTGCAAAGCAGGATATCGCTCTCGAAATTATGTGACTGCCTCGGAAAAAGCGCAGCTTTATGATGACAGGTTATGGAGAGAGTTTTCGCGTGGGCAATACGTTGAAAAGGCCGGTTAAAGATTATGAGCGATGTGTCTCAACTCCTGCATCCCTCACACCACCGATTTCAAAGACTTCATGCCCGGAAATGTCGCAGTTCTACCTACTTCGAATTGACCCGGAATATATTCATATGGACCGAAGTGAACCGGGCGGAACTTCTGGAAGACATTTTATTTCGCAGATAACCGCTGTTTTCAACATAAACCGTGGTGGGTGCGACAGGGATTGAACCTGTGACCCCCGCCGTGTGAAGGCGATGCTCTACCGCTGAGCTACGCACCCCGGTTTCGGTAAGCTCTGCTCATACCCAACCGCCTCGTCGGAAGCAAGCGCGAAGCCGGGTCTTTTGCACAAATTGTCCCGGCGCGATGCCCCTCCGAAAATTTTACTTCAGTGGCATCAGAATCGTTCCCAATACATCAGCCGAGCCTGCCACCCGTTCCAGATGCGGATAACGCAGCCCGAGATGATATGGAATCACAACGGTGCGGAAGCGGTCCCGCGTCCGCACCAGCAGCGTAAGCGGGTCTTTAGCCGGAACCTTCGCCTCCTTCACCGCATCCGCAAGATCATCGCCATCAAATGCCATCCCGTTCACTGCGACAATCGTCTCATCCACCGCAAGCCCTGCATTCCAAGCTGGACTATCCCATTCCACATTTGTCAGAACGCCCTTGCTGTCCACAGTGAAACCCAGAGAGAAATCAAAATTCCTGGCTTTTTTCAGCGCTTCAGCAGCTTTCAGATAAGGAGAGGCTTCCTCCGTCCAGACCAGCCTGTAACCGCCCCGTTTCAGTCCGTCGAGCGGCGCGTGAACACTCGGCCGGTCCAGCCGATCATGAAGAAATGATGCCCAGTCATAAGTCACAATCCCGTTCAGCGCCGATACCACATCGTCAAACGTGTAAGTTCGCGTCACATAACTGCCCGGATCAACCCCGAAAAACGTCTTTGCAAAATTATTCAGCGACTTCTGGCCGCCCGTTTTTTCACGGATCAGCGTATCCGCATCCAGCCAGATAAGCTGTCCCTCGGAGTAATAATCCTCGCTCCGCTGCCAGCTCCGCCAGGACAGAGGAGCCCGTTGCGCAATTATCGGATCATTCGTCGTATCCGCGAGTGGTCGCCAGGTCCGCCCGGACCGCCGATCATAAACAGCTGCCACCATCGCAATCGCATCCAGTGTCTGCGCAGGTGTCATCAGACCAGAACGGGCTGCCAGAACATATCCCCAGTACTGCGTCTGCCCCTCGTAAACCCACAACATCGACCCGCGCTGCGGTGTGTTGAAGTCGGGTGCCCACAGATCTGCCGGACGCCGGAATTTACCATTCCAGCTATGGGTATATTCATGCGCCAGCAGATCCTTCACCGGGAAGGTCTTGTCCCACTTTGTGAAATAGCCCTCCGGGCCGCTGTTTTCGCTGGACCGGTGATGTTCCAACCCGATCCCACCCAGTTCCTTTGTCAGTGCCAGCAGAAAATCGTAGTGATCGTAATGATGTGTCCCAAACAGCAGCCCAGCTTGCATCACCAGCGCCCGGTGCAGGCTGATCTGCGCTTCCGTCGCGGCCAGCCACTCCGGCCGATCCGCTACAACATTCAGCGCTACCGGCGTTTCACCAGAGCGGTTCAGGTCGATCTTGCGGAAAAACTGTCCCGCGAAAACCGGTGAATCCACCAGCGTATTGAACGGAACCGTCTCGAACGTGACCGTGTCTTCAACCGGTGCCTGGGAAGCCCGTAGAGCCGTTCCGTAATGCCAGCCGTGCGGCAGAGTCAGTTTCACGCTGTAAGGAATGTCCCGCGTAAAATATCCAGCCGGATACAGCGCGACCATGTTCCACTGCACGTTGACTATCTCAGGCGTCATCACCACACGTCCTTCACGCGGCGTGATCGGTGTCAGAATCTGAAAAGAAAGCTCCAGTTCCTTCGTTCCGGCTGGTGCCGCGATGTGAAACGTATTCACATTCACCGTATCCCGCACCCACGGAACAGGCTTTCCGCCCGATTTTATCCCTATACCGGCAAGCTCGGAAATCGGTCCGCCCGGGGAATGATGCCCGGGCAGCCAGGCTGGATACAGCAGAACGACATCGCCCCCTTTTTCGGTTACGGAGGAGGGCAGGGGCACACGCTCCGACACCTTCAGAACATGCCGGTCCAGATCCGTTGCCGTTACCACCAGCTCAACCGTTCCCGGATAGGCGATATCCTTCGCAGCAGGAATCTGCGGCGGTAAGGGCAGAGGCTGCGGTCCTTCGGAAGCCAGAGCCCCGGAAATAGTCCACACAGACATAGCAACCAGGGCCACAAGGCCAGACAATTCCTTATGCACACAGAGCCCCTGAATGAATTGAAAGCAGATCTGGCATGCAACCACGCCCTTCCGTTCCGCGCAATCCACAGCGGTCAGTGACTTCCGTCCGGCATCCCCGTAAGACAGTCACGCCGGAAAATCGCGGAAACGAAGTACCAGAGGAAGATCCATGCGCAACGGGACCAACCAGAATAATGCCCTCCTGGAGGTACTCATCCGGATCAACGGTGGCCGCACCATGCAGGTCAACACCTTTAGCTTCATCGGTGCGCTTGTCATGCTAGGTTTTGCAAACCTGCTCAGCCAGTTTGTTCTGAAGGTGAACCTTTCCTATCTTATCCCCTGGCTCGTCGGCGCTGCGGCTATCTGGTGTTTCGGTCCGGCTCTTATTCTCTGGGTCTGCACTGGCAGCCCGACCGGCAGACGGTAACCGAATCGGATCAATCAGTCCGTTGCGTTTCAGAGCAGCTTCGCTGACCGATCACTGCAACAAAACCGGCTTTTCACCAGGCGGGAGTAAGCAATGAAGATATTTGAAGCTTCCTCTTTATAATATCTCACCGCCTGGCGAGACTGTCAGCTTTCCAGCTGAAGTGCATCAGTCGTTTCTTTATGGATCTTCGCGCAGAAGTCCGGATTATCTGCAAGTTTCATGCCGTAGGACGGGATTATTTCTTTCAGTTTTTCCTCCCAGCCTGGAAGTTGTGTTGGAAAGCATTTTTTCAGCACGGTCAGCATGATCGGGGCTGCCGTGGATGCACCCGGTGAGGCGCCAAGCAGGGCGGCGACGCTGCCATCGGCGGAACTGATAACCTCGGTTCCAAACTGAAGCACGCCACCTTTTTTGGGATCGGCTTTGATGACCTGGACGCGCTGTCCGGCCACGATCAGTTCCCAGTCTTCGTCGCGCGCATCCGGCACGAAGTCGCGCAGCGCGCGCATCCGGTCCGTATTGCTCTGCATCACCTGCTGGATCAGGTATTTGGTCAGCGCCCAGTTACTCCGGGCGACGGCCATGATTGCGCCAATATTGTTTCCACGAATGGAAAAAGGAAGATCGAATAGCGATCCTTTTTTCAGAAACCGTGTCGAAAACCCGGCATAGGGACCGAAGAGCAGCGAGGCCTGGCCATTGATCATGCGGGTATCCAGATGCGGAACAGACATCGGCGGAGCACCCACAGAGGCTTTGCCGTAAACCTTGGCCCGGTGAGACGCGATCACTTCCGGGTTTTTGCAGCGCATGAACTGGCCGCTGACAGGGAAGCCTCCGACGCCGCGGGATTCGGGAATGCCTGTTTTCTGCAGCAGCGGCAAAGCCGCGCCACCGGCCCCGATGAAGACGAAACGGGTGGTGATCGTACGGTTCTGACCTGTGCTCAGAGTTTTGACCTTAATCTCCCATCGTCCATCAGGGATACGTCTGATGTCCGCTACTTCGTGCCCGGTATGGAGTGCGATACCAGGTTTTGTTTTCAATGCACCAAACAGGAGATGAGTCAGCGCACCAAAATTGACATCTGAGCCGGATGCGATCCAGGTAGCGGCCAGTTTCTGACCTCGAACCCGGTCTTTCATGACCAGTGGCATCCATTGTTTCAGTTGTTCCGTGTCCTCGGAATAACGCATTCCGGAGAAGAGCGGGTGGTCTTTCAGAGCTTCATAACGGCGACGCAGAAAATCAACATTCGCATTGCCCCAGACGAAGCTCATGTGGGGGATAGGCGTGATGAAATCGCGCGGGTCAGAGATCTGTCCGGTTTTTACCAGGAAAGACCAGAACTGCCGGGAAACCTGAAACTGCTCGTTGACGTTGACGGCCTTACTGATGTCGATGCTGCCGTCAGCTTTTTCGGAGGTATAGTTTAGTTCGCACAGGGCAGAGTGGCCGGTTCCGGCATTATTCCATGCATTGGAACTTTCCTGTGCCACGTCATCGAGGCGCTCGAACATATCGATTGTCCAGTCCGGCTGCAACGTGTTGAGGAAGGTGCCGAGTGTGGCACTCATCACTCCTCCGCCGATCAGGACAACGTCGGTCGAAGAACGGGCTTCGGGCGTGGCAGCACTCATGAGACTCTCCGGACACAGATAAGGCGCGACAGGCTGTGGAGCAGAATCCTTCACAGCCCGGTAATGCCCCCGACAGGGGCCTGTGAAGCAGGCATACCGAACATAGAAAATCGCAGCCACACACCGGTCAGGGTGGGCAGCAGGCATGTTTCGCAGGATATGCATACATCTTGCATGGGCTACGGTATGCACGCGAACAGCCTTTTCTGCGGCATCATCTCTTTGCGAGCAGACCGCCACAGACCAGTCCAGTTACTGGTCACCATCGCGTCAGGCAACCGCCTCCGATCGACGGCGTTCACCTCTGGACACACGTTTCAAGCCGTTCCGGGCATCAACAGGGGTTTACGATTATGACCATAAAAAAATTTGGCACTGCTCACTGGGAAGGTAAGATTAAAGAAGGCCGCGGGCTGATCTCGACTGAGAGTGGCGCCCTGAAAGACCAGCCTTATGGATTTAACACCCGGTTTGAGGGCAAGTCAGGCTCCAATCCGGAAGAACTGATCGGCGCGGCGCATGCGGCCTGTTTCACGATGGCGCTGTCCCTTATTCTGGGTGATGCAGAGTTAACGGCAACAGCACTTGATACAAAAGCAACAGTCTCGCTTGAGAAGCAGGATGGTGGATTTGCGATCCCGGTCATCCATCTGGACCTGACTGGAGTGGTGCCAGGAGCGACGCAGGAAAAATTTGCGGAACTTGCACAGAAGGCGAAAGCCGGTTGCCCGGTTTCAAAACTGTTTAAGGCCGACATTACGCTGGATGTGAAACTGCAGGGGTGAATCCTGTAAGTATGGTCCGATCGCGGTTTTGATGAGTAATAAAAATGGCCCGGGATTTATTTTTCGGGTCATTTTTGTACGCGCAGCGCTGCTAATGTGATAAAATTTAAGTGTAATTTTATCTGCCGATTAAGGGAAGATTGTTCGGGCGGACTGCTGTGGCGGATCGTGTTGTATGCCACTGTCGCACAATAGTGAAAAAATGCTTTGTGATTTTTTATAAGCTGAAGTCATTCTCATTTTTTGAGTTACATACAACGGAAGGGGAGGGCGCCATGATTGCTTATGTTTTGCCAGGATAAATTATATGGAAGTAAGATGAGTTTATTTTCTAAAAATAGTATCATAAGATCGTAAAAGCGGGCTGTGGGTGCTATGTATTCCGAATGCAAAACTATAATAAATTTGTATAATATATCAGATGATCTACGTAATTTTATAATTAAATATTATTTTTTATGGTAGTATTCTGTGTTTTTTAACACTATTAATTAATGGAAGGCTGTAATGATAGCGAGTTAAACATTATTTTTTCTTTTATTCCGGTCTTCGAAAGTCGGGGTGGCTAAGTTTTCAGGAGTAGCGGAGCCTTTATCTGTTTACGATGTAATATCGATAATTTGCATGTTTTAGTCCTCTATAGAAAATTGAAATCACAAAAATAAGATTGTAAAAAGAGCTTTCCTGAATTTTGTATTTGTACATTTCGTTATTTTTTCTGGTAATTTGTGGTTTGGAAGCTGTCTGTACATATGTGGATGCTATGAGAGAACTCATCAGATAAGTGTAGTAGTAACATACGATGGGCTATTGCGGGTGGCGTAACAGGTGGAGAAGAGCCTCAATGCAAAGCCGCGGGGGGGGGTAATTCAGATGTCTGCCTGAGCAGGGTATAAAGAAAAATTGTCTTTACTCGGGAAAGTCCGGGGTGCCTGTCGACTGCGAGTTACCTAAGGCATCGAGCTGGTCTGTTTGGGTGTCTGGAGATGTTGACGAAGTGCAGCTAAGTTTTATCAGGTGATTGCGGGTTGGTAAAAGTGATAATGAAAATACCCTCCGGATAGTTCATGAAGTGTTTTTCGGCCTGCCGGTGGTTTTTATAACTCAGGTGCTCCGGCGGAAATAATGTCGGGCGGAAGGAAGAGTTGATAACGAAAAGCCATAGTAGCTTCCTTTCATTGTTTTCCCCAGTCGTTTGCTGGCTGGTTCTGTGGCTGATCAACTGAGTGATTGGTTCTTCTGTGTGTTGTGTGAGTCTCAATGTATCAGAACTGGCATCGCTGCATATTGTGCGAACTGCGAAGTGTGGGGGGCTTTTCCTTTGTTGTCGAAAAGATTGCATCGAAACGGTGTGGAGACTAAAGGTCTGATTCGGGCCTTTCAGAAACTCTTAGTAATTTCATTTTGGGTGGTCCATAATGACCTTATGCGATCACAGAGCGCTGGATTGGAGAACGCTTGGTCATGAGTGACCGTTTAGTGCTCGCAGACAACACTTCGGCTCTTCCTGAAGGCAGCGATTCTGCTCTGCTGACTCGTGCCGGGCGACAATTGCTGCGTGAACCTTATCCCTATTATAATTTTATGCTCGCGATGGTCGTGTCCTGGCTGGACAGAGCGTCCGTGCTTTTGGGAACAACCATTGCTGGGTCAGTTGAAGTCTCGTGCTTTCCGTCATCTGTAAAATCTGCTGTTGTTTTCAGTGGTATTGTTACTGTGCTTGTTTTTGGCTTTCTTCCGAAAAAAAGAAGTCTGCTTGCTTTTCCAAAAATCAGGCGCTTTAAGGCGCAGGTTCGTTATTTTTCAGTTGTTGTTTTATTGTCATTTTTAGTCAATGTATTGATAATGTCAGCATTTTCTGATTCATTTAGTGAATGTCTGGAATTATCATCTGTCTGGCTTGGGTGTTGTTGTTGTTTCCTTTTTATAGAAAGATTGATTCTTACATTTATTCTTTATCAGCCAGCGGTTGTGGCGAAATTGCAAAGGAAAATCGCTGTTGTAGGCGTGGGCAGTGTGGCTTTTCATCTGGCGAAGCGTATTTCCTGTGATGCCGGTCATACTTACGGGCTGTATGGCGTATTTAATGCGTCAGTCGGAGACGGGGCAGATGGACGTTTTAGCGGTGGACTGGATGATTTAATCCATCGTAGCCGTCGTGATCCGCTTCATGCGATTATTCTGGTATGTTCGGATGCTAACTCTGAGGATGAGTTTATAAAAGAGGCTGGACTTAAATTGCGCCCGGTCTTGTCTGATATCTACGTCATGCCCTCTGTGAATGACAGCATCGATGGATCTATGCCGGTTGAATATTTGGGGCCGGTAGCTCTTCTTGTTTTGCAGCGGCGGCCTTTGACGGATTTTCAGATATTTGAAAAATCTGTTCTTGATTTTTTTCTCGCAATTTTTGCTATTATTTTTCTAACGCCACTTTTTGTTTTAGTTGCTGTAACTATTAAATTAGATTCGCGTGGTCCGGTATTTTTTCGACAGCCCAGGCTGGGAAAGAATGGACGTGAATTTATGGTATATAAATTTCGCTCGATGCATGCGAATATGTCGGACGTTATGGCTGATCGTCAGACCAGCAGAAACGATCCTCGCGTTACTCGCATAGGCAAGTGGCTCCGTAAGCTGAGTATAGATGAAATTCCCCAGCTGTTTAACGTCGTTCAGGGTGACATGTCGCTTGTGGGGCCACGACCTCATGCGCCACATACGCGCGCGGGTGGTCAGCTTCTGGATGATGCGCTGGCTGAATATGTGTTGCGTTATCATGTAAAACCCGGGATTACCGGTTGGGCACAAATCAATGGTGCTCGTGGCGAACTGGTAACCCTGGAAGACCTGAAGAAACGTGTAACCTATGATCTTGAGTATATCCGTCGATGGTCAGTTTTTTTTGATATAAAAATCATGGTTCTGACTGTCGTCAGGGAGGTGTTCAGTCGTCATGCGTTCTGATAGCAAAGTAATAAATGCTTCCTGTGGTGATGAGGTAACTCTTCCAGGATATGGTTTCCCGGTTATTGTGTTGATGGGGCTAAAATTAATAGATATTCCCAGAAAGGATCTTGAGTGTCTTCTGGTATCGGCAGTGAGGTCGGGTCAGAAGTTGCGTGTTATAAATGCAAATGCGCATTGTGTAACAATTGCTCAGCGTCTTCCCTGGCTCCGTGAACTTTTCCGGAATGCCGAGATAGCATTTTGTGATGGAGCCGGTGTTCAGCTCGCTTCATTATTCCTGAATGGAAAGCGTTTGCATCGAACGACACCGCCTGAGTGGGTGGGGAACGTTTTGCAGCAGCTTGGTCCGGAGGCCTCGGTATTCTGGCTTGGCGGTGAAGAGCATGTTGTGGCTGAAGCGGCAGATATTTTCGCGCGCAGATATGGTTGTCGTACTGCTGGCTGGCGGAATGGATTTTTTGATGTGAATCCCGATTCGTACGATTCCAAGGCTTTGCTTGCTGAAATCTGGCGAACGCGGCCTTCTGTTCTTCTTTTGAACATGGGGATGCCACGTCAGGAAAAATGGTTGTGGGATAACTGGGATAAATTGCCGCCTCTTGTTGCTATAACAGCCGGAGCTCTTGTTGATCATGCGGCGGGACGTGTAACACGACCACCACGCTGGGTGGCGAATCTTGGTATGGAGTGGCTGGTGCGGTTGAGCCGGGAGCCACAGCGACTCTGGCGTCGATACATTATTGGCCTTCCTGTGTTCGGATTATATGTTCTGCGATATAAAATAGTCGCAATGTTTAAAAAATCGGATGGCCATCAAGGGGTGGCCAGATGATATTACGTCGGAAACCGGCCGTTAGAAAGGCGTAAACTGAGATGCTTGAAAGCGCCGTGGAGCGTTCCTTTGATCAGGCGGCAATCCCCCTGCACCCTGATCAGGATGAAGGCGGTGCTCATGCCGTCGCCTCTCGTTATATTGGTATGCTCCGTCGGTACAGGCGACTATTTGCAATCGTGTTGTTAGTAGTTCTGATTCTCGGCACTTCCGCTGTTTTATCATTGCGCCGATCTTATATGGCGACAGCCACGGTGGTTGTGACGACCCATGTAGCCGATCCTCTTAGTCAGACATCGGATGGTGGCAGTGCTTCGCTGGAAGATGATGAACTTGCGACTCAGGGGGCGCTCATTCAGTCGCGGGATGTTGCTGCAATGGTTCTCAGGCAATTGCCTGAACAGCCCGCCCGGCCGTCTCACAACTGGCGCCATTTCCTTTGTGAGCACGGTCTGCATTTTGCATGTGGTGCAGCTTCATCATCCACGAGTAACAGCGCAAATGCTCTGGACCGTGCAATAGACGGGCTTCTGGCGTCAGTGACGGTCGAGCCTCAGCCGCACTCACGCGTGATTAATGTTAGTGTAAAGGCTGATACCGGTGAGCGGGCGGCTGCCATTACAAATGCTTTTGTAACGAATTATCAGCAACTGGCACTGGCGCAGCGACAGAGCGATCTTCGACATGAGGCAGACTGGCTGGATGAGCGGACGGCTGCTCTTCGCCAGCGGTGGCTTGAGGCCGAGAGAGTCTCCAGTAATTATAATGCCCAGCATGGGCTGGTGAATACGAGCGCGAATTCGCCGCTTGTCGAGCGCCAGATTTCCGACATGGCGGCCAGTCTCGGGCAGGCGCAAAATCGTTATGCCACAGCGCAGGCCCGGGTGATTGCTCTCAATGCCGCGATCAGTGGTGGTGATCCGAGTGCAATGATTTCACTGGGCGAACAGCCGCTTCTTGTGGCATCGGCGAGTGCCCTGATGCAGGCTGAGAGTGCCCGGGCACAAAAGGCGTCCTCATTCGGACCTAACCATCCCGATGTGCTGGCGCTTGATAAGCAGATTGCGGGCGCCAGTGCTCAGCTTCAGATGGAAACCCGTCGCGCATTAACATCAATCAGGGGCGAACTGGTGTCGGCAAAGGCCGATGTTGATGAATTAACCCGTTCGATGGCAAATCTTCAAACGCAGTCTGCGGGACAGAGTGGCGCTCAGGCTGAATATCGAACGCTTCAGCAGGAATCTGAGAGTGCGCGTGGTGTTTATGAAGCGTTTCTTGATCGCGCTAAAGAACTGACTGACCGGGTGGCGTTACTTCAGCCGCCAGTTGCATTTGTTTCTCATGCAGCTGCTCCGGCAGCTCCAACGTTCCCAAATCGTAAAAAATTGCTTATGGGAGTGGCCGTGCTGGCGTTTGTCGCTGCAACGAGTGCTGTTGTTTTGAGGGCGTTGCTTTCTCCGGGATTTGTGAATATCGACGATCTGCGTAATTTCTCGGGTCTTCGGCTGCTGGCGATATTGCCGATGATCAAGGGGGCACGGAAAAAGAGTCTTGCGAGATTTATGCTGGATCATCCTTTTTCGCAGACGGCGGAGGCTGTGCGTGGGTTGTCGGCGCAGCTGTCTCTTTCTGGTGCGGGTCACCGGACCGGAACCCAGATTCTGGCTGTAACGTCCGCAACTCCTGGTGACGGTAAAACCACAGTGGCAACGTGGCTTGCGACTGCCCTGAAGGGGGCAGGGCAGTCTGTGTTGCTTATCGATGTGGATTATACCCGTTTCGGAACATCCGGTGGCGTCGCGGGTACAGCGCGAAAAGGATTTGCCGATATTATCAGCGGACGTATGGCCACACAGGACGTCATCGTAAAAGATGATATTACAGGTGTAGACATACTTCCTCCAGGAGAAATGCGCATCAGTTCATTTGATCCTGCGGAAGTGACACAGATACAGGATTTGTTGCACGACCTTTCTCAGACTTATAAAACAATTATTATCAATGTTCCCCCCCTTGCTGTAGCTCTTGATGGGCTCATTATGGCTTCAATTGCTGACCAGACAATTTTTGTTTGCCGGTGGGCGCGGACTTCCCGGGCTGTTGCTGCGGCTTCTATAGAGCGACTGCGTGTTTACGGTGCCCGGATGGCGGGTATAGTACTGACGAGTGCCGAAGAAAAATCAGCTAATCTTCTTTGTGTATCGCCTGCGACAAGAAGTGAAGTCAGGCTGATCGCAAGTGGTTACAGGAACTGAAAGTCTCTGCGTGAAAGTTGTTCATATCGTTCGGCAATTCAGTCCGTCAGTTGGTGGTCTTGAGGATGCTGTTCTGAATCTTGCGGTACAGCAGCGGAATATGGCTGGTGTTGAAACGCGCGTTATCACGCTGAATACCGTTTTTAATCGTAAAGGCACTTTAGCGCCCCGCGACTCAGTGGATGATGTGCCGGTAACGCGAATTCCATGGTGTGGATCAAAGCGCTATCCGATTGCTCCTTCTGTAATCCTGCATTTGAAGCAGGCAGACATAATTCATGTACATGCTATTGATTTCTTTTTTGATTTTCTTGCTCTGTGCCGCCGTACTCTTAGTGTTCCTATGGTGGTGTCGACCCATGGAGGGTTTTTTCACAGTGGTGATTACTCTCGCTTGAAGGAAATCTGGTTTAATACTATTACCCGCGCTAGTGCTCATCAGTATTCTAAAATAATTGCATGCAGTGAAAATGATGCTGAAATATTTTCTTCAATTTCTGGCTCACGTCTGATTACAATTGAGAATGGAATTAATCAGATAAAATTTCGTGATGCATCTTCCCAAAGACCTTGTCGGACACTTATTAGTTTTGGTCGTTTTTCTCCACATAAGCGACTGGACTTGCTCTTTCCATTACTTGCGGCGCTTCGGAAACTTCAGCCTGAATGGCAATTGATTATCGCCGGACGCCCGGCAGAACTGGGTGTTGAGGACCTCCGCAAGATGGCGGATAAAACCGGGGTTGCGGATGGTGTAACTATTGTTTCCGATCCGGATGATGTGGATTTGCGGGAAATGCTGAGCACCGCAACATGGTTTGCGAGCCTCTCCGAACATGAAGGATTTGGTCTGGCGGCAGTGGAAGCTTTATCGGCAGGATTGATTCCGGTACTGAGTAATATTGCTCCATTTCGCCGCCTTACCGAGCGGACAGGCGTCGGTTTTTTAGCTGAAACAGCAGATTTTGATGCAATCGCAAGTGAAGTGGAATTATGTCAGAGCGGCGATCCCGCGCGGTTGCGATATTTACGTGAAAAAGCAATTGAAGGTGCACGATTGTATGACTGGCGGGATGTGGCTGTGCGCTACGTAGATGTCTATCGCGATGTGCTTGGGCGGTCGGCTGGGTTCCTAAAAGGAATCATGGATGATGGGCTAACATGAAAAGGTATCGGCGTAGTCCGTCGTCTTTGAGCCAGTTTTTAAACGGTCTTGTTCTGAGATGTTATCAGGTCATTTTGCCTGCATCGGCTTTGAGTAATTTATTTTTTCCGAACGAAGCTCATGCGCAGCTTATTATGAAATATTTTCCTAGCGAACTGCCTGGTTATTCAAGCGATTCTACTGCATCTGTCGTCATGCATCAAATGGTGCAAAATATTCACCCAGGTATTTCTGTGGGGAGTTACATTGTCAGGCCAGTCGCTTCGCAGTCATTTGGATATAATACCAATATTCTGGCAGCACCGCATTCATCCGGGGCCAGTATTGCGACATCGGCTTCAGTCAGTGTTGTGTCAAACTGGACGCGCCATGCAATCGGTGCGTCTATGAGTGTTAACAATACAGCGTACCCGACACTTTCGGCTGCCAATCAGACGAACTGGACCGCTGCAACCGGTGGTTCGTTGAATGTGGGCCGCGATACGGTCAGTGCCGGGTATTCGCATTATGTTCTGCATTTATCAGCTACTGATCTGGGCAATTTCGGAGTTTCTTATCCTGTCCCATACTCGGATGATGACTTTCATCTCAGCTACAGGAAAAACTGGGCCCGTTTTGCTTTAATTCCGAGTGCTTCATATGATAAATTTTCTTTTGGCTCAGCCGGGGGAACATCCGCTTTTGCTGGCAGAGATACAGATGCGTTGAGTCATCAGCTCGAAACTCAGGCATTGCAGGGGAGATTCGAGGTTTCAAAAGGTAATGCCCTTGTAGCCATTCTTCGTGGAACTGAAGCGCAGTTTCAGCCTGTAAACGGTGCGACGCCAGATGATTATGTCAGTGCAGGCGGATTTGTTGGCGTTGATATGCGAGCCAGTTCCGTTATTCAGTACCGAGCTCTTGTCGGGGGAGAGTCCCGACAGTTTATTCGCAGTTCAACGCGAACGATTACGACGCCAACTGCTGAAGTTGATGTTATCTGGATGCCTGATCGAATGAATACGGTAACTTTGACAGGCCAGCGCGGTTTATTTGATCCAACATCACCTTTTTCACACAGTCAGGTGATGTCAACGGTACGCGTCCAGGCAGATCATGAATTGCGCAGAAATGTCTTTCTACGTGGTTCTGCGGGTGCGGCTGTAACGGACTCACAGGCTACCGGAACGGGCACGACGGTCCGCACACGTCGTGAGACGCAATTTACCTTCGGTGTTTCTGTGAACTGGAAGGTAAATCGCGATTTTACAGCGTCACTTAGTTACAGCCACATAAGCAGTTACATGAAGCACGGGGTGCCATCTGTGACGGAAGATAGTGTCGGGCGAGCGACATTTACCTCTAATACCATTATGGTGGGTCTTTCTTTTGCGCGCTAATAACTTAATCAGGAAGATACAAATGAGTTCGACCGACCTTCGAGCAGAAAAAAAGACTCGTGAGATGAAGAAAAAAGGTTGGCTGAAGCAAGCAGAAATCGGAACATTAGGGCGGTTTCTTTGTTATGGTTTTCTTTGTAGTGGTCTGATGGCCTGCTCTCCGACGCATGGCCTTGCCCCGCTGCCGCCAGCTACGGGATTTTACCGGCTGGGGGCTGGTGATCAGATCCGGGTTCTTACATATAATGATCCTCAGCTGAGTAATACATTCACGGTCGGAGATGTTGGTACGATCGCTTTTCCATTAATCGGGGCTGTTAAAGCGGCAGGAGAGACATCACAGGGGCTGGCAAGTGAGCTTTCTAATGCCTTAAGCTCGCGTGGATTGTTGCATAATCCAAGTATATCTGTTGAAGTTACGCAGTACAGACCTATTTTTATTCTGGGCGAGGTATCGAGGCCCGGGCAATATCAGTATCTTCCCGGCATGACGATGCAGTCTGCAGTTGCGCTGGCCGGTGGATATACTTATCGTGCTATTAAGGATACCGCGAGCGCAGAGAGAACAGAAGGTCTTAAGGAAAATCAACAGCCTGTAACCGGCAAAATAAAGCCGGATACATTGCTTGCGCCTGGAGATGTCGTGACAGTTTATGAGCGTTATTTTTAACAGGCAGATCTTTGAGGACAGTTAACTTGGCGGGACAAGGTGGTGTAACGCCAGCCATCCTATCCACGCCCAGAACGGGCAACAAAGAAGCCCGCCAATTGCCATTCCGCGGAAAGCTGAACTTTCTGATGGAGAAGTGTCACAATCTACAGTTTGATGTGAAACTAAGGTCTGATTGCGCTGAGGTCGGAAATTACCAATCTCCCAAGAGGACGAGGCAGTTTGTGTTTGAGGTATGGTCATAATGCCGGTCATCCCTTTTCTTGATGTTTGTCTTATTTATGGTTCCATTGCTTAATATTGAGTTAACTCCATCGCGGTGTGAGGAATGTCGCTGTTTCGGCCGGCTTTTGAAGTGAGATGTATCACCGGCGCCTGAAATGTTTTAGGACGCGACCAGTTGTGTCTGGTTAAGCCGGCCTGAATCAGAGGAGGGAAGCATCCGATGGTGCCTCGTTATACAAGACCCGCAATGGCTGCCATATGGGCGCCAGAAAACCGTTATCGTATCTGGTTCGAAATTGAAGCGCTGGCTTGCGAAGCTATGGCTGGACTCGGGGAAATCTCGGTTGAGGCTGCCAGAACCATTCGTGAGCGAGGGGATGCGGCGATGGCCGCTTTTTCACAATCCGATCTGAAGCGCATTGACCAGATTGAGGCAGAGACCCGCCACGATGTCATTGCGTTTCTTACCTGGCTTGCTGAAAAAATTGGTCCTGATAGCCGCTTCGTGCATTTAGGTATGACGTCATCGGATATTCTCGACACATGCCTTGCCGTGCAACTAAGTCAGGCGACAGATCTTCTGTTAACCGATGTCAATGCAGTTCTTGAGGCGCTCAGAAAGCAGGCATTTGCTCATAAATATACCCTGACGATCGGGCGCTCTCATGGAATCCATGCTGAACCGACATCGTTTGGCCTCAAAATGGCGGGGCATTATGCAGAATTCGAGCGGAACCGTGAACGTCTCCTGACCGCGCGGACTGAAATTGCGACCTGCGCAATTTCTGGTGCCGTCGGTACTTTTGCGCACCTTGATCCGCGTGTTGAATCTTACGTCGCAGAGAAGCTGAAACTGAAGCCTGAGCCGGTTTCGACGCAGGTTATTCCCCGTGATCGTCATGCAGCCTATTTCTGTGCGCTTGCGGTGACGGCAAGTAGTATTGAGCGGCTTGCTACAGAGGTGCGTCATTTGCAGCGATCGGAGGTGCGGGAGGTCGAGGAATTTTTCCATCCGGGCCAGAAGGGCTCGTCGGCTATGCCGCATAAGCGTAATCCGGTGCTTTCAGAGAATCTGACGGGTCTTGCCCGCCTTGTACGTTCTCATGTGATTCCTGCCCTCGAAAATGTTGCGCTGTGGCACGAACGCGATATCAGTCATTCGTCAGTAGAGCGCAATATCTGCCCTGACGGAACGATTGGTCTTGACTTTGCCCTGACTCGTCTTGCCGGAATGATGGATAAGCTGGTCGTCTATCCGGAGCAGATGGCTGCGAATATCGAAAGTCTTGGTGGAGTAGTACATTCCGGAGAGGTTCTGCTTGCGCTCGCTCGCGCCGGAGTGCTCCGTGAGGACGCATACAAAATTGTCCAGAGGTGTGCGATGGCAACCTGGACTCGTCTGGGTAAGCCGGACGGTCGCACATTTCGTGAAAATCTGGCCGCTGATCCGGAGATAGCAGGGAGAATAGCACCGGAAGTGCTTGATGCTGCGATGGATAGTCGCTCGCATCTTCGGGCGGTCGATGAACGTTACAGGCTGATTTTCGGAGAGACAGGTCCCGTTGTCCGCTGAGAAAGAGAAACTGCCCTAGGGTCCGGCCCGGGCAGTATCATCCTGGGCCGAAGGCTGCTAATAGGCTCCGGTATGCGAAGGCCTGTGGCCCGGAACCCTGTGGATATTTATCCGCTCAGAGAACAAGGATGACAATGGCCCGCCGCCGCCAGCTGTACGAAGGGAAAGCCAAGATTCTGTTTGAGGGACCGGAGCCCGGGACGCTCGTGCAGTATTTTAAGGACGACGCTACAGCCGGGAATGGGTCCAAAAAGGGAATTATCACCGGAAAAGGTGTCCTGAATAATCGCATCAGCGAATATATCATGCTGAGACTGCAGGAAGTGGGTATTCCAACCCATTTTATCCGCCGTATTAATATGCGGGAACAGCTGATTCGCGAGGTCGAGATCATTCCTCTTGAGATCGTGATTCGTAATGTTGCAGCTGGAAGTATTGCAAAACGTCTGGGAATACCGGAAGGGACCAGGCTGCCACGCTCGATTGTCGAATATTATTATAAAAATGACTCTCTTGGCGATCCCATGGTGGCGGAAGAACATATTACAGCATTTGGATGGGCCAGTCCTCACGATATGGATGATATGGTTGCCATTGCGTTGCGTGTGAATGATTTCCTTTGCGGGTTATTCGCGGGTGTCGGAATTATCCTTGTCGATTTTAAGCTCGAGTTCGGTCGTTTATGGGAAGACGAGGAAATGCGCATTATCCTCGCTGATGAAATATCGCCGGATAACTGCCGTTTGTGGGACGCGAAAACGAGCGAGAAACTGGATAAGGACAGATTTCGGCGTGATATGGGGCGGGTCGAAGAAGCCTATCAGGAAGTTGCCCGACGACTCGGAATACTGCCTGAAGCCGGGAACGGCGATATGAAGGGCTCGGAGATGATGCAGTAGCTCTGGGTGACTGCGAGGATAATTGTGGCTGGAGAGGCGGCATGAAAGTACGGGTAACGGTTTCCCTCAAGGATGGTGTGCTTGATCCTCAGGGTAAAGCAATCAGCCATGCGCTTCATGTTCTGGAGTTCCCGGAGGTCCGCGAGGTCCGTACCGGAAAAGTTATAGAACTTGATCTTGAGGAAACTGATCCTGGCCGTGCTGAGCAGCGGGCGCGTCAGATGGCAGAAAATCTTCTGGCAAATCAGGTTATTGAAGACTTTGTAGTGGAGATCCTGAAATGAGGATATTCGGCCTGAAGAGTGCTGTATTTATTTTCTGTATCGGATCATTCGTGTCTGCTCATGCGGATGCCCAGAGAATCTCTCCGATGAAGGCGGGAAATTTCGGGCGCATCTGCTCGCGTCCGGCCGGGGCAGAGGTGTGCGATGCCTACATTTCAGGTGTTGCGGATGCGGGTACTCTCGCAAAGATTAATGATCGTAATGAAGGCGACCCGAAAGCGCCGGCAGGTTTTTGTATTCCTCAGACGGAGGCCGGTGCTGCCATGCGTGGCAAAGTGATTTCGTGGCTGAAGGCGCATCAGAATGTGCTCGATAAGCCTGTAGGCGAAAGCGTTTTTATGGCGCTGCATGACTCTTACCCCTGTTCTTCAGGTAATGCCAGATGAAAGCAGGTATTGTCGTATTTCCGGGCACCAATCGGGAGCGCGACATGGCAATTGCTCTCAGATCCGTTTCCGGGCATGCCCCGAAAATGCTCTGGCATCGGGACGTCACGTTACCCGATCTGGACCTGATAGTTTTGCCTGGCGGGTTCAGTTATGGCGATTATCTTCGCTGCGGAGCTATGGCAGCCCACTCTCCGATCATGCGTGAGATAAAGAAATTTGTGAAACGGGGCGGCTATGTACTCGGTGTATGCAACGGTTTTCAGATTCTGACGGAAACGCAAATACTTCCGGGTGCATTGCTGAGAAATGCCGGACTGCGTTTTTTGTCGCAGGATTGTTTTCTTCGTGTGGAAAATGAACGGACACCGTTTACGGCCGGATGGCGGAAAGGCGGCGTTTTTCGTGCACCTCTGGCGCATGGTGATGGAAATTATGTAGCCGACGACGCAACTTTAGGTAAGCTCGAAGCTGAAGGGCGGGTTGTATTCCGATATTCAGCTTCGAGTGGTGAGGTATCTCCAGGGGATCGGGATACGAACCCGAATGGCAGTATGGACGCCATAGCGGGAATTGTCAGTTCTGACGGGCGGGTGTGTGGCATGATGCCGCATCCTGAAGATCTGGTTGATCCGCTCATGGGGGGCGCAGATGGCAGACCGCTGTTCGAAAGTCTGGTGGAGGCATTCGTCCGGTGAATGTGAAACAGAAAACTGTTGATGCTGAGTTGGCACGTGAGTTCGGGCTCTTCGGAGAGGAGTATGCTCAGGTTCTGGAAATTATGGGCAGAATTCCCAGCCTGACCGAACTTGGTGTTTTCTCTGTAATGTGGTCTGAGCATTGTTCTTATAAATCGTCACGGAAGTGGCTCCGGACATTACCGACAACTGCGCCTTGGGTGATTCATGGTCCCGGCGAAAATGCCGGGGTCGTGGATATCGGGCAGGGACTTGCTGCCATTTTTAAAATGGAAAGCCATAACCATCCCTCGTTTATCGAGCCATATCAGGGAGCGGCGACGGGTGTTGGTGGTATTCTGCGCGATGTCTTTACGATGGGCGCCAGGCCGGTTGCTAATCTGAACGCCCTGCGCTTTGGCTCTCCGGAGAACCCGCGGACGCGACAGATTGTCGATGGGGTTGTGCGCGGTATTGGCGGATACGGTAACTGTGTTGGTGTGCCTACTGTTGGCGGCGAAGTAAATTTTCATTCAGCTTATGACGGTAATCCGCTCGTCAATGCAATGACCGTGGGAGTGGCGCGACAGGATCGGATTTTTTTGTCCGCAGCAGCGGGGATCGGAAATCCCGTTGTGTATGTCGGGTCAAAAACCGGACGGGACGGCATTCACGGGGCGACAATGTCGTCTGCAGAATTCGATGAAAATGCGCTGGCTAAGCGACCTACCGTTCAGGTCGGTGACCCTTTCATTGAAAAGCTGCTGATAGAAGCATGCCTTGAACTCATGGCTACTGATGCGGTCGTAGCTATTCAGGATATGGGTGCTGCGGGCCTGACGTCCTCGTCCGTTGAGATGGCGGGGAAAGGGGGCGTCGGGATCGAGCTTGATCTGGATGCCGTACCGCAGCGCGAACCGGACATGACAGCTTATGAAATGATGCTGTCAGAAAGTCAGGAGCGCATGCTCATCGTTCTCAGGCCAGAGTGCACGGAGCAGGCACGGGCGATTTTTGAGAAGTGGGAGCTTGATTTTGCGGTTATCGGGCATCTGACGGATACGGGAAGGATTGTGGTCCGGCATAAAGGAAATGTGGAAGCCGATATTTTACTGGCACCACTTGCCGATCAGGCCCCGGTTTATGATCGTCCGGTTGCCTCGCTTCCTTTTCCGGAACCTACTGGCCCGATTCATGACCCTGTCGGTCTGGAGCAGGCTGTCATAAAACTGGTGAGTTGTCCGGATCTGGCTTCCCGTGCATGGATCTGGAATCAGTATGATAGCACTGTCGGCGGCCAGACAGTCCGGCGCCCGGGTGGTGCGGATGCTGCCATTGTACGTGTTGAAGATACATCGATTGGCCTCGCTCTCACAACGGACTGTACGCCTCGCTACTGTCAGGCCAATCCTAGAGCCGGTGCAGCTCAGGCGGTTGCGGAAGCATGGCGGAATATAACGGCGACAGGTGCAACGCCGCTTGCCGTAACAGATAACCTGAATTTCGCTAACCCTGAAAAGCCTGAAATTATGGCGCAGCTTGTGGCTGCCATCGAAGGTATGGGGGAGGCGTGCCGGGCTCTGGATTTCCCCGTCGTGAGCGGCAATGTGTCTCTCTATAACGAAACGAGAAACCCGGATGGAACAACGAGAGCTATCCTGCCAACGCCTGCTATTGGTGGTCTCGGTGTGCTCACTGATGTTGAAAAACATGTTGGCATGGCTATGCCGGAAAGCGGTACGTTGCTGCTACTGGGAGAAACAAAGGGTCAGCTGGGACAATCTTTGTGGCTGCGGGAGATTCTTGGTCGGGAAACCGGCGATGCTCCGGATGTAGATCTCAGTGCTGAGCGCCGGAACGGAGATTTTGTTCGCAAGCAGATCGCGCTCGGGGCGATCGCAGCGTGTCATGATGTCTCAGACGGAGGAATACTTATAGCGGTTGCTGAGATGGTTATGGCGGGTGGCATTGGATGTGAGCTTGAACCGCCTCAGTCCGGCATGAGACCGGAGGCTTACTGGTTTGGTGAGGATCAGGGAAGATATCTTATCGCTGTTGCCGGTGATGGTCAGGAACTGATGCGCGAAGCCGCTGAGTGCGGAGTTGCATCGCGCTTGCTGGCCCGGATTGGCGGCGCAGGTTTGACATTGCCCAGCGGCGCGACAATATCCATATCCCGGTTGAGAGTGGCCAGCGAAGCATTTTTTCCTGCCATGATGAGTGTCTGAGGTTGGAAGACGGGGTGGCTGTTATCTGGCAGCCAGAAGAACGAGGAGCGATCTGATGGCTATGACGGCACCTGAGATAGAAACCTACATTCGTGAGGCATTTCCGGATGCTGTTGTCAAAATTGATGACCTTGCCGGAGATGGAGATCATTATGCCTGCACGGTCATCAGTGAAGCTTTTCGGGGAGTTTCGCGGGTAAAACAGCATCAGATGGTGTATAATTCTCTCCAGGGTCATATGGGGGGAACACTTCACGCGCTTGCATTGAAGACTGCTGCTCCTGAAATATAAGCTGATGCCTGACAGACGATATAACAGTTTCTGGAAATCGGAGTAATGAAGATGTCCACTCCCGTAGGACAGCGCATTCAGTCGCTGATTGAGTCAAATCCTGTCATGCTATTTATGAAAGGAACGCCGGATTTTCCACAATGTGGTTTTTCCAGTCGTGTAGTTCAGATTCTCAACCATATTGGTGTGCCGTTCAAGGCAGAGAATGTGCTGGCCGATCCTGAGATCAGAGACGGAATTAAAGTATTTTCCGACTGGCCAACGATTCCGCAGCTCTATGTAAAAGGCGAGTTCGTTGGTGGCTGTGATATTGTTAGCGAGATGGCTCAGTCGGGCGAACTTCAGACGTTGCTCGTTGAAAAGGGAATCGCGACAGCCGTGGCCTGAAATCCGGAAATACGCTTCGTAAAAAAACGCGCGCTTTATGGGCGCGTTTTTTTTATTATAAATGCGCCAGACGCTCTTCCGTAATATCGGTGAGGTCGTGCTTTGTGGGTTGCCGGCAGGACGTGACGGGCTATAGTGCTTTGCAGAATTGATGGGTGAGAGTTGCAATGATCGGAAAAGTGCTGCGAAAGCTGACTTTGTTTACGGCAGGTGTTTCTGTGGCTGTTATATTTTTCGGAGAAAAGCCAGCATATGCGGAACGCGTAATTTCTGATTATGAAGCCAGTAAACTTACATTAGAATCGCTCACTGCGACGCCTGTTTATCATGTTCCCCGGCATGTTTCCGTTGCGTCTCATAGTGGTAGCCGTATTGCCTGGCAGCCAGCTGCTCGTCGTAACTCTCATGGTCTTGTTCATCTGGCATCTTTTCATGTGGCGAGAAGAACTGTTTCTGCCGCACATGTCAGGCATCGCACTTAAGGTAAAAAGGATAGCTCGCTCTTCCCTCTCAGAGGGCTGGCCGGGTTTTTCCGGATAGTGATCATCCGCTCCCGGGATATGTATCAGTCAAGCCAGAAAGCGTTTTTGATTCGTCTTGCCGCTCCGGTGTTATTGACGGCAACCAAGTCAAAGCTGATTGACTCGTAGTCCCATTCCGGGTGGTTTGCGAGAATTATTTCGGCAGCTTTTATAATGCGATGTTGCTGACGATGGGTGAGAGCTTCCATTGCTTCCGCCCATGTTGGCCTTTGCTTTACCTCCACAAAACAGAGTTCACTGGTTTGCTGAACAACCAGATCAACCTCACCACATGAGGTTCGTGCTCTTCTCAGCAATATAGAGGCTCCGCTCGCACTCAGTGCTGCTTCTGCAATAGTTTCAGCCATCATACCGGAGGTCCAGGCGCGATGACCTCTGGTGGCATAACGTGTTTTGGAAAGACCGTTGTGCATTATCTGGCTGTATCTCAAACATAGATAAAAAAATTATGAATACATAGAGTAAATGCAACCTCTGTTAACTGCAGACTTACTCATTATGATTTTTTATGAGCATTGGGTGTCGATTAAAATTACGTAATGGGCGTAGCGCTTCTCACGTCGCTATGTCCGACAGAAAATTGTGATTTTCTGTTTCACGTCTGCATCGAATCTGTTTCACGTCTGCATCGAAACTGTGATTGCTGAGTGCAGTCAGGGGCCTGCTGGGGGCGTCACCGGAACATTGAATGAGCGTAGCAAACGTCGTAGGAGGAAGGGGTCCATGGTGGTCCCCCAACTCGCACCGTGGATGAATACCGGCGGCGCGGTCCTTCCCCCCAGGTCGCGTCGCCACCCGTTTTTTCTGTCTTCAGAGGACGTCGCTGGTGATGACCCCGCATTCATTACGTATTGGCATAGCCGGAATTACCGGACGAATGGGGCAGGGGCTTGTCTGTAGCGCACGGGAAGCTGGTTTCATCGTTACAGGAGGAACGTGCCGGCAATCAGGAACAAAAATAACCGGCGCCGACCCGCTGATGAATAACCTTCGGCTGGTTCGTAATCTTTCTGATCTTTTGGCAGATGTTGATGTTATCATAGATTTTACGAATGTTTCGACAGTTGTTTCTCATGCGGAAACTCTGGCGGAGGCGGGCGTTCCGTGGGTATTGGGGACCACGGGGTTAACTGCGGATGATCAGCGTGCGGTGAATGCTGCGGCAGATCATATTGCAGTTGTTCAGGCTGCAAATTTTTCGGCAGGCGTAACACTGGTTTTGCGTCTCGCACGGGAAATGGGGGCTGTTCTGTCGGGTGATCGATATGACGCAGAAATTGTCGAGATGCATCATCGTCAGAAAGTCGATGCACCTTCGGGCACGGCCCTCGCTATTGGCGAAGCTGTTGCTGAAGGCAGGGGAACCAGCTTGGCTGCCGTCCGGGTGCCGGCGAGGGAAGGGCAGTGCGGAGTTCGGCAGGCCGGTACGATAGGCTTCGCAGCTTTGCGTGGTGGTCAGATTGTAGGCGAGCATAAGCTGATCTTTACCTCTGCGACGGAGCAGATCGAATTAGGCCACCGTGCATTTGATCGGCGGGTTTTTGCAGATGGGGCGGTACAGGCGGCAAAATGGGTCGTCTTCCAGGCCCCGGGACTTTATTCGATGGAAAACGTATTGGGACTCGCATAAACAGAGGACATCAGGTCACGGCATCCCGCCACGTGTGACCCAGATTAACAGCCTTGCGGCTTGACCCGCGGCATATCCTCCGTCAAACGACATGCCTCCCAGGCGAAATGTTCGTGGGGTCGTGACAGTTCCACCTTATTAGCGAGGCAGTCGGCACAATCATGCTCAAGCACGGCGAGTTTCTGTTTACCTCGGAGTCAGTGTCCGAAGGTCACCCGGATAAGGTGGCTGACCGGATCAGTGATACCGTTCTGGACGCATATCTGACCGCAGACCCTGAGTCGCGCGTTGCGTGCGAGACAATGGTGACGACTAATCGCGTCATTCTTGCAGGTGAGGTGCGTGGTCCGGCATCCGTAACGCCAGATAGTCTGATTGAAGCGACCCGGGCGGCGATTCGCGATATTGGATATGATCAGGCTGGATTTTCCTGGAAAAATGCTGAAATTTCGAACTATCTTCATGAGCAGTCCGCAGATATTGCCGTCGGTGTAGACAGCGCGGGCAATAAGGATGAGGGAGCTGGCGATCAGGGAATTATGTTTGGTTTCGCCACGAACGAAACTGAGACTCTCATGCCTGCGCCGCTTTTTTATTCGCATAAAATTCTGAAGACGATGCGGGATCTGCGTCGCGCCGGTGATCGCCGTGCAACAGGCCTTCAGCCGGATGCAAAAAGCCAGGTCACCTTACGTTATGTGAATGGAAAGCCTGTCGGCGCAACATCGGTTGTTATTTCTACGCAGCATGATGAAGGCATGAGCCAGAAGGACATGCGCGAAGAACTCAGAACGATTGTTGCAGATGTACTTCCTGAGGGATGGCTGCCGCCGGAAGACGAGTTTTATGTTAACCCCACCGGAATTTTTGTCATAGGCGGTCCTGACGGGGATGCCGGACTGACCGGTCGCAAGATTATCGTAGACACCTATGGCGGTGCCGCTCCGCATGGTGGCGGTGCATTCTCAGGGAAAGATCCGACGAAGGTTGATCGTTCAGCTGCCTATGCCTGCCGCTATCTGGCTAAGAATGTTGTTGCCGCGGGTCTGGCAGATCGTTGCACTTTGCAGATTTCTTATGCGATCGGTGTCTCGCATCCCCTCTCTGTATATGTTGATCTCGACGGGACCGGTAAGGACGTGGACGAAACCAGGCTTGGTCAGGTTCTGCGTGAAGTGATGAATCTGTCTCCGCGTGGTATTCGCCAGCATCTGCGCCTGAATCGTCCGATTTATACAGAGACCTCTGCTTACGGACATTTTGGCCGCACACCGGATGAGGCGCGCGACACATTCCCATGGGAGCGGACAGATCTTGTTGACGCTCTTCGTGGTGCATTCAGCCGTTAAAAGCGAAGTTTGCTAAGGATGGTGGAGCGCGAAAAGCCGGACTTGTCAAAGACGCAGACAGAGCATGTTGGGGCTGACTCAAAACCACCGGTTCCGCGTCTTTATGGGAGGCAGAAGGGACGGCCGCTCAGGCAGCGCCAGAAGCTTCTGATGGAGCAGGCGCTTCCACGGATGCGCTTTCCGCTGTCCGATGCTGTATCTCCGCCTTCTGCGTTTGCTGAGGTGCCTTCTGAAACCTGGCTGGAAATCGGTTTTGGCGGTGGTGAGCATGTTGCTGCTCAGGTGGCGGCTCATCCGACAGTCGGGTATATCGCTTCAGAGGTTTTTGAAAACGGTCTCTGCTCGCTTCTGTCTCGTTTGTTTCCTGAGGGCGAAGAAGAAACAGGGCGCGTTCCGCCTCTTCTTAAAATCTGGGATGATGATGCCAGGTTGCTTCTGGCGAAATTGCCGGATGCCTCACTTAGTCGCCTTTTCCTTATGTTTCCGGATCCGTGGCCGAAAGCCAGACATGCGAAACGCCGATTTGTTCATCCTGGAAATCTTGCGCAGGTAGCAAGAGTGTTAAAACCAGGGGCTGAATGGAGAGTCGCTAGCGACGACCCGACCTATCAGGAATGGGTCCGGGACGTGATGGGAAACCAGTCTTTCTTTAAAGTTGTCGAACCCGAGGTTATCCGGCCTTCAGACTGGCCTCCGACCCGCTACGAAGCTAAGGCCATTAAGGCTGGCCGGACTCCGTTTTACTGGAGCTTTATTCATAATACATAAGGTTTCGGAGAAAAGGTCATTCCGGGATTTGTCATCGGGCAGATTTGATATTTATTTGATCAATTGTATTCAAAGTTCGGCGAAAAAATTACGGACAAACAGCATGATAAAGGAAGCTGGAGGGATCGAAGAACCATTGATTGATATCCTGGCTGCTTGATTTCAGGCGCAGGGAACGATGATTGGTGGTTCTGTTTGGAGTTGTCTGTCGTGCCGTATATAGGCAGGACGAAGTTCACTGCATTCAGGATCGCTATGCGGCTCCGCCGACCCTCTCCAGGAAGAGAAAGCGGCGCATGTTGTAGACGATGTTGGCCAGCCCGATCCTCATGGTGGCTCGCGTGATCCCGATAGTGCGGATGAACAGCCTCATCTGTGATTTCTGATCGGCGAAGACGTGCTCGACACGCGAACGGATAACGGACTTTCCGGCGTTGGATCTCTGGATATGTCGTGGCATCAGTTTGAGATGTGGCTTCTTGCGATGTACTCTGGAAACAAAGCCCTGCTTTTCCATGAAAGCCTCATTGGCCTTTGAGCGATAGGCTGTGTCGGCCCAAACCGTTGAGGCCGTATTGGTCTTATCCAGCAGACCCTCTCTCAATCGAGCGCCATCACTGGCTGCCGCATCGGTCGTCTTCCATTTTCGGATCAGCCGAAACTTTCGGTCGATGGAAATATGGGATTTGTAGCCAAAGAATGGGATGGCAAGATCCGTTGCGGGCTCCTGCCGCTTGGCCTTCGTGAACTTCAACGTCCAGTGCGCATGACGGTCTTTGTGAGAAAGCTTTGAGGGCTTGTCCTGCCAGTCTTGTGAGATTCGTCCTTCACGCAGATCCATCTTCTCGGCGTTTGTATTGCGCTGCTTTGGAGCTGCCACCAGAGTTGCGTCCAGGATCTGGCCTGACATCGGCAGATAGCCTGCGTTCCGCAGAATCATATCGAACCGGTTGAACAGCACGTCGATGGCACCGGCCTGCGTCAGACGTTCCCGAAACAGCCAGATTGTTTTGGCATCCGGGACGCGGTCTGACAGCCCCAGACCGAGAAAGCGCATGAAAGAGAGACGATCATTGATCAGGTATTCCGTCCGTTCATCGGACAGATTATTCAGCGTCTGGATCACGAGGATTTTGAACATCAGCACCGGATCAAACGGAGGACGACCGCCTTTGCTCCCATCCGCGTAGGCCAGAGCCTTCTCCAGGTCATGACGGAACACTTCGAAATTCACAGTCCGGGAAAATGCCTCGAGCTGATCGCCAAGCCCACTCAACCGAGCAAGCAGCTCTTCAACATCAAAGAAACCTGGCTGCTTCATTCTATCCACCCCTCATCACAAGATGAGAGATGGAATCATACAGCACCCATCAAAACCAGGGGGGTTTTCGAACTCTCCAGGTGTCTGATGAGGACATGCGGTCCACGTTGATCGTCTGAGACACGAAAGAAGCGAACTGGCCTGTGGAGCCTCTGACTGGCTGTCATGTCAGGCTTAATCATTCCGTTGTGGTTCGTAAGCTTTGTATGTTGAGTTTCTGAAAGACTCTTACAACTCCGACGCATATAGCAAATTCCCCCCGGATAGGGTTTGGGTCTCTTTTCTTAATCGGAATGTTTTCCATTTAAAGGCATTCAGACTGCATAATGCATTAATGCGTTTCGGCAGGAGAGATAATATCGTAACCAGGTGCTCCGGCTGGTGGTCCGGGAGGAGGAGCATCCTCGGCAGCAAGGGAAATAAGCTGCTGATTGTCTGGTCCGATTTCGTGAGCGTTGATCGCAACGCCGAGTTCACCTGACGTACCCGGGCCGGCAGCAAAAATCGTTGCGCCGGGGATTAGCCATGATGCAATTCGTGCGGCGGCCCCAGGGGGCACTTTAATGACAGTATGATCTTTAAGGACAACCCCACTCAGCACGCCTCTCACGTCATACAGACGCATCCACACTGTTCCGTGTGCGGCAATATCGGGCCCGGCAATCATTTCCGGTGAATGCTGTGGCATGACGATGCCGGCGTCTTCGGCGCGCTGCCCGCGCGGACCCGCTATCGTAAAAGCACGAATAAGCGGAAGTGTTGTACCTTTCAGGCCAGTTCCCGTTACACGCTCTCCAGGTTTTACAATTTTAGGCAGGGAAAGTCCCAGTTCAGGCGAAACCAGAACTTCGTGCCCGTCTTGCAGAATGAGACCTGTCACACCGCCGACAGGTAAAGGGATATATTGCGCTACCGTTCCGCTGAAACCCGGAAGCACGGAGAGATCATATACGGAAGTCGGGGTTGTTGCCGCGCAGGCAGGAAGGGACGTGAAAACACCAACTGTTCCAAAAACAGCCACTGCGACTCTAAAAAACTGACGCATAATAAATCCAGGCATTCATCGGTCTGATAAGTCTGTAATCAGACCGATCAGATCTCTACGACAAGTTATCTATAGCGACATGATGTGTATCGCGAGACAAGCGGGATGTAAGCGGGTCAGTGCCGGAAATGACGCATACCGGTAAAGACCATCGCTATTCCTGCGGCATCAGCTGCGGCAATGACTTCTTTGTCCCGGATTGAGCCGCCGGGTTGAATCACGGCAGTTGCTCCGGCAGCTACAATTGTCTCAAGGCCATCTGCAAACGGGAAGAAGGCGTCAGATGCGACGACGCTTCCTTTCGTCAAAGGTTCATTTTGTCCCAGAAGTTTTGCTGCTTCCAGACTTTTGCTGACTGCGATACGGGCTGAATCGACACGACTCATCTGACCTGCGCCGATTCCTACCGTGGCATGGTTTTTTGCATAGACAATGGCGTTTGATTTCACGTGTTTAGCAACTCGGAATGCAAAGATGAGCTCCTGCATTTCTTCGGATGTCGGAGCGCGTTGTGTTGCAACTCTGAGGTCATCTTCAGTGATGCGCCCATTGTCACGTGTCTGAGCAAGAAAACCTCCCGCAACAGACCGCACAATCACTCCCGCCTCTCCTGGATCGGGCAGCGCGCCGGTCAGGAGCAACCGAAGATTTTTCTTGCGCGCAAGAATCTCACGAGCAGCATGCGTTGCATCTGGAGCGACGATCACTTCCGTGAAGATGGAGGCGATCTTTATCGCTGTTTCTTCGTCCAGAGTGCCGTTCAGGGCAACGATGCCGCCAAAAGCCGAAACGGGATCGCAGCGCAAGGCCTGATCCCATGCACTCGAAAAGTCAGATGCAGTCGCTACGCCGCATGGATTGGCATGTTTGACGACAACCACAGCGGGCGTGCTGAATTCGGCAACGGCTTCGAATGCTGCATCAGTATCGTTAAGATTATTATAGGACAGGGCTTTCCCCTGAATCTGGCGCGCGGTCGCCACACCCGGACGTTTGCTGCCATTGTAGTAAAAAGCAGCTTTCTGGTGTGGATTCTCACCATACCTCAATATCTCATGTCGCTCTCCGGCAAGGGTAAAGCGATCGGGCAGGAGATCATCACGCCTCTGAGCGAACCAGTTCGCGATCGCGGCATCGTAAGATGCAGTACGGGCGTATGCTGCGCCAGCAAGCAGGCGTCGGGTTTCCAGCGTTGTCCCGCCGCTGTTCATTGCTTCGATAACCGGGGCATACTGAGCGGGATCCGTCAGCACAACTACGTGATTATGATTCTTCGCGGCGGCCCGAATCAGCGCGGGACCTCCGATATCGATATTTTCGATACAGTCGTCGTCTGCAGCACCAGATGCGACGGTTGCCTCGAAAGGATAAAGATTGACCGCCACGAGATCGATCGGTGCAATTCCATGAGCATTCATTTGCTCCACATGGGCAGGAAGATCGCGTCGCCCCAGAATGCCACCGTGAATTTGTGGAACCAGAGTTTTTACGCGGCCATCCAGGATTTCTGGAAACCCTGTATGCTCAGACACTTCGGTTACCGGTAACCCAGCATTTTTCAGAGCTTTTGCCGATCCGCCTGTCGAAAGGATTTCTGCGCCCTGAGCAACCAGTGCTCTGGCGAGTTCGAGTAATCCGGTTTTATCAGATACGGAAAGAAGTGCTCGCTTTACGGGCAGTGGGGCAGGGGCACTCATCTGGAAATCTTTCTGACAGCTTTGATACAATACACAGGAAGTCATCGTATTTATATACGATCATCCGTGCCGCGTTGCTTAACTGCGCCCTTACATATTGGCAAACTAAAGGATAGAATCATTAAGATAACGTGGACAGACGGCTATGGAGGGCAAATAGATTATATTATAATCCGGCAGGAACATGGGAATGCCATAGCTGGTCAGAAGATATTTTGCATTTTGCCGGCATCGCAACGCTTGCACGCGGAGCTGATCAATTGTCTGACTGAATGCAGAATGCAGTCCCTGCTATGCTAGTTTCAGTGTTTTCGATTCGTAAACTGTTCCAGCCAGTGAATTGTGTAATCGCCACGCCGGAACTCCGGATCAGCCAGAATGCGTCGATGAAGTGGAATAACAGTTTTGACGCCCTCCACGACGATCTCGTCCAGAGCTCGTTGCATACGCGCGATCGCGGCTTCGCGCGTCGGTGCATGAACAATAAGTTTAGCGATCATGCTGTCATAAAATGGAGGCACCCGATAACCCGCGTAGATCGCACTGTCCATGCGCACACCGGGGCCGCCTGGCGGATGAAATACTGTTATGGTTCCCGGGCTGGGGATAAAGCTGTCAGGATCTTCCGCATTGATACGGCACTCAATAGCGTGACCTGAGAATGTAATGTCAGATTGAGAATATCCCAGTTTTTCACCGGATGCGATTCTTATCTGTTCACGGACCAGGTCGATATCGCAGACCATTTCCGTCACCGGATGTTCAACCTGCAAACGGGTATTCATCTCAATGAAAGAGAACTGTCCATCCTGATACAGGAACTCCAGAGTTCCCGCATTACGGTAACCCATTTTTGACAGGGCAGCAGTGGCTGTGGCACCGATAGCATCCCGTTCCTCAGATGAAAGAACCGGCGATCCGGCTTCTTCAAGAAGCTTCTGATGGCGTCGCTGGAGTGAGCAGTCACGCTCTCCGAAATGCACTACATTCCCGTACATATCCCCCATAATCTGTAGTTCGATATGACGAGGGCGATCCAGGTATTTTTCAAGATAGACAGCATCATTGCCGAATGCCGCCAGAGCTTCTGTCCGGGCCACACTCCAGGCTTCCGCAAGCTCATCTTCACTGTGAGCAACCTTCATGCCTCGGCCACCACCGCCGGCGGCGGCCTTGATCAGTACCGGATATCCCACCTTGGCGGCGACCTCACGGGCCTCTTCCAGGCAGGCGAGTTCACCATCAGATCCTGGAACGAGGGGTACGCCGAGGGCCTGCATCGTAGTCTTGGCAGTAATTTTGTCGCCCATCGTGCGGATATGTTCGGCTGTCGGACCGATGAATGCCAGACCATGAGCTTCGACCGTTTCGGCGAAATCGGCGTTTTCGGACAGAAACCCATATCCGGGATGAATCGCTTCAGCGCCTGTGATTGTCGCAGCTGACAAAATGGCGGCGACGTTCAAGTAAGATTCTCTTGCTGATGGTGGCCCGATGCAGACAGCCTCATCGGCAAGTCGTACATGCATTGCGCTTTCATCTGCGGTGGAATGTACCGCAACCGTGCGGATCCCCATTTCGCGACACGCCCGCAGAATACGCAGGGCGATTTCGCCGCGATTGGCGATCAGGATTTTTGAAAACATTATTCAATAATGACGAGAGGCTGACTGAATTCAACGGGGTCTCCGGATTCGACGAAGATCTGTTTCACTGTGCCGCTTTTCGGTGCCTTGATCTGATTAAAGGTTTTCATGGCTTCAATCAGCATGAGCGTCTGGCCGGCCATTACAGCCTGACCGCTGGTGATGAACGGAGGAGAGGACGGGTCCGGGCTCAGATAGGCGATTCCGACCATCGGACTGTTCACAATCCCCGGGTGCCGGGAGATGTCTGCCGGGACAGTAGCGGCTGCGGCTACAGGCGCTTCCGACGTGGTCGCCACAGGTATTGTCTGGACAGGAACGGCAGCCGGTGCCGCAGCTCGTACGACACGGATGCGACTGTCCTTCTCGGCAATTTCAATCTCGGTCAGTCCGGTTTCCGTCAGAATGCCGGCTAATGCCCGTATGGCATCTGCGTCTACGAGCAGTCGGCTCATTGCGTGTCCTCGCTGAGAATGATGTCTGTCATAGCCTGAAGCGCGAGGGCATATCCCTGTACGCCCAGTCCACAGATAACGCCGAGAGCGCCTCTTGATACATAAGAATGGTGACGGAACGCTTCGCGGCGATGAATATTCGAAATATGGACTTCAATCACAGGCAGATCCACGGCAAGCAGTGCATCTAGCAAAGCTATGGATGTATGCGAATAGCCTGCCGGATTAATGATAATTCCCTGCGCCCGTCCGTGGCATTCCTGGACCCAGGAGATCAGTTCGCCTTCACCGTTGGTTTGCCGGAAGTCGATGGCGATATCCAGGCGTTCCGCAGCCTGTGCACAAAGTTGCTCGACGTCATCAAGGGTAGCGCGTCCGTACACCTGCGGCTGACGCAATCCAAGCATGTTCAGGTTGGGTCCGTTCAAAACGGAGATAAGCGGTCGGTCCATAGTAGGGCGCCGTTAGCACGACCGGCGTCCGGCTCCAATAGCGACTGAGTGCATTTGTCGGGACCGGCAGGATGCCCGGTTCATGGTGCAAAGCTCGATCCGGCCATTTTACATGGAGGGGTATTATGAATAAGGCAATTTTATGTGTAGAGTAACAACACAATTAAAATGTTGGATATATTTGTAAAATATTAACAGCTTTTTACACTTTGGTCGCTTTTCTTTGTTTTTCATGGAATCCGGGTTGAAACCAGTCTGTGATTTAGGTTTACTGTTTTTACTCCTGAAACTGCATCCGGACCGGAATGTGCCATCTCAACGTGAAAAGAAAGGGTTTGGCATTTTGTCGTGTCTGCTTATGGCCGGGCTGACATGGAGTAGCCACGCCAGTGCAGATGACGGTGCCGGATCGCAGTCATCCGTTACGCATGATGCGCCCCGGACTACCTCCTGGGCAGCCTCGGTGCGTAATGCTCTCGCACGCCGCGTCGCGGATTCCGGAACTCGTGTTCAGGCTGGTCTTGCCAGTTGGTATGGTGGGCGTTTTGTCCACAGAAGGACCAGTTCAGGTCATTCTTTCAGCCCGGTCGAAATGACAGCCGCGCATCCTTCTGCGCCTCTCGGTTCTAAATTGCTCGTGCATTCAGAGGAAACCGGTCGCTCCGTTGTTGTAACAGTTAATGATCGTGGCCCGTATAAAGCAGGACGCATCATTGATCTGTCGCACGCCGCAGCGTCTCGTCTGGGAATGCTGAACCAAGGTGTCGCGCATGTAACAGTGCGGACCGCCCTTCCTGACGAGGTGCTTGAGGTCGCTCAGGCCCCGGCCGACAGCGGAAAGTAATCTTCCAGCCTTAATATTCAGCGTCGGGACAGAATTTTAAATCTGTCCCGATGGACTAAATGACCGCTTTGCAAACTATTTTCGGACCATCCTGCTGCCCAAATGAAAATTGTTCAGGCCTCTAAATCTGCAGGATTTCCCGCTTCTCTCCGCGTGCAAGTGCTTCCATTTCAGCGTTGAATTCTGCTCCCAGAAGCACAACCCATGCGCTTACAAAAAACCACATCATGATTGCGACAAAAGCACCAAGCGGCCCATAGGTAGAGCCATAGCTGGCGATATTTGCGACATAATAAGAGAAGCCGGAGGCGACTATAATCCAGATAAACGTCGCAGCGATTGCTCCCGGCGCCACCCATCGCCATTTCGTATGATGCTGACTCGGGCCAAATCGAAAAAGAATCATATACGCGGCGATCATGAACGTAGTCATGGTCCCAAGGCCCGCCATACGAACCGCCAGTTCCATTGACCCGGGCGGGGGTTTGATCATCAGGAGAACAGGAAGGTATTGAATCAGGATGGGGAGCGCGACCATGGTCGCGACACCCAGAGAGGCTTCAATCGTGGCACCCAGGGTCAGCGAAAGAGCAAGGGCCTGGAATACGAAAAAATTACGCGTTTCTGTGGTTCCGTAAGCGATATTCAGCGCTGACAGGATGGATTTGATTCCTGCGGAGGCTGACCATAATGCGATTGATGTCGAGATAACGAGGTTGAGCGTAAGAGAGCTGTGAGGCTCCGATACCAGTTCCTGCACACGGTCCTGAATGATGGAAAATGCTGCCGGCGGTAAGAGGTTGCGCATCACGTCAAGCTGCGTGGCTACACTTTGCACATCGAAGGCGAGTCCATAGATCGAAATAAGAGTGCTGATAGCCGGAAACAGCGCCAGGGTAGCGTAAAACGCACAGCCTGCGGCCACGAGAGTTGTTGGTCCGGAGATCAGAGCCACGACAGTTGATTTGCAGATTTTTTTCCACTGGGTGGAGGTAAGGTGCAGTGGAGAGACAACCTTTGGATAAGCCGCTTCCTGCCGATCGGTCAGCCCGGTGCCGTGAGTATCGGCTGAATGCTCTGGCTGAACGGGAGACAGGGTGGAACTCATAAGAACAGTTAACCTCGAAAATTTGCTTCATTTGCCGGAGCAGATCTGGGTGAGATGGATGTAAATGTATTTAATTTCATCGGGCAGACTGTCGGAGTCTGCATTACGTGCAACCGGACTTTTGTGGTTGATCGGACTGAAAAGCTGATTTTCTGAATCGCTTGCCGCATCTGTTATATCTGATTCTAAAAGGAAACAGCCTCGCTGTTCCAGTTTTTTAAGAAGGCAATCAAATTTTCTGTTGCATGTGTTGCCGTTTAGTTCCATACGCCCGTTCCTACGCAGCAACGCACGTGCCCCTGGCCCACTGTGGTTACGCAACGACGTCAAGCGTTCTGGCAATCGGAATCCCTTGGGGATTCAGTTTTGGTCGCTGGTCCGTTAGACCGTTTCGCAACACTGCTCGCTATGGCTGTATGCTGGCGAGTCCGGAAGGGATGAAGTGCGATGACACCCAAAATCTCGCAATTTCTGGCAGAAAAAAAACCGCAGACTCCTTGTCTGGTTATGGATGTCGATGAGGTGGAGCGCCGTTATCGTGACATGCAGGCTGCTATACCCCCGGCCCGCATTTATTATGCTGTAAAAGCTAATCCGGCCCGCCCGCTTCTCGACAGGCTTGTTTTTCTTGGCGCAAGCTTTGATGCCGCTTCATGGGATGAAATAGATTTTTGTCTTTCTGCCGGCGCGCGGCCGGAAAATATTTCATTCGGCAATACGGTAAAAAAAGTTTCTGCAATAAAAGCGGCATATGAGGCTGGGATCAGGCTTTTTGTTTTCGATTGTATCGAAGAATTGGAGAAAATTGCCCGGTTTGCGCCTGGATCACGGGTTTATTGTCGTTTGCTGGTGAATAACCAGGGGGCCGAATGGCCTTTGTCACGAAAGTTCGGCACGACGCCCGAAAGTGCGAGAAAGTTGCTGCTTCGGGCTCGTGACCTTGGTCTTGATCCGTATGGTGTATCTTTTCATGTCGGCAGTCAGCAGATTTCTACAGATGCATATGAAGTGGCAATCTCACGTGCTGGCGCATTGTTTGCCGACCTGGCTGCGGACGGTGTGCGCCTGCGGATGCTGAATCTTGGGGGAGGATTTCCAATCCACTACCGCGAGGACATACCCGGCATCAGGCAATTCGGGCAGACCATTTCGCGTGCCCTGACTGCTTACTTCGGGAACACACTACCTGAAATTCTGGTCGAACCTGGACGTTTTATCGCTGGTTCAGCCGGAGTGGTGTCGTCTGAAGTTATTCTTGTCAGCCATCGCGGTTACGATGAAGGGCCGCGATGGGTTTATCTTGATATAGGTCGGTTTGGTGGTCTTGCTGAAACCGAGGGAGAGTCCATCCGATACGAGTTGCGCACTGCCCGGGACGGAGCGGAGACAGGACCTGTGGCGATTGCTGGTCCTACTTGTGACGGCGCTGATATTCTTTATGAAAAATCAGGGTATGTATTGCCTGTTACGCTGGAAGCCGGTGATCGGATAGAGATTCTTGGTACCGGCGCTTATGTTTCCACTTATTGCTCGACAAGATTCAACGGATTTTTGCCTCTTACGGAATACTATATCTGATCAGCAGACCCTGTCGACGCACAGGCGACAGGGCAGAAAGCATTTACAGAACGACGTTGAACTGAAGTGCCATGACTGCTGCATCATGGAATGTCGTCGTTCCGCCAGGTCGGTTGATGTATTGAAAGTCTGGCTGAAGTGTCAGTCCAGGCGCCACATGAGCATTATAAAATAATTCATAAATATTCTCATGAGTCTGAAGCCCCCAGCTGGGACCCCACTGGTTGGACTGGTAGGGCAGGCCCAGGGCCAGCGAACTCTCCTGCTGAAGCAACAGGGTGCGACTCATGCCAAGCCACTGGTACATGACACCTACACTGTCCATCGGGCGTCCCCAGGGGGCGCCCGTTTCCACCATACCGGCCCAGATATGGTGGGCCATGGCGGTCGTCTTGCCATCAGTCCACATATATCCGGCGAGCGCGAGCAGACCGTTCGTCGGCCCGTCACCATTGCGAACCAGCATCTGATCAAGCTGCACCCATGCGCTGGCCCGACCTGCATGCATTCTCTTCGCCAGACCGGTTGCCTGCCAGGAATTTCCATTGATGTCTGAATAAAGGTCCGGATAGCGGGAATTATCATAGCTGAATCCCGCTTTATAATGACCATCAAGCTTGTTTCGCCCGAAATGAGGCATCCACGCGATTTCTACCGGCGAAGAGAATTTTCCGAGGCCATCCTGAGCCCAGGCCCAGCCAGAAATGCCGCCATTGTAAGAGTGTGGGGAAACGGCAAACAGCCCGGCCATTATGTAGGTGTCGGAAGTCGGATTAACTCTCACGACGAAACCAAGATTTCCCGAAGGCCAGTCGCGGTTGCCTTCTGTATATTTGTTGGGTGCGGGATTTCCGCACATGGCAACATTCATGAACATACAGTAGAGTGGTGAAGCTGCAAAAAAACTTCCAACCGGAATCCAGCCGGCACTCACATCAATACGATTGTGAAGAAAAGTCTTTTCACCCCACATATACACGAGATGCGCGACCACATTGCCGCGTCCGCCATAGATCTGCTGAACGCCGCCGATTGAATCGCCAATATACTGAGTACTGAGGTTTCGACCGTGACCGTTCACGATCATTGTATGGGTCCAGAACCCATCCATGAACTTTGCTTTCGTCAGCCGGCCCCAGTCGATATCTGTTTCAACACCGACCTGTCCGGCGTCAGTAACGCCCTGACGCCAGCCACCGCGAAAATTCCCAGCCAGTTCTTCGTGAATATCCACGAGAATATGGATTCCGTGATTCTGCAACCAAGGTTGGGCTCCCCACCAGTCGCCCAGAAAATGGGTCGCTCCGTAGGGCGCTGAAAACTGCTGTGGGTATTCGTTGTTTTTGCCAAGCTCATTATTGACCGCAAGAGATGGCTCAAGACCGACGGCGCTGTTGCCCCCGGTCAGGATCTGCGCGTGGGCAGACAGGGATAATATGCCTGAAAGAAGAACAGAGCCTGCAGTAAGCTTCAGTGAACGGAATATTATCCTGGACGAACGGGTGAAGTGACCGGTCATAGAGGGAATCAACGGGAGAACAGACATAAAGTTTCAGCTCTGCTGCATGTTATTTTTGCGCGGTTAGTGCGATGATCTCTTGCGGATCGTTGAGCTTGTAACATGCTGCGAAGACTTTTTGCGATGAGATCAGGCAAAAAACATCATTGCGTGACATTTTTGCATGAAAGTTGACGCGGGTCGCTGCTATGGCGATACCTTGCATTTATGACACGTCTCGATCACTCAAAACCGTTTTTGTCCGTCCGCATTGCGATTATGACGGTCTCGGATACGCGCACTCTCGAAACCGATACATCCGGTAAAGTGCTTGCCGGGCGGGTTGAAGCGGCCGGACATGTTATCGCTGATCGGTGTATCGAAAAAGATGATGTTGGAAAGCTGGTCAGACAGCTTGAAAAATGGATAGCCGATCCGGAAATTGACGTCATCATCACAAATGGTGGAACTGGCGTGACAGGTCGCGACGTTACTCCTGAAGCATTTGATCACGTTCTGGAAAAGCACATTGAGGGATTTGGTGAATTGTTCCGGATGTTGTCTTACAAAAAAATTGGCACATCGACGATTCAGTCCCGTGCGCTGGCAGGTGTTGCGCATGGTACATATCTGTTCGCTCTTCCGGGTTCGAGCGGTGCCGTGAAAGATGGCTGGGACGATATTCTGGTATTCCAGCTCGATAGCCGTCACACGCCATGTAATTTCGTTGAGCTGATGCCTCGCCTCCAGGAACGATAGGGATCGCCAGAATGGCAAATGAAATCAGACTGCTTATGCTGGCCGGTGATTATGTGGAGGATTACGAAATAATGGTGCCTTTTCAGGCACTTCAAATGGTCGGATATAGCGTCGATGTCGTTTCTCCGGGTAAAAAAAGGGGCGAGACGGTTATCACCGCTATTCATGATTTCGAAGGTGCTCAGACTTACAGTGAAAAGCCGGGGCATAACTTTGCTCTGACCGCCGACTTTGATGCGATTAATACTGATGATTATATTGGTCTGATTGTTCCCGGCGGCCGTATGCCGGAATATCTGCGGCTGGATGCAAAAGTTATTTCAATGGTTAAGGCGTTTTCTGATCGTCCGATTGCCTGCATCTGTCACGGGATTCAGATTCTGACGGTGGCCGGCCTGGTAAAAGGGCGGCGGGTTTCTGCATATCCTGCGTGCCGGCCCGAGGTCGAAATAGCCGGAGGAGTTTATGCGGATATTCCGGTTACGGAAGCCATAACAGACGATCAGCTTGTTACCGCGCCAGCGTGGCCGGCACATCCTGCATGGCTGGCACAATTTCTTAAAGTGCTCGGTGCGAATGTGTCCATCTGATTATTGTTTCGGTAATTGTATCTGCTGCGGGTGATGAAAAGGTTATCTGGGAAGCGACAGGTTTACCTGAGCATCAGAACAGCCCTTACAGTCGCTGTTATTTTCTGTATTTCAGGCGTCGAAACCGGAGTTGCTGCTGAGCGGGCCATAAACATGACGGGATGGGAAGGTATAATCTCGTCAACTGTGACGTCGGCAACCGTTCCGACTTTCAGCGAAAGTTCGCCTGCGATATCATTGGCGTGGAGTAGCATATCTTTTATGGCCAGTTTTTCGGCTTCGCGCGTGAGAGTCTTTCGATGATCATCGGATAACGACCAGTTCATACCTTCAAGAAGCAGACCAGCTGACTGAAGGTGGCCGATAAGAGGCAGCAATGTTTCTGCATTTTTTGATTTTATAAAGATTGTCTGGCGTGCCTCCCAGTTTTTCCGGGTGTTGTCATTAGTCGATCCGTTCTGAAACACAGAATAGGCACTCGCGGAAGCGGTTACATCACTTGTATTCCGCACCAGAGCCATAACTTTGTGAGACATTTCATTTGTTTCAGCCTGAACACTGCTTGCGCTGCCGCCGTTTGCATGTGCGGTCAGTGTTGCTGTGACGACATCCGGAGGGGCTTCCAGAGATGCGAAACCTGTGACGTGCAGCCTTGTTCCGGCGGCTTCTGGAGCGCCGGAGATATCGTTGGCGGTGGCATTTTTGCTGAAATACAGGCAGGCAGCAGTCGCAATAACAGCAGCAAGTTTGAAAAATTTCATTGATGATCCTTGCCCTTAAGGGCGATAATCGCCTCTCTGAGACGTGCCAGGCCCAACCTTACGTGACCTTCGTCGCACAGGCGCTGACCTTCATGCCGCAGTGTACGAACTGAGTTGATGGCTTCATTTCCACGTTCATCAATGACGTGGATCAGTCGTGAGCAGAAGTCACGACTGTCAGACGTCACCACAATTCCGTGCTCCTGATCCACTCCGTCACTATCCTGATGCTCTCTAGCCATCCGGACTGTGGCTGCATCCTGGTTCGGGGAAGACACGTTCTGACTGGTTGTGAAAACAGCAGGTGACGCCCGCTCTGTACTCTGATCATCTGCAGCACCACACAATTCGAGAACCATAGCAGGCATAACGATCAGGAGAATCGCATGTTTCATATGTGGTTCTCTATCATCATCGGCATATCCGGAGGATGAGAAGACTGTGAATCCTGCGTCATGTCCGGAACGGGGGGCATTCTGGATGTGCCGCACAGGGGAAGCTGCATTTCCACTGCCAGTCCGGGAGAGCGGCGTACAAACTGAAGAGTGCCGCCATGCAGCTGTGCTATAGCCTGGACAAGGGAGAGGCCAAGGCCTGAGCCAGGTGTATTTCGGGCTGAGTCAGCACGAAAAAAGCGTTCGGAAGCGCGTTCGAGGTCGGCTTCGCTCATACCGACACCTTCATCCGTGACGGCAACGGTCACCGTCTGTCCGTCTGCTTTTCCATCATAGGACAACTCGGGGCCGATTGCCGCGGAAACGGTTATCGTTCCTCCATGTGGTGAAAATTTTATTGCATTATCGAGAAGATTAGAAGCAGCCTGCTGAATCATGGAGCGATCGCCGTAAAAAGGTAAGTGGCCCGGCATTCGCGGAATAATGCGGATCGACTGCTCATCTGCGACGGGCTCATAGAGTTCGACGATGTCCTGCAGGACTGGAATGAGGTCGAATGACGCGAAAGCGGACCGCCTCGATCCCGCCTCGATCTGTGCGATCCGCAGAAGAGCTTCGAATACTGCTGTAATATTGTCGAGATCACTGACACCGTTTTCGATTGCTGACCGCAAGCCAGCTTCATCATGGGCATGTAAGGCCGCGTATTCGAGTTGAGCGCGCGCACGGGTAATGGGAGTGCGGAGATCGTGGGCAATCGCATTGGAGACCTGCTTCACGCCGTCCATCAGACGCGCGATGCGGTCCAGCATCTCATTGATTGCTTCCGCGACTTCATCAAGTTCATCACCTCGTCCGGAAAGAGCCATGCGTCGGCTCATATCTCCGTGTGCGATAGCTGAAGTCGTCCGGGCGATCGAAGAGATCATCCGGCGGAACATATTTCGTACGAGGAGCGCTCCGACAAATGTCAGAATCGTGATGACAACCCATGCCCAAAGCAGAGTGTCTGTCAGTAATCTGCGCAGATTAGTACGCCCGCGTACGTCGCGGCCAACCAGCAACCGGTAACCGCTGGGCAGATCGAAGGCCTGCACTTCGGCGACGCCGCGTGAACCGGCTCTACGGATCGTGAGCTGGTACCAGACCCCGCTCATAGCGACGTCGGCCGGCCATACTGAAAGATTTCCTGCTACGCGTTGATTCTTCGGATCAACAAGAAGGTAGAGAGCATCGTCATCGACATTGTCTTCCAGACGGTCCTCAATTGTCAGCGCCAGGGCGGAAAGTCCGCCGTCCGTCCATCGTTCGGACAGGGCACGGGCATCGGCCGACACCGAGGCTTCGACCTGACGCTCCAGTAATCCGGCTGTTCCCCACCAGATGACGGAAAGAAACAGGACCGCTGAAACCCAGAACAAAACAGCGTAACCGAGTGCAAAGCGGACGCCGGCAGACCGCAGTCCGCCGATGTGATGACGAAGAGCCGCATAGGAAAAACGCCGGATTTTTTTGGTGTCGCTGCGTCCGGTCTGCCGGTCCTGTGAGGGGCGGGATGGAATCACCCCCCATTGCCATTGCCGGAGCTCCCGGCGCGCTTTTTTCGAACAGTCTGTATTTCTTCGTGCTGTGGGTCCGGACTGACAGGCCGTATTGCGGGGCTTCCTCTCACGATTTAATCCGCCCGCAACATATAACCGGAATTGCGGACCGTCTGAATCAGCGGCTGAGAAAACGGTTTGTCAACTTTCTGACGCAGGCGGGAGACATGCACATCGATAACATTGGTTTGCGGGTCGAAGTGATAGTCCCACACGCCCTCCAGAAGCATTGTACGGGTTACGACCTGTCCGGCATGGCGCATGAGAAATTCCAGAAGACGAAACTCTCTCGGTTGCAGATCGATTTTTTGTCCGTCCCGACGGACGCTGCGCGACAGAAGGTCCATTTCCAGACCGCCCACTTCCAGTTTGGTCTGAGGAGCAGCTTCGTTGCGACCTCGGCGTCCAAGTGCTTCGACCCGGGCAAGGAGCTCCGAGAAGGCAAAGGGCTTGGTGAGGTAATCGTCACTGCCGGATTTGAGGCCCGCCACCCGGTCATCGACGTCAGCCAGTGCCGACAGGATCAGAACCGGCGTTGCGTTTGACTGGGCGCGAAGTGTTTCGAGAATACGAAGTCCGTCAATACCACCGGGCAGCATGCGATCGAGAATAATGACATCGAATTTTTCACTGACTGCGAGGAAGAGCCCGTCTTTGCCATTGTCTGCCTGTTCCACCAGGTGGCCTGTCTCTGTCAGGCCTTTTGCGACGAAGCTCCGGACGGTCGGGTCATCTTCAACGAGAAGTATACGCATGATGTGCCCTCCGAAACTGCACGACCCGTGTATCGGGCTTGCCAAGTTTAGAGACCAGAGGGCCGCCTGTCACGCAAACCCGAACGGCTATCGCAGCGGGCCGGTTTTCGTGAATGATGCATGCCTATGGTTCTGCGGTATCAAGAACACGCCACATTCCGCGCGATAGAATTTCTGCCGGTCGGAAATTGGATTTGTAAGACATTTTGTTGCTCCGGGCGATCCAGTAGCCGAGATAGACGTAAGGCAATTGCTGCATTCGGGCGCGTTCGATCAGCCACATGATTGCAAAGCTGCCAGGTGATCGCGTTGCGGCAGCCGGATCATAGAAACTGTAGACAGCTGAAAACCCGTCTCCCAGCCTGTCTACCAGACTCACTCCGGTGAGGTGATCATCGGGTGTCCGGAATTCGACAACAAATGTATCGATGGGAGTATCCTCGACCATCGACCGGTAATCGCTGAAGCTCATTCCGGCCATGTCGCCGTCGGCATGACGCGCGGCCTGATACTTTCTGAACAGAACATACTGGTCCGTAGTTGCCCTGGCCGGCATCTCGCAACCTTTGATGTCTGAATTCAGCTTCATTATTCTGCGTTGTGTGCGGCCAGGCTGAAACCGGCTCACGGGAATGCGGATCGGGACGCACGCATTGCAGCCATTGCATACCGGCGCATAAGCGATTGTATGGCTTCGGCGGAAACCAGAACGTGAGAGTCGTTCGTGCAGGGCCTCTGCGTCGACACCAGCGAGATCGGTGACGACTTTTCGCTCAAGCCTGTCCGGAAGGTACGGGCAGGGGAGGGGAGCGGTTGTATAGAAGAACTGAGGATGACGCGATGAACAGGTCACGATCTCACGCCTCCGTATCTGTTTTCCCCGTCCCGGGCGGGCGATGGGGAGATGCCCTCACCCGCTCACAGCACAGCTTTGACTGATAATGTGGAGGAAGAGCAGTGCCGTTTCAATCGGGATGCAGGCATGCCGATACGCAAAGTCCGGATTAACGGCTCCGCGCTTTATGCGCGACGAAGATGCTCGGCCGCTTCAACTGCAAAATAAGTCAGGATTCCGTTTGCGCCAGCTCTTTTGAAAGCCAGAAGGCTCTCCATCACAGCCCTTTCATGGTCGAGCCATCCATTCCGGATTGCGGCCATCAGCATCGCGTACTCGCCTGATACCTGGTAGGCGAAGGTCGGAACGGCAAACCGGTCCCGGACCTGCCGGATGATATCAAGATACGGCATGCCCGGCTTGATCATGACCATGTCAGCGCCTTCAAGCAAATCGCTCTCGACCTCTCTCAGCGCTTCTTCTGAATTGGCAGGATCCATCTGATAGGTTTTTTTGTCGCCTTTCAGAAGGCCACCTGAACCCAGCGCATCTCTGAAGGGGCCATAAAAAGCACTGGCATATTTGGCTGCGTAGGACATGATGCGGGTGTTAACAAACCCGCTTTCATCAAGATCGCGTCGGATCGCTTCGACCCGCCCGTCCATCATGTCGGAAGGAGCAATGATGTCGATTCCGGCAGCGGCCTGACACGTAGCCTGACGCTTCAGAATGTCCACGGATTCATCGTTGACGACATAGTTGTCGCGGATAATTCCGTCGTGGCCGTGGCTCGTATAAGGATCGAGCGCAACATCGCCAATAAGCCCGATATCGGGAAATTCTTTTTTGAGGAGACGCGCGGCCCGACACATGAGGTTGTCTGGATTTACGGCATCCGTGCCTTTTTCGTCGCGCAGGTCAGGTGGCGTAATCGGGAAAAGTGCCAGAGCCGGAATGTCGAGTTTTGCCGCCCGTTCGACATGAGCGGCAAGACGGTCAAGGGTCACTCTCTGCACGCCGGGCATCGAAGAGACGTCGGTAACGGAACCTGTTCCTTCCATCACGAAGATGGGCCAGATCAGGTCGTCAACGGAGAGAGAGGACTCTGCGACCAGCCTGCGCGTAAACCGGTCGTGACGGTTGCGACGCAGGCGGGTGAGCGGAAAGCTACCGACAGTCATGAGCGGCTCCTGGAGCACGGGATCAGGTCGTTCATGCCCGATCCCGGTCAGCATATGATCAGTTTCGGAGTGTGGCTCCTGCTGCGGATGAGCCGGCCTGCTCCGGTTCAGGGATGATCCCGCTGAACTGACGGAAATATGATCTCTTTTTGCCGGTCTGCAAACCGGTTGTCGTGCAACCCTGTTCACGAACGCTGTTCCGCTCTCGTGTTCAGGTCATCGATACTCATTACGTAAAATACAGGACTGTCAGTGTTCTGCTGTAACCCCGAGAGCATCGGTCCATGCTGATCCGTTCCACCAGACGGGAATTCCCTTGTGGCTGGATGAGCCGGCGGATGAGTAGCAATCGGTGCAATAAAGCTGGTCTCCGGTTGAAGAGCCGCTGGCAGGCAGTCCCGAGTAGCTATCTGACGTTGCGTTCACGGCACCGTTTACGTGCAGGCTGGCATCAACCTCGATTTCTGTGCTTTCACCCGGCATGGCCACAATGTGCATGTTGCCATCTGAGCCGCCCCAGAGATAACCGCGCACAACGTCGTTCGCGTCATTAAAATACAGCGCTTTACCGCTGAGGATATTTGTATCGCGGTAAAGTTTTGGATTGCCCGCAATATCAACGGCGAGGCCACACCCAGTCTGGCCACACAGGGCGATTCCGTTCGGATAGGCCGCAGGATTGAACTCAATATGTTCCTGAACTGTGCCGTCCATCGTCAGAGCCGTGATGTCCTCGTGGCCATCCACCTGTACGCCCAGGCTGGTCGTGAAGTCGGCGAAATCGGTCGTGTTGCTCGTGTCGTCGGAGTTGCGCGTGTTCCATATGGTCATCCGCATGTCATGAGACGCGCTGCGGTCATCTGCTGTCGTGCCTGGTGTGTTCGACTGGTCAAACTCCGCCACGATTTTCTGAGAACCCGCCGCGTAGGCAGGACCACCATAACTGCCTGACGAAAATGCGCGGGAGCCGATGTTCATCGAGTACCACTCTCCGTCGAGTTCCAGCATATTGGCATTGCCGCCGGCGAGAAGCATGTCGTAACTTTCGAGTGTGGGATTGCTTCTTCCACTATAAGCAACGGTTATGCCGTGCATGTAGGCCGTATTGTTTGTCTGATCGTCATCCCACAGATCATATTCGATGCCTTCGCAACTCCGGCTCTGGTTGTTGGCGTTGGCTGTGGGATCGTTAACGTCACCAGGCGTCACGTTGGGTGTTGGCCCCGGCAGGTCGCAGATAACATTGTTCCCGAATTCTTTCGTGTAAACGCCGAACATAATCGCCGGATCTGTAAAATTCGACCAGACTGTATCGATGCCCGGCGTTGAGTCATCCGCTGTTGTTGTGCCGGGAATCTGATTGGTCGTGGCGGCAGACTGCAGAAAGAGACGCCAGCCATCGGTGTAAATTTCGGTAATCAGACCGTCCGAGTTGGTGTCGTAGCCAGTCAGGACACCGGCATAAGTCCGGATCGACCCTGAACTGAGTCCCAGTTCGTTGGTCATCATTCGCGTATGATTGTGGGATATGATCCAGTTCGTCCAGGCCAGCGGCAAAGGATTTGAAAAGGTCGCCCCCCAGGTGGTGAATGTTGGAATGTGAGCGAGGCCATCCGGTGCGGTGACAGCCGTTCCCGTCGTGACAAAAATCGGTGAACTCGGGCCGGCATATGTATAGCGTGCCACAGCATCGAAATTGTCATAAGTCGCGATACCATTTGCGTCGCCTACGCCCACCCCGGCGATTGAGCCGCGCATGTTCTCGGACTGCATATAGACGCCTTCCACAATACCCATATTGCCTTCGCCGTAAGGAATATTATGTACGAAAAGAGGGACGTTATCGAACTGCTGTGAGCCGCCGAGACGCAGATGCGTCGGGGGCATATAATCATCAGGTTCGCTGTTATCCATCAGCCACCGGTCATTGAAAGCGATTGGCGGACTGGCGAGTTGAGTTTTTGTCCCCTGGTCTGTTGTGAATGTCTGTGCGGCATTCCATCCGATGGTCGCGTAATCACTGACAGTCGCCACAGTAGTGGCGACCGGATCCGTAAGATTTCCGGAATCATCAAGTTCGGCCGGACCGTCCGGCAGGCCAAGCTCCGATGTCTGGAGTGCGGTTAAGGCCATGGAGTAAATCTGACTTAAGGTCGAAGACTCGGAGGTCAGAGTGTTCGTATTCTGCTGTATGGCGCTGGCCATATCGGTAAGCGATTCACCTGTCCCCGAAACGACAACCGAGCCTGCGATTTCAGGCACTGTAAATATGGAAGTCGTGCCGGCTGCCGGTGAAAATGAAACAAGGCACGCGATCGCAAGGCTTGCCGCGATATATCGTCCGGATGTCTTCAGATTACGATATTTAAGTTTTCGGGAAACGGTTGTGCCGGAGGTCTGTATAAAATTCCGTGTCATCATATCCTGCTGGATCAGGGAAATAAAATTGGGGAAATATTGTTCAATATCTGTCGCAGAAGCTGCGGAGAGTGTTGCGGATATTACCCCGTCCCTACTTCCTGGCCGGGTGCGGTTCCCACCGGGCCGACACGGGCGGGATATGAAGCAATCGCCGGGTGAGGGGTTTTCTCATGCTTCTGAAGCGGCTATCCGCGCATGAAAGAACGGGCGCCCGTCTTTGCGGGCGGCAGGCAATATGCGGACGAGGTCACATGAGCGATGATGTCAATATTCTTCGGGAAGAGTGTCTCAGCGCGCTGGCTGACGCATCTGAGCATCGTGCCTGGGACGCAATCCGTGTCAGCGTTCTCGGAAAGACCGGTCGTCTTACGGAGTTGCTAAAGCAGCTTGGTCGTATGGATGCCGAAGAGCGTAAAACGCGCGGTGCGCAGCTTAACCGTCTGCGTGACGAACTGACCCGGGCTATTGAGGCACGCGGGCTTGAGATCAGGGCGGCGGCTCTTGATGCCCGTCTTGTCTCTGAACGGGTGGATGTCTCTGTTCCTGTCACTGACAGAGCGCGTGGTGGCATTCACCCGGTCACGCAGGCTGTCGAGGAAATTACCGCCATCTTCGGTGCCATGGGGTTTTCAATTGCCGAAGGGCCGGACATCGAAACAGACTGGCATAATTTTTCGGCGCTCAATACACCAGAATATCATTCAGCGCGCACGGATCACGATACGTTTTATCTTCCTGCCGGGGAGGACGGACGCAGCCGGGTGCTCAGGACCCAGACTTCAGGCGTTCAGATCCGGACGATGCTTGAAAATAAGCCTCCGATCCGGATTATTGCACCTGGACGGACATATCGCGCGGATCATGACGCCACTCATTCGCCGATGTTTCATCAGTGCGAAGGTCTGGTCATTGATCAGGGAATCACGCTTGGGCACCTCAAGGGCTGCCTGATTGAATTTCTGCGCGTCTTTTTCAGTAAGCCAGATCTGCCCGTTCGCTTTCGCGCATCATATTTTCCATTCACGGAACCCTCCATGGAAGTCGACATCGGGTGGTCGCGTAAAACCGGAGAGATTGGTGGCGGAGATGACTGGCTGGAGGTGCTCGGGTCGGGCATGGTTCATCCGCGTGTTCTGGCGAACTGTGGTCTTAATCCCGAAGAATGGCAGGGATTTGCATTCGGTATGGGTGTCGAGCGACTGTCGATGCTGAAGAATGGCATTCCCGACCTCCGTTCGTTTTATGAAAGCGATGTGCGCTGGCTGCGGCATTATGGGACTGACCCGCTTGCACCTGCTTTGCTGCACGAGGGATTCTGATCCATGAAATTTTCGCTCTCCTGGCTGCACGACCATCTCGAAACCAGTGCTACTGTCGAGGAAATCTGTAACGCACTAAACCGGATCGGCCTCGAAGTTGAGCATGTTGAGCAACAGGGGGCTCAGCTCGAACCGTTTTGCACGGCTCGTATCCTTGAGGCCGTTCAGCATCCGAACGCGGACAGGCTGCGGGTGTGCAAGGTGGATGCCGGGCCGGAACATGGCGAAGTCCAGGTCGTGTGCGGCGCACCAAATGCCCGTCCGGGTATTGCTGTCATTTTTGCGCCGCCGGACACTTTTATTCCGGGTTCCGGCATCACCATCAAGCCCGGCAAAATTCGTGGCGAGGCCAGTGGAGGGATGCTCTGCTCGCTGCGTGAGCTTGGTCTGGGAGAGGAAACAGACGGGATCGCCGAGTTGCCGGAAGATACGCTCCCTGGGCAGTCCTACGCTGATTTTGCCGGGCTGGATGATACTGTCATTGAAATCGGAGTGACGCCCAATCGTGGCGATGCGCTCGCCGTCTATGGCATTGCGCGCGATCTTGCCGCAGCCGGTCTGGGTGAACTCAGGCCTTTTCTGGCAGATACAGTGGAAGGAACATTCCCGTCCGCTGTCAGCTGGAACATTACCTGTCCCGAAGCGTGTCCGTGGGTGCTGGGCCGGACCATTCGTAGCGTGCGGAACGGGCCGAGCCCGAAATGGCTGCGTGATAAGCTGGAATCTGTAGGGCTGCGTTCCATCTCTACGCTTGTCGATATTACTAATCTGTTCACTATCGATCTCGGACGACCGTTGCACGTTTTCGACACGAACCGGATCAAAGGTGACGTCCTTACGATCTGTCGCGGTGCCGGAGAGTCGATTCGTGCGCTGGACGGTAAGGATTATATTGTTACTTCCGAAGATTGTGTGATCGCGGATGGAGCCGGCGTGCAGTCCATTGCCGGAATTATGGGCGGCGCTGCGACCGAGGTAAGGGACGAGACGACCGACGTGTTTATTGAGTGCGCGTTGTTCGATCCTGTGCATATCGCTCTGACAGGCCGTCGGCTGGGCATTAGTTCTGATGCCCGTTATCGCTTCGAACGTGGCGTCGATCAGGCAATGCCCGTTGCGGCTCTGGAGGCTGCAACACGTTTGATTATGGATCTTTGCGGCGGAGAAGCCAGTGAGGTGGTCTCTGCCGGCGCTCAGCCGCACTGGCAGAGAGACGCACGGTTACGGTTTGAAAGAATTGTTTCCCTGGGCGGCCTCGCTGTCGAGCCCGATGAAGCTGTGAAAATTCTCGGTCATCTGGGTTTCGAAGTCAGGTCCAGTAACGAAGACGCGGTAACCGTGTCAGTTCCGTCATGGCGCAACGATGTGGCACAGCCTGTTGTGCTTGATCCGGCACCGACGCTTACTCCGGATCAGTGCATGGAACTTGAGAATGCCGTGGCGCGAATCGAGCCGGAATGTGATCTGATCGAAGAAGTGCTCCGTATCACCGGTCTGGATAAGGTACCGCCGCAGGCATTGCCTCCGGTTTCGGTTGTGCCAGGTGCTTCCGTGTCTCCGGCACGCGCACGTATTGCCCGGCTGCGTCGTGTGCTTGCGACTCGCGGCCTGATGGAAACGATCGGGTTTTCTTTTGTCGCTCATGACGAAGCCGCGAAATTCGGAGATGCTCCTGAATCTCTCCGGCTGCTGAACCCTATCGCGGCTGACCTTGATCAGATGCGTCCGACTCCGCTGCCCGGGCTTCTGATGGCAGCCCGGCGTAATGATGCACGGGGCTGGCCGGATCTCGGTTTGTTTGAAATTGGCGCCGGGTTTACTGAAAACGGACAGGCGACTATCGCGGCCGGTTTGCGGTCCGGGCATACACCGCGTCAGCCGGGAGGCGGTGGTGAACCGATGACATTCATGGCGGCGAAGGCTGATGTGGTGGATATATTGCAGTCTCTCGGGGTTTCTGCTGATGCGCTGACGGTTACGTCGGATGCGCCAGGTTACTATCATCCTGGTCGTTCGGGTGTATTTCGCCTCGGGCCGAAAACCGTTCTGGCTACTTTTGGTGAACTGCATCCGTCCCTGGTGCAGAATGCCGGGTTTGATGCTCCCGTTGTGGCCTTTGAAGTGTTTCCGGATCGGATTGGTGACCCGAAGCGGCGTCGTAAAGCCGCGCCAAATCTTTCCGTTCTTCAGCCGCTGCGACGTGATTTCGCATTTCTCGTCGCCAATGACGTTCCGGTCGAAACAATCCTCCGGGCCGCACGCGGGGCCGAGCGCAAGCTGGTAACAGGTGTCTCCCTGTTTGATATTTATGAAGGCAGCAAACTGCCTGAGGGGCAGAAATCTGTTGGAATTGAAGTTACGCTTCAGCCGCAGGATACCAGTCTGACGGATGCTGAAATCGAAAAGATTTCAGATAAAATTGTTGCTGCCGTAATGAAGGCAACGAACGGAACCCTGAGGTCATGAAATCCGGTCAGACAGCGGGCATGGCAGGTGGTCCGAATGATGTGAGCGCGTTATGACAGGCGATCAGCTTTCTTCTCCGGCGCTTCTGCCTTCCGGCTTTGTGGATCTTCTGCCACTTGACGCTCAGGCCGAAGCCAATGGAACAGAGGCCATGCTGGCAGTCTTCGCCAGCCATGGTTATGAGCGTGTAGCGCCCCCGTTGCTTGAATTTGAAGATACGTTGCTGGGCGGTGCCGGAGCCGTGCTTGCCGATCAGGCGTTTCGTCTGATGGATCCGGATACGCGCAGAATGATGGCACTGCGTCCGGATATCACGCCACAAATTGCCCGTATTGCTGCAACAAGACTCCATGCGGCAGCGCGACCGCTGCGCCTGTCCTATGCGGGTCAGTCCGTTATCGCAGGCAATGGTGGTGCCGGGCAGAATGAACGGCAGATCGGTCAGGCCGGTATCGAGCTTATAGGTCCCGACGGTGTTGAAGCGGATGCGGAAGTTGTCAGTGTTGCGGCCGAAGCACTGGGCCGTCTTGGCGTCACGGCCGTTTCTTTCGATGTGACGATGCCGCCTCTGGCTCCCTCTCTGATTAAACACGCTGGTCTGTCCGATAAAACCCGGACAGCTCTGATGCATGCTCTTGATCGGAAAGATGCGGCAGCGGTTGCGGAACATGGAGGGACCATCGCAGAGATTCTGATCGCACTTCTCAACGCGGCCGGCTCTGCGGATGAAGCTCTTGAAGCGCTGAAATGTGCTGATCTTCCCGTAGAGACGCTCCGGTTCAGCGAGCGACTGATGGCATCGGCTCAGGCGATTCGTGGCAGGCTCCCGAATTTGCAACTTACGGTTGACCCTGTTGAATTTCGCGGATGGAAATATCACACGGGCGTTTGCGTAACTGCATATTCTCTTGAAAGTGGTGAAGAACTGGGGCGTGGTGGCCGTTATCTCTGTAATAATAACGAGCCCGCATGCGGATTTACCTTCCGGCCTGACGCCGTGTTTCGTGCAGCGCCCCGTGGTACTCATGCGAGAAGAGTTTATGTTCCGTTCGGGACAGCTCCGGGCATAGCTGAAGCGTTGCGGGAAGACGGATATGTAACAGTCGCCGCGCTTGAACTTCAGTCACTGCCAGAGGTCGAGGCCCGCCGTCTGTCCTGTCCCTCCATCGTGCGGGACGGTAAGCTTCAGTCACTCGACTGATAATGGTTACCATCATTATCTGATTATTCGTCATCATGTCCCGAGGTCGGGCATTGTTTTAAACTCGTCGCCGGAGAACCCGCGTCATGTCTAATGTCACTGTTATCGGTGCCCAGTGGGGCGATGAGGGCAAAGGTAAAATCGTCGACTGGCTTGCCAGCCGGGCAGACGTGGTGGTCCGGTTCCAGGGCGGACATAATGCGGGTCACACTCTGGTTGTCGGTAATCAGGTCTACAAACTTTCCCTGCTCCCTTCAGGGCTTGTCCGTGGCAAGCTGGGCGTGATCGGGAACGGTGTGGTTGTCGATCCGGAAGCGCTTCTGGCGGAAATCGGCCGTGTGACTGAAAAAGGACTTTCAGTCACACCTGACACGTTGAAAATTGCGGAAAATGTTCCGTTGATTCTGCCGCTGCACGGTGCGCTGGACCGGGCCCGTGAAGCCGCGCGCGGGGATCGTAAAATCGGCACAACGGGGCGCGGTATCGGGCCTGCTTATGAAGATAAGGTTGCCCGTCGCGCAATCCGTCTCTGTGACCTGGCTGAGCCGGAGACCCTCGACTGGAAACTCGACGAACTCCTTCTGCATCACAACACGCTTCTCGCTGGCCTGGGAGCGCCAACGTTTGCAAAAGCAGATCTTCTTCGCTTTCTGGAAGAGATTTCCCCAAAGGTGCTCCCCTATATGGCACCTGTGGCGGATTTGCTGGAAGAGCAGCGGAAGGCCGGAAAACGTATCCTTTTTGAAGGAGCGCAGGCTGTCATGCTGGACGTCGACCATGGAACTTATCCGTTTGTGACAAGCTCAAATACTGTCGCTTCCAACGCAGGCACCGGGTCGGGGATGGCGCCTTCGGCTGCAGGTTTTGTGCTTGGCATTGCCAAGGCTTACACGACGCGTGTTGGCGAAGGGCCTTTCCCAAGCGAACTGCACGATGATACGGGCCGTAAACTGGGTGAGCGAGGGCATGAATTTGGCACGGTAACCGGGCGTCCGCGTCGCTGCGGCTGGTTTGATGCGGTCCTGGTACGTCATGCCGCGCGGGTAGGGGGTATCGGCGGTCTGGCGCTGACCAAGCTGGATGTTCTGGACGGGCTGGATGAAATTCAGGTTTGCGTAGGGTATGAACTTGATGGCCAGATAATTCATCGTTTTCCCGCGGGTCCGGCAGCGCAGGCACGCATCAAACCGATTTTTGAAAAACTTGAGGGATGGCAGAGTTCGACGCAGGGCGCGAGAAGCTGGGCGGATCTGCCGGCTCAGGCGGTTAAGTATATCCGACGGATCGAAGAACTGGTTGAAACGCCGGTTACACTGCTTTCAACGAGTCCGGAGCGTGATGATACAATTCTGGTGCGTGATCCGTTCGACGCCTGAAGCCGGGCAGTTACCGCAGACCGCTCTCAGGAAGAGTCTGTAAGCAATCCTTTAATGCCTGGCCATTATTGTGCCCCCGTTCATGAATGCGTGAAGGGTGGCTATGGCCGGGTCGGATTTTGCTGAAGATATGGATGAGCATCTCGGGGAAGGCACTGATGATCGTATTACGATCGAAGGACGCTATGTCGTAGAGACGACGCAGCCATTGCCCGAACTGGCCCGGTGTCCGGCTTACGTCGCTCATGATACACTTTCATCGCATTCCGGCACCATTGCTCTGGCACCGGGAGCGCTTTATCCGGCACGGGCGAATGCACAGAAGATGGCCCGGCTTCGGTCGCCGCACCTTCTGACCGTCCACGCACTGGATGAAACAACCGGTGCCGTCTGGCTGATTTGTGATGCGCCACCGGGATCGACACTGGCAGAGGCGCAGAACTGGTCGGAGAGTGCGGTCCTCGAAAGAGTCATCGAACCGATTGCTACGGTTCTCCATCATTATAAAGAAGCTGGTTTTACGCACCGGGCCATTCGTCCTGACAATGTCTTTGATCCCGGCAGTCGTTTTCCTGTCCGTCTGGGGCCTGGCCTGGCGACGCCTCCGGCAATATTTCAACCTGACAGATTCGAGTCGATTTCGTCGGTTATCTGTGCCCCGGCTGCTCGGGGCAACGGTACGATTGCAGATGATGTTTTTTCGCTGGGAGCTCTTGCCGCGTGGCTCCTCGGTGGCAGCATGCCGTATAGCGGCGATCAGACAGGAGCATTGACAGAAGAGCGGATTACAAAAGGCAGTTTTGCCGTGCTTGCCGGACATCTCACGCTCTCTCCGGACGTAATGTCGCTTCTGGCCGCTATGCTTTCGGATGACCCTTCGGCCCGTCCGGCACCACGTGATTTGCTGAATGCGGCTGATCGTAAGGGGTTTGTCGCCCGGCGCCAGGCTGTTGCCGCGATGCCGGTGCAGGTTGGGCCTGTCCGGGTTCGTACGACACGGCAACTGGCCTGGTATGCAGCGCGATATCAGGCTGAATTCACAGACCTTTTTCGCCGCGGGGTCCTTGAGCGATGGCTATCGCATGAACTGGGCCTGACTCAGGCGGCTGGCCGGCTGGGTGTGATGGCGAAAGATAGCACTGCTTCCGGAGATGCCTCTCTATCACCTGCGACCATGATGGAAATTATCGCGATCCTGGATCCGTCATTACCGATGTTCTGGGATGGTCTCTGGTTCTGGCCTGATGCCATCGGGACGCTTTCGGCTGCCGTTGCTTCAGGCGCCAGCACATTTCCGGTTGATCTGGGAGCCGCGATAGTTGCGGTCGTGCAGGGTGGGAGGCTCTCCCGTTTTGGGCAGTTAACCGGAATCACCGGACAGACAACATCATGTCAGCAGGTGCAGCTTGCAGCGCGGGAGGCCACGATTGATGCCCCGTCCGATGTCGTGCGGCTGGCTTATGTTCTCAATCCCTTTCAGCCCTGCCTGTCATCACGATGCATAGATCAGCGTTTCTCCGTGGCCTGGGCTCTTCTTCAATGGCTCAACGCGGGAAAAAATGTCGATCAGACGGGGATTCCCGGATTACTCGATCCATATATGACGACGTTCCTGTTTGCCTGTGCTCATCGAAACGGACTTATAGAGTATTTTGACGATATCGCAGGTAAGAACTCTTCTGCATGGGCATCTGATCTGCGCCTTCTTGCTAAATTGCAGCGGCTTTATGCTACCGGGCCTTTGCCCGGGATTGCCAGAAAACTTCTCCCGCATCTGGGCCCGGCGCTGAAGCAGTGGCGCAGTCGGACAACGAGAGTGCGTCTGAGCGAGGCGCTGGCGGTAGCGGCGGACAGCGGCGATCTCGTTCAGATGTTTGATCTGCTCAACGATGTCAGAGCGATGGCTGGTGATCGTGACGCGTGGCTCGCAGCAAAACGTGAAGCAAAAGCGCTGGAAATGCAGCAAAGTAACCTTGTTCGGCAGACAGCGAAAATTTCGCCTCGCCTTCGGAATGAAATGTTCAGGGTTGCAAGTGCGGTCGGAACTGTCGCGGCGATCGTATCACTATGTCTGGAGGTCGTGTTATGACATCAGTCGTCAGGCGCGGGTTGCCCATGAAATGGAGCCATGGTCTGGCCTGCGGGGCTGCGCTGGCATGGTTGCCTGGATATTCTCTGCTGGCTGGCGTGCTGATGCTACCCCTGATCGTTGTATATCTGACTGACAGATCCCGGGATCAGGATCTGGTCCGGATGATGCTGCCCTATGAATTCGCAGCCCTGATGCATCCATTACATATTCTGTGGAATGAGGACGGGTCGCTTGAAGCAGCCATATCTCTTCTTCTTATGCCGGAAACGGTTATGATCGGGTGGTGCGCTGCCGGAGCCGGATGGCTGGTCCTGGAGATGGCTCTGATCTCAGCAAAACTCATTCGACAATATAAGGCGCGAAGTAAAAAGGCCGAGATAGCCACTCGTCTGAAAGAACTTCATGAAGAATGGGCTGAAGATACTTCATCATCGGAAATTCAGCCATCTGCGTAGCGGATAAGCGAAATTTCCTGTCCAATATTCACAGAATACCAGACAGGCATTTATAATCTTCAGTTATCGACTTTGCTGAATTGCAGACAGCAGCCAGCTTCCGCCACGCGAAGGACGAATAAATGTCCAGAGTTCGGTTACGGTTACAGGTTCGGTGGAACTGCCCGTAACGACGCGCCCAGTCATATCCGTGGTCAGATCTATCAGGCTGTAACGCATGGAGACAGTCGCATAATCATAGCCATTTTCAGTCCATGCTTCCGACAGATCGCCCTGAAGAAACCGGACATCAGACACTATATTGCGCTCGCCCCGACTTGTGAGAGCACTGAGTTGCTGATTGAAATAACTGACCATTTCCGGCGTTGCCATGCCCTGCAATGCCGGAATATTTTGCTGGCTCCAAGCTGCCTGAACATTTAGCAGCAGTTGCTGAAAAGCCTGATAGTCCTGTGACCCGATCTGGAGAGCGGGAGCATTGCCTGCCGGAAAGCCTGAACTGCCGCGTGCCGGAGCGGACGAACTATTTCTGTTACGCACGAATATGCTGATCAGCCAGCGAATAAGCAGGATAGCAAGGGCAATCTGGATCAGAAGACCAATGAAACCAAACAGACCATGGATCCCGCCGAAGAGGCCATGTCCTGAAAGCAGACCAAAAAGACCAGCACCGAGTAAGCCGCCAGCAAACCCTGTCAGAAACGGATGACGGGACCGGCCCATCCCGCTACTGGCATAAGGTGCATTATAGCTGCGATTGTAGTCAGGGGCCGGGCGCGGCGTGATGGAGCGTTCCATTGGTGACGCCCCATACGGCGTAGTCCTTGTTGGCGCGGGCGCGGACCAGGTCCTGCTGCCCCGGCTGCCTGTTGAACTTCCTTCTCCTGGTCTGGCATCGGCCTGTTGCGGAAAAACAACGAGCAGTAGAGTAAGAACTGCAACAGAAAACGAGACTTTACGTTTCATGGCGGGCAGAGGAAATCTCCTGGAGAAGTGGCCGGCTGGTTCGGTTGCCAGCCTGTCAGAGGAATTCAATATCCATTAACGGATAAGAGTAATTATAAGCATCAGTTTCCTGCAATACTCAGCGCATCAATCCGGACTGTCGGAGCATTGACCCCGAAGCGGAACACCAGATCATTTGCTAACTGTAACCGGCCGAACATGTCAGAAAGATTGCCGGCAACTGTGAATTCTGCAATCGGTTCAGCAATCTGTCCGTTACGGATCATAAATCCGGATGCGCCGCGACTGTAGTCTCCCGTCAACATATTGACTGCTGATCCCATCATTTCCGTGATGTAGAGACCTTCGCTGATGTCTGACATCAGTTCTGCTGGCGAAGCGGTTCCGGCTTGGAAAAAGAGATTGGTAATGGCCGGAGTGGGGGGGGAGGATGGTCCCCGTGTAGCACGGCCGTTTGTCTGCATCCCGAGTTGTCGGGCGCTGCGGCTGTCAAGAAGCCAGCTTTGTAATATTCCGTTCTGAATCAGATCAAGCTTCTGCCCTGCAACACCTTCTGCATCGAATGGTCTGGATCGAAGCCCACGTAAACGGGAAGGGTCGTCCGTCACCGTCACTCCCGTCGGGAACACCGATTCTCCCATACGGGCTTTCAGAAAGGATGTACCGCGGGCAACCGAGGCGCCACTGATGGCGGAGGATAAATATCCGAGAAAGCTGCTGGCAATCCTGGGATCGAAGATAACCGGAAAAGTCCCGGTCCTGGGACGAACCGGGTTAAGTCGTGCGACAGCTTTGCGTGCCGCGCTTGCTCCGATTGTTTCAGGGGCATCAAGATCGGACAGCCAGACGGTCGAATGATAATCATAATCGCGCTGCATGCCGGTGCCATGCCCGGCAAGAGCGCTCATTGAGACAGAGTGATTCGTGCGGGAGTAACATCCGGCTACGTCCGAAGAACTTGCCAGCGCAACCGTACTGCGACCCCATGTAGCGTGTGCGCCGCCTGAATTCGTAATACCCTCGACCGACTTTGCCATGTTTTCTGCCGTGCGCGCGCGCTCCAGCAATGTGGCGGCATCCGGTTCCGCCGCATCGACAAGATCAAGACTATTTGTTTCAGAGTGCCCGATCAGAGGAACACCGTCCGGTAAACCGACATGACTGTCCTCTGGCAAAACCTGAGCCATGGCGAGCGCCTGATCCACAAGAGCATCGAATCCGTTGTGGTCGAGTGTGGATGTCGAAACGATCGCCGAACGTTTGCCGCGAAAGACCCGCAGTCCGAGATCTGTGGTCTCAGAACGCTCCAGTTCTTCGGTTGTGCCATTCCGGACGCCAACCCCCAGCGAGGTGCTGCCGATATAGACAGCGTCCGCGGCGTCTGCACCTTTTTTGCGCGCCCGATTAACAAGGTCGCTGGCGAGATCAAGAGGAGATGTGCTCATGCGGCAAGCTGCTGCTGAAGTGAATGAAGTGACATGACGCCACCGATCGGCCCCAGCGTGGCCAGTGTTGGCTGAGAGCGGAAGACACGCGTTGCAGCGCGGCAGATATCCTGAGGTGTGACGGCGTTGATTTTCTGAACCGTTTCCTCGATCGGAATGAGACGACCAAAAATCTGAAGCTGACGAGCGATCTGTTCACAACGGCTGCCCGTGCTTTCGAGCGACATCAGCAGCGAGGACTTAAGCTGTGCCCGGGCCCGGGAAAGTTCCTCGTCACCGACACGCTCCTGAATTTTCTGTAGCTCGGCCAGCGTCACTGGTAGCAGTTCTTCTGCTTCTTTTTCGCCTGTGCCAGCGTAGATGCCGAACAGGCCGGTATCGAGAAACGGTGAGGCAAATGAATAGACGGAATAAACCAGCCCACGTTTTTCTCTGATTTCCTGAAACAGCCGCGAAGACATGCCACCACCAAGGACCGTGGAAAGCAGCAGAACCGCGTAATAATCCGGGTCACCGAAACCGACAGATGGAAAGCCGAGCAGGATATGAGCCTGATCGAGATCTTTTTCACGACGGAACTCGCCGCCAGTATAACGTCCTGGGGTTCTGTGTGGCATCGGAACGGAAGGCAGATCTTCGAAATGACGAGCAACCATGTCGACAACAGCGTTGTGATGCAGATTGCCGGCTGCGGCGACAACCATGTTCTGAGGCGTGTAATGGGTCTTCATATATGACATCAGTGTGTCACGACTCATGTCACGGATCAGACTTTCTGTTCCAAGAGTCGGAAGCCCCATTGGCTGACCGCTGAACGCTGTTTCTTGGAAATGATCGAAGATAATATCGTCGGGAGTATCGTTTGCCTGTCCGATTTCCTGAAGTATCACGCCACGTTCACGCTCGACTTCTTCGGGCGCAAACGCGGAATGCGTCAGAATGTCACCGATAATGTCGATGCCGAGCGGCAGGTCGTCTTTTAGCAGTTTAACGTAGTAGGCGGTCTGCTCCCGCGCCGTGTAGGCGTTGATATGTCCACCAACATTTTCAATCTCTTCGGCAATTCTGGCAGCGGAGCGCGTGGCTGTACCTTTGAACGCCATATGCTCGAGAAAATGCGATACACCATTTTCTTCCGGAAGCTCATTACGTGTGCCGGTTGCGACATAGGCACCGAATGATACCGTTTCGACCCGGTCCATACGCTCGGTCACAACGGTCAGGCCGGAAGGAAGACGGGTCTGCTGGATAGGATCGGTCATATTGGTCCTGAAGTCGGGCGGAAAAGCGCCGATGGAGATTAGCGGGTGTTATTAAGAACGCCGGAGCGGACGGCATCCTCAACAACGTCAAGTGAGTTCGGCACGACCCGGAAGCGTTCTTCGCGGTCGAAGAGATCTGCGAGCGAGGGTGGCAGGGCTGGCAGGATACCTGTTGCCGCCCGCATCGCGTCCGGAAACTTTGCCGGATGGGCTGTCGCCATGGCGACCATCGGAATGCCGGGCTGACGAAATTTTCGTCCGGCCGTCACGCCAATAATCGTATGCGGGTCAGCAAGATACTGGCTCTCGTTATGCACTCTGCGGATTTCGGTCGTCGTTGCCTCGTCATCAAGGGCTACACCTGAAAAAAGCTCGTGAATCGAGGACCAGACCCGTTCCGGGACAGCCATTTTTCCGGTTTTTCGAAAATCAGTCATCAGGGTTGCGCAGGCATCTGAATCGCGATCCAGAAATTCAAACAGCAGACGCTCGAAGTTTGACGATACCTGAATATCCATGGATGGCGAGAGACTGGGCACAACGGCGTGAGTGGTCATATCGTTGGCATTCAGGAAACGTGTGAGAATGTCATTCCTGTTGGAGCCGACGCACAGGCGTTTTACGGGCAGGCCCATTTTGCGGGCGACCCATGCGGCAAGAATATTGCCGAAATTCCCGGTCGGGACCGCGAACGAAACCTCCCGGTCGGGTGCCCCCAGAGACAGGGCCGCCGCCACATAATAGGGGATCTGCGCTGCGATGCGCGCCCAGTTAATTGAATTAACGGCGGACAGCCGCATGTCGTTACGGAAAGGGGCATCAGCGAACATCGCCTTTACCAGATCCTGACAATCGTCGAATGTTCCCTGAACCGCCAGATTGGTTATATTAGCGTCAGGTACAGTCGTCATTTGCCTGCGCTGAACGTCAGAGGTGCGTCCCTCAGGATGTAAAATGACGACGGAAAGACGTTCACGACCCTTGCATGCCTCGATTGCCGCCGATCCGGTGTCTCCGGAGGTCGCGCCGACGATCGTTACACGCTCATCACGCTCCGTCAGAACATGATCGAACAATCTGCCCAGCAGTTGCATCGCCATGTCTTTGAACGCCAGAGTTGGCCCGTGGAACAGTTCCTGCACAAACAGTCCGTCCTCGATTTGTACGAGAGGAACGATGGCTGCATGGTCAAAATTTGCGTAGGCGCTCCGGCACAGATCCAGCAGCGTTTTGTGATCAATCGATCCAGCGGTGAAAGGCGCCATGACTCGCGCAGCCAGTTCCGCATATGGGAGAGCGCGCATCTCTCTCCATTCGCTGGCGGTAAAATGTGGCCACGATTCAGGCATGAACAGGCCACCGTCTTCGGCGAGACCGGCAAGCAGAATATCGGAGAAAGAGCGAGCCGGCGCCTGGCCGCGCGTGGAGACGTATTGCATGCGCGTTATATAACCCGTCTGGTCTCCTCCGGGGAGGGGACTATTTGTGGAGAACGTTGGAGGTTGCGTCTTCGGGCACTTTGAGCCTGTAGATGGTGACAGGCCACCGGACGGCTGAATGTCCGTTATGGAAGCGTGCTGCCTGATCAAGTTGCGATGCCGGTATGTAGAGCGTCTGCCCGGATAGTGACAGACCGCCGGGCCAGTGCAGCCGCGTATCGGTGATCAGATGATGAGGAATGCGCCCTTCCGTGTAGCTGTCGATGCTTCCGGTCGTGACGTCCGCCCAGTATAATGTTCCGTCCGGGCCAACTGTAAGGCCGCCCAGCGCATTGGTTTTATACCATCGCGTGGCGCTTTCCTGCAGGGCCGCATTCGTCGTGCCGGGATCGCTGAAGAGCGATGTCGCGACGTGAAACAGTGGTCCGCAATAGGGTTGAACATAGAGCCACTTTCCGTCAGGGCTCACGGCTATGAGGCTGGCATCAATGGCCAGCGGATGGCCATTCGGTGCTCTGACGATGCCGGCCGCGGCATTGATCGGGCGCCCGGCAGTCAATGCACTGACACGGTCAAGAGCGCGGCGCGTCTCACCCGTTTGCAGATCGACAGCCAGTAAGCCGGCTACGCCTGAATCCGTTACGTAAGCTGTCTGGTCATGCACGGCAATGCCGCCGAGAATACTGCCAGGGTGGAGTTCGGCGGGAGGAACAGGAATGATTCTGGTTACTTGGCTGGTTGCCGTGTCAATACAGATCAGACGAGCCGGCGCTGTCGGCGGCTTTTCCCGATCCGGCACGCCACTGTCCGCGACCCAGAGTTTCCCGTCTTTCGTCAGTGTTATGCCTGTGATGGAGACGAAATGGTGTGAGATATCTCCATTATTGTCATTCCACTCTGCATCCGGATACGGCGTCGGAGGTGATGATGCTCCCGGCTTGCCGACGCTGAGCTGAGGGGAGGGATTTCCGACCCATGACGGGGCCTCAAGCACCAAACGGCCATCCGGCAGGGCGATGACTGCATCTATGATCTGTGAGGTTGATGTGAGAACCGGGGTAAGGTCGGCGGCAGAGGCCTCAGGCTTATGCGGCATGTGAACAGCAAGGCCGGGAAGCACGGCCGCAGCAGCCATCGATACAAGGAACAGCAAAAGGATCAGCTGACGTTTCATGTTGTCCTGTATCATATGGGCAAGGATGTTCAGACAACACCCGGTCAGCACGAAGTTGCTCGTGTTATAGCTGAGTCAGGCTGGTGGAAAAGGCTCTGCCAGCGCCAGTCCTTCAGCGACGGAGACAAACTCCCCTCCGAGTTCGACGCGCTCCTGACCGAATCTGCTGATGAACAGATTTCGCACGGCGGGTACGAATGAGGTTCCGCCGGTGAGAAAGACCCTGTCTATCTGTCCTGGCGTGAGGCCGGCGCGGCTGATGGCAAGGTCGATTCCTTCACCGAGGCGGGTGATATCCGGCGCAATCCAGCGTTCAAATGCCTCTCGCGACACGGTCCGCTCGATTGTCATGCCGCGCTGGGCGAATCGCAGAGTGGCATGATCGGCGGATGAGAGGGCCCGTTTGGTTTCGGAGACAGCTGTATAAAGCAGCTGACCATTCTGTTCCCGGATAAGCTCGATCAGGTTTTTAAGCTTGTCGGGTTCCGAGGCCGTTCGGGCAACTTCGGCAATTTCATTCAGGATTCGCGGCGTTCGCATAAGAGACAGGCGGTGCCATCGCCCGAGAGATGCAAACCATTCGATAGGTACGGGCAGCGGTGTTCCACCCATAATACGGAAAGTACTGTCGCGTCCGAGTTCGGGCGAAACAACCTGATCGATAATGCGGAAATCGAACTGGTCGCCAGCTAGGCCTACACCCGCATAGCCAAGTGCCCGTGTCGCGTTCCGCGCGCGGGGATCAAATTGCATCACCGAGAAATCGCTCGTGCCGCCGCCAAAATCCCCGATAAGTACAGTCGCGGGGCGATCCAGACGCTGTGCGAATCGCCAGCCGGCTGCTTCCGGTTCGAGCATGACGGAAACATCGCTGAACCCGGCCTCGGCAAAGCCGGTGCACAGACGCTGTTCGCCGAGAGCGTCGTCAGCATTATCTCCGACAAACCGGACCGGACGCCCGACTGTGACAGTGCAGTCTTCGGCTGAGAGGCCGGCAAGCGTCATGATCTCACGAAGAAAGGTGGCAACAAGAATCTCGAGAGGCACGCTCTGTCCAAAAATCTGCGTCTCACGAAAACTCTCCTGCGCAAGATAGGACTTCATAGACATAATGAGACGAGTCTCTGTCGGATCGTCCAGATAAGCCTCGATTGCCTCAGAGCCCACAGCGCGTCGTATCGACCGACGATTCCTTGCGTTTTCGAGCCAGATGCTGAGTAATGTCCGGCAGGTATCAGTTACGTTCCCGTCAGCTGTACGAAAGCTGACGGTCTGCGTTGTGCCGTCGGGTTTACGGATAACGATGACGCTGTTCGTGGTTCCGAAATCGATACCGATCCGGGTCTTCCCGGCTTTCTTCGCTGCTGTCATGGCGCGCGCATAAAGCCTCTGCCAGCGGCTGTCTACGAAGCGACCTTCTTAAGGTCAGGATCTGGCCCGCGAAGAACCGGACTGAAAGTGAGAAGATATAAATTGCGGGGCAGGCTGCGGCTTTCCAAGCAGGGAGCCGCGACCTTCCTGACATCCGATCTCCCGTAGAAACGCGAGTGTTTCCTGACTGTCGATACCTTCTGCCCGGGTAACCAGACCAAAATCGCTGCCGAGTTGCACAATCGTGCGTGTGAGAACGTGTCCGGCTTCAATATGGGCGGGATCTCGCAGCAGCAGATGACGGTCCAGCTTGATTCCGGTCAGTAATCCTGCAAGGACGCGATCACGCAACAAAGTCAGACTCGTCGTGCCAGTGCCCAGTCCCGACAGGATTAAACCAACTCCGGCATCGCGCAGAGCAGCGAGAGAATAACACAGGGTGTTTGTGTCTGCCGCCAGGGACGATTCGCCGAACTCCAGATCAAGACGCTCGATGCTGACATCTGTCTGTGAAAGCACCTGGGTTAACCGGAGGATGAGATCGTCCGGAATGGCTTCCGGATAATCAATCGGGAGCGAAAGCCGACAATGTTTCGGTAATGTCGCTGCAACAGCGCAGCCCTGAGCGAGCGTGACCGCCCATGCGGGTTCGCGGGGACGGCGACGTATATTTCGTCCTGGAGCCATCGTTGGCTCGGACAGAAAATCCGCGCCTGCAAGCGTTAGCGTTGACAGGACAAAACGGGGGGCAAGGCTGGCAGCAGCGCTGCCGCGGTCTTCAGTGCGTAGCGGAGCAGCACGGGGTGCTCTGCGTTTTGGCGGGTCTGCTGACACCGGGGCGGTTGTCACAGGCAAAAGAATCTCCGTGCTGCGAATTAGCCACGGAGAATGCCCTGCATCGGTAACTGTCTGGTAAATATCCCGGTAAATATCAGTGTAGTCCGGGCGAATAGCCGGCGCTCAAACTGAAAATGGCCACTTCCGGGATAAGCGGAGGTGGCCATTTTTCAGTTCTGCTATTTTTCACGCGGCATAAAGCCGCATGAAAACGATCAGACGAGCTTCTGCTTCAGTGCGGCTGTCAGATCTTTCGTGCTGGCCTTGCCGCCCATGTCACCCGTGCGGACTTCACCGCTTGTGATGACGGAGGAGATGGCGCTGTCGATACGGTCGGCAAGATCCTGGCGTCCAACGTGGCGAAGCATCATCACCGCGGCGAGCAGCAGAGCCAGAGGGTTAGCGATGCCTTTGCCCGCGATATCCGGCGCGGAACCATGCACGGCTTCAAATACAGCGGCTTTGTCACTGATATTCGCCCCTGGAGCCAGACCGAGACCGCCAACGAGACCAGCAGCCTGGTCCGAGAGAATGTCACCGAACAGGTTAGTGGTGACGATTACATCGAACTGCCACGGATTGGTGACAAGCTGCATCGAACAAGCGTCAACAATACGCTCATCGACAGCGACGCGGCCCTTATATTCCTCGGCAACTTTGCGACCCTCTTCAAGGAACATGCCGCACATTTGCTTGATGATGTTCGCCTTGTGGACAAGCGTCACCTTTTTGCGATTGTTCTTCACGGCATAGTCAAATGCGAAGCGAACAATGCGATTGCATTCCTTGCGGGATACGTAACCACCACTGAGGGCGATGCCTTTCGGGTCGCCGTCTGCCGGGATCGTATTTTCCATCGCCGCGTAATAACCCTCAAGGTTCTCACGGACGATGACGAGATTGATATCCTCGTAGCGGCCACCAGGAATGATCGTCCTTGTAGGACGAAGATTTGCGTAAAGTCCGAACTCCTGACGCAGTGTGACGTTGATGGACTTGAAGCCGCCGCCAACCGGTGTGGTGAGCGGTCCCTTCAGGGCAAGCCCTGTCTTGCGGATGCTGTCAATCGTGTCCTTAGGCAAAGGATTATTTACGGCATCTACCGCTGCCATGCCGGCGATATGGCGTTCCCAGGCGAACGGCGCATTGACCGCATCCAGGATTTCAACAACCGATTCTGTGATTTCAGGACCAATTCCGTCGCCAGGAATCAGCGTGGTGGGGATGGATTTGCTGTCTGTCATCATACTCTCCCTAAGCATCCGCCGCCTGTTCTGCCTTGCATCGGCTCAGAACGCGACGCGCAATCGCGTGTTTTCACTTCCTGTTGATGGGAGAGCAGGCATGCGCCAGCCATGAAGACACATCGTGCGGCAGGTGCGGTCCGACGGCTGCAAGAACGTCAGCGTGGTAGGAATTCAGAAGTGCTGCGTCTTCATCACCGAGAATATCGGGATCAACCAGCCGCTTATCGAACGGCGCGAATGTCAGTATTTCGAAAGACAGAAACTGCTTTCCGTCAGGCCCTGTTTCCGGTTCCGATATCAGCAGCAATGTTTCGAGGCGAATGCCGAAAGAGCCGGGGCGGTAATAGCCGGGTTCGTTTGAGAGAATCATGCCTGGCGCAAGAGCAACAGGGCTAAAAGCTTTTGATATGCGTTGCGGGCCTTCATGAACGGAAAGATAGCTTCCAACGCCGTGTCCTGTTCCGTGATCGAAATCAAGCCGTGCCTGCCAGAGTGAAAAACGGGCCAGTGAATCAAGTGCGTGTCCGGCAATGCCGACCGGGAAAACTGCGCGTCCGAGCCGGAGATTACCTTTAAGCACGCGGGTGAATGCGGCCTGGAGCTCTTTCGATGGCAGGCCCGGGCCTGTCCAGATTGTTCTGGTAATGTCTGTCGTGCCGTCGACGTACTGGCCGCCACTGTCGACCAGATAAACTGTATCTGCGCCGATGCTCCGGTTTGATTTTGGGGTTACGCGATAATGCATGATCGCACCGTTGGGGCCGGCTGCGGAGATTGTTTCAAATGACTCTTCGCGAAACCCGGGTGCTTCAGACCGAAACGCTTTCAGTTGCGCGGCCGCATCCAGTTCTGTTGAGCCGATGGCGTGTGTTTCGAGCCAGTGTAGAAATTTACAGACTGCGACTGCATCACGAAGATGCGCTTTTCTGGCGCCTTCCTGCTCAACGAGATTTTTTGTCGCACGGGGCAGGGCGCATGGATCGCTGGCTTCCACAACGGTTGCGCCACTGGTTTTAAGCATCTGGGTAAACCAGACCGGTGTATTGGCGCGATCAACGACAACTGTCTTGCCGGAAAGGTTGGCAAGAGTTTCGGGTAAAGAGTCCGGAAGTCTGACCGTAACATCCGCGCCCAGCCAGGAACGGACCTCGTCAGTGATTTTACCGGACGCGATAAACAGATCGACCCGTGCGTCACGGTAGAGAAGAGCGGAACTGAGGACGACCGGTGTGCATGGGACGTCAGTTCCCCGGATATTCAGAAGCCATGCGACCGAAGTCGTATCGTTGATGACGACAGCATCCTGATCCTCCCGAATCAACCTCTCAGCCAGTGCTGCACGCTTCGCTTTGCTGTTCTCTCCGGCAAATTCAAGGGAGTGAACAATTGCCGGTGCCATCGGGGCCGACGGACGATCACTCCATATGACATCGATCAGATTTCGTGTTGTCGGGACGAGGCTGATATCCGGTGCTGCGAGCGTGTCCAGAACTGCCTGACTGATAACTTTCGGATCATATCCGATCTTCGCATCCTGAGGCGCATGGGCGGCGAGCCAGTTACCCGGCGGCGTTTCTGTAATGTGCAGGCGGTCCCACAACGCGCCGTCAATCTGTTCATCCATCTGTGTGATGTACCGCCCGTCGGAAAAAACGGCAGCTCTTGTGTCGAGGATGATGGCGAGCCCGGCGCTGCCGGTGAATTCAGAGATCCAGGCCAGCCGTTCCGCGCAGGCCGGCACATATTCGCCAAGGTATTCATCGCTTCGCGGCACGATGACCCCATCAAGCCCTTCGCTGTGAAAAAGAACGCGAAACGAAGTAAGGCGCTCGGCTGCGCCGGAGACGGCATCAGGCATTGGCGGGGTTCTCCTGTAAGCTGACGCACTGCCGCGTCGGAAACCGGTACAGTATAGTCAGCCAGATGAAAGATCGACGGTCAGCTGGTCGTCAGATCATTGCGGGAGACGGAGCATATGATCCCGAGAATATTTTCCTGCCAGATGCCAGCCTTACTGATGGTTTCAGTTTGATGTCTGACCTGACTGTGCAGGCTTTCCGGTAAAGAAATTTCCTGCGTTCTGTCCGGTCTTTTTACCCCAGTTACCGACGTTTTTGCCTGTGTTGCTGCCCCATTTTCCAACGTCACCGGCTTTTTCTTTAGTCCAGCTCCTGACGCTTTTCCCTTTCCGGCTGCTCCATTGACCGATGTTCTTTCCAGTGCGCGTACTCCAGCGCGCCGTATTATGAGCAGCGTTTTTTGTTCCTGCTGCAATGTCCTGCCCAATTCCTGGACTTTGTGTGCAGGATGCGCCGGTGCAGTCGGTCGCTGCCTTGCCTGGCGCAGAGATCGAAACCAGCCCGACCATAAGTGTAACGATAAGAAAACGTTTCATCATGCGTAAAATCCATTCCGTCCTGTCTTAGCGGCTGCCGGCGGTGTGCCATCGCGGATCACGTCGTTTCGATATTTGTTCGTCATGCCAGACACCGCCTTGCTGCCAGCCGCGCCAATATCCCCGACTGTCATACCAGCCTCTGTGGCCGCCGTAGTATCCGGTATACCATCCCTGATTCCATCCGGCTGGCCGGTAATTGTACTGTGCATAGCAGCCATTTAGCATCATCATCAGTAATAATAAGCTGCAAGTCCCAATAGTGTGCTTCATGAACAGTTCCTGTATCCGGTTCAGTTCCCGGGACGTAATGCGACTGTTGTGCGGTATGTCCCGAAAGTGTTTTGCTACCCGCACAGAAGTCACAGTGACAGTTATTCTGTGGGTAAAGAATGGTAAAAATCTGGTCGAGGGCTCTGACTATTTGATGGCATGGATGCTGATCAGCTCTCCGGATGAACCGTGTTTGTTATGATGAGCTGGTATCGCTCATCTACATTCTGAGATGAAGCGCGGCGATGTGTAAGGCATTATCTAAAAAGAGATGGCGCGCTTACGGTGCGCCGATAATCGGAGAAAGAACGCGCCTGTTATGTGGAAAGATACGCCGCGCCAGTCTCATAATGATGGTCATCTGCGCCTGAAATTCCCGCACATCCATTTTACGAAGATGGAACTTGAGGATCGGCCGCTGGCTGGCGCGCCACATCCGAAGCACCCGTTTCACTGGAAGCTGTATGGGTGTGAGGCCGTTGCGACAGCAATTATGATGATAATTGGCGTGGTTGCTGTTGTTATTTTGTCGGGGAACGGTTCGCCTGTTGCCTTGCTTCTGACAGACCATCCCTATCTGCAAACGGCTCTTTGCGGTCTGTTCTTTGGTTTCGCCGGGACATGGGCTGCAATGACACGTTTCGGAAAAGTGAGCGGCGCCCATCTCAGTCCTTCGGTCTCTCTTGCTTTTGCGCCTGCCGGGCGTCTGTCGTGGCTCGACACGTTAGGTTATGTCTGTGCACAGACAGCCGGCGCCCTTTTTGGAACATGGCTGGTTTCGCTCAGCGGGATGCTGTTTCATCCATGGGGGCATATTGCTTCCGCCGCACATTATGCGGCAACGATTCCAGCGCCCGCTCTGGGTCCTTTCTGGGTCATTGCCACTGAGATCATTGTCACAACAGGACTGATTTTTGCATTGTACTGGGCGGCAGCACATCCGCGCCTGCAACTGTTTGCACCCTGGATCGGCGGCTGGTATTTTTTTGTTATGAATCCAATTTTTGCATGGATATCTGGTGACAGCACGAATTTTGCCCGTTCACTTGGTCCGGCGATATTCAATGGCAATCTGTCATCGATCTGGATTTACCTGATTGGCCCGTTGCTGGGTTCAGCTTTTGCTGTGGCTATTCTCAGGTCAGGTCTTGTCGGTTACGTCCATCTTGCAGAGGCAAGAATTGTTAATTTTGGTCATCATGGCCGCGTTCCTCGCCTGAGTGCGCCTGAAGCCAGAAGTGGCGCGTCAGATACTGACGCATCCCCTTCGCAGTTACCGTCTCCGCGGTTGACAGATGGTAAATGAAATGGGGCGTAAACAGATGGAAAATTAAGTTCTGCTCACACTGCTCCTTATTAAATCCCGGCGTCGTTCAATATGTGAGCCATATGCCGCCATTTTTCATTTTTGCGAATTGCTCTGGCACAGGGGCGTCAATGACGTTTTTCTAAGGGAGGATCTTTGGCAGGAAATGGCCGTTCCGGCTCTTGCCGCGGGGGTGGTGTTTCCGGATCGCACGGTGGCGGAGGCGGGACGGATGAACCCGGTGGCATTTCAGGGCTGGAGGGGACACCGCTTGTTATGTGTCGCATCTTAAATGTCCTGACAGGGATACGTTGATAACGGATACTGGTCAGGCTGGTTGCAGATGATGTGAAATCTTCGGACGTGGACAACAGCCTCTGTCAGAGAGCGAAATATCCTCATGAAACTGTTCCGAGGGATGTGCTGCATGGTGTCCGCGGCGGGATTCGAACCCACGGCCCCAGGATTCGTACCACTTCGACTTTCGCCGCCGCAGGCCATCCGGCGCTACGTTCGTGGTCTGGACTGTCCCTTCGCCATAGACCCGATCAAGGGCCAACAGGCGCTGCCCGTCCAGTCTCTACACCTTTCCGGTATATCCGGACTTGGCTCGGGATTGGCATGACCGGCAGAGGGTCAAGCGTTCCCCGAATTTGAGCAGTTCCACCGTGCGGTTTCCCCTCACGGCGCCCAATTCAATAGGAATCCTGTGCTCTATCCTGCTGAGCTACGCGGACAACACGGGCTCTGTCTAGCCGAGCTCTCCCGCAGGAACAAGCGGGAATGCAGGCAAACTAAAGGAAGAACTTGTCAGGATTGCAGACCAGGCTATTCCGGCGCTGCCGGATAAAACGGATTCAGATGACAAGATCCAGATAATACCCGCGGCGGCGAAACGCGGGCACTCCCTCTCCGGAAGAAGGTATCGCTACTGTCCCCGACCTCGCACGGGACGAAACTGAACCTGATGCCGATTGTGTGGTCAGCGCTGAAGATGTCGAAGCAGCTTTACGGGTTGCCTGTGAAGTCGTCTGTGTCCCGCCTGGCAGTGAAAAAATACTCAGAAGGTCAGACGAGATCATAAAATGAATATCCTGTGCCCCGATACCGGCATCGGTGCTAGCCGATGCCGGTTTAATGAAGCGTTAAAGGGGCGCGACATCATGCCCGGCTTCCCCAAGCATCACGACACCAGGCAGCAGCTTGCCCTCGAGCCATTCCAGGAAAGCCCCGCCGGCAGTTGAAACGTAAGACATATCATGGAGGACATGCGCATGACGAAGTGCTGATACGGTGTCGCCGCCGCCGGCAACGGTTTTCAGCTGACCAGCCTTTGTCAGACGGGCCGCTTCCTGCGCCACCGCATTCGTGCCTGTGTCAAAAGGTGGCATTTCAAACACGCCTAAAGGACCGTTCCAGACGAGAGTTTTCAGCTTGCCGAGTTTTTTGTTGAGGAGCGCCACAGTTTCTGGGCCGATGTCCAGAGCCATCCAGCCATCGGGAATATCTGTAACCGGGACGATTTCAGACGGCGCCCCTGCCATGAAATCTGACGCAACAACGACATCTGTAGGCAGTATCAGATCACAACCGCGCTGCTTCGCCTTGGTCATGATCGATTTTGCCGTATCGAGCATGTCGGCCTCTTTCAGCGACTTGCCCACGGAAAGGCCCTGTGCGGCAAGGAAGGTGTTGGCCATTGCCCCGCCGACGGCAAGCATGTCGACTTTTTCGATCATATTATTCAGCAGATCGAGCTTGGTCGAAACTTTTGCACCGCCCACAATCGCACCGACGGGACGTTGCGGGTTTTCCAGCGCGGCCTCCAGCGCACCCAGTTCTATTTCCATAAGTCTGCCTGCGAAGGAGGGGAGGTGGTGGGCGACACCTTCTGTAGAAGCATGAGCCCGGTGAGCTGCGGAAAAGGCATCGTTGACATAAATATCTGCGAGAGAGGCGAGTGATTTCGCCATTTCCGGATCATTTTGCTCCTCGCCGGGATAGAACCGCGTGTTTTCAAGGACGATCACATCACCGTCTGTCATTGCAGCGACAGCATTCTGTGCGACAGCGCCCACGCAGTCGGGAACAAATGTAATTTTTTTGCCAAGGACACGGGCCAACGCTTCGGAGATCGGCGCAAGAGACATCTCAGGCACTGGTTTCCCCTTTGGCCGGTCGAAATGGCTGACAACAATTACGCGTCCGCCTTTGTCGGCCAGTTCCCTGATGGTGGGAGTAAGCCGTTCGATGCGGGTCAGGTCTGAAATTGTGCCATCGCGAACAGGTACATTCAGGTCCGCGCGCAGAAGAATTTTTTTGCCGCGTGGGTCCAGTGTGTCGAGAGTTCTGAAAGACCGGGTTGTCATCGACTTAATCCTTTTTGTCGCAGCACGGTTCAGCCTGATTCGATGAGTGGTGAACGGCTTGTCCCGGGTGACATGGCAAACATAGAACCCGGAAGCCTCATCGTGATGAGATACTTCCGGAGATCGGTTTCAGAGCGCCCCAAACACGGCGGCAGTATCCGACATGCGGTTGGAGAACCCCCATTCATTGTCGTACCAGGCGCAGATACGGATGAGCTGACCACCGTCGACCAGCGACGTCTGCGTTGCGTCGAAAGTGGATGACGCCAGGGCATGATTGAAATCGGAACTAACGAGAGGCGCTGTATTGTAAGCCAGAATGCCTTTGAGCGGACCGGCTTCAGAGGCTTTTTTAACAGCTTCGTTCACGGCTTCGACTGATCCGGGAATATTTTTGGGCACGAAATCAAGCGATACCAGAGACACGTTAGCTGTGGGAACGCGAATCGCCGTGCCGTCCAGTTTGCCTTTCAGATGCGGAAGGACAAGTCCAACAGCGCGGGCCGCTCCGGTGGATGTCGGGATCATATTCAGACCAGCAGCGCGGGCACGGCGCAGATCTTTATGGAGAGTGTCCACGGTGCGCTGATCGCCAGTATAGGAATGGATCGTCACCATGTAGCCGCGCACGATGCCGAACGCGTCATCAAGAACCTTCGCAACGGGAGCAAGGCAGTTGGTTGTGCAGGATGCGTTGGAAATAACAGTCATGTCTGAAGTCAGAGTGTCCTGGTTCACACCGTAGACAATCGTCGCATCCACATTTTCGCCAGGCGCCGAGACGATCACCTTCCGGGCGCCGGCGGTGAGCAGCGGGGATGCTTTTTCCTTTGAGGTAAACAGGCCCGTGCATTCCATGGCGACATCGATACCCTGGAGCGGCACCTTTGCAGGGTCGCGCTCGGCTGTAACGATGATCGGATCCCATGTCCGGCCATGAGCACTGATAAGCAGCTTGTTGCCATCAACCTTTACATCTGCGGGAAAGCGCCCGTGAATGCTGTCATAGCTCAGGAGATGAGCATTTGCTTCGACACTGCCCAGGTCATTGATGACCACCGGGACGACGTCCGTGCGGCCGCTTTCAATAATGCCGCGAAGTACCAGGCGGCCAATACGGCCAAATCCGTTGATCGCGATTTTGACTGTCATCTGATTTGTCTCCGTCTTGTTGTTCAGACCCCGGCTTCGGGGTCCTGCGTTTGACCTGTGCGACAGGGGCAAGTGCGCCCCTCTCAGCATTCTCAGTGATGAAACCCGCCGACCGGGTCTGTCGTCCTTAAGGCAGTGTCGAGCAATACGATGACACGCTCCCGAATCAATTCCGGTGAAATGCCGGAATTGCGGAAAAGCGCATCCACTACGGATGTTGCACCGAACTCGTCCCGACCGATAAAAACTCCTTTATTTCCGAGCCAGCGCTCCCACCCGAAACCGGAAGCCGCTTCGATGGCAACGCGCGGCGCGTCTCCAAGGACAAGATCACGATAAGCCCGATCCTGTCGGGTGAACAGTTCCCAGCAGGGCAGTGACACCAGCGCCACCTGTAAGCCATCCTGCTCAAGCAATGCTTTTGCCTGTCGGACGATTTCAACTTCTGCTCCGGATGCGATCAGTGTGACATCCCGGATTCCATCGCCCGCAGACGGTTTCTCCAGGACGTAACCACCACAGCCCGGACCGTTTCGCGTCTCTGCGTCATCAATCGGATCACTTTCCCGATAGTCTGATGTGTCGGGCTGTGTTGTCAGTGTGGACTGGCGGCCAAACACAATCACACTGGGGCCTGTTCTCCATGCGAGAGCACTGATCCAGGCCGCCGCCACTTCGCGGGCGCCGGCCGGACGAAACAAGGCAAGATTTGGCATGGCACGCAGGCTGGCCAGTTGCTCAACCTGCTGCCACAGACAGGCTCCGAGGTCGGGATCGCTTTCGATCAGTGAGCAGACCAGCCGCTGTCCTGCAAGCGCGGCAAAGCGCAGGGCGGGGCGCATACGATCCACTGAATGGAGCGGAGCAAGACCACAGGGGATGAGACCTCCGTGCAGCGCCAGCCCATTCATCAGCCCCACCATGGCCGGTTCCCGGTGGCCGCAGAAATATGATCTGTCAGCCGTATGATGACCTGCCTTTTCCGGCCTGACATCATTCCTGCGTCGCGGTGACGTCTGACCGAAATCGCCGGTTGTCAGGGTAACCAGTTCAGGCAGCAGGCCGGAGAGAATATCCCGGCCATTCAGACCCTGTCCGATAAGAGACAGGTCGGCATCGGTTTTCGGCATCGTTGTTGCCGGATTTAGTGTCCATCCGCGCTGAAAATCATCATTCAGTCTGGCTGGCTGCCGACCGGCAACGACCCGTTCGAACTCCGCCCGTTGTGCATGATGGCTGAGGCGACGCAACCAGGCGCGTCGTGCAGCCCGCCCTCTTCTTTTTGTCGGGTCCCATACCGTCGCGGGAGGAAGGCTTTCAGTTTTTTGTGTGTGATTCGGGCCGGGTTCGCAGAAAATAAGGGAAGGTCGCCGGCTGCGCTGTGCAGCCATTATGGCCGCACTCATCCCTGCTGTGTCATCTGCTTTGACGCAGCGTGTTGTCCAGCCGGATGCCTCGAATGCTCCGAGTATCTGACCAGTCTCTTCTTCGTCGGAAGCATGACGACCCGTGTTCTGCAATGATGAAGCCGCGACTATTACTGTGAGCCGGCTGAGATCGAATCGTCCGGCGAGTGTAGCCGCCTCAAGAGCGACACCCGTGTGCAGGTCATCAGGCAGCGCTACCAGCCATGTCCTGTGATCAACGAGTGAATGGCCGAAACGTCTGGCCAGTATTTTTTCCGCGAGAGCCATGCCTGCAGCAGATGCGACCGCCTGCCCGGCAAGCCCCCCTGCAAGCCCGTAAAGCTCGTCGGTCACGTCCGGCATGTCGGATGAGGCCGCGCGTTCGTCATCTTTCCATCCTGCCAGCCGCATGAAAGCCAGCCGGAGAGGCAGGAGTCGCGGGGAAGAAACGACAAAACGGTCACGATCAGGCCAGAAACCGTGATCGGGATCGAAACGAAGAGCGCGCTCCCAGAGAAGGGAAATAATAAGCCAGAGTGCCGGAGGAATTGTCTCGATTCCGGCCCCGGCAGGCGCAAGTTCACGAGCGAGTTTGCGCGCTGCGAATGCAAATGAACGAATCGAATCAGAGACGGGGGGCTGCTTTAATATGGCCGCTGATGCAGTCACGGCACACCTGTTCGGAAAATGAGCCTGTCTGGCGCCCGGACATTCTGCCCGGTGTTTTTGTTGCTTATGGCTATAGACGGTGGGTTTTATCGTAGCAAGGCTCTGCTTTCGGCGGAGCGGCATAGTCTGCCAGATATGGATGGCTTGCCGCGATGCTAACTTCCTGCGACCGTCTGTCCCATGTCACGCTCCCGCCATAGTGAACCGTTGTTATCGTCATCTGTAAGCCGCACAGGAACCGCTGTACGGGATGCGGCCCGTCGGAGGATTTTTCTTCGATCCGGGCTGGCCGGACTTTCTGTCGCCCTTGCCGGATGCGCTCTGATTGATCAGCGTACTTTTAACCCGCGCGCCAGCCGGCCGCCGAAGGTTTATATACCGCCCCCTCCGCCCGGGCCGCCGCCCGTTCCTCCGCTTATAGAAGTTGTGGCCGGGACGCCGCCGGCCAGATGGGAAAAGCCGCTTGAGGTCGTGGTCAGGCAGGCGCTGGTGCGTAAGCCGAATATCCTGTTCCAGGTCCGTGCGCTCGTTCCGCCCGGACCGGATGCAGCAGCTGATCAGCAGGCCCTGATTCGTCTCGTCGGTGCCGACGGTGAGGCCGTGGCAGGTGCGATTATCAGGGCAGGCGCAGCTCCAGAGCAGGTGGAGATGACGGCTATGCCTGATTCTGCGGTAGCAGGGCCGCGAATCCGGGTGTATGTGAAGTAAATTCTGGAAATGAAGTTCTGATCAGTTCCGTTCAGGGAATCAGTTGCCGGACAGGGTCGCCTCTTTTGCAAGCAAAGAGGGGCTCGGCCAGGATCAGAATTTCGGGTCCGGCAGCCGCATGCAGGTTTGTCATGTGGGCTAAGCAGAGTCGCACCGTGCGGGCGCGAATGAAACAGGAGTAGAGCTGGGTGACCATTCGTAACGCGAGACACCCTTTTTACGAATTTTGTGACGAGGCTCTTGAGGATATCCGGAAGCAGGGACGTTACCGGACTTTTACGCCTCTTGCCCGGCAGGCGGACAGATATCCGGTATACGAAGAAGAACTTCCATCAGTGCCTGAGGGGCGGGAAGTCGTCGTCTGGTCATCTAACGATTATCTCGGCATGGGTGTCGAAACTGAAGTCTGCGAGGCGGCTATCAGAGCTGTTCGTGAACATGGCGCAGGCGCTGGCGGGACGCGCAATATCGCGGGTACGAGCCCATTGCATAAGGCGCTGGAAGCGGAGCTGGCGTCTCTGCATGGTAAAGAAGCCGGCCTGCTGTTTGTCTCCGGCTATGTGTCAAATCAGGCAAGTTTGCAGACTATTCTGACATCCATGCCTGGCTGGATCTGTTTTTCTGATCGTCAGAATCATGCATCCATGATCGCCGGTATAAAGGGCGCCCGCGGATCTGCAACGGTTATTTACGAGCACAATGATCTGGCGGATCTGGAGGCGAAACTGGCAGCGGCACCGGCAGACGCGCCTAAGCTGATCGCTTTTGAAAGCGTGTACTCCATGGATGGCGATATATCTGACATCGCCGGAACCTGCGCACTCGCCCGCAAATATGGCGCCATGACATATATTGATGAAGTCCACGCCGTCGGGCTCTACGGACAGGAGGGCGGAGGAGTTACGCAGCGGGACGGTGTTGCCGATCAGGTTGACATTATCGAAGGAACTCTTGCCAAGGGCTTCGGCGTACATGGTGGTTACATCACCGCATCCGCGCAGGTTGTTGATTATCTTCGGTCAGCGGCTTCGGGGTTCATCTTTACGACCTCTCTGCCCCCTTCTGTCGTTGCCGCCGCTCTGGCCAGTGTGAAACTGGTCCGTGCTCAGAACTGGCGCCGCGCAAAGATGTTTGAGCGCGTTGATACATTCCGGGAAAAACTGCGGGCAGCCGGCGTTCCGTTTACACTGACGCCGAGCCATATCGTGCCTGTTCCTGTCGGTGACGCAGACCGTTGCAAAACAATCAGCCGCCGCCTCCTGAATGACTATGGCCTGTATGCTACTCCGATCAACTATCCGACGGTTGCGCACGGAACCGAACGACTGCGTCTTACTCCTGGTCCGTTTCATACGGATGACATGATGGATGAGATGGTGAATGCGCTTCGGGTGCTTCTGGCGGAAGTGCCGATACCTGCATCGGGTCAGGCTGTGATAGATAAGGCCGCCTGATTACGGATAGCGACTATCCGTGATTTATCCCGTTCGGGCGGGACATGGCTTCTGTGCCTGTGAGGTGCGGCGGATATATGGCTCTGATGACCGGAATACAGGAATAACGGCCAGAACTAAAGGACGGAGACCTTTTTAATCCGGCTCACTACGGAGTCTGGCGTGCGGGTTTGATCTTCGGAAACAGAAAGGGCCGGACGCACGGCAAAATCGCACGTCCGGCACATAATTCGTATCGGATAATCAGTTCGGTGTTGAGATACCTGGCGTCGCCGGTGCTCCGGGGGCCACCACGCCTGTACCAGCAGCCGGTACGGAACCTGTCGGAGTTGTCAGAGTCGGAGTCTTGACTGTTGGCATGCCGACCGTGTGCATTCCTGGCATGGAAGGCATAGTGCTGTCCCCGGCACTGGTGCCGATCGACGGAACTTTGTCCTGCTGGGCGGCAGACAGGCTTTTTGCATTCAGATCAGCGGTTGCAGCATCCCCGTTTGCTGTCGCTGATTCGTCGTTGTTATGCTTGTGAGAGTGATGCGCAGCTGATGCCGGCGACGCAACTGCGAGGATCGCGGCGGGCGTGCCGGCAAGGATCGTGGCGCCGAGGAGTATCTTTGAAGCTAATGACCGCATGAAAGGATTCCTTTCGTTATCTGAGCTCTGAGAGCAGAGCCGATATCAAGGCAGGAAAACAGGCTGCCTGAGTTGCTTATAACGTAACATGTCGCAAACGAGACCAGAAGGCCGCAGATTTTTTCAACATTCCGATTTTGTTTTTATTGCTGTTTTTTATGTTGTTCAGTTTGTTCTTGTCTTGCTCTCATCATTTCAGACAGATGGCGGACAGAAAATTTTCTCTGATTGCTAAATTTTATATCAAATATACAAAACATCAGCCGAACCTTGTCGGGATAACGCCTATTGCCCGGTTACGCCGAAAAAGAAGCGCAGGAGTAACGACAGCATCGCCCCGACAGCGAAACCCACCAGAGTGCCGTTCACTCTGACGTACTGAAGATCCCGTCCAACCCTCAGTTCCAGTTTGTCGGCAATGGCAACGGCGTTCCAGTTACTGACAACGGTCGCAATGAAGGCGGAAAGATGCTCACGCAGATAGGGCAGCGATCTGCGGATGGCTTTCCTGGCGCTTTCCGTAATGCGCGCGCGCATGGCTGGATCATGTCTCGCCTGAGCTGCCAGTTTTGTCAGCGCTTCACGAACGAGCGTGGCGATCCAGCTGTCCTCTTTGCGAATGTCTTCCTGTATCATCCGTTTCAGGCGGGACCAGATATCCGCACCCCAGGCCTGCATTGAATCGTGGGCAAACACGGATTTAAGGGTTTGCGACAGGTCTTCAGCCCGTTTGGGATCCTGTTCGATGCGATCAATTTCGGATCTTACCCACTCTGTGAAGCCTTCCCGCAAGGCTGAATCTTCCGGATTGATACGGTCAAGCTCTTCGGTTGCGGCCACCAGCACTTTAGTCGCAATGGAACCGCCGATAGCCCAGCCAAGAATACGTCCGCCCTGCTCACGAACCCGCTCTTCGATCATCGTCCGAAGTGCTGGTTCCTTCGCCTTCAGGCCCGATTTGAGTTGCCGGACGAGAAAAGAGAGGACTTCCTGATGCTGGTTTCCATCCACAAGGGCCCGCAGGCCGCGGGCAATAACCGGCGTCAGATGGCTGCCTCCCAGCAGCAGCGGCAAGCTTCGCCCGACTGCGGCACCTGCGCGACCGTCTTCCATTCGCTCCAGCATCTGCGGCACGACGTTAATCACACTGGTCGTAAGCATGTTTGCTGTTGCCGGGTCGGCAATGATGTCAGCGATAACGGTTGGAATATCGATTCTCGCGAGAACCTGGTCGATTTCTTCTTCGGTAAAAACCTGAGTGGAAACAAACCGGCCCAGAGCACGTCCCAGTCGCTCCTTCTGAGCCGGAATAATGGCTGTATGCGGAATGGGTAAGCCCAGCGGATGACGGAACAGGGCTGTGACCGCAAACCAGTCGGCCAGCCCGCCGACCACGCCGGCTCTGGCTCCGGCCCGCAGAGTTTCCAGCCATAAGCCCGGGGTGATCAGATTGTAGAGCGGAGCAAGATAACCCGCAGCCGTCAGCCCTCCCATGACCGCGAGAAGGCCTGTTGCCGCACGTTTCTGTCGTGTGAGTGCACGACGGGCATCATCATCAGAGTAAGGCTGCATGCTCATCAACTGGTGGATAGCATTGCCTTGACCACCTTCCCAAACCGGTGCCGTCATGCGGGAGTAAGTTTGTCGTCCTGCAAGCGCCTGTGAATTGCTTTGCTGTCTCATTCAGATCGGGAAAAAGCCCATGGCTGAAACGCCGTCGTACGCCGGTTCACTCCATTTTCGTGGCTCGGAAGCACTCTCTCCGGGAGCGAGAGCCGTTTTAGCCATGGCAGGTATTCCAGAGACACGCCTCGCGCAGCGAGGAGACGCAGTTGCGGGTCTTCCTGAAGATACCGGTAACGATGTGCTTACGATGACACGGCGAATCGACACCATGCTCGATCATGGCGAATTGACCCTGTGCGATCTGCAGGATGTTGTGCGCTATCTGCGTGATGACGCGTTCCTTCGCAGAGCCACGCGTCTGCATCGCTATCCGGGCGGAACGAAGCCGTCAGCTGCGACGGAGCGTTTTTCTGCGATCGTCAAACTGATTATGGCAGCAGCATCCATGGAGACCGGGACAGAGAAGGATGAGGCTCTGGTAACCGTTTCCGGGCAGGCGGAGGATCTGAGCCGATTTCGCTCACAGGTGGAGCGTGTACACTTTGCCGCCGTGTTTACGGCCCACCCGACATTCGCGCTTGCGAATAATGTTTACAAGGCACTGGCGGAATATGCTTCTGCTCCGGAGCCTCATGATGCAGCACCGGAGTTCGAGACGCATCGCCGCAGTGCCCCACCCACTCTGGAAGAAGAATTTACACTTGCGTCTGAAGCTATTTTGCGAGGTCGTGACGCAATCGACGATTTTATCCGTGAGCTTCTTATAGCTGCACGCAATCAGTGGCCCCGGGCCTGGTGCAGCATCGTGCCGCGTCCGGTGATTCTCACGACCTGGGTGGGGTACGACACCGATGGTCGCACCGATATCGGCTGGTGGGACACGATCCGCCTCCGCCTCCGGATGAAGCTGTTTCAGCTTCAGCGTCTTCGGGCGCAGATTGCGGCATCGGGCGTGGAGGCTCATGCTTTAAGCAGCCGCCTGTCGCGTGCCTGCTACACGGTGGAAGCGCAGATTGCAGCATGTCCGAAAGAAAATGATGCGGAGGCGACAGTCGAATTCGCCAGTCTGATTATTGATCGCGCCGCCGATGCCATTTCTGACCCCTACGTGCTCGCCGACGCCCTGCAGGACGTGATCGGTGAGGCCACGGGCAAGGCGGCGCTTGATCTCTCTGTCGCGCGGGCGGGATTTTTTGCGCATGGTATGTCCGCCGCTCATAGTCATACCCGACTGAATGCTACCCAGATCCACAATGTCGTCCGGCAGCGCCTGCGCCTGACTGACGATCCCGCCGATCCAGCCCATCGGCGTGCATTGCTTTCCCGTATTAACGAGGCACTTGATGCCGTGGCGCCGGTTCCTGTCGATTTCGGTGCATTGCTGGCCGAACAGGCCTCAGCGGCCCGGCTGATGATGACCATCGCGCAGATCGTCAAATATATCGATACCGCGACGCCCGTGCGTTTTCTGATTGCCGAGACAGAAAGCGGGTACACATTGCTGGCGGCTTTGTGGCTGGCGCGACATTTCGGGATCGCGGAAAAAATAGAGATCTCACCACTCTTTGAGACGCGGGAAGCGCTGCTTGGTGGCGCCCAGATTATTGACGAAGCGCTCCGGTCACCTCACTGGCGCGCCTATCTTCGTGCCACAGGTCGCATCAGTCTGCAGTTCGGGTATTCCGACTCGGGCCGGTATGTCGGTCAGCTCGCCGCGACCTATCTCGTGGAACGTCTGCGGCTCAAGATTGTCGATCTTCTGAAAAAATGGGACCTGAGCGATATTGAGGTCATTCTGTTCGATACACATGGCGAAAGCATCGGTCGCGGGGGACATCCGTTCCGTCTGGCTGACAGGCTCGATTATCTTTCTCCCCCCGATGTGCGTGCAAAGTTCACTGAGCAGGGCGTTAAATACCGTGAGGAAACAGCGTTTCAGGGAGGAGATGGCTATCTGCTGTTTGGGACTCCGGAACTTGCGAGGGCAAGCATAGCGACCATCACCGAGCATATTTTCGAACCGGCCCGGACTCTGAAAGATCCGGTGTATGATGAGCCCGATTTTTCATCGGATTTCTTCTCGACCATTGCGGAAGGCATGACCGGTCTGGTGGCCGACCGCGGATACGCTGACCTTCTCGGCGCATTCGGCCCGGCTCTGATTGATAAAACAGGCTCACGACCAGCGGCGCGTCAGAGTGAGGGCAGGGGAGCCTCACCACGGATCACGCATCCCGGCCAGCTTCGTGCAATTCCGAATAACGCCATTCTTCAGCAGCTTGGCTGGTGCGCCAACACGATTCAGGGGCTCGGTTCAGCCGCGCGTCGTCATCCCGAAACGTTCGATATATTTCTGGAGCGGAGTCCACGTTTTCACAGGGCTCTGGATTTTGCCGCCCATGCGCTGGCGCATTCTGATGATCAGGTCCTGCGCAGCGTGATCTGGCTGCTTGATCCAGGCTACTGGCTGGACCGGGCGACTGCGGAAACAAGGCCCGGCCAGCGCGAACGCTATCTCGCTGTCATGCACGACCTCGAACGCCTCGATTTCTGGGCTGATACTCAGTCCATGTTCCGACGCATTCAGGCTGATCATCTCGCGCTGCGTGCTGCATGGCCGGACGCTCCGGTCATGGGCGTACAGGAGCGTCTGCTGCACGCGATCCGGATTGCTTTCATCGAGCGTATCTGGGTTCTGGCGACAAAAGTACCGTTTTTCATGCCGCGTGGAAATTTTACGCGGGACGTCATGATGCAGCGTATTCTTTGTCTCGAAATCCCGTCGGTCCTGCGGGAACTGGATGCTGTTTTCCCACATGGAGGCGATGCGCCGGAGCTTGATTTCCATGAACCTGCCGGACCACAGAACGAAAATTCCTACAGTGAAGAGCACGAAGAAATTTTTCAGCCCATGGAGGTGATGTTCCGGACGATGCGCGAGATCAGCATTGCGATCAGTCATAATCTCGGTGCGTTTGGCTAAGGAATGAGGCTTACGCATTTGTGTTTATGCAGGGGCTGCACCCCTCCTGAGATGCTTTGGCCTTGACGTTGAGGCCCGGGGGTCGCATTTGTGTGGGGAAACCGGACTGATTTAGTCCGTAATAGTAACCTGCCCCGCTACAACGGACGGATTATATGCTCAGGCTGTCGAAACTGGCCGATTACGCCGTTCTGACCCTCGTCGGGCTTGGGCGCCATGATGAGGTCGTGACCTCATCCGCACTTGCCGCGGAAACAGGCGTGCCGGAGCCAACTGTTGCAAAGGTTCTGAAAACGCTTTCAGCAGACGGGCTGCTGGTGTCGCAACGTGGTGCCCGGGGTGGATACCGACTGGCGGAAAGGCTGGAAGACATATCGATCGCGCGGGTGATTTCTGCGGTTGACGGACCAATTTCGCTGACAGCCTGCGTCAGCGGCGGAGGCTGCGATAATGGTTCCGATTGTGCACTTTACGGAAGCTGGGACGTCGTGAACGAGGCTATTCGCGACGCGCTCGCGGGAATATCGATCGCCAGAATGGCGGAAATGAGTGTGCCGGCACGGCGTATCCGTGAGGACAGTTGTGTGTCTCACGATAACGCGCGGCACGACAGCAGGACGACGGGTCCGGTTAGTACGTTCGGAGGATAAGGGATCATGCCAGCCATTACGGAAACCCGCGAGCAGGTCGAAAAGCTTGGTCAGTCCTCTTATAAATGGGGATTCGAGACCGATATCGAGATGGATGTCGCCCCGAAAGGGTTGAACGAAGAAACTATTCGCCTGATTTCTGCCCGTAAAGAGGAACCTGAATGGCTTCTTGAATGGCGTCTCGCGGCTTACAAGGCCTGGCTGACGATGACGGAGCCTTCCTGGGCTAAAGTTGTCTATCCGCCAATCGACTACCAGGATGCGCATTACTACGCGGCGCCCAGAAAAAAGCCTGGTCCGAAATCGCTTGATGAAGTCGATCCTGAACTTCTCCGTACTTATGAGAAGCTTGGTATTCCGCTGCACGAGCAGGCGCTGCTCGCCGGTGTTGAGGTTCCTGAAGGCGAGGAGGCCCGTCTGCCGGTTGCGGTTGATGCTGTGTTCGACAGTGTCTCTGTTGCGACAACCTTCCGTAAGACACTTTCCGAAGCCGGTGTAATTTTCAGTCCGATTTCTGAGGCCGTAAGGGATCATCCTGATCTGGTCAGAAAATATCTTGGCAGTGTTGTTCCGGCTGGTGATAATTTTTACGCGGCTCTGAACTCTGCTGTATTTACCGACGGATCATTCGTATTTGTCCCGAAGGGTGTGCGTTGCCCGATGGAACTGTCGACGTATTTTCGCATCAATGCACGTAATACCGGCCAGTTTGAGCGAACACTGATCATTGTCGAGGATGGTGCTTCCGTCTCATATCTTGAAGGCTGTACCGCGCCGATGCGTGACGAGAATCAGCTTCATGCGGCTGTCGTCGAACTGGTGGCCATGGAAGATGCCACCATTAAATACAGCACTGTGCAGAACTGGTATCCTGGCGACGAGAACGGCCTTGGCGGCATCTATAACTTCGTTACGAAACGGGGAGCCTGTCGCGGGGCGCGATCCAAAATCTCATGGACGCAGGTTGAGACGGGGTCGGCAATCACATGGAAATATCCGTCCTGCATTCTTCAGGGTGAAGGATCAGTCGGAGAATTTTATTCTGTCGCCGTGACAAATAATCATCAGCAGGCCGATACAGGCACAAAGATGATTCACATTGGCAGGAATACGCGGTCGACGATTATTGCCAAGACAATCAGCGCCGGCAAATCCGACAGCACATATCGCGGGCTTGTAAGGATGCTGCCAAAGGCATCCAACGCCAGAAACTTCACTCAGTGCGACAGTCTGCTGATCGGTGACCAGTGCGGCGCTCATACGGTCCCCTATATTGAGAATCGCAATATGTCGGCACGTATCGAGCACGAAGCGACAACGTCGAAGATCTCTGAAGACCAGATGTTCTACTGTCGTCAGCGCGGATTGTCGCAAGAAGACGCCGTTGGACTTATTGTCAACGGTTTCTGCAAGGATGTGCTGAAAGAACTTCCCATGGAGTTTGCTGTTGAGGCGCAAAAGCTTCTTCAGATCAGCCTTGAAGGCAGCGTTGGTTAACTGATCTGGCGTTTGCGCGTGCGTAACAGGGATTTACGAACAGGAATGGCCGTTGCCGTGATGCGGGCAGGGAGCCGGGAGTAAAAACATGACAGATTTACTGAAAATTTCCGGTCTCCATGCCAGTATTGATGCCGACGGTAAGCCTAAAGAAATTCTTCGCGGCGTAGACCTGGTCATTCCCCCGGGCGAAGTGCATGCCATCATGGGGCCGAACGGATGCGGTAAGTCGACGCTGTCCTATGTTCTGGCCGGACGTGAAGAATATGATGTGACGTCAGGATCGGTCACATTCATGGGCAGAGATCTTCTGGATATGGAACCGGAAGAGCGTGCTGCCGCCGGTCTGTTTCTGGCGTTTCAGTCTCCGGTCGAACTGCCTGGCGTCAATAATGCAAATTTCCTGCGGACGGCAGTCAACGCGGTGCGTCGGGCACGCGGCGAAGCAGAACTTGATGCTGTTGGCTTTTTGAAGGCCGTGCGTGCAGCGACGAAAAATCTGTCTATGTCCGATGATATGCTGAAACGTAGCGTGAATGTTGGCTTTTCGGGTGGTGAAAAAAAACGCAATGAAGTGCTGCAGATGACCATGCTGCAGCCGACCCTGGCTATCCTTGATGAGACGGATAGTGGCCTTGATGTCGACGCACTTCGTATCGTGGCTGAAGGTGTAAAAAATCTTCGTTCTCCGAAATTTTCCGCGCTTGTCATTACTCACCATCAGCGGCTTCTGGATTATCTCGGACCGGACCGCATTCATGTCATGGCACGAGGCCGGATCGTCCGGAGCGGCGGCCCGGAACTGGCGAAGCAGATTGATGCGGAAGGTTATGCCTCTTTCCTCGCGGAGGCGGCATGAACGCCATTACACCATCAGATCGTGGTCTCGCTCCATTTGAGGCCAGGCTCAGCAGTTTTCAGGATGCTACACGAAAAGCCGCTGCCGGTGATCTCGCGCTGACGGGACTGCCCGGTCCTCGTGTCGAGGCCTGGCATTACACCAGTCTGCGGGCTCTGAATTCCTACATCTTTAATGAACCGGACACGTGCTTTAACGAAAGTGCTGTCCAGGTTATTCTTCGGTCGCTTATCCCGCAGAGCGGTTGCCTGGAGCCTTTGCCACGTCTGGTGCTGGTAAACGGTCGCGTGGTTCCGGCCTTGTCCTCTCCGGCGGCGTCATTGCCAGAGGGCGTTACGTTTTCTGCCTTTTCTGGATCTCCTGATTTCGGAATGCAGGCATCTCCGCAACGGGATCCGCTGGTGGCGCTAAATACGGCGCTGGCTGTTGATGGTATAAAGTTAGTTGTCGAACCGCGTGTGAAAGCGGGCCGGATTTTGCTGATATCGCTGGCGATGTCTTCCTCCGGAGCCATATCCTTTCATCCGCGTCACAGTGTTACGTTGGGTGAGGGCGCCTCTCTGACGCTTATCGAAATTGCGGCCGGCAGCGAAGGACCGGGCGCGTATTTTCATAACCCGGTTCTGTCGTGTTCGGTCGCCGAAGGGGCGCACCTTGAACATATTAAACTTCAGCGCGAAGCGGCTGACGCTATCCATCTGGCGACGGTTTACGCTGATATTGCCAGCCATGCGACTTATGAGAGCTTCACGCTCGGTTTAGGAGCTGTGCTGGCTCGGCATGAAGTTCATGCAACGCTGCGCGGCTCACATGCCGGCGTGCATGTGAATGGGGCACAACTGCTTGGAAGCGGGCAGGTCGGTGATATTACCAGTGTTATCACCCATGGTGCACCAGACTGCATTTCTCGCCAGACTGTAAGGAATGTTCTGACTGATCGTGCGCGGGCTGTGTTTCAGGGAAAGGTCCTTGTGGAACGCGTCGCCCAGAAGACAGATGGCTATCAGATGAACCAGGCGCTGTTATTGTCGCCGACTGCTGGAATTGACGCAAAGCCGGAACTGGAGATTTACGCTGACGACGTAAAGTGCAGCCATGGCGCGACAGTCGGTGCTCTGGACGAAGAACAGTTATTTTATCTCCGCAGCCGCGGCATTCCGGATGCGGGCGCGCGGCAAATGCTGGTCGAGGCATTCCTGACGGAAGCTGCTGATCTTGTTCAGGATGAAGTTGCCCATGCAGCACTCGGCACTGCATTGACAGAGGCTCTGGTGAGCCGGATTGCAGCCTGGGAGAATGCGTCATGAGCGTTTCCGGGAGTGAGATCATCAGCGCCGACCTGTCGGGTCTGCGTGCTCAGTTTCCGATCCTGTCGCAAAAAGTGCACGGAAAACCGCTGGTTTTTCTCGACAGCGCGGCATCGGCCCAGAAGCCGGACGTTGTGATCGACGGAATGGCCCGGATGATGCGTTCACAATACGCGAATATTCATCGTGGGCTGCACTGGATGAGCGAACGCAGCACTGAGGCTTACGAGGCCGCCCGTACGCGTATCGCAGAATTTCTTGGTGCGGAATTTCGCGAAGAAATTGTGTTCACGCATAACAGCACCGAAGCTATCAATCTCGTTGCCTACTCTTACGGTTCGCTGATTAACCCGGGTCAGGCCGTTCTGATTTCGGAAATGGAACATCATGCCAATCTCGTGCCCTGGCAGATGCTGCGTGACCGGGCTGGCATTGAGTTGCGCGTTGCACCCATTACGGACAGCGGCGATCTTGATCTTGATGCGTACGGTGAATTGCTCGCAGACGGGAAGGTCGCCCTCGTTGCAATTACCCATATGTCGAATGTTCTGGGGACAATCACCCCTGCACATCGCCTGATTGAAATGGCACATGCCGTTGGTGCGAAAATTCTGCTCGACGGAAGTCAGGCCGTTGTTCACCGCCGCGTAAATGTTCGCGAGCTTGACGCGGATTTTTATACTTTCACAGGCCATAAACTTTATGGCCCCACCGGAATCGGCATTCTGTGGGCACGCAGGGAGCTGCTTGATGCCATGCCACCGTTCATGGGTGGCGGCGATATGATCTCGTCGGTGACATTTGAAAAATCGACCTGGGCGCCAATACCGGCAAAGTTCGAGGCAGGCACGCCGGCTATTGTTGAAGCTGTCGGACTTGGAATAGCCATAGACTGGGTGGAGGCAATTGGCTTTGATGCCATTGCGGCTCATGAGGCGGCGCTCACGAAACATGCATTGAATGTTCTTTCGGAAGTGCCTGGACTTTCTGTCGTCGGTCAACCTCGCCATCGAGGCGGAGTGATTTCGTTTACAATGGATGATGTCCATCCGCATGATATCGCCACTCTTCTGGACCGTAACGGCATCGCGGTACGGGCTGGTCATCATTGCGCGGAACCACTTATGAGAAGGCTTGGTCTTACGGCGACGGCCCGCGCAAGTTTCGCAGTTTATACGACAGAACACGAAATTGACGTTCTCGCTTCAACCCTTCGGCGTATTCGCCAGTTTTTTGTGTAGGGCAGGGAGATGGACGAAAACTCTCTCTATAATACGATAATTGTTAATCGTTCTCGCGCGCCGCTGCATGCGGGTGTTGTTGAGAGGGCGACGAGGCTTGGGCAGGGGACGAACCCGCTTTGCGGTGACAGAGTTCGCCTCTCTGTGCGCACGGAGAAGGAGGAAATTGAAAACCTCCTTCATGAGACACGAGGCTGTGCGATCTGTATTGCCTCGACAGACCTGATGGCAGAAGCGGTAACCGGGCGAACAGTTGCCGATGCCCTTGATCTGGCCCGGCAGTTTACCGATATGCTGGAGAACGGGTCATCAATGGTCGAAACCGCTGATGCTGCTATGCCAGATGCTTTGCGAGCGTTCCTGCCGCTGAGAACACACCGTTCACGTCTCCGTTGTGCAACATTACCCTGGACCGCGCTTGAGGAGGCGCTTGATCATGACTGATCCTGTGACGATCAATGAAAATAAACCGGATTCTGTGCCGGCAGAGACGTCGACGGCAGCACCTCAGGGGCAGACTGACGCGGCTTCTGATCCGCATAAATCATCAGTTGCGCACTGGACTCCCGATGGAGAAGTGATGCCACATTCGGGTGTCCCATCTGAAGAGGCTGTGATCGAGGCAATTGCTACGGTCCACGATCCTGAAATTCCGGTGAATATTTACGAGCTTGGACTGATTTATGCGATCGATCTTCATGATGACGGGCGGGTGAAGGTTGAAATGACACTGACAGCTCCCAACTGTCCAAGTGCCCAGGAACTGCCGATTCAGGTTCGTGAAGCGATTGAAAAAGTAAATGATGTTACCTCGGCCGAGGTTAATGTTGTTTGGGATCCACCGTGGGATATGTCGCGGATGAGCGATGAAGCGCGCCTCGCACTCAACATGTTCTGACGCAGGAGAAGACGACAATGAACACGCAGGTGACGCCCGATTCTGAAAATAAAACGTCGGCCGCAATACAGGTAAATGTCCGTGCGTCACGTGCACTGCCGCCTGTAATAACATTATCGGAAGCAGCCGCGGCCAGATTACAGGGGCTGTATGCAAATGCGCATGTAGGTCAGTTATTGCGGATTTCCGTGACGACAAAAGGTTGTTCGGGAAAGGCTTATGACATGAATTTTGTCGCTGAAGCCGGAGAGCCGGGAGATGAGCGTGTCACTGATAAGGGCGTGACGGTGCTGATCGACAGAAAGGCAGTCCTGTTTCTCATCGGTTCTGAGATGGATTATCAGAGTAGCGAACTTGAATCGGGTTTTGTATTCAGCAATCCAAATGAAAAAGGCCGCTGTGGATGTGGAATGAGTTTCCATGTCTGATGGCAGAAACTTCAGTATTGTTTGATTAAGGGGCAGTTCATCCAGTGGGTATGTATCCGGGAGTATTACAGCATGGCTGTAAGCCGGATCATATGTATGATAAATCTCAGGCTTTACGTATTACCTTAGTGCGTTTTCAGCAGCATTCGACGTTCCCACAGGATAAAAACTGCGGTGTAGCGAATTATCACGATCATGCAGGAGACGCGGCTACCAGCCGTTTTCATTATGTCACTCAATGATCAGACGAGACAATGCCTCCCAATCTTCATGACTGCGTAATATACAATTATGCCGACCGTCTGAAAGTGCCCGGCGCCTCAAGTCTCGCGAATTTATTTGTCCCATATCCCTGGAACGATCACCACCTCAGGCAAAATCGCGGGGAAGTTGCCGGGCATGACCGCAATAAACGGGACCGCGTTTAAAGTCTGCTTGCCGGAAAAGTCAAAAAATCGGGGTCAAGTCCGGCACAGAAATGCAGATGTTTCTTTGTTTAGCTGATGCTCTCCGCTGCATCCCACAACCATGCGGCACCACGCACGCCGGAACTGTCACCATGCAGATTGGGGAGAATCAGTGTTTCACATTCGGGAGTGATCACGTGCCTCGGCAGGAGGGAAGGGATACGTGCCAATGTTTTGCGAAGATTGGAAACGCCTCCCCCGAGTACAATGGCATCCGGATCAAGCAGATTGATAATTAGCGAGCATGCACGGGCCAGCCGGTCAACATAGCGGTCGAGAGCGGCCTGGGCAGCCTTGTCTCCATCGGCTGCCGCATTTTCAATTCCTTCAGCGCTGCGATTTCCGGCACCTTTCCAGTCCGCCGCCAGAGCCGGCCCGCAGAGGAAACGCTCCAGGCAGCCTTCATTGCCGCAGAAGCATTTTGGCATAGGAAACTCGTCGATACGTGGCCACGGCAGGGGAGTATGTCCCCATTCGCCCGCCACATGGTGCAGTCCGGTTACGAGGTGCCCGTTAATGACCAGTCCGCCGCCCATGCCGGAGCCAATAATGACACCGAAGACGATGCTCTTTCCCGCAGCAGCGCCATCTATTGCTTCGGAGAGCGCAAAACAGTTGGCGTCGTTTTCAACACGGACAGGTCTGCCGGTAACCTCCGGCAGGTCATGTTCGAAGGGTTTGCCATTCAGCCATGTGGCATTCGCATTTTTAACCAGACCATCTTTTTTGTTTGTCGAACCCGGAATGCCAACGCCGAGAGGAATTTTACGCCCGTTTTCTTCGATTCCGACTTCCGCAACGGCGAGATCGGCGAGATCACGGATGGTGGCCAGCAGGCCATTGTACTCGCCTGGGTTAGGAACCCTGCGCCTGAACAAAATTTTTCCTGAAGGGTCAATGGCGGCCAGTTCGACCTTGGTACCACCGACATCGATTCCCAGACGCAATTTATTCATCGTGCTCGCTCTAGCCCCTGCGTGTCGGCTTCCGGACGTGGCCCGGACCGGGATTGAAGGTTTGTGTGACTGAACGAATCACCTATGTGGAAGAATATGTCTATAATGAGCTTAGCTTTTTAAGGTGGATTGAAACAGGTGAGTGAGACTGTTCTGGATGTGAGGGGGCTCAGTTGCCCTCTTCCCGTGCTTAAAGCCAACAGAGCGTTGCGTGGTCTGACTGGGGGTGAACATCTTCGGGTGCTGGCAACAGATCGGGCTGCAGCATCTGATTTCCGGTCATTCTGCCAGGAAACAGGGCATGACCTCCTGGCATTTGGTGAAGAAGCCGGAGTGCTGTCATTCGTTATCCGAAAGAAATCTGACAGCAGATCCAAAGATACTACTGACGATTTCTGTCTATAAAGATCCAGGTTAAAAATTCTGTCATTTTTTAAGTCGCATCTCGCGTTTGGTATGCGTTCGGACTTGGCAAATGACGGTCGTGCAGGCTAAGGCCTTCCGCTTATGAACGATGAGGACGCCATTTAATATGACGGATGACATCGCTTCTCTGTCTTTCGAGGACGCTCTTACCGAGCTTGAGCGTATCGTGAAGAGCCTTGAGGGCGGCCAGTTCCGGCTTGAAGAAGCCATTACGTCCTATGAACGCGGGGCGGCCCTGCGTGCGCATTGTGAGAATAAGCTGCGTGAAGCAGAGGCTCGTGTCCAGGCGATCGTTCAGAAGGCTGATGGTTCGCTGGATGCAAAAAATTTGGATTGAATTTAGTCATGACTAACTCCGGCGCAAGCCATCGTTCCGTGTCGTCTGATTACGATTCCGAAGCGCTCCGAAATTCTCTGAAAAAGCGTGCCGGCGTGATCGAAGCTATGCTCGATCGGTTGATTCCTCAGGTGAGCGGGCCGGATGCCAGACTGGTGGAGGCCATGCGTTACGCCGCGCTGGGTGGTGGAAAACGTTTGCGCGGTTATCTGGTGGCAGAGGTAGCTGCGCTTTTCGACGACAGGGCCGGTGACGATGGTGCATACCGGGCGGCTGCATCGGTGGAAATGCTACATGCATATTCGCTCGTGCATGATGATCTGCCAGCAATGGACGACGACGATCTGCGTCGCGGCCAGCCGTCGACCCATCGTAAATTTGATGAGGCCACAGCCATTCTCGTAGGCGACGCGTTACAGACGAAAGCTTTTGAAGTTCTCGCTGAGGTCGGAACGCACCCTGAAACTGCCGTGCGACTGGATCTTGTCCTCACTCTCGCTAAGGCGTCCGGCGCAGCGGGCATGGTGGGTGGTCAGATGATCGATATGGAAGGTGAGGGGCGCGCTCTTTCGTTGGATGAAGTGCGTCATCTGCATGCGCTTAAGACTGGTTGTCTTATCCGTTATTCCGCTGAAGCAGGCGCTATTCTGGGGAAAGCAAACGCTGAGCAGCGTGAACTGATTGTAAGCTACGGGCGGGATATCGGGGCGGCTTTCCAGATTGCTGATGATGTACTGGATGCAACCGCAAGTGCTGAGGAACTGGGTAAGACAGCCGGCAAAGATCTGGCTGCGGCGAAATCGACCTTTGTCGCTCTGCTTGGTATCGAGGGAGCGCAACGTGAAGCCGAAGCACTGGTGCGCCGTGCGGCTGATTCGTTGCGGATTTTTGGGGATAAGGCTGAACGGCTGCGTGATCTTGCGCGTTATGTCGTCGAGCGCAGGAGCTAGAATTCATGGGCGAAGCGTCAGGCTCGTGCCCCTCTCGGGGACGTTTTCCGTTACTGGACCGGGTAGACTACCCGTCTGATTTACGGAATCTGTCGACCGACCAGCTGAAGCAGGTCGCGGACGAGCTTCGCTCCGAGACC
>NZ_WOTA01000014.1 GCF_011516825.1 Acetobacter oeni | reverse complement strand
GATACTGCGCTCGGGTGATTTCAGTCCAGGCCATCTTGATCTCATCAGGTTATCGCAAACCCATGAATCATAACCCGCTGAAATCACTCAACTCATTTTCGGTCAGACACTCAGAGGGCGTTGACCACGACGGTCAATGATATCGAACATATCGAAAGCCAGGCGCTGACGGGCGCCGCCCACACTATTTCCGCTGGTTTATTCCGGTCGCGGGCGTGATCTTCGTGGTGATTCTGGCAAGCGCTTCCTCCTGGCAGACCGAAGCTGTCTCCACGCCTCCCGCACAAACCAGCTCGCCGCCATCCAGTATCGTGAAGGCGCCGTGGACTATCTTCAGGTCGTCATCGCCCAGACAGCGGAATTGCAGGAGTGTGAGGACATGATCACCCTATCTTACACGGCGCCTGACCGCAGGGATCGATCTCGTGCGCGCAATGGATAGCTGATGGAATGGGAAAGACCGGTAACCGTATTTAAGCCGTGCATGCAACATGCCACGGCAATCCGTTTTTACGCATAGCGGCTCGCCGGGGCCGGGAGGCCAATCCTCCCTCTCAAAGTCGGAATATTCCGGTCAGTCAGAAGGCCGGACTTTTCCAGAACCGGCATGACATGTCTGTAGAAATCCCCGATGGTTTCAGGAAGCAATGGCGCACAGATGTTAAAGCCGTCGGCGGCGCCGCTGTGGAACCAGTCCAGCATTTCTGCAGCGATATGCTTTCCTGCGTCAACGACAACGCGCGCGCCATAGCCAGAGGCGATGACGCGCGCGAGTTCACGTAGAGTCAGATTGTCCCGTTGCGCCATATCAGCGAGGTTTCTGGCAATACTTCCGACAGAGGCGCCAGCCTGCGGATCAGGGACGGGACCGTCCAGCGGGTGGTCGGAAAGGTTGCCCATCTGGTTGTAGAGATACTGACGGGCCAGCTCGTCGGGAATCAATTCGTTGAGTTCGCCGGATGCTGCGCGGGCATCCTCTTCGGTAAGGCCGGTAAACGGGACGAAACCAGGGAGGACACGAAGTGCGTCCGGGTCGCGGCCAAATGCAGCGGCACGCTCACGGAGCTCCGAGCGGAAGGTGATGGCAGCATCCTGTGACTGGGGAGCTGTGTAGACGAGATCCGCAGTGCGCGCGGCGAGGTTCATGCCTGCGTCCGAGGCACCTGCCTGGACGATGACCGGACGACGCTGCGGGCTGCGTGGAACGCTGAGCGGCCCGCGTACCCGGAATTCGTCGCCCTGATGATTCAGGGTGTGCAGTTTCGCGGGATCAAGAAAACAGGCGTTATCTTTGTCATGAAGCAGGGCGTCCTCGTCCCATGAATCCCACAAACCTGTGACGACATCAACAAATTCCTCAGCGCGATGATAACGGGTAGCATAATCGGGGTTCGTGTCGAGACCGAAATTGCGGGCTTCGGCATCCGACCAGGAGGTGACCACGTTCCAGCCCGCGCGTCCGCCGCTGAGCAGATCAAGCGAAGCATATTGTCTGGCCAGGGAATAGGGCTGATTATAGGTCGTGGAAGCCGTCGCCACCAGGCCAATGCGGCTGGTGACGGCGGCAAGGGCGGAAAGCAGGGTGAGCGGTTCGAAATCGGCGACCTGGGAGGACTGGGCGAAAGCACCTTTTGGTTCGTCGCGGACCCGGACAGCCATGCCGTCCGCGAGGAAAACAAGGTCGAAACCGGCAGTCTCGGCCGCCTGCGCGACCGTGCGATAATGTGCGAAAGAGGTTGTTCCTGCTGCATTGGCACCCGGATGGCGCCACCCGGCGGCATGGTAACCAAGATAGCGCATGGAGAGACCAAGGACGAGACGGCGTGTGCTCATGTGCTGATCCTGACAATCAGTAGCTGCGATCGGAGTTGTAGCCGGAGGGGAGCCCCCTCTCCGCGTGATGCGGCCCGGATGACGCTGACTGCGTGGGCAGCTTTAGCCAGGCGTGAGATTTCGGCGGAACGGGGCGAGATGATCATCTTCGGATGCAACCACTAGCTTCTTTCCAGCCGGTGACCTCCGGATCTGACATCAGCCGGTCGAAAAATTCTGTCCATTCCGGAAGAGCGACGCTGACGCCTGGACAGATGGCGAGACAGGTCATGATATGAGTCCATCACGGTGTTCCCCGATGAGCGGTCCTGCAAGACAAAGGCACAGGACGCTCATCGAGGCCACAGCAAGGAGCCAGAGGCCGGGCATGCTGAGAAGGCCGGAATTCCGTGTGAGAATGGAGAGCAGGACGGGGGTAAAGCCACCGAACAGAAGCTGGCTTGCAGCGTAAGAGAGGGCGATGGAACTGGCACGGTTTCTGGGAGGAAAGATGTCGGCCAGCAAAGCCGGTACGGAGGCGTAATACGCGCCGTAAATGCAGAAAATGAAAGCTGACTGAACGGCAATGAGACGCGCGGCCGAAGGGGCAGCACTCAGCCAGGCGAAGAGAGGCCAGGCGATGAGACCGCCGATGGTTGCCGCCACGATCATCATTATCCGCCGTCCGGCCTTGTCGCCCAGTGAAGCAAAGAATGGCGGCACGATGATTGAAAGCAGGCCGGAGCCGATTGTGCCGCTCAGGGAGCCTGTTTCGGACAGGTGCAGAAAAGTCCGGGCATAGGTTGGCATGTAGACATTCAGGCCGCTGCCGGTGGCGCCCAGCCCGACGACGCCGATTGCAAGAAGGATACGTTTTTTGTCGTTTCGGGCAATCTCGGTGAGCGGAAGATGGTTCTCCTGACAGATGAATTCTTCCGACTCTTCTCCGCGCAGGCGCAGCCAGATTGCGAACGGCCCCATGAGCAGACCGAAGAGGAAGGGGAGGCGCCAGGCGCCTGCGTCGATCTGGCTGTCAGTGAAGAAGTGATGGACGCACCATGCGAGAGAGGCGGCGAGGGTGACAGAGACACCGGAGGCAGACCATTGCAGGCTGGCGTAAAAGCCGCGGCGTGCCGGGTCGCGCTCTGCCAGCATGGCAGACGCGCTGCCGAACTCGCCGCCTGCGGCGAAGCCCTGCGTCATGCGGGAGAGAACGAGCAGAGCCGGAGCGAGTGGGCCAATGGTCCGGCTGTCGGGGATAAGGGCGACTGCGCCCGTGCCGATCGTCATGAGCACAGAGGAAAGGATCAAACCGCTGCGGCGTCCGTGACGGTCTGTCCAGGAGCCGAGCCACGCGGCGCCGAGCGGACGCACGAGGAAGGCGACGCCAAAGCTGCCGAGGCTTAAGGCGAGGGCAAGGGGACCACCCTGGCCGGTGGAGAAGAACAGCCGTGAGAAGGTGACCGAGAACATGCCATAGAGCAGCATGTCGTACCATTCCAGCGCACCGCCCAGGGTCGTGGCCAGAATGGTGCGTTTCTGCCTGTGTCCGAACGCCTGACGCGGGCAGGTGTCGGAGGAAAGCGCGGAGATGGCAGCGGGAAGTCCCATGCTCAGAAGCCGGTGGTCAGCGAGACGACCCCGGAGAATTTGCCTCCGGTGATGTAGGTTGGCTGGCTGGCCGCGATGGTGTGTCCGTAAACGCCCTTTGTGGCGACGGCATTCGATGTCAGACCCCAGGCACCGGAAAGATAATGGGTGTCACCGAGATTGATGAGATTGAGCTGAATTTGCGGTCGTTTAAGAAATCCGACGTCGTGGAACCGGTAGCCTATGCCGAGATTGGCAGTTTTGTAGGCCGGGATGCTCTGGTCATTCATGAAGGTGGTGTACTGAGAATCGACGTAGTTAAAAGAGAAGTTCCCGAACAGCGTTCCATCGTCATAGGAAATGCCGATGGACCCCATGAACTTCGGTGTAAGAACTGCGGTTTTTCCCTTTGTCGGAAGATAGTCGCCACCGGCAGCGATGTTGTTATTCATCGTCGCGTGGAGATACTGTCCGGACAGATAGGGCGAAAAATGATGCCAGGCGGGAAGGCTGAATTCGGCGCTGACGCCACGTGTGGTCTGGCCGCCGCCGCTCAGTGACGTGGTAATAGTCGTTCCGTTAACCAGCGAGTTGCTGGTTAGCTGCCTGTTGGTAAAATTGTAGTTGAACAAAGAAACAGTGAGGTTGAATGCACCGTAGTGACGATAACCCACTTCCTCCGCAATGGAATATTCCGGCTTGATGTAGCCCGAGTGGGTACTGGTCATCTTACCGGTCGCCACGCTGAACATGTCGATGGATGGCGTGACAGCGGCTGCCTCGCGAAAAGCCGTCGTGCCATTGACGTAAATCTGATCTCGGGGCGTAATCTGATAACTGATTGCAACGCGAGGCAGCGGCTGGAAATCACTGAAGCCGGTTGCGTAAGTGGCGCCCGGAATAAGATTTGTCGCTGTCCGCGTCATCATAACGTTTTTGATTCCCGCCGAGATGGTCAGCCTGTCGCCGAACGCCCGGTACGTATCCTGTAACGTGATGGCATTGAGCTGCTGGATGACATGCGCGTTCCACTGGAGAAGTCTCTGACCGTTTTGCGTCAGAACGGGATACTGTCCCCACAGATTTGCTGCCTCGCCGCTGGCGCCCGGCAGTGAGTAAGAGGGGTCTTCAGTGTAGTTCACATAGGAATACCAGTATCCGATCGAAAGATCGTTATGGCGATATTTCCAGCTCAGAGCACTATTGAACCCAAAAGTCGATTCACGGAAATGATCGACTGAAACACCCACGGCACTGCCAGACGTGCCGGATGGGAACTGGAGAGTCCCGGCGGATTCATTGCCCAGATAGCTGCCGGTCTGGCTAAGGGTGGTGGCACCATTCAGAGTGCCGTCGACATCGTAGATGTAAGGGGTCGCGGTCAGTTCAAGCCCGTGACCGAGGTTGAAATGCGTCTGGACGCTGGCATGGGCGTGGCGCCACTCATACTGATGAAATTTGTAGTAATTAGTATTCGACCCGGTGAAATTTTTTGCATAATTATAGGAATCTCCATATTCGCGCCACTGCGCCATGGTTGGGTAGGTGTAAAGGCTCTCCGTAACATCGTTGTAGGACATAAACGGAGAAATGCTGTTGCCATCGCCCCAGATTTTCTCACCCTTGAAATCGACATGCCAGCGGTTAAGCCCTCCCGGACCGCGCCAGTTGGTAGCGGTGGTGTTGGAGAACGAAGCGTAGGAACGGAAACCGGAATGTCCGATTTCGCCTGTCTCCGCGCGGATGAATTCGCGTTCAAGATCATTGCCCCCGAACGTGAAATCCGCGAGACCTCCGGCTTTTGCTGACGGGCTGCGCATTTTCGCGCTGATCAGACCGCCGACAGCGCTGAAAGTCGGCGACATGAGGTCAGGCGATCCGGGCGAGACAGTAATGGAGCCGATGTTCTCCGTATCGGCCCAGGTAGAGGATGCCGGACTGTAATAGAGTACGTCCGAAGGGTTCATACCTTCGAATTCGTAGCCGATTTCGTTCTGATTCATGCCGCGCATGGAAACGCTCATGCGGTCGGTGGCGCCGGTGGGATCAGCACTGGCGACCACGACGCCGGGCGTATTACGCACGAGATTCAGCACGTTGGTGGTGGGCGACTGAGATGCGATGTAATCGCGCGTGATGGTATTGCGGGCATAGGGTGATGTCTGCTTCGCCATCAGGCCGCCGCCTGGCGTTCTTCCGGTCATTCCGGTCGCGGAAACGGCGCCATGGACGGCAATGGTTTCGTTGCCTCCCTGCATAGAGGTGGCATGAGGGGCGGGACTTGTCGTTACCTGCTTCCCCGCTGATGTGGGCGGCGTCGTGTCGCGCGACTTTGTCGCGCCGCCGTGTAACGGATACCGGGAATGTGCCGGCCGTGCTGAGGCCATGGTGATGGCGAGCAGGGAGGCACCCGTGCACGCTGTTGCCATTACACTAAAGGAACGAAATCCGGAACGGAACATGAGAGTGCCTCACTGTCGGCGCGGTGGGGACTAAGGAGGATTGGGCCGCCGTGCATACTGAATGGTCTGTCATGCCAGGAGAACCGCAGGGGTATTCGTCCTGACGTGGCTTTACGGTATGCTGAAAAAGTTGTCCCTGTCTATATCGTTTTGGTGTTGTATCTATAATTCTCTTATTTGGCTGGAAAACATAGAGAAAAATATATTTATCCGGTAGCGAATCGATTGCCTGTCCCCTTTTCAGCATACCCAAAATGGGCTTAGTGTCCCATATCGATTATATCTGGCCGTAACCGGTATGCGGAACACCGTATATGAGGGCGGGACCGGTCGGAGACACCTGAAACGGATGCGGAGCCTGCAGGTCATGATATCGCAGCAGAATATGAGTCGGCATTATGATGTCGTCATTGCAGGAGCCGGTATTATCGGGCTTTCGACGGCTCTGTTCCTGAGGGAGCGGGGGCTTTCGGTTGCAGTCTTCGATAAGGGAGAGGTGGCTTACGAACAGTCCGGTCGGAACTGGGGCTGGATGCGCACCATCGGACAGGACATGGCGGAACTGGAACTGGCTCTGGCCAGCCGGCCACTCTGGCGCCAGTGGGCGGCGGAAGGGGATTTTGGTTTCCGGCAGTGCGGGCTTGTCTCTCTGGCTGGTGACGAGGCGGAATGGGCCGGACTGAAGAACTGGCTGAAACACGCGGCTGGTCGCGGGCTGGATACCCGGGAGTTGGAAAGCGCTGATACGGCGACTCTTCTGCCACAGTTTCAGAGGCATTGGGCGGGAGCCCTGTTTGCGCCGGGTGATGCCGGAATCGAGCCTGATCAGGCCATGCGTTTTCTTGAGAAGAAGGTTCTGGATGCCGGCGTCGTCATGGTGCCCGGCAATGCAATCCGGCGCATCGATATTTCCGGTGACAGAGCCTGTGCGGTTGAGACTGAGACCGGACGCGTTACGGCGGACAAAATCGTGATTGCGGCGGGAGCGTGGTCGCGGTGGCTGTGCAAGACAGTCGGGATTGTCATTCCGCAGCTCCGGGTGACCGCGTCGGTTCTCCGTACAACGCCAGTCGAGGGCGGGCCCAATGTCAACGTGGCATCGACGCGGTACTGTCTGAGACCGCGGCGGGATGGTGGTTACACGGTGGCGCGACGCAATTCGTCGCTGACCTGTGTGACACCCGATTCAGTGCGGTTCATGCGTCAGTATCTCCCGAATTATCTGAAGCAGAAACAACTTCTCCGGGTTCGGGCCGGGACGAGCTTTTTCAGAGAGCTGCAGCTTGAGCGACGGTTCGGTCCGGAGAAATCTAACCCGTTTGAGGATTTCCGGGCTTGCGATCCGGTGCCAGATATCGAAACGCTGAAGGAGACGTTTGAATATCTTAAGGAAGATTCACCTGTTTTTCGTTCCTCGCGGATTGCATCTTCCTGGGCGGGAACGATTGATGTCATGCCTGATGCGCTGCCGGTCCTCTCTCCTGTCGCACGGTATCAGGGTCTGTTTCTCGCGACGGGGTTTTCGGCGCACGGCTTCGGAATCGGACCGGCTGCCGGCAGGCTGATGGCGGATATCGTCATGGGCGAGGCGACGGCGGCATCCGCAGCGCCGTTCCGGCTGGAACGTTTTCATCTGAACGATGACTGAGGATTTCACAGGGTTCAATCTTCCGGAAGCAATCCTGTGCGCATTTTCTGATTGGTGCTTGTTATGGCCTCGTGAGGAAGGTTCCATAACTTCGATGCGAACGAATGCCACAGTGCATGCTTCTTTGGTGACGGCATTGTGGCATGACATTGCCACAGCTTTTTCTGAGGTTAGTCTGTGACGTATGTGAATAAGGCAATGACTGGTATCATGACAAAGACAGACCTGCCCGAAACGGCGGAGGATGGTGCGGTAAAGCGGCATTATACCGGAGAGGAACTCTATCTCATTCTTCGCCAGGATCTGATCAATGACAGAACGCCGGGAGGAGCTGTCCTCCAGGAAAATGAGATTGCCGCGCGATACGGAGTGAGCCGAACGCCGGTCCGTGAGGCCCTGCAAAGACTGCATCAGGACAATCTGATCGGACGAAAAGGCCGGTTTTATACGGTTGTGCAACCCCCGCTGGAACGTATTCGCGAGTTGTATGAATTCCGGGAGGCGATCGAGGCGAGCACGGTTGTCCTGTGCTGCCGCCGGGCAAGCGATGAGATGCTACGGCAGATTTGCTCTATTATCGATGAGCAGCAGAAGGCGGCTGATCAGAAGCGTTTCTACGACTACGAGCGCCTGGATGCGCTGTTTCACGTGGCTATTGCGAATGGAGGCGATAACCGGCTTCTGACGCATCAGCTTGAGGTCAGTTACGATCAGATCTGGTTTTCCAAAGTGGGTAATCTGGTCTCACTTCAGGAATACTCGGTCGACGGCACGATCGCTGAGCACAGGCGTATTGCCGATGCGCTTGTCCGGCGCAAAGAGGATGTGGTGAAGGCAGAGATGATCAGCCATCTGCGTGCGGCAATCGATGTGAGCGAGCGTTCCGCGGGATTGCGCGCAAGACGGAAGAAGAAAGAGCGGGAATAGCCGCCAGATACTCATACGTTACAAGGCTGCTATGTACGACGGTCCGGCCGCTCCCGTTTCCGGAACACGATCTGAAGACCGCTACCATGAAACCGGGCTATATCCATCAGCGAAAACGGTAAATCACAATCCGCATAGTCATTTCCCACTGATCGGGTAAAATCTAAGTAAAGAAGATGTATTAATGATACCGTGTGAAAATATATTTTATGTGTTTAGTTTTGTATTGAGTTAATGATATTCTATTATCGAAATAATTCATCTTCTTAATCTGGCGCATGATTTTTTTTATTATTAAAAGGTAATTTTCCACAAAGATACGCACCAAACACATGAGGGGCAGTTGCGTTGCGTATTCGAACTATAATCCCATATCTGTCATTCACAGGTTTCCTGATATCCTCAGCCCATGCCGCCGAAAGCCGCCGCCCCGTCAGCACATGCGGTGCCCGTTCTTCACGCATTGCCTCACGCGCGTCAGGCAGGTACCGAAGAGGTCGAGCAGGTCATCGTAACCGGCACCCGTGATCCGTCATAGACGGCACAAAAGAGCGCAAGCCCGATTACCATTATCGGGGGGGATCAGCCGCGCATCACCGGGATGACGGATATTCGCGAAGCCCTCGTGCAGCTTTCTCCGTCCATCAGCCGCCAGGTCAATGGCTCCGATCAGGGTTCCATCGTGGATTCACTCAGTCTGCGCGGCCTCAATGCTGATCAGACCCTGGTGCTCATCAATGGCAAGAGACGACACACAACCGCCGCTGTCACCGTCGATCCGGGGTCCCAGCAAGGTACAACGCCGGTCGATCTGGACATGTTACCCCTGTCCGCGATCGGTCATATTGAAATTCTGCAGGCCGGCGCCGCAGCCCAGTACGGTTCCGACGCCATTGCCGGCGTAATCAATATTATTCTCAAATCCACCAATCATGGTCTCCACCTGCAATCGACAAATGGCGGCTACTACGCCGGTGACGGCTTCACCACCGGTGAAAACTTCAATGCTGGCTTTAATCTGAACAACAAGGGGTTTTTTAACCTGAGTGCGGAATACAAACACCAGGACCGCACGCAGCGCACCGGCATAGATCCGCGCACTGGCCAGAATAATGACCTCGCGACGGGCCAGCCACAGGTGACCCGGGAAACGATCGCCAGAAATTTCGGCTATCATGTCACTGATCAGATCGAGACTTATGCATTCGGCACATTTACCCATCGGGATGCCGAGCGCTGGGCCTATTTGCGCGCACCGAGTGCCACGGCCGTGGACGGACTGTCGGCCGTCTACCCCAATGGTTTCGAACCCGTGGAGACCATGCCCGAAAACGACTACGGTATAATTGCCGGCGTGCGCGGCAAGAAACTGGCCGGCTTGGACTGGGATCTCAGTTCAACCATAGGCGGCGACCACGACAATCTCAGCGATTATAACTCCGCCAACGCAGGCGAATACGCCGCCACCGGCTTATACCCCGACGCGCTTTTACCTGGGCACGTACGCCAACCAGCAATGGACCAACAACCTCGATATCCGCCGCCCCGTCGACATCCCGGTTTTCTACAGACCACTGAACATCGCATTTGGCGCGGAGTACCGACGCGAAACTTACTCGATTCATCAGGGAGAAGAGGATTCTTACAGCTACGGGAGCGGCGCCCAGGGCTATCAGGGCCTGACCCCGGCTGATCGCGTCAATGCCTCCAGACACGTTGCCGCAGGCTATGTCGATTTTTCGACGCAGTTTTTACGGGGATGGCAGTTCGATCTGGCCGGACGTATAGAACATTATTCCGATGTCGGCTTCGGCAAAACCGGAAAAATATCGACACGATATGATATCAATAAATATATAGGATTTCTTGGCACCGCCAGCACGGGCTTCCGCGCCCCGACGCTGGCAGAGGAAAACTTCTCGGCCGTCATCGTCAGCCCGAACTACGCAAACGGTCAGGTGGTCGCCAATTCCGCCGCTGCCCGCGCCTTAGGATCAACCGGATTGCGTCCCGAAACATCTACGAATTTCAGCGCGGGTATGATCCTTAACCCGATCCCTCGCTGCATATCAACGTGGATGCCTACACGATTCAGATCAAGCATCGCATAGTTGACGGCGGCGTGTACAATGGCCAGGCAGCTATCAACGCCTACGCGTCAGAAGGTATCGATACAAGCGGTTTCGCATCCGATCCCAGCGCAGTCAGCGCACAGTATTTTACAAATGGCGTCACCACACGCACAACAGGTCTGGACATCACGGCGCGCTATACAATGGATTTCGGAAATATTGGTAAATTCATCTGGGACGCCGCAGTCAATTTCAATCATACGAATGTCAGCAATATCGCAAAAGACGGGAATGGGAATACCATTCTTGATGCGCAGCAGATCAACTATATCTCCACAGAAAATCCGTCCAATAAACTCATCTTTGGCGGCACGTGGCACCGGGGAAAATGGGATGTGACTGTGCATGAGATCCGCTACGGTCATACGATTTCAGATCTGACCTACGTGCCTGGTCCAAATGCATTTTCGAACTCTGTCTTCTATGAGCAGGTCAACAAGCCGCGCTTCGTGACCAATCTCGAAGTTGGTTGCCAGGTCCTGCCTCAGCTGCATCTGGCTCTCGGTGGCAATAATATAGGCAATGCTTACCCGAGCCGCGTGCCGGTCGATACATCCGACTATAATAACAACAAATACGATACGAGCAGCCAGCAGCTTTCAGAAGAAGGAGGCTTTTACTACTTTCGAGCCGATTTGCAGCTGTAAAAATCCGCCCGGAAAATCATAAATGCGTCAGCCGGGCGAATAACCTTTGCCCGGTTATCCCTAATACAAGGTCGGCAATATCCGGGAGCCCAACAGTTCTCCACGGTGTTGCCCGCATTCCGCTGTTCTGCGTCGATGGAATGTCCGGTCACCGCTGTTCGCTGGCCCTTAACCTGAGGATCATGATGCCGCCCCTCCATATCTTTCTGCATCGGCGGAAGATACAGAATAATCAGCGACCATTACTCATCGCCGATATCAGGCGAACATCCATTTTCTTCGCTGTGTATGACAGAAAGCTGTAATGCAGAACGAAATTGATATCCATTTTTTATGTCGGTGGAATCCGGAGGTTTTTCCGCAGATTGCGGCTGGCATATGTCGCCTGAGTCAGGCCACGTCGTTGCAGCTCAGGAATCGCAAGTTCGAAAAAATCTATGATTCTGTCAAGGGAAGACGTAAACATGATATTGAATCCATCCGATGCGCCGGTTCGGTACCATTCCTCCATTTCATCCACGACAGACGCCGGCGTGCCGACGAGAAGACGATGTCCGCCGCGTGTAAACGTCCGCAGAACGTCATTGACTGTCGGTCGCGTTTCCCGGATCCACTCTACGATCAGGGACTGACGGCTCTTGTGGCTGTTCGTTTCCGCAACGGCATCCAGTTCAATGGGCCTGTCTTCCGGCCACAGAGAAAAATCTGTTCCAAGACTGGAATAGGATGAGATCGCCCGCAGCACTTCAGGCTTGTCGAGATAGTTCTGATAGCGCTCGAATTTCTCTCGCGCTTCGGTTTCCGTGCATCCGATGATTGGCGCCAGGCCAGGCAGAATCCGGATGTGCCTGTCATCCCGCCCATAACGCGCGGCCCGGTCGAGAATGTCATCACGGAAGTCGCGACCGGCACTGATACTGTATTCGGCGGTATAAATAACCTCACCGACACGGGCGGCCAGTTCCTTGCCCGCCCCCGAGGCCCCCGCTTGCGCGAGAACCGGAGGATGCTGAACGGGCGGTGGCGCGTTCAGCGGCCCGGTGACCCGGAAGAAACGTCCTTTGTGGTTCAGCGGATGCACATGTGCCGGGTCAAGCCAGATACCACTTTCTTTGTCGCGAATGAATGCGTCAGGTTCAATACTCTTCCATAATCCTCTGACAACATCAACAAACTCATGAGCACGCTCATAGCGTAGCGCATGATCGACATGGGACGGAAGGTTGAAGTTTTCACCGCCGCCGGTGGCCGTGACGACATTCCATCCGGCCCGCCCGCCACTCAGCCGGTCGAGCGAAGCCACGCGGCGGGCAATATTGTAGGGTTCATTAAACGTCGTCGATGCCGTGCCGATCAGGCCGATATGGGAGGAGGTTACGGCCAGCGCGGCCAGCAGGGTGAACGTATCCCAGCGCGACAGGGCCGGCGTGCGGGCAACGGCGGAAGGGTCCGTACAGGCAGAACGTTGTCATACAGAAAAATCGCGTCGAACCGGCCTTTTTCAAGGAGCGAGACGTAATCGCGATAGCGGCTGAACTCCAGGTCGGCATCTGTGTCTTCGCCCGGTACGCGCCAGGCATCGCCATTCGTCGCGGAACCGGTGAGATAGGTCCCCAGCACAAAGGGAACCCGCTCGCTGCGCGATATTGTCATTGCGAAAGATCCTCAGAATGTCACGGATGAATCAACCACGTTGCCGGCATCCAGCGTGGCCGGGATCATCTTCGTTTCGGTCATGAAGCTGGAAACGAATTGCTGTTTTTGTATGATGGCCGGATCAATCGGCGTAACGGTAGCTTTCATGGTCCGGACAACTTCGCGCGCCACGGGGAGTGAAAGACCGGTTTCTTTCCCCCAGGCCGTCGCGTAATCCTCTTCGTGGGTCAGCATCCACTGGTGTCCGTCGCGCAGGAGTCGGGTATAGGCGATGATGTCGTCGCGTCGCGTGCGAAGCTCGGCTGTCGTCGCCACGACATAGCTCAGACCACTCATCAGATGCCCGCCATTGACGATTTCCCTGGCGCCGTCATTGATTTTAGCTTCGGCGATGTAGGGCCCCCAGGTCGCCCACGCGTCGACGCTGCCAGTCTGTAGGGCCATTCTTGCAGCGGCAGGCGGAATGAAGACAAAACGGACATCGTCGTCGCGCAGGCCGGCCTCACGCAGAGCGGCAAGCATCAGATAATGTCCGGTCTGGCTTTTCAGCGTCGCGACGGACCGTCCTTTCAGATCCTTCACGCTGCGTATGGGGCTGTCTTTACGCACAATGACCGCCGTCATCGTCCCATCCGTTTGAATAGCCGCGACAGCTTTGATCGGGCTTGCTCCGGCCTGAGCGAAAACAAGAGGCGCATCGCCGATCACGCCGACATCCACCGCATCGGCCGTCAGCGCCTGAATCAGCATGGGGGCGCCGGCGAACAGACTCCATTGCAACGGAACCACGATGCCGGTCGTGAGGCCCGACGCCGCGCGGACGGAATGCCTCGGGAGAAAATATGCGCCGGAGGCCGAGAGTAAACCGGCAAGTAAAACACGGCGACTGATGGGCATGACGGTTCTCTGCTGTAAATACACAGGATAGCTTCAACAGGTAAACTGCCGGACGATAAAGGAAGTAATTTTAAAGTCTGAAATTGATATATTTCAGAGTTCGGGTTGGCCGCCGCCCTGTCAATCAGCATGCAATATTAACCCCAGACAGCTAAGGACTGGTGCACATCTGGAGGCAGGCTCAGTTACGGTTTTTGAATCGCCAGCTTTCGTCGCCTGTTTCGATGATGTCGCAGTTGTGGGGTAGGTGATTGAGCAGTGCCGTGGTCATCTTGGCGTCCGTGAATACGCTGGCCCATTCACCAAAGAACAGGTTTGTAGTGACGATGACTGAGGTCTGCTCGTATAGACGGCTGCCCTTGCGGCCCGGCTGTCAGTCTCAAGCCGGTTGACCGGATCGACTACGCTGAAGAACTGGCAGCGCCGTACAGCTCCGGCCAACGGTCGCGGGCAGATGGGTTTTTCCGGTCCCCGTGCTCCAACGAGAACGACATTATGCTTGACGTCGAGGAGTTCGTCCCTGCCAGGCTCATTCCTTGAGCCAGAAGATGAAGCTTGCAGCGATGTGGATTGCGGCCATGAAGGTATGAGCGCAGCGGTCATATCTGATTGCCACCCGTCGCCAGTCTTTCAGCTTTGCGAACATGTTTTCGATATGGTGGCGCTTCTTATACAGATGCCGGTTGTAAGCCAGCTTTGATTTCCGGTTTTTCTTCGGTGGAATACAGGCTGTGATATTCTGTTCCGCGAGAGACAGTTTGGTTTTGTTACTGTCATATCTCCGGCCGCCGGTCATTTCCTCCGTTTATTCCGGCAGATCCGCCAGCAGAACATCGGCTTTTTTGAAATCACCGACCTGACCTGCGGTCAGATAAAGGCGAACAGGTCGCCCCTGGCCATCGCAAACAGCATGAAGCTTTGAATTCAGGCCACCTTTTGTCCGTCCGATATGGCGGAGAAAAGCCTCTTTTTAAGCAGGGACGCTGCCGTCCTGTACGCTTTAAGATGGATCGCATCAATCATCAGTCGCTTCGACCGGCCTGCCTGTTCTGTCAGGGCGGCAAAGATCCGGTCAAAGACGCCCAGGCGGCTCCAGCAGATAAAGCGATTGAATAAGGTCTTGTGCGGGCCATACGCCTTCGGTGCGTCTTTCCACTGAAGCCGGTTGCGGAGCACGTAAACAATCCCGCTCAGAACACGACGGTCATCCACCCGCGGAACTCCATGCGCCAGAAGAAAATTAGGGCTTAATCAATCCCATCTGGCGCTCAGGCAGTAAAGCCACGTCACTCAGTTCAATAAATTAACAGCGCCTGAGCCTGAGGCGGATCGTTAGTTAAGGAGCATCGATAGCGGCCTTGTACTTCCGCTCATTTTGTGATGTTTTTCTCCCTGTTTTCAGGGGAATATGCAGATGCGGCAGTATGGTCTGAATGGCAGCCAGTGGGAGCGGATAAAGGGCCTTCTCCCGGGTCGCGCTGGGCATGTCGGGAGGACGTCCGCCGATAACCCTCTGTTTGTCGAACCCGTTCTGTATCGTTATCGCGCCGGCAACCCCTGGGCACCCTTTCACCCCGGTTCGGGGACTGGAAGAATGTTCACAGACGGCTGCACCACTGGTGCGAAAGTGGCATGATCGAACGGATTTTCCGGCATCTGGCTGCTGATCACGACAACGAATACATGATGATCGACAGCACAATCGTCCGTGCTCACCAGACATAGCGTGGTGCTCGTAAAGAGGCATAATCCAAACCTCTCCTGAATCCTCATAAGCCTGAGCCTGACCTGCCTGGAACACTCTACAGCTGGAAACGATGCAGAAAGGCACTCCTCCCCAACAAACCGACCTGCGGACTTGACAGAACAGACCCTGACCGGCTTCCTCCGACCCCACTTAAAATGCTGCGCAAAACCCGCCCCGGCGGACCGCAGTGGTCACACACAACGAACCGGCAGGACCAGATCATGCATCCGTATCGCACCCATAGCTGCGCCGCCCTCCGCGCCGGAGACGCCGGAAAAACCGTGCGCCTCTCCGGATGGGTGCATAGCAAACGTGATCACGGCGGCCTCCTGTTCATCGACCTCCGGGACAACACCGGTCTCACCCAGATCGTGATCCCGGCTGGCTCTCCCGTGATGGAAACCGCCGAACACATACGCGTCGAAAGTGTTGTCACCATCACAGGTGAGGTTGTCCTGCGCGAAGAAACCACGCGGAACCCCAACCTTCCGACCGGCGATATCGAAGTCCAGGCAAAGGAATTCGTCGTCCAGTCCGCCGCCGCCGTCCTCCCGCTCCAGGTCGCTGGCAGCGAGAACTACCCTGAGGACCTGCGCCTCAAATACCGCTATATCGACCTGCGTCGCGAAAAAGTCCGCCGCAACATGATGCTCCGCGCTGAAGTCATCGCCAGCCTTCGCAAGCGGATGATCGAACAGGGCTTCACCGAGTTCCAGACCCCGATCCTCACCGCATCCTCGCCGGAAGGTGCCCGTGACTTCCTTGTCCCGGCTCGCATGCACCCCGGCAAATTCTATGCTCTTCCACAGGCTCCGCAGCAGTTCAAACAACTCGCGATGGTCGCCGGCTTCGACCGTTACTTCCAGATCGCGCCCTGCTTCCGCGACGAAGCTGCTCGCGCCGACCGTAGCCCCGGCGAATTCTACCAGCTCGATTTCGAAATGGCCTTCGTCACTCAGGATGAAGTCTTCGCCACGCTCGAACCCGTCATGGAGGGCATTTTCCGCGAATTCGGCAATGACCGTACCGTCAGCCAGGCCCCCTTCGAGCGTATTCCCTACGCCGAATCAATGGCCATCTACGGCTCCGATAAGCCCGACCTCCGCAACCCGCTGAAGATCAGCAACGTCACCGAAGCCTTCGCCGGCTCCGGCTTCGGCCTCTTCGCTAAAATCGCAGCCGATGGCGGCGAAATCCGCGCCATCCCGGCACCGGGAGCCGGTGATCGCCCCCGCGCCTTCTTCGACAAACTCAACAACTGGGCCCGCGAAAGCGGCGCAGGCGGCCTCGGCTATATCATCTTTGAGCAGGACGGCGGCAAAGGCCCGATCGCCAAAAATCTGGAAGCCGACCGCGTCGAAGCCATCCGCAGGAAAACCGGGCTTAAAGCCGGAGACGCCGTCTTCTTCGCGGCAGGGAAGGGTGATGAAGTCGTGAAATTCTCAGGCCTCGTCCGCACTCGTATCGGCACCGAATTGAACCTCATCGAAGAGAATGCTTTCCGCTTCTGCTGGATTGTCGATTTCCCGATGTACGAGATGAACGAAGAGACGAAGCAGATCGACTTCTCACACAATCCGTTCTCCATGCCGCAGGGAGGGCTCGAAGCCCTCAACACCCAGGACCCGCTGACCATCAAGGCCTGGCAGTACGACATCGTCTGCAACGGTATCGAACTCTCATCCGGTGCCATCCGGAACCACCTCCCGGATCTGATGATCCGTGCCTTCGAGATCGCCGGCTACCCGGAGAGCGAAGTCGAAGCCCGTTTCGGTGGCATGCTCAACGCCTTCCGCTATGGCGCTCCGCCGCATGGTGGCTCCGCTCCAGGCGTGGACCGTATTGTCATGCTGCTCGCCGACGAGCCAAATATTCGCGAGGTCATTCTCTTCCCCCTCAACCAGCAGGGCGAAGATCTCATGATGGGCGCCCCGGCTCCGGTCGAATCTGCTCGTCTGAAAGAGCTTTCCATCGCGCTTGATCTGCCGAAGCCAAAGCCAGGCGCAAAGACCGAGCCGAAAGCCTGATCTGTCCGGAAACGATATTGGCGGGGCTCAGCCCCGTCTCCCTCACAGGAGGCAAGGCCTCCTGCTCACATCAGATTAAAAGCCTGATTTTGCAAAAAACTCTCCAAGAATACCGAAAGATCAGGGATCATTCATCGAATGACTACAGAGACGATATTCGGGAAACCTGATCGCTGTCCATATCCGCTTTAGGGGCAGTGGATGTCTCAGCGAGGGTTCTGATTAAGATAGAACTCAACCGGCACGGTGAGTGTGATCGGGTCGCCCGCGATGCTGTCAGGAGGAGCCGGCAATGGTTCAGCACGGTGGACCAGCATCATTGTTTCCTGATCCAGCAGACTATGACCCGAACTGGTCTCGATACTGGCTGAAATTACATGACCTTTGCGATTCATCGAAAAATGCAGGAACGCCGTCCCTTCCTGTCGGGCAGACTGAGCTTCCTCCGGATAACGCTTATATTTTTCCAGTCGCGCCAGCAAAGTACCCTGCCAGCTTACTTGGTCAGAAGATGTCGGCGACGAGGATGAGCCTGGCGTCGGAGCCGCCTGAACCGGCGCAGGTAGCGCTTCCGCGGACGGCGGTGCCGTTGTCGCCTCGGCTGCCGGAGTTTGGGGCGACACCCGCTTCTGCAGTTGTACCGACGGCCTGGACTTCTTCTTCAGGATTTTCTGCTTTTCTGCCTGTGGCACCGGAACAGGAGGGTTTGGCGCAGGGGAGAGCGGGGCCGTAATCTTTGGTGGCGGATCCGGCACAGGGTCAGACTGTGAGAGTGTCTGCTGCGGACCTGGTGCTACATCGGTCGGTGGCATGAGGGCCGACACGGGTTCGGGCGCCATGTCAATGGCAATGGCGGCAGGCACAGGCTCAGGTAAAGCTGCAACTACGGGATGCAGACATATAATAAACCATAAAGTCCCTCCTGACAGCGCAAGAACAGACAGAAAAGAATTGCCCCACAGAAGGATATCACGTTTCTGCGCTGCCCGCAGATTTGCAGCGTGCCAGTCGCGGAAACAAACGATTTTTCTCTCATGTTCCGCCACGATGTTTTCGGACGCAGCCGGGACGCCGACCTGATCGGACACGCGGGTTGTCACGGGGGAGAGTTCTCCTCGTTCTGGCCCTGGAGATTGACCAGTGCCACTTTGAGGTAACCCGCTGTGCGCAGCTTATCCATCACGCTCATCAGAGTGCCATAATCCACAGTTTTGTCGGCTCGAAGAAATATCCGCTCGTTCCTGTTTCCCTTCGTCGCCGTCAAAAGACTGGTAGTGAGCGTGTCACCGGAAATATTGCTTTCGCCGAGCGCCAGCCCGTGATCCGCTTTAACAGTGAGGAATACCGGATCATCCGGACGTGGTGCGGGCTTTTCGCTTGAGGAAGGGAGGTCTACCGGAACATTTACAGTCGTCAGCGGTGCTGTAACCATGAAGATCACCAGCAGAACCAGCATGACGTCGATAAATGGTGTGACATTAATTTCATGAGCTTCATGTATGGCGTCATCAGTATGACGGATACGGATCATGGCGCCTTACTCCCCGGCCAGGCGTGATCCGAACCGCACGACACTTCCTCTGGCCGGGATTACGCGCATACGGCTCAGGTCGCGCGAAACCAGCCTCATGACCAGCGCCGTCAGATCCGCTACCTGCGCCCGACAGGACGCACACTGACGAGCCAGATGATTGTAAATCACCACAGCCGGAATAGCGGCCACCAGTCCCAGCGCCGTTGCCAGCAACGCCTCGGCAATGCCCGGCGCCACCACGGCAAGACTGGTGGCCTTGCTGGCTGCAATGCCGGTAAAAGATGTCATAATGCCCCATACGGTGCCGAACAGCCCTACGAAAGGAGAGGTTGCGCCAATCGTGGCCAGCAGACCGGTGCCGCGCATCAGTCGCCGCCCTTCAGCAGCCTCCAGACGCTCCAGATGCAGAACAATTCGTTCCTTAAGTCCCTCATTGTCATCAGGGATATCCTGGGAACGTCTGCATTCAGTTTCTGCCGCCATGATCAGCGTATGGGCGATCCCGTTGTCGCGAGTCCATTCTTCTCCAAAATTCAGCGTGTCAGCTTCTTCCAGAGCGTTCTCTGCCTTCTTCAGTTTCAGCCGGACACTGGCCAGTTCAACTGATTTGGCAATAAAAATCGTCCAGGTCAGTATCGTTGCTGTCGCCAGAAGGATCATCACGCACCGGACAACCGGACCGGCAGAAAAAAACATCTCCCACGGAGAAAAAGACTGATCAGTCATGGGCGGCCTCCGGGTAATGACGGATCGACGCGGCTGGCACGACCAGGCCACCATCCAGTCACAATGAAAGAAATGAAAATTACAGTTTGGGACAGCATCAGTCGTAAGACGCGTTGACCCGGCAGAACAAATGGCAGACCGGAAATCGCCAGTTTTCCGGTTCGTGCAACCGGCATGGCACCACATGTCCACAACATATAATCCGCCGGCCAGAGCTCCCGCGCCTTTTGCGCAGTCATGGGCACGCTGGTGTCGGACCTATCCGGAGGCAGTGCCTTACGAAGGGAAACGCTGTCCTTCGCGAGAACATCAGATATCTGTTCTGAAACAGTATAGGCAGGTTGACCCTGCACACGATTTGCATGACCAGAGTACAAGCCTGACTCGACAATTTTTGAATCCCAAACCAGTGGCATGGAAACATGCGATGTCACAGGGCACATCCACTCGACGTAATATCATACGCTATGCATATGATAATTATTCGCATTTGTAAAATATATAAACCTCCCACAGGCCGCCGTGTGGCCACTCTTGATTCAAGCCTTGCTGCCCGGGTGGCTCGCCATCCGCCCGCCGTTCTGGTGCTCATGTCGAGGCCACCAGATCACCGTCGAAAACCGATTCTGAACCGGTTCGCCACTGAACGGGCCAGGCCGTCCGCTGCCTTGGCTTCACGAATGTGCACCCGAAGATCATCACTCAATGTCCGGGCCGTCACCATTTCATCAATGAAAACGGTGAATCGCAATCCACGCCACGCTCCACCCGCACGATTCATTGTTTAGTGGACGCATCCAGGTGAAGCCTTCGAAGTATCAGCGGGCACGAGATGAGATAAATCAGGCCGTCTCGCATCAGGCGTTTCGTGGACAAAAGCGGCAGCCGGAGCGAAAGGGTTTTATGTCGTCGGCAAAAGCTCAGGAAGTCGCGGCATATCCGCAGCTTCTATCTGAAGTTCCTGTTCCTGGAAATCGAGTTGCCGGCTGACTGTGCGCTCCGTCACATCATTGATTACCCTGTCAGACAGCAGGCCGCTGAGAACCTGACGCTGAAGCCGCAGAATACGCAGTCGCAGAGCAATTTCCTCACGCTTTTGCCTGACGCTCGTGGCCCGCTTTCCTTCCGGATCAGCCGTCTTCGTATCAAGCCGGCGCATCCGATCGCTATATTCGCTCATCAGCAGGGTAACTGCATCTGTTCTGCGCGCGGCATCCGGTTGTCTTCGCAACTGCTCTGCCTGCAATACCGCGATAGCCGACCGGGTGAGAGCGATCCGCGTCTCCGTCAATTCTTGCTGCGCTGGTGTTTCCCCCTCATTTTGCGGCAGCAATCGTAACACGCGCGGGAGGCCGAATGCTGCGCTGAGCAATGAAGTAATAATCACCCCGGTTGCCAGGACAACGAGAACTGTTCGTCCCGGGAGTTCTTCCTCCGGAGGTAATGAAATAATCGCCGCCAGCGTTACCGCACCGCGCGTTCCCGCCAGAGTCATTACCAGGATTCCGCGCCATGAGGGCATCACTTCCGGGCGATGTCGTAACCTGCCTGTCAGGCACTGAAGCCCGCCCGTTATCGTGATCCAGAAAGCCCGGATCACACTGAGCGCTACCTGCACGCCCAGTATCATCAACGGCAGAACCCACGGAGAAAACCCCTCCGCCCGCACGACCTGATTGGCTTCTCCGACAAGTCGGGGCAACTGAAGGCCAAGCACGACAAATACCAGCCCGTTAAACGTCGAGCCGACCATGTCCTACAGCATTGTGGCTTTTATCCGTGTCTCGATCTGCGTATCGCTCATCACGCCACTCAGCCGCACGGTCATGCCGCCCGCCACTGCCGCAAGAATGCCCGAACAGTTAATTTCCTCAGCCGTGAGGCAGATCACATAAGGTAGCATAAGCGAAAGCAGGATGTGGCTCGGCGGATCGTCGTAACCCCGCCGGACAACATGCTCCCGACCGAAACGGCATCCGTGGGTGAAAGCGCCGAGGCCAGTGCAATCGCTGCGGCCAGAGGAATTGCCAGCATGACCCGGTGAATGAAATAGCCTCCGACTACCGCGCTGAAAACCACCAGCCCCAGTGCCAGCGAAAGAATGATCCCGCGTAGTTCCCCCGCCTCACGCATGGGAATCCGATAAGCGTCGAGAAACAGGAGTGGCGGAATCAGCAGTAACAGAAACAGTTCAGAAGAAAGCGGCAGATTGAAGCCGGCAAGACTGGCCATGCTCCCCGCCGCAATTTGCAGAAGAGGCAGGGGAATTGCCAGTGGGAGCAGTCGGGCCACAGCACCGGTCAGGCCGGTCACGAGAAGCAGAGTGATAGCTGTCAGCGTTGGGATCATGCACTTCTCGCAAAGCAATACCGGCACTCTGTGCCCGGTGCGGATCGGTTTTTCCATCCCTCTGTCAGGAAAATTACTTCAGGTTGACGGGGCGTGTCTTTGGGAAAAGGGGCCGGTGCGAAAGTTCGGGCCGTGCTTTCATTTTGCTCATGCCATTGACCCGGCCCGATTGCGTTCCCATTATTTTCAGAAGCATACCGTAAAACCTGGTGCTCCTGCATTTGTGGGGACCAGGTTGGTTACAGACAGGACGGGCTTGTCAGACTCGCCTTTGAAAGGGAGTTGTGACAAGGCGCCGATAATGAATTCGCGGCTGGACCGCGCAGAAGACTGGAGCTGAGTGATGGCGCTGGGAAAAGCGGCTGATTTTCTTGAGCCGCGCCTGAATGCACTGATAGCGGATGCCGAAAAGAATGGTATTGCCGCTGACGTGGCTGTCGCCGTGCTGACAGATCTGCTCGATACAGAAAATTTTGGTATAAAAATACCGGCAGAAGGAGGGGGTGAGTGAGCGCGGCCGATCCATATCAGACGTTGGGAGTGGCGCGAACCGCAAGCCAGGATGATATCCGTAAGGCTTACCGGTCGCTGGCTAAAAAATATCATCCGGATCTGAACCCGGGTGATAAAGAGGCCGAGGAAAAGTTCAAGGCTGTCAGCCGGGCAAACGATCTTCTCTCTGACGAGGCCCAGCGCGGGCGCTATGACCGCGGTGAAATCGATGCTGCGGGGCAGGAGCGTGCTCCGCCAGGTTACGGCGCAAACGGCGGGTATCGTGATTTTGCCGAAGGGGCGCATGGCTCTCGTTACGGCGGAGGTGCTGGCGCGGAAGGGTTTTCGCAGGATGACCTTGGCGATATCTTCGGCAATATGTTCGGTAATCGCGGAGGTGGTTTTAATCGTCGTCCCGCCGGACCTGAACGCGGTCCGGATCGCTCCTATTCGCTGACGGTCAGTTTTATTGATTCCGTGCTTGGGACAACGTCCCGTGTCTCTTTGCCTGACGGATCGACGCTGGACGTCAAAATTCCGCCAGGCATTGAGGACGGCCAGGTGTTGCGTTTGCGTGGTAAGGGCGGGGAGGGAAGCCGTGGTGGCGCCACCGGCGATGCGCTGATCACAATCACAATCACTCCGGATGTCCGGTACACCCGTGAAGGACGTGATCTGCGTGAGCGTCTTCCTGTAGACGTCCGTACAGCCGTGCTCGGAGGACCGATTACAGTGCCGACGCCATCCGGTTCCGTCCGCATGAATGTTCCGGCCGGTTCGGACACAGGGGCGGTCCTGCGTCTTCGGGGACGCGGTGTAAAGGAACACGGTAAACATCCCGCCGGGAATCTCTATGTGACTCTCGAAGTTCATATTGGTAAGGTTGATGATAAATTCAGGGAGTTCCTGAAAAATATTGCGCCCGCACCCGACCTCGCGGAGGCAACAGACGGAGAGAGTAAATGATCACGATTGAGACTCTCTCTGTTCGCCTCGGCGGGACAAGTGTGGTGGAAATCGAGAACTGGATCAGGCTAGACTGGCTTCGTGCGGACGGTGTTCCCGGGCATTACCTGTTTCAGGATATGGATGAGGCGAGAGCCCGTCTGATTATCGAACTGCGCGATGAACTCGGGGTGGAAGAAGACGCGCTTCCGCTCGTTCTGTCGCTTCTTGACCAGTTGTATGCGGCACGACGCCAGATGCGTCTGCTTGCATCAGCGCTTACCGGGGACGGAAAAGCTGCTGCCGCAGAAACTGCCGGTGAGATCAGATCCGTTCTTCAGGACATCGTGCGCGAGCATTCAGGTGGAAGCAAAAACTGAACAGAAACAGAGTTTTATAAGTATTTTTAACCTATGTGGTCACGAGGATGATAATCGACTTCCTGGTGCCGGGCTGTTAAATGGTGCGCGATATGAGAGGCGCTCCTATGAATAATCTTCACACGCCGTGACCGGCGACACCAGTTTTCCGGCGGAAGTTACGGCCGTTCAGGAAATTCCAGGCGTAGCTACGGTGCTGGATGCCGTGTGCAGAACGACCGGCGTGTCTTTTGCAGCTATTGCGCACGTTACGGAATCCCGCTGGATCGCCTGCGCAGTAGAAGACCATGCCGATTTCGGTATCATCCCGGGTAGCCGGCTGCCAATTGAACAGACGCTCTGCCGGGATGTTCGCGATGCGTGTGCTCCTGTCGTTATTGATAACGTCATTGCGGCTTCTGGTGGATATCAGCATCAGATCCTGGGAAGTTTTGGTGTGCGCAGCTATATTTCTGTCCCGATCACACTTCCTGACGGACAGTTTTTTGGCACTTTATGTGGTTTCAGTCGGGAATATTGTGAGGTTGGTTCAAAGAAGACACGTGAGATATTTCGCCTTTTTGCCGAACTGATCGGCTACAATCTGCAATCGCTGGGGCGCCTTCACCAGAGTGAGGCTGCACTGGAGGACGAACAGGAGCTGGGGTCGCATCGGGAAAAATTTATTGCAGTCCTCATCCATGAACTTCGTAATCCGCTTACGGCTATCGTATCGGGTCTGAGACTGCTTGAACGTCGTCCCGAACGTCTGGCTGAACTCGTCCCGCAAATTCGTCGTGTCGCGGCACGAATGGACAACCTGATCCACACAACTCTGGATTTCACTGAAATCAGATTTGGCTCGGGGCTCATTCTCGATCGGAAAACAGCAGACAGCCCTTGCGATGCGTTAAATCAGATTATTGAGGAAATCCGGACTGCCTTTCCGGAAGCCGATATTCGGTCTGAACTGGAGTGCGGCGCCCAGGTGTCATGCGATATCGTTCGGCTTTCGCAGGTTCTCGCAAATCTTCTTCAAAACGCAGTGACCTACGGCACGCCCGGTGCACCTATCATTGTGCAGACTGTGAGTCGTGCATCTGAATTTGAACTGTCTGTCACCAATGAAGGCGAGCCGATCGCACCGGAAACTATTCGCGGGATGTTCAGGCCCTTCAGGCGGGGACATGCTGACGACAAACAGCGAGGCCTTGGCCTCGGTCTGTATATCGCGTCTGAAATAGCCCATGCGCATGGCGGCACACTTCGGGTGGAAACAACCGGAAGACTGACCCGGTTTATCTTCTGTATGCCCGCGCACCCACCTGTCGGCAAAGTTGACGGTGCGTTGCCGGATTAAATTAATCCAAGTCTGTCCCGTTTTCCTCTGTGCGTGAGAATTTAATTACGCAAAAAGGCATTCACCTCTTTTGACAGCTATTCCGGGCGGCGGGATGGCCATCGCAGCGTTGGTTCTGTGCGCATTGCATTGTCACGTTCTCCGGCAGCAGGCCCCTTGCGATCACTCTCGGAAGACGGAGACTCATGCCAGGGCATGCGGCGTCCGGGACCGTCGTGGTTCCCGTCCGGTTTTTTTTCATTGATCCGCACCGGAGGGGCATGACGCGAAGCACGAAGCTCGGGAAGAATATTTTTCTCGGGCTGATACGCGTCAGACACACGCGGCGCGGAAGAAAACCCATATGTTACTCGTGCTGCGGTCCCTTCGGCAGCCGAACGTGGAGCCTCGCCGACAGGTGAATTTTCATCCGGCTCGTTCCTGTGAGCGGGCCTCGTCTCCGATGTGGCCTCCGTCTTCCCTCCGGAAGGCGGAAAAAAGGTTCCCGATTCGGCGTTTAAACCCGGACTCGCGATGGCCTGATCAGATTTTGCCGACTGAAAGCGCGGTTCAGCCGATGTTTGCTCCTTTTTTGCAGGCGGCACCCATTCTTCCTGTGCCGCTGCAAAGGGCTCCCGCTGCTCCGCAGGCTCAGGGCTTGCTGAGGCCAGGCGAGCCGTGATCACGCGCAGATCAGCACGTACATCCGCGAGTTGTAATTCAATTTCAGATAACCGTCCTTTAAGGCCGAATACCGCAAACGGCATGAGCAGAAAGCACACGCCAAACAGGGCGGTGGCTACGATGAGCAGCAGTTGTGCCCAGAGAGGAAGCCATTCAGGAAGCACAGGTGACATTGTCAGACGAACGCTCCACAGGGACGCCCTGTATCCAGAAGCGTCGGATACCAGACAATGCAGTCATCGCGCAGTCAGGGGAACCGCGCCATAACCGATCATATCAAACAGTCGCACCCTGACATTACATGCCCAGCGCACGCCGGTAGATGTCCAGCAGAGTTTCCTGCTCTTCAACTTCAGCCGGTTCCTGCTTGCGCAGCCGGATAATCTGCCGGATGACCTTCACGTCGAAACCAGCGGACTTTGCCTCAGAAAAAATATCCTTGATATCGCCAGCCAGCGCCTTTCGCTCCTCTTCAAGGCGTTCAACGCGCTCAATAATGCTCCGGAGGCGGTCTGCTGCGATGCCTCCGACCGCGGCGTCATCGCCATCTGACATCACGTCGGTATCCATTTCGCGGCTCTCCTCGTGCGGACGATCCCTGCTTCGGGATCAGATCGAAGCGGGGGATTATCCCGTTGAAGGCATCTGGGTCAATTGAGGAATGACGAGGGCCGCATATTACGGAACTCTGGTGCGTTGGTTTCGTTTTCGCGTCTGACCGTAAATGCGCAGGCGCTATTGCCGCGTGTGACCCCGATATGCGAGGCGTGACAGCACACCTGCAAGGTGCGTCTGACGGCAAGGTATTTGTCACCTGAAAGGAAATCGCGGATGGCTGAAAATGCCGGAAAAGCAGGAACTGCGTGGGCTGAGACCGACACCGGACCGAACGAATCACATCAGGCCTCGTTCGATTTTGTCATTGTCGGCGCCACGGGCGACCTGACAATGCGGAAATTGCTTCCGGCATTTTTCGAGCGTTTCCGCATGGGCCAGATTGCTGACGACACAAAAATTATCGGGGTCGCGCGGTCAGACCTGTCTGTGGAGGTTTACAGAGAACGGGCCAGGAGTGCCCTGAGCGAGTTCTCGGCTTCTTTTGCTAGCGATAATAAGGATGCTGAAAAGTTCCTGGAGCTTGTTCATTATGTCTCTCTGGACGCCAGCGATACTTCTGCGGAATGGAGACCTCTGGAAACGCTGCTTTCGGTAAATCCGCAGCGCGTAAGGGTTTTCTATGTGGCAACCGCTCCGAAGCTTTATGTCGCGACCGCCGATGCCATAGCCGACCACGGCCTGATTACTGCAACGACGCGGATCGTTCTTGAAAAACCGATTGGTACGGATTTTGTATCCGCCAGGGCGATCAATGACGGCGTAGGCCGGCATTTTGCGGAAGAACAGATATTTCGCATCGATCATTATATCGGCAAACAGACAGTGCAGAATATTCTGGCGCTCCGCTTTGCCAATCCGATCCTGGAACGCGTCTGGAACGCTGACTCTATCGCCCATGTCCAGATTACCGCCACTGAAACTGTAGGCGTCGGTAAGCGCGGACCTTATTACGACACAGCCGGTGCTTTGCGCGATATGGTGCAAAATCATCTTTTGCAGGTGCTGAGCCTCGTTGCGATGGAGCCTCCCACAGCGCTTTCCGCTATGGATCTGCGGGATGAAAAGCTTAAGATTCTGCGTGCGCTGAAACCAATGGACAAAGTCAGTATCGCTTCTGACACCGTGCGTGCCCAGTACGTGGCGGGCATGGTCGACGGAAAGCGTGTTGATGGATACCTGGAAGATCTGGGCTCTGATGCAAGCAATACGGAGACTTTCCTCGCTATCCGTGCGGAGATACGGACAACCCGCTGGGCGGGTGTGCCGTTCTATTTGCGCACGGGTAAGCGGATGGCTCATAAGGAATCGGAAGTCGTCATTGAATTTCGTCCGCAGCCTTGGGCAATTTTTAAAGACACTCCGGAACCAAACCGCCTTGTGCTTCGGATCCAGCCGGACGAAGGAGTGTCATTGTCGCTGTCAAGCAAAGACCCTCTTGCTGAAGGTTTCCGCCTCCGGGATGTCAATCTTGACGTGTCCTATATAAAAACATTCGGCACCCGTTATCCGGATTCCTATGAGGATCTGCTGATGGCGGTTGTCCGGGGCGATCAGGTGCTGTTTATCCGGCGAGATGAGGTTCAGGCTTCCTGGCGCTGGATCGAACCTGTTCTCGATGGCTGGGCTGAAAATGTGCGTCCGATGGAAACATATCCCGCCGGAAGCCGGGGACCGGCCTCGGCTGACGAACTGCTCCGGGACGACGGTTTTGTATGGAAGGAAAAAACCTGATGGCAGCCCCAGATATGCCGGGCGACACAAGCGGGCCGCGCCGTTTCACCAGCGGTCCGTTTAAAGGCCGGACTCTGCGTCAGCACATCATGAGGCGGCTGATTCTCGTCCTGCCCCTCACTGTGCTTATGATCATTCTGGCAAAGTCGGGTCTCATGGACAGGCTCGTCGACCAGTACACGTTCAAGCCCACAAGCTGGTTTGATGACACCGCGCTCGTGCAGCATCTGAGGATGACCGTCACTCGAAATGGCATGACCGGAGACCGGCCCGATTGTCTGCTGTTCGTCGTCAATGGCAATTCGCCTCCGACCGCCACCATGATCGACGTAATGGAAAAACATTCGGGAACGTGTCCGAAACCGGATCTGTCCCTGCCGAAACTGTTCACTCTTCGGGTCGATCGCCCGGCGCAGCGGGTCGAGACGGATCAGGGCACGTCAGGTACATTCCATCCCATCCCCTGACCCCCGGCGCTTTTGCCCTTGCGGGACAAGGGATGGAACGCTAGCAGAACAGATATGATCGGCTCTCCGTTCACCTCTCATTCGGTCGATGATGGCCCGGCAAACCCGCCACGTCGTGATATGCTGTCACTCGTGACAGGTGCTACGGTTGCTACGGGCATCTGCGCCATGGCCTGGCCCTTTCTCGACAGTCTTGTCCCGCCCGAGAATGCTGCGGCACACGCTCCGGTCGACGTCGATCTCTCGACGCTTGCGCCGGGTCAGCAGATTGTTGTCGTGTGGCAAGCTAACCCGCTCTTCATTACGCGCCGCACGCCGGAGTCTCTTGATCTGCTGAAATCACCGGCCCTGCGGGCAAAGCTCCGTGACCCGGACTCAAAGGTTCTTCAGCAACCGGACTATGCGGCCAACTGGCATCGTTCTCTGGTCCCCGAATACGGATTTCTGGTGGGTGTCTGCACCCATCTGGGTTGTGTCCCGACATACGGGGCCGGTAATGCCAGCGCAGGTCAGCGTGGCTATGCGTGTCCGTGCCACGGGTCGAAATTCGATATCGCCGGACGTGTATTCGCTGGCGTGCCTGCTCCGTATAATCTTCCCGTGCCCCCGCACCGGATGCTCTCTCCCACCCGTGTGCGTATCGGTGAGAGCCCGGCGGGCCAGTCATTCGATTTCAGCAGTATTGTGCAGATCTGATTTCCATCTGCCGGGCTGGACGCTGCTGTCCGGCTGCGGCACATCAGTTCCACGATTATTTTCCGGCTGAATATGGATCTGCCCCGGTCGGCCATAGGCAGCTGTTCAGGCAAGGATGTCTCATATGCGCAAGGCTCTTCTCTCCGCAGCCGTGCTTCTGGCGGTGACCGGCTTCAGTCTCTCGCCCTCTGCTGCAGCTGATACAGAATCTTCCTCCGGACAGGAGACGACGATCTATTCTGCTTCGGCTATAGCAGGAACGTGGTCATCAATGGGCATGCCGCCAGTGGTCATCACAGCCAATCGCGCGGCCGGTCCGGCGAGCCGCCTGCTGCTGCATCTTCCAAAAAATCTCCAGAAGACCGGTAAGGCCGATCTTGCACTCGGTCATACGACGGACAACACATGGGCGGTCACAGATGGCAAGGTGACCGTCAGTTTTACGATGACCTCGGAGAATTTCGGTGTGCTGAAGATAGTCGGAGACACACCCGAGCATCGCCTTGAGCTGCCGCTTTCCCGCCTCTGAGGCAATGCGTTCACATCACTTACGATGGCATACGAGTAAACTGGCGCTTCGCGAAAAAGGCCGGCAAACTGATAATATACGGTTGTCAGTCTTCTATCTGAACCGGCAGGGCTGATCGGTCGTGGGCGTCTCATCCGTCTGAATGACCATCAGCTCGACAGGATCGTCTCCGACATTCCCGGCAAAATGCCCGATATGACCACGGGCGTCTTTCCTGCTTTTCTGGTCTTCTCCCAGTGACACGTCGCCCGGCCCCATGATGACCTTTTTGCCATCCATAGCTGTGACATACCACGACCCTTTCAGAGGAATAATCCACTGAACCTTCGGGTCGGGATGCCACGATCCGTCCCAGTGAGCCGGCTGCACGGTAAAAATTACCTGAGACGGACCTGCCTTCAGGCGGTCCTGCCATTGCGGTCCGGCAGGTTTTGACATCGTTTTAAGATCAAAGTTCTGAACGGGACAGTGTGTCATGTGGCTGACACCGTCATGATCCGTCCAGTTATGCCAGTACCACATTGTCGGATGTGACGGCGTGCTGTCAGCCCGGGCAATTCCGAAAAGACAGGGGAAAACCACCGCTGCAAAAAAGAACCTGGACCTCCGCATTACGAAATCTCCCGCCGGGGTGGTTCATAACGCTTTTCCGGCGAAACGGCATCGAAGCGCTCCCGGCTCGGTGTTGCGAGTAACTCAATAATCATGCCCCATGGGGTCCGCCCGTAACAAAACAGATTTCCCGGGCCATCTTCCAGAAAAGGCTGCTCCTGAGGCTCTGTCAGCAATACACCGCCAGCTTCCACGAAGCGCCGGCATCCTGTTTCGATGTCGTCGATATAAACCGCAAAATGCTGCAACCCGAAATCACATGGACGCAAGGCCGGGCGCTGATCCGGTCCGTGCATTTCAAATAATTCAATACCCGGCCCATGCCCCAGCGCCATCATGCACATCTCGCGTACCACCGTTCCCGGAACAAGCCCGAGAGTCTTCTCGGTTTTCGGACCTTTTTGCGCATGGTCAGGTGTAACATTGCGATAAAGCGGCACAGCATCAAAGGCCTGCTCAAGAAAGTGAACAGCTTCTTCAATCTCAGGAACGGTGACGCCGACATGATCTATCCCGCGAGGCAGGCCGGAGTGATCGTCCGGAACATTTGTCGTCAAGGCAAAGTCCTCCCTTTCAGAAAAACAACAGCCTGACATGCAGCGGGTTCCACATTCAGAGCATCATCCGGCTCCGATTATCATGATGGCCTGTCTGGCCGATGTTTTCAGGCCTTGTCTTTTTCCAGCAATGCCGCTGTCCGGGCCAGTACGGTCTGTTCGTTGAAGCGGCTCAGAGCATGGGCGCGCGCCTGTGTGCCCATGACGTGACGGAGGTCGGGGTTTCTGACAAGGCGTGTGAGGGCACGGGCCAGCGGTGCGGTTTCGCCGGAGGGAACGAGGAGACCGGTTTCTTCAGGGACCACCTGTTCGCGAGGGCCTCTGATACTGGTGGCGACGACGGGAAGGCCGGTCATCATGGCTTCGATGATGGACATGGGCAGCCCTTCGAAGTGACTTGGCAGGGTGAAAATGTCGGCAGCGGCGAGAAGTGCGGGGATGTCTGTCCGGTAGCCCAGGAAGCGGAGGCGGCTGCCGAGCGTCTTTTGCGCACGGTCGAAGACGGGAGTGAGAGATTCGCCATGGTCGCTGGTCAGACGTTCGCCAACGATCCAGAGGTCTGTGTCGGGAACGGCCTCCATGGCGACAAGAAGCTCCGGATAACCTTTGTGACGTACAAGACGTGAGACCGCGATGATGACGGTGCGGTCTTCAGGGATGTTGAATTCGGCGCGGATGCGGGTGCGTGCGGCAGGGTCAGGCATGAAAATGCGTGGATCGCGGCCGTTGCCAATGGCATGGGGGTGCGGGTGGATGTGGAGCCGCCGCGCATCGGCGGCTTCTTCGCGGGAGACAGTGAGATAGGTGCTGGTGATGTGACCGGCGATCCATTCCAGGACGAGGGCAGTGAGACGGCGCAGACCGGAGCCGGGCTGGTTGAAGAGGAAGCCGTGGCAGGTATAGGCGATATGCGGGACACCGCAGAGTTTTGCGGCAAAGCGGGCGAGCAGACCGCTGATCGGCATGTGAGCATGGACAAGGTCAGGGCGTTCACGGCGAATGAGACGAACGAGCGCGAGGAAAGCACGGGCCTGTGCGATAGGTGAGAAGGAGCGGGCCATCGGAACGGTGACGACGCTGAAGCCTTCGTCCCGAACGTCTCTGATGAGCGGGCCATCGGCGCACACGCCTGTAACCTCGTGGCCGCGCTCACGGAGTTCACGCATCAGGGGCAGGAGAAAATGCCGCAAGGAAAAATCGACGTTGGTGATTTCGAGGATTTTCATACCGGAAATCCGCTTCTACAGGCCCCGGTCGTGTGCGGAGTGTTGTCAGCCATCCAGACGGGTAAAGGCCCAGCGGATGGCGCTGGCGAAAACCGGTGGTTCAGGTGCGGGCTCTTCAGAATGAAGGGCGCTCGTATCATGTTCCGGTGTATCGGTCCGGGTCTCCGAGACTGTTTCCGAATGCTGAGAGACCTCAGCCCGCAGTGTTTCAGGCGTGTCTGCGTGATCGGCGTCCGTCTCTGTTGAGCGTTCGTCCTGTTCAGGCTGGGATATGCTGTTTTCTGTTTCAGCAGATGGCAATGTATCGCCGTATATCTCACTTTCCAGGCTGCTTTGCGCGGCTTTTTCTGTTTCCGCTGCCAGTTCGGCAGGACGCACGACGATCTGCAGCGTAGAAACCGGTCGCGGGCCACCGAACCAGACGCTTTCCTCAATCGATGAATAGCCATCACTTCTGAAGCACCACATTTCTTCCTGGGTGTGGAGAAGAATGTCGGTATCTTCCAGCTCAACCTTGACGTCCGGATGCAGATGGAAACGCAGAAGAAATTCCGGTAGCGGGCCGGCGCAATCAAGCCGGTCTTCGCCGCGCAGATCCGTGCCTTCCTGACTTAAATAGAGGCGACGATGATAAGTCGTAACCCCTGTCTGCCGGTAACAGTCTGAACTGAGTTCGATCAGGTGGTCGGCACCCAGCACTTCATGCCGGCTGGTGACGGTGGGGCGGGTTTTGATATGGTCGTTTTCATCCCATTGCACGGGCGGGCAGACAGGGATGGACAGGACGGAATGAGCCGGCGCGTCGCGCAGGACACCGCGCCACGCTGGCAGGCCGCTGGCTCCGCAGTTCACGACAATCCTGGAGCGGCCCGAGGACAGTTCCATGGACAGCAGCCCGCCATGAGCGAGCGCGTCGAAGCCAGGCGGCGCTGGCGGACCGCCATCGGCAAACAGCACTGTGTTGCCTGAAGCGGCACGGATGAAACGTCCGTCCGGCATGCCGCGGGCAAGGACATGACCGCGAGGCAGGGCACGTGCGATAACCTGGTCGATCAGGGCCGGTTCATGTGGTGCCGCACCGTTGAACAGAGCGAGGTGGCCGTCGCCATGACGGAAGGCGCGCAGTACGGGGGCCATGCGGTCAAGCGCGGCTGCGAGAGCGGTCGGCATGGGAATCCGGGCTGTTTGCAGCATGAGCCGCATTTCGGCCAGTTCTCGCAGGACAAGGAACTGGGCTTCGGGACTGCGGGATGCGTGGCAGCCGTCAGCAAGAATCTGGCAGTCCAGCTCAGGATCGATCAGCCGCATATAACGGGCGAGGAATCCTGTCTGACCGGGAAGTGCAATCGCGGCGGCGAGCAGGCCTTTCAGGGCGCGCAGCGAGGTCCAGTCGTGTCGCCCGGTCGGCATCAGAGCCATGATGGTCCGCGCTTCGAGTGCGATATGCACCATCAGGTTGTGGCGGAAAGTGTCGTCTGCGGAGGCAGCGAAAAAATCGTAGTGCGACAGCCAGGAAGCGATGCGCGCACCGGTGATGGCGGGGTCGCGCAGGGCCGTGTCGCTCATTGGCTGACCGGTCCATGTGGCAACCATGGAGCGCGCTTTGGCCCGGGCTGATTCGGAGCCGAGTTCCCGCAGGTCCCGGAGCCATTCAAAGCCTTGAAACCAGCTAACAAACGGGACAGGCCAGTTCGGCTCGGACCAGTGCAAATAAGATAAAATACGGGTAACGCCACCATGGGTCGCAGACCCCTGAACGATCAGTTCGCCGTTGGCGGCATTGCCGGGCCATGGGTCCCGCACCGTGCACGCAGGAACGTCGGGGATGGACCGCGCTCCTCCAAAGGGACCGAGCAGAGCAAGGGACAGGCGCATGTCGCGCAGCCAGCGGCGTACACTCATATGTGAACGTCTTGTCGCAATAGACAGTGGCAGTTTTTAGTCACGGCGTCTGACCGGCTCCGCGCAGGCCATGAATGGCGGCGGAGTAATCCGCTGCGCCGTAGACTGCGCTGCCCGCGATCAGGACATCCGCGCCTGCTGTAACAGCGAGCGGGGCAGTTTCGGCGTCGATGCCACCATCCACAGCAAGGCGGATATCATGGCCGCTGGCGTCGATCATTTCCCTCAGACGTGCAATTTTCGCGATCTGGCTGGTCAGAAATTTCTGACCGCCAAAGCCCGGATTGACGGTCATCACCAGAATGATGTCGACCATATCGAGAACCTGCGAGAGCTGCTCGGGGGGGGTGGCGGGACAGAGGGAAACGCCGGATTTTACGCCCAGAGCACGGATGCGCTGGAGAGAGCGATGCAGATGGGGGCCTGCTTCAGCGTGGACGGTGATGTGATCCGCCCCGGCTTTCGCAAAATCTTCAAGATAAGGATCGCAGGGTTCGATCATCAGATGAACATCGAACGGAAGAGACGAGCAGGGCCTCAAAGCTTTGACCACAGCGGGGCCGAAGGAGATATTTGGAACGAAATGACCGTCCATGACATCCAGATGGATCCAGTTCGCGCCGGCATTTTCAATGGCGGTCACTTCCTCACCGAGGCGGGCGAAGTTGGCGGCCAGAACACTCGGCGCGATGATGAGGGAGGCGGGATTCGTCATAACTCCGTTATCGGTAATCACCGGTTCCTGCGCAACCACCTGATGAAACTCTTTTTTACGAAATGGACGGGGATGGTTTGTCCGGAAGCCGGCCGGGATAAGAGCGGGTCCCTGGGCTCCTGATCAGCAAACTCGCCGCAGAACATGGAGTTCCGGCAACGATCTCTTATGAGGCCGGAATCTGCCGGTATCCGAATGCTTTTCCGGGCGTTGTAGCTCTGCCCGACGAAAAGCGTCGGGCCGGGTTAATCCGGCCCGAGGGAACGGCCGCAGCCCGAACCTGGAGATAGGTCATGTCTGATTCAAACAGGGGGGTCGTGTATCTTGGCCCCGAACATGTGGAAGTGCAGCGGATTGACGATCCTGAAATGGTGACGCCGGAAGGCAGAAAGATCGAACACGGTGTCATTCTCAAAGTCGTTTCCACCAATATCTGCGGTTCTGACCAGCATATGGTGCGAGGTCGGACGACGGCTCCGGCCGGTCTGGTTCTTGGTCACGAAATTACCGGCGAAGTTATTGAAACGGGTTCGGATGTCGAGATGGTTCGGAAGGGCGATCTTGTTTCCGTCCCCTTCAATGTTGCCTGTGGCCGGTGCCGGTGCTGTCGTGAGCAGCACACGGGCGTCTGCCTGACGGTCAATTCAGGTCGTGCCGGTGGTGCTTATGGCTATGTGGATATGGGTGGCTGGGTCGGCGGCCAGGCGCGCTATGTCATGGTACCCTACGCCGATTTCAATCTCCTCCGTTTTCCCGATAAGGCGCAGGCGTTTGAACGTATCCGCGATCTCACAATGCTTACCGACATTCTTCCGACCGGTTTTCATGGTGCGATCAATGCTAAAGTTGGCGTCGGATCGACTGTTTATATCGCTGGCGCCGGTCCTGTTGGCATGGCCGCCGCGGCTTCCGCCCGGATTCTCGGGGCGGCTGTGGTCATGATCGGGGATTTTAATGCCGAGCGTCTGGCCCATGCGAAAAGCGTTGGTTTTGAGCCTGTAGATCTTACGGGTCATGACAGGCTCGGAGATCTCATCGAGCAGATCATTGGCGTTCCCGAAGTCGATAGTTTTATTGATGCTGTCGGCTTTGAGGCTCGTGGTTACGATGGCAGGGAGCAGCCCGCCGTTATTCTGAACCAGGCAATGGAAGTGACCCGTCCGGCTGGTGCAATCGGCGTGCCCGGTCTTTATGTGACAGAAGATCCTGGAGCGCCGGGGGCAGATGCACAGAAAGGCAATCTCACTTTAAAACTTGGTCAGGGCTGGGCAAAAAGTCAGTCTATCCACACAGGGCAGACGCCTGTGCTGCGTTATAACCGGCAGCTTATGCAGGCTATTCTGCACGGTCGGCTGCCTATTGCCGAGATCGTCAATGCAACAGTGATCAGTCTGGAGGATGCGCCGCAGGGCTATCGTGATTTTGACAAAGGGGCGCCTCGTAAATTCGTTCTTGACCCGCATGGCCTGCTGAAAACAGCTGCATGAAATGTTTTTTGTAAGCTCATGGCCGGAGATGTCATGGGCTTACGTCATATCGCCGTTCGTAGCGGTTGTTCTGGAATCCGGTTTTCCGAAATCACCGGGTTACCGTCAGGTTTGTCTGAATTTGTAAGAAATCCAGGTTGCTGGATTAAGAAATTCTATCGTTATGGTAGCTGTCAGCATCCCGCAGTGAGGTTTTCACATTGTGTCAGGGCTGATTTTTAGAAGAGCAGATTAAATTCCAGCAGGGCGCATCTTCTCGTAATGATAAGTTTTAACCGAACCGGAATACAATCTGCCCTGATCTGTTTAGTCCTTTTTCTCCGGGAGCGCTTATGGGCCAGTCGCACAGTTCCCGAACAAGAGAAAGGACGTCTGCCCGGGAAGCCGATAGTCCCTCGATATGTGCGGGTGCGACGTAACGCCGGAGTGCAGTGACTTCCCGCAGGTATGGAATCTGTTGTTGCAAGGGAGCCATGCGGCATAGAGCGACGGCATGGATAACGGGATGGGATTGCTGCCAGACGGGTATGTCAATCCCGCGCAGATTTGTATTGCGCGATCCGAAGATGAGACCGGTTTCGATCCCGGGCAGAATTACGGCATCCAGAGGGAAATATTTGTCGGTGCCGGTACTGATCAGAGTGATGGCAGGGGCGGCAGGGAGACGGAAGATAGTTGCTTGTTCGCCGGAGAGACGGGATTCGCCGGAGTGGATCATTCGGGCGGTAAGAGGCGAGGGAACCCGGAAGAAGCGGCGTTCAAAGAGTTCGCGCTGGTACCAGCAGAGGTGGCTTTCCTGCAGTGTGCACTGCTTCTGTGTAATGTAGCGGATGAGAGTTTCGAGTTTCGGCGCATATTCCAGCATGTCGCGCCAGAGTGCGCGCCCTGCCGGGGTGTCGATATGTTCGGAGGCGCACCCGCTGGCTTCGGTCATGTCTGAAATGGCGTTGCCGGTCATCATGGTGACGTTCTCAGGATGCTTTCACAAAGCGGGCGGCAAAAAAGCCATCCATGCCACCGCGATCCGGCCACATGCCGGGGTGGGTGCGTAACCAGCCTTCCGGGGTGAGGGCTTCCGGAAGATCGGCAAGCTCGTTCGGTCGGATCGGATCGGATTTCAGGCCGTATTTTTCAGCGGCCCGGACGCGATCGGGGCCTTCTTCCTGTTGAAGGGAGCAGACCGCGTAGACGAGGCGCCCTCCCGGTTTCAGCATCCGGGCGGCAGCGACGAGAAGAGAATCCTGAGCTTCGTTCAGAGCTGCGAGATCGCGGGGCCGTTTGATCCAGAGGGCGTCGGGATGACGTCTTGCCGTGCCGGTGGCGGAGCAGGGGGCATCAAGGAGGACGGCGTCCAGTGGCGCGTCAGGCTGCCAGGTAGCGGCATCGGTGCAGACGGTGGTGACGTCGAGCCTGAGGCGTTCCATGTTTTGTTTCAGACGTTCAAGGCGGTTCGGGTCGCGTTCGAGGGCTGTGACCCGGGCTCCTGTGATGGCGAGCTGAGCAGTTTTTCCGCCTGGTGCGGCGCAGAGATCGGCGACGTGTTCGCCGGATTTAACGGCGAGGAGACGGGCCGGGAGGGTCGCGGCAGCGTCCTGAACCCAGAAGTCGCCTTCCATGAAGCCGGGAAGTTCTGTCACGCGGGTTCCGGCCGGAAGACGGATGGAGCCGGTCGGCAGAACTTCGCCGCCTTCGGGCGCTGCTACGCCTGGACGGAGGGTGAGGTCCAGAGCGGCTTCATGTGACAAAGCGCGCGCGATGGCACGAGCTACGCCGGGGCCAAGGGTTTTCCAGGAAGACCAGAGCCAGGGGGGAATGTTGAGACGGTCCTGATCGAGTCCTTCGAGCAGGCCAGCGCCACCGGCTGCGACTTTGCGCATGACTGCGTTGGAGAGGCCGGCAAACGGCGTGAGGCCGCGACGGCGCATCAGGTCGACTGTGGTGCCGACGGCGGCGTGGGGTGGAGTCTCCAGGAAGAGGAGCTGCGCCGCGCCGAGCAGCAGGGCAGCACGGACGGGCTCGGGCGGTTCTTTACGCAGGAAAGGTTCCAGCACGGCGGAAAGGGTGCCGAGGTGACGCAAGGCTGCGGCAGCCAGCCGATGGGCGGCGGCGCGGTCACGCGGGTCCGCAGTTTTTGCATCGGGAGAACGGGAAAGGGTGGTCTCCAGCATCCGGCGGTTTTCGATCACGCCGCGGAGAATATCGAAGGCAATGTCGCGCGTCGGGTCCGGGCTTGTAACGGGGGCGGGGCGGCTGCCTTTCCGGTTACGGTTTTTTGGTGATCCTGCGTTATGGCCCCGAGCGGGACGTTTCGGCTTCTGTGATTCGCTTGACGGAATGTTCATCGTTCCCGGTCTGAATGTGCTTTGGCGAGGACATGACACGTCATTCGTCCTGATGCCAAGCCCGTTTTGGCATGACCGCGTTTCGATATTGGCAGACAGGATAGCACGGCACCTATGGAGAGCGTTCTTGAATCGCAGAAAATTCAGACGGCATCAATAACGCCGGCTCTCTCCATCTTTCTTCCGACGACCAGTCCCCTCTTCGGCGGGCTGATGCTGCGGGTTCATCCGGTGCGGCCGGCAGAGCTTCTTCTGCCCAATCCGCTCGGAGCCGGAGTGCTGGTTGCGCCGCCGGACCGGCTCGATGATTTCGGGTTCGTTCCTTCTGCCTTTGACAGAGTGATGATCCGTCGGAGTATCGCTCTGAAGCCGGCGCGGGTGAATGATGTTCGGGACAATGTCCTGGCTGTTGCGCTTTCGGGGTTTGCCGGTCGTGAGGCACGGGTCATTGCCCGGGAAACCGGGGCAATTGAAGCGTGCCGCCAGCATACGTTGCGTAACCAGATTGCCACGACATTTTTTCGTCGCGGAGCCGCTTCAGACCTTCCGGACTGGCTCGTCAGTGCGCTGATTCAGACCGGTCTGAATCCGCTGCATGCGGTATCGGTTTTTCGTCGTCCTTCTGGTCCGAAGAGCGGTGCAGGCGGACAGGAGCGGGTGACTGCTCTGGCTGCCCGGGTTCCGCCCAGGCTTGCGCTGTTGCGGAAGGTAATCGGCGGCCTGCCGGAAATCCTGCCGGGAGATTACAACGGCAGCAGCGCGGGGCGATGTGTCCGGCTCGCTGAACATGCGCTGAGTCAGATTGAGGGGTTTTATGCGGGCGTGGCTGATTATCTGCTTACGCCGGGGCGTCTTACCGGCCTGATCCCGGCACGTAATCCGTTCGCCGCTGAACTGGGGATACTTGCCGGCTGGGTTCGTTTTTGTCTGATGGCACAGGAGATCCGGCATGCGCCCTGTCGGGCACATGCCGTCGCGGATCTTGCTGCTCTTGCACAGGTTCTTGGTCATAAAAACAGCGCCGGCAAGTATGATGCGCCAGGTGTTGGAGCAGTGCGTCCAGTGTTGTCCGGCTGGCCGCGGGAAATCGATTACGTGACATATCTTTCAGAACGAAATGAACGGATGCTCCGAACGGAAATCGCCCTGGACGCAAGGATAGTCTGACGTGCTTTCTGCATCATTTCTCACCGACGTTTCGGATTCTGATCGGGCTATCTCTGTCGCAGGTCCGGGCACGGCGCCTGTCGATCTGCTGTTCCGGCCACTCTGGCCGCTTATTGTCCCCACGACGCAATGGCGCGGTTCGCTAAAAGAAGCGAGGGCGCATATCCCTGATACACTGACCACACCGCTGACGATCTGGATTCTCGATTGCTGCCCGGATGCCGATCTGGTCATGCGGCTCATTGCATCGGGTGACGGTGGCACGCTTCCAGACCGCGATCCTCTTGCCGAACCGGAATGGGCTGATCCTGTGCAGCGTGCCGGTGAGCTGCTCCGGGCTCGCGCTGCGGATGTGCTGTCACGCCCGGTGCCGGCTCCTGTTCTGGAGGAAATGGCGGATACGGCGGGAATGAAAACCAGTGAGATCTGTGGTTTGCTGCCGTCGCTGGCGGTCATTTTTGCGGAGGCTTCGCTACTGCTTCCCAGAGGAAGCAGTCCGGTGCCGACTGTTGTCGACCGGGATGAACTGTTAACGACGCTGACCCGGATTGCTCGTGCCGGACTGACGGCCTGGGCATTTGCGATGCCGCTCCTGCTGGCGTCACGTAACGAAATCGACGTTGTTCTGCCGGCTGCCCGTGCTGTTGCTTTGTCATTTGCGGAAAAAGGACGCTATGTCGGCGTTTGCGACGATGCGCTGGCTGAGATTTTTCCGCTTTTTGAAGCGCGGTGCGAGACGGTTGTGAGAGAGCTTCAGGGAGAGGTCGCGCTTTCGCGTAAAACACGACGGACCACGCTCTGGCTTGATGTGCCGGATCTGGCCACTGTTCTCTCGCTGGTGAATTTCGCGAACCGCTGTTCTGTTCATATGCTTGCGGCTGCGAAGCTGAAAACAGCTGCGGCACGGGCCAGCCGTTTGCAATTCGATCTTGTCACCGCAGAGGATCTGCTGGTCAGCTGGCCGCGTTCATCCTGGCCGGATTCTCTGATGGTGGCATTTGAGCGCGGTAATCGGCGGCTGCGTAATCTTGCGACGATCGGAGGCGCTCTCTCCCGTCCGGCGGATTACCGGGCAGGCCCTGAACGGATGGCGGCTTATTTTCTGGAAGATACTCATCTGGGGTTGTCGCTGGTGGAGCGGATGCGAACGGCGGAGTCTCTGGTGGACAGCTCACAGCCATCATCGCTGCTGAGTGACTATCTTGCGATGTTGCCCCCGCCGGCCGATGAGCGTCCGACGGAGCGGCGTAAACGTCGGGACGCATCTGTTGGGCTGCAACCCTGGCAGCACCTCTGATCTGTTCCTTGACAGCAACCACTCGAAATAGAGATAAGCCGTTTTGACGGTGCCCCGCGATGCGGGGTCAAAAGGGAATGCAGAACAGACGGAGACGTCTGAAGCTGCAGCTGTCCCCGCAACTGTAAGCGATACACCGACGTAACGCCGGACATGATGGTCCGGGGCCACTGGGATAAGCACTGTTCCCGGGAAGGCTATGCGCGGAGACAGATCGTAAGCCAGGAAACCTGCCGTCGATATTGGTTGCGACCAGGAAGCGTTGGACGGGGTGTTCCGACGGGCAATGTCTTTTGGCTTCTTTGTTTCTCTGGCCGGAGATTGCGCGCTCTTGTGGCAACTAACGTGACCGCGAGACCCGAATGCCATGTCTGTTTTTCGTAAACTTCTGATTGCTTCGACCATTCTTCCTGTCATGGGACTGCATGAAGCCCGTGCCGATGTTTCTGTTCAGGAAGCGGGTATAAAGAAGCAGTCGCGACAGGTTGTTGCGCAGACAGGAAAATTACAGGCGGGTAAAATCCAGAGCGGTCTGTCGCAGGGTACAAAGTCGAAGACAACGGTAATTGTGGGCAATACAGGCCTCCCCGAGCAGATCAGTGTCAGTGCTGCGCGGCACCCGACTTCGGTGGATGAGATCGGCACCAGCATGACGATCATTACCGAACAGCAGATCCAGACGCAGCAGCGGCGTGCGTTGACGGATATTCTGGAGCGTCAGGTCGGGATGAATGTGGTGCAGTCCGGTGGGCCGGGTGCCACGACATCCATTATTATGCGTGGTACGAATGCGAACGAAGTCAAAGTCCGGCTGGACGGCATGGATATCAATGACGGCAGTGCGACCAATAATGCGTTTGACCCCGCGCAGTTCGCGACGGACGGAATGGGACGGATCGAGATCCTGCGCGGACCGCAGAGTGGTCTTTACGGCGCGGACGCAATGGCAGGTGTGATTGATATCACGACAGCCCAGGGGCAGGGGCGGTTTACGCCATTTGTCCGGATCGAGGGTGGTGAATACGGCACGTTCAATCAGGTGCTGGGCGCGCGGGGCAGTGCGGGGCGGTTTCATTATAATGTTGAACTGTCGCATTATCGGATGGACGGGTTCAACAGTATCCCCCGTTATGTCGAGAGATATTACGATGCTGACAGAGAGCAGCGGCGTAAAAACAATCGTAATGACAACCGGACGGCCAATATCCGTCTGGGTTACGATGTAACGAATAATTTTGATCTTGGCCTGACGACGCGGCTGATTCAGAGCAATTACCACACGTATTCGGTTTATGATCTCCAGAGCGAGAACGAATACGGTGACTCGAATGTCAGAGAGCAGAATAATAAGAACGAGGCGATTGTGCGTGGAACGGCGCATCTGGTGTCTGGTGGTGGATTTTTCGATCAGGTAATCGGCCTTGGATATATGACGACGCGCAATCGCTGGACAGAAACGGGAACGGATTACGGGAGTGCACTCAACCCTGATCCGGATTATTACAGATCAGATCGTCTGAAAATTGACTGGCACGGCACGTTCAATTTGAAACAGTATGGTTCTGTGCTGATTGGCGCCGAACATTTTCATGATACGTTCAACACGAGTCACACCTCGAGTGCTTCCTGGGATCCGGGTTATAATAATTCCGCCAGCATGGATACGACGGCCGGATACGGACAGTATCAGGGAAACTGGAACAAAATTCTCTATGGTGCGGCGAACGTCCGTTACGATGCGAATTCGCGGTATGGTAATCATGTGACCTGGCGTGTGGCGCCGGCAATCCATGTTCCGGGAACAGGAACGATTATAAAGGCCAGTGCGGGTTCGGGGTTTCATGGCCCTTCGCTTTATCAGCTGTTTGCGAAGCAGGTCGGGTCCGGATATGCGGAGCTGGGGAACCCGAATCTGAAAGCGGAGAAGCTCATTGGCTATGATGCCGGTATTGAGCAGAAGCTTTTGCATAATCATCTGAATTTCGGAGCGACCTGGTATGATAACCGGGTGAAAAACCTGATCGATTCCACTCTCGCGATCGACTCCTCCGGCAACTATATCTATTCGTCGGCTAATGTTGCGAAGGCCCGCATGTACGGTGTGGAGGCGTTTCTGAACTGGAAAGCTCTGGAGACGCTGGAGTTTAATCTGAATTACACTTGGACGCATGCGCGGGATGAAGAGAGCGGTGCGGTTTTACAGCGTCGTCCGCAACATAAATTCAATTTCAACACGACATGGACCCCTGTCCGCGATCTGACATTTTCAGGGAATATTCTTTACACGAGCGGCTGGCGGGATCTCCCGGTCGTCGGCTATGAAACATGCAGCATCTGTGCGAAGGGACACGGATATTTCACGATCGACATTGCTGCGAATTATAAAATTAACCGGTATGTTTCTGTTTTCGCTCGCGCCGATAATCTGCTGAATCGTCAGTATGAACAGGCGATAGGCTATCTTCAGCCCGGACGAAGTGGTTACGCCGGGTTTACGCTGACTTACTGACAAAACGGTGATGCGTTTGTCCATGACTGTTCAGGGCATCTGGCTGAGACCCGCCAGAGATCGCGGGGCTCGGGATACCGTTATGTTGCACAGACCAAGGTGCGGAAATCTGTGGTTCCCGTCTGGCAGATGTCCGCTATTTTCTTTTCTGATCAGAAGTTTTTCTGCTCTCATGCTTCTTTTTCTGATCTGTGGACTGTTTTCTTCTGGTCTGCAGGCAAAAGCGCCCTCACGGGTGATCTCCCTCAATCTCTGCACGGATCAGTTGCTGATGATGCTCGCAGAACCGGAGCAGGTTGCCGGCATAACGTCGCTGGCACGTGACTGTTCCGTTTCGGTTCTTTGTCAGGAAGCAAAACGTTTTCCTGTAATACATTCGGGAACGGAGACACTCCTGACGCAAAGAGCCGATCTGGTTCTTGGGGGAGATTATACGACGACGACAGCTTCGTTTGCCACGCAGTCCGTTGGCGTGCGCGTGGTAAAATTTCCGCCTGTGAACAGCCTTTCTGAAATTCCGGATCAAATCAGACGTATGGCGGAACTGCTCGGCGCTTCCGCGCGTGGGGAAGCCGTAATCCAGGTGTTTAATGAGCGGCTCGCCAGCCTGTCCTTACCGGTTAGGAGCGATGCACCGGTTGCTGCAATCTATACGGAGAACGGTTATATCACTGGCAAGGGATCGCTTCCTGACGATGTGCTTCGTCATGCAGGGTTCAGGAATTTCACTGCCACGCAGGGTAATGGATATACGCGGAGCGTACCGCTGGAGATCCTGATCGCGGCGCATCCGGATCTGCTGGTGTCCGACCCCGCCGGTGCGGACGTTTCTCTTGCCAGATCCATGCTCGATAATCCGGCTTTGCGAAGTACGTTCGAAGGACCTCATCGTCTGGTTATTCCGGCGGCCCGCTGGCTGTGCGGCCTGCCTCAAACACTTGATGCGCTTGTTGCACTTGTGCGCGCACGTCAGGCGCTGAAGGCAGGCCAGTGATTCGTCATCCGGATTTTCGTCTGATTCTGGTCCTGTCCTCGGGGCTGGCTGCACTGTTTGTTGCCGCTTTGTTCTGGGGAGAATCATCTCTTGATATTCCGGCAGCTTTCAGAGATCTGCTTGATGGACGTCATTCTGTCGGAGCGATCATTCTTGGACAGCTTCGTCTGCCGCGGGCTCTGCTTGCGGTTCTGATCGGTGGCACACTCGGACTGTGCGGCGCCGTTCTGCAGGGATATCTGCGAAATCCGCTTGCCGATCCGGCGTTGCTCGGCGTTTCCGGCGGTGCGGCGCTCGGTGCGGTGGTGGTGTTTTATACAGGGCTTTCGGCTGGTATCGGTCTTGCGCTGCCCGCAGGGGGGCTTGCCGGGGCGTTGCTGGCTGTTGTGTTGCTGCTGGGGCTGGCCGGACAGGGCGGAACGATGGCGCTGTTGCTTGCCGGGGCTGCATTGACCAGTTTCTTCGCTGCCATGACCTCGCTGACGCTAAATCTGGTTTCGAGTCCTTATGCATCCTTTGAAATTATGCACTGGCTTATGGGGTCTCTGGCAGATCGTACGATGACGCATGTCTGGCTGTGTCTGCCGGGGATTGTTGCCGGCTGCGGGCTGATGTTTTCCACGGCCCGGACGCTGGATGCGCTGACGCTCGGCGAAGACGTGGCGGAGAGTCTGGGATTTCGGCTTGATGGACTGTTTGGAGTGCAGAGTCGGGTCGTTGTCGGGGCTGCGCTGGCCGTGGGGTCCAGTGTCGCGGTATCCGGAGCAATTGGATTTATTGGCCTGGTGGTGCCGCATCTGCTGCGCCCTTTTACGGGACACCGTCCTGCCCGGCTGCTGGTTCCATCATTTCTCGGTGGAGCAGTTTTGCTCCTGTTGGCAGATGAACTTGCGCGCGTGATTCCCACCAGTTCCGAACTGCACGTCGGTGTTCTGACGGCGGTTGGCGGAGCGCCGCTCTTTTTCTGGCGGGTTATCCGACTAAGGCGGACGGGGGTATGAGTCGGGAGACAGGTGCGCTACGTGCTTCGGGGATATGTGTCCGCCTTGGTAAGCTGGATGTATTAAAAGATGTTTCGCTGGAAGCGCGGAAAGGTGAAGTGCTGGGGCTGATCGGACCGAACGGCGCGGGAAAGAGTACGTTTCTGCGTGTAATGGCGGGTCTTCGGCTGCCTGATACCGGGCGCGTTACACTGGATAATGTGGCTTTTGCCGCGATCTCACCAAACCGGCGTGCCCGACATATTGCCTTTGTGCCTCAGAATGGAGGCAGGCCGCCGCCCATGTCTGTATATGATCTGATTTCTCTTGGACGCTTGCCATTCGGCTGTGATCTGGCGAATCGGGCTGCTATTCTTCGTGCGATGGCCGAAACAGGCACGGAAATGCTGAAGAATCGTCCCGCTTCCGCGCTCTCTGGCGGGGAACTGGCGCGTGTCTTGCTGGCTCGGGCACTGGCGTCAGAGACTCCATACCTGATTGCAGACGAGCCGATTGCGGCGCTCGATCCTGCTCACGCTCTGTCCGTGATGACCCTGTTTCGTGATCTGGCGCGTAAGGGAACGGGCGTGATGGTTGTTCTGCATGACCTGACGCTTGCGGCCCGCTTTTGTGATCGGGTCGTTTTGCTGGACGAAGGACGCATTGTTGGATGCGGGATACCGGCAGACATCATGACTGATGCGGCAATGCGCGCTGTTTACAATGTGGATGTGAGACGGCTTGACGGGGCAGTTATCCCCTGGAGCCTGTTACGTACTGACGGGGACGCGATCCGGTAATTGAAGATGGGAACAGAAATGAATCTGATTTTTTGGATTGTTATCCTGTTTCGGGCAGACAGACTACCTGAAGTGGACGCTGACTATGCCTATAAATATCAGGGTAGTGAATAAGACTGTCGGGCTTAAGTGAATTCATGCCTGAAAGCTGGGTGTTCGTTGAACTCTGCCCGGATATGCTGTGAATTTCTGATGGTTGTTAATTGATCTGCAACTCAATAAATTTGCATAAGCGTAGATTTGTAATTATTTACATTAACTAGTGATTGTAAATAATATTTTTGTTGTTTAGTAATTGATATCCTAATTATATAAATACAAAAACAAATTATTTAGCACAGTTAAAAAATATAATTATTTATTTTCTCATGGTAAGTAATTTTTATTGTGATTGTGTTGGTTATTATTTAGAGTTGTCAAGCAAAATTTGGATTTGGTTGCATTGTAATCACGATGAAAACTTGGAGATCATCTATATAATATTCTCTGATTATCTGTGAATATTATATGGTGAATGCGGGTCAGGCAGCAATACCTGGCCCGGGAACGGTTAAGCAAAGGTGTCGAGTGAACCGTCGTCCGCGTTGCTGGCGGTGCTTGGGCTGCCTTCTGTCGTTGTCGAGACGACGTTACCAGAAGCATCTGTCACGGTAATTGTAATGGTGCCATTGCTGTTGATCGTCTGCGTTGTTGTGTCTGTGGAAGAGGCAGAAGAACTGCTCGAAGAAGAAGATGAGCTTGCGGACGACGAATCGAACAGGCTGGATACTGATGATGTACCGGAAAGGCCGGAGATGGAAGACGACATGGGATTACTCCTGTTGCTGGAACATCCCTATTTTCTCATTTTAGCCGTTGAGAAGACGTTAAGAGTGGCGTAACAAACAGAAACATTGTATGGCAGACTCCAAGTGTGCCGTCATGTGTCGGCATTTTGTTCTGTGACGGCTTTAATCAGAGCCGGTACTACCGCAGGATCGGCAAGAGAAGACAGGTCGCCAAGATTTTCTGTTTCTCCGGATGCTATTTTTCGTAGTACCCGGCGGACGATTTTTCCTGATCGCGTTTTCGGGATGTCACTCACAATATAGATAAGTTCGGGCGCTGCGTAACGACCGACACGGTCAGCGATAATGCCGGATAGTAAAGCAACTGACGGGGCGGTTTTGCTGCTGCGCGCTACGACAAATACAACGATCCCCTGGCCTTTCAGATCGTGGTTTATGCCGACAGCAGCAGCTTCGGAGATGGCGTGGCAGGTGGCGACGGCATCCTCGATTTCGGCAGTGCCGATGCGGTGACCGGAGACGTTAATCACGTCGTCCATGCGACCTGTGATCATGTAGTAACCGTTTTCATCGCGACGGGCGCCGTCTCCGGCAAAGTATTTTCCAGGACTGAAAGTGAAACAGGTTTCGCGAAACCTCTTGTGGTCATCCCATATTGTCCGGGCCTGACCAGGCCATGAGGTGGTGAAGCATAAAGCACCTTCGGCGGGACCGTCCGGAATGGTTTCGCCTTTTTCGGTTGTGAGAACAGCGTTCAGGCCGGGCAGGGGAGTGGTGGCCCATCCGGGCTTCATGGGCTGGGCGTCGGGGATCAGGCAGAGCATGCCACCGCCGGTTTCTGTCTGCCACCACATATCGGCAACAGGACAGCGTTGATGGCCGACAACATTATAGAACCATTCCCAGGCGTCCGGACTGATGGGTTCGCCGGCGCAGGCCAGGCGACGCAGGGACGCCAGCGAATACCGTTCCGGGACGGCATCGCCTTCGCGGATCAGGGCACGGATGGCGGTGGGGGCGGTATAAAGGCAGGCAACCTGATAGCGGTCAATGATCTCCCACCAGCGGCCAGGTTGTGGCCAGCCGAGCATGCCTTCGTAAATTACGGTTGTAGCGCCGGTGGCAAACGGACCGTAGACGACGTAGGTGTGACCGGTGATCCAGGCAATATCAGCAGTGCACCAGTGGACATCCTGCGGTTTCAGCGAAAGCGCCCAGTCCGTGGTGCAGGCAGCCCAGACCATGTAGCCGCCGGTGGTGTGGACCATGGCTTTCGGTTTGCCGGTGCTGCCGGAGGTGTAGAGCAGGAAGAGTATGTCCTCGGCGCGCATCTTTTCCGGTTCACAGGCCGGGGATTGCTGCGGGACGAGAACGTCGTAGCGGTGGTCGCGTCCTTCAGTCATTGGTATGGTGTCGCCTGTGACCGTGACGACGATGATGTTCCGTACGGAGCAGATGGTGCCTGCCTGTTTCAGCGCGGCATCAATGCTTGTTTTATGCTGGATTCGTTTGGCGCCACGGCGGCTGGTATCACAGGTGATGACGGTGACGGCCCCACTGTCGATCAGGCGTTCGGCGATGCCTTCTGGCGAAAAGCCACCAAACAGGACGACATGCACGGCACCGATGCGGGCGCAGGCAAGCATAGAGGCAATGCCTTCCACGACCATGGGAAGGTGGATGGCGACACGGTCGCCACGTTTCACGCCAAGGCTGCGAAGTGCGTTGGCAAGGCGGCAGACTTCCGCATGCAGGTCCCGGAATGTCAGAGTGCGGGAGACGGCGGTGTCGTCCGCCTGCCAGATCAGAGCGGCTTCATCGCCGCGTGTGGAGAGATGCCGGTCGAGGCAACTGACGGAGGCGTTGAGGACGCCGTCCTCGAACCAGCGGATGGAGACATCGCCATCAAAGGTTGCGTTGGACGCTGTTGTGGGGAAGGTGGCCCACTCTATTCGCCGAGCCTGATCCAGCCAGAAGCTTTCGGGATCGGAAGCCGCCTGGGCGCGCAGGACCGCGACCTGTTGTGCTTTGGCCGGATCGACATCAATGAGGGTGCGGATGGCCGGACGGTCCGGAATGTCGGTCACCAGATTTGTTCTCCTGACGCAAATGAGGCGACCATCTGATCGCCTTTGTCTTTTCGCTGGCTGCGCGCGGTCGGTTTTATTGCTTTTTCTGCCGCGTCAACCCCTTATCTGTAGAGCATTCTTTACCCGATGTGGAAAGAAACGTTTCCACAATGCTCCCTCATTGAAAGCTTTATATTCTAACGTAAGATCGCGCCACGGCATCAGCCTGGCATGCCTTAGCCTCTTCGTATTGTAGTACGCAGTGCGCCCGGATCTTTGAGGGTTGACGTAGCAGATACGGCAAAAAGGAGGAGACAAATCCGGATTATGCCGGGAGCAGTTTTACGACGGATATCAGTTTTTTTTCAAGATGAACATGGTTTCGTAAATCTGCGCGATTATTGCTCCTTATTTTAAAAATCAGCTGTGAATATGACAGATTAATCTGATGAAATAAGCACTTCTAAAAATATTACGAAGAGGTCAAATCGTGCGGGCAGGACGCATGCAACCGGAGACGGATAGTTGCTGCGTCAGCTTCGGGTGAAAGCATGTTACAGGTTTCGGTATTGTAGTGATCATAATTCGAGCGGTTTCCGTTTTGCTTTATTAATCTGAAGATCCACAATGCGGCATGGTTGAATCCGGGGTTTCTCAGCTAACTATGCTATCAGTTAAATATTCCGCGCGTTTTCAACTCAAGGGCAACAGCAGATCCGGTTGTCACGCATAACAGGTGACGCCGTGTTTCTGAACATGGCCAGCACAGTTGATCATGCGGGGATATATATTTTGATCATTTGCGAAGCGTGACTATGGCGCCGGGGCTGTTCTGTCACGCACGCGTCGGATTTTGGCTCATATGGCGCGACTTTGATCTGACGGATCAGAGAATGACGGCTTCAGGCTCGGGCGCGCGTCAGCACTGGATGGCTGACGTCGGGTAATCCTGGGGATTACAGATTGATGCAGGTGGAGAAGAAGTCGGACGTGTTACCTGATCATATGGCTCTGTCGAAGGCCGTGCGGAGTACTGACGCTAAAATGCAACAGCGCCTTATCGATTTGCAACAAATGTTTTTCAGTCGGATTGATCCGGACCCGGGCGTTGTGTAAGGCTTATTTACGGGTTGTATTTCTGACCCGGAACGTTTCTGAGGGGGGATGGTTCCGGGGATGATGCAGGTATTCGAGCATCACGCTCCCTGGGGGGTTTATGGTTGGTATAAAGATGGTTCGTCGCCGGCGGATCTGTGCCCGGTCAGTGCTGAAATGTTCCTCCGGTCTGGCCTGTGTGGCTGGGCTTGCCTGGGCGGCATCCTCAGCTTCTGCCGCCCCGGCGACGAAAAGCCCGCATCGTTTTGGTCATCATCCAGCGCTTGCCTCTGCTAAAAATGTCCCGGCGAAGGGAATGCCGTCGGCTGTCCGGCGCCATCCGGATCATGTAGAGGCGAAGACGAGTGAAGACGTTACAGTTCAGGTCTCGCGCCATGCGCGTGAAGGCGGAGGCGGAATGATGCGGGTGGAGACAGCACCGCATAATGTCCAGACGATTTCCAAAGCTTATATCAACATGCAAAGCCCGACGAGCACGGTGCTTGATCTGGTGAAGCTTTCGCCCAGCCTGAACGCCGTCAGCCCGGACAGCTCGGGTATGCAGGGCGGCGCCATCGAGATCCGTAGTCTTACCGATCTTGATATGGGACTGATGCTGAACGGTGCGCCCACGACCAATGCCAACTATCTGAACGAGACGGCGATGTCGGAGGATGTGGAATCCGTGACGGTGACTCCGGGCAGTTCTTCGGTCGATCTGCCGACAACTTCCGCGGCGGCGGGTGTGATGGATGAGCGGACTCACACGCCGGAAGCGAAAGCCGGCGGGATGATGGATTTCTCTTACGGTACGAACAATCTGTCTCGCGAATTTATCCGGCTTGAGAGCGGCGAGATCGGTAATACGGGCGTTAGCAGCTATCTCTCATATGGTCATTCTCACGCGCGTTCATGGATGGGCGCCGGCAGTAATGACATGCATCATATTGATTACGGCTTACAGAAGAACTGGGACAACGGAAGCCAGAATAATCTGTTTCTGTCATGGAATTATGAAGACTTCACAATCGATAATTATCCGACAGCTTCTGAATTCTACGACTATAAGCATACAGGGAACGGCTACGGGCGCAGCGCCGATCCGAAAAACGGGAATTACTGGCGGAATAATATCGATCACTGGAATCAGATTTTTCTGTCCGCGCCGCAACATATCGTGATTTCCAGGCGTGTGACGTTTGACTTGAATCCTTATTTCAATCTCGGACGTGGGTGGGATGGCGCCGACGGTGGGACAGCCGCCGCAGGAGAATATGTCAACTATCAGGGAAACCCTGTTGCAGCCGGATCTCAGCTGACATCCTATTATCAGCAGAATGCCGATACGATCGTCGGTGTGACAGCGAAAGTTGGCGTCGACATTGATCGCCATAATCATTTCTTTGTCGGCTACTGGTATGAAAACAACGATTCGGTTTTTAGTCTTCCGACCAGTCTGACTATGGCGAATGGTGCGAACCCGAGCCCGAACGCTCAGGCTTATCGTTTATTTACTGTCGGGGCGAATGGTTCTCTTCTGCCTGCGAACACAACTATTGATGGTGGTTACGAGATTCATTCGCTCTTCATCGGCGATACAGCAAAATATCTGAATAATAAACTTGTTGTTGATGCCGGTTTTAAATATGCAATGACAAATTACTGGGAAAAAACTTCCTTTAATACAGGGAGTGGCGGTAGCAGTGGTAAAAGCCGTCTGAGCGAAAACAGCACGGCGCCACTGCCCCATTTGTCGATTGCTTATCGGTTTAACGATCATCATCAGATTTATGTGAATGCTGAAGGGGATTTCAGGCAGCCTGATCCGACCAGCCTTGTAGGCAACAGCACAGGTCAGTTGCAGAAAAATCAATACTCTATCAAGGAAGAAATCGGGTACCGCTATAACGGACCGATCATTATTGCTGATCTGTCGTTCTTTAACTATGCAATCACCAATCGTCTGCTGACCACTTATATCGGTGCTAATGAGACGGGTCTGATCAATGCCGGTAACCAGACGGCGCGTGGTTTCGATCTGCAGTTCAGCACGCATCCGTGGCATCACTGGGCGCCGTTTTTCGGCTTCGAGTATCTTGATGCTCACATGGATTCAAATGTCCCGTATTCCTACGAAAATGCGGCAGGTCAGACGGTTAACACTTACATGCACACCAAAGGAAAGCAGGCTGTCATGGCACCGAAGGTGTCAGCGTCGTTTAATCTGGCTTATGATGACAGCCATTTTTTTGGGAATGTCGGGATCAAATATATCAGCTCGCAGTCAGTCACGATGGTAGGTGATGAACGGATGCCTGGTTTTGTGTCTGACAGTATTGCGATCGGTTATCATTTCAGACCATTCGGTTTTGTGAAATCTCCGACGTTTCGTCTGAATTTCAATAACATTACAGGTTCGATTGAGCGCACCATGCCAAAAGGTATTGCGACGAATCTGTATCCCACGATGTTGCTGAACGGCACTATGTCGTCGGCAGGAACAGGAGCGCAGTTTTATGTCATGCCGCGCTTTAATATGACGGGGACAATTTCCACGTCGTTCTGAGTGTTTCTGACAGAAAGAGGGATTCTGGGCCGGGCGAACGAAAGTTTACCCGGAATGATGCTCCACGATGCTTATTCAGATATCATCTGACCGGCAGCGGACAGCGGAACCTTTCGTGTCTGTCACACGTTGTAACGTTTACAACCGTGCGAACAGGAGAAGGGGATATGTCCGGCGTCATTATGTATCTGCAGCTTATGGCCTGGCAACAGCATCTTGGACGTGATCACACGTCTTCGTCTGGTCACGATGATTCTGACAGACCAGTCATGCGCCATCTGCCCGCTTCGGCGAAAGTGATTCGTATCCGGCCTGCTGCTTTCGCGCAGGTCAGAAAGGGTGCTATCGCGTCCGGCCCGGTCCGACGATTGTTTGGCAGACTGCCTGGTGCGACGCCGGATGACGCCCTGACCTGAAAAACAATTCAGGCACGAGGGATTTTATTCGTGCGGTCTGTGCGGTAAGCCAGTCATATGGCCGTATTATTGCGATATAAAGTGCTATGAATAGAGTTTCCATAGAGCTGGTTGCCCGAGATCCGGAAACTCTTGAGCGTGAAGTGGAAGATCTGCGTGCTTGTGTGCCCGGGATCAGCACGATCAATATTCCTGACCTGATGCGCTTTGATTTGCGAAGCTGGGACGCGGCTGCGCAGATTTCCGGACGGTTCGGTTCCGTGATTCCGCATATACGAGCGATTGATATTGATCCGGGCAAACCGCTTCCGGGTGTCGGAATGCCGGATCTGACTGAAATTCTTGTTGTGCAGGGTGATCCGCCGACTGATCTGAACCACCGGACCTTTCCGAACACATCAGAGACTATTATCCGGCGATATCGGCGAGAGGCGCCACACCTGAGTGTTTATGCCGCCTTTGATCCTTATCGGCGCGCGCCTTATCGTGAGCTTGAAGATGTTGATCGCAAGAAAGATGCGGGGGCGCGCGGGTTTTTTACACAGCCTGTTTTTGACAGCCGGATGCTGGATATGTGCCGGGACTGGCTGCGCGATGAGCAGGTGTTCTGGGGTTTCTCTCCGGTCATAGGCCCTAAATCACGTTCGTACTGGGAAACAACCAATCATGTCGTGTTCCCACGGAATTTTGAGCCGACGCTGGAGGCGAACATTGCGTTCGCTGAGACATCCATTCGGGATATTCGTGATGATGGCGGGAATGTCTATCTGATGCCGGTGAGAGTGAAGCTGGCTAGCTATCTGGGGCCGCTCGCGCGCGTGCTGACGGGATAGAATGGCCCCTTGCTTTGCCTGACAGTTGAAACAAAGCGAGGCAGCATTTTGTGGTCTGCCAGAAAGTGTCGGCTCAGGAAGCCGAAGGAGCGTTATGTTCCCGGCGCGTAAGACATCAGCGGAGAGCATCACTGATCAGTTCTGCGAATGTTTCGGATGAAGTTTCGTCCTGAAGCAACGGAGCCAGAAGACCGTCGATGGCAAGTACAGCGAGACCATGAACTTTCCCCCACAGGGCAGCTTTCAGGCCTGTGTGCGTGTGCGGCCCCTGAGTCTGGCCGGAGGTTTCGGCGACCTGAGTAAGCATTGCCGATGTGCGGTTCTGCGCAGCGGAGAGGCGGGGATGATTGCGGTCGATAGCATCGCTGCGGAACATGAGAGTAAAGAGACCGGGCCTGGTAATGGCGAAGTTCACATAGGCCATTCCGATTGCGTGATGATCCTGCGTGATAACAGGCTCCATCGTATCAGCGAGTTCCTCATAGCCGATAGCGGCTAAGGTGCTGAGCAGACCTGTGAGGTTACCGAAATGGGGCATGGCTGCCATAGGTGAGACACCTGCATGACGGGTGATGGCGCGCAGGCGGAGAGCTGTGATGCCTTCCTTCTCCAGCAGAGTTCGGGCTGAGCGCAAAAGAGCAGCCTGCATATCTCCATGATGATAGGTTTTCCTGGTTCCGGTTTTCGCCGTCACATTTCTCCTCCCGTCAAACTTTACATTGTAATTTTCACTTGACGAACGCTTTTGTGCCGGTTCATTCTTTACGATGTAAAGTTTTTTGGAAAGCATTTCAGGCTGTGCAGTCTGATATTTTGAAAAGGAAATGCAGTGCGCGCGTCTTTTTCACGTAAGACTGCCGGTGTGATTGCAGCAGGGCTGTGCCTTCTTGCCATCACGACGCAGGTCGGTGCCGCGCCACGAGCGGATAATTCCCGTCCGGGCACGTTGCTCAGTTCAGAACCTCTGCCTGATAGTTTCAGTCTGCCGGATGCGGGGAAAGCGCTGCGGATCAGATATCTGTCCACCAATGGGGTTACAGGAAAAGGTCTTGTCCCCGTGACGGCGGAGGTGATTCTGCCGCCGGGTGAGCCACCCGCCGGCGGGTGGCCCGTTGTGGCGTGGGCTCATGGGACTGTCGGACTTAATAGCAGCTGTACCCCTTCACTCAATCCTTATACCGAGCGAAATCGCCTGTATCTGTCCGCCTGGATGGAGCGTGGTTTCGCTATCGTCGCGACGGATTATCAGGGGCTCGGCACGCCTGGCGCGCATCCTTATCTGGATACCCGGGCTGAAGCTTATAATGTACTCGATGCGGTCCGGGCGGCTCTGGCCTCGGTCCCGGGTCTGAAGAACCGGGTGATGATTGTGGGGCAGTCGCAGGGAGGCGGAGCTGCCTTTGCTTCGGCCGCTTTCGCGCCGGAATATGCGCCGGATCTGGATATACGCGGAACAGTAGCGACCGGGGTGCCTTATATTACTCCGGAAATTATGCAGGCGCTTCTGAAGATGCCGGATAACGGGGCTGGCTATAATCCTGTTGTTGTTTACACGCTGTATCTCGGAGCGTCGCTGGCAGGTCGCGATTCCGGTTTCCGTCCGGAGGCCGGTTTCACACCGAAGGCAATGTCTGCGTATCGCGCGGCCTCCCGGCTATGTGTCGGGCCGATGACGGACAAAGTGAAAGAGGATGGCCTGACTTTCAGTAACACACTTCAGCCCGGTTATGCGAAAGCGCTCGGCCAGGCGCTGACGGATATGAAATATCCCACCCTGAAGCTGGCTCAGCCATTGTTTGTCGGAACGGGATCGGCTGACAGGGATGTACCGCCCCCTCTCCAGCTTGGACTGGTGAAAGCCGCCTGTGCTGCGGGTACTGTTGTGCAGGCTCACATCTATAAAGGTCTGGATCATTCCCAGACAGTCAATGCGTCATTGCCGGATTCTGCCGCGTTTACGGAGGCTGTGATGGCCGGACAGCCTGTTGCCGCGCAGTGTGCGCCACAGCCACAATAACGAAAGCTGCGGCTCAGGGCTGATTTCGCTTCACCATCGCTTCGAATCTGTAAGAGACATCCTGACGACAGGCTGTGCCAATGGCCCGTTTCCGGTGAACCTGTCACAGCCTGTCTTACATCAATTTTTTCCGAAGAGATGCGCGAGACCGGTTTCCAGCGAAACGGGCACGACACCAAGAGTTCTGACCATTGGTCCGATATCAAAGGCTTTATCTTCCAGCAGCCGCCGAATTTCGGCGGGGCCGATATCGGGCAGTCCGGGAGCCAGGCGCGTCAGGGCAGCGGCTGCGATCAGCGGTGCGGCCGGAACAGAGATGACTGGTCGGACTGTTAGCCCGGCAGCACGCGCAACAAGGTGAACGAACCCGCGATAATTCACAGGAGCGGCTCCGGCGATGACCAGACTGTGCGGACCGGTCCAGTTTTTATTGATGGCGGCGACAAGGCTGGCTGTTACGTCATTCTGATAAATGGGCTGAACCAGAGCGCGACCACCGTCCGGCAGCGGGATGAGGGGAAGATATTTCAGCAGGGCGGCGAGGCGCTGCACATTGTTTTCGCCCGCCGCGCCGTAAATCATAGTCGGATGCAGGATGACACCATTACGTCCCGAAGTGAGCAGAGCCTGCTCGCCCTGGAGTACGCCATTGCCGTGCGCATCCGGCCAGCGGGTGAATTTGCGGGTGCTGCCGAGAGCGACGATCCGGGCTTCTGGCGGCGCAGCGTTGAGTATTGCCGGGATATTCCGGGCATGGGCTGTGCAGACAACGATGGCAGCATCGGTCAGAGCGGCTTTCAGCGTGTTTGCCGGACCGGTAAGATCAACGATGCGGGGTTTCCGCAAAGAGCCCCCACCCGCCATATGTTCCCCAGGAGACAGGCCGACGCCGGCGAGACCGGTCCGATAGCGTTCGGGGTTCCGGATCAGAGGGATGATGTTATTGCCCTGCACAAGAAGCGTACGGCAGAGAGCGGCGCCGGAACGGCCGCCAGCGCCGATCACATGAATGCTGCAAGGCGTCACGGGCGTGGCGCGGTGGGTGCTGGAACTGCCGGGGGCGTCACGGGGGCTGTGCCTGCTGGTTCTGTGACGGGGGGAAGCTTACCTGGTGGCGGTGTTTTCAGAATATTGGGATCAACAGGTTCATCGGTCGTCATATCCGGATCCGGTGCGTTGTCCGGCGTTGCTTTTGCTGCTGAGGCCGCCTGGATGGTGAGACCGATTGCATCCGCTGTGCCAGGTCGGGTCGCCGTGGCGAGAGCCGCGACGACGGCTCCGAAGGGTAATTGCTGTTGCGGGGCGACGATGGCGGTGAGAGGACCGGCGCCGGGGCTGGCGATATAATTTGCGAGCTGGGCGCCGATACTGTCCGGCGCGCTTCCCTGTGGCGCGAGTGAGCGTTGCAGCAGCGGCACATAGGCGTCCGGGTCCATGCCCTGACCCAGTGCGGCGTTTTGCAGAAAATGAGAAACGAGGCCGTCGTCACGCCAGCTCAGATCGAGATGGCTGACATCAGGCGGTGTCATGCGTCCGGTCAATGCGTCGGCAGTCGATCCGTTGACATTGATAAAATCGCCGGAAAGGTCGAAGCGACCGAAAGTCGGGGCGTTCATGTCGAACTGTGAAATGTGCGTCACACCGGCACTGTAATCCATCATGGCGTTTATGACGACCGAGGCGTCCAGTCGTGCGTAGCCGAGGGTTTTAAGGATCGCCGTGCGCGGGGCAGTCGGCCAGAGGCGAAAATGTGTGAGACTGACAGCAACATGGCTTTTCTGGTCCGTGGTGTTGCTGAAACTGGTCAGGCGCTCGATGCCGACGATGGGTTGCATCACTTTACCGGGCTGGCCTGCTTCGCCTTTTGCCAGGAGATTTTCGATATGGGTGCTCTGCGTGCCGTCACGTGGCGGCACATGCTGGCCGTTCAGATAAGCGATGAATTCTGACGCCAGATCGTCACCGTCCGAGGAAAAGCGTTCAACGGAGAGGGTCAGAAGCGGATGAACGTCGTGGTTTGCGGCAAAGTGACCCAGAACAAGCCGGGACGCCCGCCCGGTTCCGAACTGGTCAAGCGCGGCGTTGTCCAGGGTGAGAGATACTTTTCCGTCTGCGGAATGTAACGTCAGGCCAGCCAGCTCGCCGTGATCGATCACGAGTTCCGGCAGCCTGTTCGATTCTGTCGGCAGAGTGAGCCCGTCCAGAGCCAGTCTACGGATATCTATGACGCCTTTTTCCACTATAATACGCATTGTGTGCGCGAGAACATGGTCGAACTGCAGCAGCTGGCTGCCGGGATTGTCCACAGAGGCGGGTTTCTGGTGAGCGCCAACCAGTTCCAGCGCCGCAGCGGTTATTGTGCCATCAGGCTTCTTGAGAGTCACATCCGTCAGCCGTGCGCCATGGCTGACAGGCATGGCGACAGCTCGCCCCCATGTCAGTTCCGTGCCGGGGGGCAACTGACTGCGGATCTGATCCAGTTCCATCGTCAGTTCGGTATTGGCCTGCCGGTGCATCCAGATCCAGCCGGCGCCGCCGAGACCAGCCAGGGCAGTGGCAGAGAGAATGGCGACGGTCAGAAAACTGCGGCGGCTGGTCATAAGGGCAAAGGTCTTTCAGGTCAGCGGGTTCCTGCTCTTTCTAACAGGAACCGTGCCGGGGAGCACCTGTCCGTGTCTGTATTCTCAGCAGGATTCGAAAGCGACAGCCGCTGTCAGGGAAACGTGAATTTATGGTTGCGGTAATATGTTACCGCAGTGAAAACATTAGAAAAAACAGAGAAAAACGTCGAAAGAGCGTCTTCAGTGTGCGATTCAGCTTGACGCGGCGTGTACGGATGAGCATTAAGGCGCCACTCAAACCGCTCAAGATTTCCGGACGGATATAAGACCAATGAAGACCACTCTCTCGCTTAAACCGGCGGAGGTGACGAAGAACTGGATCCTGATCGACGCCGAAGGCCTCGTTCTGGGTCGTCTCGCCACCATTGTCGCTCAGCGTCTCCGCGGCAAGCATAAGCCACAGTTCACTCCGCATGTTGATTGCGGTGACCATGTCGTCATCGTCAACGCGGAGAAGATTAAACTTACCGGTAACAAGGTCGGCCAGAAGCTGTTCCATTACCATACCGGCTATCCGGGTGGCATTAAGACGCGCACGATCAGTCAGCGCCTCGAAGGTAAAAACCCGAGTGAAGTGGTTGAGAAAGCCATTGAGCGTATGATCACGCGCGGCCCTTTGCAGCGTGCGCAGATGCGTAACCTGCATGTTTATGCCGGCCCGGCTCACCCGCATGACGGGCAGGCTCCGGTGAAACTGGATGTTGCGGCTCTGAATCGTAAAAACACCGCCATCGCGAAGAGTGGGGTCTGAAACCATGTCCGAGACTCTGGAACGCACAGGCACACTTGCTGACCTGAAAGACGTTGCTCCGGCCACTCTGGCTCCGGAAGCACCTGTTTACGAAGTTAAGCGCGATGCGCAGGGCCGCTCCTATGCGACGGGTCGTCGTAAAGAATCTGTTGCCCGCGTGTGGATCAAGCCTGGTAAAGGCGAGATCTCAGTGAACGGTCGTCCGATCGGCACCTATTTTGCCCGTCCGGTTCTGCGCATGCTGCTGACGCAGCCTTTCCTGGTTGCTGATCGCTACAATCAGTTCGATGTCGTCTGCACGGTGACGGGCGGCGGCCTGTCCGGACAGGCCGGTGCGGTTCGTCACGGCATCAGCCGCGCGTTGACGCATTATGAGCCAGGTCTGCGCAGCATCCTGAAGGCAGCCGGGTTCCTGACCCGTGACTCCCGTCAGGTCGAGCGTAAGAAATATGGCAGGGCCAAGGCTCGTCGTTCGTTCCAGTTCAGCAAGCGCTGAATCTGGTCCGACAGTTCCTTCGGGAACCGGGTTACAGAAAAGCCGCCGGCCTTCGGGTCGGTGGCTTTTTTTGGTCTGTTTCGATGTGCCGGAAGCCGCCAGGGAAAAGGCATCACAGATATTCATCCCCGTGCCGTGGATTATGTTTCCTGCGACCCGTATGTTTTCCGGTGGATGGAACAGACGGGAGAACTTGCGGATGAAAGGTGGCAGCTGGTTTCCTGTTTCCGTTAGCTCCCTGTTTATGTCGGGTATCGTCTGCATCGCAGTCGTGTTCAGTTGTCCTGCGGCATCGGCGAGGTCGGGCGCGTGCTCAGGTGTGAAATCCGAACAGGCAAACGGTGTGGCGGATGCGGTTACTGGATGGCAGCAGTATCTGGCCTGGTATCGGGCATACAGGCCGTGTGAGGATAGTGCGACAGCAGAAATTATGTCCGACAAAACGGAAATGCTGCTTGGTATGCACTGGGATGATTTCATGGCGCTTTCGCAGAAATTCACGGGGGATACGGCTCTGCGAATGTTTTTGCTAAAGCATCTGAACAGCACAAGTTCCGGTGATTATCTGGAGGCCATTCAGGAAAATGCTGCGGAAAACTGCACGGCTTCTGATACGGTGCTTTGTGGAGCGATCAGCCTGGCGGTGCAGCGTATTCGCCGGGTAAGGGGATAGCAAAAAATTGTTTGCCAGGCTAAAAACTCTTCAAAGGCCGCAGTCACTGCATCTGATAAAATCAGAGATTATTAAACGCTATTGATAAATGTCTCGATAATAGTAAGAAATTTCCGAGGCTTCTGTGCATGAAGCCAGTGCCCGGCGCCTTCGATTACATCCAGACGGTAGTGCGGAAACAATCTGCGCATTTCAGGGTAGTTTACCGGGCGGATATAATCTGATTCACTGCCAGCGACAAATAGCGTCGGACCATCGTACCGAACGCCCTCCGGTATCGCGGGCCAGTCTACGATTGCTTTCAGCGCATCATGGATTTCCGACAGACCGATGCGCCAGCACGGATGATCGCCGAGTTCCAGATTCTGAGCCATCAGATCCCGAACGCTTTTATCTTTGATGACCTGTGAAAGCCACTTGTCAGCTCCCGAAAGATCCAGCGTTGCGGGCATTGGTAACCTGATCAGTCCCTCCGCGATATCCTGAGTGTGAGCAAGGCCTCCCTCACCGGGGGCGATATCCGCGATCATCAGCGCATGAACATCATTCGGGGAAGTGAGCGCCAGCATCATGGCGGTTTTACCACCCATGGAGTGGCCAATGACAATGGCGGGCAGGGCATTATGCGCGGCCAGCGTCTCACGCACATCCGCTGCCAGGGTAGGATAATCCATCGGACCGTGAGGACTGTCGCCGTGATTTCGGAGATCCAGAGCCAGGGTTCGCCAGGTTGTGGAGAGGCTGCGCTGGAAGAAACCGAAATTTCGTCCTCTTCCGAACAGGCCGTGGAGGAACACGACCGGTGGCCGGTTGTTTGCAGGCATCTCAGGTCCGCGTTCAGTCACATTCAGCAGCACGACGTTTCGTAACCCTTTGTCAGATGGCAGGTCGTCATCAGAATTATACCGTCTGATGGCTGGTGCGACTGCATCATAAAACCGGGAGGTGCTCCGTGGTCAGGTATGCCTGATGTGACATTATTTTAACCGGAGAAATAATAAGTTCCTTTATGGCACGGACAGATTCTGTGACGCGCAAAGGTGCGTCTGTATTGTCGCACGTGCCGGCTCCGGCAGTGTTCCGATGACTTTTATTCTGCTGAACCCGTTCGGTCAGTCAGCAGGACAGACAGCCAGTCGGCAAAAACCTGCAGGCGCGGCGAAAGGTGTCGTCGGTGTGGATACAGCAGTGTCATGGCAACAGGGTCTGCTCGGTAAGCCGGCAAAACTTCAACCAGAGTGCCTGTGTCCAGATAAGTGGCTACGTCGAAAGCAGGAATCTGGATCAGACCAAGGCCTGCAAGTGTGCAGGCAATCAGGGCTTCGGCGCTGCTGACGGTCACGCGACCGGACATCTGAAGCGTATGGAGCCGCCCCCCCTCTGACCACTCCCAGTCTTCAATACGTCCGTTCGACGGTGACACATAGCGGACGGCCTGGTGATGTGCCAGATCCTGTGGCGTGGCCGGAACCCCATGTCCGGACAGATAGGTCGGGCTGGCAACATTGATCAGATCAAGCATGCCGATCTTTCGTGCGATCAGAGTAGAATCCTGAAGCGGGCCAACGCGCACGACGCAATCGACGCCATCTTCGATCAGGTTGACGGTGCGGTCGGTCACGCCGAGCTCGATATCGATTTCGGGATAGTGTGAAAGGAATGCGGGTAGGGCCGGGGCGACGATCAGGCGTCCGATCCGACCGGGCATATCCACACGAAGCGTTCCCCGGGGTGAGGTCCTGTCGCGACGAAACAGGCTTTCCGTGTCTTCAATATCCGCAATCAGACGTGTCGCGTGATCGTAGAAAGCGCGGCCATCCGGAGTGGCTGCTACAGAGCGCGTGGTGCGGGCGAGAAGACGTGTGCCGAGACGTGATTCCAGTTCCTGAATAGCGGTGGAAACGCTGGAGCGCGGCATATTGAGGGAGGCTGCGGCACGGGAAAAACCTCCTGTTTCAACGACGCGAACGAAGATGCGGAACAGGTCGATGCGGTCCATGGCTGCTCCTCCCTGTTTTCGCTGATTGTTCGGAAATTCTGACAGGTGTTGTCCGTTAATAGCAGATTTATCGTGAAACTTCGAACGATAAGATACCTTTTATAAATAAGGTCGGCGGGTAAAGAGCTGCCTGAAATGCGAAAGGGAACCGGAGATGTCTGATCATAGTATCAAGGGTAAAACGGTGCTCATCACCGGTGGAGCGAAGAATCTCGGAGCGCTTATCGCTCGTGAACTTGCTGAATATGGGGCAGCGGGAATCGCGATTCATCATCACGGCGATGCGACCAAGGCAGCGGCGGATAAACTGGTAGCGGAACTGACCGGAAAAGGTCTTAAAGCTGTGGCGTTACAGGGAGACCTGAGCTCGGCTGCGGCGAATGCGAAGCTGTTTGCGGACACGATTGCCGCGATCGGCAAACCGGATATTGCCATCAATACGGTCGGCAAGGTGCTGAAGAAGCCAATCCTCGATACGACCGAGGAAGAATTTGACAGCATGTTCGCCATCAATACCAAGGCAGCCTATTTCTTTATCAAGGAAGCGGGCAGAAACCTGAATGACAGGGGCAAGATCGTGACAGTCGTCACATCGCTTCTGGGAGCCTATACGCCGTTTTATTCGACCTATGCTGGCTCCAAATCGCCTGTTGAGCACTTTACGCGGGCAGCGTCGAAAGAATTTGGCGACCGGGGGATTTCGGTTAATGCAATCGGGCCGGGACCGATGGACACTCCGTTTTTCTATGGCCAGGAAGCGCCCGAAGCGGTGGCGTATCACAAATCTGCGGCCGCTCTGTCAGCGTTCAGCAAGACGGGGCTGACCGATATTGAGGATATTGTCTCCTATATTCGCTTCATGGTTTCGGATGGCTGGTGGATGACCGGACAGACAATTCTGGTGAATGGCGGTTACACAACGAAGTAACCATTGAGCATGCCAGAGGTTGTTTTGTCCCGTGCGGGTTAAAATGCAGCGCCTTTGATTATAGGATCGCAGGCCGGCCCACGATTGTCGCGGGCCGGCTTTTTGCCGGAGCACGCATGAGCAGAGACAAAATCGGGTTTCATCCGTTACTGCGCCGACGTGATGGCGGACATGCCCCGGTGACCAACGAGGAGCTTTTCTTCGATCTGGTCTATGTGTTCGCTATTACCCAGATCAGCCACGGATTGCTGCATCACCTGACACTTATGGGGGTTTTGCAGACGGCAGTCCTCTGGTTCGCGGCCTGGCTTGGCTGGCAGTATGCGGCATGGGTGACGAACTGGTTTGATCCACGCACACCGGCGATACGTGGCCTGATTTTCTCGACGATGGCTCTCGCGTTGCTTGTTGGTGCGGCCGTGCCGGAAGCATGGGGAGAGCGTGGCCTCGCTTTTGCTCTGTGTTATGTGGGAATGCAGGCCGGACGTTCTGCTTTTATTGTGTGGCAACTTCCGTCATCTCATCCGCTGGCTCCGAATTATCGTCGTATTCTGGGCTGGGTAAGCATTGCCGGATGTTTCTGGATTGCAGGCGGGCTCGTCAGTCCGGTCTGGCGTCTGCCATTCTGGATCGTTGCTGTTCTGTGCGAATATATTTCGCCGATGTTCGGATTCGCGCTGCCCGGTCTCGGCCGGTCGCGGACGCGGGACTGGACGATCGACGGCGCGCATCTCGTTGAGCGCTGTCAGCTTTTCACGATTGTCGCGCTGGGCGAAACGATCATGGCATCCGGCCTGTCGATGGCGGAGAGGGAGCTGTGGACGCCGCCGGCACTACTTGCGTTTCTGGTCAGCTTTCTCTGCTCGATTGCCATGTGGTGGCTGTATTTCGGAACTTCTTTGAAAGAGGCCGAACATGCAATTACCCGTTCGGACGATACCGGGCGGATGGGGGCGTATTTCCATTACATTCATGCAGTGCTGATCAGCGGGATTATTATCACGGCTGTCGGAACCGATCTGCTTCTGGAAAACCCGATGGAACATGCGGAAGGATCTCATGCCGCGGTTATGATCGGAGGCCCGGTCATCTATCTGCTGGGTACGGCCGTCTATAAACGTGTCGCGGGTGGCCGCTTTCCTTGGTCTCATGTTTCTGGCGCGGCGGCTGTGCTGGCTGTCGGCTTTGCCGGCAGATTTCTGCCGATGCTGGCGCTGGCAGGACTCGTGACACTTGCTCTGCTTCTGGTCGGAGCCGGAGAAAAGGCGGGTCCCGAGCGCGGTCTGGTTTGATGGTGCTGGCCGAAATGGAAATATCGCTGCCGTAAAACCACCTCTGCCTGCATTCGTTTCTGCAGGAGCGGGCATAACGCTCCACCAGAGGAGACTAATAAGGATGACGACAGGACATATTCTTATCACGGGTGCCGGAACCGGTTTTGGCCAAGAGGTTGCGCTGCGTCTTGCCGAAAGCGGGCACAGGGTAATTGCGGGCGTGGAGATCGCCGCGCAGGTCAGGATGTTGCAGGAGACCGCGAAAAGCCGGAATGCGACACTTCAAGTTGAGAAACTTGATGTCACCGATCCGGGAGATCGTCAGAAGGCGCAGTCCTGGGATGTTGAGGTGTTGCTGAACAATGCCGGCATTTCCGAAGGCGGGTCGATGGTCGATATTCCAGCTGAAAATCTGCGTCGTCAGTTTGAGGTGAATGTCATCGGGCCGGTCATGCTGACTCAGGGGCTTGCGAAAAAAATGGTGAAGCGACGGAAAGGAAAAATTGTTTTCATGTCCTCTGTGGCGGGATTGACGGTGGATCCGTTTTCCGGCGCGTATTCGGCTTCCAAACATGCGATCGAGGCGATGGCAGAGGCGCTTTATAAAGAATTGCGTGAGTTCGGCATTGAAGTCGCCACGATTAATCCGGGGCCGTTTCTGACCGGGTTTAACGATCGGATGTTTGAGGCCTGGAAAAGCTGGCTGGATGATCCGGCAACGCGACTTTTTGATTATGAGAAAATTGCGTTTCCCCACGAGCAGTACGATCCTGAGCCGGTGTTTGAGACAACAATCGGAGTTCTGACGGGTAAGATCGCACTCTATCGGAATGTTGAGCCAAAAGAGATTATTGATCAGCAGAAGAGCCAGCTGGCCGGTATCTGGGACCGTCGTTATACGGATGATCAGGGAACGCGGTCGGATCTGGTTCAGAAAGCTTACGATATCCGACCAGGCACTCATATCTGACCGAAGAAAAGGTTACGATCGCTATAAAACGTCGCTGACGCCATCGACAAGCACAACAGGATCTCCCTGCGTGCTTCGTTCGATCCGGGCCTGTACGCCAAAAGCCTGGCTGAGACCGGCCGGTGTGATAACATCTTCGACAGCACCCCGGGCGATGACCCGGCCAGTTGACAGCATTACGGCAGCATCGGTCCGGCGCAGCGCCATTGTAAGGTCATGCAGGACGATGACCGTGATCATGTTGCGTGCTTCGGTTTCGCGTCGCAACATTCGCATCACTTCGAACTGATGCCGCAGGTCGAGAGCGCTGAGCGGTTCATCGAGCAGGAGGAGGGCCGGAGAGCGGGCCAGGGCCTGAGCCAGTCCGACGAGCTGGCGCTGGCCGCCCGAAAGCTCATCCAGAAAACGTAAGGCGAGATCTGAAATTCCCAGACAGGCCAGAACAGATTCAGCAGTTTTGAAGGCGTGGTCATTGGCGCGCGTGCCGCCAGCCTGCATGGAAATCAGGATTGTTTCCATTGCCTGTATGTGAATGGGCGGCGGCAGGGTCTGTGGCATGTAGGCGCAATATTTTGCCCGTTCGGGCGCACGCATGGCCCCGAGATCATGCGGACCAAGCCATACCGGTCCCTGAACCGGAAAGAGTCCTGCAATCGCACGTAATAATGTTGATTTTCCGCTGCCGTTGGCTCCCAGAAGCGCGGTGATTGTGCCACCTGGCAGTGGTCCGGTTTCGACTGCATCCAGGACCAGGCGGCGACCTCGGTGGCCGGTGAGTGGTCCGGCGCACAGGAATGTGGTTTCGGAGATCACGACGTTGCCCGGTTCTGCCGGAGAACGATCACCAGAAAGAACGGAATTCCGACAAGAGCGGTTACGATTCCGACCGGGAGAACCTCGCCGGAGATAAGATTTTTCGCGGCGATGGCAGCGGCCGACATGATGATGCCGCCCACCAGGATACTCCCTGGCAGATAAACGCGATGATCTTCTCCGAGAAGACGCCGGGCGATATGAGGTGCGACCAGACCAACAAAAGCAATGGTTCCTGAAAAAGCGACGGCCAGAGCGGCAAGAATGCTAACACGCAACAGGGAAGCGAGGCGGATACGCGGTACATCGACGCCGAGGCTGGCGGCGCGGTCCTCGCCCATGCGGAGGGCTGTGAGTGCCCATGCGGAACGCAGCGACCAGGGGAATATGATGGAAAAAGCCGTGTTCAACACGGCGATTTTCGGCCAGGTGGCACGGGTGACACTACCCATGGTCCAGAATACGAGTTCCTGCAGGGCATCTTCTGAAGCGAGAAACTCCAGCAATGAAACGAGAGCCTGGAAGGTGAAGACAAGAGCAATACCGAACAGCACCACAGTGCCTGTTGCCGCGCCACGCCATCGCGCGACCAGATCCAGCAGCAGGGCGGCACCAATAGCGAAAATGAAGGCGTTGACAGCGACGATCCACTCTCCGCCTATCCAGGGAAGCGGCAGACGCCAGCCGGGCACTATGGCCAGTGAAGCGCCGAAAGCGGAAGCGGCAGACAGGCCAAGCGTGAACGGGCTGGCGAGCGGATTGTCCAGGATCGTCTGCATTTCCGCGCCTGCCAGCCCCAGAGCTGCGCCGGTAAGGATCGCCATCACCGCGAAAGGAAGACGGAGTTTCCACACGACGACCGTATCAGCCCCCCCGTTATCGCCGCCAGTCAATGTCCGCAATACATCCGTCAATGACAGATGCGCGGGCCCCAGCGACAGATCTGTCAGAAAACAAACGATAAGAACGGCGACAAGACCGGCCAGGATACGGATACGTCGCCACATGAGTGCGCGGTAGGCCTGCTGCAATCCGGTAATATCGGAAGAGTCTGTTGCTGTCACGAATAACAGCCCGTCACCGCCGGACGCCGGAGCGACGACGCAGCAGGACTCTGACGGCGCCATGATTAGCGTCGTGTGCATGCGTGACGGCGAGGACAAGGCGCCGGAGATCATCGCGACCGAGCCAGAAAGGAAGCTCACGGCGCAGGATGCCGCCTTCGGCACCGGAACCGAGGCCTGTTACGATTTCGACGCAGCGGACATCTTCACGGTGAGCTGTGACCAGAAATTCGCGCAGGCGCAGGAAGGCAGCCTGAGCAGTCATACCATGCAGATCAAGGCGCCGTTCCACCTGGGTTTGTCCACGTGTCAGCCGCTTCCAGCTTCCGGTGTCGAGACCGGGCTGGGGTTTGCCGATATGAACAGCATCTGCGGAAGTTGAACAGTTTTTGCGTTTGATGGCCCTGTTTCGCAGATGGGTGGCCACAGCAAGTTCGCCAACGGTAAGAAAAGTCATGGCGCCGGGGGAGAGCGGGCGAATCGGTGTGCGGGGCGTGTCGCCGCCATCAGGTTTCTGCCTGATGCGAACGACGGGCTCAGCGGGATATCCGGCGTTCCGGCGAATGGCCTCTTTCTGCGGCGCGTGAGCCGTTTCTTTCGGCGGGACTTTCGGAACGTCGCTCCGCACGAGCGGCTTTACGCTGCGGGCAAAGCGCGCCCACAACTCCCGCTCTTCCTCGCGCATTGTTCTGCGCCGCACGGCCGTCCCCTTAACTTCACTGTTCTCCGCCAGTCCGGCAGCAGCATCTGTCTGATGGCTATGATGCGTCGTTCGGCCTTCCTGCCGCAAGGGGCAGTCCGGTTGTCGCTCAGCCTTGCGAAAAAATCATGCACTTCAGAGTAGCCGGCATGAGGGCAGAAACAGACCGAACTGAATTTCGGACACCTTAATAAAGGCTGTGCGTTATGAGCCGCAGCTGATGCCCTGGCAGTAATGACCGGAGATCTGCCGTGTTTTACATGACCCGTCCGACGAACCGTGTGCGCTCAGAAATCCAGGTTTCCGTAATAGCTTGGCGGATTGATACCCGGGACGCGATCATTCAGCAGTGCCCGGAAACAGGGGCGGGACTTGATCCGGGCGTACCAGTCGCGGGCGCCAGGAGATTTACTCCAGTCGATTTCGCCAAGGAAATCGAGGCAGGAAATATGCGCAGCGGCGGCAAAGTCGGCCAGGGAGAGAAAACCACCGGCCAGCCATGTGCGGGCTTCGGCAAGTTGGCCGATATAATCGAGATGCGGGCGGATATTGGCATATCCGGCGCGGAGAGCGTTGCCATCCGGATTGCCGCGACCGCTCAGACGTTTGAACACTTTTTCACCCAGAATATTACTGGTCACATCCCGTGCGAATTTATGGTCGAACCATGCTTCCAGCCGACGGACCTCGACACGCTCGGCAAGCGTGCGGCCCAGCAGGCAGGGGTCAGCGTAGGCTTCTTCCAGATACTCGCAGATAACATTCGAGTCCGGAATGGTCAGGCCATTATCCTCGACCAGCACCGGAACTTCCCGGGCCGGATTGAGACGCGCGAACTCAGGACGCTGCTCCCAGACCCGCTCTGTCAGCGGCTCATAAGGAAGGCGTTTTTCGCCAAGAGCCAGTCGGACCTTGCGACAATAGGGCGACAGAGGGAAGTGATGGAGTATCCGCATGGACATGGATTTAAGCGATCCCCGGGCTGTGCGCCAGTGTGTAAGAAACGTATCGGTTCTTCAGTCATCATATGATGGATTAATGTTCGGTAAGGATGATCCTCGACAGCGGGTTTTCTTCAGGATACCACCGTGACAGAAAGGCGCGCTGCTGACGGGTGCGTCATCAGATCTGACAGAAAGAATGCCCGAACAGTGAGTGCTCCGACAGCGAACTCGTCCTCTGCAATGGCGGACCCGGGAACCCTGCCAAGACTTCGGGCCGGAGGTCGGTCATTTCTGGCTCTGGTTCTGACCCCGGAAGTGCCGCTTGCGATCTGGCTTGAGGCGCTTGACCTTCAGGTCAGTCGTTCCGCCGGTTTTTTTGCCGGTAAGCCGATCATTCTCGACCTTAGTCTCGTTCCGCCCGAAACGCCGGAACTGGGTGCATTTCTGCCGGCCCTGACAGAACGCGGGCTGTATGTGATCGGCATTGAAGGCGCGGATCGTGACGAACCGGTTTTCGCGGACTGGATCTGGCCGGAGGGGCTGGCCGGGGGGCGCGCATCGCCTGAAGCCGATATTCCCGATGATTCGGTTGAGCTTCCGCCGCTTCCGCCGGGAGCGCTGATTATTGAGGAGCCTGTGCGCTCCGGCCAGCAGATTGTCTGGGCCGAAGGCGACGTGATCGTGCTCGGTTCGGTGGCATCGGGCGCGGAAGTGTCTGCCGGAGGATCAATCCATGTTTACGGCACGTTGCGGGGCAGGGCGATTGCGGGAATTGTCGGGCGACCCGGGGCGAGGATTTTCGCCCGGGTGATGGAAGCGGAGCTTCTGGCCATCGACGGGTTTTATGCGATTGCCGAGGAGATGCCGGCTGCGCTGATCGGGAAACCGGCACAGGCTGTTCTTGTCGATGAAACGCTGACACTCCGGCCTGTGACATGAGCGGCGCTGCTAAATAACTTTCCGTAAGGTCTTCGGTTTTACATTGCCGGGGGCCGGCATGCACATTACACACCTGGATCAATTGCTCTCTGCTGAGTGCTTTTTGAAAAAAGTATAAAGGACGAACGGTTTATGGCGCAGGTTCTCGTCGTTACATCGGGTAAGGGCGGTGTCGGAAAGACCACCACCACCGCTGCTCTCGGCGCGGCTCTGGCAAAGACCGGTAAATCCGTTGTGGTGGTTGATTTCGATGTTGGCCTGCGCAATCTGGATCTCGTCATGGGGGCCGAACGCCGCGTCGTTTTCGATCTGGTGAACGTGATTCAGGGTGATGCGAAGCTGGCGCAGGCTCTGATCAGGGATAAACGCCTCGAAAACCTGTCGTTGCTACCGGCTTCGCAGACCCGCGACAAAGATGCACTGACGGCGGAAGGTGTGGCAAAGGTCATGGCCGAGCTTAAAGAGAAGTTCGACTGGGTGGTCTGTGACAGCCCCGCAGGCATTGAGCGCGGCGCCCAGCTTGCGATGTCTCACGCCGATCAGGCGGTCATTGTTACAAATCCGGAAGTTTCTTCCGTGCGCGACAGTGACCGGATCATCGGAATGCTGGACAGTACGACGGAGAAGGCGAAAGCCGGTGAGAAGATGCCCAAGCATCTGTTGCTGACGCGCTACGATCCTGCCCGAGCAGCGCGCGGTGAAATGCTCAGTGTTGATGACGTTCTGGAGATCCTCTCCATTCCGCTTATAGGGATTATCCCGGAGAGCCAGGAAGTTCTCACCGCTTCGAACGTCGGTGCGCCCGTCACCCTGGCGGCTCCGGACAGTCCTCCGGCACGGGCTTATATCGAAGCGGCACGCCGCCTGACCGGCGAAAAAATCGATGTCACGGTCCCGACCGAGAAAAAAGGCCTGTTTGACTGGCTCTTCAAAAGAGGTGCGGCATGAGCTTCCTCTCCGGTTTATTTCAGAAAAAGTCGTCGGCTCCGGTTGCACGTGACCGGCTGCAGATCCTGCTCGCTCATGAACGGACCAGCGTTGGCGATGGAAAATCCGACCTTCTGATCCAGCTTCAGAAAGAGATCATGGAGGTTATCCGTAGGCATGTTTCGGTCGATCAGGATAAGGTTCAGGTCAAACTGGATCGCGGCGCCAGTTGCTCAATGCTGGAGATTGACATCGAAGTCCCCGGTTTGACGGACGGAAAATCTGCCAGTGCTGGCAAGGCTGTTGAAAAGCCGGATATGTGAACTGATTGATGATATTGGCCGCTGCTTCCATCGGATAATATCGGTCAGAACTCTTTACGTCACCCGGCCTTGCTGATGAATCTCAGTCAGCAGGACTGGGAATTTTCGTGTGGCGGCCGCCTGGTTCCTCAGCTATTGCGGAATGTATCGCCCTGGTTTCGCGGCTTCCTTCAATGGAACGCCACAGACAGGGCAAACATCATCAGCACATATATCGTCTTCCGGCGGTTTTCGGGGCGTTTGTCGGGTGTTCAGACCTTTGTGCAGGCTGTCTCCGGAGCTCTTTGGGAAAGTACACAAATGGGCGTTCAGACGTTGGAGGAAGAGCTCTTCCCGTAGCGACGTAAATCACAGTTTCAACCACGGTGATGCGTCTGATCGCGGTATCGGATAAAGCAGTGCCAGTGGTTCAACGAGGTGTTCAACCATCTATTGGTAAACAGATACTTTGCTTATAACCTGTGTTGCGAGTGGTATCCTGAATAATCTGACCTGTCGGGATGCAGTCGGGCATCTGCTTTCCCTGGTGCGGAATATTAAATTTCTAAAAAGACTTTCACAGCATCTGCAATTCATACAGCCGTCGGTACAACCCGCCTTCATGCAGCACCAGTTCCGCATGAGACCCGTCCTCGACAATAACGCCGCGTTCAAATGCCAGAATTCGGTCCAGTCCCACAACCGTCGCCAGGCGATGCGCAATCACAATGACCGTACGGTTAGCCATCAGCCGTTCCATCGCTTCCTGAACCAGGGCCTCGGATTCCGAATCCAGCGAAGCCGTGGCCTCATCCAGAATCAAAATCCGGGCATCTGCCAGAAAAGCCCGCGCAATCGCCACACGCTGCCGCTCGCCACCGGAAAGTTTCACGCCACGCTCGCCCACGAGCGTCTCATACCCTTGCCGGAGACGCGCAATAAAGCCGGAGGCATTCGCCTGTTCCGCCGCACACTCGATTTCTGCCCGGGACGCATCCGGCCGTGCATACGCAATGTTCTCGGCCAGAGAACGATGAAACAAAATCGGTTCCTGCTGCACAATCGCAATCTGTGCTCGCAGAGACGACTGCTGAACCGAAGCAATATCCACGCCGTCGATCAGGATCCGTCCGTCATTGATATCGTAAAGACGTTGCAACAGCTTCGTGAAAGTCGATTTCCCGGATCCGGAAGGCCCAATCAGTCCTACACGGCTTCCTGCCGGTATCATCATATCCAGATCCCGAAATAACGGTGCCGTCTGACCCTTATAATGAAACAGGACATGCTCAAACCGGATCTCTCCCAGCGTAATCACAAGAGGGAATGCACCCGGCACATCGGCCACAGCCGGAGGCTGATTCCAGATGGCCACCAGTTCTTCCATTTCGTTTACCGAACGCTGCACCACCGAAACCTGCTGTCCGATATCGCGCAGATATCCCTGAACCAGAAAGATCATCGTCAGCACATAAGCGACGTCACCCGGTCCCGCCCGCCCTTTCCACCACAGCCACACAACACAGGCAGCCAGCACAACCCGCATGATCGTTACTGCCAGATTCTGAATATTCCCGCTGTTCGTCCCACGCGTCCAGCTTCCGCCAGTCCGTCGTCGCCATACCGCCAGCGTCCGGCTAAGGCGCGCGTCCTCCCGTGACTCGGCGCCGAACGCCTTCACTACCGGATTGCAGGTAATCGCATCAGCCAGCGCCGCTCCCAGGCGACTGTCCCACCTGTTCGCTTTCCGCGCTCCGGGCGCCACATAACGTAGTGTCAACGCACAGGAGAGCGCCACAAACACCACAGACATTCCGCCCAGCAGAAAGCCCATAACCGGCCAGTGCCAGCCCAGAACCAGCGTCGTGCCGGTCAGAACCAGCATTTCCGGCACCAGCATCAGCAGCAGATTGTCGTTCAGCGCATCAATCGCCCACATCCCACGTGTCAGCTTGCGAACAGTCGAGCCGGCAAAAGTGTTCGCGTGCCAGTCCGTCGAAAATCGCTGCAACCGCGCAAAGCTCGTCTGCGCCACTTCCCGCATCATATTGAGCGTCAGCCAGGTAATACCGAGAAACGACATCCGCCGGCCCAGCAGACTGATCAGTCCGAGCCCCGCCATCGCCCCGAGCATCCACATCGCATCAGCCCGTGCCGCAAGTACAACCTCACCCGGCGCACCACCGGAGACGGCAGGCGCCACATGAGTCACATCCGAGATCAGCCGCCCTGCCACCAGGGGTGTCAGCACATCAGACAGTGTCGCTACCACCACTCCTGATACCGTCACCGCCAGATCGCGCGGCCAGTCCAGCCACCGCCGAACCGCGAAACGCAGTGTCGCCACAAACACGCCACCACTGGAAAGGGGCGCGCCTGGCACCGTCTCTGGTCCGGCAGGGCCGCCTGCACTCTGCACCTGAGCCGGACCGGGATGACCGGAAGCTTCAGCAGAGGAGGCAATGTCAGCACGCGCGTTCACAGTTAGGACAGAAACAGTTTCGGGAACTCTGGTCATAGGTCGCACATTTTAAAACAGGCATCCGACAGTTCGCACGGCAGTCTCAGCAAAGACAGGTCGCCAAAGCCATTTTGGAAAGAAAAGGGACAAAACAATATGGTCGAAGCCGCAGACTCGGGCTCCGCTTACCTGAACGAAGATGAACGGCGTCAGGCTGAAAAACACGCTGGCGTTGGTTCTCTGGTTATCTATGAAGTCATCCGTGAACAAGGGCTGGAGGAGCTGAAGCGCCCGACCGGCAGTCTCGCTCTGTCCGGCCTCGCCGCTGGCCTGTCCATCGGGTTCTCATTTCTAACCGAAGCCACCATCGCCGCCGGTCTCCCGGAAGCCGGATGGGCCAAACTGCTCGCCGCTCCTGGCTACAGCATCGGCTTCCTCATCGTCGTGCTCGGACAGCAGCAACTGTTTACCGAAACTACTCTTACAGCGCTGATCCCCACCCTTGCGCCCGGCGGTCGCGGCAATCTCGGAGATACGGCGCGCGTCTGGAGTGTCGTCCTGCTGGCCAACCTTGTCGGTACCTGCCTGTTTGCCGCCACAGTCGCCGCCAGCGTGCCAGGCGACGAAACTCTGCAAAAAGCCATGGTCAGAGTCGCCAGCCATGTTGTCGCCCAGCCTTTCCTGCCCACCTGCGAGCAGGCCGCCTTTGCCGGCTGGCTCATCGCTCTCATGGTCTGGATGCTCCCTGCTGCCGGTACTTCCCGTCCAGGTATTATCGTCATCATCACCAGCGTCGTCGCCATGTGCGGCCTTCCACACAGCATTGCCGGCTCTGCCGAAGCCGCTTATCTTGTTTTTACCGGACACGCCGCCCCGACTGACTATCTCGTGAAGTTTTTTCTTCCAACCCTGATCGGAAACTGTATCGGCGGAATCGCGCTTGTCGCCATGCTCAACCATGCCCAGGTCGCTGGCCAGATACAGGAACGCAGAGAACAGAAATCAGATGATATCAGCTGAGACTTAAAAACCCTTCATTACACAGGTCAGAGAAACAGGAAATACTGTCCGTCAGTAACGCGTAAGCCGTATCGACTCTGATCTGCAGAGAAAGTAAAAATCATATTGTGCTGATAAAATACCTTCTGGCCGCTGTCTTCGTGATCATGAACCTTTCATCGGCCATAAGCGCTACACCATCCGCCCGGCACAGTCGTCATCGCTGCTGATATCACCGACCAGGGCAGCACGGAAAACTGCTGCGTCCTCTCATCCACAGACCCGCATTATAACACAGCAGCCCTGAAACATTGTGAACAGTTTACCAGAGAGCCCGTCACACTCAACGGAATGCCTGTCAGGGAACGCAATCATATATTCACACTGCATTCCGATCCCGAATAAGTTTAGACGCCGTAGTTTACACAACACAGAACTCTGCCCTGCGCAGGGCGGGAATTGCAGATGACATGATTCCGGAAAATGAAATTAAGGGAGAGGTATCCCTTTTCAAAACCTGAGCAATATCCCGGAATTACAGTTCCGCCCACTGGCGAAGCAGATTATGATACGTCGCCGTCAGACCCAGCACCGCCGGATGATCGTCCTTCAGAATCTTGCGTGTTTCAATAATCGAGAGATCGAACTCATACAGTAGTACTCGCTGCATATCGTCACGAATCATCGACTGTGACCAGAAAAACGATGCCCATCGGCTTCCGCGTGTCACCTCGGAAACTCTGTGCAGACTCGTGGATGGATAAAGCACCAGATCTCCGGCCGGAAACCGCACTTTCTGAATCCCGAATGTGTCTTGGATCAGCAACTCACCGCCTTCATATTCATCCTGTTCACTCAGGAACAGTGTCGATGAAACATCCGTGCGGATACGAAACCCTGTTCCTGGCAATGGACGAATAGCATTATCGACATGTGCATGAAAACACATACCTTTGTCATACCGGTTAAAGAGGGGCGGGAAGACCCGCAAGGGCAGGGCTGCACTGTTAAAAACCGGATTACGTCCCAGCGCTCGCAGCACCAGATCACCCAGTTCCCGGCTTTCGGCACTGTCCTGCGGAATCTGAAGGTTGAACTTGGCCTTGGCCGACTGATCGCCCGCCGTCACCTTTCCATCTACCCACTGCGATTTTTCAAGCACTGCACGGCAATGAGAGACCTCGTTCCGTGTCAGAACTTCCGGAATATGGATCAGCATGATGGCTGAGACAGAAAATTCGGGATTACGTTCTTCATGATCTGCTTCCTCTGTATTGCAGAAATTTCATGCCAAACCGGGCATGTACGGAATGAAAAATTGTCGGGTTAGTAAATAAAGACAGCGTCACGCCGGAAATCATCCGAACAGAAAAAACTGTGACAACCAGTGATAAATATACTCTATAATCAGATGCATCCCGAAGTTCCATTGTCGGGAAAAGGCAAAGAATTTCAGAATATTTTAGTGTCAGAATTACGGAATTCAGCAATGATCGCGTAGTCGCTGTTCAGCATATCCGGCAATTCCTGCCAGTCGTGGGTCTTTCTCTCCGGCAAGAAGTGCAATGACAGATCGAAAAACATCGGAAAAACCAGTATCGATAGCGCGAAGGAGCCAGATCAGTGCCTGTTCGGTGTCCATCTTATCCAGATAAATACGCGCAAGATTCAGACAGCCCCAGCAGTCGCCTCCGGTTGCCGCAGCCAGAAAAAAATCTTGGGCGGCTTCCTGATCTACCGAAGAGATTACGCCTTCCTCAGCGATCAGTCCGAGCATGGTCAGGGCCTTGACAATCCCTTTCTGCGCCGCCCTGGCATACCAGTTCCAGGCCACGGCCAGATCGCGGCCGACTCCCTCTCCGGTCATGTAGAGATCTGCGAGATTGAACATCGCCCAGGCATCCCCGGCTTCAGCTGCCTCAGTAAAAAAGCCGGCTGCCAGAGCGGTGTTGCGGGGCGTGCCCCACTCCCGCTCATAGGCACGTCCGAGCATATTGAGGGCAAAAGCCGACCTGCTGCGCGCGGCAATCTCGAAAATTTCAAATGCCTGACGCTGTTCTCCCTTATTAAGACATATCTGCCCAAGAAGCAGAAGTGCTTCCGTATGGTTAATCGGATCCGAAGCCGAAGCCGGAACGGGCCGAGCTGCCCCGTAGTAAGGGCAACCTTTTTCTGGTGACGATTTTTCTGTCATTGCAATTCAGAACGTAAGACCGATATTGCCCAGGAATGTTCGACCGGACAGCGGCACAGCGCGGGAAGTTGAGAATGCCGAGCCGTAATTCAGATGGTTGGTCAGGTTGTTGGCGTTAAAGGACACCCGGTAATGTTTCATTTCCCAGGACAGCATCCCGTTGAGTGAGAATGTATATGGAATACGGGCCGTATTCGTTACATCGGGTCCGGACCAGTAACCGGACGCATACTGAGCACCACCGGCAATCTTGAGTTGTCCCCATCCATCATTCAGAATTCTTCTGGACAAATCATACGATGTCCACAGAGAGAAATTGTTGTGAGAAACCTGAGGCGCTTCATTCCCGCCGCTGGCCGCGCTGTGTGTGACTCTGCCATCCATGTAGGAATAAGAACCGTAGATCTGCCAGTTTCGCGTGATTTTGCCTGTCAGACTCAGTTCAATGCCACGAATACGCCGTCCGCTGCCCTGATCCGCAAATCCGGTGACCAGATCGCCATTCGTATCATAGTAATAAGAGTTATTTTCGCTGATCTGGAAAAAAGCGAGTGTTGTGCCAAGATGTTTATGAAGAAAATCCGCCTTGCTGCCAAACTCGAAAAGATCGCTCCGCTGCGGGCTGAAAGGTTTGCTGGCTGATGGCGTCTCGCCCGTGGTGCCTGACAGCGTTACCATTGAGGACACATCGGTACCTACCGGCTTGTAAGATCGCGAGAATGTAAAATAAAAAGATGCCATTTCAACTGGCGAATAAACGATACTTCCCGACGGACTCCACCGGTCTGCCTTCTGTGTACCCCTTGTCGCGGTCGGAGACTGGCCATATCCGGTTCCCCCCGGCGCGTAATAGCTACTGCTGAATGCATCCCATCTGGCTGTTCCGAAAAGAGTCAGTTGCTTTGTGAGATGAATACGATCAGAGAAGAATAGTCCGACATCTCTCTCATCGGCATTGCGGTAGCCGGAATTAGGAAATATTACATAGGCACCGTCAGACGTGCGGGTCGGATTGCGAATGGTCTGATCGTTTACACGCCCGTAGAACGTCCCATAATAGCGGTCGTCGTTCTCATAGTTTATGTCTACGCCTGCCTTAATTTCATGATGTATAAATCCTGTCCGGAAATGCGCATTTCCCATAAGGATGTTCTGCGCCCCCCAACCCTTCTGGTCGTAAGCCGCACCGCCACCGGCGCCATAGATAAGCGCCGGATCACCTCCCGCTCGGAACTCGGAAGCACAGGTGCCTGTGCAGGCACTAGGAGTAGTCGCGGTATATTCACGTTCGTATTTAGAGAGGCGCGTATCGTTCGTCAGGGTGAACCAGTTTGTGATGTCAGATTTCAGGGAAGATGTCAGATTATGAATATCTGAGTTGTCACGGTCAAAAGAACGAACATAAGTTGTATTGCGTGCCAGCCCGTGACTCGTAATCGGACGGTAAATGCCATCCGGTCCCTGGATCATGGGAACACCGTAATCCGGCACACTGTCCGCATGCATCCACTGCCAGTTCAGATGCCAGGATGTGCGGCTCCGCAGCCCCACACCAAGATCCACAGCAGTGCCGTAACGATTGGAATTCACCCGATCCCGGTCAGCAACATCCTGCCGGTTATACATGCCGTTGATCCGGATCGCGATGTCATCATTGATTTGGTAATTGACGTCCGCATTGCCGCGAAATAGCGAAGCGCTTCCAAACGCCTGATCGTATCTGTAAGAATCACCAGCATGTGCATGCTTCAGAGACTGGTTGATAATGCCACCGACATTGCCCGCGCCAAAATACTCCCCCGATGGCCCCTTGATAACCTGCACACTCTCTGTGTTGAATATATCCCGTGTGTAGGTGCCGAAATCCTTCAGACCATCGGTATACATATCACCGCGCGCCTGAAGACCCCGGATACGGAACTGATCGCCGTTCAGGCCCCCGTTGCCTTCGCCCGTGGACAGTGTGATTCCCGGAACATTCGCCAGCGCCTGATCCAGTGTGTAAGCACGCTGCTCTTTTATGATTTCCTGCGGTACAACCGTAATCGTTTGTGGTGTGTCCCTCACGGAGAGAGGCATCCGGGCAATATTTATTACCTGACTATTCGTGTTGCCTGCGGCCAGACCGGGATCATCTGATCGGTTTTCCCCCCCTACCCGGACAGCGCGAAGCCTGATGGTACGATCGGAAGTTGAAGTCTGATCCGGCTGGCTGGTTTCCTCAGCATTCGCGTCTCCGGATATAGCGCCAAGTCCGACGGATACGCCCAAGGCGATAGCTATCCGGAAGCCTCTGGTCTGCGAAGTGACCGGAGGCGGCTCTTTTTGACACATTTGTAATACTCCCGATATGCACTTGCGAAGTGGCTATTCGTTAACAGGTAACAATAAGACAACGCTTTGATAGTGATCACTTTCTGCAAATGCAAATGATTCGCACCTATGCGGGCGCGAAATATCAGACTGTTGCAGGGAAGACACAGGAACGCGCTGGACATCATATGTCATAATAAAAATTGTCTGGTATATCTTGTTACTATAGCTACGTTTTTACGGCGTGAATGGGTGCGGATAACAGCGGCCTGATATATCTGTCGAAAGACGGAGACATCTGAGAATGTGGGCGACGAAGAATGGTTCCTGATTATTGTGTATCTGCTTCTGCTGAAGGACGACGCGAAGCACATGATCTGCGCGATGCCGAACGATCTTCAGCTATGGTCTGCGGTTTATCAGCAATCCTGGCGATGGATTGAAGCGGGATGTTCGAGGTTCTGGTTCACGATCTGCAGGCTATGCGGCGTATGGCAAAAAAGAAGAAGGCAAAACCGATAACGGCGATCATCGACAGCCGGACGCTGCGCTCAACTTCGGAACGCAGTTCCCGGGCCGGGTATGAAGGTGCAAAGAGAAATAAAAGATCGAAGCTGCACATAGTGGTTGATACCTTGGAGCATCTTCTGGTGGTGCACGTATCCCGGCAAACCGGGATAACCGGGCAGAAGCCAACTCTCTGGCTGAAGCCATTCAGCAGACTATTCAGGAGAACGTTGAGTTGGCGTGGGACCGATCAGAGCTATATCAGTTCAAAGGCAGCAAAAGCCGGCGGAGAGCTGAATATTATACTTGAAATCATCAGTTTTCTTCAGAAAAAGCATATTTTTGTGCTTCTGCACTAACGATGGATTGTAGAGAGATCCTTCACATGCGCAACACGATGGAGGAGGCTCGTGAAGGATTATGAGCGCTGAGCCTCAACCCTCGAAGCAATGCACATCGTTGCTTTCGGCGGTGGGCCGGGAGTTTGGGATCAATCCAAAAACAGTATCGAAGTGGCGCAGCGGTTCTACCAAAACAGAAAAAGCAATGGTGGTAGCCGTTTGTTTTGGCGGCATGCTCTGCTGCCACTGATGACTGCCTTTACGCTCTGCACAGGCGAGCATTCCGCATCTGACCCGCCCAGCGGTGATCTAAAACCTTCAGCGCCATGGGATTTCGCGATTACCGGATATGGTGGGCGACAAGGCAGGAAGCAACACTTCAAACGCTATCCCGTCTGGCTCTTTCATATCGATATTGCCGGGGTTCAGGCGGCCGGAGCAAACTTCATCTCTTTGTTGTCATCGACCGGACAAGCAAGTTTGCGATGGCGCAGTTTGTTGACAAAGTCGACAGAAAAACAGCCTGGGAGTTTTAGAAGCACCTGATACGCATCGCGCCTTATCGTATCCGTACCATCCTGACCGACAACGGCATTCTGTTGGCTGAACAGTTACCTGGCCGGAACACGATATGGTCGCGCTCCATGCGTTTCGACATAATCTATGACTCAATGCTTAATGATTTCCAGGCCGTCTGTAATTTCGGCAGCCGCCTTAGAACCCTGCAAGGGCTCACACCTTGCGAATACATCCGCAAAACCCGGACCTCAGAACTGGAAAAATTCATCATCAACTGGCAAAATTACGTCTGCGATCATCCTTAATCGCGATCCGGCATTCCTATTGCTTGATTTGTAACATGAGGACAGAAGCGAGCAGAATCAAAAACTCAAAATTTATGAAGCCGCCTTATGACTTTCCCCTGAACTGTTCAACGGCGCTGATATCATAGCAATTCAATTATTGTGCTGACCCGCCGGGACGGAAGGTGCTTCCTGCAACCCCTTCCGTTCGACGGCTTCCTGAACAACAGGATATGTGGCCGTGGAGGCCAAAGGCATCGGCGCTCGTGCCAGCGCGGTTGTTTTCTATAATAAAACTCAGGTCAGGTCTTCCTGCTCAAAAGACTATTACGTGGTCACAAAATGCTCACAGAACAGGCTTATGAGCACCGGATTGCTTTGACCATCAGGCAAGCCCGACTTCTGCTTTATTTAGAATAGCCGGTTTTTTTCCGAACAGGCCGAGCACCCACAAAGCTGTCCGAGCGAGATTTGGTGCAAGTTTCGGGCAAAGGAGGCGTGGGTCATAGCCCGAGAAGCGCTTATCGTTTTCCGTCAGACAAATCTCAAGAAAATCAGCCAGAGTAATATCCTGGTTTGTCATTTCCTTTGTGCCGGTAACGGTGAAATTGTTATCCTGCGCCTGCTCGTTGCCCTCGCCATCAACGCTTTTTGCAAGGCCGATGCGTTCATAGATCAGGAACACCCACACAGCGAGAACTTTGGCTTCGAACCACGGGCGTTTCCAGGCCGGCATAACGGCGCGATACCAAGCAAGCCAATTGGCGAACAGGAGAATATGGCGACATTCTTCCTGCATGACAGGCTCGAATGTTTCGATCAGTTCTTCAGGAAAAAAATGCGAGGTCTGAGCAACTTTGAACAGACCGAACGCAAAGAAGCTGTCGACGCATTCTGAAAAGCCAGTCACCAGATAGGCCCATTCAACGTCATGCGGCTCTATATAAGGTGGTTCCGGAGCCATCCGGATGCCATAGGCTTCGACGAGTTTGCTAAGAACTTCTTTGTGGCGGTTTTCTTCCCACGCATTGCGCGAGATTGCGTCCTTCATATCAGGGTCCGTGACCACATTGGCGTAGGCCGCCATCCGGAGACGGGCCTTGCCTTCGGTCTGCACCGCGATGTCCCAGATCGGGAGCGAAGTCACACGTCTGAGCGTAACCGGGTCGAGCTTCGGCCAGTTGATAACCGATGGCCTGTAAGGATTGAAGGTTTCCCGGAACATGTCCGCGACGGCCCGTTTATGTTCGGGAGATCCTGGTTTCAGCGGGCCGGGAATAGAGGAACTCCAGTGCCTGGATCTGTAATCAGCCTCTTCAACCGCAGCTTCGTTTGGCGGTGCGGGCAAATCGTCGATGCTGTCGGGGAGCCGTGTGTAGATATCGGCGAGAGCATTCATTGGCTGTGCGCTCACGTTTTGCTGGTCATGGGGCGAACCTGAAGATGCCGCCCCATGCGCATGTTGGACCATCCCCGCGCCGGAGCGCGGGGTTATCCTGCGGGTTAATGGATGTCGGAAGGTGCGGAAATGATTCTGGTCACGAGACCATAGGAAATCGCTTCTTTAGCGGACATCCAGTAGTTACGATCCGTGTCTTTACAGATCTTTTCATAGGGCTGCCCTGTCTCACGTGCGAACAGGTGGTTCAGCCGCTCGCGCATTTTGATGATTTCGCGGGCCTCGATATCGATATCGGTTGCCGGACCTCTGACGCCGCCCATCGGCTGGTGCAGCAGGAAGCGTGTGTTCGGCAGGCAGAACCGGCGATCTTTATGGCCGGCGGCAAAGATCAGCGCGCCGGCGGATGCGACCCAGCCGGTTCCGATCATATTCACCGGCGCTACGGAATCGACGAAGCGAATCATATCATGGATGGTATCGCCGCTCTCCACATGACCACCCGGCGAGTTGACGTAGACGTCGATGGGTTTGTCGGACGAGCCGGCGAGAGCCAGCAGGCGTCCGGTTACATCGCGCGCGATCTTGTCATTGATGCCGCCGAAGATCAGTACTTTGCGCTGATCGAACAGACGGGTCTCCAGTTCGCTGATCGGAGACGAGAGTGTTTTGTTATCGTCGGGCTCCTTTGTATCCGGTCCCTGAGGTTCAGGAATATCCGGACCATCAGGATCTTCATCATCGAATCTGACCTGATTTTTCATAACGCCATCCTGCATACGGGCGGCGTCCATCCGGACACCTTCCCTGGTTCTGTGATACAGCTTCATAGTGCTATCCTGCTCTGCTACGCAGCTCATGCCAAGAGGGGCGTGTCCGCTTCAGAGTCGCAACTGCTGCTCTTCGTGAAACATATGACTTATAAGACAGATGGTAATGACAGCACCCAGGTTTCAACCCGTTTCACGTCGACCGGCCCGGCGCGGTCCGCTGAGTGCGCTGTTGCCGGCTTCGCTCCTGATACTGGCCGGGTGTCACCATCAGGATCCTGTTGATACCACGCTGAACTGGTACCATCAGTATGAGGGCGGGATCATCGCTCAGCAGCGCGCTCCGGCGCCTGGGCTGAACGGCCCGTATCCGAAAGTGGGTTTGACTCCCACGGCTGCTCCTCCATTGCCCTCTCCGGCGCTCAGGCAGTCAATCACCAGCAATCTGATCACCGCGCGGAATCTCAGCCTGCGAACCGAGGCGCAGAACGGGACGCTGACACCGGTGATTCCGCCGCCCCCGGTGCAGGCGGCTGCAACAGGTCAAACGACGGATGCAAAGCCTTCTGTAGCAGGCTTTGCCCAGCCGGCATCGCAGGGAACGACCGGCCAGACAGCCCAGCCGAAAATTCCTGACGGCTCGATGGGGGCTGTCCTTGATGCTGCGGATTCGCAGTCTCCGGCTTCTCCTGCGCCGCCCCCGAAATCACAGACAGCGCCCGCCTCAAAAGCTGATGAGCCTGAAGTAGCTCTGCCAATATTCATAGGCGATAAAGCCGGTGTTGCAGGCGCTTCCCCTCAGACTTTACCGGAAATACCTGCCGCGCCGCCTCCGCCTCCGTCGTTTCCCGGGTTTGATGTTCCTTCAGATGCCCGGCTCTTGGATAAGGTCCGTCCCGATTATGATCTGTCCGCACAGGATGGAGTTATCATCCACTTCCTTCCTGGCTCCGATCAGCTGAGCCCAGGACAGGATAGTGCGCTTAGTAAGCTCGCAGGGTCACGGGGAGGCGCGACGCTCTTCTTGCATTGCAGTGGTGAGGCCGTTTCGATGAGTGCGCCCGATCAGGGCCAGGCTGTGGAGCTTGGGCTGTTACGTGGGAAAACCCTCTCGGACGCACTGAAAAAACTTGGGGTTCCTGAGAGAGCCATGCGGCTGAGCGGTTCCGCTTTTGGTGCCGGTGCTCGTGTGAGCAAGAGCGGATAGGCGGACGTTTTATTCCGTAAGACACATCAAGTGCATATTTTTTGTGGTTTTTATCGAAGATCGCTTGACGCGTTTCTGAACGCCGTCTATCCACCAACCCGCCTCGTCCCGTTCGTCTAGAGGCCTAGGACACTGCCCTTTCACGGCGGCAACACGGGTTCGAATCCCGTACGGGACGCCACAGTTTTTGTGACTTATCCACAGTGGTTTGTGGTCCACATGGACCACTACAGAGAAAACCGATCCGCAATCCCGCGCAGATAGGACGGATCGAATTTCCGATATGTCTTTCTCAGCGTCACCGGGTCTGTAGCCAGCCAGTCCGCCGCCTGATCGATTGGCACGCCATCCATCGCGAACCAGCTTGCCAGAGAGTGCTTGAGGTGATGCGGTGTGGGCCTCCATCCCAGTCTGGCCCGCTCGCATGCCTTGGCGAATGACCACCGCAGGCCGGTCGGGATCGCCTTCCCGTGCCAGTGAACGACGAATGACCCATCAGCCAGCACCATAGCTTTCTCCAGTTCAGACCGGAGAGCCCGCGTCATCGGAACGACTGCGCGCCGCTTTGCTGTCAGAGCACGTCCGGGTTCCTGGAAGTCGATCATTCCCGTCTGAAAATTCACGCGATCCCAGGTGAGCGACAGAATCGACCCTCTGCGCGCTCCGGTATAAATCGCGATAGCTACGAATGTCCGGACGTGTGGTGTCTCACAGGCCTCAAGCAGGCGTCTGGCCTCGTCCTTCGTCAGATATCGATCGTGGGGCGCGCTGTCTCGCGGGGGCTCCAGTTCGGGTGGCCTCTGAAGAAATCCATCCTTCCATGCGCGACGGAGGGCGGCCCGCAGAACATTGAATTCTCTTCGCAGCGTGCCGTTCGCAATTTTAACCGGTTCCGTCTCGCCAGCTTTCGGCTTTCGGAAGCGGCTTTCTGCATATCCATCCCATTGGGCTTGCGTGACCTGATCAACCCGGAGATGACCCAGTGCCAATCGGATCGGCACAATCGCCTCAAGCAGGCGCTTCATTGCCTGCACTTTCCCGGCACGGGATGCGATGTATCGGTCGAGCGCTTCTCCGAATGTGACGCGAACAGGCCTCTTAGCCAGCTCAGTCTCAAAATCTACGAGAGCACGCCGAGCTGATGTTTCATCCGGGCAACCCGTAGAGCGTCTGAGACGCTTGCCGCCCTCCCACCAGACGACGGACCACTTGCCCCGCCTGAGTTCCAGATGGGGTTTGTCATTTCGTGTGCGGGGCAATGATAGGTATCCAGATAGGCCTTGAGATCAGCCTGAGAAATTCGGGTGCAGCCCCGCATCCGGAATGCAGCGAGGCGTCCAGATCGGATTGCGCGGCGAACGGTCTCAACGTGACAGCCGAGTATTGATGCTGCCCGGCTGACCGTCAGGAGCGGGGTGATGGCGTCACTCATTCAGCAGCCCCCTTCATCGCTGCATCGATGGCATCTCGTGCTGTCTCGTAGTTTGGTCCACATATCCGATCAATGCAGCACATCCAGCCTCCGTCGAATTTCTGGACGTGCGGGTATTTTGATGACTCCAGCCAGTCCAGACGCTTCGTGTCGGGGGCATCGGCCAGCACGCGGGCGGCTATCTCGTCGTAAAGACCCCGAGCGGCGTTGACGGCACGCGGGTCGTTTCCGTCTAGCCACACCCCCTCAAGAGCCAGAATCAGCGATGTTGCTGTTGCCAATCCGGCGATGATTTCTTCGCGTGTTCGTGGCGCGCCGGTCATAACGCGATTTCCTTTTGCGAATTGTTGGTAGGGTTCCAGCGTAGCGCGCATTGCATCCCGTCCCACCGCGCTGCCATATAAGCCGCCCCGTTTGTCGGGCGCCGGTGGTTCTGGCCAATATCCGTGCTGTCCAGGCTATAAAACGGCCAACGGTGCCCGCTGCACTGCATTCCTCGCAGCATATGAATTTTGGGTGCCCGGCCAAACATTTTGAGAAGCGCATTCCAGCACTCGTCCATCCGCTCCTGCCAGTCTTTTGACATCACTCGTGAGTATTCGGCGGTTGATCCGATACACACCCGCGACCATCCGGAATCCACGAGCTGAAGCAGGCGTCCGACTGGCTCATCCATATGCCACACCGGGGCCGACTGGTTTTTCCCGTGCGGCCATTCCCGCAGCAACGCGTCCTGTTCCTGCGTTCCCGCATCGATAACGTCTGGCGGGACAGCCCATGTAGTTGGACAATGTAGCCATTCGTCGCACCAATCATAAAATTTCGGCCAGTTAATTTTCTTCCCGGAACGCCAGACAGAGAATGCGCCGTTGTCCAGCATCACAGACTGTCCGTGCTTATGTGCCCGGATTACATCGTCGGGTCGGACATGCGAGACGCAGAAATGACAACCCGCGAGACCGATTATTATGTTTTCCGGCGTTATAGGCGTGCCGTGATAATGAAGCGTCATTTCCCGGCCTTCACGGACGGGCTGCCATTCCGTGCGACTGATCCGAATGGATCGATGGCGCCCTTTGAGGTTTCAGTCATCTTCGGGAACCTCTATGAACTTTACTGTTCTCTCACTCCCAAGGAGGCATTTCAGGGCTGTTTCCTTGTCCCTGTAGGCCATTCTGCTTGTTGTCTCCCTGCTGATCGGCAGCATATTCACCCACACCGCCATTGGCTCAGGGGCATACTCGCGCAGGCCATCAGGTCACTGCCAGGGCATGCCCGGTCAGTACGATAACTGCCATCCTTGGTAAAAGAACTTACAGAACCGCCCCGGTTTAACGCCACCACCGGATATTCATTAAGGAACTTATCGTTACTGCCGATCAGAGCGCCCCGATCCTTACAGATAACATAGAGCGGCCTTCCGTTCCTCATGCACGTCTCGCCGTTCCATTCAGGGGTCCATGGGCGCATGTTGATGGGCTTGCGCTGTTTTTTGTCGGTCATGGCCGTTTCTCTGCGTTGGACGCCGTTTCCAACTGTTTACGCGCCGCTTCTGCGGCTTCTTCGCACGTGTCGAAGGTATGCACCGTGCCTGCGCCAGAAAATGCGAATTTCCTTTCTACGGTTGCGTATCCCTCAACCTGCACGATCTCAAACTCGCAGTGATCGTCAAGCAGCGTATCCAGATCGGATGAACTGTTTTCGTCCCCGAATTCGCCCCACCACGTCGGCTTCAGGAGAGTCCTGAGCCGTTCAATCTCTGCATCCTTCTCCGCCAGCGCCGCTAGCGCGTCATCCTGCCGCACGAGCGCCGGGTGCGCATCCTCGAACAATCGCGTCTCTTCCGACGGCAGATCCAGGTAAACCCTATAGGGGACGTCGATCCAGCGTCCGGCAAAGAAATGCTGATATTTACCGCCCGCGCGTGCAGGCGAATACAGCGGCAACGTCACAAGTATTTTCGTCATCGTCTCATCCCCTCCAAAAGTTAAGATCATCATCGCGGTGCATGTCTTTGCTGCCCCACCGCAGCGCCATTGCCGGCACCGCGACCACGAGGACCAGTGCGAGCACGAGTTCGCAGAGGGCCGTCATGGTGAACGGGGAGATCATGCCCCAAGAAACCTTCCTGCCGAGACAAGCGTTGTTCCGAAAACACGTGACAGACGAAATATGCGCCCGGAGAAGCGCACATACATACGCTCCAATGCTTTTTCCATCCGGTCATAAACAATCATGGCCAGAGGAAGATTCGCCTGAGCGCGTACTGTGCCAAGTGCAGTCTCGTGGTCGGATATTTTTATTGCCAGTTCGCGGATCGTCCGATCCTGCTCCGCAACCAGAACCGCCAGAGAACCCATCGCCCGGTCATGCTGCGCCTCGTCCCGGTCAGAGAAGGCCCTGATGGCGACTGTGATTTCATTCGGTGCGCGCATCACGCATCCTCCATCCAGCGATCTTCGACAACCTGAGGATCTTCACGCATATCCTCGATGTTCGCCTCGATGTTCGCCTCGATGCCCTCGACAACATCCGTTACGGTCAAAGGCGCTTTCGTGTCGTCGAGCGTTGCGAGCTGCTCCCGTGCAAACTTCACGGCAGCTTCAAGCTTATTCACGACGCCGGCAATGATCCGCTGGTCACGCTGAACGCTTGCCGGCAAGCAGATGTTGCGTCTGAAATGCGGGGCGCCTGACGGCGTGTTTGTGAAAGCCATTCCATATGGACACGGCATGATTACTCTCCTGTTTCAGAGAAACGGTGACGGGCAATCCGTCTGTGCAGTCCGGGCCGCGACCCGGAAAACACAGGGGGATCAGGAGGCAATCGCTTCAAGGAACATCGGTGCCATTACCGATGCGAATACTGCTGATGCACCGAGCCAGAGCAGTGCGCGGGCTATGGTGGTTGTCACGCCACCCTCCTGAAATCCACATGCACCACATTGCCCGTGTCCTCATATTCAAGCCGGTCAGCCGGCCACGAGACGACATTTCCATTGTCCAGGCGGATTTCCGGTTCACCGTTCAGGCATTTTCCGACGATGACACCTGAGCAGCCAGCGGACATTGCGTCGGCTTTTGGGTAAATCCCGATCGGGAGAAGGGTTACGCGCCGGTTCATGCTGCGATCTCAGTCGCAACCGACACAGCCCGCGGGGATATATTTGCTTCGATAAGAAGCACGTCTCCCTGGTGGACTACATGTGGATTTTTGTGTGGTGTCGTCATTCCATCCTCCGCTCGGCTCGTGGGCAGCGTTGATAGAGAAGGTGTGTCACACAAACATTTACTGTGCAAGCAAAAAGTTTGTGAAACAAACATAGCGCGGCAAAAAATCCGGCGCGATGAGATGGATCTTCGCTACATCATGGCGATATCTTGCTGGCCTCGCTGGGAACAGCATGAAAACATGATGACAACATCATGTCAGAGAAGGCGGCCGCAATATGCACAAAAAAAACCCGGCTGCTTTGCCGGGTGGGGGAACCAGTGAATCCCCTAATGTCCACACGCCTTAGTTCGTACTGATCGATGGGCGTCAGAACCGGCGAGGCGCCTGCCCTGAAATTGACTGGTCGTTCGGGCGGTGTCCATCCAGCCCACCGCGCCGTCCTGCAGCGAGAAACACCAGCACTCCGATGGTTACCATTATGATGCCAAACACTAGGATCCGGATCAGCTTTTTGCGGTTTGTTGGCGGCATAGGAACCCTCTCCCGTCTCGGTGTCTAAGCGCATGGAGCGCAGGCAAATCTGAGAAGTGGCGCCCCTTTATTTCGGCGTCACAGCACCGTGGGCATGTCATGATCCATGACCGGCCCCACATCTCCGCAAGCTAAATTCCCCGCATAACCCCCGTACGAACATTTTCTGTTCCCGCCCCTCGGAGCGGACTGCTCCAGAAGGGACGGCCAAGCATCACGCTTGCCGACGCCCAAAATGCTGGACAATCGCCATAATCCTTTTTTTGGCAATCTTTAGTTTCTTGCGATTATCCGCAGCGGAATATTAAATCAGCATTGCCTGAAGCGAATTTCCCATAAGATCCGGACGCATTTCCTTGTGTCGACGAAAACGATCCCGATGACTGGTAAACATCCCGAGTAGATTCATTTAAAACGATAGCGTGAGCACCTGGATTGGTTTTTGCGCAAAATGCCTGAGCATCTCTATACGCCACGTTAATGGCCCCCGTCGCTCCACCCCTGAGGTGCGACGCGTAACCTGAGATAGAATACACACCGTTTCCTCTGTCCATCACATCACTTGTGGTGGCGCATGCAGCAACCGAAATCACACCAAGACCGGCTAGAATCTTAAAAAATACGCTCATAATTTCCTCAGAATGCAGTGGCTGCCTTGCGGTCAGCGATTAAACACGGCCACCGTCTCTATCGTTACGCAACAAAATTTCCCGCATACCCGCCAGATACGGATTGAGTGTTCCTATTCTGTTCTCATTTGTGAGATGGTGTCTCTCAAGTAAGATGGAGGGGCGCGTGGGGGAATTAAGCGGCATCGGATGGGGATGCCTTGGCGCCGAGGCGGTCAATGACGATTGCCAGCGCGACGCGCTCAGCCTCGTCCATAGCTCTCCAGGACCGGATGAGGGTTCTCTCCTCTGGGTTCTGGAAAACGCCTCCCGGAGATTGGAGCGGCGCAATAGAAAGGCCCGTCAGATAGTCAAGGGAGACGTCATAAAATTGCGCTAGGGCATATGCCGCATCAAGGCTGATGCCTGTTTTAGCCCCTTCGGCGTTCGCAACATGCGAGCGAGACACGTTCGTCGCGGCCGCAACATCTTCCTGAGTGAGTTTTACCCCCATATCGGCAGCCTTCTTCAGGCGTGCCTCGCGTAGTCTGTCGGCCATGATCTGACGGTCATACATAGGCGGACTATGACACGCCCGGAATTTGCGTGTGTTTATGTGGCAAACAAAATGCTTGCGCATTTATGCGTTCGTGTGGCAAACATTTATTCATGACACCCCGTGAACTCATAGACCGCGTTGGCGGAGCTTCAGTTGTCGCGAAGGCGCTCGGCGTCTGTCGGACAACCCCTATGCTGTGGAAGAAAATTCCGCCGCACCACTGCCCTGCGATTGAGCGGGCTTTTGATATCCCCCGCGAGGAACTGCGCCCCGACCTGTTCCAGCGCTCCCCGGCGAACGAGCCAGCGGCATGATCCAGATCCTCATGATCGGAGCAGGCGGCCTCGCGATCTGGTGTGTCGGCGCTATCGCTCTGTGCGCCGGATGGTCGATCTCCCTGCGAGGGATGGCGCGGTGACTGTAGCCCCTGCCGGGTTCCGCATTGCCTATGCCCGGTATGGCGACAGGCTGGTGCCGGGGATGCCGAACCCTCCCGCGATGGATCAGATCAATCTCTGGAAAGCGCAGCGCCGCGTTGAAGTGAAGGAAATCCCTGACGGCAACCGCACGCTGATCTGCGTGAAGAAGCTTTCCCGCGGTCGGGGCACCTGATCACATCGTGTGCGCCATGATCTCTACCTCGATCATTGCCACCAGCAGCCGGCGCGTCTCTGCGTCTGCTGCCGGGTGCATGACCGCCCATGCCTGGGCGAAGGTGAGCATCTGGCGCGCAAGCACTGGCAGACGGTCCTCCTCGCGTGAACCGTCCGCATCTGTGTCCTTCGGATTCTGCACCTCCATGTTTCATTTCCCCGTTCTCTGCTCTGGCGAGTCTGAGAATGGAGCAGGATATGAAGCATTTGCTGACACAGTTTTCCGCCAGAATGGAAAAACAGATGACGAGCGCTGAGGCCATCGCTGCTGATGCGCAGAAGAAGGCTCGCGCCATCGCGGATGGCTTTGGCCATCGCCTGCCGGTGAAGCAGATTTTTCACAGACTGGCGCGGCTCCTTTCCGTGACCGAGCGCATGGCCCGGTCAATTTATTACGGGGAAAGCCTCAACCTGCCAGCGCACGTCTATTTGCGTCTGGTTTCTGAATATCGGTCAACAATCAGGCGTTTGGAAGAAAAGGCCCGTCATGAGGCTGAAATCTACAGAGCGCTCAGTAAAGAATGGGATGATGCATGCGAGAGGGATTTCTCAGATGGCGCGCTCCGCGCCTCCGGCAGCGAGCAACGCGGCTCATCCAGAAAGCCATTCATCTTCGGGCCAGATCGGAGAGGCTGAACCAGAAGGCGTTTGATCTGGAAAGTCGCGCGCTGCGACTTATGGGGGAGGAATTGCGGAAATGAAACAAGGCATGCTCAAACCTGGAATGGTTGATGTGTTTGGAGTTCTCCCGCACATCAAGCGTCGGATTAAAGATATTTACGGAACACAACGTAATTTTGCCAAAGCAATCGGTGTAACGGACAGCCATTTGTCTGATGCTCTGTGTGGCCGGAGCGGGTATCCGAAAGGGATGCTGCCGAAACTTGGAATACGACAGAAAACGTATTTTGAGATTATGGATATTCCGACAGGCGTTGGTGCCAGGGGCTCCGAGTGATGCCGATGACCCGGATAATATCATTTACTCTTCCAGAACCAACGCCGCTGCTGAACGTGCTCATGCGCAAGCATTACCGTGTCCGGTCGGAGAACAAACGGAAGACGTCAGTGCAGATTGCTGCCCTGATCGGCGGACGCCCTCCTGAGCCGTTCGAGAAGGCCCGGGTAACGGTCACGCGATTCTCGATCGGGGTTCCGGATCACGACAATCTCGTCGGGTCTGTGAAGGACTTGTGCGACTGCATGACAACTCCGTCGCTGATGGCGAATGGAAAAGTAAGGAATAAGTTCGGTATCGGCCTGATCCGCGATGACAGCCCGGTTCACTGTGAGCTGGTCGTGCTGGGCGTGAAATGCCGCCGCGCAGAACAGCGCACGGAAGTGGTGATTGAGGAGATCGTGGGATGACCATTCGGATCAAAGAATATTGCTTCATCATGTCGCAGCGCAGTGATGGAATGGATATGGCCACGTTTGGAAAGTTCTCAGCGAGCAGCCGCAATGGAGCGTCATGCAAACTTGCACGGGCGCTCGTTGATGCTGGCGCGCCTGACGCTCCGGTAAGGCTGATGCGAGGAGGCAGACCCGTCATCACTTGCCCATCTTTGCGCACTCTGTCTGAGCAGACATTTACCGAGGCGACCGGGCATCCACGCATGGTGAAGTGGGTTCCGCATCCGATGGCGGAAGGTGTGGGATGAGTCGAACCCCCTCATGCGACAGCGAGACCTGGACGTGGCTTGCACTGAAAAGCGACGAAAAAACTTTGCGCGCGTCAGGTCGTGATAAGAATTATTCGGCTCCGCAATCGGAGGCAGAAGAATGATAGATCTACCCGATCCAATGACGCCGGAGGACTGCGACCTGCGCGGACTTCCGTACATGCCGCTGGACGTAATTCGTATTATCGACTGTGACCTCTTTGCGATTTCAACAGGAGATGAGTTCAAGGCTGCGGTTGCGCTTTGGTGCAAGTCATGGGTTCAGATCCCTGCGGCCAGCCTCCCGGACGACGACCGTGTTCTTGCCCACCTGTCCGGTGCAGGAGCGCGCTGGAAGAAGGTTCGGGATATGGCTCTTCGTGGATGGGTGAAGTGTTCTGACGGACGCCTCTATCATCCCACGGTATCGGAAAAAGCATGTCACGCATGGAAGGCCCGCATCGCTCAGCGAGATCGTGCGGCAAAGCGCTGGAATAAGAAAACCACCGAGACCGGCAATGCCAATGGCGTGCCGGAGGATATGCCGGACACATGCCACGGCATATCCCGTGGCAATGCAAGGGAGAGGGAGAGGGAGAGGGATATAGATAAAGAAAGAACGTTCGCTTCGCTCACGACGTCGGACGAGCCTCCGTCGCCATCTGCGGCCGGTCAGCAGATCGAACTCATTCCGCCGAAGTCGCGATCAGAGCCGGTCAGGCCCGACGAGGATGCGCCGCTGGATGCACGAACCTCTCTCTTTCGCCATGGCCTGGCTGTGGTCTCGAGGCTGACCGGGAAGTCACCGGTTCAATCCCGCCCATTGATCGGCAAATGGCTGAAAACCGCCAAAGATGACTGTGCTTTATTGAACATGATCCTGCTCGAAGCTGCTGATTTGAGGCCTGCGGAGCCGGTTGCGTGGATCGAGGCAACGCTTCGGGGACGCACCGGGTCTCGAAGCATCGCCGTGGAAAATGCGTGGGCCGGGGTGCCAGATCTTGAGGGAGTTTGATTGATGAACATTATCGTAAAACACACCATCCCATCTGATGCTCCTTCGATCTCGCCCGATCTGAGTGCGGTCATTGATGTGATGCAGTCCGGATGCGCCCTGACGGCACGAGAGCTCACGCCATCCCGAGTTTTGGAAGCGCGGGAAATTGTTGCTTCGGGGGCTAGAATGACTGAGGCCGCAGGTCCACTTATCGTTTCAGCGTGGCTGAAGAAGCTCGCCCCGCTCGTCAGAAACGCACCTTCGTCCTCAGCCGAGGCTTCCGGTTATGCCCGGATGGCAACTGAGATTTGCGGGGATCTTCCCGCTGGAGCGTTTACCGAGGAGGGGCGAAAGGCGTGGGTTCGCCAGGGTGAGAAAGGAACATGGTGGCCGTCTATCGCGGAACTCTACGCACATCTGAACCGATTTGGTGAGCCTCTCAGGCGTCAGGTCATCGGTGCGAGGCGGATTGTTGAAATGGCGCAGAGGAAACCCGGCGCACCTTCGCGCCAGAAGCCAACGGACGAGGAAAAGGCTGCGGTCCGGGCTGGGCTTGATGAGTTGCATGCTGAGCGTCGGGCACGCGAAGAGGATGAAAGGAAAATTCGCGAGCATGGCGCATGGATGCCGGATGACTGCACCGGGCTGACAGGCGTTGCTCTGTCAGAGGGACTGAGGCGCCACCTGCCGGAACTGAGCGGGGACAGGCTTGAGGTCACGAGGAGGCGCATTGAGGCAATCGAGGCGGCCACAACGATGGCCGCTGCGCTGCTGGGGAGCGTGCCGAGCGTCGGGCAGCCCGGATCGGTGTGCGACGTAATGCACACGTGTTGTGAAGACGCATAAATTTCCCTGTCCACACGCGCACTTTTAAGGATTTTGTTTTGCTGACTGGACTATCGGCGACGGCCGAGCGCAAATATCATAGCGATGTCGACGAAACAGGCGGCGTTTCAAGGGTAATCACCACCGTCCAGACGCTTTTGCGGCGAAGCCGTATTACAGAGGCGCAGGCCGCTGCGGCCGAGAGATGGCGTGTCGATTATGTCTTCTTCAATTTTGGCGTCGGGGATCAGGATCCACTTTTGCGGTGCGGTATTTCCGGCGATCAGGAGAGCTTCCAGCTGGCGCGCGTCGGTGCCGGTGAGGCGTTGCGTGGTGCGCGCGCCGCAATCGGCCGTGCCGGCGAACAACGCCTCATCCTTATGCTGGTCGAGGAACTGCCGTTCGCGCGGATCGGGGATCTGTTGTTTCCGGGCTCCCCGACCGGATGCCGGCAGGCGTCAGCGCAGATCGCACTGGTGCTGGAAGTGCTGGCAGATCATTATTATGAGGCGGACCGCGTCAGTCATCATCACCCGCTCGACTTCACAGTCGGAGGTCATCCGGCGGTCAGATACAACAAAAGGGTTTGAAATCCTGCCGCGTCGGTGGGTTGTGGAACGGACCTTCGGCTGGATGATCCGCTGGCGTCGCCTTGTGAAGGACTACGAACAGCGGATCGACGTCGCAGAGGCCATGATCCACATCGCCATGGGAAGCCTCATGCTACGCAGAAACGCTCATCCGTGAATTTCCAAAAGGGCTCTCAGGGCGTAGAATTCTGTATTGTGGACGTGACGTTTTTACTGACAGTTCGGGCGATATCCATTTGTTCTGAGTGCGCATCTTGCGCCGGATCGGCCTCATATAGCGCATGAAGCAACTCCGTATCGAAAGAAGTCAGGCGCGGAGGAGCTTTCGTTTGGAAATGATTGTCATTAAACAAACTCATGATCGAATTTTCGTTAAATGTCCCTCCGAGTTTTGGTGCGGCCAATACCACCACAGTCAGATAATCAATGAGCTGTTGCCATGTCGCACCGGAAGCGAGATTCTGGTCAACAATAACAATAGTCGAAGTAGTTCGCGCTTGTGTACCTTTGGCGCCGACCAATGCAGATTGAGCTCGTGAGCCGAGCAGCGTCCCTGCTTCGTGGTCCGTGCTTATACTTCGGTACCAGCGCACTGGACGGTTTTGACGGAGTTCTTTGACAAGCTGCTTATCCGGTAAATCCAAATCACTGGGGCTGATCCCGCTCGAATCGTAACCGTTCCCGAGTGTCGGGATTCGATTGTAGACCATATTAAACAATGCAGTGCCATCGTCTGAAAATAGAAGAAATACGTTCTTATCGTTGCATTGTGGAGGGATGTCAGGAATGAGGGAGCGAGCCGTCTGGTTGAGTGCCTCAAGAACCATGCCGCCGAAGGGGTCGCTTAGCCCCAACACAACCGGACAAAATTTCGATCCCCAACGTGGGATCTGGCTGTCCCACTGCTCATAAAATATTTTTTGGACCTCCCCTTGCACCACGTCGGGCGGCATCCCGTGCACGACGATAGTTTCGCTGGGGGAGCGGGTGGGTGGTGTAGGCGCGTCTCGGGCGTGAGCGTACGTCAACGACAATACACCAATCGCGCCAACACAAACGCACGAGCGCCGCGTGATATCGAGCGCCCGAGGGATTCTTCTTAAAATAATCCTCCACGACATGTTAGGTGAGCGGGTGGTTCTGTCCATGTCTGGCCTTCGGTAATTCAATAATAAATTTATGTTATTTAATATTGTGTATAATTTCCGATATGGTGCCCATTAACGAGTAGTGTGCTTGATTTAATTCCAGTCGTGTTCTGCGAGAGAGCGTAAAACATATTCGGACGAAACAAGGATGTTGTGTCTCGCCGCCGTTTTGTGTGGGTCACATGAGGCCAGAGCTCGGGGCGCGTCTCGACTGCACCATTCAATGAGGTAGACCTTCCGATACGATTAATAGCAATCTTGATGAAATTTTCGGTCATGTCGATTCTTGAAAAAGGATCGAATTCGACACAATCACGCCGGTCTGGAAAAATCAACGCATCATGCGGGCATTCTAAATCCGCGTTCGCAAATCCCGGCCATATCGGTTCTGTTGGTCTCTGTTGCGTAAATGGGGTCGGCGGGATTCACTGAGTGCGTGCGGTCTGATAGCCGGTCGTCATGAGCAAGCCGTGACCTGTCGAACGACGAACTGGCCTTCCTACAACGCTGCGCTGAAGCGGCGTGGGTCTTTAAACGGTCTGGTTTGATCCGGCGATGAACTGGGAAGGCCTGTCGACGGGGCGTCGGGGCCGGCGACAGAGTTATAGCACGCGTAAAAAGCTGTGGCCCTATTGTACAGGGACAGGCATCCAGACATACATTATCGAGAATTGCGCCCGCACAGTCCCTGACTGCTGCGGGCTTTTTTATGCCGGAAAGCCATGTCATGTGACCTCTCACCGA
>NZ_WOTA01000013.1 GCF_011516825.1 Acetobacter oeni | reverse complement strand
TCACGAAGGATGTCGAGGCAACAATCTCGTCATCCCACGCGTGGTTGATGATTGCCCATATCCGCAGAGTTCTGCGAAAAATCAATCAAACCGCTTTCTGATTCAGGCTCTCAGAGAATATGTACCGACCGCGCGACGTCCCGCTTTCACCCGGTTCAACGTCTTCCTGCGCGATAATTTTTCCTGCCAGTACTGCAATGACCACCTGCCAACGCATGAGTTGACCTTCGATCACGTCATCCCGCGCAGCAAAGGCGGAAAAACAAGCTGGGATAATGTCATCACCGCCTGCGGCTCCTGCAACCTTCTCAAAGCCGATCATCTGCCGCAGGAAATTCGCATGTTTCCACGCCGTCGTCCTGCACAGCCAACCACCTGGGAACTCCAGGAAAACGGACGTGCTTTCCCGCCGAACTATCTGCATGAAAGCTGGCGCGATTACCTCTACTGGGATGTCGAACTGGAAACCTGATGCCTTATTTCGTGTAGGTGTAACTGTATTCTTCAGCCAGTGCCTGCAGATCCGGCGCGCCCTTCAGATTGAGCGGCATCGGCTTCGCGGTTTTCTGATTGAAAATCAGATTGTGATTCGTCCACCGCTGACACGTGTTCGCCGCAAGCGGAAAAGATGTGTGAATCCCAGACCCCATCTGCTTACGCAGACACGAAATATCCGTGTCGTTGACCGTCCGCCCCATCTCAGCCGAGCAACCGGCGGCGCATAACGCCAGCAGAGGCACAAGTCTCCGCACAGCCATGCGCGCCCAAGCCTGATTTCCGGTTTTAACTGGATAAGACACCGCGACCCCGTTCATTCCTGATCACACAACGCAACACATACGCCACGAAACGAAACCCTCATCTGCCACGTTCCGTTGACTCAATGAAGGCCGCCTCCGGAAGCCCCCCCGCGTGTCACCTGCATGGCCGAAACCAGAGCCGGGCAGGGGGAGGGAAAGCCGGAGCAAAATGCAGACCGATAGCGAAAACGTCAGTTGACGTCGAAGCCCGCCGCCTCAATCGTACGACGGATAGCCGACTCCCCGGTCAGTGACGGATCATAATCAACCGAAACCTCGCCTTTCTCCAGGGAAGGACGAGCTTCTTTTACACCGGAGAGACCTTCAAGCGCACGTTTGATCGATGAGACACACCCGTCGCATGTCATGCCCTGCACAAGGAATGTATCGGTTTTCATCGTTTTTCTCCTTAACGTGCGCAGCCCGGCAACAGTCCCGTCACCAGAGCGGTCGCTGTCTTCAACAGGCCGCGACCATCGCGCCGCATCACCTTATTGTCCAGTCCCGATCATCGGAACCGACCGGACATCCTGCGATACCGGTCTCCACCGGTTGAGCAATAGCGCATTGCTCACCACCGACACCGAACTCATCGCCATAGCCGCTCCGGACAACATGGGCGACAGCACCCCGAATGCAGCCAGAGGAACGCCAAGACCATTATAAATACACGCGAAAAACAGATTCTGTCTGATCTTGCGCGATGTGGCGCGTGACAGACTGACGGCATCCACCGGAGCCAGAAGCTGCGAGCGCATCAGCACCACAGCCGCCGTGTCCAGTGCCACATCGGTCCCGCTTCCCATCGCAATTCCAACATCCGCCGCCGCCAGAGCCGGCGCGTCGTTGATCCCGTCGCCCGCCATCCCGACGAGCCCGCTCCCGTCGGTGGATGCCCTCGCTTCAGCAACCTCCGCCGCCTTGTCGCCAGGAAGCACGCCCGCCCTGACATCCGTGATCCCGACCGCTGTCGCCACCCGCCGCGCTGCCGCCTCGGAATCCCCCGTGACCATAACCGGACGAATGCCAAGATCCTTCAGCAATTCCACAGCCTGCGCCGCATCCGCCCGGATTTTGTCCGCCACGGCAATCCAGCCCGCGACCACGCCGCCCTGCTCGACCCCGATCAGCGTTTCCCCGAGCAGACCGGATTCCGCCGCCGGGCCGTCAGGCGTCACTCCCAGAAACCGCTCCGATCCCAGCCGCATCGGTACACCCCCGGATATGGCCGTCAGCCCATGCCCCGCAACGGCCCGTCCCTCTGTCACGGCAACCGGCGCAACACCGGCTTCCGCCGCCGCCTGCCGCACAGCCTTCGCCAGAGGATGTGTCGAGTCTCCCTCCATGCCCGCAGCCAGCGCCAGAACATCGCCCCGCGTCAGCCCGTCCACAGGAAAGACGCCGGTAACCTGCGGACGCCCTTCCGTCAGCGTGCCCGTCTTGTCCAGCAGTAACACGGAAACGCGCCCCATCTGTTCCAGCGCCTCCGCCGAGCGAAACAGCAGCCCCGCCGCCGCTCCACGCCCGGCGCCAACCATGATGGCCGTCGGTGTCGCCAGGCCCAGAGCACAGGGACACGCCACCACCAGAACCGCCACCGCGTTGAGCAGACTCCACTCAAACGATCCCGAAACCGCCCACCCGAGTCCCAGTGTCAGCAGCGCAATTCCCAGAATCACCGGCACGAAAACCGCCGAAACCCGATCCACAAGCCGCTCGATCGGTGCCTTCGAGCCCTCCGCTTCATCCACCATCCGCGTAATCCGGGCGAGCGCCGTGTCCGCTCCGACCGCTGTCGCCCGAACCCGCAGAACGCCATCCCCGTTGATCGTTCCGCCACGCACAGCATCCCCCGGGCCGCGCGGCACCGGCATGCTTTCCCCGGTCAGCATCGCTTCATCGAGCGCCGACTCTCCCGTCAGCACCGCGCCGTCCGTCGGCACGGCCTCGCCTGGCCGCACCACAAAGACATCGTCCACAACAAGACCCGCCGCCGGCTGGTCCCGAACTTCGCCCGCCGTCTCCACATGTGCTGTCTGAGGCTGCAATTTCGCCAGCCGCGCAATGCCCGAGGCGGCCCGGTCCTTCGCGTTCGCCTCCATCAGCCGTCCAGCCGTCACCAGCGTCAGAACCGTCGCCCCGGACTCAAACCATACCGGCGCATCCAGCCCGAACACCGTCACAACCGCGCTGGAAAGCCACGCGATCGTCGTGCCCAGCGCCACCAGAACGTCCATGTTCGCGCCACCGCCCCGCAGCGCCGCCCACGCGCCCCGGTAGAATTTCAACCCGGGACCGAACTGGACGATGCTCGCCAGCACAAGCTGCATCCACCGCGGCAACATCAGTTCATGGCTGGCGGTGGGGATCATCTCCAGAAGCAGAGGTAACGTCGCCACAATCCCGACAACCAGCTCCAGCCGGAGCCTGCGTCGCTCACCGGCACGTCGCTCCTGGCGGGCGGCCTCATCCCTCTCCGCCACTCCCGCCCGAAAACCCGCCCGGCTCACCGCGGCTGTCAGATCATCCACACCCGCCAGTCCCGGTGTCAGATCCGCCGTGGCCCGCGCTGCGGCGAAACTCACATGCGCCGTCACGCCGTCGAGCCGGTTCAGGATTTTTTCAAGCCGTATCGCGCAGGCGGCGCAGGTCATGCCCTCGATCGCCAGAGACACATGCTCATGGGGCACCGTGAACCCCGCCCGCTCAATCGTCGCTTCAATATCGGCAACGGGAGCATGATCTCCGGCAAGCGCCAGAGAGGCCCTGCCGGACGCAAAGTTCACGTTCGCCGTAATGCCGGGAAGCCGGTTCAGAACCTTTTCAATCCGCGCCGCGCAGTCAGCGCAGGTCATGCCTTCGACAGGTAAAGAGATCGACGCAGGCATCACCATCTCCCGAAAGCCGAAAAATGATCCGTCCACAGACCACTCAGCAGCACATTTATTTCCTGAAATCCGTCAGATAGCGTGTCCGCCAGACAGGCCGGTCCGCACTCCGTTTTTTCACCGTTCCCATACGCAGCGTGACGGTCCATGCATCACGGCAAAAAAACCGATCCCCCCGATAATGGAACTGTCCGCGTCCCATGCAAGATGGCGAGCAAATTCATATTTAAACGTGCCGTTAACGAGGTCCGGCCACAATACTTTTCCATATTATAATTACCAGACCATGCGTGCCCCGGATCTGCATGATCATATCCAGGGATAAATGCAAAAGGGGGAACAATTAAGAGGATTCCGACACGGTGCCCGTCGATCCGGCTACGGGAGCCTCGTTCCGGCGCAGGCCGCGGGGCCGAAGCCACAGGCTTCCGCGCGGACAGGCGGGGAGCCGCCGCACTGGAATTCGCGTTTATCGCTCTTCCGCTCATCACGCTGCTTTATGCTTCAGTGGTGATGAGCATCATCTATTTTACTCAGGATGCGCTCGACGCCGTGGCAGACCAGATGTCACGGCTGATCCTCACAGGACAGGCTCCGGCCTCCACTGATTCCGGAGCGTTCAAAACGCTGGCCTGTGCAAGACTGCCCGCTTACATGAGCTGCTCCTCGCTCTTCATCAACGCGCAAACCGTCGCCAGCTTTGCGGATGTCAACACCGCAGTTCCGACACTGACATTCGATGGCAGCGGCGTAGTCTCGAACAGCTGGAGTTACGATCCCGGAAGCCCCGGTGACATCGTCGTGCTGCAGATGATCTATATGCTGCCCATTGTAGCCGTGCTTGGTGGCTTTAATCCGGTCACCGAAAGCGCCAATCAGACCCGGCTGATCGTATCGACCGTCGTCATCAAAAATGAGCCTTCTTCGTGACGGAGCCCGATCAGCCGCCTTCCCCGGTCCCTGGCGCAGTTCCGTGTCAGCCCCCCCGGCACGAGCCACACCCTGGCCCGTGCCGCCATAGGCGTTTCCTGAACTGCGTCAGCGGCGTTTCGGCCATTGAATTTGCTCTGATAGCCCCTTTGCTTATCAGCCTGTTCATCTGCGGCGCGGAAATTGAGGACGCGGTCATCGTTCTGAGAAAAGTGACCGACATGTCACATACCGTCGCAAATCTCACAACGCAGTACGAGACCATGACAACCGATGACGCCTCGCTCGTGCTGGCCGCCACGCTGCTCGTCATGAATCCCTATTCGACAAGCACGGCGGAACTCATCGTTTCGGAAATATCAGTAGGAAGCGGCGGGACAGGCACCGTCGTCTGGAGCTGCGGCCTGAACCGGACGCCGCGCGCCCTGAATTCAACCGTCACCGTGCCCAGCACAACGAATTCTGACACGACCAGCTACCTTATCTACGGCGAAAGCTGGTACACATATACGCCTGTCGTCATCAGCACCGTCATCCCGGGTTTTGCCATTCCCGACCTCCCAATGTACGAAAGCCTCTACATGGTGCCGCGCCAGTCCACCTCCATCCCGCTGACGATCGGCACCGGCAGCAGCGACGTCACCTGCAATTACCCGTCGTCTTCCTGACACGCATCACAAACCAGCAGCACACACCCACAAAGGCCAGACATCCCAGAATCGTATCCCACGGCGCGATGCCCGATCTTACGACCGAGAGCGCATTATCCGATCCGCTTATCCCGGAAATCGCCGCCAGAGCGACCCCCATCAGGCTCTCCCCGACAATCAGACCCGAGGCAATCATCGTCCCCGGTCCCGCCTCACTTTCAGTCTTTCCCATACCGCGCTGAAGCCACCAGCCTATGCCCGCACCCACCGCGAGCGTCGTCGATACCGCAGGAGGCAGATAAAGCCCGATTCCAACCGCGAGCGGCGGAAGCGACAGCCCGCGCCGCTTCATCTGCCGGTCCAGCACGATCAGACCTGCCCCCAGTGCAAATCCGATGGAAATCAGCGTCCAGTCCAGGTTGTGCTCAAAAATCCCTGACGCCACCATCGCAATAATCGCCGGCTGCGGCGCCGCCAGTGCCCGTGCCGGGTCCATGTCCGGGCGCGGCAAAGCCCCGGTAAAGCCATAAGCCTGATAAAGAAGATTCAGGACAGGCGGAATGACCAGCGCTCCGATCCCACAACCGACAAGCAGCACCGTTTCCTGCTTCCATGGCGACGCCCCCAGAAGCTGGCCCGTCTTCAGATCCTGAAGATTGTCATTGGAAATCGCGGCCGAAGCCACGATCGCCGAAAGAATGATGATCGTGAACGCAATCGCCAGATGATGTCCGTTCGCCGAGAATACGTCCGGCAGAAGCCCCAGAGCTTCCAGCCCGAGCAGACACGACGAAACCAGAATGGTCGCAATCAGAACAATGCCTGAAATAGGCGATGACGATGACCCGACCAGCCCCGCCATATAACCGCAGGCCGCCGCCGTCAGAAATCCAAATACAAACATAAACACCGAGCCAAACAGCACGGGTATCAGAACATGGGACGTAAACGGCAGCAGAAACGCCGTCAGAAATACCGCGACCACAACAAACAGCGCCGCCCCGATCAGCCCGATCGTCCGTGGCGAAAGATCCCGGTTATCCGTCGAAACCCCGACCCGCGAAACCAGAGCGTCCTTTACACCCCGGATCACCGGCCCGGCCAGTTCGCCCAGCGTCCACACCGAAGCGAGAGCAATCGCTCCCGCGCCGATAAACCGGACCTTGTGCAGCCAGACCCAGGTTGCAAACGCTCCCGGTGCCAGATGATCCGTGTTCGGCGTGATCGCCGTCAGCCAGGGAACGGCAATCAGCCAGGACAAAACATAGCCGAACAGCATGGCCATCCCGCCCGCAATCCCGACCAGATATCCCGCGCCCAGCAGCGCCAGCGAAAACCCCGTCGACAGACGAAACACGGAAGAACCGGACGAAAAAACTACAGCCGCTCCATCTGAGAGAACCCGCAGACCGCCACTCGCAAACGAAAATGCCGCCGAAATCACCGTGCCCGCCAGCAATGTCATCAGGCCGTCATTCCGCGCGCCATCGCTCGCCTGTTCATGCCCCGCCCGCAGGATCTCCGCCGCCGCCACGCCCTCCGGATAGGGCAGGGTGCTTTCATTCACCAGCGCCCGCCGGAGAGGAATCGTGAACAGCACGCCCGCCATCCCACCCGCCGCCGTCAGCCCGACAGTTTCCAGATAAGGAAACCTCGCCCAGTGACCGATCAGAATCAGCGCCGGAAACACCGCGAATACAGTGGAAAGCGTCCCGGCAGCCGAGGCCTGGCTCTGCACCATGTTGTTTTCAAGTATCGTTCCGCCGCCAAGCAACCGTAAAACCGACATCGAAATGACCGCGGCCGGAATTGAAGACGCAAAGGTCAGTCCGATCTTCAGCCCGAGATATGTGTTGGAAGCCGTGAACACCACGGTGATGAGAGCACCGATAATAAGACCGCGAACGGTCAGTTCGCGGGACGAGGCGGGCTGCTGCATAAAGCGATCCTGCGAGGGGCAGACCTGGAAAGAGCAGCGCATGAGCGGAGCCGACCCCAACTCAGCAACCAGTCCTCCCATGCCGGACCCCGGTTGACGTAGGGCGGCACGCCGCCATAAGGCGCGACGCACGCTTTGCCCGATAATGTCCCATGATGGCCGAACTGGTTCGATATGCAAACGTCAGTTCCGGGCCGGGATGGAAACCACCGCGCCTCTTCGCGGGTTAATATGCGGACAGACGATGGAAATTTCGCCATACAGGCCGCATCCGGCCAGGAGGATTTGTGTCAGGAACACCCGCGTCAGAAGCCCGCTATCCCCGGATTGTCTCCGCACCGCCTGAAGCGAAAAAGCCCCCGGTCCGGACCCTCGTTTACCTGGTCACGCTCATTTTCAGCCTGGCTGGCTCCGGAATTTTCCTCGCTTCCCTCACGGGGCTGAGCCTGTTCTCCACAGCCACGATTGCCCGCGCGGCAGACGACACCCCCGCCTGGAGCGGGGAGGGGCGCAATCAGGATACCCTATTCGCCGTTCCTGCAACCATTGCCCCGGACGCCACCCTTGATGCGCTCGAAAAAACGATCACAGACGTCTTCCGCACCCGTATCGACCCGTCGAAGGGGCATAGTGCCGGAAACGTCGCGGAACTCGCCCGGAGTGCGACGATCGCCGGGAACACAGCGGACGACATAGTCGCCAGGCTGGAGCCATATGAGAAAATTTTCAAAACAATGCTTGATGTTCTGGGACCGGCCCCGGCAAAAGGCGCGCCACCCGAACTGCCGACACTCACGGCCCAGCGCGACAGACTGCTTAAAGCTCAGAATGACCTGAGCGGCCGCCTGACCCGAGCCCGCCTCTGCGCGCTTCAGGCCCATCAGCTCGTTCTCGTCCTGAGCCAGCGCAATAACGCCGTCCAGCAGGCGATGCTTCTGCAACGCTTCCCATCCCCCCTGGCCCCCGCTTTCTGGAGCAATCTCTCCGCCGAATTCCCGTCCAATATCGCCCGCCTCCGAGGCTTTGCCGGCGAAACCGCGCAAACCGTCGCATCGACAGCCGAAAGCTCGCGGCTTCCGACCATGCTCATCTGTTTTTTCGGGGCCGCAATCCTGTTTGCAGCGCCGTTTTTTCTGCTGAAACAGGCGCGTCGCGCGGCCGCCCGGCTTCTGCCGGATGGCCGTGTGCGCCGGATCGCCGCCGTTCTGCTCTATTCCGCCTGCTGTGCCGGATTCTCAGGCGCCGGAGCTCTTGTCTTCTGGCTCGGCATCACAGGCGCGAGCGATGTGGAGGGCAGCAGCTTCGCCGAACTCGCCGGCTTCGTCGGTTCCCAGATCCCGCTCGTCGGATTCATGCTCGGGGCCGGCGCGTCCATGCTGGCGGCCGGCAACCCGGACTGGCGCGTTGTGCCGCTCGGAGATGCGACCGCCCGCGCCCTCACGCCCTGCACGCTCTGGTTCGCGCTCCTCATCCTGCTCCGGGGCATCCTTCGATATGTCGATACCGGCACCATCCTCGGTCCGTTCGGTGTTCAGACCGCCGACATCATCTTCGTATTCATCGCCGCGCCACTCCTGTTCATAACGCCCAGACAGATCGTCCGTCAGCGTGACACGGCCTCTGACGAAACCCCTCTTCTGCAAAGCACAATTGGCAGGGCAGCCCGAATCCTGGCCTTCTTCATCTCGGTCTTCTGTGGTGTCGTCAGCCTCATCGGCTACATTCCGCTCGGTTATACGACGCTGTCATGGATCTGCTCCATGGTCGTCACGGGCCTCGGCCTGTCGCTGGTCTTTCTTCTCGTCAACGATCTCGCGACAACCGTCTTCACCAGTTCCGGCCGGCTCGGCATGCAATTTGTGCGGCTAGGCATTTCACCCCGGCTCGTCGATCAGGGCTGCGCTGTCATCAGCGGGTTGTTCAGCATCCTGCTGGTTTTCGTTGCGATCGCAGTCGCCCAGTCCGGCGGAGATTTCGATTTCTCCGTCATATCGGGAAATATCGGAAAGGTTGTCTTCGGTCAGCATATCGGCGGCGTCACCCTGTCCTTCGATGTCATCCTGAAATGCATCGCCATCCCCGTTATCGGTCACTACCTCATCCGCCTGACACAGAACTGGCTGCGAAACCGGCTTTTCCCGACAACAAACCTGGATGTCGGCTCCCAGACCTCCATCGTCACCATCTTCACTTACGCCGCCTGGATTCTTATCTGCCTGACGGTCATGTCAACCATCGGCATCACAGTCAGCAGCATGACCTGGGTCGTCAGCGCGCTTTCCGTCGGTATCGGCTTCGGCCTGCAATCCATCGTGCAGAATTTCGTCTCCGGCATCATTCTTCTCGCGGAACGGCCCGTCACCATCGGAGACCTCGTCCAGATCAACGGGACCACCGGCGATATCCGTCGTATCAGCGTGCGCTCCACCGATATCGGCCTCTCGGACGGCTCGACGATGATCGTCCCGAATTCGCAGTTCATTACTTCCGCCGTGCGTAATGTCACGCTCGGACACCCGACCGGCGCCATGTCCGTCTCGATCGGACTGCCGCTCGGAACCGATCTGACAAAAGCCGTCGGCGTCATGTCGAAAGCCATGGATACCGTGCCCGGCCTCCTCAAAGATCCGCCGCCTTCAGTCACGATCGCGTCCATCGCGGCCGATACCGTCACTCTGACCGCCTCGGGGAAAACATCTTCGCCCCGCAACGTGGATTCCGCCGCCAACGCCGTCCGCCTGGCCCTCTGGACCGCGCTGCATGAGAACGGCATCGTCGCCACCGTCGTTCCGACCGGCTGATCGGGAGATTACGTAAACATTCTGAAAGGGAAGCATGGGGTAGAACACATGACACACCCGGTGTAGAAACCGGACTGTGAGGGAACAGATGAGCAAGACCGGGCCGTTCGCGGGCGAATCAGCGCACACCGGCCGCCGGCCGCCACTCGCGGTCGTCACCGGCGGGTCAGGTGGAATCGGTCGGATGATTCTTATCGCCCTGATTCGTGAAGGCTTCGATACGGTCACGCTGTCCCGCACCGCTCCCGCGCAGGCCGGACAGAGCCGCCATATAGCCTGTGATCTCAGCAACGCCGAAGACCTGGCCCGGGCTGCGCACATACTCGTCGCCGATGGTCGCCCCGTCAGCGTTCTCATCCATTGCGCCGGTGTCATTGCGCCCGGTCCGGTCAGCGCCATGCAGCCGGCGGATGTCCAGCGGCAGATTGCCATAAATCTGACCGCGCCCGTCCTGCTGACTTCACAGCTCCTGCCCCTGATCCCGCGCGGCGGCCACATCGTCTTCATCAACTCGCTCGCCGCCGTCATCCCGCTCGCCAACAGCGCCGTTTATGTCGCCAGTAAAGCCGCGCTCCGCAGCTTCGCCCTGTCCCTGACACTGGAAACAAAACCCAGCGGCATCGCCGTGTCCTCCATCTTCCCCGGCGCCGTCGATACCGCCATGCTGCGCGACGAAATGGCCCGGGGCGGCTCCGTTCTCAACTTCGTCAGTCCTCCGGCAAAACCGGAAACCATTGCAGCCGCCGTCATGAAAGCACTGCGCCATCCCGGCCAGGAACGCTTCGAGCCCGCCATAGACGGCCTCTTCGGTCGTCTCTGCATGATGTTCCCGGGACTCCTCCGCCTGGCGCTCCCCGTTCTGACCTGGTTTGGTCGACGCGGCTCAGACCGTGCGAAATGTCGCCAGCGTTAAACCTGAATTCATACAGAAACCCGATCATCAGTCAGCAGAATCCGAAATACCCGTCAGGTTCTCAGCCGGATTACGTCAATAAACGCGCGGAGCCGGACCGGCAGCTCGTTCCGAAAAGATCATGAAAATGTCTTCCGGACCACGACACGGATTCTGCGGGGCGGCTCTGCCCGTGACATCTCCCATGCAACCCTGCATGATCTTTTCAAAATCAAAGGCAGCGGGACGCCAGACACATTATGATTTCCAGATTTCCGAAAACTCTTTCCTCATTCCTCTGCGCGGGCCTTCTCGCCGGAACAGTTCTCACACCACATCTCGCCACGGCCCGCCCCCCGGAGCCGGCCCGCATCGCCAGCACCGCCGGTAACGTCACCCGCGCGACCCTGCCCAATGGCCTCCGCGTCGTCGTCGTGCAGAACCGCCTGGCTCCCGTCGTCACCACCGAACTCAACTACCTCGTCGGCTCGGCCAACGCCCCGGACGGCTTTCCCGGAACCGCCCACGCACTCGAACACATGATGTTCCGTGGCAGCAAAGGCCTCGACAAAGACCAGCTCGCCGCCCTGGCCGCCCGGCTCGGCGGCAGCTACAACGCCGATACCACCGAAGACGTCACCCAGTATTTTTATACGGCCCCCGCCGAAGACCTCGGCCTGCTGCTCCATATCGAAGCCCTGCGCATGAACGGCCTCACCCTTTCGGAAGCCGACTGGGACAAGGAACGCGGCGCCATCGAGCAGGAAGTCTCCCGAGATCTTTCAAGCCCGGTTTATCGCTACATCTCGCAGCTTCGCTCCATTCTTTACAAAGGCACGCCCTACGAGCACGATGCCCTCGGCACGCGCCCGTCCTTCGATAAAACCGATGCCGCTCTGCTGCGGAGCTTTTACGGGAAATGGTACGCTCCCAATAACGCCATCCTCGTGATCGTGGGCGATGTCGATCCGCAGGCCACGCTCGACAAGGTAAAACAGGCGTTCGGCACCATCCCGAGCCGTGCCCTCCCCGAACGTGCGCCCGTCAATCCGGCGCCACCTCCGGCTCAGGCCCTGTCATTTCCGACTGATCTTCCCATCGGCATCGCCACCATCGCCTACCCGATGCCGGGTCTGACTTCGAAGGAATTTGCCACGGCGGATATCCTGTCAGATGTCCTCGGCAGCCAGCGCGGTGCTCTCTACCAGCTTGTTCCCGCCGGCAAAGCTCTCTTTGCCGGGTTCGAGTTCAGCCCGATCAAACGCGCCGGCATGGGCATCGCTGTCGCCGCTTTCCCGAAAGGCGGCAATTCCGCAAAAGCCCTTTCTGACATGAAGGACATTCTGGCCGACATCCGTGTTCATGGCGTCCCGGCCGAACTCGTCGAAGCCGCGAAAACGAAAGAAGTTGCCCAGCTTGGCTTCTCCGCCAATTCCATCAGCGGTCTCGCCGAAAGCTGGTCCACGGCGCTCGCTTTCCAGAATCTGTCCGCGCCGGACGACATCGCCGCAGCCTATCGTGCCGTTACGCCTGATGACGTCAACCACCTCGCCGCCCGTATTCTCGATCCGTCCCGTGCCATCACCGCCATCCTGACACCGGAAGAGTCCGGAAAACCTCAGAGCGGCAAAGGCTTTGGCGGCGCGGAATCCTTCGCCTCCGCTCCGGATAAACCCGTGGCCCTGCCCGACTGGGCCTCGGAAGCCCTGGCAAAACTCGATCTGCCGCCGCCTGTCGCGCTGCCTTCCGTGCAGACGCTCCCCAATGGCCTGACCCTGATCGTCCATCCGTCAAACGTCAGCCAGACCATTCAGGTCGCCGGCGAGATCCGCAACAACCCTGATCTTCAGGTCCCCAAAGGGAAAGAAGGTCTGGCCGGCGTCACCGAGGATCTGTTCAGCTACGGCACCACGAAGCACGACCGTCTGGCTTTCCATAAAGCCCTCGATGACGTTCCCGCCTGGGAAAGCGCCGGCACAGGTTTCTCTCTCAGTATCCCCGCCGCGAAATTCGATGATGGCATGGCCCTTCTCGCGGAAAACGAGCTGCACCCGGCCTTTCCGGAACAGGCCTTTCAGGTCGTGAAAATGCAGGCCGCGCAGGCCCAGGCCGGAGAACTCCAGTCCCCGGGCTATCTTTTCGGTCGCGCCATCAAAACCGCCATCTCCCCGAAGGACGATCCCACCCTGCGCCAGGCCACGCCGCAGACCATCGCTGCCCTGTCGCTGGCCGATGTCCACGCCTATTTCAGCACCGTCTGGCGCCCGGACATGACCACCATCGTCATTACCGGTGACATCACACCGGAAAAAGCCCGCGCCACCGTCGAGAAAACCTTCGGCGACTGGAAGGCCAGCGGCCCGAAGCCGGATGTCGATCTGCCAGCCCGTCCCGACAGCAGGACGTCACGCGCCCATGTCCCGGACAAAAGCAACGTCCAGGATACCGTGGCTCTGGCGGAAAGCCTCAGTCTCACCGCAGCCAATCCTGACCGTTACGTGCTGATGGTTGGCGACGAAATCCTCGGCGGCGGCTTCTCCTCACGCCTGTATCGCGATCTGCGGGTTAAAACCGGTTACGTTTACTCGGTCAGCAGCGGGTTCACCGTCGGTCGCACCCGCGGCGGCTATTCCGTTTCCTACGGCGCCGACCCTGGCAAAGTCAGCCTGGCGCGTGAAGCCGCGCTTCGCGATATCCGCGCAATACAGAATGTCCCCGTCACCGATGATGAACTCACCATCGCCAAATCCGGTCTTCTGCGCGGACTACCTCTTGAACGCGCCAGCCTGGACAGCATTGCCGGAACCTATCTCCGCCTGATCCGCCTGGGTCTGCCTCTCAACACCCCCGACATCGCCGCTCAGGCATTCTACAAAGCCACAGCAGCAGACGTTCAGGCCGCCTTCCGCAAATGGGTCCGCCCGGACGACCTCGCCGAAATCGTCAAAGGCCCTGTCCCTGAACAGTGATCTGAAAAAGACGACCGGCACCATATTTTCGCGGTGCGAGTACGGTAATGATCAAAATCATAACCATGCTGGCATGCACAGAGAACTTTTGAAAGTACATAACAATGCCAGACCAGAAGCGATGGACCCGTCTCACCGATGCCCTCGGATGGGCCATAGCACTGCACGGTGAACAGGAACGAAAGGGCGCGGGAACCCCTTATATCGCGCATCTTCTCGCCGTCACCGGGCTCGTTCTCGAATATGGTGGTGACGAAGACCAGGCCATCGCCGCCGCTCTGCATGATGCCATCGAAGATCAGGGCATTACACGCCAGATGATCGCCGACCGCTTCGGCTCACGCGTCGCCGACATCGTGCAGGGCTGCACAGATGCCGAGACTCTTCCAAAACCACCATGGCGCGAACGCAAGGAAACCTATATCGCCGCGCTGGAACACAAGAACAGCGATACGCTTTTCGTGTCCTGCGCTGATAAGCTGCACAACGTCCGTACCATCATCGCCGACTACCACCAGGTCGACGATGACGTCTTCACCCGCTTTCGCGGCGGCAAGGACGGCACTCTGTGGTATTACACCGCCCTGGCCGACGTTTATGCCCGTCGCCTGCCGGGAACATTAGCCGCCGAACTTTCTTTTGCAGTGAAAACACTGCAAGAAGCCTGCACCCGGTCAGGAACGGCCTGAAAAGTTTCTCTCTCTCAGTGGTTCACTTCGTGTTCTGACACAGCCCCTTCTGACACAGTCTCGCGAACTTCGAACATCGCGGCCCGCGAGACGATTCCGGCGGATACCCGGAAACACGGGCGGCCTGTCTGTGAAAAATTCCCCGGGTACACTCTCAGATTCCCGAAAACCATCCTCCGCAACAGAAAATCCCGGTCAGAGGAGGGTCACGCGGATGGTCCTGTTTACAGCCCCGCGCGGCTGATCTCATCATCCAGGAAAAACTGGTCCGCGTCCTCGTCAAAATCAAACAGCTCGGCATAACGCGCCCAGCCCACCAGCGTCTGCAAAGTCTGGGCCGCATAGCCGGGCGACATCCCCTCACACAGCTCATCACGAAACCGCCCGGCATCAGCAACGTGGTTCGGACGCTCATCCAGGATATTGCAGATCGCTTTCGCCAGCGGAACCTGTTGCAACAGCGCATGCCGTAAAATCGTCTTGCGTTCATCAAATTCGCTCATCGAGAAACGGGCGCCTTCTTCCGTCAGAAGAATATCCCCGTCTTCCAGCTCCGCAAATCCAAGAAGCTGCAATGCCTCCACGAGCGGAAACAGATCGTCCAGCTCAAGCTGCGCCTTCTCCGCCAGCAACGGCAGATCCGCCCGCCCGTTCAGTGGTGGCGCCGCAAGACCCTCGATCAGTCCGACCATGCTGCCGATCGTCACAGGTGCAATCGCACTATAAACCGAACCGGATGCCGGCGCGGACAGGCCGCCCTCCGGCAGATCAGCCTCCGACAGCACCGGTGCCCGTCGCGTCATCAGCCCGTAAATCCGGTCGACCAGTTCCCGAAATGCCAGGCCGTCCCGATGACGCGGATGGGGCAGGGAAACAGGCACCTCATGCTCCACCCGCCCCGGATTGGCCGTAAACAGCAAAATCCGGTCACACATCAGCACAGCTTCCTCAATGCTGTGCGTCACCATCAGCATCGATTTCACCGGCAGTTTCTGCTCGCACCACAATTCAACCAAATCGGTGCGCAAATTCTCCGCCGTCAGCACATCGAGAGACGAAAACGGCTCGTCCATCAGCAGCAGATCCGGCCGAACCGACAATGCCCGCGCCAGCCCCGCCCGCTGCGCCATCCCGCCGGATAACTCGCGCGGCCACGCCTTTTCGTGCCCGCCCAGACCAATCAGATCGATCGCCTCCCGCGCCAGCGCCTCGCGTTCTTTCCTCGCAATTCCCTGCGCCTCAAGAACCAGTTCGACATTGTCCTGCACACTCAGCCAGGGAAACAGCGCGCTGGACTGAAACACCATCGCAATCCCCGACACCGGTCCGCGCAGCACCTCGCCACGCCACGTCACCACACCCGATGTCGGCGCCACCAGGCCTGCCATGATCCGCAGCAGCATGGACTTGCCCGACCCCGATCGCCCCAGCAGTCCGACAATCTCACCCGCCGCAATGTCAACCGACACGTCATCCAGAACCAGCAGATCCGCATTGCCACCCCGATGATAGGACTGTCGGATGTCCCGGACCGAAAGCAGCGTCTCCCGTTCGCCCGTTTCCGCCGATCCGGCGCCAGCCAGAGGGGAGGGAGGTTCAGAAAAGGAATCCGGCATCACAGGGTGCATCAGGCCTTCGGTCAGAACAGGGCTCTCCTTTCCACCGGATGTGAAAGAAGATCAGCAACACACCCGGTCACGCTATCGCCACATCGCTCCGGAAGGAAGCCTCATCTGCGCCTCTGTTCTTCCCGTGGCCAGGATGTTACCAGACCGAACTGAATGACAGACGGAGATTAACGGCCAATGTGTAAGGCGCTTATCCTGCTCGCCCTGACAGCCTTCACCCCGGCGGTTGCCTGCGCCGATGCTCTGCCGCAGCATCCGCAGGCCGAAACCCAAGCGCTGAGCCTCGCTGAAAAGGCCATCGCCTTCCGCTCCGTCTCCGGTCCCGGAAACCAGACCCCGCAGGTTGCCGAACTCTTTCGTTCCGCCCTCATCGCAGGCGGCTTCAGGCCAGGAGACATCACCGTTACGCCTTTCGGTGACACCGCTTACATGATCGCACGCTGGCCCGGCGCCGATCCGTCCCTCAAACCGCTCGTCATCTCCGGCCATATGGATGTCGTCGAGGCGAAGCCCGCGGACTGGCAGCGCGATCCCTTCAGCCCCGTCGTCGAAAACGGCTACCTCTTTGGTCGTGGCGCCACCGATATGAAACTCGATGCAGCCCTCGTCATCGCTTCCCTGATCGAACTGAAACGCGAAGGCTATACCCCTCGCCGCGACATCGTCCTCGCCCTCTCCGGCGACGAGGAAACAGCAATGGAAACCGGCAAAATCCTTGCCGACAAACTTTCAGACGCAGATCTCGTCCTCAATGGTGACGTGGGCGTCGGCATCCTCGACGAAAAAACCGGCAAACCCGCTTATTATTCCTGGGAGGGCGCCGAAAAAACCTACGCCGATTTCAGGATGACCGTCACAAACCCCGGCGGCCACTCCTCGGAACCTCGCGCCGATAACGCCATAGACCGTCTTGCCGCAGCCCTGCTCCGTATTCAGAAATATCAGTTCAGACCGGAACTCAATGCGCTGAGCAAAAGCTATTTCATTCATGCTGCGCAGTTCCAGCCCGCGAAAATCTCAGCCGCCATGCGCGCCTTCGCTACAAACCCCGCCGACAAAACCGCCATCGCCACGCTCAGCGCCGACCCGGCCCTGATCGGAAAAATTGGCACCACCTGCGTCGTCACCATGATCAATGGCGGCCACGCCCTCAATGCTCTCCCGCAAAGCGCGTCCGCTAACATCAACTGCCGCATCTTCCCCGGCCTCCCGCGCAGCGCCATCATGGCCGAACTCAGGAAAGCCGCTGCCGATCCGGACGTCCACTTTTCCGATGTTACCCAGGGCTCTGTCGAAACCGACGCCTCACCCATGCGCCCGGAGTTCACCCAGGCTGTCGAACAAGCCATGCACACCATCCATCCCGGCCTGCCCGTATTCCCCGGAATGACCTCCGGCGCCAGCGACAGCATGTGGTTCCGAAGCCACCACATCCCGAGCTATTCCGTCAGCCCGATTTTCCTGAAGCCTTCCGAAGATTTCTCACACGGTCTGAATGAACGAACCCCTGTCGCCAGCATCCCGCCAGCCATCGACTTTTACCTCTCCCTGCTGCCGGCCCTGTCGCATTAAAGCGCCGGTGCTTCCCCGGGCAGCAGGTCTCCGCCGCAATCGAGGCGTGTCCCGATGACAAAAAGAGCGCCTTACGCAGGATATATGATAGCCTGTCATCCGGTTCGCCGATAACCACAGCCAGAAAGCGCCAGTTGTTATGCCCGGCACGTTTCCCCGTCTGCCCGCGCCACCAGGCAGCATCTGGCTGAAGCGCCGGCTCGCCGAACGGATTTCCGGCGTTTTCAACGACCGGGCACAGGGAGAAGCCCCGGTTGTCCGGCAGACCGACGGACTGTTTCCACCCGGGAGCGTCATTCGTCGCGTGCATGGCGACGTCGTCTCCATGATGGCCGGCGGAATCGCAGCCCTGCTCCTGCAGATGCTGCACCCCGCGGTCCTCGCCGGCGTGTGGGATCATTCCCGCTTTCGCGAAGATCTGCACGGGCGACTGAGGCGCACGGCACGTTTCATCGCGCAGACCACCTACGGTCATCGTGAGGATGCGCTGGCCGCAATCGGACGGGTCCGTCGGATTCACAGCACGATCCACGGCATCCTGCCCGACGGCACGTCCTATCGTGCCGATGACCCGTCCCTGCTGGCATGGGTCCACCTCACCGAAGCAACCAGCTTTCTCGCAGGCTGGCGCCGCTTTGCCGAACCGCTGATGCCGGAACATGAGCGTAACCGTTATTTTGGCGAAATAGCTTATATCGGAACAGCGCTCGGCGCAGACCCGGTGCCCCTGACCGAACGGGCGGCATCCCGGCAAATGCAGGCAACACGGAGCCTGCTGAGCGTCGACGAACGCACCCGCGAGATATGCGGCATTCTGCTGACGCAACCGGCCTCATTTCCAGGAAACAGGAATATTTACCGCCTGCTGACACAGGCTGCGATCGATCTGCTTCCGCCATGGGCACGACAGATGCATGGCTTTCCCGAACCGGGCCCCGGGACACCATTCATGCGGGCAGGCACCCTCGGACTGGCAGAGATCGTCCGCTGGGCGTTCCGTTCGTAAAAATCCCGGTCAGGCGGCTCTGCCGCCACCTTTATCCCACCGTCACCCCCGTCGTTCGCCGGCGCACCCACGCCGCCAGCGGCGTCCAGACCAGCGCATCGAAAAACGCGGCAAACGCCGTCATCACCATCACGCCGAATGCCGCCCGCACAGCATCCCCGCCTTCCATTGCTTCCGCGATATAAGACCCCAGACCGTCCGAAATCAGCCTCACATCCCCCCAGCGCACAAACTCCGCCGCAATCGCCAGATTCCACGCCCCGAAAAATGCCGCCCGCGCACCGGCCAGCCACCCTTCGCCAAGACCCGGCAATACAACCGATCGCCACCACATCCAGCCGCGAATATTGTAAGCCCGCGCCGCCTCGAATAATCCTTTCGGAAATGAGGCGACACTCTCCACCAGCCTTGTCGCCAGAAACCACTGCGGCCCGAGCACCAGAAGCGGCATCAGCCAGAACCCGGATGAAAGCCGGAATGTCGTGATCAAGGCAGCCACAAGCGGAAACAGCATGATTGTCGGGACTATGCCCGGAAGCCGCAGAAGCGTCATATGTTTCATCACCGCGCCGCGATGCATCCCCAGCCACACGCCGGGAAACACCCAGATCGTCGCCGTCAGAAACACCATTACCAGCACACGCAGAAGCGTTGAAAATCCCAGCGCCACAACTCGCGTCATCTCGCCCGGTCCGATGTGAAATATCAGAGGCTGCCAGCAAAAAATCAGCGTTGCAGTACACAGCGCCGTCAGCATCGCCGTTTCAGACACAGCCGGTTGCGCGATTACGTCCGCCGAAACCACCGCAACCGGGTTTTTCCCAAGCCGGAGAGTCCCGAGGGCTCGTGCCGTCTGCTGAACATGGCCGCCAAGCCACCCGATCCCTGGCGCCCGCCGTATAAACCGTAAAACCCATGGCTCTCCCGAAGCCCCACATAATGCCTGCCCGTTGTCCTTCGTCACGAACCGCTCCGACCACATCAGAAGAGGACGGAAAACAAGCCAGTCATATCCGGCAACAATCAGAACCATCACCATCACCGCCAGGACCACCGGCCATCCGTCCCCGGTCGTCGCAGCCGCCGAGACATAAGCCCCCAACCCGGGCGCTACAAAATTTACCCGATGCCGTATGAAGATTTCTGCCCAGAGAAGCGCCAGCCAGGCATAAGGCATCGCCCGCGCCGCTCCACGTACAAGCGCCGGAATCGCAGCCGGAACAACCAGCCGCCAGAACGTCTGCCACCCCGTTAGCCGAAATCCCCGTGCCACCAGGGCAAGGTCATCCGGCACGTTTCCCCAGGCCCGCAGAAGCGCCACCATCATCGGGGCTGCCAGAACCGGGAAAACCGAAGCGCATGTCAGCCATTCTCCGATAAAACCATGCCCCGGAAGCAGCATCGAAAAAAGTGGTGCGACAAAAACAAGAAACCCGCAGACCGGCACGGCCCGTAATTCATCGGAAAACGACAATATGTTTTCGCGAAGCCGCTCCGATCCGGCCAGCGCAAACCCGCAACAGATTAAAAATATAAAGGATAAGACAAGAGCCGTCGCCATCCGAAGTGTCGTATGCAACGCGCAGTCCGGCAGCCGGATAAGGGAAAGATGCGCCGCCTGCCGGCCGGAAACCACATCCGATCCAGCCAGAAGATGCACACTCACGCCGGTCAGCATCTCCAGACAAAGGAGACAGATCAGCGCCCGAATACCTGTAAGCCGGCGCACCCCGGACCACAGCGGTAACTCTTCCGCCGAAAAACGTTCAGATGAAAGACTGCCGGAGGCGCTCATGCTTCTCGCGTTTTCTGCCTGTGACAGTGAAATGGAGCCCTTTCCCGGCTCCGTTGTCAAAGGCTCAGTGCACTTTCACTCAGCACAGGACGGAGATTACCGCCCCGTACTGCCAAACCCGCCCGTGCCCCGCTCCGTCACATCCAGATCATCCACCTCGTTCCACAGAACCCGAAACACCGGCGCGATAACCGCCTGAGCAATCCGCATCCCGCGCTCGACCGTAAACACCTCCGTTCCGGTATTCAGCAGAATCACGCAGATCTCACCGCGATAATCCTCGTCGATCGTGCCGGGCGTATTCGGCAGCGTGATCCCGTGCTTCAGAGCCAGCCCGGAGCGGGGCCGTATCTGCAACTCATATCCGGGCGGTAACGCAATGCAGAGTCCGGTCGGAATAATGGCCCGGCCTCCAGGCAATACACTCAGCGATCCCGTCACCGCCGCCAGAAGATCCATCCCGGCCGCGCCCGAAGTCGCATAAGAGGGCAGGGGAAGCCCCTCCGCATGAGCCAGCCGCCGGACAGAAACAGGAATCAGAGGCGCCGTCATACGCAATCTCCCAAAAATCAACAGAAACAGGAAAAATCCGGAACAGGAAAAATCAGGCCCGGCAGGCGCTAAACCCGGTCTCCGCCAGTCGCCATGACCGGCGTCCCGAACCATGCCGCAATCCGCTCCGCCAGCCGCAGCGCCAGATCAGTCTTGGCCAGCAATGGCCAGCGCTCCGGCCCGTCTTCGGTAATCAGAATGACCCGGTTGTCCTGGCCACCCATCACATTCGTACCGGTCGACACGTCGTTCGCCACAATCCAGTCGCATCCCTTACGCGCCCGCTTGGTAATCGCGCCGGCTTCAACATCATTCGTTTCAGCCGCGAACCCGACCACCAGCGCCGGACGTTCCGGTCCCGGCGCGGCCAGCATCGCCAGAATATCCGGATTCGAAACCAGCGTCAGCACCGGAGGCGGCGCCCCGGCCTGCTTTTTAATCTTCCGATCCGAAACCCCGTCTATCCGCCAGTCAGCCACCGCCGCCACACAGACAGCAATATCCACCGGCAGCGCGGTCCGGACAGCACGCTCCATCTCCACCCCGGTCTCAACCCGAACCACATCCACACCCGCCGGATCGGCCAGCATGACCGGCCCGCTCACAAGCGTCACCCGCGCGCCAAGCACCGCCAGAGCCGAGGCAATCGCATAACCCTGCAACCCTGAAGACCGGTTCCCGAGATACCGCACAGGATCAACCGGCTCATGTGTCGGCCCCGCCGTAACCAGCGCGGTTCGCCCGGCCAGAGGCTCCCAGGCCTCGCCCCGCGACCGGAAATCAGCCGGATTCAGGGCGTCATCCTGCCCGAACCATCCCAGAATCTCATCCCGCAATTCAGCAGGCCCGACAAACCGTCCCGGTCCGAATTCACCACAGGCCATCATGCCCTCGTCCGGCCCGATTACCCGCACGCCCCGATCCGCCAGCAACGCCATATTAGCCCGCGTCGCCGGATGCTCCCACATGCGAACATTCATCGCGGGCGCCACCATCACCGGCGTATCCGTCGCCAGAAGCAGCGTGGTCGCCAGATCATCCGCCAGCCCGTGCGCCATCTTCGCCAGAATGTTCGCCGTCGCGGGCGCCACCACCACAAGATCAGCCGAGCGAGACAGCGCGATATGCCCCATCTCCTGCTCATCAGTCAGTGAAAACAGATCCTCGCCAACCGGCTCGCCGCTCAGCACCTGCAACGACAGCGGCGTCACAAACTGCGCCCCCGCCTTCGTCAGAACACAGCGCACATCGATACACGCCGCCTTCAGCAGACGTACCAGCTCAAGCGCCTTATAAGCCGCGATCCCCCCGCTGACGATCAGCAGAACCCGCTTGGCCGCCGTTCCGGGAAAGGCGTCATCAGAGTTCCCGGCGGTCCACGTCATCGAAGATCAGAGCCGCCAGCCGGAGTGAATCGCCGCAATCCCGCCGGACAGCGACTGATATTTCACATGCGCGAACCCGGCCTCGCGGAACATGTCCGCCAGCGTCTCCTGATCCGGGAACATGCGAATGCTTTCTGCCAGATACTGATAGCTCTCACGGTCCTTCGCGATGAGCTGTCCCATCGTCGGCAAAACCTTAAACGACCAGACGTCATAAACAGGCGCCAGAGCCGCAACCTGCACCTGAGAGAATTCCAGACACATAAACCGGCCGCCCGGCTTCAGCACCCGCCGCGCTTCCTTCAGCACAGCCAGCTTGTCCGTGCAGTTCCGCAGCCCGAAGGAAATTGTCACCCGATCCACAGACCGGTCCGCCAGCGGAATCTGCTCGGCATCCACCACGCAGAAGGAGAGGTCGGACACATACCCGCGCGCAATCGCCCGATCACGACCTACAGCCAGCATCTTCTCGTTGATATCGGTCATGATCGCCGGCCCGCCGCCGCCGGCCAGCCAGCCAAACGTCACATCGCCCGTGCCGCCCGCCAGATCCAGCAGAGACAGACCCGGCTGCGGCGCAAGCTGCGCGTTGAACATCCGCTTCCAGACCCGATGCACGCCCAGCGACATCAGGTCGTTCATCACATCATAGCGACTCGCAACACTGTCGAACACCGCCCGCACCAGAGGCTTCTTCTCGGTAAGCGGGACGGCACGATAGCCGAAATCCGTGGTTTTATCGGAAGCCGCGCCCGGAGCGTCAGCCGTTTCATGAGTCTCATAAGAGGCATTGTCGGTCATAGCGCCGACCTATAGCGTGTTTGTCGCAATGCCAGAACTCCCCGAAGTCGAAACCGTGATGCGCGGAATGCGTGCCAGCCTCGAAGGCCACCGGATCACCTCCGCCGTCGCCCGCCGGCCCGACCTCCGCTGGCCCCTCCCGAAGAACCTGACAACAATCCTCAACGGGCGCCGCATCGAAAGTTTCCGCCGCCGCGGCAAATACATCTTCATGCGACTCTCCGGCGGCATGTCGATGCTGCTGCATCTCGGTATGTCCGGTCGCGTCACCCTGAACGCTTCCGACGACGTCACCCTCCATGAGCACGTCACGTTCACGACAGAAGAAGGCCGTCGCTTCGGTCTCATCGACCCCCGCCGCTTCGGCGCCATCGACCTCGTGCCCACGAACGAAGAAGAGTCCCATCGCTTCGTCGCGACCATGGGGCCGGAGCCGCTCAGCCCCGCCTTCACCGCCGACACCCTGGCCGAGAGCCTCGCAGGCCGTCGCTCCCCGATCAAAGCGATGCTTCTCGACCAGCGCGTCGTCGCCGGGCTCGGTAACATCTACGTTTGCGAAGCCCTGTTCCGTGCCCGCATCCATCCCGCCACGCCCGCCGGAAGCCTGACAAAGCCCGCCATCCGTCGCCTCGTCCATGCCATTCGCGCCGTTCTGACCGAAGCCATCGCCGCCGGAGGCTCCAGTCTGCGCGATTACGTTCAGCCTGACGGAGAACTGGGGTATTTTCAGCACGCCTGGCGCGTCTACGGGCGGGCAGGCCAGCCCTGTCCCGAATGTTCGAAAGGGAAGGGGAAAGAAGCCTGCCCGGGAATCATCAAAATCATGCAGTCCGGCCGCTCGACCTTCTTCTGTCCGCGTCAGCAGCCGGAACCGGCGCAATCGTGATCCGAACCGAATACTCCGTGCAGGCAGGCGCGCAGGGTCGCCAGGCTCACAGTCGTCAGAGAACCTGCTTGACGTGCGGACCGGCACTGGACTAGAGAAACCAACCTTATTCGGGCGTAACCGTCGGACAGACGGCCTGCGCATCAACACATCGATCTTGCTGGACCAGACAGAAAACAATGGCGAACATCGCATCCGCTCGTAAACGCATCCGTCAGACTGAGCGCCGCACCCTGCGCAACACCGCCCGCATCTCCCGGATGCGGACCTTTATCAAAAAGGTCGAAACGGCAATCGCGTCGGGAAACAAAGACGAAGCGAAGTCCGCCCTGCAGGCAGCTCAGCCGGAAATCCAGCGCGCCGCCACCAAGGGTGTCATTCACCACAACATGGCTGCCCGTAAAATTTCGCGGCTGTCTTCGCGCGTCAAGGCAATCGCCGCTGCGTGAAGACGGATCTGGCGCTGCCGAAATCTGATGCGTAAGTGTTAATGATTTCAGCGGCTCAGGTATTATTCCGCTTGTGTTTAAATCAGCCGGAATACCATCATGGTATTCCGGCTGATTTGTTTAAGAATGTCTTGTAACGAATAAATCGTGACCAGATATTACCAGGCTATTCAGGAAGTTTAATACCACGGGTAAATTGCGCAACCGAGTCGAGAATCTCGTTGCACCTCGCGAGTCCATGCTCTACTTTCTTCCGAACAGCCTGATATACAGACGCAGGCCATCTGGCTGCTCATCGTGGTCAGTGGCGGATGGCAGAACTGGCGGGAATTCAGACCGCAACCGGCCTTCTGTGTCTGCCGTTTGCGCGGGTGGTCTGGCAAAAGAATTTTCGGCGGCGCTGCTCTCTCATGGCGCGTGCCTGTAAACAGAAACGATTACTGGAGTCGACGGAGGCGTGCCGTAAAGCAGGTCGCGTCCGTCACGACTCCCGGGAAATGGGTGCACGCGGAAGATGCCGGTTCCAACACAGTCTGAGAGATTGGTGAATGACGGCCTGCCAGACGCTGAACAGGCCATTGCAGGTGGGTTTGCCAGCCTTCTGACCGACGCCTGGAGCCGTATCGCCGCCCGCATGAAATCAGAAGTCGGTGACGTTGAATACCGCACCTGGCTTCAGCAGATCGTCCCGGGTCCGGTTGACGGCGACGAAGTCACGCTTCTTCTCCCCACACGTTTTCTCCGGGACTGGGTGCGCAGCCAGTACGGCGATCGTCTGAGTGCGCTGTGGAACCAGGAAATCCCGGCGATCCGCCGCGTCGAACTTCAGGTCATGCGACCGGGCGATGCGCCGCCGCCTCAGGAAAGCACTGAAACCCCCGCTATCCGGCCGGCGGCCCTTCCGGCCACACCGCCCCCGGCCCGTCTTGCCGAACGCACACCGGAACGCTCCGGTGATGTTCGTTCGGATCTGGCCGCCCCGCTTGACCCGCGCTTCACCTTCGATACCTTCATCGTCGGTAAGCCTAATGAATTCGCCTATGCCTGCGCCCGTCGCGTTGCGGAAAAGCCCTCCAGCGCCGGTTTCAATCCGCTCTTTCTCTACGGCGGCGTCGGCCTGGGTAAAACGCACCTGATGCATGCCATCGGTGCCGAACTGATGCGTGAAGGTCGGATTTCCGTCGCCTACATGTCCGCTGAAAAGTTCATGTACCGCTTCATCGCCGCCATCCGCTCGCAGTCCACGGTGGAATTTAAGGATCAGCTCCGCTCCGTCGATGTCCTGATGATCGATGATCTTCAGTTTCTCATCGGCAAGGACAACACACAGGAAGAGTTCTTCCACACCTTCAACGCGCTCGTGGACGCCGGACGTCAGATCGTCGTTTCCGCCGACAAATCCCCCTCGGATCTGTCCGGCCTCGAAGACCGTCTCCGCACCCGCCTCGGCTGCGGCATGGTCGCCGACATCCACGCGACGACCTTCGAACTCCGCATCTCGATCCTGGAAGCCAAAGCCGCCGCATCAGGCGTCACCGTCCCGGCGAAAGTGCTGGAATTTCTTGCCCATAAAATCACTACCAACGTCCGCGAACTCGAAGGCGCCCTCAATCGCCTGATCGCCCACGCCAACCTCTTCGGGCGCCCGATCACGCTGGAATCCACCCAGGAAGTCCTCCACGATCTCCTCAAGGCCCACGACCGTCGCGTCACCATTGAGGAAATTCAGCGCAAGGTCGCCGAGCACTGGAACATCCGCCTTACGGATATGTCCTCCGCCCGCCGCGCCCGCGCCGTCGCCCGCCCGCGTCAGGTAGCCATGTATCTCGCAAAACAGCTCACCAGCCGCTCACTTCCCGAGATTGGCCGTAAATTTGGCAACCGCGATCATACGACCGTCATGCATGCCGTCTCCCGCATCACCGAACTGATGGAGCGGGATACCGCCTTCGCCGAAGACGTCGAACTCATGCGCCGCATGCTCGAAAGCTGAACCGGATCGCCGTTTCTTCTGTCAACCACCATGCGTGCGCCGCCTTTCGGTAAAATGAGTGCCTGCCACCACGTCTTCCTGCATGACCCGTCGCCATAACAGATGCTCCGACAAAGCCAAAAAAAGCCTCCGGGCAGCCTTTGCCACCAGCGCCCGGCCTGTTAAACTCATCCATTAAATTTTGCCCGGCTCAGAACCGACCGGGCTGGCGCGGGCCTCCCCGTCCGCCCCACAGAGGAACAGGCGTCGATGAAGTTTACGGCCGAGCGTGCCACTCTGCTCAAGGCTCTCGCTCATATCCAGAGCGTCGCGGAAAAGCGGAATACTATCCCCATCCTGGCCAATGTGCTGATCGATGCGCGTGACGGTCGTCTCGCCCTGACCGCGACCGACATGGAAATCGCCATCGTCGAGGAACTTCCGGCCACCATCCATACACCTGGTTCCGCAACGGCCCCCGCCGCCGTTCTCTATGAAATCGTCCGCAAGCTCCCCGATGGCAGTGACGTCGAACTCAGCCATCCCGGCGGTGACGCCCAGCTCGATCTGCGTGCCGGTCGCTACGCCACCCGCCTGAATGCCCTGTCCGTCGACGATTTTCCCTCCATGGTCGCCGGAGACCTTCCGCACCAGTTCAAACTGAACAGCACGGTTCTGAAATCTCTCATAGACCGCTCGCGTTTTGCGATCTCAACCGAAGAAACGCGCTACTACCTCAATGGTATCTATCTGCATGTCACGGAAGGCGACACGGGCGGACTGCTGCGTGCCGTCGCAACGGACGGTCATCGTCTCGCTCGTGTTGAAACAGAAGTGCCCGCAGGCGCGTCCGGAATGCCCGGCGTTATCATCCCCCGTAAAACCATCGGCGAAATCAGGAAACTTCTTGATGAAGCTCCCGAGGAAGTGGATGTCTCGGTCTCCGATACCCGCATCCAGTTTACTGTCGGGTCGATCACCCTCACATCCAAGCTGATCGACGGCACCTTCCCGGAATACCAGCGCGTTATTCCGTCAGGAAATAACCGGACACTACGCGTCGGGAAAAAGGATTTTTCGGACGCAGTCGCCCGCGTCGCCGCGATCAGTCAGGAGCGTTCCCGCCCTGTCAAACTCGCTCTGTCGCGTGACCTGCTGATCCTGTCCGCTACCAGCGCCGACCAGGGCACGGCAAAAGAAGAACTTGACGACAATCGCGTGACCTATGACGGCGAAGACATGGAGATCGGCTTCCAGGCCCGTTATCTTAATGACATCACCGACCAGGTCAGCAAAGATGTCGAATTTGTCTTCGCCGACAGCGCGGCGCCGACCATTGTGCGCGATGTTGACAGCCCCTCAGCACTCTATGTGCTCATGCCGATGCGGGTCTGAGACCCGTCCCGGCCGCAGATATTAATCATCCCGGTAAAAACATGGCCGGAGCGATCCGGCCTGAACCTGTGACGCGCCTTCTCCGCCTCGTTCTGACGAATTTCCGTAATTATGAGCGGCTGACCTGGGAGCCGGCAGGAACCCCCGTCGTTATTACCGGCGATAATGGCAGCGGAAAAACCAATCTTCTCGAAGCCCTTTCGCTCCTTGCTCCAGGACGTGGTCTGCGCGGTGCGCGTAACGCCGATCTTCGCAGGCACTCTTCCGAAACAGACAGGGCCGACAGCGGATGGGGCGTCACAGCCCGCTTCTCCGATGACCGGGGCGCATTCGATGTCGCCACCGGCATGGAAGCCGAGCAGGAAGGCGCCCGTAAATTTCTCCTGAATGGCACCACTCTCCGCGCCCGCACTGCGATAGCCGATTACCTCTCCGCTGTCTGGATTACCCCGCAGATGGACCGTCTGTTCGGGGAAAGTGCAAGCGGAAGAAGGCGTTTTCTCGATCGCCTCGTCGTCGCCATGGCTCCGCACCATGCCCGCGAACTCGCCGCCTGCGAACGCGCCACCGCCCAGCGTAACAGGGTCCTTGCAACGCAATCCACAGATCCTGCCTGGCTCTCCGGTATCGAAGACGCCATGGCCCGTCATGGTGTCGCGACTATCGCCGCCCGCCAGGATCTCGTCGCGCGTCTGAATGCCGCCGGAGCGGACCCCACGGGTGCTTTTCCGTCCGCACAACTTTCGCTGATCTGTCCCGTGGCCGAACGTCTCAAAACCGAACCCGCGCTTGCCGTCGAAGACTGGCTCCGTGCCCGGCTCCGCGCGGCACGGGACAAAGACCGCCTGCGTGGCCACGCGACTCTCGGTGCCCACCGCACCGATTTTGCCCTCCGGGACCTGCAAACCGGCCGGTTTGCCGCGGAAGCCAGCACCGGACAGCAAAAAGCTTTGCTCATAGGTGTCATTCTGGCCCACGCCCGCCTGATGGGCTCGCTCGGAACCACAGCGCCCATGTTGCTTCTCGATGAACCGCTCGTCCACCTGGACGTCATACGCCGTGCCGCGCTCATGAACACGCTGCTCGATTTCCGGACCCCGGTTCTGATGACCGGAACCGATCCCGAACCCTTCGCTCCCCTGCGTGACAATGCTCTTTTCGTCCGCCTGCATAACGGCATCCTCGGTTCAGACGGGGAAGGGCAGGAGATCACCCGGCCCGCATAACGGAACTGCGTCCCGCAAACCGGCCTGTTTCGCGAAAAAACGGCGGAAAATCACGCGCTTCCAGGGCGTGCAAGCTGGCCCCGCTCCCGCAAAAGGAGTATAAGAGCCCCACAGACTTACCAGTCCGAAAACACCGGAGCACCCGCCTCGAATGACAGAGTCAGCCACGCCTTCCACACCTGCCGGAGATGATGAGTACGGCGCGTCCTCAATCTCGGTCCTCCGGGGGCTGGATGCCGTGCGAAAACGCCCCGGCATGTATATCGGTGATACCGATGACGGCTCGGGTCTGCATCACATGGCTTTCGAAATCATCGACAACGCGGTCGATGAGGCGCAGGCCGGCCACGCCACTCATTGCGAACTGACACTGAACGCGGACGGCAGCGTCACCGTGCGTGATAACGGGCGCGGTATCCCGACCGACATGCACCACGAGGAAGGGATCAGCGCTGCCGAAGTCGTGCTGACAAAGCTGCACGCAGGCGGAAAATTCAACCAGAATTCCTACAAAGTTTCCGGTGGCCTCCACGGCGTCGGCGCCGCCGTCGTCAACGCGCTGTCCGAATGGATGGAAGTCCGCATCTGGCGTAACGGCATCGAACATATGATCCGCTTCGCCCACGGTGAGCGTGTCGCCCCGCTGGTGGAAATCGGTCAGTCGGACGAGGAGCGCGGCACCGAAGTCACATTCATGCCCAGTGGAAAGACCTTCACGAAGACGATCTTCGAGTTCTCCATTCTTGAACGCCGCCTGCGCGAACTGGCTTTCCTCAATTCAGGCATGAAAATTACTCTGCGTGATGCCCGCACCGAACCCGTTCGCGAGGAAGTATTTCATTACGACGGTGGCCTCATTGCTTTCGTGGAATGGCTCGACCGTTCCCGCGCTCCGATCATCACGCCACCGATCTACGGCAGTCTCGAAAACCCGGATAATGGCATCAGGGTCGAATTCGCCCTGACCTGGAACGACAGCTATCACGAAACGATGCTGTGTTTTACAAACAATATCCCGCAGCGTGACGGTGGCTCGCATCTCGCCGGTTTCCGTCAGGCCCTGACCCGTATCGTCGGAAAATACGCTGAAAGCATCGCAAAGAAAGACAGCGCCTCGCTCGTCGGGGACGACATGCGGGAGGGGCTGACCGCCGTGCTTTCCGTGAAAGTGCCGGACCCGAAATTCTCTTCCCAGACCAAGGACAAACTCGTTTCGTCGGAAGTGCAGCCGGTCGTTCACACCGCCGCCGCCGACATGATCGGTCACTGGTTCGAAACTCATCCCAAAGAAGCGAAAGTTGTCGTCGCCAAAGTTCTTGATGCCGCTTCGGCCCGTGAAGCCGCCCGGCGCGCCCGCGAACTTACCCGCCGCAAAGGCGTGCTCGACATTTCCTCGCTCCCGGGGAAACTCGCTGACTGCCAGGAACGCGATCCCTCGAAGGCTGAAATCTTCATCGTCGAGGGTGACTCCGCAGGCGGAACCGCCAAGCAGGGCAGGGACCGCCGCTTCCAGGCCATCCTGCCTCTGAAAGGTAAAATTCTGAATGTCGAGCGCGCCCGCTTCGATCGTATGCTCGGCTCCGCTGAAATCGGGACACTGATTACAGCCCTGGGCACCGGCATCGGACGCGGCGAGGCCGATCAGGGTGGCTTTACTCTCGAAAAGCTCCGTTACCACCGCATCGTCATTATGACAGACGCCGACGTGGACGGTTCGCATATCCGCACATTGCTGCTGACATTTTTCTTCCGCCAGATGCCAGAACTCATCGAGAAAGGCTATCTCTACATCGCTCAGCCGCCGCTTTATCGCGCTAAACGCGGCAACGAAGAGCGTTACCTGAAAGATGATGCCGCCCTCGAACGCTATCTGCTCGACAAGGCCCTCAGCAACACCACGCTGACCCTCGGCAATGGCCACATCCTGAACGGTGACGAACGCGAAAGCGAAATCGCCTTCATGCGGGAGGCCGCAAGTGTCGTCGGACGTCTTTCAAACCGTATTCCCGGCTGGGTCATCGAACAGGCCGCCATCGCCGGCGTGTTCAACGCCGACCGTGACACAGCGCAAAGCTGCGTCCCGGATCTGCAGAAACGTCTTGATGAGGCCTCGGAACCTGCTGAACGCGGCTGGAAGGTCGTCCTCAGTGATACAGGTCTGGAACTCGGTCGTAATGTCCGTGGCATCGGAGAAATGTACCGGATCGACAGAACGACCTTCGCCGGAACGGATATCCGCTGGCTCGGTCTCAATGCCGCGCGTCTGATGCGTGATTATGCCCTGGGCATCGTTATTCACCTTGAAAATGGTACGGAACTTCCCGCTGCCGGCCCGTCAACAGCCTTCGCCCGCCTGCTGGCCCAGGGCCGTAAAGGCCTCGCCATCAACCGCTTCAAAGGTCTGGGCGAAATGAACGATGAGCAGCTTTGGGATACGACTCTCGACCCTGCTGTCCGCACACTTCTTCAGGTCCGTATCTCTGATCTTGAAGAGGCCAGCGAGGTGTTTTCGACCCTCATGGGAGATGTCGTTGAACCCCGCCGCGATTTCATCGTCGGAAATGCACTGAAAGTGGCCAACCTCGACGTTTAATACACTGCCCGGGGCGCCGGGTTCCGTCATCCCTCCGCCAGGTTGAGGCGGAGGGGCCATGATGTCAACAGGGCAGGCGCAGTCAGTCCTTCCCCCCTGCAAAGCGATACGTCGGAGACCGCAGCATGATCGTTCAGGATCATCCCTATTTCTGCGACATGCCCGACGATCTGCGTTACCTGGAGCCGGCAGAACTCTCAAAGCCCTTCATTGAAAAAACAATGATTTTTATCCTTCCCGATAAACTGAAGGATTTTCGTAAAAATCTCTGGCATGTCAGAAAACGTGAAAACGAAGAAGGCGCCATTTATGTCCCGCTCTTCCGTGCCCGCTGCATCCTGGCCGAAGATCCGGTTCCTCCAGGCTATTCAGGCCCGTTCAGCGTCTATCCGTTCTATTCAAAAGTCGCCCGTAACAAGAGGCATTATCTCGATTATTATATGCTGTTTATCCTCAGCGGACAGTCGGATCAGGCCAAATTCCGTTCTCTGACAGAGCAGATCAGATAAAGGTCATAAATCTGCCGGAGTTAAATTCCGTCCGGGAGCAGTCACCTCAATCCACCTTACTTCAGGAGCAAAGCGGATGACGATGCTGACCGTCATAGGTCTCATGAGTGGCACGTCTCTCGATGGCGTGGATGCCGCGGTCATCCGCACTGACGGTGAGAGAACAGAAACCTGTGGCCCCAGCCTGAGCCTGCCCTATGAACCACATCTTCGAAGCAGAATGCGTGATCTCCTGGATCGCAGCGCCTCACTCACTCAGGACGATCCTGAACTGATAAGCGTGGAACAGTTAATCACCTTTCGGCACATCGAAGCAGTTCAGCAACTCCGCCTCATCATACCCGACATCGATCTCATCGGCTTTCACGGTCAGACAATTCTGCACATGCCCGACTGCCACAGAACCTGGCAGATTGGAGATGCCGTCAGAATGTCGCGTGAAACCGGGCTGCCGGTCGTCCATGACTTCCGCAGCGCGGATGTCGCTGCCGGCGGGGAAGGCGCTCCGTTAGTCCCCTGGTATCACGCAGCGATCCTCGGCAAAGCACCGAAACCTCTCGCCGTGCTTAACATTGGCGGTGTCGCAAATATGACATTCATCGGTGCCGACCACACAATCTGTGCCTGTGATACCGGTCCAGGTAACGCTCTGCTTGATGACTGGGCTTTTCGGCACACCGGCAGAGCCTGTGATTTCGATGGACAACTGGCCCGGGCCGGCAAGGTCAACCATACCCTGCTGGAGCAGATGCTCGATAATCCATACTTTTCCCGTCCGGCCCCCAAATCACTTGATCGTCAGACTTTTATCTCTGCACTCGACATCATCGCGGACTGCACGCCTGAAGACGGCGCCGCGACACTGGCGGCCTTCACCGTGGAGGCCGTCCGCCGGACGCCTCTGCCCGCTAAACCGGCTATATGGTACATCTGCGGCGGCGGGCGACACAATCCTTCTCTCATGAACGGGCTGAGACACGCGCTGGAAGTCCCGGTAGAATCCATTGACAGTATCGGCTGGGATGGTGACGCACTTGAGGCGCAGTGCTTTGGTTTCCTTGCCGTGCGTGTTCTTAGAAAACTTCCGCTCTCAGCACCGATGATCACGGGCACTCCGGATATGCGGTCGGGGGGACGCCTCACCTGCATCGGTCTTTCTCCCATTCCGGAATGGCTCTTTGGCGGTGTCTGAAAAATGAGGTGAAATTCGTTTCAGACTTACCTGATCCCGACAGAGACCGGTTACGCCGGCAGGAACGCCGCTCGCCATGAAGCATCCCGGAAATCACAAAAACCGGGCAGGGAGCTCACTGTTACAGAAAAACCAGTGACACGCCTCTCTCTCTCTCGCTAATCCAGAAAAACAATCGCCTTCCGCCCGTTCAGGATCGCCCGCTGCTCGGTATAATACCGCACCGCCCGCGCCAGAACCCGCCGCTCAATGTCGCGCCCCTTGCGGATCAGATCCTCCGGCGTATCCGCGTGGCTGATCCGCTCCACATCCTGCTCGATAATCGGTCCTTCATCGAGATCATGCGTCACGAAATGCGCGGTCGCACCAATCAGTTTCACGCCCCGCGCATAGGCCTGATGATACGGCCTGGCCCCCTTGAATCCGGGCAGAAATGAGTGATGGATATTGATGCAGCGTCCCGACAGTTGCAGTGCCATCTCATTGGACAGAATCTGCATATACCGCGCCAGAACCACCAGCTCCGTGCCGCTGTCTTCCACAAGCTGAAGAATCCGGGCTTCCTGTTGCGCCTTCGTCGCCGCCGTCACGGGCAGATAGTGAAACGGAATCCCGCCAAAATCGACGTCGGCATAAGCTGCGGCAGGATGATTGGCGATAATCCCGACCGGCTCAATCGCAAGCTCGCCAACGCGCCACCGATACAGCAGATCAACAAGACAGTGATCGAACTTTGAGACCAGCAGCATCACCCGCGTCGGGCGCGCGTTCTCTTTTATCGTCCACGTCATGCCGAACTCAGCCGCCAGCGCCGCCATCTCCGGTATCAGGCGTGACGGCTCCCATCCGTCAAAAGGGCTGAATACAACCCGCATAAAAAACCGGCCACTCTCCGTATCGTCAAACTGCTGCGCCTCCGTCATGTTCGTGCCCAGCTCAAACAGTTTCTGCGCAATCGCCGCCACGATGCCAGGCCGGTTCACACAGCTCAGCGTCAGCGTGCGAAAGTCGCCCGCGGTCACGGCACCGCCTACAGATGCAGCAGACATAAAATTCCTCACCTCAGAAACCGGTTTCAGGACAGCAGTGCCCCGAAATACAGAAGCCCGTCCGCCCCGTCCACGCCGCGCCGCCGCGCCTTATCAGACCTGAATTGATCCAGGGCATTGCAGAGAAACACCCGCCATGCCAGGCACGAACACCAATCGCTCGTTACGCCCCGGCCCGGGCGCATCCCGATCCGGCGGCGAACGACTCACACAGCGAGTCCAGACCATGAAATCCCGCCTCACAGTCCTCGCGGCCCTCCTCGTTACCGGATGCTCCTATACCGTCGATCCGCTAAAGAATTATTGCGCCGAACCCGATATCGGGGCTGCCATCGTCTCAATAGCCAGCAGCCCGTCTCCCCTGCCCGATGTCACAGGAACAGCCACTCCGGGCCAGGCCACCGCCTTCAGCAACGGCACCACCCGCGGGTCCCTGTTCGGTTCGCATTATCAGGTCATGGCCTGCCACGGCACACTCACCCGCGCCGACGGTTCAAAGGAAGAAGGAATCGCCGTCACACGCCTCAAAGGTGGCCCGACAAGCTGGCGGGCCCTCTGGCTCGATCCGTCATCCCCGGACTATCTGCGTGTCTGGCTGACCGACGCTCAGGTGGCCGCCTATCGCGAGAAGCAGATCGCGGATAAACTCAGCCATACCCCGACCGCCTGCAAACCCTACGCCGAAGACCTGTTCCGCAACACACATCAGACAGGCCTCGCCGACGGTAAACTGCGCAGCACACTCTACACCTGCCTCGCCGCCAGTGGCGTCAAACCAGCCACGCCGCCAACGGGAATCAACAGCATAACAACCTCCGCCACGCCGACATTCTATGTCCCATACTACCTGGACCCGGAAATGGAGATCAGCGGCCTCCAGTTTTACTGAGTCCGTTTTGCCGGCTGTCCGGGCCTGAAAGCCTCACCACCGACAGGAGAAACCCATGCCCGGACCCGCACTCTTCGAACCCGCGAAAATCGGCGCGCTCGCCCTGACCAACCGCATCATCATCGCCCCGATGTGCCAGTATTCCGCCATCGACGGCTGCATGACCGACTGGCACCTCATCCATCTCGGCAATCTCGCCCTTTCCGGCGCGGCCATTCTCACGATCGAAGCCACCGCCGTCACCCCGGAAGGCCGCATCACCGCGCACGATGCCGGCCTCTGGAACGACGCCACCGAAACAGCCATGGCCCGCGTCCTGAACGGCATCCGCACCGCTTCCGACATCCCCGTCGCCATCCAGCTCGGCCATGCCGGACGCAAAGCCTCTGTCGAAATCCCCTGGAAAGGCGGAAAACACATCCCGCCCGGCCTCCCCGGCGGCTGGCAGACCGAAGCCCCGTCCGCGATCCCCTTCACCGAAGGTACCACCCCGCCCCATGCCCTCGACAGAACGGATCTGACCCGCCTCCGCGCCGCATACGCCGCCGCCACGAAACGCGCGACCAGGCTCGGCATCGACGCCGTCCAGCTTCACGCCGCTCACGGCTACCTCATCCACCAGTTTCTCTCGCCACTCTCCAATCAGCGCACCGATGAATATGGTGGCAGCCTGGAGAACCGCCTCCGCTTTCCGCTCGAAGTCTTCGATACCATCCGCGAGGCCTTTCCCGACGGCCCCGTCACCGTCCGCGTCTCCGGAACCGACTGGGTTCCCGGCGGCTGGGACATCAGCCAGACAATCGCTCTCGCCAAAGCCCTGGAAAGCCGTGGCTGCGCTGCCATCCACGTTTCCAGCGGCGGCCTCAGCCCGAAACAGGAAATCCCCGTCGGCCCGAGCTACCAGGTTCCGCTCGCACGCGCCGTCAGAGCTGAAACAGATATGCCCGTCATCGCCGTAGGCCTCATCACCGGCTTCGAACAGGCCGAAGCCATCGTCTCCACCGGAGACGCCGATTTTATCGCCCTGGCCCGCACCATCCTCTACGATCCCCGCTGGCCCTGGCACGCCGCCGCCCATCTCGGCGCACGGATCAGAGCCCCGGATCAGTACCTCCGCTGCCAGCCGCACACTCTCAGAGAACTGTTCCTTTCGCCGCAGCTGAAATAGTCGTTACAATCGGGCACAACTGACTCGCCGTCAAAAGAGCCCCATCACTTCCCACGGCCGCTGCAATGCGCTTTTCTCGATCCCGGAAATGCCCTTGCAGCGCCGGTCGGCCCGGACTGCCGATTTTCAGAGGATACGATGACGCTGCCTTCTGCCATTTCAGCCAGACACCTTTCACTCCCCCTTCTGAAAATCGCTTTTGCCACCAGCACCATTCTCGCATCAGCGAACATCGCCCATGCGCAAAACAGCGCCCCGTCACAACTCTCCGTCGTCAAACCCGTCACGGAGTGCTCCGGTCTCGCCGCAGCCACCCCCGCAACAGTCGAAGGCGCCGGCGTCACCGCACAGAGCAAAGCCCTGACAACCGCGAAAGGCACGTTCTGCCACGTCACCGGCATTATTGCTCCGAGCATCGGCTTCGAGATCGACCTGCCACAGGACAGATGGACTCAGCGTTTCGTCGAATCAGGCTGCGGCGGCCTGTGCGGCATGATCAACGCCAGCATCGGCAACGCCTCCCGCTGCGCCCCGGCCCTGAACGGCGAGTTCGTCGTGGCCGCCAGCGATCTCGGTCACAAGGGCAAAATGGGCAGCCCCGATGAAGGGGCCTTCGCAGCCGATCCTCAGAAGCGCATCGACTTCGCCTACCGCGCCAACCATCTGACAGCACAATACGCACAAGCCCTGATCCATACCTATTACGGGCAGACACCACGCTACAGCTATTTCTCGGGCTGTTCGGACGGTGGCCGCGAAGCCCTCATGGAAGCTCAGCGATACCCGCAGGATTTCAACGGCATCTCGGCAGGCGCCCCCGCCATGCTGTTTCAGGTCCAGAACTCGTTCTACCACGCCTGGGGTCCAACGGTGAACCGCCGCGCCGACGGCACCGCCATCCTCCTCGCCGGCAAACTCCCCGTCCTCCACGCCGCCGTCATCGACCATTGCGACATGCTCGACGGCACCAGGGACGGCCTGCTCACCGACCCGCGCGCCTGTCACGTCAGACCCGAATGGGTCAGGTGCCCCACAGGCGCAGCCGATACCACCCGCTGCCTGACACCGGAAGAATGGAGCGTCGTCGCCAGACTCTACGAAGGCCCGACCGATACCGCCGGACATCACTTCCTCCCCGGCGGCGTCCAGCCCGGTTCCGAAATGGGGTGGGACGCTTTCGTCCCCGCTGAGCCCAATGGCCGGATGATGGGAGTGAGCATGATCCGCTCCATGACCCCCGTTGTCCTCCAAAACCCCGTTCCGGCGGATTCCGATGCAGCCCGTTACCCGTTCACCACCGAACAGTTCAGCCGCGTCACCGCCCTCCATCCGCTGAATGACGCCACCAGTACAGACCTCCGCGCTTTCGCGGGCAACGGCGGCAAACTGATCATGTGGCATGGCTGGTCAGATACCTCGATCGCCCCCATGATCTCAGTCGCTTACTATAAAGGCGTCCGCAACCAGATGGGCGCCGGTCCCACAGATGCTTTCCTGCGCCTGTTCATGCTCCCCGGCACCGAACATTGCGGAGGCGGCGACGGTTTCAGCCAGATCGACACCCTCCAGGCGCTGATGACCTGGGTTGAAGCCGGAAAAGCCCCCGCCAGTATCACCGCCGGGCAGGTTCCGGCACGTCGCGGGCCTTTGGGCGGGCCTCCGGGTGGCCCGCCCGGCGGACCCGTTCCAGGAGAAGACGGCAAACCGTCTTTCGGACACATGCCCACACCCGGCGATATGCCTCCCACAACGGGGCATATGTCTTCTTCAGCCGCCCCCAACGGCGCCGACGGACGCGGCGGCGGGCCGCGAGGCGCGCCCCCCGGCGGAGCGCCCTACGCCATAGCCGGTCAGACCGCGCTGGCCACGCGCCCGATTTATCCGTTTCCGCTTATCGCCCGATACAGCGGCAAAGGTGATCCGAAAAGCGCATCCAGCTACGTTGCCGCGCCAGACCCCGTCGCGTCCGAACCGACAACAATCTCCTGGTATGGCTCCGATCTGATCGCCCCTGATTTCCAGAAAAATTACACTGTGAAAGACGGTCAGCTCACCACCTCGGCGGACGCGCCGAAATAACAACCGCTGGTCAGACCGCAGTAAGCAAACCCGTACAACAGAGGGGCTGCTCATCCGTAAACAGCCCGAAGGATTCAGAAAAGATTCTGAATCCCGGCAGTCGTTTCCGGTGCCAGGTTATTATCAGTCCCCCCGAAATCGATGTGCGGCAGATTATCTCCGGCGCCCCTGATAACGCCGCAACAGCGCATCGTGCCGTGAACCGACTCACATTCCCGACGGAGACAGCACCCGGAAGCACCCGGGCAGCAAAAGCAGCCTCATCGCCCTTAATACCAGCGTCTGTCACGTTTCAGATCATCCGAAACGTGACAGAATGACGTCTGAGAATGGCAAAAAGCTGACGGCCCGACGCAAAAACATCGCCAGCCCGTCTCATATCATGATCTTGTTCCGCCGGAATTTTTCAGAAGCGGGCAGGGAGGCCGTCACCCCTCAGAGTCAAAATCCTTCACCGCCGCATCCGCCCGTCCTTTGAGCCAGTAGCCCGAAGCCTTCAGCCACTGCCGGTCCAGGCCGCGCTCCTCCAGCAGATACCGCCGCACCGCCCGTGCAACAGTCCCTTCAGCAGCTACCCACACAAATGTCCGGGGACTAAGTTCGACCGTCTTCAGTGCCTCAAGAACCGCTTCAGCCCTGTCAGCCTCTTCGAGCGGACGATGAACCCACCGCGCCTCATGGTCTGCCACGGTCGCGAAAACCTGTTCGTCTTCAGCGCCGGGCACCGCCACAACCGAAATCACCCGCGCAGACGCCGGCGTCTCCTCTGCCCGGCGTCCGATCGCCGGCAACGCCGTCTCATCGCCAATCAGCACCCACTGATCGATCTCTCCGGTAATCACCTGAGACCCGCGCGGGCCACCAATATCCAGCCGGTCCCCGGGCCGCGCCGCTCTGGCCCAGGCTGCGGCAGGTCCGCCTTCATGACTCACGAAATCAAGCACCAGTTCGCGCCGCGTCGCATCAAACCGGCGCGGCGTGTAATCCCGCCGGGCCGGCTCGCCACCCGGGCCAGGTATGAACACCTTGATATGATCGTCCGGCGACGCGCTGACAAACGTATCCAGATCATCGCCCTTCAGCGTCACCCGGACCATGTGCGGCGTCAGTCTCTCAGCCGAAATTACACGCAGCGTCCGCCGCTTCAGCTCATGCCGGATACGACGGATTTCCGGTACGTTTTTTGTCGGGAAAATCGAAGTCAAACTCATCTGCAAGTCCTTCCGGCGGGTAGCACCAGCGACTGCAAATAACCCACAGACGCACAGAGCCAGACCGCAAATTGCTGGTTTCTGCGCGTTGTTTCACGTTAACGCCTACGGAAGCGCGGCCCGAAAGCCACACCACACACCATAATGAAAAACAGCATCCGTCTCTGATGTCAATTTTAATGATGTCCCCACCGAAGAGAGCGAGCCACCCTGGCAACGTGGCCGGAAGAAACCGGGAGAAGAGATGCTCCGGACCTTCCTGCTGTCACCGCCAGACCCTATTTCCCGCTGCCCGCCGTCGCGCCGGCATCGCCAGGCGAAGTCTCCGTCACCGTCTTGCGCACCCGCACCCGCCGGATATGGCGCGCGTCAGAATCCAGTACCCGGAACACAAACCCGCCCTCATGGGTCAGAACCTCACCCCGCGTCGGCACATGCCCCGCCAGCCGGAAGACCAGACCGCCAATGGTCTCAATCTCCGCCTCACGCTCCGCCTCCGTCAGGATCGGCCCGAGAACCTGCTCGAACTTCTCCACCGGACACCGCGCGTCAATGTCATAAGACCCGTCCGGACGCTCCACGATCATCGTCGTGGTCGGCTCGTCATGCTCATCCGAAATGTCGCCGACAATCGTCTCGATCAGATCCTCGATCGTCACCAGACCGTCGATCCCGCCATACTCATCAATCACCAGCGCCATATGCATCCGCCGCTGCCGCATCATCAGAAGCAGATCCAGAACCGGCATCTGTGGCGCAATCATCAGCGGCTGACGCAAAAGCGGCTCCAGCGTAAACGCCTCGCTCGTGCCCAGATAGGCAATCAGATCCTTCACATGGATCATGCCAACAATGTCATCGAGCTGGCCGCGATAAACCGGCATGCGGGAATGATTCTCCCGCCGCATCATCGCAAGAGCATCGTCCAGACTGATATCCGCCGACATCGCCACAATGTCCGCCCGCGGAATCATCACATCGTCCGCGCTTGTCTCCCGCAACCGGAGAACATTCGCAATCAGCGCCCGCTCCTGGCGGTCCAGTTCCGGCGCTTCGTCCCCGGAATCTCCGGCGTCAGCCGCCTCCTGAACCAGCGCCGCGATCGAATGTCGCAGCCCCTGCTCGCGCTTGCGCCCGAACAGGGAAAACAATCCCCGTTTGCCACGCCCGTTCCCGTCAGGCCTCTCGCCCGACGAACCGTTCTCAGAAGCGCTCATGTCCGTGGCTTCCATGGGTTGGAAACACCAATCGTCGACAGAACACGGGCTTCTTCCATCTCCATCCGCCGGGCCTCGCCCGCGCCATGATGGTCATGCCCGTTCAGATGCAGCGCCCCATGCACCACCAGATGCGCCAGATGATCGGCAGCCGGACGATGCGCGGCCTCAGCCTCACGCCGCACCGTCTCAAGCGCCAGAATGATCTCGCCACCGGGGAAACCCGCCGGCGGCTCAAATGTCAGAACATTCGTCGGCTTGTTGCGTCCGCGATGCCGGGCGTTCAGCCGCTTCACAACGCGGTCGGAAGAGAGAATGATCGTCTCGGGAACGGGCGCTTCCGTTTGCAGACAGGCCGCCGCGCAGGCACGCCTGACAATCGCTTCCGCCCGGGGCACAAAAGCCCGCCAGCGCGCGTCCTGAACGATGATCTCAGGACCATCGCTCTCCGGTTCTGAATTCTCCCCGCCATCGAAAAAAGGGGAGGGGAACGACCCGTTCCGCGGGGAAGGGTCGCTCTCTGTCGCGTCCGGACGATCGCGACCGATACTACTACCTGGTGGTTCCATTTTGCTCCCGGCGGAACCTGTTGCGGGACGTGTCCCTTTCCGCCGTCTTCCGTTGATCATACGCATCAACAATGCGCGCAACCAGTCTGTGCCGCACCACATCGCTCGCGTCAAAGCGGTTCACGGCAATGCCCTGAACGCCCTCAAGCGTATTCAGCGCATCCTGAAGCCCCGAGACCGTGCCCGAAGGCAGGTCAACCTGGCTCAGATCGCCCGTCACCACCATGCGTGTCCCGTTGCCCATGCGGGTCAGAAACATCTTCATCTGCGCCGGCGTCGTGTTCTGCGCCTCATCGAGAATGACATAAGCATGAGCCAGCGTCCGCCCGCGCATGAACGCCAGCGGCGCCACCTCGATCTCACCCGTCGCCATCCGCCGGATCACCTGATCCCCCGGCATCATATCATGCAGCGCGTCATAAAGAGGCCGCAGATACGGATCGATCTTGTCCTTCATATCGCCGGGCAGAAATCCAAGCCGCTCGCCAGCCTCAACAGCGGGCCGCGACAGAATGATCCGGTCCACCTGACCCGCCTGCAACATCGCAACGGCCTGCGCCACCGCCAAATACGTCTTGCCCGTGCCGGCAGGCCCCACGCCAAACACCATCTCCTGCCGCGCCAGCATGTCCATATAAGCCGCCTGACCCGCTGAGCGCGGCTCGATCGCGCCGCGCTTCGTGCGGATCGCCGGAAGATCGGCCATCATCAGAGCCGTGCCGGGACCGTCGCCCGGCGCGGCCATCTCCTCCGCCCCTCCCGGACTCCGGTCGCGCAGCGCCGCATGAATGTCCGAAAGCCTGATCGCCGCGTCGATCTCGCCCGTATCGATCGTCCCGCCACGCTCAACCCGTCGATAAAGCGCCGTCAGTGCCGACTGCGCCAGAGCGACCCTGCCAGGATCGCCGTTCACCGCCACCCGATTGCCCCGTCGCGTCAGGCGGACCCCGAGTGCTTCCTCCAGATGGTGCAGATGTCTGTCATGATCGCCAACAAGCTGCGCCAGTAACGCGTTGTCGCCGAACTGCAGGGTCGTCGGTTTCGACGCCCCCGTTCCGGTAAGAGGATGAGAGCCCCTGGTGCGGGGATGCGAGGTTCCGGTGGCTGACAGTTGGGTCAAGCGAGCGCGCACTCCTCGATGAGATGTCCGGCCAGCGAGTTGCTGAGCCGGGTCGTAATCAGCACAGGACAGACCGTGCCAACCAGATCGTCAGATCCGTCCACATGAACGGCCTGCAACCACGGCGACCGCCCGACCATCTGGCCCGGCTTCCGCCCGCGTCCGGTGAACAGCACAGGTGCCACACGATCCACAACGGAACCGTTAAAATCATCCTGCTGTTCACGCAGCAACGCCTGCAACGCCTGCAAACGCTGATCCTTCACCGTCTCGGCAACCTGCAACGGCGCGCCGGCCGCGGGCGTGCCCGGACGAACGGAATATTTGAACGAATAGGCCAGCGCGAACCCAACATCGCCGATCAGCCGCATCGTCGCCTCAAAGTCCTCATCCGTCTCGCCCGGATGTCCGACAATAAAGTCCGAAGACAGCGCCAGATCCGGCCGCGCCTCGCGAAGGCGATCCACCAAGCGGCGATAATCGTCCGCCGTATGCCCCCGGTTCATCGCTTTCAGGATCGAATCAGAGCCCGACTGCACCGGCAGATGCAGAAACGGCATCAGAGCCGGGAGATCCCGGTGCGCCATGATCAGCGCATCATCCATGTCGCGCGGATGAGACGTCATGTAGCGAATACGATCCAGCCCCGGAATCTCAGCCAGCGCATAAGCCAGACGCGCCAGCCCCCACACGCCGCCGTCCGGTCCCTCGCCATGATACGCATTCACGTTCTGCCCCAGCAGCGTGATCTCGCGCACACCGCCCGCAACCATTCGCCGCGCCTCCGCCAGAACAGACACCACCGGACGGCTCGCCTCCGCCCCGCGCGTGTAAGGCACGACACAGAACGAACAGAATTTGTCGCAGCCCTCCTGAACCGTCAGAAACGCAGAAACATTCCCCGCCGTCTGAGGCGCCGCGTCCTGAGGCAGAAAGTCGAACTTCTGCTCGGCCGGAAAATCGGTGTCGATCACGGACCCGCCCGCCCGCGCCGCCCGTGCCACCATCTCCGGCAGCCGGTGATAGGTTTGCGGCCCGAGCACAATGTCCACATAAGGCGCGCGCTTCAGAATCTGTTCGCCCTCAGCCTGCGCCACGCATCCCGCCACAGCCAGAACGGTTTCCCGCCCTTCGGCCCTGCGCTCGTCCTTAATCACCCGCAGCCGGCCCAGCTCGGAAAACACCTTTTCAGCAGCCCGGTCCCGGATATGACAGGTGTTGAGAATAACCATGTCGGCATCGGCCGGATTATCAACGGGCGTATAACCAAGCGGGCGCAGCACATCCGTCATCCGCGCACTGTCATACACATTCATCTGGCAGCCCCAGGTGATCATGTGCAGTCCGCGACGCGCCTTCCCGACTCCCGCAACAGGGGAGAGGGACATATCCCGGGTTTCGGAGGAGGAAGCGAAATCAGTCGTCACAGGGCGGGCTCGTTCCGGCATGTCGCCGGACCATTCCGGACGACGGAACGGAGGAATCGTATCTGCGGGCCCACCGGTCAAGACCTCGCCCGGTTCACGGCAAAAAAACCGGCTTCGAAAAAGCCCGCACCATCGGATACGGAAACGCAGAAACCAGCCAGAACCGATCTCCTCACAAGAGCCGCAAAACCCGGCCAGCCCGGGTCACACGACATAACTGTATCAGGCAAAAGACGGACGAGTCCTGTCAAGCGAAGCTTTATCACTTCCTGGCGTGACAGATGCCGGCCCGGCCGCTTTCAGCTCCCATTCCGGCACCGCTGGCACCTCATTCTGGCGGAGTTCCGCCGCGCCGTTCGTCACCGCGCGCCATGTCGCCTGCGCCAGCGATTTCCGACTCGGGAAATCGTCCGGGTCCAGTGGCGGATGCAGCAACACCGACGCCCGCATCGACCGCCATTTCACGAGCTGCCACAGATGCGGCCCGAGATCCATGTCGCCATACCACGCAAAGACCGGACGCCGCGCTTTGCTGATGGGCAGCCCGTCAAGCTGGTCGTACACAAGAGACACCGGCTGAATCAGCGGAACCATGCCGGGAGGAAACGTAACACCCATCTCCTGCGGGTCCACGCCCCGCAGCCGCGGCGGCTTGGCAATCGCAAAAAAGGCCGACATGAACGGCAACACCCGGGACCCGTCCGATGATGTCCCTTCAGGGAACAGCACCAGATTATCACCCCCGGCCAGACGCGAAATCATCTCATCGCGCTCGCGCCCCGTCGTGTTACGCTGCCGGCTCACAAAAATCGTCCGGCCGATCTTCGAGACAAGCCCCATGACCGGCCAGTGCTCGATATCACCCTTGGCCACGAAAACAGACGGCAGAATGGTGCCCAGAACCGGCACGTCCAGCCAGCTTGAATGATTGGACACATAGATCACCGGCCGATCGCCACGCGCCCGCGCTTTCGCGCCGCCAACCGTGCCCGCGCGCCGACCGATGACATTGATCTTCAGCGACAGAAGCTTGCAGATCACGCCCCAGATCACGCGCGTCCAGCGAATCTTCGCCGTCCCCGGAACCAGAAGCAGACACGCTTCAAAACCAACCGAAGCCGGAACCCAGACCGTGATCGCCGCCAGCCGCGCCGCGCCGCGCACGCGACGATACAGGCTGCGCTCCGCCGCCTCGCGCTCGCGAATATCAACCCGGTCCAGCTCATCAGGATCAATCCTGAAAGGCGGAGTGCGTCGTTTCAGCAGAGGGACCTTCATGAAAACCCCGACTGCCGCATCATCATGTCGCCCGCCGTCAGACACGGGCAAAGAAAAGCCAGATTCATGCTTTCTCATACTCCCAAATAGCGGATGACGACAACGCGCCGGAAAGACACATAAAAAATCGTATGAAAAGAAGGTTTTTTCGCAAAGTCCTGCATCGCTTTACCGCTTATTCATGTCATTAAGAACCTGATGAGAGGACGATTTCCCCTTCCCGGATTCCGCCGGCGGACCACTGTTTCGCCCCCGGAGCGCCTCCGGCCGGAAGCCCTGCTCTCAGTGCGGGACATGCCCGCCCGCCCGCAATGCGACTGGCCATTGCCCGGCGCGCTCGCGCTCCTGCTGACCATCACCGCGTTCACCCCGTTCCACGCGCAGACAGCGCTCGCCAAAGCAAAAAAGACCACTAAAACAATCGCGCCGAGCGGTCCGACGCTGCCCTACACCACCACCATCGAACCCACGAAAAACACGGATCTCGACGCCGCTCTCACTGCCTCGTCAGATCTCCTGAGCCTGCAAAAAACCCACGCCGTCGGCCCGTTCGCCCTCGCCGGACGGATTCGCAGCGAATACGCCCGGATGACCACCGCCCTCGAAAGCTTCGGCTATTACGAAGGACATGTGACCGTTACCGTCAGGCGTCCCAAAACCGCCAAAGCCCCGCCCGAAGTACAGATCGACGGCAACGACATCTCACTCCCGCAATGGCTCGGCAGTATCCCGACCGGCGAAACACTCTCCGTCACCGTCACCGCCAGCCCCGGTCCGCTCTACCATCTCGGCACCGTCCGCCTGGTCTCACCCGATAAAAAGCAGCCCGTCATACTTTCGCCCGCCGAGAAAACCGCTTTCGGCCTGACATCCGGAGACCCCGCCATCGCGTCAAAAGTGCTCGGCGCCGGTGATATCCTCGCCGGCAAACTCCAGGAGGAAGGCCACCCGCTGGCAAATGTCGATATCCCGACAGCCTGGCTCCGTCCGGCCACCCGCACCCTGGATCTGACATTCCCGGTCTCCATCGGCCCCAAAGCCGATATCGGCAACATCGCCCTGAAAGGTCTGGACAAGACAAAACCGGCCTTCATCCACCGTCGCCTCAATGTCGCGCCCGGCCAGCTCTATCAGCCGTCGAAAATCGAAAGCGCACGTCAGGATCTCGCCGCCCTGGGCATCTTCTCAACCGTCGGCGTCAAGGCCGCCCCGAAACTCGCCCCCGACGGCTCCATGCCGCTCACCTTCAGTTTCAAGGAAGCCAAACGCCACTCGGTCGGCGCCGAAATCGGCTACTCGACCGATCTCGGCGGACGGGTCGGCGCCACCTGGACGCATTACAATCTGTTCGGCAACGCCGAGCGCCTGCGCCTGACCACCCTCGTCACCGGCCTCGGCGGCTCCGCCCAGCAGGGCCTCGGCTACGACATCTACGCCGACCTCTTCAAGCCCGATTTCCCCGGACGACACCAGAACGCCAGCTTCCGTCTCGAAGGCCTGAAACAGGATTTCTACTCGTACCGCCAGACCGCCCTCATCGCCCGCGCGGGCATCGTCCGCCGCCTCAACCAGCACTGGAACATCTCCTACGGTCTCGCCGCCGAACAGGAAAAAATCGAGCAGTTCTGGATCACCAGAGACTACACGATGGTCTTCGCCCCGGTTTCCGCGAACTTCGACAATACCGACCTGGCCTCCCCGCTTCTGCCCGCCACACGCGGCTGGCGTGTCTCCCTCAGCGCCACGCCCTCAGCATCCTTCGATCAGGGCACATCCTTCTTTGCCCTGCTCCAGGCCAACGCCTCGACCTATGTCGATCTCGCCCGCACCGGCCTGACCCGACCCGGACGCAGCGTCTTCGCCTTCCGCGCCATCGTCGGCAGCGTCCAGGGCGCCTCCACGCTCGACATCCCGCCCGATCAGCGCCTCTATGGCGGCGGCACCGCAACCATCCGCGGCTACCGCTACCAGGGGGTCGGCCCCCAGTTCGCCGGCACCAAATATGCCATCGGCGGCACGTCGCTCGATGCCGGCACCGTTGAATTTCGCCAGCGAATCCTGAAAAGCTTCGGCGCGGCAGCCTTCATCGACGCCGGGCAGGTCGGCTCCGGCAGCGCCCCCTTCCATGGCACCCTTCGCGTCGGCGCCGGCGGGGGCGCCCGCTACTTCACCCCCATCGGCCCCATCCGCCTCGACATCGCCGTCCCGCTCAACCGCCCGCCACGCGGCGATAAATGGGAACTCTATATCGGCCTGGGAGAAACCTTCTGATGCCCACGGATCAGAACACTCCCCCCCCACCCGACGCTCCGGAAAAGCCACGCCGCTCCTGGCCCCGCCGAATAGCGAAGGGCGCAGGCCTCACTGTCGCCTCGGTCGCCGGTCTCGCCGTGCTCACCGTCGGCATCGTCCTCATCGGTGCCAATGTCAGTCCCGGCCGCCACTTCCTCGAACGCGAAACCGCATCGCTTACCGGCGGAACCGTCGTCATCTCCGGCCTCAAAGGCCGCTTCCCCGACGCGCTCCACCTCGCGCGTCTCGAACTGCGCGACACAAAAGGCGTCTGGCTGACCATCGACAATCTCGAATTCGACTGGTCGCCCCTGCGTATGATCGCCCGCACCGCCCGCGTCGATTTCGTCAGCGCCGATCGCCTCGCCATCCCGCGGCTGCCTTATTCGGACCCGAATCAACCCGCCACCCCGTCCACCGGCCCCACGAAAACCGGCCTCGCCATCGATGTCCGCAAGGTCGAGGCCCGTCGCATCGAAGTCGGCGCGCCGCTCGCCGGCATCCCCGCCGTGCTCGCCCTGAAAGGCCACGCCACGCTTCCGAGCCTCGATGCCCTGCTCAACAACCCGTCCTTCAAAAACCTGCCCGCCTCCGACATCGTCATCGACCTGACCCGCCTCGACGCCGCCGGAACCCTGAACCTCATCGCAAAAACCGATGCGAAACACGTCAATCTGAAGCTCCACGCCCAGGACGGCAAAGATGGCCTCGTCGCCGGCATGACCCACATGCCGGACCTTACGCCCGTCGCCCTCGCCATGACGCTGAACGGCCCCACCGACAGCGCCGCGCTGGACCTGAACGCCGACGCCGGAAACATCTCCGCCGCCATCAGCGGCAAACTGAATCTCCTCGCCAGCACCGCCGATATCACCGCAAACCTCACCGCCCCGGCCATGACGCCCGGCCCGAACCTGAGCTGGCAGGCCGCAAGCCTCACCGCGAAACTCAGCGGCCCGTTTACCGCGCCCGCCGGCACAGCAGCTCTCACCCTGGACAGCGTCGTCGCGGGCAGCACGCAACTCGGCGCCCTTAACGCAACATTCGACGGAATAGGGCAGGGCGATCAGATCAACCTTCTGCATCTGCACGCGTCCGCCACGGGCCTCCGCATCCCCGGCGGCAACCCGACCCTGCTCGCCTCCGCCCCCGTCCTGCTCGATGCCACCTACGCCCCTGAAGACCCGGCCCGCCGCGCCACCCTCACCGTCACCCATCCGCTCCTCGCGCTGGAGGCCGACACCGCGACAAAACCCGCCGTCAAAGGCAACGCGAAGCTGACCCTGCCCGATCTCGCGCCCCTCGCCGCCATGGGCGGCCAGAAACTCGGCGGTCATGCCGGCCTCACCGCCACCTTCGCCCTGCCGGATAAATCCGACCCGGCTCATCCCGGTGACACCACCACGCTCAGCCTGAACGGTGACATCGCCGCGCTCAGCGGTCTTGAACAGGCCGTCAAACTCATCGGTGCCAGTGGCAAACTCGCCGCGCACGCCACCATGCGGGAAAGCGGGCAGGGCGACCGCACAATCCATCTCGACACCCTGGCTCTGGACGGAAAAGCCCTCCACCTCACCGCCGACGGCACCGCCACCCAGTCCGCCGAAAAAACCCGCGAGAAAAACAGCCCCGATAAGGCAGGCAGCAACACCACTCTCGATGCCCGGGCCAGCCTGACCCTGCCTGACCTCGCCGCCGTCGGGAAAACCCTGCGCGGCACCGCGAAACTGGATCTGACCGCCACCGGTCCCGCCGACGACTTCGCCGCCAAAGCCCGCCTCGCCAGTGATTTCGGCACCGCCACCATGCCGAAAGCCCCGGTCACGCTCGACGCCGACATCGCGCATCTGCCAGCCCTTCCCCAGGGCCACGTCACCGCCGACGGAACCATCGACCGCGCCCCGCTCGCCCTCGATGCAACCTTCGCCCAGGATGCCGAAAGCAACCGGTACCTCACCCTGACAAAACTCGACTGGAACAGTGTCCACGGTGCCGGCACGCTCGATCTCCCGGCAAAACGGAAAATCCCGCTCGGCACGCTCGCCCTCCGCGTCGCCCGCCTCGCCGACCTGCGCAATCTCATCGGCCAGCCCGTCTCCGGCACACTCGCGGCGTCCCTCAACACCACCGCCGCCACTGACAGTGCTCCGGTGCGGGCAAAAATCGATGTCTCCGGCACCGCCGCCATGGCTCCCTACAGCGTCGGCGCCATCAAACTCACAGGCACCATCACCGACCCGGAGGGGTCTCCGGGCGCCGATCTCACCCTCGCTCTCGACAGAGTCGCCGCTCCCTCGGTCGCAGGCAGCCTGAACGCCACCGTCAAAGGCCCGCAAACCGCCCTGACCACCACCGCTCAGGCCCGCTTTTCCGACCTCTACGGCGCGCCCGGCACGCTCGATCTCGCCGCCGTCGCAAATATTCCGGCTCAGAACGTCAGAATCAGCCGCCTGACCGCCACCGCCAAAGGTGAAAATCTCCTGCTTCAGTCCCCGGCAACGGTGTCCTGGGGGAAAACCACAGGCGTCGATCACCTCCGCGCCACCGTCGCGCCGAAAGGCGTCACCCCGGCATCGATCGACCTCGCCGGCACTGTCCGGCCCGCGCTCAGCCTCACCGCCTCGGTGAAGAACGTCACACCCGCCCTCGCTCAGCCCTTCGTCCCCACGCTCCATGCCGCCGGCACCCTTTCCGCCGACGCAAAACTCAGCGGCACCCTCGATGCGCCCCGTGGCAACGTGTCCCTCACCGGGCGCGACCTGCATATGACCACCGGCGACGCCGCCTCACTCCCGCCCGCCCGGATCGACGCCACCGCCGATCTCGCCGGCACCATCGCCCGCATCAATGCCCGCGCCAATGCCGGATCGAAACTGAACATCGAAGCCGACGGCACCGTTCCGACCTCGAAAACCGGTTCCATCGGCCTGCAAACCCACGGCAATCTGGATCTCTCCCTCGCCAACGCCATGCTCGGCGCCAGCGGCAGACAGGCCCTCGGCCAGGTCAGCTTCGCCCTCAATATCGCCGGCACTACCACCCGCCCGGAAGCGACCGGAAACGTCACGCTGCATAACGGCGATATCCAGGATTTCGCTCAGGGCCTCCATCTTCAGAATATCGAAGCTGCCATCGTCGCGCAGCATGACAGCCTGGTCATCCGGTCCTTCGTCGCCCATGCCGGTAAAGACGGCACCATCAATCTCAGCGGCAGCGTCGGCGCTTTCGCACCCGGCATGCCGGTCGATCTGCACCTGACCGCGAATAAAGCCCAGCCCATCGCCAGCGATCTGCTGACCGCCCTGATCAACGCCGATATCGCCGTCAAGGGCCAGGCCGATACCCGCGTCGATGTCGCCGGCCAGATCACGCTGCCGCATGTCGAAATCAACATCCCGAACTCGATGCCGTCCTCCGTCGCCACGCTCAATGTCATCCGGCCCGGAGACAAAAAACCGGACGAAACCGAAAAAACAACCAGCCGCGTCATCGGTCTCGACCTGAAACTGACTTCACCCGGCGAATTCTTTGTGCGCGGCCACGGTCTCGACGCCGAAATGGCCGGTAATCTCCATATCGGCGGAACCGCCGCCACACCTGCCATCGAAGGCGGCTTCGATATGCGCCGGGGTCTCTTCAGCTTCGGCGGCGTCACCCTGAATTTCACGCGCGGACAGGTCGGATTTAACGGAACCGGCATCAGCCACAAGCTGGACCCCAGCCTGGATTTCGAAGCCGACCGCAGCGTCGAGGGTCAGACTGCCATGCTGAAAGTCACCGGATACGCCAGCAGCCCGAAGATCGCCTTCGACTCAATTCCGCAACTGCCACAGGATCAGATCCTCGCCATGCTGCTCTTCGGCACGGACTCCCATTCGCTTTCGACCGCGCAGATGGCCGAAATCGGTGCCGCCCTCGCCACACTCGCCGGCGGCTCAGGCTTCGACCCCCTCGGCACCGTCCGCAAAACCCTCGGTCTCGACCGCCTGGCCGTCGGCGGCGGCTCTGGTGTCGGAAACGGCGGCGCCAGTATCGAAGCCGGAAAATACGTCATGAAAGGCGTCTATGTCGGTGCCAAACAGGCCACTTCCGGCTCCGGAACCCAGGCCCAGGTCCAGGTCGATCTCACCAAACATCTGAAACTCAACACAACAGTCGGCACCGGCGGCAACGTCACCGGCTTCACAACGCCCGAAAACGACCCCGGCAGCAGCGTCGGCCTCCTCTGGCAATATCGGTACTGAAGCCAGCCGTTCAGGCAGGCATGAAACCGGCATCAGCACTTAATTCTAAAGGAAAACTGTGTAAAAACCGGAAAACACAGAATAATTAAACAGGAACGACCACATCAAAGTAATGGATTGCTATACTATCCGAACCGTGCGAACGCCACAGCCAGCTTCTCATAAACCGGCTTCTTAAAACCAACATTCAAACGTGGCAGCTCCGCAAGTTCAATCCACTTCCAGGCATCAAATTCCTGATGCGCCTGAAGATCGAGCCGAATCTCGCTCTCATCACTGGTAAACCGCAGCGCAAACCATTTCTGCGTCTGCCCGCGAAACCGGCCCCCCAGCGCCTTGCCAATCAGATGATCCGGCAGATCGTAACTCAGCCAGTCCGGATACTCACCGAGCCTGGTCAGTGACGTCATGCCCGTCTCCTCCTGAACCTCGCGCAGAACCGCGACGTCAGGTTGCTCCCCGTCATCAATCCCGCCCTGAGGACACTGCCAGACACCTTCATCCGGCCCGCCCCCGGCACCGGGCATATCCGTCCGGCGCGCAACAAATATCCGCCCCGACGAAGCGAAAATGACAGCCCCGACATTTCGCCGGTAGGGAAGGGCAGAAGCATCGGCCATAGCAGTCACGCCTCCCGGTCAGTTGTTATGTTGCGCCGGTCCAGACGCAGAAACAGGCGCCGCAGACGGTGCCGAAGCCGGTGGCTCCAGTGGTGTTTCCGTTACGGCAGAGGATGCCGGGCTGACCGGCGTCTTAAACGATGGCGGAGCCGGCGGTAACGGTGCCGTGCCGGAAATCTGGACAGCCTGAGCCAGACCGGACGGCGCAGTCACCGGAGCGGCACTGGTGGCCAGGGAACTCACCGGAACAAGCGTCACGCCCTGACTGGCCAGAGTCCGGCTCCATGCCGCAAGACGGTCCAGAAGAACCGGACGCATCGGGCCGGCCACGGCGATCGCCTGACCGGAACTCTTCGCCATCGTCACCAGATGTGCCAGTTGTCCGTCCACACCTGTGCTGTCCGCGTTGGTATCAAGCGTGATCGACGCGTTCTCACCCGCAACCGGTCCAAGCCACGAAGTTTCCGGCGTTGCGTTCAGATAGTTCAGCCCGCGCGAATTCAGCTCTTTTGAAACCATCCGGAAGTCCGGAGACTGAGCATAAGCATCCCCATCCAGCCCGGAAAATGCATTCGTAACGCCCGCATACCCGTTAAAGCGGGAGAGCGCCCACAACAGATTATCCCGGTCCACGGTTGTCGTATGGTCGTAACCCAGCGCACGAGGGCCTTCATCATCCAGAGGCGCGGTCGAAGGCTGCATGGGCAGGGACAGAAAAAGCTCATGTCCGTATTCACGCGCACCGTTAAGCAGGCTCTGTCGCGCCGGCGCATAGGCCGGAATGGCGAAAGACACAACGGACGGCAGATTCAGCACGGCCGTCCGGCTCAGATCCTCCGCCAGACCAAACCCGTCGAGCAAAATCGCAATCCTCGCATTGCCGGCCGGAACAGACGGAACCACTGCCGCATAGACTTTGCCCGGACTCGTGCCGTCCGCCCCGATTTTTGGAAGACTGTGATCAGGCTCTCCCGGCGCCGGCTCCAGCAGCGCAGGCAACGGTGCGGGAATTGCATGCACCCCGGACGGAGGCGGCGGAAACATCGAGTCCGGATCACCATTATTCACAATAGTCTGCACAGGAGCAGACGCGGGCGAAGCCGTCCCGACCGGCGCTTGCTCCTTGCCGGCAGCCACCTTCGGCAGAGTCGCGGCGGGCACATGCCCGGACCGGTGCAGCGCCGACAATTCCTGCAGCGCAATCGCTCCGAGCAGCGCAACAAGCGAGACGCCCCCCCAGAACTTGAAGAACAGACGGCCCGAAGACGGCAACCGCTGCCAGAAAGAGGCGGTGGACAGGCGGCCAGCCTCAGAACCGGGCGTCGTATCCGCCACTGCCTGATCAGACTCGTCGTTAGTGATGGGAGACCTCGCTCTTTGTCGCGGTGGCGGAAGGCGCGGGCGGCAGCCCTGCGACAGGATCAGGAGCCGCTACGCCCGCCATGTTGCGAACCACCCGCAAGCCTTCCTGCAACTGAAAGTCCGTAGCCGGTTTCGTCATGTCATAGGTCGGCCAGTTCGCCGGTGGCTGATCCGGAATTTTCGACGCAATGGCCGGCAGATCGTCCCGCGCAGGCGGCTTCGTCTGATTGCCACCCTGATTCTTGATGATGTGCGACAGATCCGCTTCGCGAATACTGAACACCGGTTCTTCCCGGCTCTCTTTCACTACAATATCCGGCGCGATCCCCAGCCCCTGAATGGACCGTCCGGACGGGGTATAATACCGCGCCGTCGTCAGCCGCACCGCTCCGTTGCCCGGGATCGGCATGATCGTCTGCACCGAGCCCTTGCCGAATGTCTTTGTCCCGACCAGCACCGCCCGGTGATGATCCTGCAACGCACCCGACACAATCTCACTCGCCGAAGCCGAGCCGCCATTCGTCAGCACTACAAGCGGCAGCCCGTCCGTCATGTCCGTGCCTTTGGCATCCCAGCGCTGACTGTCCTTCGGATGCCGCGCCCGCGTAGAGACAATCTCGCCATTGCGGATAAAAGACGAAGACACATCAATGGCCTGATTGAGCAGCCCGCCCGGATCGTTGCGAAGATCAATCACAAGGCCGCCGGTCAGCCTGCCACCCGCCTGCTTCGTCAGCTTCTCATATTCCCGACGAAGCTCGGCCGACGTGTCCTCGGTAAACTGCGGAATGCGAATATAACCGGTCTTGTCGTAAAGAACCGATTTCACGCCCTCGATATGAATGATCTCACGCGTCATCGTCAGCACCAGCGGCTTCGCCGCCTTGGGCCGGATAATCGTCAGCGTGATCTTCGTGTCAGGTTTGCCACGCATCTTCTCAACGGCATCGTTCAGCGGACTGCCATCGATATTATGCCCGTCAATGGCCACGATATAATCGCCAGGCTTGATCCCGGCCTTCCATGCCGGCGTGCCGTCAATCGGCGACACAACCCGGACATGCCCGTCCTCGCCCTGAACCTCCAGACCCAGCCCGCCAAACTTGCCGGTAGTCTGAACCTGCATGTCCGCATACTGTTTTTCGGTCATGTAGGAACTGTGCGGATCAAGCCCGCTCAGCATTCCGTTCAGCGCATTGGTGATCAGATCACGGTCAGAAACCGGATCAACGTAGTTAGCGCGAACCAGATCGAAAATGCTGCCAAACAGCGTCAGCAGCCGGTAAGTCTCGGCATGACTGTTCGCCGGGGCAGCCACCGCAGGCAGGGTGTCCGCATAAGCGGCAAACATAAACGAACCCGTTCCCACCTCAGCAACACGAACAAGGCCGGGACCCGCCACAATCCCGGTCAGGAAAGCAGCGCCGAACAGCAGGCCAGTGCGAAATGTCATACGGTCTCGTCTCCTCATGCCGCATCGTTGCGTACGACCGGCAGGTCCCTCATCTCTCAGCACGAATCGCCCCGTCCGAACACGGATGATCGGAGGCAAGTCTTACCATCCCGCTAAACAGCAACCTTAACCGTTATCGGCTGCGCCGGAAACCATCCCGGAACTCCTATCATACGATCCGAACAATTTCCGTCCCGACTATTCACAGAAAAACTGCGCAGGCAAAAGCCCCCTGATCTCACACACCCTTCATAGCGGATTTACAAAAACGGCGTCGGATTGACGGATTTCTGCCCGTGCCGGACCTGAACAAGCAACGTCGCGGACCCGCCGCCAGGCATCGCGCCGATCGCCGCGCCCTTCGTCAGCGCCTGCCCGGTCGCCACATCCAGCGCCCCGAGCCCGGCCAGAACAAACCGGTAATCCCGCCCGCAATTCAGAATCAGCATCTGTCCGTAACTGCGAAACGGCTGCGCAAATTCCACAGTCCCCGAACAGGGCGACCGCACACTCGTTCCGCCCGCAACCGCATAGGTGTTGCCCGTCGCCGGACCCGCCTCCGTCTGCTCGCCCCAGGCGCTGATCAGCCGGCCCGCCACAACACTTCCTCCCCCGGGACGTTCGCCGCGCACGGATGCATCCTCCGCCGGCTCAGCCGGGACACTCCGCCCGCCACCGCTTGCACGCTGCACAACAACCCGTCGCCGCGCCGCTTCGGCAAGCCTGGCCTTCCGGACACGTTCCGCCGCCTCGGCCTCACGCTGCAACTGCGCCATCGCCGCCGCCTCCGTGGCCACAATCCGGTCAATCGCCGCCTGTAACGAAGCCGTCCGCGCCGCCTCCTGCGATACATGCGCCGCCGACTGCCGCGCCGCCGCGTTGGAACGAAGCTGGGCATCACGCGCCGCCCGCGCCTGCGCCGCCAGAGCCTGCTGCTGCCGGCTCTGAGTCTCCTGAACCGTGCCGATCTCAGCCATCCGTCCCGCCAGATCATGGTCCAGCGCCGCCAGTTCCTGACGATGCCGCTGAAGAACCTCCGCCCGGCTCTCCAGCGTCTTCGACAGTCCCCGCACAACCAGCAGACCGGTTACCGCCTCCTGCGGCGAAAGCGGTCCGGTCAGAAGTGTATCAGACGGATACAGCGACAGGCGTTGCGCCACAGGCAGGATCGGCGCCAGCGCCCGCGCATCCGCATCCAGGTCAGCCCGAAGCATGCCCTGCTCGTCATGCAGCCTGTCAGTTTCTTCCTGAAGGATCGCCAGCTTCGTTTCCGTCGCCTGCAACTGTCCCGCCGCCGTCACCGTCGCGGCGGAAAGGGAAGTCGCCCGCTGACGATCCGCCGCGGCCTGGGCCGAATCCGCTACACTCAGATGCTGCGCCGCCGCCAGCCGGGCTTTCTCCTCATCCCGCTGACGCCTTAATTCCGTCTCCTGAGTCCGCGCCGCTTCAAGCGCCGCCTGAGACGCCGACGAGCGCGGCGCGACCTTCGCCGCATGATGCGGCGCAACATGATGGCCAGCCGTCGCGACGCGCTGATTCCCACGCGCCTGCGCGGACCACATCACAGCCGCGATCACGCCACAGAAGAAAACCTTCCGCCAAAAATCCGCTAAATCATATCCCCGCCGGAACCTGGGCAGCAATTCAGTCCCGTCCTCTGTCCGCGGCACCACGCAAATCCAGCTTTCCCTCCGTTCGCATGATCATCTCAGACAGTGAACGTTCCGTTTCCGACCGCCCGATTTCAGACAGTCGCCTCAATCAGGGATTTTCCCGTCATCGCCGCAGGCTGCTTCAGTTTCATCAGCTCCAGCAATGTCGGCGCCAGATCCGCCAGGCGGCCATGCCGCAGCTTCACATCGCCAGCCCCGACCAGAACACACGGAACCTCATTCAGCGTATGCGCCGTATGCGGCTCACCCGTTTCTTCGTCCCGCATCGTCTCACAGTTTCCATGATCCGCCGTAAACAGCAAAACACCGCCCTGACGCTCAATCGCATCGGCAATCCGCCCGAGCCCGGTATCCACCGTTTCAACAGCCCTGATCGCCGCCGACAGAACACCGGTATGACCCACCATATCCGGATTGGCGAAGTTCAGCACAATCAGATCATATTTCCCGCTGTCAATCGCCTCAACCGCCCTGTCCGTCAGTTCCGGCGCCGACATCTCCGGCTGCAGATCATACGTCGCAACCTTAGGGGAGGGGACCATGATCCGGTCTTCCCCCTCCAGCGGCGTCTCCCGTCCGCCATTCAGAAAATACGTCACATGCGGATATTTTTCGGTCTCCGCCATCCGCAACTGCTTCTTCCCGGCGCCAGCCACCACATCGCCCAGCAACTCCACCAGATTCTGCGGCGAAAACAGCACCGTCGTCAGCTTCGCCAGATCGTCGCTATACCGCGTCATCCCCACAGCCGCCGCAAAATGGCGCACCGCTTTCCGCTCAAACCCCGAAAATTCCGGATCGAGCAACGCCATCAGCAACTCGCGAATACGATCCGCCCGAAAATTGAACGACAGAATCCCATCGCCGTCCTTCGCCCCGGCAAACCCGCCGATCACCGTCGGCTCAATAAATTCATCAGTCGTCTTCGCGGCATAAGCCTGCTCAATAACATCCGCGGCCGACGATGCCCGTGCCCCTGACCCGCTCGTTATCGCGTCATAAACCCGCGAAACCCGCTCCCAGCGATTGTCCCGGTCCATCGCATAATACCGCCCGGAAACCGTCGCGATCGTTACCCCGTCCGGCAACGCCGCCTGCAACTGCCCGATATATTCACGTCCCGATTGCGGCGGCGTATCCCGCCCGTCCGTAAACACATGAAACGCCACCCGAACACCGGCATCCGTCAGCATCTTTGCCAGCGCGACAGCATGATCCTGATGCGCATGAACACCACCCGGCGACACCAGCCCCATCAGATGGCACGTCCCGCCCGATGCCTTCAGCGTATCAATAAACGCCTTCAGAACCGGGCTCTCAGCCAGACTCCCGTCTCTGATGGCCCGCCCGATCCGGGGCAACTCCTGCATCACAACCCGCCCGGCACCAATATTCAGATGCCCGACCTCCGAATTTCCCATCTGCCCGTCCGGCAACCCGACATCCTCTCCGCTCGTGTCAAGAAAGGTATGCGGACAGCCTGCCCACAGCCGGTCAAATGCCGGCTTCCTGGCCAGGCGGACCGCATTGTCGGAATCCTTCTCACGCCAGCCAAATCCATCAAGAATAACCAGCATCACCGGACGCGGAACACCTGTATGCTGAGTGCCGGAAGCAGACATGAAAGCAGACCTTTTTTTCGAATTGTTGTTGCCCGTATCATGGCACCGCCTGCCTGTCGTTTCAGACAAAGGCATGTGACTCACAATAAATACCCGAACGTGTTCCGGCCTGCAAAGTCATTCGTAGCCAGCTTCTTTTACGCCAGCCAGCAGAAGCCAGTCAGCAGCAGACCGCGTCCGGTGGATACGGAAATGTCACCTATATTTCAGAATGGCGAGGCAAAATCGAACACAAAAACCGGCGCATTGCAGATGACAGCCCGCCTCCGACTATCCGCCCTGGAGAAATCCCGGCTCCATCGGCCGGAAATTCCTGACATCATATCATGAGCCGTAAACGCCTCATTCCCCCTTCGGCGAACCGGTATCGCCCGGTCCCGTTGACTTGCCGGAGGAGGGCGGATCGCTGGCCGGGAATGTCTCTTCCCCAACCTCGTCCAGTTGCTCCTGACTTGCCCGATCAGCCTTCTCAAATTCCGTCTCTTTTTTCTTTGGCAGAATTTTCATTTTGTCGGTCATAGCGTCCTCCCGCGATTTTTTTGTCGGACACAGAAAAAACGCCCCCGATCCCGGTCAGTTTGGACAGGTTCGTGACATGAACAAAAATTATACAATCAGACCGTCGCGTGTCTCCGGTCGCCAGACGACACCATTACCCTTAACCATTTGACGCAGGGCAGACCTCCCGGATTATAAGGGAACAGCCACACCGGGCCACTGTCGACGGGGCAGTATGGCCAGTCAGGAAGGCAAAGGAAGCGCACCATGTCCGAAGAACCACAGCCCGTCTCCCTCTGCGGCACCCTCACCGAAGAGCAACTCCGGGTTCTCAGACAACACGGCACCGAACGGCCTGGCTCAAGTAATCTCAATCATGAGAAACGTACCGGAATTTATCGCTGCGCCGCGTGCGGCACCCCGCTTTTCTCATCGGACGCCAAATATGAGAGCGGCAGCGGCTGGCCTTCCTTCTTCACCCCCATCTCGGGCGCGGTAGAGATGGAAACCGATAACAGCCTCGGTATGGCCCGAACAGAAGTCCATTGTGCGAAATGCAAAGGACATCTGGGACACGTCTTCCCCGACGGGCCGGAACCAACAGGATTGCGCTATTGCATGAACGGCATCGTCCTGGATTTTGAGCCGGAAGAAAAAGCCGGCTGACCAGATCAGCGCACAGGCAGGATCAGACAGAAATCCGGGTGCCGGCCACAGGCACCCGCAACACGTTCAGAACAGGCAAAGGCGTCAATGACCGAAACTGCAACGCATACCAGCAACGTCGTGGTTGTCACTCATCCCCTCGTTCGTCACAAACTGACAAAACTGCGCGACGAAACAACGTCCACCACAGGCTTCCGTCGCCTGGCCCGCGAACTGAGCCTGCTCCTGTGCTACGAAGCAACCCGGGATCTCAGACTGGAGCCCGTCGAGATCAACACCCCGATCGAACAGATGACCGGTGAGCGTCTGTCAGGGAAAAAACTCTGTTTTGTTTCGATCCTGCGCGCCGGCAACGGCATCCTCGACGGTATGCTCGATCTCGTCCCCTCGGCCCGTGTCGGCCATATCGGCCTGTTCCGTGACCCGGAGACACTTCGTCCCGTTGAATATTACATGAAACTGCCAGACGACATCGGAAACCGCGACTGCATCGTCGTCGACCCGATGCTCGCCACCGGCTACAGCGCGTCAGCCGCTATCGACAGACTCAAAAATGCAGGTGCCGAAAATATCATTTTCGTCTGCCTCCTGGCCGCTCCCGAGGGCATCGCCTGCCTCTCGAAAGCGCATCCGGACGTAAAAATCATCACCTGCTCAGTGGATCGGGAACTCGATGATCACGGATACATCCGCCCCGGCCTGGGCGACGCAGGAGACCGCCTCTTCGGCACAAAATAAACGTCAGGCCGTTGCGAATTTGAAGGTCCGGGCTGAAGCGGTGTCCCCCTCTGATCTGGCCACCGCTTCCGCTGCGCCTTCGCGGAGTCCGTCGAGCATATCCCGGTTAATATCGATCAGCGGCTTCAGACTGATCTTATGAAGCATGGCCCGAACGCAGTAACGCGTCGCCCAGACAGACAGCTTAAGCAGATCATGGCGCAAAACAGGCGGCATGCCGTTGTTCTCCACACCAACTTCCCGAAGAACTGCTGACCAGAGCTTCTGATTCATCGACAGAGCATGAATTCTGTCTTTCTGTGTCCGCGCTGACTGAAGCATTGTAATGGCCTGGCTAAATGCCATAGCCTCAATCTGACGCGGGCTCATGCTGTTCGTGAGACCCATATTGTAGCGCTGAATGCCATACTTCATGTAAGTGCCTCATGTTTTTTATGTGTGGTCGTGTGAGCTTCTGCCGGGGATGTGTTTTTCGAAAACAGCGACAGTTCCCTGGCTGCCAGAGAAATCGCGTGGTCGAGACTCCCCGGCTGAGAACGAAAGATCTTCATCGTAGGATACCAGGGCGTATCATCACGATGTTCGAGCCACCGCCAGCAGCAGTCACTCCGTGTCAGCATCCATACGGGTTTTCCCATTGCGCCTGCCAGATGCGCAACGGACGTATCCACCGAAATAACCAGATCAAGCGTCTGGATGATCGCTGCGGTGTCGGCCATATCCCGGACGTCACCCATCGGATCAGGGACATGCTGAAAACGTGAGGCAGAAAGCTCGTCACGCGGTTTGCCAGTCTGGAGACTGACGAACTCAACCTGCGTCTGTTCCAGAACAGGCGCGAAGCCTTCCAGCGATGACGATCTCGCCCGGTAAAAAATACCATATTGAGGCCGTTCCGCGCCGCTCCAGACAATTCCCACCCGTTTTTTACGGGCTGGCCCAGGCAACGTCCCGAACCGCGAAACATCCTCTGAATATGCCTTAAGATAAGGCACGTCAGACGGAATTTCCGTCCCGATATACCGCATAAGTGCGAACGGGAGACTTAAAAGCGGACAACTCAGATCGTGTTCAAGGGGAAGCCGGTCCAGTGCATGCACATCCATATCGTATGGCATATTGCTGAACAGCCGGACCAGAGGTGCAGGCACTGCAAGAACAAGCCGGGTGCCTGATGTACTGAGAAAACGGATATACCGCACAAACTGTATGCAATCGCCCAGTCCCTGATCGCCAAGAAGCAGGAGCGTCTTTCCGTTCAGATCTTCTTCACCACGCCACGGCTTCTTCTCGGGACGTTTCAGAACAGCAGGACGAAGCTCATTCTGCGTCCACCCTTTTTCGTAGTCACCGTTTTTCAGATATGCGGACGCCAGACCAAACCGGATAGATTCATCATCCGGAGATTTTCTGAAAGCTTCTTCATATAGAGGAATCGCTTCGTTCGAACGATTAAGCGCACCCAGTGCGCACGCCATGTTGTTCAGAAAGGGAGGGCTTTTTTCTTCGGGAGAATTATTGTAAACTTCTGAAATATCCAGTGCGTATTGAAATTCACCAATATGCCCCAGAGCTGAAACAATGAGCGGCGTATAGCTGATATTGTCAGGAGACTGCTTTATCAGATCAATGAAGACCGCGCAGCCCTCAGCAGGGTGGCCAGCACTTATCAGTTCCGATGCGAGTGCAATGGGAAAACGCGGTTCATCTGGCCGCTTCCGCACACACCATTTGAGACTGGCTGCAGCAATATCGTGGCGGGAAGCCAGGGAAATAAGAGAAACAGCTTCGATGACAACAGAGACATTATTGATATTTTCAGAAATTATTCTGAGAAGTTCAGGAACCGCGCGATCAAGCTGTCCGAGTTGAACTTCACAACTCAGAAGCGACAATTTCCATTCCGAAGTTTCCGGCTGCAATGTCACGGCTGTTCTGAAAGCAGTCATCGCTTCATCGTGAACCCCGGTCTGCCACAACAGACGACCAAGAAGAGCGTAACCCTCTGCCCATTCCGGCTTATTTTTTAATCCGTGTCGGATCGTATCGATTGCTTTTATATGTTCGTTGTTCTCAAGTAATGTCGTTAGTTTTGATATGTATTTCTGAACATCATTCTTTTTTTTAAATTTTTCCATTTGAAATGATACCTGGCCGAAGAGGCGTGAGGAGAGCGAACTCCCCTCACGGTTAGTTTTAGCGGAAAAGTGTCAGAATGTTCTGCGAAGAAGACTTGGCAACCGACAGACTTGAAATCGCAAGGGACTGCTTTGTCTGGAGAGAGGTCAGCTTGGCGCTTTCTGCCGCCATGTCGGCATCTGTCAGCGCACCTACGCCCGAAGTCAGGGAGTCAGACAGATTGGCGGAATAGCTTTCCATGCCTGTGATGGTGTTGGACGCCGCCGCGAATTTGGATGCATAGCCCGTCATCGTGGTGATAGCGCTCTGCACCGATTGAATCATTGACTGAAGATCGGTGGCACTCGGCGTAACACTGGAACCGAATACGGCAGACAGGGTGGCCGCCAGATCCGTCGCACTGGTGGTTGATCCACCGGCAGTGAGAATAGAGGAGGTCAGGCCAAGAGCCGTCGTCAGCGCCTCCGCGCCGGTCGCAACAGACGAAACCGTGCCGACAGATCCCTGAAGGCCCGTAACATACTGAAGGGTATTGCTCAGGGTAGCTGATTGAACACCATTTGCACTCGCAGCGTCGCCCGTACCGGCAAGCAGGTTCACGCCGTTCATGGTGGCGTCACGTGCATAGGTATTGATTTCGTCGAGGTACCCCTCAACTTCCGTGCCGACCGTAGCTGTATCAATACCTGTCTGACCAACGGACGTTACAGCAGCCTGGATCAGCTGAAGTGTGCTGATGATGCTGGATGCAGCGGAAGTGGTCGTGCTGACGACCTCGGCAGCAAAACTCAGACCATCGCTGACAGCGGACAGACCTGAAATGTTGCCGTTCATCGTCTGGGCGATGGCATAGGCAGCAGGATTGTCGGAAGCCGTCGAGACTTTCTGGCCCGTCGAAATGGTGTTTTCGGTCGAATCCAGCTCGTTTGTCGTCGAGTTCAGCGACTCAAGAGCAACCATTGCCGAGGTGTTGGTGTTGATCGAAAGTGACATCAGATTTTCTCCATATGTTCACTGCATTTTTCGCAGCACCCCTATAAAGGACCCGGAAAGCTAATATTGGATTAAGGCTCCCGGGCTTCGTCTGAAAAATCGGACGTCTTGCTGATTTCTTTCAGAACCGCATCCTCATGACGAATGATTCTGCGGGCAATTTTCAGAGCCCGATAGAAATTACCTTCTGTCGCGACCCGCAGCGCATCCGCCAGAAGTGTTCGCGCCGACTCTGATGTCGTCTCCTGTATGAAGGTCGTCACGTACCACTTCGCCTCGGTCAGAGCGGTCACCCGCTCTTCGGCCGTGCCGACATAGGCGTTCTGCAGTGCATAATAGATTCGCCGCGCCGGCGTATTCGCTTCCTCCGGCCGCATGATCTGCCGCCCGAACAGGAAATCAGCCCGATTGATCAGCCGGATCTGCGCACCGGTGAGAAAATGAACCCCGGCGCCGTTCAGGATCATCCTGTCCCCGGCTTCGAGACGAATACCAAGTCCCGCCATTTTGCGTCGTCCTCCTTGCGTGTTTCGCAACCAGAACCTTTATCGATGCAGAATATTGACAATCAGTTACCTGGGGCGCTCGAAATAAGAAAGAAAACCGCTTCTTCACGGAAACCCGTCCGACTCCTGAACGTCAGATATGGCATCCGGCAGCGTCTCACAGCATCGATCCGAAACAGGGAGCCCTTTTAATGTCCGAGCACGTCTATAAAGTCATCGAAGTCGTCGGCTCATCACCTGACAGCGTCGAGAAGGCCATCGCCAACGCCATCACCCGCGTCGGCAAAGACGAAAAACACGTCCGCTGGTTCGAAGTCATCAGTACCCGTGGCCACGTCGAACACGGGGACATCAGCCACTACCAGGTCACCCTCAAAATCGGCCTGACCCTCGAAGATTAAGCCTCAGACGCGCCGCACCACATAGCGCGCGCGCAGCGCCTCAGTGATCTGCTCCGCATGGAGCGGATCACGCGCCTCGATCATCACCTCAAGCTCCGCCGCCTGCACAGAAGGCGCCGCGAACAGCCGCTGATGCGACACTTCAAGAATGTTGCCGCCAGCCCCGCCAATAATCCCCGAAATATCCGCCAGAACCCCTGGACGATCCGGGATCTCCATGCAAAGCCGCAGCAGCCGGCCATCCCGCAGCATCGCCCGCAGCAGCGTGTTCGCCAGAATCCGCGTGTCCACGTTCCCGCCCGTCACCGGCAGACCAAGCCGCTTTCCGGCAAACAGCTTCGGATTGGCAATCACCGCCGCCAGCCCCACGGCGCCTGCGCCCTCAACAACCTGCTTGGCCCCCTCGGACATCATGGTGATCGCGTTCTCAACCGCCGCCTCAGACACCACAATCACCCGCGAAACCATCTCCCGGATCACCTCATAAGGCCGCCGCCCGATCTGCATCACGGCAATGCCCTCAGCAATCGTCGACCCGCCCGGAGGCATAATCTCATCACCCGGAAACGCCGCCAGCGAAGAGAAACTCTCCACCTGCACACCAATCAGCTCAACATCAGGCCGCAGAGCCCGTGCCGCCACAGCACAGCCCGACAGCAATCCGCCACCACCAATAGGCACCACCAGCGCATCCAGTGGCCCCGCATCCTCCAGCATCTCCAGCGCACAGGTGCCCTGGCCCGCCATCACCGCGTCATCGTCATACGGATGAACGAAAACCCGTCCCTCGCGCTGCTGAAGATCCCGCGCAAACAGCGACGCCTCGGCAAAGTTATTGCCCTCAAGCACAACCCGCGCACCCCAGCCCGCTGTCCGCGTCACCTTCGCCGAAGGCGTGAAACGCGGCATCACAATCACCGCGTCAATCCCAAGCAGACTGGCATGACGCGCCACACCCTGCGCATGATTCCCGGCCGAAACCGTAATGACGCCGCGCGCCCGCTCCTCCGGCGTCAGCAGGGACAGTTTGTTCGCCGCCCCGCGCTCCTTGAACGAACCGACAGCCTGAAGATTGTCGAGCTTCAGCGTAATGTCCGCGCCCGTCGCTTTCGACAAACTCTGGGAGGGCAGGGTGGGCGTGCGCAGCACGCGCCCCTCAATCCGCTGCGCCGCAGCCGTAACATCGTCGAAAGTGATCACGTGCGCAGCGTCCCCGGAGTCAGATAATCAGCTGTAGGTAACGGAAACGATCTCATACGTCCGGTCGCCGCCCGGCGCCGGAACCGACACGGTATCACCAACCGACTTCCCGATCAGCGACTTCGCCAGCGGCGATGACACCGACAACAGCCCCGCCTTGATGTCCGCCTCATAAACGCCGACGATCTGATAGGAGGCCTCTTTGTCAGTCTCCTCATCGATCAGCTGCACCCGCGCGCCAAATTTCACCTGATCGCCCGACAGCTTCGAAGGATCGATCACTTCAGCCGTGGAGACAATCTCCTCCAGCTCCATCACGCGCCCTTCAACAAAAGACTGACGCTCGCGCGCGGCATGATACTCCGCGTTCTCCGACAGATCGCCATGCTCCCGCGCCTCGGCGATGGCCCGGATAATTGCCGGACGCTCCTCGCTTTTGAGTCTGCGCAACTCTTCCTCAAGTCGCTGCAGGCCGGATGCCGTCATCGGAGTTTTCTGCAAGGTGCTTATCCTCGGGAAGTCATAAAAAATTCACCGGGAGGCAGAACCGCCAGCCCGGACAGGAAACACGCAGACAAGCCCCCCGGCGGACCTAAACCCCGCCGGAAGGCTCACTGCATTCAGTACGATCCATGAAAATAGGACTGAAGCGGCGCAACTTCAAGCGGTCCCTCGCGCATCGCGCTGATCGCATAGGTCGCCGCCCGCGCGCCCGCCATCGTCGTGTAGTGCGGAATGCCCATCGTCAGCGCCGAACGCCGGATGTCATAGCTGTCCTGAACAGCCTGAGCCCCCTGCGCCGTGTTGATCACCATCTGAACCTCACCGGACCGGATCGCATCCACACAATGCGGACGTCCCTCCAGCACCTTGTTCACAACCGTCACCTGAACAGCCGCCTCACGCAGCCGCTCCGCCGTGCCGCGCGTCGCCATAATGGTAAAGCCCATCCGCGCCAGCTCACGGCCAATCTGCGGCAACTGCGGCTTGTCTCCGTCGCGAACCGACAGAAACACCGTCCCCGAAAGCGGCAGCTTCACGCCCGCCGCAAGCTGCGACTTCGCAAAAGCCCGTTCAAACGACGTGTCGAGCCCCATCACCTCGCCCGTGGACCGCATCTCCGGACCAAGAATAACATCCACATCCTGGAACCGGTTGAACGGAAACACCGCCTCCTTCACCGCCACATGGGGTACTACAGCCCGGTCATCCAGAGTGAACTCGCCCAGCTTCGCACCGGCCATCACCCGCGCGCCAATCTTCGCCACCGGAACCCCCGTCGCCTTGGCCACAAACGGCACCGTGCGAGACGCCCGGGGATTAACCTCCAGAACGTAAATCTCCTGATCTTTCATCGCATACTGAACATTCATCAGCCCGACGATGCCCAGTTCCAGCGCCATCGCCTCCGTCTGCGATTTCAGTTCCGCCACAATCGCCGGAGACAGCGTGTAAGGCGGCAGCGCACAGGCAGAATCCCCCGAATGAATCCCCGCCTCCTCAATGTGCTCCAGCACCCCCGCGACATAAACGGACTCACCATCCGCAATGCAGTCCACATCCGCCTCGATCGCATCGTTCAGATAATGATCGATCAGCACCGGACCGGAAGACACCTCAGGCCCCGCCGCCGCCAGAACAACACGCAGATAACGCTGCAGACTGGTCCGGTCATAAACGATCTCCATCGCCCGGCCGCCCAGAACATAAGACGGACGCACAACCACCGGATAACCAACCGTTTCCGCCACAGCCTCCGCCTCAGCCGCCGACCGTGCAATCCCGTTGCGCGGCTGCCGAAGCCCCAGCTTGTGCAGCATCGCCTGAAACCGCTCGCGATCCTCCGCCCGGTCAATCGCATCCGCAGGCGTGCCCAGAAGCGGAATCCCGGCCTCCTCCAGAGCCCGCGACAGCTTCAGAGGCGTCTGCCCGCCATACTGAACAATGCAGCCCAGTATCTCGCCCCGCGACTGCTCCAGCCGGATCAGTGCCCCCACATCCTCCGCCGTCAGCGGTTCGAAATACAGCCGGTCCGACGTGTCATAATCCGTGGAAACCGTCTCCGGATTGCAGTTGACCATGATCGTCTCGATCCCGGCCTCACGCAGCGCATACGCCGCATGAACACAGCAGTAATCAAACTCAATGCCCTGACCAATCCGGTTCGGACCACCACCCAGAATGACAACCTTCTTCGCACCCGTCGGATCAGACTCACACACAGGAGCCCCGAACCCACCCTCATAAGTCGAATACATATAAGGCGTGGCCGACGCGAACTCGCCCGCACAGGTGTCAATCCGCTTGTAAACCGGATTCACCCCCGCCGCCTCGCGGAGCGTCCGGATTTCATGAGCCTGCGTCCCCGAGAGCCGCGCCAGCTGCACATCCGAAAACCCCATCGCCTTCAGACGCCGCAGCCCCCGCGCATCCTCCGGCAAACCATGATCCAGAAGATGCTTCTCAGCCTGAACAATCTTCTCCAGCTCCCGCAGAAACCACGGCTCAAACCGGCACGCCCCGGCAATCTCCTCAACCGAAAGTCCCGCCCGCAACGCCTGCGCCGCCATCAGAATCCGTTCCGGACGCGGCTGCGACAGCGCCGCCCGATACGCATCCGCCCCGCCATCCCCAGGCTCCTCGACCGGATCAAGCCCCGCCAGCCCGGTCTCCATCGACCGAAGCCCCTTCTGCAACGCCTCCGGGAACGAACGCCCGATCGCCATCGCCTCGCCAACCGACTTCATCGACGTCGAAAGCAAAGCCGGCGTGCCAGGAAACTTTTCAAACGTGAAACGCGGAATTTTCACAACGACATAATCAATCGTCGGCTCAAACGACGCCGGCGTCGAACCCGTAATGTCGTTCGTCAGCTCATCCAGCGTGTACCCCACCGCCAGCTTCGCCGCGATCTTCGCAATCGGAAATCCCGTCGCCTTGGATGCCAGAGCCGAAGACCGCGACACACGCGGATTCATCTCGATCACCACCATGCGCCCGTCAACCGGATTCACACCGAACTGAACGTTCGACCCGCCCGTCTCAACCCCGATCGCCCGCAAACACGCAATCGAAGCATCGCGCATCCGCTGATACTCCTTGTCCGTCAGGGTGAGGGCAGGGGCCACCGTAATGGAATCCCCCGTATGCACACCCATCGGATCAATGTTCTCAATCGAACAGACAATGATGCAGTTGTCCGCCTTGTCGCGAACAACCTCCATCTCAAACTCTTTCCACCCGAGAACGGATTCCTCAATCAGAACCTCCGTCGTCGGCGACGCATCCAGACCGGATGTGACAATCTGATCGAACTCTTCCCGGTTGTAAGCAATCCCGCCCCCGGAACCGCCCATCGTAAAGGAAGGCCGGATCACCGTCGGTAACCCGATCTCCTTCAGAGCCTCACGCGCCTCAGCCAGCGTATGCGCGATCAGACTCTTCGGACTCTCAATCCCGATCGCATCCATCGCCTCACGGAATTTCTGCCGGTCCTCAGCGCGGTCGATCACGTCCGCCTTCGCCCCGATCAGCTCAACCCCGTGCTTCACCAGAAAGCCCGAAGCATCCAGCGCCATCGCCGCATTCAGAGCCGTCTGCCCGCCCATCGTCGGCAAAACCGCGTCCGGCTTCTCCTTCAGAATGATCCGCTCAACAAACTCCGGCGTGATCGGCTCAACATACGTTGCATCCGCCAGACCCGGATCCGTCATGATCGTCGCCGGATTGGAGTTCAGCAGAATAACCCGATAGCCCTCCTCCCGAAGCGCCTTGCAGGCCTGAGCCCCCGAATAGTCAAACTCGCAGGCCTGACCAATCACAATCGGGCCGGCACCAATGATCAGGATGGAACGAATGTCAGTCCGTTTTGGCATGGGTCGTCAGTCCTCTGCGTCGGCCGGGTCGGAACCCATGGCTTTGATGCGATGAAGGTAATTCTCAAAAAGCGGGACAGTGAAAGCAATGTCGCCATGCGCCGGGCTGTAGATCATGCCCTTGCGGATCAGCGCATTGCGAAGCGGCGCCACCGCCTGCGTCCGCGAGCCCATCTGCGCGGCAATCTCACCCGAACGATGCGCCCCCGGCCCAAGCTCGGCCATCGCCTGGCAATACAGACGCTCACGCGGCGTCAGTCGCTCATAACGCATGCGGAAAAATCCGGCATCCAGCGACGTCAGAGACACTTCGGTCGCGACCTGAATGTCCCCCGCCAGAATGGTCTCCCCATGCGCCACATTCCACGCATGATAAGCCCATTCCTGAAGAAAATACGGATAGCCCTGCGTGATCCGCAACACCTCCGCCACCGCCTCCTTCGTGAAATTCACCCCTTCGCGCTCGGCGGGCGTCCGCAGCGCGTCAGCGGATTCCTCATCCGAAAGCGGCCCCAGTTCCGGAAAAGCAAAGAGCCGCTCAGCATAGGATTTGGACTGTCCCGTCAGTGCCACAACATGCGGCAGCCCGGCTCCGGCCAGCACCACAGGCAACCCCTCGCGCATCACCCGATGCATAGCCATAATCAGCGCGCCCATGTCCTTCTGGGAAAGATACTGGATTTCATCAATAAAGATCGCAACACCCGTCCTGCGGGATTTCGCCGCCTGACCCAGCGCGGAAACCATGTCGGGAAGATCGCTCTCCAGATCGCCACTATCCGCCGTGCCCCGCTCAGGATCGACATCCAGCTCAATCATCAGCCCCAGCGGATGATGAATCCGCAAGCCCCCGGCAAAGCTTTTCAGAACCCGCAAACCCCGCTTCACCTGCGCCGTCACCGCCCCGAGACGGTCCAGATCCAGCATCATCTTCCGGAACGGCGGCGCCAGAAGCTGGCCCAGCGACTTGTCCTCATGCGCCTCGACAAAACACGTCAGATAACCCGCGCTCTCCGCCAGCTGCTGAACCCGACCCAGAACAACCGTCTTGCCCACCCCGCGAAGCCCGGTCGCAATGAAGCTGCGCGCGCTCTTCCCGACCAGCGCCCGCTGTAACACGATCCCCGCCTGGGTGAATAACTCATGCCGCCCCGCCAGCTCCGGCGGAGAAGCCCCGGCACCCGGCACGTAAGGATTCCGAATGGGGTCCATGAACCGAACTCAGCCCGCCGTCACAGGATGCGCGTCCATCATCTCCACAAACCGCTCGAACAGATAGAAGCTGTCCGAAGGACCAGGACTCGCCTCAGGATGATACTGCACCGAAAACGCCGGAAGCGTGTTCGAGGCAATCCCCTCGTTCGATTTGTCGAACAGACTCACATGCGTCACCCGAACCTCGTTCGGCAGCGATTTTTCATCCACCGCAAAGCCGTGATTCTGACTGGTGATTTCCACACGCCCCGTCGCCAGATCCTTCACCGGCTGGTTCGCACCCCGATGCCCGCGCTCCAGCTTGTAAGTCTTTCCGCCCAGCGCCAGCGCCAGCAACTGATGCCCGAGACAGATCCCGAACACCGGAACCCCCGCATCCAGCACCCCCCGGATCGCCGGAACCGCATAAACCGCCGTCGCCGCCGGATCGCCCGGCCCGTTCGAGAGAAAAACCCCCTCCGGCTTCAGCGCCAGAATCTCCTCCGCCGTCGTCGTCGCCGGCACCACAGTCACATCACAGCCCGCCGTGGCCAGACACCGCAGAATGTTCCGCTTCGCCCCGTAATCGACCGCCACAACCTTCCGCAGCTTCGCAGGCAGCGGCTTCATCACGGAAGGCCACTCCCACATCCCCTGCGACCAGCCATAAGCCTCCCCGCAGGTCACAACCTTCGCCAGGTCCATGCCCTCAAGCCCCGGCCACGCCACCGCCGTCTTCTTCAGCGCCTCAATATCCAGCTTCCCGTCCACGACATGCGCCAGAACCGCCGTCTGCGGCCCCTTGTCGCGGATACGAAGCGTCAGCGCCCGCGTGTCAACGCCGCAAATCCCCGGAACCCCGCGCTCCTTCAGCCACGCATCCAGACTCTCAGCCGACCGCCAGTTCGCAGGCTCCGTCAGATCCTGCTTCACCACCAGCCCGCGCGCCGAAACCCTCGCCGCCTCGTCATCTTCCGCGTTCGTCCCCACATTCCCGATATGCGGGAATGTGAAGGTGATGATCTGCCCGGCAAAAGACGGATCGGTCAGCGTCTCCTGATACCCCGTCATGCCGGTCGAGAAGCAGATCTCTCCGATCGCCTCGCCCGTCGCCGGCGCGCCAAAGCCAATACCCCAGGCCACCGTGCCATCCGCCAGAACAAGCGCGGCCGTCGCGCCTTCAGGGATTGCACCGGACACCGCACCGCTCTGCTCGGACATGATGAAATCCCGCTTCTGGTCATCTGATGAAAATTCAGGAGAAATCGCCCCGGAGACTGCACCGGTGGCCACTCCGCCGGACAACCCCGGCTGAAGCGCCTCGATCTGAACGCCCGCCGCCTTCGCCACAACCGGCCAGTGCTTCGGCGGAATCGCCCGCGCCTGCCGCCACTTGCGAACCGCCTCGGTGCCCACGCCCGTCAGCGACGCGATTTTTTCCGCACCGCCGATGCGCTCAATGATACTATCGACTGACAGAGACATTCCGAATATCCCCCTGATTGCTGACCTCCATATCAGTCCCAACCGTCCGTGGGAAGAAAATTCCCACCACACGGCAGGTGCAGGAAGTGGGAAAAACTTTCTCCCACACGCCCCGCGTCACCCGCCGCCCTTATATCGACCGGAGACCGTCCATGACCGAGTCCACTTCCCTCCGCGCCCGTATCACCGACGATACGAAAACCGCCATGAAAGCCGGACAGAAAGAACGCGTCGGCGCCCTCCGCATGATCTCAGCGAAAATCAAGGATGCCGACATCGCCGCCCGCGCCTCCGGAAAGGAACTCAGCGAGGACGATCTGATCGGAACCCTCCGCGGCATGGTCAAATCCCGTACCGACTCCCTGAAAATGTATCTGGAAGGCGGCCGGGAGGACCTCGCCGAAAAGGAACAGGCCGAAATCACCCTGATCCAGGAATACCTGCCCGCCGAAATGGATGACGCCGCCCTCGAAGCCGCCGTCAGAACCGCCATCACCGAAACCGGCGCCGCGACCATGAAAGACATGGGCAAAGTCATGGGCGCCCTGAAAACAAAATTCGGCGCCTCGCTCGACCTCGGCCGCGCCAACGGCCTGGTGAAATCCACCCTCGGCGCCGGCTAGGATCTTACACTCCCGCAGGCAGGTGAGGGCGGGTCGTCCGGTGCCCCGAAGGGCGCCGGTTACGCCTTCACCTGGCTGAACAGCCAGTCCCTCGCTGCCTTAATGTAGAAGAATTTCCGCGCGGACCCCATGTGATCGACCCCTTCAAACGTCAGGAAGGTGATGTTGCCGCCCTGGCCCAGATAACCATCAACCTGAGCGGTCAGCTTCTTCTGGTCATCGACCGGAAAGATCAGGGCCGGATCGAGACGCTCCGAAGGCCGCGTCACCCGTCCGCCATTCCGCTCCCACACAGGAATGCATTTCTCATTCCACGGCGTCGCCTTGTTGTCCTCCGTCCCCGTAATGATCAGAAGCTTCTGATCGGCAAGCGTGGCAACATCCTCCGGCCGCTGCTGCCCGGCAATGATAAGCCCCGCCGCAAACGTCTCAGGATGCTTCGCCATCAGCCAGAGCGACGTCATGGCCCCCATCGACCAGCCCGTGCAGTAAACCTTTTTCGGGTCGATCTTCAGAACTTTGTCTTTCCGGTCATCCAGATTCGGATTGCCGTAATTCCATGTGTTCCGAAGAAGAGATTCAACAAGCCGGTAAGTATTCTCAACGTCGGCCGTGTGTTCCCAGTAATCGTTCATCGTCGTGCGCTCATAACGCGGCGTGACGACCACACATTCATGCCTGTCCTGTTCTTCGGGCAGACTCCAGATCGTGGCAATGCACTGCTCGGTCAGCGTCTGGGCGCAGGTGCCGTCATAACTGGTCCCCGAGTGAGTGACAGCAAGAACAAGCGGATAAGCCTTGTTCTCCCCGCCCTTCATAAGAAACGATTTCGGCAGATAAATGCTGTATTCAAGCCAGGCTGAACGCGTATCGTCCCACCACCAGTGATTCTGCTCCCAGGCATCGACACCGCGAATCACAACACTGTTTCCGTGATGACCGGCATTGCTCCGCACGGTCCTGCTGGCCGCATAAACAGCGCCGCCCGCCGTCTTCACGTCCCGGTCCTGCGTCACTGTCACCCTGTCGCTGTCGGTCGTCGGAAGGCTGAGGTCCGGGTCATGCTGAAATTCAGTGATGACATACCTGCCGGCAATACTCTTCCGGTCCGCACGCAGGGCCGGTCCGGCATTGGTATAGATCGCCACAACAGACCGGGGCTGCGCGGCGGCCGTCGTGTCGTTCTTATCAGGCTCCTGAGGCATCCCCGCGAAAAACCCTTTTGCCGCCGGGAAAACAGCCGTGCTGTACGTGTCGCGGGTCAGACCAGCCGGGTCGATATCAACATCATACTCCACGGCAATGCCGTAAACCTTCTCGCCCCCGCCCGTCACTTCGCAGAGCGCGCAGATCCCCTGAAGACCCGGAACACGCTTTCTGTGGCTGTCAGGCCCGTCATCGGACATGGAAGAAGAGGCCGCCATAAACCCGTGGCCACTTTCCGCCGCGCGGACTTCGTGAATCCAGCCCCCCATCGCGGAAACAGTCCCGGCCAGAGCCGTTCCGGCCACCATGAAATTGCGTCTCGATAAATCGGTCAAGGATATCGTCTCCGGCTTAATGTAACAGAAAATGTCCAGAGCAGAACACGCCCTGTCAGGAATGCGTCGGTGCAGGAAAGCGTTGTAACCCACCCGGAATGTCAGCGCCAGAATGGCCGGAAAAGACAGTCCTCGCGATCCCCGTAACCGCTTCCAGGCTGGTATTTTCAGGTCCTTTTCCACTACAAGAGGATCCGCTTCCCACCTGAAGAAAGCCCCGCGTCATCCCGTATGAGCACCATCGATGCCGCCTTCCTCGACGAACTCCGGGCCCGCACGCCGATCGCCCCCCTGATCGGTCGCCGCGTGAAGCTCAGCCGCTCAGGCCGGAACTGGAAAGGCTGCTGCCCTTTCCACGGCGAAAAAACGCCGTCTTTTTACGTCTATGACGACCACTACCACTGCTTCGGCTGCGGCGTGCATGGTGACGTCATCACCTTCGTCATGGAAACCGAGGGAAAATCTTTCCCGGACGCCGTCGAAAGCCTCGCCGCCGAGGCCGGTCTCGAAGTCCCGAAAGCCACCCCCCAGGCCCGCGCCCAGGCCGTCCGCGCCCGCACGCTCGGCGACGTGCTGGAAGCCGCGCAGCGCCTATGGAGCTACGCGCTCCACCAGCCCGAAGGCCGCACCGGCCTTGACTATCTCAGAAAACGCGGCCTGACCGACGAAACCATCGCCGCCTTCGGCCTCGGCTGGGCCAGCGACAAACGCGGCGCCCTCGTCTCAGCCCTCCGCGAACAGAACATCATGCCCGAAGCCCTCGCCGAAGCCGGCCTGATGAGCACTGATGAGGAAGGCCGCCCGAAAGGCGAACTCTTCTGGGGCCGCGTCACCTTCCCGATCCGCGACCGCCGGGGTGACCTCGTCTCCTTCGGTGGCCGCATCCTGGGCGACCGCCAGCCCAAATACCTCAACGGCCCCGAAACCGCGCTCTTCTCCAAGCGCCGACTCCTCTTCGGCCTCGACCGTGCCCGCGCCGCCATCCGCGCCCCACGCCCGAAAGGCGCTCCGCCCGTCGATGCCGTCGTCGTCGAAGGCTACATGGACGTCATCGCCCTGCATCAGGCCGGTTTCCCGGGCGCCGTCGCCCCGCTCGGCACCGCGCTGACCCCCGAACAGCTCGAAACCCTCTGGCAGGTGGCCCCGTCCCCCATCCTCTGCTTCGACGGCGACACCGCCGGTCGCCGCGCCGCCATCAAAGCCGCCGAAACCGCCCTCCCGCTGCTCTCTACCGAGCGCGGCCTGCGCTTCTGCATGCTCCCGGAGGGCGAAGACCCCGACAGCCTGAGCCGCACAAAAGGCCGTGTCGCCGTCGCGCAGCTCTTCGCCGGCGCCCGCCCGCTCGCCGATGTCCTGTTCGACCTCCTCGCCGAAGGCACCCCGCAGAATCCCACCCCCGAACAACGCGCCACCCTCCGCTCGCGTCTCGTCGAAGCCGCCGGGAAAATCGCCGACAAATCCCTCGCGGGCGAATACCGTTCCTCGCTGCTCGACCGTTTCTTCCAGACCTATCGCGGCCGGAAAGGCGGAAAACCCGGCAAAAACGGCAGCGCCTTCACCCCGCCCGCAGGCCCGGTAACGCCCGACGCCCCGCTCGACGGCACCGCCGCCAAACTCACCCTGCTGACTGGCCTGATCCTGCGTTATCCACGCCTGATCGGCAGCGTCGCGGACGCCTGGTGCCAGCTCGATCTTCCGCCCGGCCTCGCCGAACTTCGCAGCGCCGTTCTTGACGGCACCGCCTCCGGCACCATGTTCGATGACCATCCGGACGAAGACACCGTTTTCACCCGCATGATGGACATGCTCGGCCAGCAGGGCCTGCGGCCCCGCGCAGAAGCTCTGATTCGCACCGCCTGCATCAAAAAACCGGGCAAGCAGGTCGATGACGGTCTGATGGAGTCTCCGCCGGAAGTCCTGTGGTGGCACTTCTATGCCTCCGCCAACCGCGCCGCGTTCGAGGCCGATATTGCCCGCGATACGGAAGCCTGGACACGGGAGGGGCTGGACCCGGCGCAATGGGACAGATTGAAACTGCGTATCGAAGCCCTCGCTTCCCTCCGCCGCCTGGAAGACGGCTCCTACTGAAACAGCAAGGACGGGTCCGAATTCATGATACGGAAGGGAAACCGCGAACATCGCAAAAGCGTTCGGATAACCAGTGGTCCGGGTCTTGACTTCCGTCCCGCAATCGACCACCTCCACGCTACTTAATGTAAATCAGGTGTATAATTGTACTGCTTTCCACATCGGGGAAGCGGACACGAGGAGATATTCCGGAATGGCGACAAAGACTGCTGCCGGCGCTGCCGCAACCTCTGGCGATCAGGACGGCGACAACACTCTCCTCGATACACAGTCCGGAGCCGTCAAGCGCCTGATCGCCAAAGGTCGTGAACGGGGCTACATCACCTTCGACGAACTCAACACCGTTCTGCCGCAGGACCAGATGTCCTCCGAGCAGATCGAGGACGTCATGGCCGTTCTGTCGGAGATGGGCATCCAGGTCGTCGAGAACGAAGACAACGAAGACGCCGAAACCCCCGAAGAAAAAGCCGCCGACAGCGAGGACGAGGAAGAAGAGCCCGAAGCGGAAGCCGAAGCCGCTCCCGAAGGCACGCCGACCCGCGGCAATGTCAGCGAAAACGCCGGACGCACCGACGATCCCGTTCGCATGTATCTGCGCGAAATGGGCTCGGTCGAACTGCTGTCCCGCGAAGGCGAAATCGCCATCGCAAAGCGCATCGAGGCCGGCCGCGACGAAATGATCGGCGGCCTGTGCGAAAGCCCGCTGACCTTCCGCGCCATTATCTCCTGGCATGAACGCCTCAAAGTCGGCGATATGCTCCTGCGCGATATCGTCGATCTCGAAGCCATGCAGGCCGAAGCCAACGGCCCCGAAGGACTGCCAACGGACGCCGATGCGCCCGAAGGCGAAGAGTCGGAAACCGACGATGCCGAGGAAACCGAGGAAACCGAAGATACCGAAGGCGGAGAAGGCGAGGGGAGCGGCCTGTCGCTCTCCGCACTCGAAGAAAAGCTGAAACCCGATATCCTGGCCCAGTTCGACGAAATCGAGCCGCTCTACGACAAACTGCAGAAAATGCAGGACAAGCGCATCGAAGCGCTGGTCGCGGGCGAGGAAACGACGACCAAAATCGAAAACGCCTACCTCAAACTCCGCGCCGACCTGGTCGCCCGCGTCGAGCAGGTGCATCTGCACAATAACCGCATCGAGGAACTGGTCATGCAGCTCAAGGAGCTGTTCCAGAACCTCAATATGCTCGAAGGCCGCATGCTCCGCCTCGCGGAAAGCTGCAAGGTCTCGCGCGAAGACTTCCTTATCAAATACCGCCAGAACGAAATCGATCCGGGCTGGATGGACATGATCGCCACCCTCCCGGGGAAAGGCTGGAAGAACCTCGTCGCCAAACATACCGACACCATGGCCGATCTCCGCAGCCAGGTCGCCGATCTCGCCCAGGATACCGGCCTGTCAGTCGGCGAATTCCGCCGCGTTTATGCCACCGTCGCCCGTGGCGAGCGCGACTCCGCCCGCGCCAAGAAAGAAATGATCGAGGCCAACCTCCGCCTCGTGATCTCCATCGCGAAAAAATACACCAATCGCGGCCTGCAGTTCCTCGACCTCATCCAGGAAGGCAATATCGGCCTGATGAAGGCCGTCGATAAGTTCGAATACCGCCGGGGCTACAAGTTCTCGACCTATGCGACATGGTGGATCAGACAGGCCATTACCCGCTCGATCGCCGATCAGGCCCGCACCATCCGTATCCCCGTGCACATGATCGAAACGATCAACAAGCTGGTCCGCACCTCGCGGCAGATGCTGCATGAAATCGGACGCGAGCCCGCACCGGAAGAACTGGCGGAAAAGCTCGGTATGCCGCTGGAAAAGGTCCGCAAGGTCCTGAAAATCGCCAAGGAACCGATTTCCCTCGAAACCCCGATCGGTGACGAGGAAGACAGCCATCTCGGCGACTTCATCGAGGATAAGACCGCCGTCATCCCGCTCGACGCCGCGATCCAGACCAACCTGCGCGAAGCCACCACCCGCGTGCTCGCCTCGCTCACCCCGCGTGAAGAGCGCGTCCTCCGCATGCGCTTCGGCATCGGCATGAACACCGATCACACGCTGGAAGAAGTCGGACAGCAGTTCAACGTCACCCGCGAGCGTATCCGTCAGATCGAAGCAAAAGCCCTGCGCAAACTCAAACACCCGAGCCGCAGCCGTAAACTCCGGTCCTTCCTCGACGACAACTGAGAGAATGCCTGAAGCCACTACCCGGGCGATCGTGGACGTCACCTTCCTGGAGATGCTCCACCCGCCCGCCACGCCGGCGCCGCCACTCCCCGTCGGATGGAGCATCGCATACGAACCCCGTCCGACCGTGGCCCTTTATCGTGAACTCTACGATCGTGTCGGACGGGATTACTGCTGGTGGATGCGCCAGGTCCTGCCCGATAACGAGCTCGCGGCCCTTCTCGCCGAACCGGGCCGCCGCGTTTACCTTCTGAAAGAAGGCAAAAAACTCAGAGGTTTCTTCGAGCTGGAAACCCAGTTCCGGAACGTTCTCAATCTCGCCTATTTCGGCCTGCTCCCGGATGCCATCGGACGTGGTCTCGGAACCACCTTTCTGAGCAACGCCGTCAGCATCGCCTGGGCCTCCGGACCTGCCCGCGTCACCGTCAACACCTGCTCAGCCGACCATCCGCGCGCGCTGCCAGCCTATCTCAGGGTCGGTTTCCGCATCTGCAACGTCATCCGCGAAACCTGGGACATCCCCGATCGCCTGGGCCTCGTCGTCCCGCCGCCCCTGACACAGGCACGGCGACCATAAGGACGAACGTCCGGGCCTCTTCCGGGCAGATGCCGGCGCGATCGCTTTTCCGCCGCTCAGGTCTTTCCCGCCGGGCAGCACCCGTCGCCGCTTGCTTTCCTCCGCCATCCGTGCTTCATGCCGCATCTTCCCTGCCGGGCGCGCGGCATCGCTCCCGGCTATACCCGTCGCGCAATATGTCCCCGGATTCATATGCCGGAGACAGCGCACCATTCGCGGAACGGTTCGCAATGGTCTGGGTTGAAGCAATCCGGAGGGATACACAGTGCCCTTGTATGAAACCGTGCTGATCGCACGTAACGATATCAACCAGCAGCAGGTTGAAGCCATCGCCGAAGGTATCAAAACATACCTCGAAGGTGAGAACGGCTCCATCAAAAAGCAGGAATACTGGGGCCTTCGCTCCCTGGCCTACCGCATCAAGAAGAACCGCAAGGCGCATTACATGCTCCTCGGCCTCGATGCGACCGCGCCTGCTCTGAAGGAAGTCGAGCGTCAGCTCGCCCTGAACGAAGACGTCCTGCGCGTGCTCACCCTGCGCGTTGAGGAAATCGACGACACCCCGTCTCCGGTTCTGTCCCGCAAGGGCGATGACCGCGGCGATCGCGGTGATCGTGGCAATTTCCGTGGCCCGAAGCCTTCCGGCCGGTTCGAGAGCGGCCGTACACGCCGCTCTTATGACGATCGCGAGGAATATCGCGCTCGTGATGAAAACCCAGAGCCGAAAGCGGAGTAAGGTCACATGTCCGACACAACCGAAGTCAATCCGGCCGGCCGTCGCACCGCCGTCGGTGCGCGCCGTCCGTTCTACCGTCGCCGCAAGGCCTGCCCGTTCTCCGGCCCCAATGCGCCGAAGATCGACTACAAGGATGTCCGGCTGCTCAGCCGCTTCCTGTCCGAGCGCGGCAAGATCGTCCCGAGCCGTATCACCGCGGTATCCGCGAAGAAGCAGCGCGAGCTGGCCCAGGCCATCAAACGCGCCCGTTTCCTCGCCCTGCTGCCCTACGTCGTAGGCTGAGGAGAGGCATATCATGGCTGCTACAGAAGTAATCCTCCTTCAGCGCGTCGAACATCTGGGTCAGATGGGCGAACTCGTGAAGGTAAAGCCGGGTTATGCCCGTAACTTTCTCCTGCCACAGGGCAAGGCCATCCGCGCGAACGCCGCCAACCGCGAGCGTTTCGACCGTGAGCGCGCCCAGCTCGAGGCCACCAACATCAAGCGTCGCGAAGAGGCCGAGCGTCTCTCCGAGCGTATGGAAGGCCTCACCGTCGTCCTGATCCGTCAGGCCGGCGACGCAGGCAACCTTTACGGATCGGTGTCCACCCGCGACATCGCTCAGGCCACCACGGATGCCGGTCTCACCGTCACCCGGAGCCAGGTGTTCCTGCCGCATCCGATCAAAACCCTGGGTCTGTACGACGTCCGCGTCGATCTGCACCCGGAAGTCGCGATCCATGTGCGCGTCAACGTCGCCCGCTCCGCCGAAGAAGCCGAACGTCAGGCCAAAGGCGAAGTCATCGGCACAGAGGAAGACGAATACGAGCTTCCCGTTCCCGACGACGCGGAAGAAGGCACAGAGGCGGAAGCCCCTGCCGAAAGCGAAGCCGCCGTCTGACGGCAGCTTTACTTTCAGGTCTGCAAGAACCCCGGAAGACAATCTTCCGGGGTTTTTTTGTGCCCGCAACATCCCAGGGGATTTTCATCGCGCCAGCGTCAGCAAAGCATCCGGATCGACGCTCCGCTCCAGCGCCACAGCAATCCCGTCCGGCGCCGTATCCACGACCATGTCATGTCATGATCCACAGCATCACTCCGCACACCCAGCCACGCGAACGGACGAACATCTCCACGCCGCTCTTCTTTCCCCACATGAATTTCATAACTCGCGAACTCAGCCCCCGGCCCGGCCCCGGCCACCCGTTTCAGCACTTTCTGACCAGCCAAACCGGGTCTCAATATCCAGCAGCCTGAGCCCCGGGAACCGCTTCCGATTCTCCCTCAAGCCCCTCAGCGTCGGCAATCCGGCAGCCCGGCATCTGATTAACCGCCGCAAATCCCCGGTATCTGCCCGCCCTGCCGATGATGAGCCGGAATATCGATATCCCATCCCTCCCGACGCAAAAACTTCATGTCACTGACAACAGATTTTGAACCGGGGAGAATAATCAGCGCCGCATCGCGCGGAACAGGTGGTCCCGGCAGCACCATAACCACCTCAATCTCCGGCTCATTCTTCAGCGGATCAAGATCGTCGAAATTCGCGCTATGCGGCAGAAGAAGGCACGCCATCACACACCGGCGCCGCGATAAACCCGTGCCCCTTTCCAGAACAATCGCATCCCCGGCCGGAAGCCGCCGTGCCGCGCCCGGCCATGGCACAAGTCCCAGCCCCCTCCAGCCAGCACACGCTTTATAATCCCGGTCCGTTCAGATCAGGAAACCACAATATAAAATAACTCCGAAGTGTTTCGCGCCCGGACACCCTGCCCTAAAACGATGTCACCATTCGCAGATACAGATGAGGGCAGAGGATATTCATGAAAAAGCCGGTCGATTACGTCCTCGGAAAATTCATTTCATGCGGTTCTCTGGACGTCACCTACGCCGATGGCTCAACAGCGCACTACCACGGCGCCGAACCCGGTCCCCACGCCGCCATGCGCCTGACAACCGCCGCCGCCGAACGCAACCTGCTTCTCAATCCCGGGCTCGGTTTCGGCGAAGCCTACATGGACGGCACCATCATCCCCGAAGACTGCACCCTCTACGACCTGCTGCACGTCCTCATGCTCAACACCATGTCCGCCGGCCATATCGGCGAATCCCTCGCCGCCGCCGCCCGCTACCTCCGCCGTAAGAAAATCCAGTTCAACCCGGAATCCCGCTCCCGTAAAAACGTCGCCCACCATTACGATCTCGGTGAACCGCTCTACGATCTCTTTCTCGATAAAGACCGGCAGTATTCCTGCGCTTACTTCCGAACCGGCACCGAAACGCTCGACGAAGCTCAGGAAGCCAAAAAACACCACATCGCCGCGAAACTGCTCCTTAACCGCCCGAATCTCTCCGTGCTCGATATCGGGTGCGGCTGGGGAGGCATGGCCCTGACCCTCGCAAAGGAATACGACGCCACCGTCACCGGCATCACCCTCTCAGCCGAACAGCTCCGCATCGCCCGCGCCCGCGCCGAGGCCGCCGGTCTCTCACACCGTGTCCGCTTCGAACTGATGGACTACCGGAATGTCCTGACACGTTACGACCGCATCGTCTCCGTCGGTATGTTCGAACATGTCGGCATCGGCCACTACCAGACCTTCTTCGAAAAAGTCCGTGATACACTCACAGAAGACGGCATCGCCCTGATCCATTCCATCGGCCGTAACGACAGCCCCGGCACCACCAACCCGTGGATCGATAAATACATCTTCCCAGGCGGCTACTCGCCCAGCCTCAGCGAAACCTTCGCCGCCATCGAACCCACCGGTCTCTGGGTCACTGATTGTGAAATCCTTCGCCTTCATTACGCAAAAACCCTCGCCATCTGGCGCGACCGCTTCGCGAAAAACCGCGACAAAGCCAAAGCCCTCTACGACGAACGCTTCTGCCGCATGTTCGAGTTCTATCTCGCCGGCGCCGAACTCTCTTTTCTCGTCCAGGGCCACATGAACTTCCAGCTCCAGATCACCCGCTCCCAGAGCGCCGTCCCGCTCACCCGCGATTATATCACCGAAGCCGAAAACGGCCGTAAACCCCGGAGCCCGGAAGGGCAGGGGGAACAGCAATCCGTATAATCAGCGGTCTGCTTCCGGCCTCCCTGAAACAAAAAAGGGGGCGGCCCGAAGGCCACCCCCTTTTCAACTCTTAACACTGTCAGAGCCGCAGGACCCGAAAACGGCCGGTTCGTTCAGGAAAGAGAGACGTTGGCGGACGTCAGGTCCGCTTTGTCCGTCACGCCAGCCAGCGTCACGCTGGTGTTGCTGCTGATCGCCAGCGTCAGACCCGCAGAAGAAACCGTCGCGTTATCAAGGATGGTCGCAAAGCTGGACTGCGTCAGACCAAAGCCGGAGAGTTCCAGCTTATTGCTGGCGGCAGCAGTGAAGTCCTTGATGACATCGGTAGCACCGGCAGCACTTTTGATGATGTCAAAAGTGTTGGCACCGCCGGTTCCGCCCGTCATCGTCATGCTGCTGACAGCCTCGAACGTGTCCTTGCCCGTGCCACCCGTTGCAGTAAATACACCGTCGGAGTTGGAGTTGGCACTGATGAAGGTCATCGAACCTGTGCCAGTCTGATCCACTGACTGGTTGCCGGTTCCGCCCTGAACCGTTGAGCCGTTACCAAATGTATCGAGATGCAGAACAGCGCTCTGGTCCATCGTGCCAAAGCTGATGGAAACGGTCTGACCCTGAATGTAGTCAGTCCCCTGAATGGACCCCGTCACCGAGAAATTACCCCAGCCACCGCTGGTGAAACTGCCGCTGCTGTCCGTGGTGTAGTTAACCTCGGAATTGTCCAGAGCCCCGACAGTCACGCCCGTGCCGGTCGTGGTCAGCGTGTCTGAATTCAGCGTGGCAATCGTGCTGTTACGACCAACCGTTACGTTGGAATCGTCGATCTCGCTGGCGATGGTCTTGATGCCGGAATTGATCGTACCGTCTTTAAATACGTTAAAGACCGAATCAGAACCCGTCGTAACCGTGCCGGTGCAGTTCGAGAACTGTGACTTTGCGCCGGAATCGATCGTTCCGCTCGAATCGACATAGCTCGTGTAGGCGCCGGTCGTGAACGTGCCGGTCGAGTCCACAAACGTATTAAAGATGGCATTACCTGCATTAACCGTACCGTCAAAGTTAGTGACGGTATTGTCATAGCCGGAAATATTAATGGTGCTGCCATCGCTGCCAGAAGCATAGCTTACAGTAGTGTCATACCCGTTAAGCGTCACATCTGTCTGGCCAATAACATACAGTGAGTCATTGTTATAAGCGGACACGTTAGCAGCGCCGGCTCCGGTATTCAGAACAATATACTGATAACCGGACTGAAGAGTCGTGGAAGAAGACCCATTCAGGACGAGCGTTGTAAGCGTGTCATTTGTAGTCGTTACCATGTTAATACCTCAACGTATCAAAGACTGGTCCTGCATTCAGATGTAACATGCAGAATATTAAATAGTAAATATCGGCGAAGAAATTGTGATAATTAACTTTTGAGTAATGAAAAATTAACGGAATACATTAAAGATCGAAACGTTATATTTTCGTTAATACACAAAATCGACGCGATAAACGTAAGTATTCCTCCGCTTTCCCGGCCATCTCCGCGACTTCGCGCGGCCCGATCCGGCATGACTCCATTCCGAAAACCATAAAACGCTCTGCCAGTTACCGTCGCGGCCTCGCCGCCACAGAAACAACCGGAAAGACCATGCGCCGCAAACCGGCCTCGGAAGAGGGCAGGGCGGTCTTCCCTGCCTCAACGCCGCCATTCTGCTGCAACAGAAACGCCACAAGAGCCGCAGTATCTTCTTCCGACAGAGTCCCCGGCGCCATCAGAGGCATCGCCCTTCGAATGTAACTGCTGAGCTGCGACAGCGGCGCATCGCCCCAGTTCGTGACAAAGCGACCCCGCAGCGCCGGCACATCAAATGTTCCCTCCAGATGCGTCCCGTGGCACATCGCACACGCCGCTTTATAAAGCTCACCGCCGGCCTGAGCCTGCCCGACCGTATAAACCGGCAAAGCAGATATGCGTGAAGCTGGCATCGGACGCGCCTCTGACACGCCAGCGGAAACCACAAGCACAGCCATCGCCGCATAAAGGGACTTCGATGCCATCGGCCTCATCCCTTCACCGCCGGAAACCGATCGAACAGATCAGCAAAAATACCGATCGCACGCTCAGCTTCAGTCCGGTCCGGATGCTCAAACGAGTTTCCGACTCCCGTCATCTCACCAAGATGATCCAGATCAAAACCCTGCACCATTACCCCGTCAGACTTCGACAACATCGCAGCCCCCCGATAAGCGAGGCCATACGCAATGTCCGGCTGAGGCGGGAGCCAGGCCGTCTGGCCGCGCACCGGAATAAGGGACTGATCGTTCCACAGGTCCCGCGCCGCATAGCCGGGACAGTTAATAATCGTATGCTCAGGAATGGTTTTGAAATCCGCCGGCGTATGAAATTCCCTTATGACAACACGCCCCCCGGCCTGGAAAAATTCAGAGAGCAGCAAATGTCCATATGCCCCGAAATTATAAATCATCAGTGAATGTCGACGAACCTGTAGTCCCGGAAAGGGATTGTCGCTTCCCGATATCGGAACAGCCGCCGGAATAATGTCCTTTATCCGCTCCGGCCAGGCCGCGAATTCCGCGCTCTGCTGCGGCCGGCCCGTGGATGCAAATGTCGGCTGACCAGGATCGACCCCTTCCTCCGGACGCGCCTGAGAGGGCAGGTCGGACAGGGAATAATTATCCAGAAACATAATCGGATTCCCCGGCTGCCCGAGATAATCGCGATAAGTCGCCCAGGAATAACGCGCCATCTGCTCCCATAAATCCGGAAATTGCGGGCCGGCCTGCTCCGTCAGCGCAATACGGGAGTCCGGCGTCCAGCTTCCGTTCGCCCGCACCGAACGCGTGTGCGGCAGAAGATCACGTGTGTAAATCGTCACCTCAAAACCGGCACGTTGCGCGATAAGTGCAGACGTCAGACCGATAATTCCACAGCCAACCACAGCCAGCTTTTTCTGCTGCGTCGTCGCGGCGTTGCCAACGGCAATGTTCGCGGAGCCCCAGGACAGCGACCAGCCGCTCCCGCCATGCCCGTAATTGTGAATGACAACCTTGTCGCCAAAGCGTTCCGCATCAAGACGCGGACCCGCCGCACGAAACGGGCGCAGACAAACCTTAATGTCAGTGATCTGATCCGCCCGTGCCCGAAAGGAACGAAGATGTGCCGCAGTCACAGCCTGCCCCGGCAACTCCGCCGTAGCCGCCGCCGGAGAAATCCACCGCCTCGTGGAATAACCGGCAAAGCTGCCAAAAGCCGCCCCGCCGATGAACATCTCTCTGCGCTTCATTCTTTTCCCTGACTGCAACACTTCCGAAACGGACGGCCCGGACCGCCCGGATCATATAAATAAAAACAACCTGAAAATATTACTATGGCTCAGAGCACGACATCCGGGTCACGCGGCAGTACACCACCATGACATCACAATAAAACTTCATGCGGCAGCCCGAAAATCTCGACCTGATCGAAATGAAGACAGGTGTGACTCAGGATCGTGATCCGCACATGGCGTCCGGTCACAGTCTGAGCCGGTACCCACCGATAAGGATCGCCATCCCGACCCCCTGGCGGCACGCCCCCAAAGTCATGCCTGTGAACCTCGGAAAAATTCACCCCGTCATCCGATACGGCAACCGAAACAGCATTGCACCGCATCGCAATCACATGATGATCGGTTCTGTTGTATATTCTGACTTCATTGATATCAAAAAGACCGCCAAGATCCGTCTGCCACCACGGATTGTCCTCAATAGCCGTGTGACACTGATAACTTCCGGTCAGATACCCGCTGAGAACACCCTCCGGCGTCCGGGTCCTGCCCTCATCCTCATGATAAACGGAACTCTGCGAGGCGCTGCTGCCCCGGGACAGGTTGTTGCCGAAACTTTCATCTCTCAGAACAGACGGATTCACCGTCCGGCTCATATCCGGAATGGCAGTCGCAGTTAAAGCGCCGCTCCCGAATTTATCGATACAGGATAAAAGCGACCGGCCAAACGCCTCCACATCCCTGATTTTGCAAAGCAGCGCAAAATAATAAGATCTGCCAAGCTGAACCAGATCATTACTGAACAGATGCAGTGTTCTGTTTGAACCGGACGCATCCAGAAGCAACTGATTGCTCGATGCATGGCAATCCCGATTTATCAGGATAATGTCTTTCGAACCGAAAAAATTGCAAAGGTGAAAAGACGAGCTGGAAAAACCGGCAAACTTCCTGTGCCCCGCCCAGAATTTCAGCTGATCGTCAAAAGACAGCTCCTCGGGCGCCACGCATTTCACACCGTTCTTTTCCAGAAACCCGCAGAGTTCCTCTTCATTCTCGATATATAAAACTCCACTCTGCATCTTATGCTTCGTGATATAAACAAAAGAATCATCAACCGGACCACCGACCGAAAAAATCTCCCGCACCGACCTGTTATAGGCCTCACTGACAGAGTAATTCTCATTCAGCGAAGGCTCTGCAATATAAACCGACGCAAAAACACACGGCCCCTCAACACAAAGAAACCGATCCGCGGTCAGCCCCAGCCCGGAAAATATTTTCGCTATGAATTCCTGCTTAAACAGTTCCTCAGCCGGCGCCCCGGAATAAGCGATCCTGACATGCGGCGGCACCCGATGCAGCGCCCATATCCGACTGAGCGCACTCAGAATAAAATGCCCGAATTGCCCGACAATTTCCCCAAGCCAGAAACAGTCTTCCTCTATGCGCCGCGCAATGCGGACATTCACCGTCGCCGTAGCCCCGGCGCCAAGAAGCTGATAACCGTCAGCCCCCCTGAAAAACGCAGAATCTGAAATGATCTGGCCGTTTTCCTTATACAGCGCCGCCCCGTTCATGACCGCGTTTTTATATAACCCGAAACCCGGATCCGAACCCGTCTGACCAGCATACCCATAAAGCCTGGTCGTTTTCATGAGCGACATAATCTGTTTCCTGGCCACTAAAATCGAGACTGATCTTCCATCACGATACACCTGATGGCACGCTGCCTCTTCACCCGGCTTTTTATGTTCCATATCCGCATTGCCCGCGCCATGAAAGGCAGTCGCCGCCGACACAAAATGCGATTACGGAGACCCCGTCTCATGAAAGAGTTTCCCGTCTCAAAAGTGTATCGTCTGCTGGAGCCGGGACCGGTCGTCCTGGTCACAACCCGGGCACGAAACGGCACGCCGGATATCATGACAATGGGATTCCACATGGTCATCCGGCACGACAGCCCGCCGCTGCTCGGCTGCATCATCGGCCCCTGGGATCACAGCTATACTGCCCTGCGGGACACCGGAGAGTGTGTCATCGCCATCCCCGGCGCCGATCTGGCGGAAATAATGGTCGATATCGGCAACTGCTCAGGACGGGATACCGACAAATTCGCCCGCTTCGGTTTCACACAGTCACCGGCAAAAACCGTCAGCGCCCCGCTGACGGAAAACTGCCTCGCCAATATCGAATGTCGCGTCGCCGACACCACGATGGTCGACCGTCTCAGCCTCTGGATACTCGAACCCCAGGCCGCCTGGATCAACCCGGACCGCCCCGAACAGCGCACCCTTCACCATCGCGGCGACGGCACCTTCACGATCGACGGCCCGGTCATCAGCCTCAGGGAGCGCATGGTCCTCTGGAAACAGTTCCAGGACTGAACCCGGAAAACCCACCTCACTCTCCGGCGCGGAGCATCCCCCGCGCCGAGCCGAAGCGCCATATCAGATGCGCCACCGCCATAAGAACCGGCCCGACAAACAGCCCGACCAGCCCCCAGGTCTCCAGCCCGCCCAGTATCCCCAGCAGAACCCACACAAACGGCAGCCGGATCGATCCGCCAATCAGCACCGGACGGATAAAATGGTCCGCCAGAAACAGAACCAGCAGCCCGAACACGCCAACAGCCACAGCCGCCCCGACACTGCCCTTCATCAGAATCAGCAGAACCGCAATCGCCACGGCAAATCCGCCCAGCATCGGAATCATCGAGGCCACGGCAGTCAGAATCCCCAGCAGCAGTGGCTGAGGCGCCCCGGCGATCACGTAGGAAATCCCGATCAGAACGCCTTCGCCCAGACCCACCAGCACAAGCCCCGCCATCGACCCGCGCACCGCGCCGACAATCTGCTTCAGCACCATCTCGCCCCGCACGCCGAACAGCCGGTCCGTCAGAACCGTAATCCGTCCCGATACTTCACGCCCGGACCGCAGCAGAAAAAACAGCACCAGTAACGAAAACATCAGCAGAACAGTGCCATTCGCGGCGCCATGCCCGATCTGCTCCACCGTCCCGAGCGCCTGTTCCGGCTTCAGACGATGCATCAGATCCTGCACACCCGACGGGTCAGCCAGATTGGCCTGCCACCACCGCTGCGCCTGAGCCTGTTCGTAAGGCAGTTCTCCCAGCCATGCCGGCGCGGGAATCCCGTCCTGACGCGCCTGCTGAAACCATTGCGTCGCGTCATGCGTCTCCTTCGCGACCTCCGTGCCGATCAGAAGAACCGGCGCCGCAAAAGCCAGCCCGATCGCTACAACCACACCCGCCGGAATCAACGTATCGGCATGACGCGACGCCCAGTGCGCCCGCACCCGCCTCACAAGCGGCCAGCAGACAATCGCCAGAATGCCGCCCCAGGCGACCGCCTCCCGGAACCGCCCGAGCGTGTAAAGCGTCAGCACCGCCACCAGAATGGCAAGAACACCCTGCGCCCGGGCCTGAAAGCGCCTCCGGGGCGGCCTGACCGGATGACCGGTCGCGTCGCGTGTCTCGGAAAACGACCCCTCGCGGGAAACAGTATCGTCGTGCATATGACCTTCAGAACAAGGGAAGAAAAAACCGGCACCTCTCGCCAGTCATAACCCATGCGAACAGAACCGCCACCTTTCATCACAAAGGCGGGCAGGGGACTTCACACCGGATATTTCCACCCAAACGCTCCGGAGGGGGCGATCGTTTCAGTTTTACCGGTCAGCCACAGCAACGCCAGTCCCAACTCAGCGCGAAAGAGCCGGAATCACCGAAAGAAAATAATCCACCGCCGGCGGAATGGCCGCAACAGGCGTCCGCTCGTTCAGCCCGTGCGAGAAATTCTCCGACAGCCTGATAAACAGCGGGCTCGCGCCATAGGACGGCACGCCATGCCCGCGAAACCACATACTGTCCGTCGCCCCGGATTTCATCGCGGGCACAACCGGCAGCCCCGGATAAATCCCATCAATCGCCTGTGTGATCGCCCCGACAATATCCGGACGCATCGGAGACGCCGCCGTCGCAATCGAGCCCGCCGTCACATTCGCAACATGCACCTCCGGGTCGGCCACCACCTTCTCCAGTTCCGCCATGATCGCTTCTTTGGAATGACCCGGAAAAATGCGGCAGTTGATATTGGCCACCGCCCGCTGAGGCAGCGCGTTGAGCGCATGCCCGCCCTCAATCATCGTCACAACGCAAGTCGTCGCAATCCGCCCCGCCATCGCCGGATCGGCCGCCAGCGTCGCAAACGCCTTCCGGTCGGAAGGATCAGCCGCAAACGCCTTCATCGCCGCCCCCGATTTCTCCGGCTCCAGCTTCGCCGCTTCCTGAAAATACGCGCGCGTAATGTCGTTCAGCTCAGGCCTGAAGTGATAATTCTGAATCCGCAAAAGCGCGGCGGAAAGCCGGTCAATCGCATTATCCGCGCGCGGCTCGGAAGAATGACCACCCGCATTCGTGACCGTCAGCTGATAATCCGCATAGGTCTTCTCAGCCCCGGCCCAGGTGAAATACTCCGGCCTGCCGGTCCGCTCGCTGAGCACGCCGCCACTGCCGTCAATATTGATGACCGCCTCAGCCCCCGCCAGCCGGTCGCCAAGCGCCGCCCCCGTCCGCATCTCCGTTTCCTCATCGCCGGAAAACGCCAGCACAACAGTCCGTCGGGGCCGGTAACCCTGCCGCTTCAGCTCCAGCACGGACGCAATCAGCAACGTGTCATCCAGCTTCATGTCCGTCGCCCCGCGCCCGAACAGATAACCATCCTCCACAACCGGCGTGAACGGATCGCGCTTCCAGTCGGCCGGCTTCGCCTCCACCACATCCATATGCCCGAGAAACACCAGCGGCTTCAGAGACGGATCGCTCCCCGGCCACGTCGCCGTCATGTAAACCGTTCCGCCAGACGGCGTAATCTCAATATCCTTCGCCCGAAACCCGCCCGTCAGAAGCGCCGAACGAAACAGCGCCGCCACATCCGCCGTTCTGTTTCCGTCACCCGCGACCGACCGCAACGCAATCGCCTTCTTCGCCAGATCAAGCGCCTGATCGTCAGCCTGCTGATGCATCACCACACCAGCGCGTGCCTCCGGTAAAACCGGAAACGACAGCGCAGCCAGAGTGACCAGAGACAGAATCTTACGCATCAGCCAGTAACTTCCCCGATATGTCCCTCCGGCTGGCAGAGCACGAACAGAGGCAGCCGGAAAACAGTTTCATATCAGAAACGAAGGAAAAATAAATGGGGCAGCCAGCACGCCTCTTTCTGAACATAGCCGTTCGGAAAACATCCTGTGACCAGAAAACCGGATCAAAACGGCCTGCCTTTCCGGACGGACAAAACCGTTCATGGCACTCATCGAAGAAGATTACTGAAAAGTTCTCATATTCTCCGCAGCGCGCAGGGGGAAAAATCCGGTCGCCTCATGCCCCGAAACCGCCGCACCGCCAGCCAGAGCCAGGCTGTCTCCAGGACCGGACCAGTCTGCAAACTCACCGGAAAATGCCTGGTCGTTCATAAAATACGCAGCGATCATGACCCGCACCGATCCCAAATAATCGGGTAACAGCCAGAACAGATCTTCCACTTCCCGAACCCAGCTCCCGCTCTCAACCCGCCCCGCTCTCAGGCTGCCCCGACACTCCGCCGCGCAACAGCATCCGCCAGCGCCGTGACAACTACCGCCGCCGAATATTTCTCCCGGACAAATTGAAGCCCCGCGCGAGCCGCAGCCTCACACATCCCGCGCTCCTCATGCACCCGCACAATCAGCCGCGCCACCGCCGCAGCGTCCTGCCCGACCAGCTCTGCCAGCTCACCCGAAAGATTCAGCCCCTCAGCCGCCACCGGCGTCATCACACAGGGAACCCCTGCCGCCAGGCACTCCAGAACCTTGCCCTTCACACCCGCTCCAAATCGCAACGGCGCCACCCCGACCCGAACCTGACCCAGCAGCCCCGCCAGATCAGGCACATGCCCGGGCACCCGCACCCTCTCGCCCGTCAGTCCGCGCAAGGTGTCCGGCATCCCGCTGCCCGCCAGCACACATTCAATCCACGGAGCTTCACACCACACCAGCGGCATGATCTCCTCAACAAGCCACCGTACCGCATCCACATTCGGCGCGTGACTGTAATCGCCAAAAAACACAACGCCCCGCCGATCCTCAAACCCCGGCACGACCGCCGCCGTCTCCACCGCCCAGGGCACACACCGCACATCCGCCTCGGGAACCGCCCGCCGCAGAATCTCCGCCTCCACGGACGAGTGCGTCAGAACCACGTCCGCCGACCACGCCGCCGTACATTCCGCCAGCCTGACACGTCTCGCCTGCGCCAGAAGTTCGGGGCGCTCCTGAACCTCACCCTGGCGCTGCAAACGCAGATAATGCAGATCCGCCACCGAATAAACCATCCGCGCCCCCGGCTGAAGCTGCCGCGCCAGCGCCAGGTAGCGCGTCGCAACGCTCTCCCGATGCAGATAGACCAGATCGAAACTTCCCTCCTGACGCCGCAGAACATCCTCAACCGAGGCATCGAACGGCGCCCGGAAAACCGTCACGCCCTCTGCCCGCAACGCCTCTGCGTCAACACCATCCCGGTCCATCTCATCCGCCGCCGCAAAACTGACGGCATAGCCCAGAGACAGCAACACCCGCATATGCGACAGTACAGCACACGATCCCGCATCCCGCGCCACCGCAGGCAGCCGGCTGTCAATCACAAGTGCCCGCTTCGCCATCACCGGCGCGCCATCCGGCAACCCGGCAAGCCGTAACCGCCGCTCCCGCTCCCGATCCGAACGCCCGGATAAACGATCCGCCCGTTGCCGCGCCACCCGATCCGCCTGGGTCAGCAGAAACGACAACACCCGCTCCTGATCTTCCACACTCCGCAGAGACGTCACCGCCCGTTCCAGAGCCTCTTCCAGCGCCGGATCGAAACTGTCCGCCACCTCCAGAACGGCCGGACTGCCCGGCAGCAATGCCCCGTCCGCCTCGCGCCGGACCTCGATCACATGCCGCGTCAGTGGCGAGAGCGGCACCGGCAGCATCATATCGAAGCCACACTGCCCGGTGCCGAACCCGGCCTGCGCCACATCCGGACGCCGCCCGTTCGCCACAATCCGCGCCAGCACCGCGCCATTATCCAGAATCTGCAACGCCACCGGCGCGTCGTCGCTCTGCCCCTCACGCGCCCAGCCCGCGATCCGGTCCCAGGTCACGATATCCAGATGACCGCTCAGCGCGTCCCGGGCCGCCGCCTCTCCGTCAACGTCAATAACCCATGGGGTATGTCCAAGCGCCTCGCCACCGGAGACAGAACGCACCTCAATGACATGACGTTCAGACGGCGAAAGCCCCCCCGGGATATCAAACGAAAACCCGCACATAACCCCGAGGTCCGGACGAGACCGGTCAGCCACGACCTCCCCGAGCACGACCCCCCGGTCCAGAACCTGCAACCGGACCGGGGCCGCGTCGCTCTCCGCCCGCGCCCAGCCCGTAATCCGATACCGCTCAGCCGCATCGACAAAACCCGTGACCCGCACCGCTCCACCCTCAGACACCGGACCGGAAGTCAGACACGCAAGACCATTGCCGGAAACCTTAGCCCGCCATCCGCATTACAACCCCGGAACGCTCATTCTGAACGCCGGACGACGCTTCCAGCAGCACCGCACCAGCCAGATTCCCGTCAATATCCAGGATCCATGGTGTATTCCCAAGCGCCTGCGCCCCGGAAGCGACCCGCCGCACTTCAATCACATGGCGCTCAAGCGGCGACAAACCGCCGGACACCTCAAAACAGAACCCGCATCTCGCCCCCAGATCCGGCCGTGCACGGTTCGCAACAACCTCGCCGATCGTCACCCCCCGATCCAGAATCTGAAGCCGCACCGGAGCCGTATCGCCATCGACCCGCGCCCAGCCTGTAATCCGATGCCGTTCAACCGCATCGACATACCCCGAAACCGAAACAGCCCCGGCCTCGCTCCCATCCGCCAGACCACGATTCAGACGCGCCCGGATCGCAGCCAGAGCCTCACCCTCTTCAACACGCGGCGCACAATACATCGCCGGCGCCCCGACAGCCTCCGGATAAAGCCCGTCATACTCACCGGCATTGTGGAACATGCCCCGCGACCCGTCATCCACGAAACTCTCCGATGCCGTGCCCTCGGCAATCAGAATATCATGACTTTCCAGTTCAACGTGGAAATACGCCACCTCATCAATCTGTTCCGCCTGAACGATCGTCCGCCCGTTCACCAGCGCCAGTGCCGGAACCAGAACCCCGTCCAGATACATCGCATGCAGCGGCGAGACCGAAAGATCCCGACGCGGCAGCTCGTCTCCCAGCGCGCCCGCCCGGATCACCACCGGCAGAATATCCCGGTTCCCCGCCGCGAACTGACGCGCATACCGCCGCCGCCCGATCCACCGGATCGCCCTGGCCTCGCCCGCAAGTGTCATCACCCGGTCCCCGATCCGAAGATCTTCAACCGCAACCTCGCCTGCATCCGTCAGGATCAGAGTCCCCCGGCAGTAGCAGGGCGTCCCGTCTACCGTAATCAGCGTCCCGCCATCACCGGAGGACGAAATGTGGAAGTATTCCTGCGTGTAATCACCCGAAAGATCAGCCTGCCAGCTCACCGCACCCGCCGTGACAGTCAGAACATCCCCGGAGAGAGATGCCGTCGCCGTCGCATCCGCCACGTCGATCGCACCGCCACTCATCAGCGTAATGCCGTCATAGCCACCGCCGGCAGAGTCAACGATAAGCGTTCCGCCCGATGACACCGTCACCTGCGCCCCGTCCTCAACCGTCGCATCCACCAGAGTGCCGCCCGAAAGTATCCCGGCACTCATCGCGCTGCCCGACACCACCACGCCGCTGACCACGCCTGATGCCGACGAAACGAGAACGCCCCCCGAGTAAATCAGAACGTCCGCCGCACTGCCCGCCGACCCGGTCGACGTTCCGTAAGCCGAGCCTCCCGGCTCCAGATTCAGAGTGCCGTCCGGCATCACCGCAACATTGCTGGTCACACCGCCGGACTCGACGGTCTCAATCCCGCCCGAAGAAATGACCACGTCACTGGCCAGCGCACCCGGACGGACTGTCAGACTTCCACCGGAACCGATCACCGTATTCCCGGCCACAGCGCCTGACATCACCGCGACATACCCGCCGGCACTGACCGCAATACCGGTCGTCGTCGTTCCTGCCGCCAGCGCAACATATCCGCCCGAACTGACAGTAACATCGCTCGCCACGGCACCGGCGCCTATGGTGGCTTCACCCCCGGAGGAAACAGTGACCCCGTTCGCCACGCCGAACACATCCTGAGCACCACCGGATTCAACCGTCGTGCCGGACGCCGCGCCAAATACAAACTGAGTAGTATCAGCACCAATAGTCGTGCCCGTCACCACGCCGCCCGCGCTCACAAACTCAAACGTGTCAGCGAAACCCGTAGCCGACAGAACCGTGCCCGTCGCCAAACCGCCCGACAGTACCGTATCCGTCGCGTCCGTATTCTGAAGCCCGGACATCGCACCGCCCGAAGAGACCGTCACCGTGGCACCGTCTTCAGCCGTCGCGCTCACCAGACTGCCGCCCGACAGCACCACGGCGCTCATCGCACTGCCCGACAGAACCGCTCCGCTCAGTACACCGGCCGCCGAGGAGACAAGAACGCCACTGGAATAGATCAGCACGCCGGAAGAAATAGCAGACGACACGATAAGTGACTCCTTCAGAGCACATCCGGGCAGGAGAAAGAAAACGCGACTTCGGAACACAATAAAGCGGCGATCATCCGATTCTCACCGGATGAGCCCATCCACAGATCATACTCCGGACACCCCCGACATTCCGCTGCCCGCAGCATGATCAGGGGAATATGTTAATTATAAATAAACATCAGATAAGGTTATCGCTAAAGTTAACATTATTTCAATGATGTTTCTTTTTTTAGAATTGAATAAAAAATCATGAACAAATCCATAAAACAAATATATACCGGATTGTTTTTTATTCGCTTTCAGTCCGGCGCAGACTCATGATCCCCAGCCTCGCACGCCACAAAACCTCATATCACCCGGCACCGGAGAGACACCCGTCAGCATTGCCTCAGCCCGCTCCGGCCATGCCCCCAGCGCGGAACAGCCCGTCACCCGTATGTGAATTCTGCCCGCCGCCCGAAATACTGTAAAACCCCGTAATATCCCCCGGGTCATAACACCCCGCACAAACAACAGAACGCCGGACCACGGCGCCACCCCCAGGACCTCCCATGACCACAGCCACAACAGACGCCCTCGTCATCCACGCGACAAAAGACCTCCGCTTCGACACAGCCCCGCTGCCCGAACCCGGCCCCGGTGAAGTCCGCATCGCCATGCAATGGGGCGGCATCTGCGGCTCAGACCTGCATTACGTCTCCCACGGCGGCGTCGGCGCCTCCATCCTGCATAACCCCATGATCCTCGGTCACGAAGTCTCCGGCATCGTCGCCGCAACCGGCCCCGGCATCACCAGCTTCTCAGCGGGTGACCCCGTCGCCATTCACCCCGCACGCCCCTGCGGCACATGCCCCGAATGTCAGCGCGACCTCCGCCACCTCTGCCGTAACGTCCGCTTCCTCGGCAGCGCCGCCAACAACCCCCACACCGACGGCGGCTTCCGTCGCGCCATGATCGTTAATGCCGCGCAGCTCCGTCACCTGCCACCCGGCCTCGATACCCGCCGCGCCTGCCTCGCCGAACCGCTCGCCGTCGCCCTGCACGCCATCAGCAGGGCAGGGGACGTCACCGGAAAAACCGTCCTCGTCCAGGGCGCCGGTCCCATCGGCCTCCTCATCGTCGCCGGCCTCGTCCACGCCGGAGCCGCGCGCGTCGTCACCACCGACCTCCAGGACTTCCCCCTCGAACGCGCCCGCCTCCTCGGCGCCAGCGAAGTCCACAACGCCCGCACCGGCCAGCTCAATGAAGAATTCGATATCACCTTCGAAGCCACCGGCGTCGGCGCAGCTCTCCCCGAAGCCATTGCCCGCACCCGAAAAGGCGGCATCCTCGTCCAGGTCGGCATGTTCCCGCCCGGTGACGTCGCCGTCCCCCTCGCGCAGATCATCGTCCGCGAACTCGACTTCCGCGGCACCCTCCGCTTCGACCACGAATTCGATGACGCCCTCACCCTGCTCGCCGAAAAACCCGAAATCGCGGACATCCTCGTCACCCAGGAGTTCCCGATCACCCGTTTCCAGGACGCCTTCAGCATAGCCCCCGACCGCAGCCGCGCCGCCAAAGTCCTGCTCGCCCTGTCCGAATAAGCCGGGGGCCTTCTTGCCGGGCAGCGCCGGGCTCTGCCCGAACCCGGCAAGTTTTATTGAACAAATCCGGATGCCGGGACCCGCAGCCCCTGCTCACATTCTGAACCCGAACCGGAAAAATCAGCTCCCGGCCCATCGCGTCAGAAAATGTCCCTCCACACAGCCCCGGCATTTCCCGTCGTATCCTTCGCCAGAACCTCAAGAAACAGGCCGCCATCCACCGCATACGTCACCGGAAAACTAACGTGCCACACGCCCTCTTTCGTCTCCGACACCTTCCTCCCGTTCACATAAACCCGCACGAACCGAAGCCCCGAAGCGTCGCGCGCCGTCCCCGAAACCTCAATCGTCTCACCATGCCGCCCGGTATGCCCGACAGACACAATGTCAACCAGCGGCGCCTCCCTGTCCTGACGCAATCCAGGTCGGACAACCGAAGCCGGGTCCCAGATCACGGTCTCATCCGCCAGCGGATGCACACGCCCCGGCGCACGCCGGTTCTTCGTGCCTTGCTCATAAGCATACGCATAAGACAACAGCCGGCTGTCATCATACGCCTTGCCCGCAAACGTCAGATTGACCGGCATCCCCGTGTCACCCATCAGTCCCATGCTGACCGATACACTGGGAATGCCAAGATGACGCAGCATCGCATTCGTATTCGAGCGCCCGACACCATTTTCCGTGGCATGGTCGTAAGCCTGCGGATCGACATCGGCATTCGCCGCCCCGATATCCGCATTCGCGGGAAAGACAATGAAATCCAGCCTGTTCCGGTCAAGCCAGTCTTCAAAATCAACCTTCCTGATCCTCTCAGCACCCCGAAGCGCCTGCGCAAAGCCCGGAATCTGATCGTAAGGCTTCACACCTGCCAGAATCGTGTCCCGCGCCTGCCTGTAATCCCGGAACGGCCCGCGCCGCGCCGCATCCACGGAGCCCGGCGGATTGGGGAAAACCAGATCCGGATTGACCGCCCTCCAGTCAGGAATATTCGGATCTTTGTCATCGGTGAGAAAATTCCCCCACGACCAGGGGTTCAGATAGCGAAATTCATAATTATCGTCAGCAGCCTGCCCCGGCGCCTTCATGCGGAACCAGTCCGCCGGGATCAGTCCGCGACTGACAAAACTCTCCGAAGACGGACGGTCCATGTCGTAATTATGCATGAGCGGAAAATCGACTTCCACAACCTCAGCGCCCAGGGCGCGAAGATCACTCGCCGCCTTCTCCCAGAGCGCAAGGATCGACGGGCGAACCGCAATCTGTCGCCCCGTCCTGTCCTTGCCGATATACATCGTCGGAACGCCAATCCGCTTTCCGCGCAAAGCACCGGCATCTTTCAGAGATTCATAGTCCGCAGGCCTGACCTGAGACGCGCGCGGCAGCGCCACCACAGTCTGCTCCCGCCAGAAATCCCCTCGCGCCACAGGATCGTCGGCAACAATAACATTCAGAACCTTCAGCAGGTCGTCCGTCGAACGGGTCATCGGAACAACCACATCTTTGATCGGATAAAGCGGCCAGTTTCCCCGGATCGAAAGAACCCCCCGGGACGGCGTGTAAGCAACAAGAGCGTTGTTCGATGAAGGAGAGCGCCCGGAAGAAACCGTCTCCTCACCCATCCCAAACGCCGCCAGAGAGGCCGAGGTGGAGGATGCCGACCCGTTCGATGACCCGGAATTATAAGCCGCCGTCAGATAATGCTCGTTGTAAGGGCTCTCCGCCCGCCCGTACACACCCCGCTGCATGCCGCCCGCCGCCAGTGGCGGCATGTTCGTCTTGCCAAGCAGAACCCCGCCCGCTGCCCGAATTCGCCCAACCGTAAAAGCGTCCTCATTCGCAATCAGAGACGCAAAAGCCGGAGACCCCGCCGCGACGGTCAGACCCGCCACCTTGTAACTATCCTTCACCGTAAACGGGATTCCCAGCAGGGGCGAAACCGGACCACCCGCCGCCCGCACCCGGTCCGCCGCCATCGCTTCCGCAAGTGCCTGCGGATTCATGACCGGAACCGCATTCAGCCGAATGCCCGCCTTGTCAAATACATAGATCCTGTTCAGATAAAGCGTCGTCAGTTCCGTGCTGGTGAGCGCGCCACTCGCCATCGCCTCCTGCATCTGAGCAATCGTCGCCTCGGTCAGCGTAAATGTCCCGGCATATACAGGCGTCCCGACCAGCAGCGACGCCAGAAAAAGACCCGCCCGAAAGCCCTTCGCCAACCGCGCCCGCCTGTTTCCGTTTCCGTTCATCATGGCGTCAGAGCTCCGTCGAAACCGTGAACATCATCGCGAACGGCGATCCCACGTAGTAGGAAGGAGCCGAACCCGCGATCGTCGTGCCAAACACACCCTTCGTCGCCCTGGCATTTGTCTGAAGAGCCGCCGCACCGGACAGGTATTTCGCATTGCCGACATTGATAAAATTCAGACGCACATTCGGGTTTTTCAGATACCAGATGTTGTTCCATTTATACCCCACACCAATGTCGCAGGTCACATACTCCGGAATTTTCTGATCGTTCATCAGCGTCGAATACTGCGATCCCGTTACCTTGATGCGGGCGCTGCCAAAGAAATGCCCATCATCGTACTGAATACCCACCGCCGCCATCCAGCGCGGCGTAAGAGGCGCATCCTTTCCTTTGGTCCGCAGATAATCGGTGCCTTTCTCGACATTGTTATCAAGTTTCGCATCCAGAAACTCACCCGACACATAAGGAGAAAAATGGTGAATCGGCGCCGTCCCGAGTTCGACATCCACCCCGCGCGTGGTCATGCCACCGACATTGAGATAACTCGTGGTCAGGGTCTGGGAATTGCCGACATAAGCGCTCGTCGCAATCTGATGATTGGTGAAATTGTAATTGAAAAACGTAATCGCGCCACTGATGAAGCCATTATGCCGGTAACCGGCTTCTTCCGAAATTGAATACTCGTCTTTCAGATCGGGGTTCCCGGTCTGCGTGACCGCGCCCGTGGTCACACTATACTGATTGAACGCGCTCGTCGTCGCCGGAAGCTTGAAACCTGTTGTCCCGTCAATGAAAACAACATCGTTCTTCGTCAGCTTGTAGGTCGCGCCAAATCGCGGCAGAGGCTCCGTCGCAAACGTCGAGATCCTGTGCTGCGGACCCGGCATGAAATTCTCGCCATTGCGGGAATTGATCACATATTTGAAACCCGCCTGCAAAAGCAGCCGGTCATCCAGAAGTTTGAGTTCATCCTGAATATAAACCGCATTCGTCTGGGTCGATGCGGCATAGTTGTAAGTCTCCAGCTGCTTCCCGTCGGAAAGACGCAGCGTATACCCACCCCACATACTGGCAGCCGTGCCATTTTCGTTCAGCGCCGTCACCGGGCTGTCCGCATGATAATAGGAATACTGATACCAGTAGCCGACCGTCAGCAGATTATGCCCCGTATGATAATGAACCTTCCCGTTAAACCCGCTCCAGAGTTCATGACCCTGCCAGCCCGAAAGTCCCGTGAACTGGCCATCCTGCGAATAGGGAACATTCACCGCGCCGGGATAATAGTCCGTGCCCCTGTAATTCCCGCTGACATTATACGTGCCGCCCCCGGAGAGATAACCGCCACCGTGATAGAAATACGGTGATGCCTCAGCCGAGAAATGCTCATCGAGTTTGAAATGGGACTGCAATGACAGCAGAAGATGATGAAACCCGAGCTTGTTCAGCCGCCAGTAATTCGTATCCCCGAACGTGTAGGAGTTATTGCGATTATACTGATCGCCATATTCATTCCACTGCGCCATCGTCGGCGTGGTGTAGCTTCCGCGCCGGTCATTATTGTAAGATCCGGAAAGCTTGATGAAATTCTCTTTCCAGTCCTTCCGGAATCCGAAATCCGTGTGAACGCGCTGGTTGCGCCCGGCTCCGCGTGACAGCTTGCTGGACAGATAAGACGCCGAGACAAACGCCTTCAGCCCCGTATTGCCGATTTCACCGGTGTCATAGCGCGCGAACTGCCGGTTCGTCTGATAGCTGCCATAGCTTTCCGTCAGTTGCGCATGCTGCCGGGCAGTGGGATCGCTCATCTGAACCGAGATAATGCCACCGGACGCTGTGACAACAGGTGCATCAAGATGCCCCGCGCCCTGATAAATCTCGATGGCTTTCATATTCTCGGAATCCACCCACTCGGAGGAGTTGGCTGTCTGACTTCCGGAATCGTTCATCTGAACACCCTCGAACAGATATCCCAGTTCCGTCTGCGCCAGTCCCCGAACGGAAATCGAGCTCTGATTGCTCAGCCCGAACGCATCACCCGACGAAAAATTCGCACCCGGTGACATCTGAACAAGTGAAAGCGGGTTCTGCCCGGCCGACTGCTTGCTGATATACTCGGCAGAGACAATACTCGATGCCTGAGGTGTATCGCTGAACTTCAGAAGACCGCCCCCATGCATACGGCGCCCCGTGCTGACGCGGATGGTTTCCGGCTGGCCGTCCGCCTCTTTACTGCGCGGCGGATGAGATGCCGCCGCCGCAGCAGGCCGCGCCTTACCCGGAGCAGGGGGAGAGACATGCTTCACCCGTGGCCGGTGCACCACCGAAGCGACGGCAGCCGCCCCCGCCGTATCCGACAGGATCACTCCAGAAAGAAACGTCGCACTGCATAAAACGAAAATTCCGGAACACGGATTTTTTCTGACGCCCATCACACCATCCCTTTCACAAGCTGACTCAGGAAACAAAACCTAATAGTTTCGATACCGAAACAAAACGGGAACAATTCCGCACGCCGATTCTGTAAAAGTATTTATCTCAATAACAAAAACTACTTTATAATACCATATTTATTACGATATAAAAACGAAAAAGCTTCTGTGGTCCGACACACCAGCGAGGATAAAACGTCATCCCGACCCGGAAGAAAGGGCAGGGGAAACATCAGATCGTCACAGACGAAAAATCAGTTTCAATCCGGAAAGTAATCAGTACCCCCGTGAAAAATCATAAGCCAGATCCGGCATCCCACCCTTCTCCAGCTGCCCGATAACATCGGCGACATAGCGCGCATGATCGGCGCGGGATGCCTCGGAAGCCGCATGAGGCGTCATCGTGATCCTGGGATGCACCCACAAAGGAGAGTCCGGATCAGGCGGCTCCGTTCTGAAAACATCCAGAACCGCTCCGGAAAGATGCCCGGAATCCAGCGCCGCCAGCAGATCCGCCTCAACAAGCTGCGTGCCGCGCCCGACATTCACAACAGCCGCTGCCCCGGGAAGGCCGGCAAAAACATCCCGATCGAGACGATCCGCTGTTTCCGGCGTGTTCGGCAGAAGATTCACCAGAATGTCCGTCCCGCCAAGAAACGCCCCGAGCGCTTCTTCCCCCGCGAAAACCTCCACCCCCGGCTCAGCCCGGCCGCTGCGCGACCAGCCCCGCACCCGAAAACCGTTGAGCAGAAGCCGCTGCGCCACAACCCGTCCAAGCGAGCCGAACCCCATGATCCCGACAGAAACCTCGGACGCCACCCGCGTAATCAGTTCCCGCTCAAAAATGTGCCGCTCCTGCTGCCACGCCCAGGCCCGCGCGCCCCGGAAAAGCGAGAGACAGGCCCAGAGCACAAACTCCGCCATCAGAACGCCGGTGCGCTCGCCCCCCATGCGGATCAGCGGCACTTTCACAGGCCAGTCAGGGTCTTTCAGAAGATGATCCACACCCGCGCCCGTGCAGATGATCCCCTTCAGTCCGGAAAATGGCGTCAGCCCGCCCGCGGGTGGCTTCCAGACCAGCAGATAATCCACCGCCGCCGGATCAACATCAGGCGCTTTCCACCAGACAATGTTCAGAGAGGGCGCAATCTTGCGAAACAGATCGCGCCAGAGCGAAAATGTCTTTTCTCCACCGGCTTCAATCGCCAGACACGGCCCCTGTGACACCACAGCCCTTTTCCTCCCGTAACCCCGGTTCCGTAAAACCCCTTACGACGTATAGGATGCCTTCTGATCCTCGATCAGACTGAGCGCCGCATCCCATGCAATGGAGATAATGTGCTCGCTGTCATCACGCATGAACTGCTGCGTCGTCCGCCTGCATACATCTTCCGACGGAATGGACAGCTCACACCCGCCCGAAAGCGCCTGAACCTGAATCTGACAGGCCCGTTCAAGCATGTAGATTTCATGGAATGCATGCTTCACGCCCGGCCCGCCGGCGAGCAGACCGTGATTCCGTAGAATCATTGCCCGGTTCATGCCAAGATCCGAAACGAGCCGCTCCCGCTCTTCAGGCGAAAGCGCGATCCCCTCATAGGTATGATAGGACAGCTTGCCATAATACTTGAGCGCATGCTGACTGATCGGAAGCAGCCCCTGCTTCTGCGCCGAGACAGCCACACCCGCCGGCGTGTGCGTGTGAATGACACAAGCCATATCCTCACGCGCCTGATGAATGGCCGAGTGAATGACAAATCCGGCCGCATTGACCGCAAGATCCGTAAACTTCATGTCCTGGACGACACCGGATTTATCAATCCGCACAAGATCGCTCGCCCGCATCCGGTCAAACGCAACACCATAACGATTGATCAGAAAATGCTGGTCATCGCCCGGAATACGCAGGGAAATATGCGTGTCCACCAGATCGGTCATGCGATAAAACGCGATCAGACGATACAGCGCCGCCAGTTCACAGCGCGCCGTCCATTCTTCAGCGGAATAAGAGGCCTGAGTCATCGGGTCAGAGTCCTTTCAGAACAGCATTTTCGGGCGTCTCCGCGCGGGATCGCGCCAGGCCAAGCACCCCGGCCACGGAACACACCGCCATCGCGGAAAAAAGCAGCGCCAGCGGCGTCCAGTCAGCCCCGAAACGCGATGCAATCAGCGTGCCGACAATCGGCGTCACACCGGTGATAAGAGAAGCACTCGTCTGATACGCAATGGAAATCGCCGTGTAACGCACCCGCGCCGGAAATGCGTTCGCCATAAATCCCGCAACAACCGCGTAAAAGGCCGACAGACAGACAATCGTCGCCGAAATCGCCACGGCTGACGGCAGAAAACGATGCGTTTCCAGAGCACGAAACATCGGAAACGGAAGCAGGATGCACAACCCGGCCAGACCAAGAAGAAAGCGGACTTCTCCGGTCTTCTGAGCAATCCACGCCGCCAGCGGCTGGGTGAGAAGCTGAAGCACCGTCGCAATCAGCATCGCATCAAGCATAAACTGACGCGATACATGCATATAAACCGGCGCATAACCGAGCAGAAACGTATTGACGAAGAAAAACCCGGCGCTGCCGACAATAACCGCCAGACCTGCGCAGAAAATCCGGCCCCATTGCCCCGCCAGCCGGGCCGAAAGCGGCTCCCGGACCGCCGGCGCCTCCCGGCGTGACGCAAGAAAATCAGGCGTCTCCTCAACCTGACGACGCAGAACGAAACATCCCAGAGCAATCAGGCCGCCCAGCAGAAACGGAATGCGCCACGCCCAGTCCGCAAAGGCCTCCGCTCCCAGGGAGGATGCCCCCCGAAAGGACGCCAGCGCCATCAGCATCCCGGCAGGGCTGCCCAGCTGAGGAAACGATGCCGCAAAAATCTTCCACCGCTCAGGCGCGTGCTCACTGGCCAGCAGAACCGCGCCGCCCCATTCGCCCCCCACAGCCAGTCCCTGCAGAATGCGAAGAAGCACCAGAAGAACCGGAGCCAGAAACCCAATCGAAGCATAGCCAGGCAACAGTCCGATCGCCGTCGTGGCCGCCCCCATCCCGACAACAGTAAAGGTGAGAACCTTCTTCCTGCCGTAACGATCCCCCAGCATCCCGCACAGCAGCCCGGCAAAGGGCCGCGCCAGAAAACCCGCCGCAAGCGTGCCGTAAGCATTCAGATCCGTCACAAGCGGGCTGGAAGACGGAAAGAAAACCTTGCCGAGAATCAGGGAGGAGGCGAGGGCGTAAACATAGTAGTCATAGAACTCAAGAGCCGTCCCAACGAAGGACGAGGCGCAGGCGCGTATCGTGTGATGGTCCGTCTTCAGCATGACCCGCTCCCGTCGATGCCCTGCACCCGGTCCGCCCGGCTGAACGCCGGAAAGATGAATTTTTTATAACGGGATCAGATCGTTTCGGGGAGGTGATTATCATTATAAGGGACTATTAGTGAAGCTTATAACCCGGAGGGGAATCTCCTCACTCCCCGGAAGACAATGTCTCCTTCATCATGCTGATGAAAATCTCTTCCGCCCTCGAATATCTGGCCTGAAGATTCCAGAGAAAATGGATATTCGCCTCCGCCACGCCCTCATCCGGCGGCAGACGCCGGAACAAGCGCCGCTCCTCGTCCTTCCGGGCAATGTGCTCGGGAATACAGCCAATTCCGAACCCCGCCAGAATGAGACGTCGTACCTCCCGGTAACTGGGCGAAACACCGGTCGTCTCGCCTGAAAATCCCTTCAGGTCACGAAAAAACATCAGCGACGCAAGAGGCCCCCCAGCATCTCCGCCTGAAACGTGACGAAATCCTCCGCATACAACTCCTCCGGACGAATATCCTCCCGCCCGAATAAAGGATGATGCGGCCCGCAATAAAACGCATAACGCTGCCGGATCAGCAGAAAATGACCAAGATTGGGGTGCTCGTTCTTCAGAAGCCCCAGACCAATGGCCCCGGTGTTCTGAAGCACCGCATTCATGATGTCCTGACTGCTGGACGGCAGGATCTCAAGCCGGATGCGCGGATACCGGACATGAAACTGCCGGAGACAGGCGTCATAAGCCTCGCTTTCAACACCGCTGATCGTCAGAAGACGAACCGTCCCGACCTCATTCCCGTCCGATCCGACCACCGCATCGCCAATGCCCCGAACCGCGCGATACGTCTCCGATGCGATCCGGTAGACGTTTTCCCCCGTCCTGGTCAGAACCATCGTGTTCCCGCGCCGCACAATCAGCTTGCAGCCGACAAAATGCTCCAGCCGCCGCAGCGCCTGACTGACAGCGGACTGCGTGACATGAAGCTGTACCGCAGCCCGCGTCAGATTGCGCTCCAGCGCCACAACCTGAAACGTCCGGAGCAGATTCCAGTCCAGCCGCTCATGCAACCTGTGCAGCCTGGCCGGATCAGGAACAGACTCCTTCCGGCTACGGGGTCGCTCACTGTTTTGCATCACCGGCTCCGTCATTCGTCAGCTCCCCGACCCGTCTCAGCGCGAACAAACGAAAGGACAATGCCGGACAGATCGCAATGACCGGTATCTGTTTCTGTATCGAGTCGAATTTATCCGGAACATTATGGAATCGGCATGTCGTCCGATCTGCCAGCGAAACTTTCCAAAATCGTAAACCTGTGGCGTCCGGATACAGGGACATGTTTGCTGGCTTCGTTTTCTCCGGGCCTGCCGCACACATCCCGACCCCGCGCTTACACAGGATTTTCCCGTTTCATGTTTGCCACATCAGATCTCCGCACGAACCGATCGCCAGAAAAAATTCCCCGGCAAAAAAACCGTCCGAACAGCCCCGACCCTTCCGGAAAAAACGCCTTCCGAGCAACCAAACTCAGTCCCGTGAAAACGCCGCGATATAATTCACCCCGAGATCCCGGCTTTCCCGCCAGGAATTGCCCGACAGATCCGGCGTCATCCCGGCCATGTCATCCAGCCGCAACCCGGCCCGCCGCCCATACCCGGCCAGTTCCGACGGCGTGACGAACTTCTTCCAGTCATGCGTGCCCACCGGCAACAGCCGCATCACATACTCCGCCCCGACCTTCGCAAAAGCGAAAGCCCGCAATGTGCGGTTCATCGTCGAGACAAACACATGCCCGCCCGGACGCACCAGATCCGCCAGCATCGCCACAAAGGCCGTCGGGTCGGTCACATGCTCAATGATCTCCAGCGCCACAACCGCATCGAAAGTCTCACTTTCTGCCACCAAAGTCTCCGCGCTGCCAACCCGATAGGCGAGACCGCCTGCCGCCGCCGGTAACGGGTTCTCAGCCAGATGCTGCCGCGCCGCCGCAATGCCCTCGGCAGACGCATCCAGCCCCAGCACATCATGCCCCGCCTGAGCCAGAGCCTCGCTGGCCAGCCCCGCGCCACAACCGAGATCCAGAACCCGTAACCGCGCCTGTTTCCGGCTTCGAAGCGGCAGATGCCTGTCGATCCAGCCGATCCGCAGCGGATTCATGGCATGAAGTGGCCGCATAGGCCCCGCCGGGTCCCACCAGTCCCGGGCAATGGCGCCGAACCGGGCAATCTCTTCCGCTGAGACGGACTCACCTCGTGCATTCTGCTCCGCCATCACCGCTTCGCTGGCAGCACCGGCCTGTTCCCGTGAAGCAGAGTTATAGTCGGAATGCATAAAACAACGCCTTTCTCATGCCGTCGCGGCTGGACGTAAGCCCGACCGAAGGTTATGTGACGCGACTTGCCCGCCTTCGCAATGGTCTCTGGTGCCGAACACCGCCCCTGTCCGCAACCCCGGACGGACGAATGCAGGGTAATAAAGTCAGGTCCGTCATTGCTGGCGGCAGACATGAACGAAGACCCGCGCCCGCCCGATAGGCAAGGCCGCCCTGACGTGACGCGCAAGGATTTAAGAGAAAGGGACCGCAACTCGCGGTCTGACGGAGCCAGGCAGGACTATGGAGCGAACAGCACCCCGGATCGTCATGAAATTCGGCGGCACATCCGTCGCTGACCTGGAGCGTATCCGCGCCGTGGCGAAACGCATCCGTGCCCAGGTCGACGCCGGATGCGAAGTCGCGGTTGTCGTGTCCGCCATGGCCGGCGTCACAAACAGGCTCGTCGGTTACTGCAGTGAACTTTCCCCCCTGCATGACCCGCGCGAATACGATGCCGTCGTCGCGACCGGCGAACAGATTACAAGCGGTCTTCTCGCCATCTCGCTTCAGGCTCTCGGCATCCGGTCACGCTCCTTTCAGGGCTGGCAGGTGCCGATCCTGACCGACGACGCCCACGGAAAAGCCCGTATCTCATCCATCAACGGCGAAGGTCTGATCGCCTGCATGAGCGAAGGTCAGGTCCCCGTGATCGCCGGCTTCCAGGGCGTTGACCGCAACGGCCGTATCGCAACCCTCGGCCGCGGCGGGTCGGATACATCAGCCGTTGCCATCGCTGCCGCTGTCAATGCCGATCGGTGCGACATCTATACAGATGTAGACGGTATCTACACGACCGATCCGCGCATCGTTGCGAAGGCCCGGAAGCTGGATAAAATCACATACGAAGAGATGCTTGAGCTGGCGTCCGTCGGGGCAAAAGTCCTGCAGACCCGCAGTGTTGAACTCGCCATGAAAGAACGCGTGCGCGTGCAGGTGCTGTCAAGCTTCTCTGATGACGCCCCCGCGCCCGACGGGCGCCTGCCCGGATCGCTGGTGGTAGACGAGGACGAAATTTTGGAACAGGAACTGGTCACTGGTATCGCGTATTCGCGCGACGAAGCAAAGATCTCGATGCGTCGTATCCCCGATCGTCCGGGAATTGCCGCCGCGATTTTCGGCCCCCTCGCAGATGCCAGTATTAATGTCGATATGATCGTCCAGAGCACCGGCGAAGACGGCATGACCAACATGACCTTCACAACCGGGAAGGCCGACCTTCAGCGCGCCATCGCCCTGGTCGAAGCCGCCCGCGAATTCACGCAGTATGGTGAACTTCTCACCGATGACGCCGTGGTCAAGATCAGCGTTGTCGGCGTGGGAATGCGCTCTCACGCCGGGGTCGCAAGCACGATGTTCCGAACGCTTTCAGACCGCGGGATAAATGTGCAGGTGATCTCAACCAGCGAAATTAAGGTTTCCGTCCTGATCGCCGCCGACTACGCCGAACTGGCCATCCGTGCGCTGCACACGGCCTATGGCCTTGACGCTGCCTGATTTAGGGGTCGTGAAAATCAATGACTGATATGCTTGCGACCTCTGCGACAGCCACCGATGACGCAAACTCTGTCGCCAGGCAGACCGCACGGGCAGAACTGAACCGCCTGTGGTCGGCCGGAACAGCCTTTCTCGGGACGGAATACGCGATTCTCGGTGGTGCGATGTCGTGGGTAAGTGAACGAACCCTTGTTTCCGCCATCTCGAATGCCGGCGGGTTTGGTGTGATCGCCTGCGGAGCAATGACTCCGGAATTACTCGAAGCTGAGATAGTCGCAACCCAGGCGCGCACAAAGAAGCCTTTCGGCGTCAATCTCATCACGATGCACCCGCAACTTGATGAACTTATCCAGGTCTGTCTTCGTGCCGGCATCGGCCATATCGTGCTGGCCGGAGGCATTCCCCCGTCAGCCGCCATTCGCGGCGCGAAAGACGGCGGCGCGAAAGTCATGGCTTTCGCACCCGCCCTCGTGCTCGCCAAACGTCTGATCCGTATGGGCGTCGATGCTCTGGTCATCGAAGGAGCGGAAGCAGGCGGGCATGTCGGGCCCGTTTCCCTTACTGTGCTGGCACAGGAAATCCTGCCGCACATTACCACCGTGCCGGTTTTTGTCGCAGGCGGTATAGCTCGCGGAGATGCCATCGTTGGATTTCTGGAGCAGGGAGCCGCCGGAGCACAGCTTGGAACGCGTTTCGCAGCGGCCACAGAAAGTATCGCCCACCCGCGATTCAAAGAGGCTTTCCTCAAAGCCAACGCGCGCGATGCGCTGACATCCGTACAACTTGATCCCCGCTTTCCTGTTATACCTGTCAGGGGTCTGGTAAATGATGGCAGTCAGAATTTTCTGACGCACCAGGCAGAAACCTTGCGCCGCTTCCAGGCCGGCGAGTTCAGCAAGGAAGAGGCTCAGCTCGAAATCGAGCATTTCTGGGCCGGAGCCCTGCGTCGTGCTGTAATTGATGGTGATGTGGAAACTGGCTCTGTCATGGCAGGTCAGTCTGTGGGTATGGTCAAAGCCGTGCGGCCCGTGGAAGACATCATTGGTGAGCTTGTCACGCAGGCAGTGGATGCCCTGGTGCACCGGAGCGGGCAGCGGCGGGAGCATTGAATGGGTACAGACGTCAGGGAGCTGATCGGAGTGAGCACCGAAAGTCGCGATTCTGACCAGATTACTGTTGTTGTCGACAGAGTGGCTGATGCCGGTAACCATTCTCTGAATGAGGAGCAGAGCGCGGAAACTCGCAATTATATGGACCCGACACAGATCCCGCTCCCCGACTTTACCACGCTCGGCATCGCAACAGCTCTGCGTCTCCGGCGGGAAATGCTCGGCTGGTCACTTCCCGATGTCGCAGCCTGGCTCCGTATCCGTCTTCCCTATCTGGAAGCTCTTGAGCAGGGCCATCCCGGCGAACTGCCCGGAAACGCTTATGCAGTCGGTTTTTTGCGAACATATGCCTCTGCTCTGGGTTTTCCGCCTGAACAGATCGTATCGCGCTTCAAACGTGAAACACGCGGCGTGGAACGGAAACCTGAACTGGAATTTCCGGCTCCGGAACCGGAAAGAACCGTCCCGGCAGGTGCGATAGTCCTGACAGGAATCGTAGTCATCATCGGGACTTACATAGGCTGGTATCGTATGGTGGGGCATGACCCGGTCCCGCTTGAGCGTGTGCCCCCCGTAGCAAGTGTGATGCATGTCCGGCCCGGCCCGGACCCTTCACCTCAGATTGCGTCAATGATGCCGGATGCCGGACCGTCCCGGATGCCTGATTCTCGTCAGGCCGCCACTACTGTTCCCGAAAATACTTCTGCCGACACCCCGGCGCACGTGGCTGCGGATAGTTCCTCTGAGCCTTCTGCTGACAGAATGATAAACGGCGCATCGGCGGCGGCGGAAAGCGGGAAACCCCCGTTGCCCATGTCGCCAGTCCCTGCGTCTTTCGGCGAAGAAGCAACGGGAGCAGCCGCTCCCGTCAATCAGCTCCCGGCAATCAGAGCGGTTGGCGTCAGCTGGATTCAGGTCAAAAGCAATGACGGCAAAGTCATCTACGATCATATCATGCAGCCGGGTGATAACTGGCCGCTGCCTTCGGAAGGAGCGCCTTTTTCTCTTACTGTCGGCAATGCGGGAGGCATCACTCTGGCCGCGCACGATGTCATAACTGTTCCGCTTGGCCGCAACGGAGCCGTTCGTCGTAATGTCATTCTGTCGCCGGAGACAATGATGGATGGAAGTATTGCAGCAGCAGCCCCGGTATCCGGACCGGCTCCTGCCGTACCTCCGACATCCGGTTTAACGCCGGGAGAGCCCGAAGCAGAAACAAAGGCCATCAATGATGAACCGGTTCCGCTGCCTCCTCCTCCCGTTATCAAACCCAGAGTGCGGCCGGCTGAAACAGCCCGTCCTGAACCATCAGCAGATGATCTGAATGCAATGCAGCTCAGGACAATGAACGGTCCTGGCCGCGCATCTGGACCGCATTAAATCCGGAGTTAACATTGATCCGGATCATAATTTCTGTTCTTTCTGCCGCGCAGGCAGTCAGAAGAGCTTCTTCTATGGCCATCGGCTCTCAGATTTGGCAGGAAGGGGCCCAAGCAATGTATATCATTCCGCACAAACCCAACAGGCTTCGGCCTTCGCCTCGACAGGAGGATTGAACGATGAGTGGCTATCGCCCCTATCAGCAGATTGAACGCCGCAAGTCGCGACAGATTCATGTCGGTAAAGTCGCCGTCGGTGGTGATGCGCCGATCTCCATCCAGACAATGACTAATACGCTGACGAGCGACGCTCAGGCGACGATAGACCAGATTCGCCGGTCCGAACTGGCCGGGGTCGATATTGTCCGCGTTTCCTGTCCTGATGAAGAGAGCACGGCAGCCCTCGCCGAGATCGTGCGTGAAGTGAATGTCCCTATCGTTGCGGACATTCACTTTCACTATAAGCGCGCGATCGAAGCCGCCAAGGCAGGAGCGGCCTGCCTGCGTATCAACCCCGGCAATATCGGCAGCGCCGAGCGTGTCCGGGAAGTTGTTAATGCGGCCAAAGATTATAACTGCTCGATCCGCATCGGTGTAAATGCCGGTTCACTGGAAAAGCATCTACTCGAAAAATACGGCGAGCCTAACCCGGACGCGCTGGTCGAAAGTGCGCTTGAGCACGCCAAAATTCTGGAAGATCACGACTTTCACGAATTCAAAATCAGCGTCAAAGCTTCGGATGTGTTCCTGGCGGTGGCCGCCTATCAGCAACTTGCCGATGTTTGCGATCATCCTTTGCATATCGGGATCACCGAGGCTGGAAGCCGCCGAGCCGGGACTGTGAAATCCTCAATCGGGCTTGGCAATCTTCTCTGGGCAGGCGTCGGAGACACCATGCGTGTTTCCCTGTCCGCAGAGCCTGAAGAAGAAGTGCTGGTTGGCTGGGATATTCTCAAATCCCTCGGCCTCCGCCACCGTGGCGTGAAAATCATTTCCTGCCCGTCCTGTGCACGCCAGGGCTTCAATGTGATTCAGACTGTCCAGACACTTGAAGACAGGCTGGCTCATATCAAGACTCCCCTGACGCTTTCCATCATTGGATGTGTGGTGAACGGACCGGGTGAGGCTCTGATGACCGATCTGGGCATAACCGGCGGCGGGTCAGGGCGACACATGGTTTATTCCGCGGGTAAACAGGATCATACCGTCGCGGCCGGTTCCATGATCGATCATATCGTGGATCTCGTTGAAGAACGTGTCGCCGGCATCGAATCTGAGGCAGCCCTGGAAAAGGCGGAAGGCATCGAGCCATCGCTTCCAGACCTTGAGACAGCGAAATAATCACTGTACCGGGAGTTCCGTTATCCGGTCATTTAGTGCCTTTCTGTCAGATTGTTTCCAGAACCGGCACCTGCCCCGGAGCCCGTCTGTTCCCTTGGTTTGTGGAGAGAATTGTCCTTGAATGCCGTAAAGCCCGTACGCGGAACCCATGATCTCATAGGCGAACAGCAGCGGCGGCACGCCCACGTCATCGCGACCGCGCGCCGAATCACTGGTCTTTACGGGTTTGAGGAATGGGCAACGCCTGTTTTCGAAGACACTTCCGTGTTTGCCCGATCGCTGGGTGACACGTCGGATGTCGTCTCAAAGGAAATGTACACTTTCAGCGACCGGGGTGGCGAATCGCTGACGCTGCGCCCCGAAGGCACGGCCGGCATCTGCCGGGCACTGGTCACGAACGGGCTGACACAGTCTCTGCCGCAAAAAGCATTCTACGCGGGGCCTATGTTTCGCTACGAACGCCCGCAAAAAGGACGCTACAGACAGTTCCACCAGATCGGTGCCGAACTGATCGGCTCCGGCGAGCCTCTCGCCGATGCGGAAACCATCACAATGGGCAGGGACGTGCTCGAAGCGCTCGGCATTGTCGACGAGGTCGTTCTTGAACTGAATACCCTAGGTGATGCAGAAAGCCGTGCCACGTGGCGGACTGCGCTTGTTGCTTATTTTTCCGACTATCGTAACAGGTTGTCTGAAGATAGTCAGCTCCGGCTCGAACACAACCCACTCCGTATTCTCGACAGCAAAGCAGCGGAAGACCAGCCTGTCATTGAAGGTGCTCCGGGTCTGGAACAGTATCTCAACGATTCGTCCAGGCATTTCTGGGATGATGTCAGACGCGGTCTCGATGTCTTCAACGTCGCCTACACCGTCAATCCCCGCATCGTGCGTGGCCTTGATTATTACAGCCATACCGCCTTTGAGTTTGTGACAAACCGCCTGGGCGCCCAGGGAACCGTACTTGCCGGGGGCCGCTACGACGGCCTCGTCGAGGAGATGGGCGGACCGGCAACACCCGCCATAGGCTGGGCCGGCGGGATTGAACGGCTCGCCATGCTGCTTGATGAAGCGCCCGACGCCACCGCGCCGATAGCTATTATTCCCCTTGGCGCTGTCGCGGAGACCCCTGCCATCCGTATCATGACTGAGCTTCGTGCCGCAGGGCTACGTTCAGAAATGGCCTATCGCGGAAATCTGAAAAAACGCATGGAGCGCGCAAACCGCGCCGGAGCCTCATACGCGATTATTCTGGGAGAAGCCGAACTGGCCAGCGGTGTCGTCCAGCTCAGGGATCTCTCTGAAGGTCAGCAGCGCGAAGTCGCTCCGGACGATCTGGTAAAGCTTCTCAGCCACACGAAAAAAACAGGGTCCAGCGTGTGAGTCTGGATGATCGTCTCGACCGTATCGTTGGACGCGCGGAAGAAATCGAGGCACTTCTGGCAAGTGGTGTTACAGGGGAAGAGTTTATTCGTGCCTCACGTGAGCACTCCGAACTGGCGCCACTGGTAGAACGGATTACTGAGCTACGCACCGCACAGACACAGGAACGTGAAGCGGAAAAACTTCTGGCTGACGCTGAAATGAAAGTCTTGGCGGAAGCTGAGCTTTGGACTCTCAGAGAGCGTATTCCCGTTTTGCGTCAGGAAGTCCGGCTGGCTATGTTGCCGCGCGATGCCGCAGATGATCGTAGTGCTATCCTGGAGATCCGGCCTGCTGCCGGTGGGGATGAGGCAGCTTTTTTTGCTGCGGAATTATTTGACGCGTACCGGCGTTATGCCGGCCTTCGAGGCTGGCGATTTGAGCTCATGGAATACAATGAGAGCGAGCTCGGCGGCCTTCGGGAGGGGATCGCCATGATTACCGGAAAGGGTGTTTTCGCCCGACTAAAGTATGAATCTGGCGTGCATCGCGTTCAGCGTGTTCCCACGACTGAAAATCAGGGACGAATTCATACCTCAACCGTCACTGTGGCCGTTCTGCCTGAAGCGGAAGAAGTTGATGTCCAGATTGATGAAGGTGATCTCAGAATAGACGTCTATCGCGCATCAGGCGCGGGCGGCCAGCATGTAAATAAAACGGAAAGTGCAGTCCGGATTACTCATCTGCCGACAGGCGTCGTCGTCGCTATGCAGGAGGAGAAGAGTCAGCACAAAAACAAAGCGAAGGCGATGAAGATTCTGCTCGCACGGCTTTACGAGAAACAGCGTATAAATCTTCATGAAAATCGTGCAGCTGATAGAAAATCTCAGGTAGGTACAGGAGATCGATCTGAGAGAATTCGCACTTACAATTTTCCACAAGGTCGGGTGACGGATCATAGAATTAGTCTGACATTGCACAAAATTGATCGTATTATGCTGGGCGAATTCGATGATATTATAGATGCATTAATTCAGGAGAATCAGGCTATTCAATTAGCTTTGGCAGACTGTCGGGTTGAGGTACTCCCCTGAAGCGACGAGGCTGTAGCCTGTCGGGATGAGGCGTTTCATCCCGTTTGACCGTGACAGCCGTATTTTTTACCGCCTGATCTGAAGTGATGGCTTTCCGCTGACGATCTGGCGCATTTTGTTGCT
>NZ_WOTA01000012.1 GCF_011516825.1 Acetobacter oeni | reverse complement strand
AAAAACATCCCGCATCTCGTAATCCTGATTACGTCAAACCAGCCAATCGTGACATCATGAAACAGGTCGACGAAATCCTCGATTATGCCAATGACGTCTCACAACCTGACACATAAGGGTCATTCACCTGTTGAGAAAAGTCTGTGACTGCCAGTGTTGCGCCCGGTTTCCCGGAGCGCAAGCCGGCTTCCGGCCGGTGCGATCCGGGCAGGCTCTCCGGTTATCGGATCGTCAGCCACCGGCGGAGGCAGGCATGGTGACAGGGAAGGGCTCCGAAAGGGTGCGGCGCGTCTGCTGACCGGATGGCATGAAAGGCGGCGCATCTTTTTCACGATCGTGATGATTTTTCTGTCATGTATTGAATGTTTCCGGAAATAACTGTTTAACCTCCCCGGAGTTTACTCTCTGGTTCTCCTGACTGTCCCGGACGAAACCACCCTATGCCCATCCTGCATCCTTCGGTCCCTGCCCTGCGTAAACGCGGGCGCCCCGTAAAAGGGTCGCCGCTCGCGCGTGATGCCGTGCTCGGAGCCGCCATGGAGCATTTCGCCCGTTCCGGGTTTGAGGGTACGGTCCTGCGGGACATCGCACAGGATGCCGGCGTGGATGCCGCGCTGATCTGTCACCAGTTCGGCAGTAAGCTCGATCTCTGGAAAATCGTCGTCGATGAAATTGCCGGCAGGCTGGGCACCGCGCGCCAGGCTATCCTCGATCTGCATGACTGCGATCAGCCGAGTAATGTCAGAGTCCGCGCCGGGTTGTCGAATTTCATTGTCGCGAACTGCAATGTTCCCGAGTTCGCCAACTTTCTCTCCGACGGGATCAGCTCGGTTGGAGAACGCCGCGACTATATCATGCACAGCATATGGGACCCGTATCAGGAAGCCATGCTGCCCCTGCTCAGGGAGGCGCAGACTGAAGGATTCCTGCGGCAGGGCAATCCCGAGCTGACCCTGATGATGGTCATGGGTGCTATTATGCTGCCGCTGATGATGATTCGTCCCGCCGGCGCGGAGAGCCTTCAGGAACTCGCGGCTCTTAAGGTGCGGCTGGTCAGGAATGTCATTCCGATGTTTCTGCATACGGCATGACGGTTCCTGCTGTTCTGGCCTGTTGATAAGCAGACCGGTTTCCGGAGGCTGCCGGCCTTTGACGGGTATCAGGACAAAGCCCTGAGAAAGGCAGAAACTTTTAACAGGAACAGAGTCTTTGCAAACGGCTTGATTTTTTTAGCGGACCGGGCTGAAGGAGCCTGTGACCCCTTCAGTGCCGTGTTCCGGCTTCAGACCGAAGCCGCGTCGATCTGTTTCGTCCAGAGCGGCAGGTTGTAATAGTTGGTCACCCGGGCGATTTTCCCGCCACGCACTTCAAAAAAAGCGCCGACCGGCAGCACATATTTCTGACCTTTCGCCGGGGGAAGCCCCGCCTCGGTTTTCACATAGGCGCCGTGTACGACAAACTCAGCCGCGGCGCGCGCGCCGTCCGGCGTGGTCATGATGACCATTTCCTTCGACTCTTCCTTGTAATATCCTTCCATCTTTGAAAGGAATGTGCGGAATTTGTCGCGGCCGACCTCCTGTCCGCCCTGGTTGATGTCATGCACGACATCATCGGCGAGCAGAGCGAGCACAGCATCGTTGTCCTCGCGATTGAAGGCATCGTAATAGGCCCGGATAACTTTCTGTGTTTCTTCAGCAGACATGCGTTTTCTCTCTGATCAGCCTTCGGCGTTAATCGCGCCGGGTGTCGGAACATATTTCGGCCAGTCACGACAGTTGCGAACCGCGCCGTTTTCCTGAACCTCGGTCAGCGTCGCCGGATCGAGCGTGGCGTAAATCCAGCCGCCCTGGTCAAGGGGGCTCTCGGCGATCACGCCATCATCCGGAAAACCGCGATCGATCGGCCCGTAAATCCCGGCGCAGCCGTGGTTCTCGTCCAGTGTCGCCAGCCACGGTGCATCGCCCACCGTCGGTGATACCGCGACGAAGCACTGATTTTCCAGCGCCCGCGCCTCGGCCGAAATCCGCACACGGTTGAAGCCGTGCATGGAATCCGTGCAGGTCGGGACCAGAATCAACCAGGCTCCGGCCTCGACCTGAGCCCGCGCCAGCATCGGAAATTCGGAATCGTAGCAGATCGACGTGCCGATCTTCCCCCAGGGTGTTTCAAAAACACCCGGAGAATTTCCGGCTTTTACACCCCAGGACTCCGTCTCAAAACGGGTCATGACATGCTTGTCCTGAAAATAAATGGTGCCGTCAGGTGTAATCAGCGGCGCCCGGTTGCGCACGCCGACGGCCTTGGGGCGGGGCAGGGTGCCTGGCATCAGCCACACCTTATGCTTCACTGCCGCGTCGCGCATGACGGCGAGAATCTCGTCGCTATGGGCGCAGACCGCTTCCAGTTCGGCGTTCGGATCGGGCTTGTCCGTCAGGGCGCCGGCCACTTCCATGCAGGAATATTCCGGCATGAGCAGCAGATCGGCCTTCGGGGCGGCCTCGGCGACGAGCGCATCGAGATGCTTCGCGTAGTCCCCGACCGTCTCGCAGCGGGCGACCGGCCAGGCGAGGACAGCAAGGCGAAGGGTTTTGTTCATCAGGAGGTCTCTCCGTTCAGGAGCACGGCCGGAACCGGCCTGCCACGCAGGGATTTAATGAAGAAATCGAGCAGATGCGGCGTTTCGTCCGCGTCACCCGGCTCTTTCCAGTCTATGGTGCAGGTGACGCCCGGCAGCGGATGATAACCGCGTTTAGCCCAGAACGCATGCAGAGTTGTCGCGCCTTCGGGTTTCGCCGGATGGACGTCCGGGCGCCGCACGGAGCAGAACGTCGCGAAATCCGACCGGCTCGTTTCCAGCGCATGTTTTTCACGCTCATGGAAGAAGCGCACGCCCAGCCCGTGCCCGCGATATTCCTTCTGGAGAACGGATTCTCCGAAATAGAAGAAATCGCTGACCGGCAGGCCTCGTTTCTCAAACGGCGCGCGGATGGCCTCCATCTCATCGGCCATCGGCAGACAGGTGGACGCACCGATCACCTTCTCTCCGTCGCGTGCGAGAATGACCGCCGCGCCGGCGCTCTTTACGTAAAGCTGAAGATATTTCTCTTCATAGGCGACGTCTCCGTCGTACAGATATGGCCACTCACGGAACACCGTGATCCGCAGACGTGCCAGATCCGGCAGGAACGGCTCGATGGCTGTTCCGGTCATGGTTTCAACAGTAATGGACATTAGCTTTTTCCTCTGAGGACGGACTGCAAAGTCTCGCCCAGAAGCGCAGGACTTGAAGAGATGTGAACGCCCGCCGAACGCAGGGCGTCAATTTTGGCGGCGGCCGTGTCGTCACCGCCGGAAATCACGGCGCCGGCATGCCCCATCCGGCGCCCCGGAGGCGCTGTCTGACCGGCGACAAAACCGACGACCGGCTTGGAGGATCGGGCCTGTTTCAGGAATTCGGCTGCATCCAACTCGGAACGCCCGCCGATCTCACCGATCATGACGATGGAATCTGTATCAGGATCGGCCAGGAACATCTCAAGCACGTCGATAAAATCGAGACCTTTCACCGGGTCGCCACCAATGCCGACGCTCGTGCTCTGTCCGAGACCGAGTGCCGTCGTCTGCGCGACCGCCTCATAAGTCAACGTGCCCGAGCGCGAGACGATCCCGACATGCCCGCGCCGGTGCGCCGGCCCCGGCATGATCCCGATCTTGCATTCGTCCGGCGTAATCACACCGGGGCAGTTCGGTCCGACAAGTTTACTGGCCGATCCGTCGAGCGCATATCGCACGCGCACCATATCGAGCACTGGAATGCCCTCGGTGATACACACGATCAGAGGCATCTCCGCCGCGATGGCCTCCAGGATAGCATCCGCAGCACCCGCGGGCGGCACATAGATGACCGTGGCATCCGCGCCCGTCGCCTCGCGGGCTTCGCAGACCGTGTCGAACACAGGCAGATCGAGATGTGTCGTGCCGCCCTTGCCCGGCGTTACGCCGCCGATCATTTTCGTGCCGTAAGCCAGCGCCTGCTGCGCGTGGAATGTTCCCTGTGCGCCGGTAAAACCCTGCGTCAGAACCTTTGTTTCGCGATTGATCAGGATCGACATCAGGATTTCCTTCCCGAACGGACAGCGGCGACAATCTTTCGGGCGGCGTCTCCCAGGTCATCCGCGACGATCAGCGGCAAACCGGACTCTTTCAGCATCGTCAGGCCTTCTTCAACATTCGTCCCGGCCAGACGCACCACCAGCGGCACCTTCAGCCCGACCTCATGCGAGGCGCCGATCACGGCATCGGCGATCACGTCACAGCGCATGATGCCGCCGAAAATATTGACGAGTACGCCTTCGACTTTCGGATCGGCCAGAAGAATGCGGAATGCGGCTGCGACTTTCTCGCGGGAGGCGCCGCCGCCGACATCCAGGAAGTTCGCGGGCTGTTCGCCCTCGGCATTGATGATGTCCATCGTCGCCATTGCCAGTCCGGCGCCGTTGACCATGCATCCGATCGTGCCGTCGAGCCCGATATAGGACAGGCCGAACCGCGCCGCTTCCTGTTCGCGCGGATCTTCCTCGTTCTCGTCACGAAGATCCTCAAGATCGCGGTGGCGGAAGAACGCACTCTCGTCAAAGCTCATCTTCGCGTCGAGAGCCAGCAGATCGCCATCCTTCGTGACCACCAGCGGGTTGATCTCAACGAGCGACGCATCATAGGTCGTGAACGTATCGTAAGCCGCCCGCAGCACCTGAATGAACTGACGGATCTGCTTGCCGCGCAGCTCAAGCCGCACCGCCAGATCGCGCGCCTGCCATTCCTGGAATCCCATGCCGGGATCGATGGATGCCGTGAGAACACGCTCCGGCGTTTTCGCGGCGACGTCCTCGATGTCCATTCCACCATCCTGGGATGTCACAATGGTCAGGCGTCGTTTTTCACGATCGACCAGCAGCGAGAGATAGAGTTCCCGCCCGATCTGGCAGCCGGCCTCGACATAGAGCTTGCGCACCAGGCGGCCTTCCGGCCCGGTCTGCTTTGTGACCAGCGTGCGGTCGATCATCTCGCAGGCAAAGGTCTCGACCTCGCCGACTGAGCGGGCAAGGCGCACGCCGCCCGTGGCCGGCTCGCCGACATATTTTCCCGCGCCGCGTCCGCCGGCATGAATCTGCGCCTTGACGACGAAGACATCGCCCGGAAGCGACCGTGCAATGTCTTTCGCTTCAGCCGCGGAATGAGCGACATGCCCTTCCGGCACGGGCATCCCGCAGGATTTCAGCAGCGTCTTTGCCTGATACTCGTGAATGTTCATCAACAGTTCCTGAAATCTGCTGTTCAGGCAGCAGCAATATCGGCGACGATGGCGTTCGTGACTTTCTGCGCGTCAGCAGGAGAAAGTTTCACGACAAGCCCGCGATCACCGGCGTTGACATAAATATAAGGTCGTTTCATCGCCTGACTGGCGAGCACGACCGGAACAGATGTTACCGAACCAAACGGACTTGTGCCACCCGACTGATATCCGGTGATGCCGTGCGCCTTCTCCGGGTTCATCATCCTGGCATTGCGGCCTTCGAAAAGTGCTGCGACAGCCTTGAAGTTCACTTTCTGATCGACGGGCACAACGACACAGACCGGTATTTTTTTATCGACTTCGACAATCAGGGTCTTGAGCACATTTCCCGTATCTTCCCCGATCGATGAGGCCGCCTGCATGCCGATCAGACCGCCGCCTGGCGCGTAATCATAGGTATGAACCGAAAACGGAACGTTTTGCTCTGCCAGGAATTTCGTGGCATTCGTTTCTGTCGTCACGGCCCCTTGCTCCATATGGGTTTCCCCGGCAGCCAGTCGCGGCCGGCATCTCCATTAAATCAACAGGCGTTGAATAGAGGCCGGGTGCCGGAAACGTCAAGAGATGATACCTGTTCCGCGTAAAGAATCCCGCCGTGCAGAACGGGCGGTTTTCAGAGCAATGTCGCAAACTCCGCAAACAGGGACATGAGCCCCGCGTTTTCGGTGCGGAAACCGGGGCTGCCGTTACTTCGGCTCCAGCACCATCCGTCCGGCCATCTCCAGCACCACATCAGCCTGTGGACTGTGAATGCGCCCGCACAGCACATTGCGGTAATGCCGCTCCAGCGCATGATCCTGGCTCAGCCCCGGATTGCCCGTGACTTCCACGGCCCTGGCGACAGCCGCAATCGCGTTTTCCGTTACGAGACGCTTGATCTGTGAGGCTTCCGGTCCGTCCGATAATCCCATGTCTTCGCGAGTAAGTCCCCGTTCCAGCAGCGCCTCGTTCGCCAGCAGCATCCCGTCGATCTCACCGAGCACGGCATGGAAGCGTGGCAGCGTTGCCAGCGGCTGGCCCAGTGCCGATGGCACGCGGTCATGGAGAAATCCGATCAGCCAGTCGCGCGCGGATCGGGCCACGGCGTCATAGAGGGCCGCGATAAGGAGGGCGTGCCAGGTCGCGAGTCCGGGCGTTTCCGGGCTTCCGCTGTCGACCGGGATCAGATTGACCAGGTAGCGCTCCGGGATTTCGACATCGTCAAATACGAAAGTATCGCTTCCGGTCGCCCGCATTCCCATCTGGTGCCAGCTTTTCTCAATCCGCACCCCGGGAAGATCCAGCGGCACGAGGATCTGACCGATCCGGGGCATGGCTTCATCCGTCGCGCCCCATACAATTCCCCAGCGCAGAGCTGAAGAGCCGGTCGAAAAAATCTTCCGGCCGGTGAGACGCCAGATCCCGTCCCGCAGCCTGACCCGTGTTGCCGGAATACCGCCCCGCGACGGCGTGCCCAGTTCCGGCTCCACACGAAGCGCATTGATCAGCGCGCCATTCTGAACGATTGAGTCGAAGACCCCGGTCTTCACGTCCTCTGCCCAGGTGCGCGACAACGCGACACCGAGAGTCTGAAGATACTGCATCGCCAGAATCAAAGCCGTTGACGGGTCGCCGCCCGCCACTTGCGCCACGATCCTGGTCATCTGTCGCAATCCGATCCCGGCGCCCCCCTGCTCGCGAGGCACGGCCAGCGCGAGGAAGCCCGCTCTGTTCAGATCGTCCAGATTATCCGTCGCGATCTCGCCCGAACGATCATAAGCCGGTGCTCTTGCGGCAAACCGTGCGATCAGTTCGTCCGGGACGTCATGATGTTCTGTAGCCATCGCCCGCGATCCATCCGTCACAACTGTCTTTCCCGCATTGCTGCATGAGATACGGCGCGTCTTCGCCGAATGGCGGAAACAGCCTGTCGTTCATCGAACACATCCGGCGGCGGGACCGCAACCACGCTCCTGGCCGGGACGCTGAATTATTTTTGAAAGGGACGCCAGGGATGGCCGGTGCGCGAATGAACGGCAACGTCAGGTGCCGCGGATCGTCCGGGCATGCCTGGTTCGTACAACCCAGGCAGGTGTCGGGGTAAAGCGGAATATTCGCTTTAGCGGCAGACGCGCCGGGTATTATCGGAGGCGATGTAAGTCTGCGTGGCTGGATCGAAGCATGCGCTCTGCGCGCAGGCGTTGCCGGTCGAAAGCGGCTCCGGATACATGGTCGCGGCCATGGCATTGGCCTCGCGCGCTGCCGTGCCGCAAAGCGGCGTATCCATCGGCGCCGACGGGTCGTTGATCAGCGTGACATTTTCCGGCGGCGCCGTCTCGGCAACGGTGCCCGGCGGAAATTCCTGGGGTGGAATGCGCCCTGGTGGAGCGGAAGCCGCAGCCGGCGGCTGTTTCTGAGCGCATCCGGTCATGGCGAACACACTGAGAAAGGCCGCCAGAGTCATAGCTCCGGAGGCCGTGCGCCGAAGCTGACCGGAACATGCGGGTATCGCGCCGACAGAAGGTGCCGGATTATGATTCATCAGAAAACGAGCCATCGTGGCGACCCCGTCCGGGAACTGGAACAGACTGGCTGGCAGGTCCGCACCCCGGAGCACAGGGACCCGCCTGCCTGTAATCAGGCGTGACCGACAGCTTCTGCCTGAGCGAACTCGGAGCGGCGCGCCTGCCACAAAGCCACGAAATCGATTGGCTGCAGCACAACAGGCGGGAATCCGCCGTCACGGGTGACATCGCCAAGGATGTTCCGCGCATACGGGAAAATCAGACGCGGCACTTCCACCAGCAGCAGCGGCTCGACGAGCTCGGCAGGCGCGTTGTTCAGCGTCACGACGGCGGCATAGGTCAGCTCGGCAATGAAGACCTTGCGACCGGCCGGACCACCTTCGCTTGTCGGCGCTTCGTTGGCTTCGGTTTTGATGGTCAGGGCGACTTCAAAAACCGACTGATCATTCTGAAGGCGGTTTGCCTGCACGTCGATATTCACCGAAATCTGCGGGGCGGCCTGCAGAGCCGTGAAAATCTCCGGTCCGGAGGGAACTTCGAAGGACAGGTCTTTCGTGTACTGCAGATTGACGGCAAGCGGCAGAGCGGGGGGGACGCCCTGCGCACCCATCTGGCTGGAATCGGACATGTAGCTTTGGTTCCCTGTATTGATCCGGGGTGAATTCGGCTACCGCGCGGTAGCATGATCGCCAGGGTTCGCCAACCGCGTATCGAATGTGGCAGGGGTCTGCCCCCGTCGCGGAGCCCTGCCAGACGAAGGCCTCAGGGAGCGGGCAGGGGCTCCGTCGGGTCGATGCGGCGCCAGGACCCGTTTTCCATGCTGGCTGCGGTGAATGCGATCAGAAATCCCCAGTGGCTGACGACCAGCGTATTCCGCCAGTGCGGGCTCGCGCTCATTTCCGCCCGGAAGATCCTGGCCCGCTCTTCAACATTCTCCGGAGATTCGATCCCGGTGGTCCACCATGTTTCCTCCAGGCCGGAGAAATCCAGTTCCGGCCAGGCCAGCGCCAGCTGCGCCGGCGGCGACCCGACATCGCAGGAGAACGCGGCCCGTTCACGGATCAGCGGGTGGACGGAGGGCCTGAGCCCGAGCGCGCGTGCGACAGGGGCGGCGGTCTGCAGCGTTCTGGTAAACGGTGAGACAATAATGCGCTGAATGGTCTGTCCCGCCAGCGCCTGCACAAGTCCTTCGGCCTGGGTGTGGCCATGCGCCGACAGAGGCGGGTCGGCTATGCCGGGATCACGGCGGGTGGCGGTGAAAAGGCGGTTAAACTCGCTTTCGCAGTGTCTGAGAACAATCATGACCAGTCGCATATGGGAACTGAGGGGGGTTGTGCAATCGGTAAACGCCGGGTGTCCGCTCCGCTTCATCGGCGGCCGGGTGGCGGATATGAAGGATTCGCCGGGTGAATCAGGGGTAAGGTCATTGCGCCGCCCGGCAGCGCCCCCTATTCTGATAAGAGTTGTAAAATTTTTCATGCGGCCCGGCCCGTCCGGCGTCGTATCCTTATACTAATCTGGGTGGCATCGCAGATGGACGGTTCCCTCGGCCAGTTTCCGGTCGATATTGTTATCTTTGCTCTGATCGCGGGCTTTCTGGCCCTGCGGCTGCGTAGCGTGCTCGGAAAGAAAGTCGGGTTCCAGCCGATGCCGTCGCCGGTCTCATCGCCGCGAGAAGCCGAAGGTCCTGTCATTGAAGGGCGGGCCGAACCTGTCAGCACGCCTAAATTCGATATTCCGGCACCCGGCACCCGCGTCGGGCAGCAGCTGGCCGTGCTGGCCACGAAAGAGCGGGGCTTCACGCCTCAGCAGTTTCTCTCCGGTGTTGACGGGGCTTTTCGTCAGGTCGTGGCCGCCTATGCGTCCGGCGACCGCACAGTTCTCCGTGAGCGGCTGACTCCCACGGCGTTTGCGGCGTTTGACGCGGCCCTTACCGCGCGGGATGCGGCGGGCGAAGTTCAGAAAAGCGAAATGCGTGCGGTCAACAGCATTGCTATCGAAGATGTGAGGATGGAAGACGGGGCCGCGGGCACAGCCGCCGCCATCGATACCAAAATCATATCCGATCAGATCAGTCTGACCCTCGGGAAGGATGGCAAACCTGTCACCGGAACCGATTCCATCACGGAATTTTCCGATCTCTGGACATTCGAGCGGCTGCTCGGTGTTTCCGGTTCATCGTGGCGCCTCGCCGCGGCGCGGAGTGCGTGAAGCGCACCTCCCGTGTGCCGGACCTCGCGGAGACTGAAAAAGCGGCCCCGGAAGTCCAGGCCCGTGCCCCGCGCACCAGACGCTATCATGTCGGACAGCAGGAAATCATTCAGGGCGACTGTCTCCGCATCCTGAAACGGATGAAGCCGGAGTCGGTTGACCTGGTTGTCACCTCGCCGCCCTATAACATCGGACTGGGCTATCGCTCTTATCAGGATCGCCGCGCCGAGGATGACTATCTCGACTGGATGGTCGGGGTCGCCGCCGCTGTCCGTCGGGTGCTTCGCCCCGATGGCTCATTCTTTCTCAATATCGCCGGAACGTCTGCCGAACCCTGGCTGCCCTTTGAGTTGGTCGTGCGCCTGCGCGCCCTCTTCGCGTTGCAGAATCATATTTCCTGGGTCAAATCCATTGCCGTGCCAGGAGATTCATTCGGTCATTTCAAGCCGGTCAACAGCGGTCGCTATCTCAACCGCAACCATGAGCATCTGTTTCATCTGACGCTTCATGGAGATGTTCAGCTCAATCGCCTGGCCGCCGGTGTTCCCTTCAAGGACAAAAGCAACATTGCCCGGCGCGGCCATGCGCAGGATCAGCGTTGCAGGGGCGACACCTGGTTCGTGCCTTATGAAACCGTCCGGGACCGGGAACAGAAATTCAATCATCCGGGAACATTCCCTGTTCAGTTGCCCGAACTCTGCATCCGGCTGCACGGGCGACCTGACCCAGTCGTGCTCGACCCGTTTATGGGAACCGGTACGACCCTCCTGGCGGCGCACCGGACCGGAGCCCGGGGGATCGGCATCGAAATTGATCCGGATTATGTAACGATTGCCCGTCGCCGTCTGAAAGACGCGGCGGTTTCCTGAAGCCGCCGCACTCACAATCGTACAAAACGATAATTTTTATGAAAATAATCGTTTTGACAGATTAATCCGATCAGCCCAGGAACAGATTACAAATCTGACATCTGTTTTCGGAGAGTGAGCGTGAAGGGTATTATTCTGGGCGTCGTGGGTGCGGGGCTGGTCGCGTACGGAGGCACCGTCGCGTATCTGACGCATTTCGATCATGCGGGGGGTCCGAAACTTGCCGCTGAATCTCCCACACAGAACAATGCGGCCGCGAAAGCCGCATTCGAGGTGATCCACGAGGCCCGCTGTGATTATTGTCACACCAAAGGTGCCGATCTTCCGTTCTACTTCCATCTGCCGGTTGCCTCGCAGCTCATGCAGCACGATCTCGATCAGGGTCTGCGCCATTTCCGTCTGGAGCCGGTCATCGCCGCCTTCCAGAAAGGCGAAGCGCCGACTGAAGAAGAACTGTCCCGCATTGAGGAAGTCATCCGCCAGAACCGGATGCCACCCGGCCTCTATCTGCTGATGCACTGGCACGCGCATCTGTCCGAAACCCAGCGTCAGACCGTGCTGAACTGGGTTGATGACGAGCGCCGCAAACATTACGCCGCAAAGGACGTTGCGCCCGGGTTCGCGGCCGAGCCGGTGCAGCCCATTCCTGAAAGCTGGCCGGTCGATGCCGATAAGGTCGCCCTCGGTCAGAAACTGTTTTTTGATAAAAAACTGTCCGGAGACGGCACACTGAACTGCGCCAGCTGTCATGGCCTGGACAAGGGCGGCGTGGACAATCTGACAACCGCCACCGGGATTCACGGTCAGAAAGGACCGATCAACGTCCCGACTGTTTACAATTCTGTCTATAACATTGTGCAGTTCTGGAACGGTCGCGCGAAAACGCTTGCCGATCAGGCTGCCGGTCCTGTCATGAACCCGGTCGAAATGGGCGCGCATGACTGGAACGACGTTGCGGCGAAGCTGACGTCGGACCCCGAATACACAGCCGCATTCGAAAAAGTATATCCCGGTCAGCCCGTCGGCCAGAACACGATTACCGACGCGATTGCCGAATATGAAAAAACCCTGATTACGCCGGACAGTCGTTTCGATCTTTATCTCAAAGGCGATAAGACAGCGCTGAACGATCAGGAAAGACGTGGCTACGATCGCTTCAAGGCCATTGGCTGCTCCGGCTGCCATAACGGCGCGGATATGGGCGGTGGCGGTATGGAGGTCATGGGGCTGGAAGGTAACTATTTCGCTGCACGTGGCGGCAGGTTCACTGATGCCGATGACGGCCGCGAAGTCATCACGCATGACCCGCTGGATCGTTCCCGCTTCCTGATCCCGACGCTCCGCAATGTCGCTCTGACCGGCCCCTGGTTTCATGACGGCAGCGTGAAAACTCTGGAGCAGGCCGTGCGCGACATGGCAAAATATCAGACGCCGGATGCGAATATCTCCGATCAGGACGTGAACGATATTACGGCGTTTCTGAAAACTCTGACCGGAAAATACAAAGGCACGCCGATCGATAAACTCGACGCGTCTGCCGAGTAAATTACCTGCGCCGGTCCGGTTCTGCCGGTCCGGTTCTGCCGGTCCGGTTTTTCATTCATTCCGGGCGGGTAATCCTGGTTCCCCAAGGGGTGCCTGCCGGGTCTCGGGATTTCGTAAACAGTCGGTGTGCACGTCTGCCATAAACAGACGTGCCACCCGGTTTTTGTCTCTGTCCGCCGGTGACGGAAAATTCCGCATGATGAACGGGTCGGACTGCGGGCAGTAAGATCTGCCGCGTCCGCAGGATATGCAGGACGATGCGTCACGAGGCATCCGGTCCGTTCATCATGCGGAATCGGTATTGCGCGGGTCAGGCAACTGTCCGCCCGCACTGTTTCGCTTTCGGACAAAAAATACCTGTTATGTTATAACATAACAATATAAAAGGGTCGGGCCACCCACCATCGGAACCGCTCTCTATGTCTTCGTTTCGTCCTTTGTGGCTTCTGCCTCTTCTTTTCGGCAGCTCTGCACTGATCTCCGCCGCGCCGGCCCGCGCCACGACCCAGACCGCTGAGCCCGATACAGGTATGGAAGCCGGCACCGTATCAGCCGACAAAAAAAAGCTGGCCGGCACAAAGAAAAAAGATGCCGCGACAACAGCCGCCCGGTCTTCGTTCCAGAGCGGTCAGGCCGGGATCGAAGATTCTCCGTCAAACGAGGAGCATATCGTCGTCAACGCGCATCTCGATCGTCAGCGTGCGGCTCTACAGCCTTCAACCGGCGCCACCGTCTATCAGTTTTCGCGCAGCGATATCGAGAAAATTCCCGGCGGAGACAATGCGCCTCTGAATTCTGTTCTGCTCCAGGCTCCCGGGGTCGCGCAGGACAGCTACGGTCAGATCCATGTGCGCGGCGATCACAACGAAGTCCAGTTCCGTCTCGACGGTGTCATGCTCCCGGAAGGCATGAGTGTTTTCGGTCAGACGCTGATGACGCGTTTCGCTCATTCCATGTCGATGACAACCGGGGCTCTGCCCGGTGAATACGGATTCCTTCAGGCGGCTGTTATTGATATCAATACAAAGAACGGCAGTGCCGATCCTGGCTGGGAGGTCTCCGTCTATGGCGGTGCCCGCGATTACTTTTTCCCCTCCGCGCAGTATGGAGGACATGCCGGAAAATGGGATTATTTCGCCACGGCTGATTTCGTGCATGACCGGGTCGGTGTCGAAAACCCGACGTCCAAATTCAATGCCTTACATGATCTGAGCAATCAATATCATTTTCTGGGCCACCTTCGCTACACAGCCGATGAAAATACCCGCATCAGCCTGACAGCCGGTGTTTCGAACGCCGAATATCAGCTTCCGAACAACCCGGGCCAGCAAAGGCAGTTCGCCAATCCGTCCTTTCTGGACAGCGCCCTGTCACAGCAGGTGTATGGCAGCGTGAACAGTGCCAGCCTGAACGAACGTCAGAAAGAAATAACGGATTTCGGAATCCTGTCGCTACAGAAAGAAATGGGTAAATTCAGCCTGCAAAGTTCCGCCATCGTTCGGTACAGCTCGCTCGGTTATTCGCCTGCCCCGCTCGGCGACCTCGTCTATAACGGTATTGCCCAGCGCGCTCAGCGTTCCGTTTTTTCATCCGGTTCGCAGAGCGATGTCGCGTGGCATGTTGATACCCATCACACGGTTCGCTTCGGATATCAGACGTATGTCGAACGAACGGTTTCAAAAACGGATTCAACCGTCTATCTGCAGACCGGAACGTATGCCAGCGGGAACGCGGTTTACGATGGCCAGACCGCCAGCATCCATGACGGCAACGGTCGTACCGGCTGGGTGTACGGCCTCTACGCCCAGGACGAATGGCGACCGGTCAGGGGCCTGACAGTCAATTACGGACTGCGGTTCGATGGTGTCGATGAGTACACCCATTCGAAACTGGTCAGTCCCAGACTGAATGTTGTCTATGAACCATGGCATGGTGGTGCTTTTCATATCGGTTATTCCCGCTATTTTACGCCGCCGCCGTTCGAACTGGTTGCCGGAACACAGCTCAGCAAATTCGCCGGCACATCCGGTGCTCCGGAGACGCTCAAAGACAGCACGGTCAAAGCTGAACGCGATCATTACTTCGATGCCGGGTTCGCGCAGGAGATTCTGCCCGGCTGGCACGCCTCCGTCGACGGATATGTCAAACTTGCAAAGAACATGATCGACGAAGGCCAGTTCGGGTCTCCCATCATTCTCTCCGCCTTCAACTATCGGCGCGGCCAGGTCAACGGCTACGAATTCGCCACCGATTATTCCCGTGGTCCGTTCAGCGTCTATGGAAACTTCGCCTGGTCCCGCGCCATCGGTAAGGACATCACCACTGCTCAGTGGAATTTCGATCCCGAGGATCTGGCTTATATCAAACAGCACTGGATTCATCTCGATCATGACCAGCGCTGGACCGCATCGGCAGGCGGCAGTTATACCGCTTTTTATAAAACCGGACACCCGCTGCGCCTGTCTGCCACCATGGTGTATGGCAGCGGCCTGCGCATGGACGGTGCCACCCCGAACGGCGCCTCCGTTCCGCAATACGCAACATTTAACCTCGCCCTGGTGCAGAGTTTCAACGATCTGCTCCATGTGTCGTTTCTCAAACGCACACAGTTGCGTCTCGACGTCACCAATCTGTTCGACAAACGCTACGAACTGCGCGACGGCAGCGGTATCGGTGTCGGTGCTCCGCAATACGGGCTGCGACGGACCATTCTCACCGGTATCTCTCAGCGTTTTTAAGGCCAGGGGTGAGCGACCGGGCAATTCTCAGGGGATTGCCCGGCATTTCGCAAAGAGACGCATGTTCTATGATTTTCCTCGTTACGGGATTATCGTCTGCCCGGCATCATGCCAGTGTGATGCGCAGTGAAACCACGAAGGGCCTCTCATGGAGCAGCCGCCAGTTACGGGAAATCCGGCCGGAAAGAAGAGTATAAGGCTGCCCGTCCTGTTCCTTCCACATGGTGGCGGCCCCTGTTTCTTTATGGACCAGTCAGGCACCTGGGAGGGTATGGCCGCTTATCTGCGCGGAATCGCCGCCACTCTGCCGGCGTGTCCGGACGCCATACTCGTCATGTCCGGTCATTGGGAGACCGTCATCCCGGCTGTCACATCCGGTGAAAATCCTGCCCTGATCTACGATTATTACGGCTTTCCGGAGCATACCTACCGCCTGACATATCCCGTTCCGGGCTCTCCCGCTCTGGCCACCGAAGTTCGTGCCCTGCTGACAGCCGCTGACATTCCCTGCGCCCTGGACCCGGAGCGGGGCCTGGATCACGGCGTCTTCATCCCCTTCATGCTGGCGTTCGACAAAGCCGCTATTCCCGTTGTTGAACTGTCTCTGCAGCAGGATCTGAACCCTGCCGCCGAATTGCGCGCCGGCGCCGCTCTTGAGCCGCTCCGGAATAAAAATATCCTGATTGTGGCAACGGGCATGACATACCATAATCTGCGGCACTTCATGGGCCGGAACACCGTCTCAGACGCTCAGTCCCGCGCGTTCGACGCCTGGCTGACGGCGGCGGTCGAGGCGCCTGCCAGCGAACGAAATCAGGCTTTGCGGGACTGGGAAAATGCGCCCGGAGCCCGCGCCTGCCACCCGCGCGAGGAGCATCTGCTTCCCCTGATGTTCGCTGCCGGGGCCGCCGGAAACGACGCGGGGCAACGCGACTACAGCGAAGCCGTTATGGGTAAGGTCCTGTCCGGTTTCCGCTTCGGATGACAGCCCCACCGTACTTACCCGCACTGAAAGTCTTTCTTATGAAAACACCGATCCGAAATACCGCTTTCGCAGCCTTCGCCTTGACCGTTCTGGTTTCGGGCGCACAGGCCGCGCCGCTTCCGCAGGATGTGCAGGGCGGCAGCTACAAAGTCGAAACCGGCCACACCCAGGTCATCTTCTCGGTCCTGCATCTCGGTTTCACGAACTATTCCGGCTTGTTTTCCGGCGCGACCGGCACCCTGAAATTCGACCCTGCCCATATCGCAGCATCGAGACTGACTATCACCTTCCCTGTAAACAGTGTTTCCACAACAAGCGATATGCTGACCGGCGAACTCAGAGCCCCCGACTGGTTCGATGTGTCGAAATATCCGACCGCTACGTTCGTTTCCACGAACGTAGTCTCCGCAGAGTCCGGCGATGCCGACGTTGAGGGTAATCTCACACTGCATGGCGTTACAAAACCTGTGATCCTGCATGCACACTTCATCGGTTCCGGGATCAATCCGATGGATAAGGCCTATACACTCGGCTTCCAGGCAACCGCGACGATCAGGCGCAGTGAATTCGGCATCTCGAAATACGTTCCCATGGTTGGTGACGACGTCACCCTGACCATTGCAGGGGCCTTCGAGAAACAGAGCTGACGCATCCCGGAGTTCAGGGTTTTGAATTCAGTGAGGAGTCGCGTCCCCTTTAATCCCGGCTGTCAGATGTTCCGGACAGCCGGGGCGGGGGAGACGCTTCACCCGTCTTCCCGCAAATAGTTCATTATCCCCAGTCGCCGGCACACTTCCCGCGCCATGAGCGGCGTGTCATCCAGCGGCATCACCGGCCATGCTTCCGGCTCGCCTTCAAACATCCTGATTCGCCCGGCTGCTTCCAGCGTTTTCAGGAACAGCCCGATCCGCCGCGACTTTCCCGGCAGCCGGTATACATAAACAGGCGCGCGGCCCGCTACGGCCTCCGAGATCATTGAAACACTGTCTGTCGTGACCACAAGAAAATCGGAACACGCAATCAGCCCGGCATAAGGATTGTCCGTTCCGCCGGTCCAGATCCGTCCCCCGACGGCCGTTACGGCATCCCGCAGTATCGAAGTCGCATCTTCGCCTGTTCGCCGCGAGGTTGTCACAAACAGTTTCGCATCCAGCCGGAGCGCCGCCTGAATGAGATGTCGTGCAAGATCCTCTGCTTCCGTCCGTCCGAACCGGAAACGCCCGTTGGCTCCCCCCACCAGTGCCGCCAGCAATGGTCGCCCCGGCACCCGGAGTTGTTCCGCCCATGCGGCCCGTGCCGCCCGCAGCCGCGCGGGCGTCATGCCGTGCAGCGCCGTCCGGCTCAGAAGGACGTTTGGCCCGTCGATCTCATCATGATCATTCGCAATTACGAGATCAAAATACGCCGGGTTGACCCGGGGGTTCTGAATCTGGACCACTGTCTGTTCCCGGCGGTGCAGCGCGCGCCCCGCCCGACCGCCTTTTCCGGCGACGGTCAGAAACAGATCATGCTCTTCCGACCCGTTCACGCCTGCCACAGTCCGCAGAGGATCGGGCCGGAACGGGAACGGCATCCGTTCCGACAGTCCGCCGGCGCGCACCGGGCAGAATCGTGCCGGAAGCGAAAGATACCCCGCCAGCCCGAAGGCCTGCGACCGCATCCCCGCCATATCTTCCGCAATGACCGAAACCCGGTCATACCTCCGGGCACCACTTTCACTCACGCCCGCTCACCTGGCACGTCCGGCATCCTCATCTGACAGTCTCAGCCGGATCTCTTACCGCAGGCTCTCCAGCAACGCACTATGGAAAGCCGAAGGATCCTGAATCTGCGGTGCGTGACCCAGGGTCGGAAATTCGATCAGTTTCGCTCCGGGTATCGCCGCCACCGCCGCTTTTGCCAGCACCGGATAATGCCCCAGCCTGGCACGCACCTCCGGTGATGCCCCGTCTGCTCCGACGGCTGTCATATCTTTGTCGCCAATGATCAGAACCGTTGGTACCCGAAGAGACGAGAATTCGTAAATAACCGGCTGGGTATAAATCATGTCGTAAAGCCGTGCCGAATTCCATGCCAGCGCCTCGCTCCCCGTTCCGCGATATTGCCCGGCCAGCATCTGCACCCATCGTTCGTAAGCAGGCTTCCACGTGCCGGCATAATAATACTTCGTTTCATAAGCCCGGATTGTCTCCGCTGTCCTGCCTCGCTCACCGGCAAACCACTGATCGACACTCCGGTAAGGCACGCCCTTCGCTCGCCAGTCCTCCAGTCCCAGCGGATCGACCAGCACGAGCCGGGTGACGCGCTCAGGGAACATCAGCGCATAACGTGCCGCCAGCATGCCGCCCGTTGAATGTCCGATCATGACGGCCTTTCCGATCCCCAGGCTGTCGAGCAGATCGCGCGTGTTCAGAGCGAGCTGTTCAAAAGAGAACTGGTAATTTTCCGGCGTATCGGATTTGCAGAACCCGATCTGATCCGGCGCAATCACACGATATCCCCGTGCCGCCAGCACCCGGATGGTGCTTTCCCACGTCGCGGCGCAGAAATTCTTCCCGTGCAGAAGCACCGCAACCTGCCCGTTCGCTTGCTTTGGTCGCACATCCAGATAAGCCATCCGCAGCACCTGTCGCTGAGACGTAAACCCGAACTCCCGCACCGGCCACGGATATGAAAACCCCGCCAGTCGCGGACCGTACACCGGGCCGGATTCGGCCCGGGCGCCAGTGATGCACGCGGCCACCAGCATTCCAGTGACCGCCGCGATCATGATCCGCCAGCAATATCCGCGTTCTTTCATGCCCTGTCCCCTGTTTTGCGCTTTGACCGGTCATCCGGGAAATCCATGCCATGCGGCGACCGGGCGAAGAAACAATAGTCCGCAGCGACTGTCACCGGCAGGTGTTACGGATTGCCGGAATCAGTACATTGCGCCGCCTGAGCGTGAACAACATGAGCACTGGCCTGTGCCTCAGTGCTTTTGTGTGGCCACCCGAAATAAGAGAATATACGGCGCCGGTCGAAGTCCGTGACATCGCTGAAACCGGCTTCTTTCAGGAGCTTAGCGATCTCAGGCGGGTTAAAACGGCTTACCCGCGGTTCACCGGGTGACGCCACACGTTTTTCAAGGTTTTCCATGAACTGATGCGCCTGGCTGCAGTCATAAAGATTTCAAGGTTCCCGGCATGTGCCCTGCGTCCCCGGCATTCCGTCAGGGTTCCGGAAGAGGAGCCCTGCATGCCCCACGGAGTCCGTCGCCGCGTGAGGGGGCCGGCAGCGCCGGATGGAACCACATTATGTCCCGCGCGCTTCTCCCCTGAACCGCATTTGTCAGTTGACAACCCCGCCATGAAACTCCTGTCTGGCAACCAGCGACCCGGCCGCGCGCCGGATCAGCATGCCGTAATAAGAACGCAACCCGCAGAGGCAGACCTATGAGCGCCATCGTCGATATCATCGCACGGGAAATTCTCGACAGCCGTGGCAACCCCACGGTTGAAGTCGATGTCGAACTCGCATCCGGCGCGAAAGGCCGCGCCGCCGTCCCTTCCGGCGCATCGACCGGCGCCCATGAGGCCGTCGAGCTCCGTGACGGCGACAAATCCCGTTTCGGCGGCAAAGGCGCGCTGAGGGCCTGCGAAAACGTCGAAACAGAAATTTTCCCGACCCTGCAGGGGGCGGAATCGCAGGACCAGATCGACATCGACAACGCGATGATCGACCTCGACGGCACTCCGAACAAAGGCCGCCTCGGCGCCAACGCCATCCTCGGCGTTTCGCTGGCCATTGCCAAAGCGTCCGCCGCCGAGCTGCATCTCCCGCTCTACCGTTATATCGGCGGTCCGTTCGCCCATACGCTGCCTGTGCCGATGATGAACATCGTCAATGGCGGAGAGCACGCCGACAATCCCATCGACATCCAGGAATTCATGATTCAGCCCGTCGGCGCGCCGACGCTGTCGGATGCCGTTCGCTGGGGCTCGGAAATCTTCCAGAAGCTGAAAAAAGCTCTCTCAGAGGCCGGCCTCAGCACCAATGTCGGTGATGAAGGCGGGTTTGCGCCGAATATCGGGTCCGCCGACGAAGCTCTGTCCTACATCACCCGCGCCGTTGAGGCCGCCGGCTACCGGCCCGGCGAGGATGTCACCTTCGCGCTCGATTGCGCCGCGACGGAATACTACAAAGACGGCAAATACATTCTGGCCGGGGAGGGGAAGACCCTCGATGCCGGCGGCATGGTCGCCTACCTTGAAGATCTGACAAAACGCTATCCGATCGCGTCGATCGAAGATGCCATGTCCGAGGACGACTGGGAGGGATGGGCTCTCCTCACCGCCGCCCTGGGCAAGACTACGCAGCTTGTCGGCGATGATCTGTTCGTGACCAATCCGGAGCGTCTGCGTCGCGGCATCGAGGACGGCATTGCCAACTCCCTCCTTGTCAAGGTGAACCAGATCGGCACTCTCACCGAGACCCTCGCCGCCATGGAAATGGCGCACCGCGCCGGCTACACCTGCATCGTCAGTCATCGCTCCGGTGAGACCGAGGATACGACGATCGCCGACCTGGCCGTCGCCACCAACAGCGGCCAGATCAAAACCGGCTCGCTGTGCCGCTCCGACCGGACGGCGAAATACAACCAGCTCATCCGGATCGAACAGGAACTGGCCACGGCCGGTGCCTATGCCGGGCGGACAATCCTTAAAAACAGGCTCGCTAACGGGTCTTTTACGGGCCGGTAAGGTCTGTCTGTTGCCAGAAAGCCACACGTCCCGAAAAACGGATGATGTGGCTTTTTCTGTTTATCTTTGTCCGGGCATAAGCTTGTGACTCATTTCCGGGACAGGCAATGCTTTGCGGTGCCCCAGTCCTGCCAGAATCGGGGTCCATACGCATGATCCCGTTCTGAGGGATTATTCCGGAGGTGTACAGTCGCATGCAGCTTGGTCGCCTGTTTCGTCGCGTGATGAACGCGGTCATCCCTCCGGCTCTGTTTCTCGGTCTTACCGGTTATTTTGGATGGCAGGCCACCCAGGGCGCTCACGGACTGCACGCCTATCATCAGCAGCTTCAGCTTCTTGACGATGCCCGCGAGTCGCAGAAAAACGCCGTCGCCGAACAAACGGCATGGCGTCGTCGCGTTTCCGGCCTCAGCGAAGGCGCCCTGAACGGCGACATGCTTGATGAGCGCGCCCGCGCCATGCTCAACCTCGCTAACCCGAACGATATTGTCGTTCCCTACGACAAGCACGACCAGCTTTACTGATCGGGTTCAGGGGCCTTTCCCGAATCGTTCGTGCCAGAGGCGGCGGATTTCCGCGCGACTCAGCTTTTTCATAAACCGCGAGGCCCCGGGCAGAGTCTGAATCCGAAGCTTCACCAGGATGCTTCCCGGCATTGCAGACAAAGAAAAAGCGCTGTCCCCGGCCGGAACAGCGCTTTTCGGATAAACGTCCCGGAAGGGAAGCTTATTTGATTTTCGCCTCGCGGAAGACGACGTGCTTGCGTGCAACCGGGTCGTACTTCTTCAGTTCCATCTTGCCGGTCTGGGCGCGGGCATTCTTCTTCGTGACATAGAAATATCCGGTGTCTGCCGTCGAGACGAGCCGGATCTGGATGACATTGCTCTTGGCCATAAGATCCTCGGGGTGGTAGCCAGGCCGCCGGTCCGGATATGCAGCCCGATCGCGACCCTGTTCAGGTTTGGCGCAAATTGCGCATCCGGACCCGTCAGGTCAAGCTTTCATGCGCCCCGGAGCCCTCCGGAACACGAAAAAAGTCGAAAGTTGCCATGATCGACCCCTCCGAAGCCCTTACCCGAATCGTCTCCGGCCTCCCTCTGTCGGGCACGGAGACCGTTTCCCTGATGGAAGCCGCCGGTCGAATCACCGCCGCACCCGTGCTCGCGCGTCTCTCCAACCCGCCCGCCGATGTCTCCGCCATGGACGGTTACGCCGTCCGCGCCGCCGACACGACTGCCGGCGCCGAACTCCGCATCACGGGAGAAGCGCCTGCCGGCCATCCCTCCGCAGAGACTGTCACAGCCGGAAGCTGCGTGCGGATCTTCACCGGCAGCGTGATCCCGGATGGTGCGGACGCTGTTCTGATCCAGGAAAACACGACCCGCGACGGGGACCGTCTCACCGTTACTCAGCCTGTTACGTCCGGCCGCTTCATCCGTGCCCGTGGGCAGGATTTTACCTGCGGGCAGCCCGTCATCCCCGCCGGAAAGCGCCTTTCCGCCCGCGATATCGGTCTGGCTGCCGCTGCAAACTGCCCGTGGATCACTGTCCGCCGGCGTCCCCGCGTGGCCATTCTCAGCACCGGCGACGAAATTTGCCTGCCCGGAGACAGTGTTCCTCCCGGCTCCATCATCGGCTCCGCCGCTTTCATGCTCGGCGCTCTTCTGAAAGAGGCCGGGGCCGATCCCGTTATCCTCCCCGTCGCAAAGGACACGGCAGGTGACATTCGTCAGGCGGCCACAGGTCTCGCCACTACTGACATGCTGCTGACCATCGGGGGCGCCAGCGTCGGCGATTACGACCTTGTCAAAGCCGCCCTCGGTGAAGCCGGGCTTGTCACCGATTTCTGGAAAATCGCCATGCGTCCGGGTAAACCTTTGATGTTCGGCCATCTCGGCGATACCCCGGTCATCGGCCTGCCGGGCAATCCCGTCGCCGCTTTCGTCTGCGGCATCGTTTTCGTCCTGCCAGCCCTCCGCGGGATGAGCGGGGAAACCCCGTCCGGCGACAATGGCCGCGAAAAAGCCCGTCTCGCCTGCGATCTTCCTGCCAACGATCTCCGATTCGACCATCTGCGCGCCGCCCTGACACGCGACGAAAACGGCATTCTGCTGGCCACCCCGTTTCCAAAGCAGGATTCCGGCATGATAAGTCCGCTCGCCACCGGCGATGCCCTTATCCTGCGTGACGCCCATGCGCCTGCCGCTAAAGCCGGAGAGATATGCGACATTATTCGTTTCGGTCATCGGGACGACTGAGCCGGTCGCCGTCGTTTCCTGCCGGTTTTCAGAGCCCGGACTGCCGGCGAAGAGCTGTAATTCATATTGACCTGAAATGAGAACCAATGTAGAACAAAATCCCTTCGATTAATTCTCAAAAAACAGAACAAAGGGACCGGTGAATGCTCACACGCAAACAACATGAGTTGTTGCTGTTCATCGACTCCCACCTTCGTCAGACAGGCTTCTCGCCTTCCTTCGACGAGATGAAGGAAGGCCTGGGTCTCAAGTCCAAATCCGGCATCCACCGCCTGATTTCCGGCCTTGAAGAGCGCGGCTTTCTCCAGCGACGCCACAACAGGGCGCGCGCGCTCGAAATCCTCCGCCTCCCGGACAGTGGCGAGTCCCTGGCAAATGCGCCCGCGCGTCTGCCCCGTTCGCTCAACGTCATCAAAGGTGATTTCTCGCAGCGCCTTCCCGGCGTCCGGACCGGTGATGCCGCCAGTTCCGTCAATCTCCCGCTTTATGGAAAAATCGCCGCCGGCCTTCCGATCGAAGCGCTCAGAGACAGCGGTTCTCAGGTCGAAGTCCCCGTTGCCATGCTCGGCACCGGTGAACATTATGCTCTGGAAGTCTCCGGCGATTCCATGATCGAAGCCGGAATTCTCGACGGCGACACTGTCATCATCCGTCGCACAGAAACAGCCGACAGCGGAAAGATCGTTGTCGCTCTTCTCGATGACAACGAGGTCACGCTCAAACGTCTGCGTAAACGGGGCAATACGATTGCCCTGGAAGCCGCCAACCCTGCTTACGAGACGCGCATCGTTCCCGCCGAACGTCTCCGCATTCAGGGCCAGCTCGTTGGCCTTTTGCGCCGTTACCACTGAAACTGGTCTCTTAAAGCGGTTTTTTTCAGGACTCTGCCCTGAAACCCACCAAAGGCCGGGACCTTTGGAAACCTTTTAGTTATCAACAAGCCGGGGTGCGGGGGCCAGTGGTCCCTGCCGGGTCCGGGCAGAGCCCGAACACGACACATTGACGAGGCGCATGAGCCGGTGCCCTGTATCGTGACCAGAACCAGAACTGGCCGGAATAAACGCGGAATGTCAGTCCAGCCCCTGTCCCGTTATCAGGAAGCCGTCCCCGAATATGGCCGGCCCCTCGCCGAAGCGCCTGGCCTTATCCGCGTTGTCGCCCGAAACCCCGGCCCGATGACGTATCACGGCACCAATACCTGGCTGATCGAGACCAGCCCCGGATGGGTCGTGGTCGATCCCGGCCCGGAAGATCCGGACCACCAGCAGGCCGTGCTCGACGCCTGCGGCGGGAAAATCCACACCATCCTCGTCACTCACAGCCACCATGATCACGAGGCCGGCGCGCAAGCTCTCGCCCGCCTCGCCGATGCCCCGATTTATGGCGGCACCCATGGTCAGAACCCCGATGCCCTGACACTCCCGGGGCTCAGTCCCGTCAGAACGCCGGGGCACACAATGGATCATGTCTGTATCGATATCGGGGACGGGCGACTGCTGTCCGGCGACCACATCATGGGCTGGTCCACCTCCGTCATTCTCCGCGCTCCGAACGGCAGTATGAGCGCCTATCTCGCCAGCCTGAAAGACAACCAGACCCGCAACTATGCCACGCTCTTCAGCGCCCACGGTCCGCCCGTTACCGAGCCGGCGCCCTTTATCGCCAGCCTGCTGAAATCCCGCCTCAACAGGATCGCCCGCACCCGGGACGCGCTGACATCCACGCCGCAACCGGAACCTCAGCTCCTCGCCGGGCTCTACAGAAATCTCCCGCGGAACCTGTCCCGCGCCGCGGCGGAAATGCTCGGTTCCATGCTCGAATACCTGGAGGCGCAAGGGGAGGCGGTCCACACCACGGAAGGCTGGCGCAGGGACTGACAGAGCCGTTTCGCGTATTGGGGCAGCGCCGCGAAGCTCACGCGGGCGACGCCAGCAACACCCGGTTCACCCCTTCCAGTGTCGCAAATATTTCCTGCCACAATGCGGGAAACCGCTTTGCCGCCACGCTCCGGCTCTCCATCGCCTCGCCCAGTTCCCGCACCGTCCGCACACCGTCAATCAGCGGCAGCAACCCGCGCGTCTGGCCCGGCAACGGCAGCAGAACTTCCAGCGTCCCGAATGCAAAGCGCAGCCGGTTATCCGGTGTCATCTGCTTCACCAGTTCCGAACCCGGAATCTCCCGCATCACCGGCACGGCATCGGCCGCCATCGGATCGGCCCGTTCCGGCGCTTCCCCGCGACGCACCACATAAACCACATGCGTCGCCATGTTGCCTGCCAGTTCCTCCGCCAGCGCGGCCCGCGACCGATAGTCCAGCTCCTCAATCCGCGTCCGCAATCGCGGATCGGGGAGCAGCAGGGCCGGATCGTACCGTGCGGGCTCCATCAGACACGTCGTCTCAAGTCCCGCCCGGTCCAGCAGCCCGAACAATGCCGGAACGTCATAAGCCCGGTCCCGGGGGTTCAGCAGCAGATCATAAAGCCCGGCATCGCCGCCGCTCAGATGATCACCAAAATTGCCGTTCGCCCGCAGCCACGCCGTCGCCGGGAGATGGCGCATCACCCGCCGCGCCACGTCCAGCCGGTCGCGAGGGGATTCGGACATCGGAGCCAGTCGCGCCAGGGCGTCCTGCAACATGTAAACTCCGGTCCGCCCGTAAGGCGCATAAACCATCAGTCCCATGCCGCCCCCCGGCGCCAGAATCCGTTCCAGCCCCGCCAGCGCCGCGTCCGGGTCCGGCAGATGATGCAGAACGCCGCAGCAATCGATGTAATCGAACAGCCCGGGATCCGCCTCGATGTTTGTCAGAGACCCCTGCACGAACCGGATATTCTCCAGCCCTCGCATCCCGGCCCGCGCCCGCGCGATCGACAGCGCTTTTTCCGACCGGTCCAGCGCCACAATCTCGCCCTCGCGCCCCGCCCGCGCCATATGCGTGCCGAGCATGATCGCCGCATCCCCGGTCCCGCAGCCCGCGATCAGAACCCGCAGCGGCAGACTCCGCGACCGCTTTGCCCCGAAAACCCAGTAATCGATTTCCCGCAGATGACTCGGGCTGCCGATCAGCAGCCGTTTCGTCTCGTCCCGGGGGTCGCGCTCCGGGTAAGGATAAGCCTCATACTGAGACACCAGCGCCTCATCCCGCCTGTCCTGTTCCCCGGTCATCGCAGCTCCCTTCCTTTATCAGGCCCTGAAATAAGCGAGCCGGACGGGGGAGGGAAGGGCGCTTCCGGCCCAGGCGATCCTCCGGCGGGATGACACCCTTTCGCATCCGTTCTAATCCCACTCCAAAGACAGGAGCCCGGACCATGAAGATCATCATCGACACCGACCCCGGCCAGGACGACGCCCTTACCATCCTCCTGGCTCTTATCAGCCCGGAGATCGAACTCCTCGGCGTTACCACCGTCGCAGGTAATGTCAGCGTCCGTCAGGCCACCATCAACGCACTGAAAACGATGGATCTGGTCGGTGTCACCACCGTTCCCGTCCATGCCGGCGCCGATCGTCCCCTTCTGCGCGCGCCCATCGACGCCACCCACGTCCACGGCCGTACCGGCTTCGAGGGCGTCGATCTCCCCGATCCCGCGCAGAAAGCCGCGCCGGAACACGCGGTCGATTTCATCATCCGCACCGTGATGGACCATGTGCCCGGCGCCATCACGCTCTGCGCCATTGGTCCGATGACCAACCTTGCGCTCGCCATCTCCCGCGAGCCCGCCCTGCGTACCCGCATCGGCCGGATCGTGACAATGTCAGGCGCATTCTCGGAAGTCGGCAACATTACCCCGACCGCCGAATTCAACATCTATGCTGATCCGCACGCCGCCGCGATCGTCCTTGAATCCGGCATCCCGATAACGATGATCCCCCTTGACGTTACCCATGCGCTCCATACCAGCGCCGCCCGCCTCGCCCGCTTCGAGGCGATCGGAAACCGCGTTGGCAAAGTCGTCGCCGACTGGCTTCGTTTCGAGAAAACCTTTGAAGCCACCAAATATGGTACCGATGGCGGACCGCTCCACGACCCCAATACGGTGCTCTGGCTCCTCAGGCCGGATCTCTACAAAGGTCGCGAGGTCAATGTCCGCATCGAAACCGGCAGTGAACTCACCATGGGCATGAGCGTCGTGGACTGGTGGGGCATCACAAATCTCCCCAGAAACACGCTCTTCCTCCGGGAATGTGACGCCGCGGCCGCCTACGACCTCATCACCGAACGCCTGTCCCGGTTCTGAGAAACCGGCGCTCGGGCACCGGGACAATCAGCCTGTGCGGGGCTGCTGATTGTCCCCTCACTCCACCGAAGCCAGCACCGCCAGCAGCGCATCCACATCCTCGGCCCGCGTGTCATACCCTGTGACCAGCCGGATCAGCGTCCCGGTGATCCCCGGGGGTGTCGTCCAGCGGTAAAATCCGAATCCCGCCGCCTCCAGGGCCTCGAGCAGCAGTTCGGGCAGCACGACAAACACTTCGCTGCTTTCCGTCTCAAACGGCAGCACCGCTCCCGGCTGGCGCAGCAGCCCCCGTGCCAGCCGCGCCGCCATGTCAGTGGCGTTACGTCCGTTACGCAGCCACAGATCGTCCTCCAGCCAGGCCAGAAGCTGTGCGCTGAGAAACCGCTGTTTCGACCAGATATGCCCCGCCCGCTTCCGCCGGCGATCCATCTCCTCCGCCCGCGCCGGATCGAAAACAACCAGCATCTCCGCCGCCATCGCGCCGCTCTTCGTCGCGCCCAGCGAGAGAATGTCCACGCCCGAACGCCAGGTCGCCTCCGCCGGCGAACAGCCGAGAAACGCCAGTGCGTTCACAAGCCGCGCGCCGTCCATATGCACCCCAAGCCCGGCACGCCGCGCCATGCCCGTCACTTCCCGCAAATGCTCCGGACGATACACCGTGCCCCATTCCGTCGCCTGAGTGACGCTCAGCGCCGAAACCCGGCTGACATGACTGCCCCCGGAAGCCGCTTTCTCCAGCGCCCGGCCCAGCATCTCAGAACTGATCCGACCGTCATCGGACGGCAGCCCGAGCAGCTTCGCCCCATGCGTGAAAAACTCCGGTGCGCCACACTCCTCATTGTTGATATGCGCGCTCTCGTCACACAGCACCGCCCCCCAGGGCGGACACAGTGCCGACAGGGCCAGACTGTTGCAGGCCGTCCCCGTCGAGACAGGGAATACCCGCGCCTCAGCCTCGAAAACCTCCGCAACCCGGCGCTCCAGCTTCTCCGTCCACGGATCGTCGCCATACGATGCAGCCGCACCCGTGCTGGCCGCGCTCAGAGCCGCGAGAATCTCAGGACAAACAGGCGAAACATTGTCGCTGGCGAAGTTCCTGCGTATGTGTGTCGCAGTTTCTTCCCCGGCAGCGGACGTATCACCGGATGGCTGTTCGACAGTGTTCTGGTTCATGTTGCCTTCCTGCCTCTTCGTCGCAAACGTCGTTACCCTAGCATCCGAGCAGAAACCCGCCCATGCCAGACCAGACCGCCCCCGAAACCGTGACCGCCGGCACCCCGGAAAGAGGACGCCGGATCGACGGCAAAGCCTTCGCCGCCGGGCTGAGAAAACAGATCGCCGGGGATGTCGTCGCGTTTCATGAGAAACATGGCATCACGCCCGGCCTCGCCGTCGTCCTCGTCGGAAACGATCCTGCCAGCGAAGTCTATGTCCGCAACAAGGCGCTGGAAACGCACCGCGTCGGCATGCGCTCCTTCATGCACATGCTGCCGGAGACGACAAAGGAAGCCGAGCTTCTCCAGCTTGTCGATCGCCTGAATGCCGATCCTGAAATTCATGGCATCCTCGTCCAGCTTCCGCTCCCGAAAGGCATGGATGGCCGCCGCATCACCAATGCCATCGACCCGAAAAAGGACGTCGACGGGCTCGGCGAAGTCAATGCCGGGCGCCTGAGCCTCGGTCTTCCCGGCCTCGTCCCGTGCACCCCGCTCGGCTGCCTGATGCTGCTGAAATCGGAACTCGGCAATCTGCGCGGCCTCAACGCGGTCGTCGTGGGTGCTTCCAACCTCGTTGGCAAACCGATGGCACTGCTGCTGCTGAACGAGGGCTGCACCGTCTCCGTCGCTCATATCGACACCGTTAATCCGCAGGCCCTTACCCGTATGGCCGATATCCTGGTCGTCGCCACCGGCGTCAGCGGCCTCGTAGGGCGCGACTGGGTCAAACCCGGCGCCACCGTCATCGATGTCGGCATCACCCGTATCCCCGCCTCGGCCGGTAAAACAAAGCTCGTGGGCGATGTTGCCTTCGACGAGGTCGCTGCCGTTGCCGGCCGTATCACGCCCGTTCCCGGCGGGGTCGGCCCCATGACCATTGCCTGCCTGTTGCAAAATACCGTGACCGCCGCCCGGCTCAGCCTGGAAGGCGCCCCGGACTGACTCCGGGCGCGCGGCGCCAGTCTCCGGAAGGAAACCGCCCCGCCGCCCCGTCCGTTCATGAAACGGGACCGGACGAGCCGTACCTCTTCGCGGGAGAGAACGGGAGAGAAAGTGAAGCTCCGAAAAGGCTCCTTTCTCTGGAACCGCTTTTGCCCGGACCCTATATTCGGGAGATCAGAATCAGGACGGGATATACGTCATGAAAATCGGTATTATCGGCGCCGGACAGATCGGCGGCACACTCACACGTCGCTTCACCGCGACCGGACATCAGGTCAAAATCGCCAATTCGCGCGGCCCGGAAACCCTGAGCGCTCTGGCAAAAGAAACCGGTGCGCAGGCTGTCACCGCACAGGACGCCGTCAGAGACGTCGATCTCATCGTGGTGACGATTCCGGAAAAGAACATTCCCGCTCTCGGCAAGACCCTGTTCGCCTCCGTGCCACAGAACGTGGTCGTCGTGGACACCGGCAATTACTATCCCCGGGAACGCGACGGGCGCATCGCCGCGATCGAAAGCGGCACGCCCGAAAGTGTGTGGGTGTCACAGCATCTCGGACGCCCCGTCATCAAGGCGTTCAACAATATCTACGCGAAACATCTGCTTGAAAACGGCAAGCCCGCCGGAACGCCGGGCCGCATCGCATTGCCCGTCTCCGGTGACGATGCCACGGCGAAGCAGACTGTCATGAAGCTCATCAACGAGATCGGGTTCGATGCCGTGGATGATGGCCCGCTGGCAGAGTCCTGGCGTCAGCAGCCCGGCACGCCGGTTTATTGTGGTGATTTCGATGAGGCCGGGGTCCGAAAGGCTTTGAGCGAAGCCAGCCCGAAACGGACGCCGCAATGGTCTGCAACGGATCACAGTCCGGGTGATTTCGGAACACCGCACTGACAGAAGAGGAGAGGGGGTGGGCAGATAGCTTCCCCCCTCTCCCTTTTCAATTCTCAGCCGATAAACGACGAGACAGCCCTGTTGACTTCGGACGACTTTTCAAGCTGTGGCATATGGCCCGTTGCGGGATAGCGTGTGACCTTCACGGAGGCCGGCAGCCCGTCGGCTCCGGAGACGGATAAAATCTCGTCATCCTCGCCCCAGAGAACCTGGACCGGGCCTTTGTAAGCCTCAAGAACGGACCGAAGCGGAAACCCCTGCTTTCCATCAGGGAAGCTGACATCGGCGATGGTTCTGAGCCCCTTTACCACCCCGTCCAGACGCTTGAAGCGAATGATGTTCTCCACCATGGCCCGCGTGACCAGTGACTTGTCATGCACAAGATACTGAATCACCGGCTCCAGTGTCTTTCTGCGATCCGCCTCGATATATCCGTTAATAAACGTCATGTTGATGTCTGTCCCGAGGCCGGCCGGATCAATCAGAGTCAGAGACGCCACCGTATCGCCATGTGCGCCCGCCAGTTCCAGAGCAATCGCGCCACCCAGCGAATGTCCGACGACATGAACCCGATCCGTCCCGAGTTCCGCAATCAGTTTCGCAATCGTGGCGGCAAATCCCGCCGGCGTTCCATCACCGACATCCTTGGTCGATTCCCCGTGTCCCGGCAGATCGAACGCAATCACCCGATGCGTTTCCGCCAGCGCCGGCTGGTTCAGCATCCAGTTTGTCAGGTCTCCGCCAAACCCGTGAATCAGCAGCACGGGAACGCCACCGTGATCCGCACCTGATTCCAGCACGGACAGGTCCAGGTCCCCCACAGCGACCGTCTTACGCTGCGGCGCGGATTCCCCGGCGGCACTCTCCTCGCCACTGGAGAACTCCTCGTTAAACTTTTTGACAAATGCATCGATATCCTCATCGGATACCGATTCAGGCGCAAGCACGCCGAGCAGCGCCCCGACCGGCAGTGTGTCGCCTTCACTGGCAACCTGTCGCCGCAGAATCCCCTCCGCCGGACTCTCATAGCCATTTGTGATCTTGCTTGTTTCGATATCGGCAATTTCCTGTCCGGCTTTTACGGTCGCGCCGGGTTTGACACTCCAGCTCGCCAGTTTTCCTTCCGTCATCGCCAGACCGAATTTCGGCATTGTGACCGGGGTGATGGTGCCGCTCATCGTTCAGGCCTCCTCTTTCATCCGGTATGACGCAACCGACCGGACTGCCGCCACGATTTTCTCCGTGTTCGGCACATAAAGATTTTCGAGAACCGTTGCGAACGGAACCGGTGTGTGGGGCGGGCAGACACGACGGATCGGCGCCTTCAGCGCATCGAAAGCCTCTTCCGCTACAAGAGCAGCTACGTCGGTCGCCAGATTGCAGCGCGGGCTGGACTCATCCACGATCACCAGGCGCCCGGTGTCGGCGACGCAATCGAGAATTGTGCCGGTATCCAGAGGTGATGTCGTGCGCGGGTCGATCACCGTGCAGGAAATTCCATCCTTCGCCAGGCGGTCTGCGGCCTCGTTCGCGAATTTCACCATCCGGCCGAACGCGACAATCGTTACATCATCGCCCTCGCGCGTCAGATTCGCCTCTCCGAACGGGATGGTATACGGGTCGTCCGGCACATCCTCCTCATCGTCATACATGACCTTGTTTTCAAGAAAGATCACAGGATCATCATCCCGGATCGCCTCGATCAGGAGTCCCTTCGCCTCATAAGGCGAGGACGGCACCACGACCTTGAGGCCCGGAATATGCGTGAACAGCGGATAGAGCGCCTGGCTGTGCTGCGCCGCCGCGTTGAATCCCGCGCCATACATCGCCCGGATCACCAGAGGCGTGCGGGCCTTCCCACCGAACATATAGCGAAATTTCGCGGCCTGATTCATGATCTGGTCAAGACAGCAGCCGACAAAATCAACAAACATCAGCTCAGCCACAGGCCGCAGACCGGTCGCCGCCGCGCCTGCCGCCGCGCCGATATAGGATGCTTCGGTAATTGGTGTATCGAGAACGCGATCTTCGCCGAACTCGGTCAGCAGGCCCTTTGTAACACCCAGAACGCCGCCCCATGCGTCTTTCACGCCCGAGGTGCCGCCACGGCCGCCGGCCACGTCTTCTCCCATGAGAATCACACGCGGGTCACGGCGCATTTCCTGACGCAGAGCCTCATTGATCGACTGACGGAAACTTTTCCTGCTCATTCTTTTTTCCCCGTTGAGGACCGGATATTTTCAGTAAGAAACGTACACATCTTTCAGAAGGTCATCTTCCACGGGCAGAGGCGCCGCTTTCGCCGCCACAACCGCCGCCTCGACCGCGTCCTTCACGGCCATATCCACATCATCGAGCGCGGCGGCTTCCAGAAGCCCGGCTTCGGTGACGCGTCGCCGAAAATTCACGAGACAGTCATGATCCGCGCGAAGTTCCGCGACCTCGCCTTCGGCGCGATACGTCATCGCATCGCCTTCGAAATGCCCGTACCAGCGGGCCAGATGCACATGCACCATCGCCGGTCCGTTGCCGTTGCGGGCATGGCTGATGGCCTCTCCGGCAGTCTGGTAGACGGAGAAGAAGTCATTGCCGTCACACTCGAAATACGGCATCCCGAAACCGGCTGCCCGGTCCTTCTGGTTTCCCGCGCAGGCATAGGACGAGCCCGTCGCCTCGCCATATCCGTTATCCTCGACCACGAAGACCGCCGGGAGGTTCCAGACCGTCGCGAGATTCAGGCTTTCAAGCGTGCTGCCTTCGTTGGAAGCACCATCGCCATAAAAAGCGATGGCAACAGCACCGTCTTTAAGAGTTTTGTGTGACAGCGCCGCGCCGCAGATCAGCGGCGGTCCGCCACCGACAATGCCGTTCGCTCCGAGCATCCCCAGCGACAGATCGGCAATGTGCATCGACCCGCCTTTTCCACGGCACACGCCCGTCTGGCGACCATAAATTTCCGCCATCATGCCATCTACGCCAACACCTTTTGCAATGCAGTGTCCGTGCCCGCGATGTGTGCTGGCAATGGTGTCGGTGTCGGTGAGATGCGCGCAGACACCGACGCCGGATGCTTCCTCGCCACAATAAAGATGTACGAAACCCGGAATTTCGCCTGTTGCGAACTCAACATGCAGACGTTCCTCGAACTCGCGGATGGTTCGCATCGAGCGATAGGACCGAAGCAGAATATCACGGGCAATTTGCATGGTATCTCCCCTGTTTGTCAGCGGTTGTTCTGTTATTGTCAGTGCCACCCGGCCTTTCTGAACTGCCTGAACGAAACGGTGTTTGACGGGCGCGGGTAAGAGTGCTGATTATCAGGGTCACGCTGATGTGAAATGTCAGGGTGAGGAGTGTCGCGGTTCTGCGACACTCTCGAAATGGCAGCCTGAAAACAAAGATGCCAGACAGGATCCGAAAGAAAAAAATAATGAGCGAAGCGATCCTCATTCCAGACGACCGGCTTGCGGCACTGCCTCCCCATATCGCCGCATCATGGACGCGTTGTGCGACTGTCTACCGGCTCGATCCGAATCAGCGCGTATCGCCCGAACTGCTTTGCGGCGCCGAACTGCGACAGGCGTGCAGCCGCATGGGCTCACTCATGAAAATCGCTGAACCGGAACTCGACCGTCTGCACGGCATCGTCTCGACGCTCGACTACACCGTGCTGATGGCCGACGCGCAGGGTGTGATCCTGACCAGCCGGGGCAACCATCCGCTGGAAAAGGGCCATCGACGCTGGCATCTCTGTCCAGGCGCGCGGTGGTCCGAGCGGGAAGCCGGTACAAACGGGGTCGGCACAAGTCTGGTCGAGGGAAAACCCGTCACGGTCCATATGGAGCAGCACTGGCGTCTCGGGCTGCGCTATCTCGCCTGCTCCGCCGTGCCGTTTTACGGGCCGGACGGGCAACTTACGGGCGTGCTGGACACCAGTTCGACACGGCCTGACCCGGGCGGGCGGATCGCCTTTATGATGGAAGCTGTTCTGATCGATGCCGCCCGCCGCATCGAACGCCGCAGCTTTCTCGAAGCGTTCCGGGATCAGACCGTGGTTCTGCTGGGAGAAAGCAACGAGGTCTCGCTGCCCATGGTCGCTCTGGACGAATCCCGCGTTGTGGTGGGGGCGACCTTCGCGGCGCGACCTATGCTCGGGCTGAACGGCAACAGCAACAGCAGCATCTGCTTCGATCTTGGCACAAGAGGACGCGGCGTGCCGGATTTTCATGAAGCAGAACGCGCCGTCATTGAAGGCGCGCTGGCGATGTCAGGCGGTAAAATCGCGCCTGCCGCACGCCTTCTCGGGATCAGCCGGTCAACACTGCATCGTAAAATTCGTGCGATGCAGGAAAATACAGGCTCTGTTCAGGCTTAATCTAGATGAGGGATTTTCCCACAGGTTACGGGCGCTGCCTGAACCCGGCAGGAGCCACGGGCCCCGGCCTTTGGTGGGTCTCAGGGCAAAGCCCTGAGAAAAACGTCAACTCTCAACAGGAACAGAACCGGATACATGATGGCCGTGCCAGCACAGCCGACCGGCTCTGACGGACGCGACCGGGTAGCCCGCCCCGCGATCCGTCAGTCTTAAATTACCAGGATCTGTAAGGCGCATAACCCGGATAAACCGGATAAGAAGGATAGGCATAAGGCGTGGCCATCGGATAAGGCCCGCCCGGAACGGCATAAACCGGCGGCGGCGGACCATAGGCGACAGGTGGCGGAACCGCGCTGGCAACCGCCATGCCACCGAGCGCACCAAGCGCCACACCGCCGATAATCCCGCCAACCACGGCGCCAGGTCCCCAGCCGGGACCACGGTGCCACCGCGCGCCGGGAGGCGGCCCACCCCATCCCGGGCCACCATGTCTCATCTCGTATCCGCGGGCGCTGGCCGTCGCAGGTATAATCACGCTGCCGGCAAGTACTCCGGCCAGAGCCGGGATAACCATGAGTGAACGAAAGGATTTGCGCATGTCATATCTCCCTGACCGGACACATCGCAGGGACGCCCCGGCCGATGAGACCATCTGGCGCCGCCATCATGGCGAATTCCGGGCAGGGAGTGCGACAAATCGTCACACTACGCCGGGAGAGAGCAATCAGAGTTCCGCGGCGGCCTTCTCAACGAGCGCGGTATGCTCCGCCGGCTTCACCTTGCGCCAGATTGCCCGGACGCGCCCGTCCGCCCCGACCAGGAACGAACTGCGCTCCATCCCGAAAGACGTGCGCCCATACATGGATTTTTCAACCCAGGTGCCATATTTGTCGGCAAGCTCATGCTCCGGGTCGCTGGCCAGCGGAAATTCCAGCCCGTATTTGTCGGCAAATTTGTCGATCTTCGATACCGGATCGGGGCTGATCCCGATGACCGTGAGATGAAGTCTGCCCAGCGCGGGCAGGGCCTCCTGAATGCCACAGGCCTGCGTCGTGCAGCCCGGCGTATCCGCTTTGGGATAAAAATACAGGAGGTACGGTTTGCCCGCGAGGTCACGGGTTGAAACTGTCCGGCCGCGACTGGCCTGCAGGGTGAAATCCGGGGCCTTATCGCCCACGGCAATGGGTTCGTTGCTCATGCCGCCAAGCCTGCCCGAGTGCCGGGCGCCGTGCAACGACCGTCACGGCCTGGAACGAAATTATGATGGCGGCCGGCCTGCCGCGTCCCCGACCGGTCCGATCAGACGCGTGAACAGTTCCCGAACCGTCAGAGCCAGTTTCTCAACCCGTGCGGTGAGTTCGGACAGACCGGACGCCCCCATGCTCCGACACAGCAGTTCCTGCGTAACGGGCGGCAGATCCCGCATCGGGTCCGCCGGAGGGGAGGGACCCCGGAGCAGCCGCAGAATACTCTGGAGACTCCGCCACGCCTCATCCGCGTCGACCAGAACCCGGGCATCCTGCCGCGACAGCACCCCGGCCCGCGCCAGCAGGCGGAACGCCCGTGGCGTGCAGGGAGAGCGGGCCTCCGCTGAACCCGCGATCAGTTGCAGGGCCTGTGCAATGAACTCCACCTCCATCAGCCCGCCGGCCCGGCGTTTGACATCCCATGGTCCGGATGGCGGCATATCCCGCGCAAGGCGGGAGCGCATCGCCGCCGCATCCGCCCGGATATCCGGCGCCGGTGTCTGGCCGGACCCGGAGAGAATCGACTCCAGATCCGCCTGAAGCGTTGTCTTCATTACCTGTTTCACGCCCGCCTCTCCGGCCGTCGCAACGATCCGGGCGCGGGTAAGCGTCATTCGCTCCCACGTCCAGGACGATCCGGCGTGATAACGCACAAACGCAGCGCGTGAGACGGCGACGGGTCCGGCCGCGCCCGAAGGGCGAAGCCGCATGTCCACTTCGTAAAGCGGTCCTTCCGCATCGGGTGCCGTCAGCGCCGCGATGAAGCTGTTGGCAAGGCGAAGATAATACTGAGACACGGCCAGTTCACGAACCGGCGACTCCGTCGCGCCCGGCAGGGACGAGCTGGACGAAATGTCCTCCGGATGATCGAAAATCAGCATCAGATCGAGGTCCGACCCCGTCATCATCTCGCGCGATCCGGCCTTGCCAAGCGCCACGACCGTCACGCCGCCGCCCTCGACCCGGCCATGCCGGATGCGATGCTCGCGGAATGTGGCCTCCAGCAACACGCCGATCACAACATCCGCGACAGTTGTGCGGGCAAGCGCCGCTTTATCCTCAGTGAGACGCCCCTCCAGTCGGGCGACGGAGAGACGGAACTCCTCGGCCCGGACGAGCGGGCGAAGCCGCGCCACCAGAAGCTCCCGGGGCGGCTTTTCCGCCGCCAGCAGCCGGATCTGCCCGGTTGCCGTGCTGAGAGCCGTCTCGTCACTCTCCTGTGGCTCAAGCAGCCCCTCAAGTGCCGATGGTATATCGGCCAGATGGCTGGCCAGAAACGGTGACGCATCGAAAATGGCGACAATACGGGTAATCAGCTTCGGGTTGCGCTCCAGAAGCGACAGCAGCTGCACCCCGGCCCGCTGCCTGGACAGCAGTGTGTCGAAATGACGCACACAGCCCAGCGGGTCACGCCCGGCGATAAAGCTGGTGAGCAGTTGTGGCAGCAGATTGCGCAACAGCGCATGCGCCCGTTCCGACCGCAGTGCCCGCCGGGTGTTGCCGGCCCAGTGCGACATGATCGTCGCCGCTGCGTCGCATTCCGCCTCCGGAAAGCCGGTGGCGCCCAGCCGCGCCGGCAGATCGTCGGCGTTCAGGTCGAACTCCGGCATGTCCGCCGCGTCTTCAGGCGCGGGCGTCCTGAAGTGCCGTTCGAAAATCCGGCGGGCCGCCCGCATCTGGGGCAGCAGATCAAGCGCCAGATCGCCGCCGCTCGCATAACCGAGAAACAGGGCCAGCGCCCCGAATCCCGCCTCCGTGTCCGGGAGCTGATGCGTCTGCTGGTCCGCCCGCATCTGCACGCGATGCTCGGTTTCACGCAGCAGCCGGTAAGCCCGCGCCAGAATCTCCGCTTCCTCCCGCGGCATGTGCCCCGAGCGCGTCAGCGTGCGCAGCGCGCCCAGCGTCGTCCGGTCCCGCAGGCCGGGCGTCCGTCCGCCCCAGATCAGCTGCATGGCCTGGGCGACGAACTCGATCTCCCGGATGCCGCCTTCGCCCAGTTTGACATTGTGGCCCAGAAGCCAGTGCACATCTCCGTCCGGATCGGTCAGAATCGAATCCGACAGCCCGGCCAGCCCCGTGCGTCCCGGTTTCCGGTGCCGGTCGATCTTCGCTTTCATGTCGTGAATGTCGTCGATCAGCGCGAAATCGAGATGACGGCGCCAGACAAACGGGTGAATGACCCGCAGAAAATCCCGCCCGAGCGTGATGTTTCCCGCCACCGGGCGGGCCTTGGTCATCGCCGCCCGCTCCCATGTCTGGCCAAGACTTTCATAGTAGGAAATGGCAGCCGGCATCGACACGGCCAGCGGCGTCGCGGACGGGTCCGGGCGCAGGCGCAGATCGGTGCGAAAGACGTAACCATTCGCATCGCGTGCTTCCATGAGCCGGACAAGGTCGCTAGTCATGCGAATGAAAACCTGCCTGGCGGAATCCGGATCCTCATGCAGAGTGGCGTCAAACAGCGCCACGAGATCGATATCCGAGGAGAAGTTCAGTTCCCGCGCGCCCAGCTTTCCCATCGCCAGCACAACGTAGCCACTGCCACGCGCAGGACGCGCGGGGTCTAGCAATGAGAGGCGCCCGGCATCATGGGCCGCACGCAGCAGATGCCTGACAGCAACATCGAGTGCCGTATCAGCCAGCCGGCTCAGCGCCTGCGTGACCGATTCCAAGGTCCAGAACCTGCCGATATCGGCCAGCGCGCTCGCCAGCGCCACGCGCCCCTTTGCCTGGCGCAGCGCCGTCGCGATCATCTCGAGTTCACCCGTGACCGGCAGCGCCGCGATTCCAGCCAGCGCGGCATCGGTGAAAACATCCGGTCCGTCCGTGATCAGGCGCACGAAATCATCCGGCGCGCGCCGGATGAGATCCGCCAGATAAGGGCTGTTTCCACCGATACAGGCGAGCAGATCCGGGATTCCCGGCGCGTGCAGCATGCCAGGGTCAAGCTCCGCCTCCCGCCACAGAGCGGTCATATCTTCCAGGAAACGATCCGCCGCCTCCGGATCGGCCGCCTCCGGCCACTCCGCCTCCGGCCAGCCGGGATGACGCCGCGCCCGCCAGCCGATCTCGCGCCGCGGTTCCCGTGCCGGCTCACGGGTGTCGTCATCCGGAGAGATGTGATCGGAATCGCCACATTTCCGGCGCATTGCCCCGGTCTTTGCCGGAGCGGCGGACGGCACGGAAGCAGACGGGCGAGAGATTTTACGGTGGGGCATGAGCTTTACGCAATAATGGGCCAGCAAGGGATGCGGCGATGAGCGATCCCGGTCAAGCCGGCCCGTCGCGATCCGGGATTTCCGGTTCCGCTCCGCAATTGAAAAAGAAGCGTCCGAAACGTCTGCTGATCGCCGGGCTGGCCGCGATCGGTCTCGTTATCGGTCTGCCGGCTCTGGCCGTTCTGTCGCTGCTGGTCGCGATGATGTTCGGTCCGGTTGACGTCACTCCCGCGCTCCGTCCGTTCCTTCCCCTGGCCGTTATCAACGGGCCGAAAGGCGCCCCGCCGCGCGGCAGACTCGATATCGCCCGCGCACGGCTGTGCTGGACAGGTCTGCGCGATGGCTTCGGCTCGCCCGTCCTGCTTGAACTCGATGACGTGCGGATTCTCGATTCAGCGGGCCATGTGGCGGACCGGATCGCCTCCGGCGCCATCGCCCTCGATGCGTTTCCTCTCCTTCATGGCGCGATCGCCGTCACCGATCTCCGCATCAGCGGCGCCGGCATCCTGCTGCGCCGCAACGCCGGTGGCGCGATCGACCTGGACCTGCCTGGCCCGGCGTCTTCCGCAGGCGGGGGCCTGGCGGTCGACCCGTCGAAACTCCACCGTGTTCTGCTCAGCAACACGCACATCACTCTGGCCGATGACCAGCTCCACGCCCGATGGACCGTCGATCCGCTGGAAGCCGACCTCACACCCGTCGCCGTGAAACACCGGCACGGCCTGTCGGGCACACTGACCGTCGGCGTCTCGGAAGTGCCGGATCAGGGCGACGCCACACATCCTTTCCAGGCAAAACTGACGGCAAAAGGTGCGCTGGCTCCGGATAACACACTGGCCTGGCATATCGCGCTCGACCCCGTAACGCCCGCTGGCCTGGCCTCCGTGCTGCCGGGGCTGGATGCCGTACGTGCCCCGGTCGGGCTGGATGCAGACGTGATCCTCCGCGCGGGACCGGTCCGCCATTACATGATGCCGGCCGATGTCAGTGCCATGCTCTCTCTCGGCGAAGGGCAGATAAAAGCCGCGGGATCATGGCTGTTCACGCAGCACGGCACCGCCGCCCTGCATCTGACTCCCGGTGACAGAAAGGCCGGCTCCTGGCCCGTTCGTCTCACTATCGGGAATGTCGCCATCCAGCTGCGCGAGCCCCCCGTGCTCCCTGCCGCGCCCCCTGTCGCGTCAGCCCCTCCGGTCGTCGTAACCCAGCCGGCCAGCCCGCCTTCGTCCGCAACAGCCGCGCCGGAGATCTTCCCGCCACCACAGTTTACCGCCAGCGGAGAGTTCGAGTGGAAGAATATAGGTGTCCCGCGCAAAGTGACCGGAACGGCGAGTGTTGCGCTGTCCGACATGCCGTTCACAAAACTGGGGACCTGGTGGCCCGCCGCCGCCGCGAAAGGCGCCCGTCTCTGGGTGACAAAAAACATCACGGCCGGAACGGTGCGGAATCTGCATATCACGCTCGGCATCGGTCCCGACCGGACAGGACAGTCCGCTGACGTGACCAGCGTTTCGGGCGGTCTCGACGGGCAGGCAATGGAACTGCACTGGCTGCGTCCGATCATCCCGATGGAAGGTCTGGACGCCCATCTCGAATTCGTCGATCCGCGCACCATTAAAATCGGGTTTCAGAACGGTTATCAGCCCACGATCCGCACCGGCCACAATGTCGGTGCCACCGGCACCGGGAAGCTGATCCTCAAACCCGGCAGCATGATCATCAGCGACCTGGACAAGAAAGACCAGATCGGCACCATTCATGTCGAACTCGCGGGCGATCTGCGCGACCAGCTCGCCCTGCTCGCCGAACCGCGTCTGCACGTCCTGTCGCGCCACCCGATCCCCTTCACACATCCGCGTGGCAACGCGCTGATCGGCTTCACGCTGCAACTGCCGCTCCGCGCCCATGTGAGCACCGACGACATGACGCTGGACGGTCACGCTCATCTCACCCGTCTGCATCTGGGCGACGTGGCCATGGGGCGGGCCGTCGATGACGGAACGCTGGATACCGACGTCACCATGCACGGCATGACCCTGGCCGGTCATGTGCTGTTCAGCCACATCCCCGCCGATGTAAAAGCCGACACGACTTTCGATGATGTGCCGTCAGGCGGGACGGTCGATCACGTGCTGGCCCATCTGCACCTGACTCCGGAGAACGTCGAAGCGGCCGGGATTCCGGTCAGCAGCTACTTCTATAATCGCGCCGAAATCGCTGTTAATTACACCATGATCAAGGATCTGCCCGATACCGTCGCGCTGGACCTGAACATGCTGAACGCCGGCATCCATCTGCCTGTCTGGAGCAAGGCCCCGTCGGTTCCGGCCAGTGCGCACGCCGTGCTGTATGTTGACGACGGCAAGCTTCAGTCCGTCGAGGAAATCAGAGCTTCAGGTCCGGACCTGAAGCTCAACGGCGAGGCGAAATTTCATCCGAACGGGCCACCGGAACTGCTGCTGCCGAACTTCCGGATCAGCCGTTCCGTCGGCTCGGCCCGGCTGACCATACCCTTTAGCAACAGCGGCCCGATCGCCGTTCATGTCCGGGCCAGCACCCTCGATCTCACGCCTCTGGTTCAGGGTAAGCCCAAAGACACCGGGTCGACGCCGACGACGTTCCATGTGCCGGAAGCCGCCAGCGGCCGGATCAAAGGGCCGCCGGGCCGTTCCTGGCTCATAGACGTTGATGCCGACACCCTCTGGTATGGCAAAGACAGCGCCCTCGGCGGCGTCAGAGCCCATATCGATCATAACGGCACCCGCATCGAGCGACTGCGTTTCGCCATGACCACGCCGACACCGGCCACCGTCAACATCGAACCTGCGGGAAATACCCGGCGATTCACCGCCGATGTGCCCGATTTCGGCATGCTTCTCGACAAGCTCAGAGTGACGGACCTCATGAGCGGCGGCCATGCGAAGCTCGACGGCCGTTTCGATGACACGCGGGCCAGCGCACCGTTCAAAGGCACGCTGAACGTCACCCCTTTCGTGATTACAAGAGCGCCCGAAGCTCTCCGCATCGCGCGAAACCTGTCCATCTACGGCTGGCTGAATACAAAAAACGAATCAAAGTTCGAGGTTCTGCGGTTCGAGATGCCGGTCTCCTTCGCCGACGGCATCCTGCATATCCACGATGGCCGGGCCGGAAACGGCGCTCTCGGCGCCACCCTGGAAGGCCCGGTCAATCTCGATGCCGGAACCCTCGATCTGTCCGGCACCATTGTCCCCGCCTTCGCCGTCAATGCCCTGCCGGGCGGCCTCCCCGCGATCGGTCGCCTGTTCGCGCCGGAAAAAGGCGGCGGTTTCCTCGCCGTAAAATTCGGGTTGAAAGGTAAGCTGGACGATCCGGCATTTTCCGTCAGCCCGTTCAGCATTTTCCTGCCCGGCGTACTGCGAAAGATTTTCTGATCCGTCAGCCTGGCTGCTCATCTTTGCCGGATGGCCCCGGCATGCCTATATCGTGATTCCATGACCCGTCGGATCTGACCGCCGCCAGAGAAGGAGACCACCATGTCCGCGACACAGGATGCCCCGACCGCCCCTGAGGCGGGACCGGACGGAACCGCTCTCGTCCCGGTCACCGTCCTGACCGGCTTTCTCGGCGCCGGCAAAACCACGCTGCTCAACCATATCCTGACCGCCGAACATGGCCGGAAATATGCTGTTGTTATCAATGAGTTCGGCGAACTCGGCGTCGATAACGACCTCGTCGTCGATGCCGACGAGGAAGTGTTCGAAATGAACAACGGCTGTATCTGCTGCACCGTGCGCGGCGATCTGATCCGTATTCTCGGCAGCCTGATGAAACGCCGTACGAAATTCGACGGCATCATCGTCGAAACCACCGGCCTTGCCGACCCCGCGCCCGTCGCGCAGACCTTCTTCGTCGATGAGGACGTGCGCGGCAAAACCCGCCTGGACGCCGTCGTTACCGTCGTGGATGCTTACAACGTGCTTCAGACGCTTCAGGAGAGCCCGGAAGCCGTCCATCAGGTCGCGTTCGCCGATGTGATCATTCTCAACAAGACCGATCTCGTCAGCGAAGCAAAGCTGGATGAGATCGAGGCCCGGCTCCGGCAGATCAATGCGTATGTCCGGATTCACCGCGCTCAGCGCGGCAATGTCCCGCTGACCGACGTGCTGGACCAGGGGGGCTTCGATCTCGAACGCGCCCTGGCCTATGAGCCTGATTTTCTCGAAAATACCGAACATTCGCATGAAGAAGGCGTCACCAGCGTCTCGTTCACCGTCACCGAGCCGCTGCATGAGGGGCGTTTCAACGCCTGGATCAATGCGCTTCTCCAGGAGCAGGGCGCCGATATTCTCCGCTCCAAAGGCATCCTGAATTTTGAAGGCCAGGATGATCGTTTCGCGTTCCAGGCCGTGCATATGATGGCTGATGGCGGGTATATCGGCCCGTGGAAAGACGGCGAGAAGCGCGAGTCCCGCCTGGTGTTCATCGGCAAGAACCTCAACCGCCCGCGTCTGCGTCGCGGATTCGAAAGCTGCCGCGCCTGACCTGATGTCCCGCCCGGACACGCGCCGGGTGGGACATGTGTGTCCGCAGCCTGAAATACCGGGCTGAAACGCTGGCCCGAAACACTGGAAAGAATGGAACCGGAATGAGCGATCAGTCGGCAGAATCCGTGTTCGCCGGAATCGTGGATCATCGCGGCGCGGAACGGACGACAGACGGGCATATCACCGCCTGCTGCGCCTCGCGCGATAACAGCGCCTTCGCCTTCGCCACGGCTGAGGGCGACCTGATTATCGCGGACCGGGCAGACCTGAAAAGTCCCGATAAATGGACAGTTGTGGAAGCCCATGACGGCCCCATCCCCGCCCTCGCGCCGGATGTGGCCGGAAATACCTTCCTTACCGGCGGCGAAGACTGCAAGCTGGCCCGCGTCTCCACAGACAGCGTGGAAACGCTCGCCAAAACCCGCCGCTGGATCGAACATGTCGCCACATGGGCGGGCGGCAAAACACAGATTATCGCCTGCGCCACAGGCAAGGACGTGCAGATTCGCAAGGGCGACGGCACCACCCTCCTGCGGACGCTCGAACATCCCTCCACAGTCTCGGGCATTGCCTTCGATGCCAGAGGCAAGCGCCTCGCCGCCTCACATTATAACGGCGCGTCCCTCTGGTTCGTGCAGTCGAAGGACGGCAAACCGCGCCAGCTGGAATGGAAAGGCAGCCATATCGGCGTCGCCATCCATCCCGGCGGAGAAGCGCTCGTCACCTCCATGCAGGAAAACGAACTGCACGGATGGCGTCTGTCGGACGGCCATAACATGCGCATGAGCGGCTACCCGTCAAAGGTCGCCTCGCTGGCCTTCACCCGCAATGGCAGATGGCTCGCCACCAGCGGTGCCGATTGTGTCGTGCTCTGGCCGTTCTTCGGTGGTGGCCCGATGGGCAAACCGCCCGCCGAAATGCCGGGCATTCCGGGCGTGCTCTGCACCCGTGTCGCCACTCACCCCACGCAGGAGCTGCTGGTCGCCGGCTTTGCAAACGGCGCGGTCCTGATGATCGACTACAATTCCCAGCGGGTTCTGCCCGTCTGCACCGGAGATGGCGACGCCGTCACGGCGCTGGCCATCAGCTCCGACGGCTGCACGCTCGGATACGGCACGGAAAACGGACGGATCGGTCTTGTTAATCTGTCATCCGACTCCTGAAGAATGTCTTAGCCATGCGACCCGTCCCCGGAGGCCCGCAAAAACAGATACAGGCCCCCGGGAACGTGGCTGCTGTGCGACAACGCTCCGCAGCGTGTGTTAAAGACCGGTATAAACACAATATTCTGACTGCCGCGTACAATCGTGTCGCCGGAATGTGACCGTCCGGGGAATAGCGTGTTCCGGCCCGGTGGGCTGTTATTATTCATCTGCGTCAGGCAGATGCATCTCATCTGCGCGCCTGCTTCAGCCGCTAATGAGACCAGACAGAAGAGCGAAGGTCCGCTCAGGCGGCCTTCTGAAAGGTAAATCCCGTGAGCAGAAAATCCCGCCTCGTCATTGTTGGTGGCGGTATCGCCGGTCTTGCGCTCGCAACCAGACTGGGTGACACGCTCGGTCGAAAAGGCCGCGCCCAGATCACGCTCGTCGATGAAAGTTTCTCTCACGTCTGGAAACCCATGCTGCATTGCTTCGCCGCCGGTACGGCCGCCAATGAAGCAGACCGCATTCCCTTCGCCTCCCACGCCGCCGGTCACCATTTCGAATTCTGCTACGGCGCCATCTCCGGCCTGGATCGCAAGGCGCAGCGTCTGACACTCGCGCCACTGCTCGAAGACGGCGAAAAAGTCCTGGATGAACGCACCCTGGATTACGATGCCCTCGTTTTTGCAATCGGCAGCCGCGCCAACGATTTCGGCACGCCCGGCGTTGCCGAACACTGTCAGTTCATAGACAATCTCGTCGAGGCCAACGCGTTCAACGACAAATTCCGTCGGGCCGTTCTGCAGGCCTATTCGATCGGAAGACCGCTCGAAATCGCAATCGTCGGCGGCGGCGCGACCGGCGTGCAGCTGGCCGCGGAACTGCACAAGGCCCTTGATCTGGCCGCGCTCTACAGCTTCGTGCCCGGCAAGCCGGAACTCAATATCTGCCTGCTTGAGGCCGGCCCCCGTATTCTTCCCGCTTTTCCGGAGAATGTTTCGCACGCGGCGGCCCGCCAGCTCCGCGCCATCGGAATCGACGTCCGGACAGGCGCCATGGTCAGTGCCGCTGACGAAAAAGGTTTCGTGCTGAAAGACGGCTCGCGGGTCGATGCGACCTTCCGGGTCTGGGCCGCCGGGGTCTGCGCGCCGGAAGTGACTGCGAAACTCGGCGGCCTCGCCTGCGGCAGATCAGGCCAGTTGCTGGTCGGACCGACCCTGCAAACAACGGAAGATTCGCGTATTTTTGCAGTGGGCGACTGCGCGAACGTCTCAGACAGCCCCCTCGCGCCGACGGCACAGGTCGCGCGTCAGCAGGCGCATCACCTCGCCTCGCATATGGGCGCCTGGCTCCTGGGTGACCCGATGCCGCCGTTCGAATACCATGACAAGGGCGCGATCGTGTCGCTGGGTGATTACAACGGCTGGGGCGTCTTCGCCGACGGAAAAACCTTTGGTGGCGGTCGTCTGCATGGGCTTTCCGCCCGCCTCGGTCACTCAGCGCTGTATCGTCAGCACCAGTTCGAACTGCACGGCATCGCGCGCGGCACGGCTGCCTGCCTGTCCGACTGGTTCGGCGGCTACGTTCAGCCATCCGTCCGGCTGGACTGATAAGGAACGCTGCCCGGCTTATCTGGCAGCGGCCTGTTGTCAGCCCTTCTTTTTTGTGGTCCGGGCTGTCACCGTTCTGACAGCCACCGCTTTCTTCTTCGGAGCGGCGGCGGCCGCCGTCGTGCGGCGCGCTGCCGGCTTCGGTGCGGATGCAGCGTGTGATGGAGATTTCCCGGTCAGCTGCTCAATCAGATCTTCATAACGCGACAGATAATCGTTCAGACACAGCGTCGCTTCCGCCTCCGCCCGGGCGGCCCCGCCGAGACGTTTTGCCAGACGCCTGTCATCAAGAATCTCGAGAACATTGTCCGCGATGCTCAGAGGCTCGGAAAAAGGAGTCAGCAGTCCCGTCTGGCGATCCTCGATAAATTCCCGAACCGGCGCCGTGTCGCTGCCGACGATCGGACACCCCGTCGCCATCGCCTCCCGCAACGACCAGGACGCCACAAAAGGATAGGTCAGATAGACATGCGCGTCTGATCGCTTCAGCAATGCGCGGAAATCGTCGTAAGCTACTTTTCCGACGAAGTGAATCCGGCTCAGATCAAGCTGGCCCTGGAGCTCGGAGAGCATCCTCTCCCGCCATGTGCCATTCACAAGCCGCGAGCCATAGCTGACGCCATCGCCCCCCACCATGATGATCCGGGCCTGCGGACACTCTTTCTGAATCCGGGGCAGGGCGCGCATCAGAACATGGAAACCGCGATAAGGCTCCAGATCGCGCGAAACATACGTGACCAGCTTATCTTTCGGCGAGATCGTGACGTCTTTGATCTGCAACGTCCGCTTCGCGGCCTTCGGGTCAGGCGCGCAAAGGTCCAGATCCACGCCTTCACGCAGTACCGCAATCCGTGACTGCGCCCATTCCGGATATGTATTGCGCTGGAACAGCGTCGGCGTCTGTCCCAGGCCAGGATTGTTCAGAGCCTGAAGATTGATGGCGTTCTTGGCCCGGATTTTCGGAAGCATTTCGGGAATGAGCGGAAATTCCGGATCGAAACCAACATCATATTTGTCGGTGTGATAAAAAAATTCAAAATAACCGAGAAGCGGCACCCCGGGGAAAACATCCTCCATATTGAGGAGCTCACCCCATCCGTGATGACCGATGATAATGTCCGGTACGAAACCGAGAGTTCGTAACGTCATGGCTGCCTGCGCGACAGCATCCGCGCGTGTCAGCCCGAGATCAAATTCCCTGGCGCCGGGATGCACACTGTCGGTCGTCTTCGTCGGCATGCGATAAATAACGCGTCTGACACCCGATATAGCATTCACATTGCCTTCACTGATGAAGACAACTTCATGGTTTCCCGATTTTGCCAGGCGACGCACGATATGAAGGAACTGGCCAGGAAAATTCTGGTGTACAAAAAGGAATTTCAAAATCGTAACCTGATTTCAGAATGAAGCTCCGCCAGGGGCATTCCCTGCGCATGGCGGTCAGTGATTGTCCGTTCCGCCATAAACCGGCGGTCATAAAGTAAAACTGCCGATAATTAACAGAGCATGACCGATGGAACGGATTCGTCCGTCCCATCGGAGCCGGTTATGTGTTACCGGCGGCCGCCTTTCCGGGTGGTCGTTGCCCTGCCGGATTTTTCAGCGGCTTTGACCGGTTTTGTTTTTGCCGCCGCTTTCTGCGGTGCGCTTTTCTTCATCACGGGCAGCTCCCGGGACAGAGCCGCAGAGCTGGCCGCCCGCCCGCCTTTCGCGGCGGCCGCCTTTTTCGGCTGCGCGGGCTGACGCCTGCGGCCAGCCGGAGCCGCAAAAATCTCTTCCACTTCCTCAAGCTCTTCCGCAGCTTCAAGCAGAGCCAGATCTTCTTCAATCTCTTCTTCGAAGAGATCTTCCACATCCCGTTTTGCCGCGGCTTTACGGCTTTTCGGCGTAATCGTGATCCGGAAGGCTTCAAGCGGCGCGAGTTTTTCAGATTCTATAGTGGCGGAGTCATCAACAGGGCCGATTTCCGTGCCGTCCGTAAATGTTGCCTCGACCATACAGTTGTATTTTTTTGCGGCCTCCCCTTTCAGCCGGATCTTCAGGCCGAGAATGGGAAGCGCCATGCCACGGCTGCCGCAATACTGACCCCCTTCAGCCCATGGCGACAGCCACCCTTTTCCGAGCACGGCCTGATATTCGATATCCTCAGGCCCGATCAGCATATCCGGGGAAATGCCGAACCCTTCGATCCAGGCCCGGCTGCCCGGCTGCCCCATCCACTCGCCGATCCGCACGCCAACATCACCCCGACGCTGGATATGGGCCGCAATTTCCGGTGGCTTCCTGTCGGTGCCCGCGGGAGCCGTTACTGCTGTCGCCTGTACGCCCGGCGCCGCCGCGACCGGAATGCGAGGTGTCTGTGCACCGGCCGATGCCGCCGCCGCACCCACATCGCTCAGTCTGACAACCTGAAGACGCGGCGCCTCGTGCTGCGAGTTCAGTTCCTGATAAATCGTGACCAGCACCTGAGCAGGACCGCGCGTTACGCGGATCAGAGCTGCGTTATTTGCACCCCCGAGCCAGCCGGTCTGATCAAATGTCGAGATGGTTACGCTGTCATTAAGAGCCGGCGGTAAAGTAATGCGCACGCCCGGCAGCCCGGTCGGGGCCGGAGCCTCCTGAGAAGGGGCATGAAAGACGCAGAATAAACCCTGGTCTAATGTCATCAGATGACCGGAGACCTTAAGATCGGTGATACGGCTCTGATTTGGTGTCTGGCCACTCTGGGACATAAAGCTTGTTCCGTAGGTTATACAATAAAAGTCATGTTAACCCGACAGATCCGGTCGAAACCGAAGGCCGCCAGGGGTCAATTTCCTGTTTCAGCCGGTATTCACCGGACTGGTGCCGATACCGAACCCTGGCACAGAGAGGTCAATATCACGTTAAGTCGGGCCGCCGATATACCAGGAGGGAGAATAGTCCCCCTTTCTGTTGCCCGTATCCGATCCGCAACAGCGCCTATATCAAAGGCCGCGACACGAAGACCGGCCCGCCAGGCAACACCAAGCGCAAGACACCATGTTTCGGGCCACACGGAGGGAATAAACCCGTAATCGGCCTGCTGCGCGCGGATCAGGGAAATGGCTTCGTCTTCTTTATACGCCCCCGTAACGTAAACATGCCCGGTCTCCATCAGCGCCAGATCGTCCGGTGTGTGACCAGCGATAATGTATTCGAGCGGCAGGGTTTTCTCCCGGGCATCCCGCGCGGCGGCGAGCAGAACGTCGTAGCCCTTTTCCTTCCCGATCGCCCCGATGACGCAGATCCGGAACCGGTCTGTCCGGGGCGATGTCACCGCGCCCGGTCCCGATGTTTTTCCGCTGGCGGCCACGTCACTGAACTCTGCCAGATCCAGATCCGGCCTGTCGTCCTCCGGCGGTTCCACGCTGAACCGCACGTCCGGAAAGTGACGCCGCATCCGTCGCGCGGCATCTTCGGATGGCGTGACAACGGCGCGGGCGGATTTCAGTTCTTCAGCGGAACGTAAGATGTAGTCGGCAAGAGGCAGATCGTCGCGGACATTGCGCCCGAGGACCGCCAGACACTGCTCACACCCGGCCAGATCGGGTTCGCCACAATACCGCCCGGCAACACCCAGAAGGGAAATGCGCGGACAAAACCAGATGTAATCATGAACATAAACATCATAGGGCACGCCAATAGCCGCTGCGAGCTCGCGCATCGCCATGTGATGCCCGCTGGCATGGTGCCACTCAATGTGCAGAACCCGCCCGGCTGTCAGAACCCGCAGCAGCGCCGGCCATTCTTCCGGAAGCCGGAATCTCAGACCGGGGTAGAGTCCGTCAGCGGAATCCGGAAGTTTAGCGTTCAGCCGGTCCGTCTCTCCCGCACTATCCGCTCGCCAGCCGTCAATCCGGCAGCCGCCTTCGACAGGCCGGACGATAACCGGTTGTATCCCGTCCTCCCGAAGCCTGCGCGCCCGGGCGCGCACCACCCGTTCGACGCCTCCGCCATAATCATGGGTCACGAGAATGACCGAGCGTTTTGTGGAAGTCCTTTTCCTGTCGGCATTTTTCCGGACCGGTGCGCCGGATTCAGATGCCGGACCGGCCGGCCAGCTCCGCCGCCATCGCAACAGATCGAGCCGGCGGCGGACCTCAAACAGCGGGTCGGCGGCCACATGCGCGCCGATCAGCGCGTCATAACCCGGATGCAGCCGGTTCAGCAGCGCAAGATTCCGCGTCAGCAAAGCGTTGCGCGTGGCCCCGAACGAGACCGAACCCACATGCGCGACATACGCCCCCGGCGCGGCCACATTGCGCCACCCCAGACAACGCGCCCGCAGAGAAAAGTCATTCTCTTCCCCGTAGCCCTGCGCGAACAGATCCGCGCGGAGCAGCCCCGTCTGTTTCAGGCAGTCCTGCCTTATATACATGCAGAAACCATGCGCCGTCGGCACGTCGATCGCCGTTCCGCCATTGGCCATGCGCGCCAGTCGCATCATTCTCTGCGTCCGTGCCAGCGTGGGAACAGTGTTTCGGGTGAGATCCGGATACGACATGATGGTCGCATCGTTAGAGAGCGGCGTAACCGTCCCGATCGCGGCATCCGACCAGGCAACCGCCTGCAATTCCTCCAGCCACCCGTCAGCCACCAGCGTATCGCTGTTCAGCAGAACAACATCATATCCGTCAGAATTTTTTCCACGCCGCCTTCCTGTCCGAACAGGAAGCGCGGCCCGAAGACCGACATTCACCGATGCCGAAAATCCGAGATTACGCGTGTTACGCACAACCGTGACGCACGTCTCCCCGGCAATCTCCTCCAGCATCCTGGTCATGCCCGGCTCCGGAGACGCATCGTCGATAACGAAAACCCGAGCCTCCGGAACCGCACTCTCCGCCGTCCGCAGCGTTGTCAGAAGACTGTTCAGGCAGGCGCGGGTCCGCTGAACATCCCGGTAAACCGGCACAATCACCATGATCCCCGGCCGGGTGCCGGCAGCGAAATGTCCCGAAACAACAGGCGCATCGCAGGGCGCCGTCGTGACCGGAACCGGCATAAACGGCGGTGGCGGTTCACGCGGGGGCTCGCCCTGCATACTGACGGAACAGGCCTGTCGGGCCGCCCATCGCGCCGCGCGCCGTTCCAGACCAGGATCAAGCGGACTCCCCGTGAGATCCTTCCCGGCTTCGCTCCGCACGTGAATCATGCCGTCAGGCAGATCGGACCACGGCACCGCAATCGCCCGGTAACGCGCCACCGGAATATCGGAGCTTACATCAGTGGAAAACGCCTCTGCGGTCAGTGACAGGACAGTTTCACTCTGGCCCTCACTTTCACCTTGGCCCTCACTGAAAATCCGGATCAGTGGTGCCTGCCCGGGATCGTTCGGATGCCAGACCCATCCCGTCAGCCCGTCCGGTCCCGCCTGAACGATTCCTTCCGTTCGGGTCGCAACGCCAGGCCGCAATGGCGATCCGACCAGAGGCACGTCTTCAAAACAGACCGCGACCGTGTCAGCGCCGCTCCATCGCCGCCCGACTTCCGACGGCCACAGAAGATCATCAGCCAGATTCCCGGTCTCGCAGGCCACGCCGTCAACTTCGAGAGACAGCCCCTCCGGCATCCCGGCCGCCGGACGACGCCCGCGTCCCGCCGCGTCCTTCCCCCGTCGTCCGGTCCGGGCTGGCAGATCCCGCAGAAACCTGCCCCCCGGCCGGACAGCACCGCGCCTGTCGATCCCGCACCATCCCGGCGCGCCCGCCGCCGCAACGATACGGTCAGCAAGACGCACGAGAGCATCGTCGCAGACATGCCGGGACAGCACTTCCGAGAGCGCCTGCAAGGCTTCGCCCGTTCGCCCTGCATTCAGCAAAGCCGCAGCCAGAAGCGTCCAGCCCTGGCGAAAATCGTAGCGCCGTGACAGATTCTGAAGAAGGGTTATGGCCTCGTCGCGAAATCCGTTGGCCTGTCTGACGCCAGCCAGGAAGAACGCGACATTGGGGCTTTCCGGCGCCATACGATGCGCCCGTTCCAGCCAGCGCAATGCCGCCGCATGATCGCCCGCGCTCCAGCTCTGCTGCCCCTGACGAAAAGCCTCCTGAGCCTGTTCATCGGCCTGACGCTTCCAGTTGGCGCGATCCTCTCCCGTTATCAGTCCGGGCGGTGGCGCCGGTCCGGAACGCGTTCGGGGAGAAGCGGGCTGTCCGGTTTCCGGTGTCAGCGCCAGCGCGGAAGCCTGAGAAGAAGAGGCTGCACCAGCGGCGGATGCGTTGCGCTTTCGATGTCTCACGTCGCCAGATGTGCTTCAGCCGGTGGCATGTGCGGGCGCCGCATCGACAGCCGGCATTGCTTCTTTCGCTTTCGCGGCTCTCTCATCGCGATCAGGCTGCGACAGCTCGGCCGCCGCCTGCGCAATGCCCTGCGCCTCGGCTTTCTTGTACCAGAGGCGCCCCTCGGTGAGATCCGTGCGCCCGGCGAGGCCGCGTGTGAGATATCGTCCCATCATCAGCTGTGCCCCCGCATGTCCGCGACTGGCCGCCCGATGGAACCATTCGAAAGCCCGGAGCCGGTCTTCCGGAATCTCATGTCCGCCGCCCAGCATGGCACCGCACGCAAACATGGCGGCAACATTGTCCTGGTTCGCCGCCAGCTCAAACATCCGCGCCGCTTCCGCATGGTCGCGTAAGCCACCGCGTCCGGACAACAGAAGCTGACCGTACAGAAACTCCGCATCCGCCATGCCCGTCTCCGCCGCCTTGCGAATCCAGTCGCGCCCTTCTTCCTCGCGCGGCTCGCTGCCCCGGCCTTCGAGAAGCATGCGGCCATACCAGTACTGCGCGTTAACAACACCTTCCGCCGCCTTGCGCATCCACAGGACAGCTTCCTGCTCATCCTGCTCTGTCCCGACCCCCTCGGCAAGACAGACACCGAAATTGAAGGCCGCCACCAGATCGCCGCTCCGCGCGGCCTTTTCATAAAGCTCCCGTGTCCTGACCCGATCTTCCGGCGAGCCATTGCCCAGCAGAATGAGATTCGCCAGATCGGTCGTGCCAGCCGCGTCGCCATGTTCCGATGACAGCCTGAACCAGTGCGCCGCCAGACCGGCGTTCCGTTCAACGCCGGAGCCGGTCAGATAGAGCAGCCCGAGCGCACGGGCCGCCGCCGCATGGCCACCTTCGCCGGCAAGCTGATACCATCTGGCCGCTTCAAGATAGTTGGGGGTCGCATCGCCACCACGGGCATGCATGTCGCCAAGCATCGCCGCAGCTTCAAAATCACCGGCGACGGCCGCTTTGCGCAGCCAGGTTTCACCACGGACAGGATCACGCCCGATGCCGCGTCCCTCAAGCAGCGCGAGACCATAACGGGCCTGGCCCGACCGGATATTATGTTCGGCCGCCTTGCCATAATATTTTGTCGCGGCCGCGACATCCTGTGGCACACCGGCACCGCGTTCGCAGATAATCCCCATGAGATACAGGGCCGATCCCACTTCACCATCCGCCGCGATGCGAAGGTGACGGACCGCCTTAGCCTGCTCTTCCATGTTCGTCGCTGAATTCAGAGCGGCCAGCCCCAGACCCAGATGTCCCTGCGCGCAACCGGCCTCCGCCGCCCTGCCATACCAGACAAGCGCCTCGGTCTGATTCTGAATGTCTTCCGGGCCGACGCTGAGCACATAGCCATACAGCGCCTGCGCATCGGGCAATCCGTCCTGCGCCCCCAGAGCAGCCCAGTGCGCCGCCTTGCGATAATCCGGCGTTCCGGTGACAGGCTGCGCCACGTCGGACAGTCCGAATTCATCGTTTTCAACGGCGTCCGGAAGACCGATCAGATAAAGCGTCGCCAGTACAAACCGGGACTCAGTCCAGCCAGCCTGCCCCGAACGGCGCATCCAGCGGGCGCCTTCGACGAGATCACGCGGAACGCCGACCCCATCGAGATACAGCCGCCCGAGGCGAAATCCCGCTTCAGGCAGGCCAGCCTTCGCCGCGGCACTGATTTCTGCAAAGCCGGCGGTAAAATCTTCCTGCTCAATCAGATCAAGGCCATGTTGCAGCCTTGCTTTTGGCGACCGGCGCGCGAGCAGACGTGAAAGCAGTCCCAAATTCATCCTCCCTGGCCACGGTCACATTATGCCATCTGTGGAAGATAAGCCGGATCGTGCCGCCAGCCTGTCTGAAATTCAGCATGTGTGACCCGAACGGAGCTCCTGGCTGTCCGGGCCACACCATATCCGTTGCCGATAATAAAATACATCGTATGGCGTGCCGGCCGGATGCCGTGGCTACTTCACTCGCCCCGTCCGGATCACGCTCTTAGTCCGGCAAAAATTTCTGCCGTATAATCCTCAGGGCTCTCTCATGCCGTCAGTCACCATAGGCATGATGCTGTTCAGCAGAAACTGCATGATCGTGCGCTTGCCAACCTGAATATCCGCCGTAACCGGCATGCCGGGCTGCGGATGAAAGAAGGCAGGCACGCCGTGCAGGGTGTAACGGTCAATCCGCAACCGAAGCCGGTAATAGGTCTCTGCCGGGTTCTGATCAGGCGCCTGTCCCGCCGGCGATCCCGCGCCGGATTCCGGTTTGCCCTGCGCTCCGAAAGAGTCGGCGCTGATCTCACGGACTGTTGCCTCGGCACCGCCATACTGCGCAAAGGGGAAAGTCGCGAATTTCAGCAGCGCCTTGTCACCAAGCCGGATAAACCCGGCATCGGACCCGCGAAGCGTTGCCTCGACCTCAAGCCCGCTGCCGACCGGAACCAGTGTCATCAGTTCCGATCCCGTGGTCATGACCGAGCCCATCGACAGTTTGGCAACGGTCAGCACGATCGCGTCTTCCCCGGATTTGAGCAGAATCATGCTCTTGCGGAGTTTTGCTTTCTGATAGTTGCTCTCCGCCTCGGACAGCCGGCGCTGTGCGTCACTGAGATCCTTGTAAACCTCGGCTTTCCACGTCTCGATGTAACCCTGACGCTCCGCCGCCAGCGCCCGTATCTTGCTCTGGGCGGAGGTGGCCTGTTGCCGGGACGAAATCTCGGACCGCTCGACTTCCATCAGATCGTTCTGCGCGCCAAGAGTGGACAGACGACTGCCCACCTGATCGGCCTGCAGCCGCGCCCGCATGCTGTGAACATCCCTTGCGACCTTCGCACGCGCGGCATACATCGCGGCATTGGCCTGATATCCCTGAAGATCACTGGCCTGCGCGGCCATCTGCTCCTGATAACCGCTGATCTTCGCATCATACTCGGCCTTGCGGCGCAGGAACGTCGCAACCTGCTGAAGCGAGGACGGGTTGTTCTTATCCGCCGTATAGTCACGCCCCTGCGCTTCAGCCGTCAGACGATCCACTTCAGCGCCATAGCTCTCGGACAGAGCCTGCATGTTGGTCAGATCGGCATCGTTAATCGTGGGATCGAGATGCGCCAGTATCTGCCCTTTATGGACAAAATCCCCCTCGCGCACATCGATACTGTGAATGATCGACGTCTCAAGCGGCTGTACAACAAGCGTCTGCTGCGTCGAGACGATTTTCCCCGGAGAGGTCACGACCCTGTTCAGCGGGAACACGGCCATAACAATGACACTGGCCAGTGTCAGCGCGCCGATGATCCATGAAATATACTGTGCCGTCGGTGTGGGCGGCATGTTGACAAGCGCCGCGCTCGGCGAATGAAACTCCAGCAGCGCCGGCGGCAGATCCCCCGGCGCGAAAGGGTCATCCGCCTGAGGCAGAAAATCTTTCGGTTTCCTGTCGCCGTCTTTTTCGTCGCCTTCGGGAGCCGGGACAATGTCATGTGCGCTCATGCTCAGTCTTCCTCGGCAATCAGCGGTGCAGCACTATTCTTCGCAGCGCCGCGACTGCTGGTATGCCGGTTCTGCTGCATCCACAAAGTACGATAGATCGCGCAGCGTTCAAGCAGGACTTCATGTGGTCCGATATCCGCGACCTCACCCCGTTCCATAACCATAATCTGATCACAGTTCACAAGAGAAGACAGGCGGTGAGATACGATGACCATCGTGCGTCCCTGGCCGATGCGCTCAAGATTCGCATTGACCAGCGCCTCACTCTCCGGATCGAGCGCCGATGTCGCCTCGTCAAGAATCATTAGCTTCGGATCTGAAATCACCGCGCGGGCAATGGCAAGCCGCTGCCTCTGACCACCGGAGATATTGGTCGATCCCTCTTCAATCCACGTCTCATACCCGGCGGGCATCCGCTCGATGAACTCTTCAGCACCCGCAAGCCGGGCCGCCCTCACCACATCGTCAATCGTCAGGCCCGGCCGCCCGGCCGTGATGTTCTCCCGGATTGTGCCGCGAAACAGGAAGTTATCCTGCAACACCACGCCGAAAGACCGGCGGAGATGAGTCAGATTGATCTCGCGCAGATCCACGCCATCGAGCTTCAGATAACCGGTATACGACCGGCTCACACCCTGAAGCAGACGCGTAATCGTTGATTTACCCGAGCCCGAGCGCCCGACCAGGCCAAGCATCGTGCCGGCCGGGATTTCGAAGCACACGTCGTTCAGCGCCTTGGTGGTGCTGCCCGGATAGCAGAAGTTCACATCAATGAAGGACAATGCCCCCTTGATCCGGGGCCGCATGCCGGTCGTCAGCGCCTTCGTTTCGGTCGGCTGATTCAGCACCGATCCCGCCTCGCCCAGCGATGTCGTCACCTCGTTCAGATCGTCGAGCAGTTTCGCCAGACCGGTCAGAGGCGCTGCCACACGGCCACCCAGCATCATGAACGCCACCAGAGCGCCGATCCCGACATTGCTTGCGTTGGTCAGAACAAGATAGGCGCCCACAAGAATGATGCCGCGATTGATGAACATCTCAAGCGGCATGGTCAGCGTCGAAGGCCAGTTCCCCATCCGGCCCGCCGCCAGCTTCCAGCGCACCACGTCCGCCGTCCGGACATCCCAGTCCTGCTTGCGGGTCGGCTCGAGCGCCAGCGTCTTGATCGTGCGGATACCGGCCACCGTCTCATACATGACCGAATTCCGCTCCATCTCGGCATGGATCAGCTTGGTGAAAACCCGGGCCATCGGTCCCATGAAGACCACGATGATCAGACCGATCACACCCGATGCCGCAACCGTCATCCAGGCCAGGGTGGAACTGAGATAGAAAAGGAAAGGCAGGATGACCACCAGCGTGAACATGTCGAGAAATGTCGACATGAGCCGACCGGTCATGAAGTCACGCACCTTATAGATCGCCATCACACGACCGATGATGTTACCCGCCTGCTGCCGCTCGAAATACTCCAGAGGCAGCGCGAGAAGGCGCGAGAAAATATGCAGCGAAAGCCGTGTATCAATGCGGGTGGTCAGAACGAGCGTCAGTTCCCGGCGCCCGTAGGACAGCAGGACTTCATAGAAGGACAGAACCAGCACGATCGCCACAATGGAGACCAGCGTCGCCATCGACCGGTTGTTCACCACGCGGTCGATGACCTGCATGACGATCAGCGGCGGAAAAATCTGCAGAATACTGAGCGTCATGGAGGCAAAAGCGATGTCGCGCAGAGATTTCTTCTCGCGCAGCACCATCTTGGCAAGCCAGCCCACATTGATCGGCGCATCCGCCTCGCTCTGATCCTTGCGGCGCTTGATCAGAAGAATATCGCCGGTCCAGATTTGCGTCAGCCGCATTTCATCGACCGGAACAGGCGGCTGGCTCTCACCCGTCAGCGGATCGCGCAGCCAGACAACACCCCGCTCCGCATCCGCGTTGACCATGATCGCGGCGGAACCGTCGCGGAACATCAGAACGATGGGCGGCGAATTGCTCATCCTGATGAGATAACGCCATTTGATGTTCATGCCCTTGGCGACCGCGCCCTGGTCGTTCAGCCAGCGCGCCAGCGTCGCGGGGGAGGGAGATGCTTCTCCCGGTTCGGCCGCAAAATCCCGGACGTCCAGTTCAAGTCCGTGGAAATGGGCTGCGGCGATGACGGCCCGCAACCGGATCATCGCCGGAGAAGGGCGCGCCGTCTGGCCAGAGGAAGACTCAGCTGTGTCCTCGCCGGATGTCTCACGGGAATACCCGTCCGGGTCAGGAGCGCCAAGCGCGTGATCGTCTGGATCCACAGATCGTCCTCTACAAAACTTGTCAGCGTCTCACCCCCCGGCAAAACGCTGAACGGCCTCTACCACACAAACCGGAATGTCGCTGCCCAATGCATGAATTACGACGTCACGACCTGTTTTCCGGCAACAGTGCCGGCTTATTACCCGGATATCCGCTGCATTTCACGGCTCCCGCAGCAATTTATATTAAGAAGAATGATTTTTCGTTACCTCTCAGCCTGAATTTTAAACAGACTGAGCACGGGAGAATCCGCCTGAAGCGAGGCTTCGACCGCCGTAACCTGCCCCGGAGAGACAACAAGTACAATCGACCGGAAAAATCCGCGCAGCCCCCGCGCACGCGCCTGAAACAGCGCCAGCATCTGAGCGGCGACCGGCGCTCGCACCACACAGCAGGTACAGGCGGTCCCATGCGATGCCCGCATCTTCCCGACAGCGTGTCCCGCTCTGACGGGTGACGGTCCGGCCGACACAGCCATGAACCCGGACCTCGCCCTGTCAGCCGATACGACCTCCAGCCATCCCCTCACATCATCGAAAAACCCGGATTCCGTCGCATCCAGAAGCAGCGCCGTGCTTCTGCGCTCGCCGGACCAGTCCGAAACCTGCTCCGGCGTCGTAATAATAAGTGGAATTTGATAAGAATCGCCTGTCATGAACCGCCCGGCTGTCTCCCGCCCCGGCAAAACGCAGCCAATGCATTCTGGACAGCCGCCACACCCTCTGTGATAACCGCCGTCTTCCGATGCCTCGCATGACGGGCACCCTCCGTTTTCCCCCAGTTCCGGTACACAGGCAATGACCTCGGCCAGATCCCCGCGCCCCCCTCTCCTCGAAGCCCTCCGCGAACAGGTCCTCCTCTGCGACGGCGGCATGGGCTCACGTGTCCAGGTTCTCGACCTCGATACCGAACGGGATTACCGGGGACAGGAGAACTGCACCGAAATCCTCAACCTCTCCCGGCCCGAACTCATCCGGGAAATCCATCGCGGCTATTTCGAGGCCGGGGCCGACATGGTCGAGACCAACAGCTTCGGCGGCTCGCCCCTCACCCTCTCCGAATTCGGCCTCCAGGATCAGGCCCGCGACATCAACCGCATCGCCGCAACCCTGGCGCGTGAGGCCGCCGACAGCTTCGATGACAACCGGCACCGCTACGTCATCGGCTCCGTCGGCCCCGGCACCAAACTGCCCTCCCTCGGTAATATCGACTACGACACGCTCGAAGCCGGTCTCGCCGAGCAGGGCAGGGGACTGATCGAAGGCGGCGTCGATGCCATCCTCATCGAAACCTGCCAGGACACGCTGCAAATCAAGGCCGCCGTCAACGGCATGAAAATCGCCCGCGACGAACTCGGCACGAAAACCCCGATCTTCGTTCAGGTCACCGTCGAAACCACAGGGACCCTCCTCGTCGGCCCGGATATCGCCGCCGCCACCACTGTCATCCACAGTCTCGACGTGGATCTGATGGGCCTCAACTGCGCCACAGGCCCGCAGGAAATGGCCGAACACGTCCGCTGGCTCGCCGAAAACTGGCCCGGCCTGCTCTCCGTCCAGCCAAACGCCGGCCTGCCCGAACTCGTCAACGGCGAGACCTGTTACCCCCTCGGCCCGGACGAAATGGCCAGCTGGGTCGAGCGCTTCGTCGTCGAAGACGGCCTGAACATCGTCGGCGGCTGCTGCGGCACCTCCACCCCCCATATCGCCGCCCTCGACGCCATGCTCCGCAGCCGCGCGCCGAGCGGAAAACACCGCCCCGCGCCCGTAAAGCGCAGCCCGAACTGGGTCCCCTCCGTCGCCAGCCTCTACAGCCAGACCCCGCTGCGTCAGGAAAACGCCTACTTCTCCATAGGCGAACGCTGCAACGCCAACGGCTCGAAGAAATGGCGCGAACTCCAGGAAGCTAACGACTGGGACGGCTGCGTCGCCGTCGGCCGCGAACAGGCCACCGAAGGCTCCAACGCACTCGATATCTGCACCGCCTTCGTCGGCCGTAACGAAATCGTCGAAATGGACGAGGTCGTCCGCCGCTTCACCTCCTCAGTGAACGCCCCGCTGGTCATCGACTCCACCGAAACACCCGTCATCGAATCCGCCCTTAAACTCCATGGCGGCAAACCGATCATCAACTCGATCAACTTCGAGGACGGCGAAGACATCGCGCATGAGCGCATGAAACTGGCCCGTAAATTTGGCGCCGCCGTCGTCGCACTCACCATCGATGAAGTCGGAATGGCCAAAACCCCGGAAGACAAACTCCGGATCGCCACCCGCCTCGTCGAATTCGCCTGCACGCAGTACGGCCTGCCGCAGTCCGATCTCATGATCGATCCGCTGACCTTCACCATCGCCACCGGCGTGGAGGATGACCGCAAACTCGGCGAATGGACCCTCGAAGGCATCCGCCTCATCCGCGAGCGGTTCCCCGAGATCCAGATCGTCCTCGGCCTGTCGAACATCTCCTTCGGCCTGAACCGCGCCGCCCGCGCCGTGCTCAACTCCGTCTTCCTCGACCACGCCGTCAAAGCCGGCATGACCGGCGCCATCGTCCACGTCTCGAAAATCCGCCCGCTGCACCTCATCGCCGAAGAAGAAGTCCGCGTCGCCGAAGATCTTATCTTCGATCGCAGAACCGAAGATTACGACCCGCTCCAGCGCCTGCTCGAACTCTTCGCGGGTCGCAAGGCCGCCGATGTCGCCAAGAAAGTTAAAGCCGAAACCGCCCCTGAGCGTCTCAAAGACCGCATCGTCGACGGCGACCGCAAAGGTCTGGAAGCCGATCTCGAAGAGGCGATGCAGACCATGGCTCCGCTCGACATCATCAACACCGTCCTGCTCGATGGCATGAAAGTCGTCGGCGAACTCTTCGGCTCCGGCAAAATGCAGCTCCCTTTCGTGCTGCAATCCGCCGAAACCATGAAAACCGCCGTCGCTTACCTTGAACCGCATATGGAGCGGAAGGAAGGGCAGGCGCGCGGCATCATCGTGCTGGCCACCGTCAAGGGCGACGTGCATGACATCGGCAAGAACCTTGTCGATATCATCCTCACCAATAACGGCTACCGTGTCATCAATCTCGGCATCAAAATCCCCGTCGCCGACATGATCGAAGCCGCCCGCATCCACAAGGCGGATGCCATCGGCATGTCCGGCCTGCTTGTGAAATCTACTGTCATCATGAGGGAAAATCTCCAGGAGATCGCCCGTCAGGATATGGACCTCCCCGTCATCCTCGGCGGCGCGGCGCTCACCCGGAATTATGTCGAGGAAGACTGTGTCGCCGCTTACGGCACAACCGGCCGCGTCGTGTATGCCCGGGACGCCTTCGACGGTCTTTCCCTCATGGATCACGTCGTTCAGGGCAAATTCGACGATTACTGCGCCGCCATCGCCAGACGTCGCGAGGGCAAGGCCAGCCGTAATACCCCGCGCACGCCCGAGACCGCCGAAGAGCGCGGCTTCGGTCCCGTCGATGTCATCGCCGTGCAAAAACGCCGTCATCGTCTGACAAAAGACGAACCCGTCATCACGCCGCCTTTCTGGGGACCGCGCAAGCTCGAAGCCGATACGAACGCGGTTCTGCCCTTCCTGAACAAACGCTCACTCTATCAGTTTCAGTGGGGCTTCAAAAAACAGGGCCGCTCACTTGATGATTTCCTGGTATGGGCCGATCAGGAACTCCGTCCGGTGCTGCGCCGCATGCTCACCCTTGCTGAAGCCGATAACATCCTCACACCCCGCGCTTCCTACGGATACTGGAAAGCCGCAGGGCAGGCCAACGATCTTATTCTTTTCGCTGAGGACGGTACCACCGAAGTCGCCCGCTTCACCATGCCCCGCCAGCCCCGCGAGGACGGTGAGTGCATCGCTGATTTCGTGCGTGACGTGGACGACGAGCAGCGCGACGTCATCGGTCTCCAGGTCGTTACCGTCGGCCAGAAAGCCTCCGACATCGCCCGCGACTGGTTCGAGGAAAATCGTTATCAGGACTACCTCTATCTCCACGGCCTCTCCGTCGAGATCGCCGAGGCCATGGCCGAATACACTCATAAACGCATCCGAGCCGAACTCGGCTTCTCCGCCGAAGACGACCGCGATATGGATAAGCTCCTCAGCCAGGGCTATCGCGGCTCCCGCTACTCCTTCGGCTATCCCGCCTGCCCGCGTCTGGAAGATCAGGAACCCATTCTGAAACTTCTCGATGCCGAACGCATCGGCGTCTCCCTCTCGGATGGCTACCAGCTCCACCCCGAACAATCGACTTCGGCCCTGGTGATCCTCAACCCCCATGCCAAATACTTTACAGTCTGATCACGGCTTTTCCGGCGCAATGCTACAGGAAAAGCCGTTCACGGGAGCCGGCAGCTACATCAGGATCTGTTCGTAATGATGTGTACAAGCTTGGTCTGGCCGACACCCGCGCCAGATCTGGCTGTTTCTTATTAAATATTACTGCTTTTCTCAGGGCTTTGCCCTGAAACCCACCAAAGGCCGGGGCCTTTGGAAACCGGTTTATTTATCAGCAGATTGGGGTGCAGGGGCCTTTGGCCCCTGCCGGGTTCGGGCAGAGCCCTCTGCGTAACTATCGCCGGGACGCCAAAACCGGTCCCGGATTCATCAGACTTCCTCTTTGACCGCCATGGCCGCTGCCCGCGCGGCAGCCTTCTCTTCCTCGGTCCACACTTTACGCTCACGGATTTTCGGCGGCTTGATTTTCTTCGCCGGACCACCGCCCAGCACGGGAGCGCGCATGGTCGAGTTCTGCGCCTCTTCCGAATGCCACGGGTGATCGGTCTGAACGGTCAGAGTCCGGCCGATCTCCCGCTCCACATCATGCAGCCAGGCCCGCTGTTCGGCATCACAGAGCGTGACGGCGAAGCCGCTGCGTCCCGCGCGACCGGTGCGGCCTATGCGGTGAACATAGCTTTCCGGCAGGCTCGGCAGATCGTGGTTGAAAACATGCGTGACCGTGTCAACATCGATGCCACGCGCCGCGATATCCGTCGCCACCAGAACCTGCACGGTTCCTTCGCGAAAGGCGTTCAGCGCACGCTCCCGCTGGCCCTGCGATCTGTTGCCGTGCAGCGCTTCAGCCGTGATGCCTGCACCGGTGAGAAAAGCGCAGACTTCGTTGGCGATGTTCTTCTGCAAAGTGAAGACCACAGCCTGACCAATCCCCGGCATCTGCAACTGTGCCAGCAACGCCGTTTTCTTGTCAGCGGCATCGAGAAACATGACTGACTGCTCGATCCGGTCGACGGTGGTCGAGGGCGGAGCGATCTCGACTTTCGCCGGATCGCGCAGGAGACTCTCGGCCAGCGCGGTGATGGATTTCGGCATCGTCGCCGAAAACAGCAGTGTATGCCGGTCCTTCGGCAATGTCGCGACGATGCGCTCGATCGGTTTGGCGAAGCCCATATCGAGCATCTGGTCGGCCTCATCCAGCACCAGCGCCTCAAGCTGCGAGAGATCGCAGTGGCCCTGTTCGATCAGGTCCAGCAACCGCCCCGGGGTCGCCACAATGATGTCCACGCCGGCCCTGAGCGCATTGATCTGGTGAAACTGGCTGACACCGCCAAAGATCGTTGTCACCTCGGGCTTCAGATACCGACCAAAATTCCCGAAACCATCGGCGATCTGAGAGACCAGCTCGCGCGTGGGCGCGAGCACCAGAACGCGGGCACCCCCCGCAGGTGCGGACCGGGGCGCTTCGGCAAGCCGATGCAGCAGCGGCAGCGCGAAGGAAGCGGTCTTGCCTGTGCCGGTCTGGGCCATGCCCAGCAGATCGCGGCCTTCCAGCAGAAGCGGGATTGACCGCGCCTGGATCGGAGTAGGGCAGACATACCCCTCCTCGGCCAGAGCACTTAGCAGGTCGGGGGCCAGAGCGAGATCGGCGAAAGTCATGGTCATGATTAAGCGGCGCCTCCGGCGCTGAGTAAGGTTGCGCCTGAGCGGGCTTCGCTGGGTCAGAATGCGGGCTTTTAAGGGTGACGCCGCACCGCGTCAACGTGAAGAAGGAACACTACGCGATGACTCATCTTCCACGTGCAACACGCAGACCCGTCGGCTGAACCGTTACGTCCCCCGTCACCTGATCTTCCGGCTCGCCATTCCCGAAAACGAACACTCCATCCAGCCTGGAATCAGACAGGCCGCACAGACGCACCCGTGTCCCCGTCCGGACCGCAAGCCCGAAATCCTCCGACCGCCCTTTTTCCATTCCATATCCGGAACGGAAATGTCCGTAACTCTCTGGAATCGGTCCGGCCGATCGTCCCGTCCCCAAAATCATCCAATACCGGGCGGAAAAGAAAAACCCATGGCTCCGGCGCGCAGGGACACGGCTCATCAGCTCCCGTGAACATCGCCCCGGAAGGACAACCCCGCCCCATGCACGCTCTCAGCCCCTTTAGCGGGCTGCCTTCAGTGCGTTCTTCAGGTCATCGACAGAGGCCGCGCCCGGAATGATCATCTTCTCGTCAATCACAAAGGTCGGTGTTCCGTCCACGCCGACCTTCTGCGCGAGCGCCATATTCTCCCGCATCGCGGCGGCAACCGCCGGGCTCTTCATGTCCTGCTCCAGCCGGTTCGCATCCAGACCGACCGATCCCGCCAGCGTGCGGATACGCGGCAGCGACGGCGTCTCGCTGTCATTCATCAGCACATGCTGGAGCTTCATGTAGCCACCCTGCAAAGCCGCCGCGAGCAGCGCCTGCGCCTCAAGCTGGCTGTTGGCGCCCAGAACCGGAATTACTTTTTCGACCAGCTTCAGCCCGGGTTCGTCCGCCACCAGCCGGTCCAGATCCGGCAGCACCTTCCGGCAGTAAGGGCAGCGCGGATCGTAAAACTCAACGATCGTCTGCGTCCCCTGCGGGTTGCCGAGAACCACATCCGTTGCGCTGCCCGCGAGCTTCACATGGTTCTCACGAACCGCCTTCAGCGCGTCGGCCTGCTTCGTCGCCTCGCCCTGTGCCCGCAGCGTCGTGATCGCATCCGCGAGAATCGACGGATCGGTCTTCAGCGCCTGCCGGACAATCGAGACGATCTCCTGCCGCTGGGCCGCCGTGAACGTCTCATCCGCCCGCGCGGGCGTGGTGGCCAGAAGACCGGATGAGACAAGGGCCAGAGCGGGCAGGGCAATCGCGCGGCCCAGGGTGCGGAACGGGAGGGAACGAAGAAAGGATGTCATGCCCGGTGCTCTACCCCAGCACCGCCCGATTGTGAATGTCGAACCCGCTTCCCGCGGACCGCTCACCAGAGCCACACCGCCTCTCATGGCGTCAGCGTGAGCGCCCCGGTCAGATCCCCGAGCGCAATCCCGCTGCGTTTCCGCACCGATTCATCGCGCACCACAAGACCGGGCAGGGGCTTCAGCCCGAAACGCCGGTTCAGAAACCGCTGGATCGACGTCGTGTCATAAGGCGTGTGATCCACGACCCCTTTTTTCGCAAACGGCGAAATGATGATCGCCGGAATCCGCGACCCCGGCCCCCAGCGATCCGCTTTCGGCGGCGCCACATGGTCCCACAACCCGCCGTTCTCATCATAGGTCACGATCACCAGCATGTGCGGCCATTGCGGACTGTGTTCGAGATGGCCGATTACCTCGGCCAGATGCGCGTCGCCCGACATGATATCGGTGTAGCCTGAATGTTCGTTCAGATTACCCTGAGGCTTGTAAAAAGCCACCTGCGGCAGCCGCCCGGCATCGATATCGGCAATCAGCGCCCGACCGGCCATCCCACCATCCCGGAGGTGTTCCTGTCGCGCCGCGGTCCCCGGCGCAAAAGACTTATAATAGTTGAGTGGCTGATGATGGGTCTGAAAGTCCGGCACCGGACTGTGAAACCCATGTGTCAGCACCTCACTCCAGGCCCCGGCATACCACGCCCAGCTCACACCCGCGTCCGAAAGACGGTCGCCGATCGTCGCCGCCGTCTGGGGCACCAGGGTCGTTGGCCGCGCAGGATCGGCAAATGCCGGATCACCCCCTTTGTTCACCGGCCCCTCGCTCGGCTGATACGGCGGCTGCATCGTATTCACGGCGTAGAAATCCGGTGTCAGATCGCCGTCATGAGCATATTTCGGTGGCCCGTCCAGGACTGATTTCGGCGAGTTGGCGGCGAGAAGGAGCTTTGCGCGATCCGCCCCGGTCTCGGCAATCAGCGCCGCCGCCGGGCTCTTGTCCGCGTGCGGGTAATAGGGCGCGCAGGCGCAGATCAGCCACTGATGGTTGAAGAAAGACCCGCCGAACCCGCCCATGAAGAAGTGATCCGCCAGCGTGTAGCGCTGCGCGATCTTCCACATCTTCATGCGTGATCCGTCCCAGTTGGCCATGACCATCGCGCCGACATTCGTCCAGGCCACGAACTGATCGTTCCGGCCACCGTTGATCTGCGCCTGGTTCTGATAAAATCGGTGCCAGAGATCCGTCGTCGGAACCCCGTCGGCGACATTGAGCCCGTCTGTTGCATCGACCTGAAACGGCCCGTTCGGCAGATGCGCGCTCATGGCCTGCGTGATGGCCGGCTTTACGCCGAAAGCGGTGATGCCGCCCCAGACCGGCGGCAGCTCCGGCAGCACGCTGCCGTCCCGGTCCCGCTGGATCTTCGCACTGTCCGGAGCCTGATCCAGACCTTCAGCGCCTGGAAAACGACCATAGAGACTGTCAAAAGAGCGGTTCTCATCATAGATCACCACCACGGTCTGAATCTGTGACAGAGTGTCCGCTGTCTGCGAGGAAGCCGCGAAACCCGTGTCCGCCGGGTAAAGGAGCAGCAGGCACAGTCCCGCGGTGGACAGTGCGGCTTGCAGGCTGCGATGCATCGCTTCAGTCTCCCGTATCAGAAGCAGAAAGCAGGCGACCGCCTGTTCCGGAAAGAGGATCATGTTGTATCGGAAGCGGAAGAAGCCGCAAGGCCGTATAACCCGCGTGCTTCAAAGGTTCATACTGGCTGCCGCCTGCCTGATGGTCCTGCCGGCATCGGTCCTCCCGACCGCCATGCCCGCCAGAGCCGCTCTCTCCCGACAGGCCGCGTTCCGGCGTGCGCAGACCCTCACGACGCTCGGTGCCCGCCTGTTCCGTGACCCGCGCCTTTCCGCATCAGGCCGCCAGTCCTGCGCGTCCTGCCACGATCCGCGCTATGCCTACGGGCCGCCCGACACCCGTCCGGTAGAGCCCGGCGGCCCGTCCATGACCCTCCGGGGGTTCAGGGCGCCGCCGTCCCTGACTTATCTGGAAGCCGTGCCGCGCTTCACGGAACATGCCTTCGATTCCGACGAGGAAGCCGATGAAAGTATTGATAATGGCCCGACAGGGGGCCTGACCTGGGATGGTCGCGTCGATACCGGCGCTGCTCAGGCTCTGATTCCGCTCCTGTCACCCGTGGAGATGGCGAACCGCACGGAAGATGACGCCGAAAAGCGTCTGGTTGCCGCCGGTTACGGCCCGGAACTCGATCTCCTGCGCCTGCCCGCCGCACGTAGCAGGCCCTCCTCCGGCGCTCCCCTTCTCCAGTCGAGGCTGTCCGTCGCTCTGGAGGCGCTTGAGGCCTATCAGCAGGACTGGAAGACATTTTACCCCTACAACAGCAAATATGACCTGTTTCTGGCCGGGAAAGCGACACTTACGCCAGTCGAAGCGAGGGGGTTGGCCCTCTTCAGCGATCCGGAAAAAGGCAACTGTGCCTCCTGCCATATCAGCGCGCCGGGCAAAGACGGCACCCCGCCACAACTGAGCGATTATGGGATGATCGCTCTGGCCGTGCCGCGGAACATGGCCATTCCGGCCAACCGGAACCCGAATTTCCACGATCTCGGTCTCTGCGGTCCGCTGCGCACGGATTTTAGCGACCGGCCGGAGTATTGCGGTCTGTTCCGCACGCCTTCGCTGAGAAACGTCGCGCTGCGAAAGACCTTCTTTCATAACGGGGTCATGCACAGCCTGCGCGATGCCGTAGCCTTTTATGCAACCCGCGACAGCGATCCGGGGCGCTGGTATGGCAAAGGACCGAATGGGCCCCTGCGCTATGATGATCTTCCGCGCAAATACCGGAGCAACATCAATTCAGACCCGCCCTTTGGCGGCGTCGGTCAGAAACACCCCTCGCTGAGCGATGATGAGATCGATGCCATTGTCGCATTTCTCAAAACACTGACCGATAATCCGGATCAGAAAGACCGCTGACGGGTGTTGCAGTTCACTGTGTGATTTATCCGGAAATCAGAAACAGCCCGATTTTTGCCTGAATAAATCGGTTTCCAAAGGCCCCGGCCTTCGGTGGGTTTCAGGGCAAGGCCCTGAGAAAAACAGCCACCAGAGCCACGAGGAACCACAGGTCCGGAGCGGGACCCGCTCAGCCTTCGCTGAAGCGATGCTCGCGCAGGCTGGTCTCGATTTCTTCGAGCGACCGTCCCTTTGTTTCCGGCACAAATTTATAAACAAAGCCCGCTGCCGCCAGGTTGACGCCGGCAAACAGCCAGAACGTCCCGGCCGCGCCGATCGCCCCGATCAGGGAAAGTGTGAAAAGTGAAACCAGCAGATCGGCCGCCCAATGACTTCCCGCGACCAGACTCATTCCTTTGCTACGGACTGAAAGCGGAAAGACTTCCGCTCCGATCAGCCAGATCGTCACAGACAGACTGCCCGCATTGAAAATGGCATAAGCGACGAGTGAGCCGACAGCGATCCAGGGATTGGCGCCCTGCGTGGCCCCAAGCATGAACACAACGGCCAGCACAGCCAGCGACAGGGCCGAAAACGGTAACAGACGAAGCATCAACGCTCGCCGGCCCCACGCATCCACGGCCCAGCTTCCAAATACGGTCGCCAGAATCATGGCAACACCGATCGGAATGGAAGCCAGAATAGCCGACCCCTGACCAAAACCGACGCTCGCAAAGATGGTCGGCGCGTAATAAAGCACCGCATTGATTCCGGTAATCTGGGTCAGCAGCGCCACGCCGACAGCGGCGACCACGGCGGGACGCAGCCACGACTTGAAGATCTCGGGCCAGCCCGCCTGATTCCCCAGTGCCGAGATGATGCTGTCCAGTTCCCGTTCCGCCACTCTGTCGGAGCTCCGGACAAGACGCAGAACCTTGCGGGCACCGGGAACGTCGCCCTGCATGGTCATCCAGCGCGGGCTGTTGGGCAGAAACGCCATGCCCAGCAACAGAAGAATCGCCGGGATTGCGCCGAGACCGAACATAAGCCGCCAGGAATGGTCACGCAGAAGATAACCGGTGATGAAAGAGACCGTAATGCCGAAGACAACCGCCATCTGGAACAGAACAACAAGCTGACCGCGCCGGTTCGCGGGGACGATTTCAGCGATATAGACAGGCACAATCTGTGAAGAAGCGCCGACGGCAAGCCCAAGAATAAAGCGTGAGAGCGTCAGAAGCGGAACTGTCCCGGAGAGAGTCGCTCCGATCGTACCGACGAGAAAGATCGCCGCGGCAATCATGATCGTACGACGGCGCCCGAAATGATCGGAAACCGGGGCTGAGCCGAGACAGCCGATAAGGGCTCCGGCAATAATTGCCGAGGTAACAATCTGCTGCCCCATGACTGAAAGAGAGAAGTCACGGGTGATCTGCAGCAACGCCGCAGAAATGATCCCTGTATCATACCCGAAGAGAAGGCCGCCCGTGGCAGCAACGACGGCGATGATGCCGACGATGAAACTGTCATTCATATAGTATTATTCCGTCTCTTCCCAACGTGCTTCAAAAGCCGGTTTATTGTTCTTATATCCGTTCAGTGTGACGGTGTGCATGGTTCTTAATACCTGAAACGTAACCGGAAGTCGAAACTTTCAGATGTTTCCCCTGCGCCGGTGCCTGAAAGCAATGTTCCGGAAACCCCCATTCTCATGGTTCCAGATGAACGTGGGTTGCCGGCGTGCGATCCTGCTCTGCGGGCACAAAGCCGAAAACCTGCCCGTAGAAATCCAGCTCGAGCAGCAGCGCCTGTCCGATGGTGGCTTCTCCCCGAAAACCGTGGCCTTCTCCCGGAAATTCATACAATGCGCATGGAGCGGCGTTTTCCCGAAGGGCGAGCACCATGGCCCTCGCCTGTTCCGGCGGCACGACTCTGTCGTCGAGACCCTGCAGAAACAGCACCGGGCACCTGATCCGGTCAGCCATGAAGAGAGGCGAGCGTTCACGATAGACAGCCTCCGCATCCGGCCATGGACCTACCAGGCTGTCCAGATAACGTGCTTCAAATTTGTGAGTTTCCTGTGCAAGAGCCCGGAGATCGGTCACGCCATACAGACTGACGCCAGCGGCGAAAACATCGGATGTCGCCAGCCCGACCAGCACCGTCAGGCCCCCCGCACTGGCCCCTCTGATGGCAATGCGCTTCGGGTCAACCTTACCGGTGCCGGCTATATAACGTGCGGCGGCAACACAGTCCGCCACATCGCGAACTCCCCACTTCCCGTCCAGACGCTCACGATACGCCCGGCCAAAGCCGGTCGAGCCGCTGTAATTGACATCCAGTACCGCAAAGCCCCGGCTCGTCCACCACTGGACTTTGAGTAAAAAAGCTTCACTCGCCCGCGCTGTCGGCCCGCCGTGAGCGGTAACGATCATGGGCGGCAATTCATTGTCCGGAATGGTGTAATGCGCATTGGCCGGCGCATAGAAGAAAGCATAACCCTTATCTCCCCCCGGGATGGGGAAGCGCACGGGCTGTGGCAGTGCGATATCGCGCGATCCGAAAGGAAGCGTGGCGGCAGCCTTCAGAATACGTGGCGTTTTGTCAGCCCTGCCGATCACGACCGCAGCAGGCCCGTCGGCAGGCTGATTAAGCCAGGCGTAAATCTCCTGCTCGCCGGCGCCCCCCAGACGGAGCGGGCACTGGTCCGGCTGACCGAGAGAGACGGATCGCACGGAAAAGCCGTTTTTCGCCGGAGTGAGCATAAGCGTCTGCGACTGCCCCTCCCGCACGCTCAATGCCAGGATGCGGTTGTGCGGTAAAAGCGTGTAGCTGCTTTGTCCGAAAACCCAGTGCGGCTGGCCTGTTTCCGCCTCCATGGGACAAAGAGCTTCCGGTTCAGAGGCAGGGAGGGCCACGGAAAAGCGACAGAGATTCCACCAGCCACTCCGATCCGATACGGCAATCAGCGTCTGAGGGTCGGCCCATTGGGGTTCCGTGACCGACTCATTTATGTTCAGACCGGCAAGAACGCGTTTCGGGCCGAGTTCCATGCGACCATCGGCATAGAGAATCGGCGCTACGCACAGACGGGTGGAGGTCCAAGGCATGGCCGGGTGATCCCACTCGATCCAGGCCAGCAACGATCCGTCCGGCGCTGCCACGGGTGTTGAGTAGAAATCTGCCCCGCTGACCAGGACCGTGCCTTCACCTCCCCTGGAATCGGGCGACAGCGGCAGAGCAACCAGTGTGGAGCGGGGTTCTCCTTCAGCACGGTGATCCTCGCGGACCCCGAAAACAGCCCGGTTAAGCGGATCGATCGCCAGACTGGCGTAACGGAGCGCCGCACCCCCGGCGACAAGCTGTGGTTTTTTTCCGGACGGAGCGTTGACCGGCAGCAGATACACGCCGTTGTCACGGTGATTGCTGAACACCAGACTGCTGTCGCTGAGAGTGTAGGCCTTGCCGCCGTATTCGTGGACTTTAGTCGCCACATCCATGTCAGGGGGTGTCACATCGCGAGGCGCATCACCGTCACAACTGCAAACCAGTGCGGTTCGTCCGCCTTCCGCAGGTCGCCGCTCCAGCCAGAAAACAGAGTTTCCGACCACTGAAACGGAGGAAAGTGTGACGGTTTTTCCCGCAGCCAGTCCGACTGTCACGGGTGAAGGCCACGTGCCGCATGGTCTGGCGTGTTGCATCATGAGGCCTCCGATGTCTGCGCCGCCCTGCGCGTTATTTATAAAATGTTGATAATGGTTTGCAGGCTTGACAGTCCCGTGTCCAGACGGTTCCTCAGGGCTCCTTTATTGTGCATTCGGGAACCTCTGCCCTGTTACATTATCTGGATACGCTTCTCTCTGAATATGGTTACGGTGTGATCGGTGTCGTCGTGATGTTTGAAAGCATGGGCCTGCCTCTTCCGGCGGAAAGCCTGCTCATCACTGCGGCGCTCTATGCGGCGACAACACACAGACTGAATATCTACGGCGTTGCAACCGCAGGTGTAACCGGCGCCATCATGGGCGACAATTTCGGCTATCTGATCGGCAAGGCGCTCGGATTTCACCTGCTCCTCCGTCATGGCCGCAAAGTAGGTCTGACACCGCAGAGACTGCTTCTCGGGCGATACGTTTTCCGTCAGCACGGCGGTATCGTGGTGTTCTTCGGACGGTTTATTGCCATTCTGCGCGTTTTCGTGGCTCTGATGGCCGGCGCGAATCATATGCACTGGCGCAGTTTCCTGATTTTCAACGCCATGGGAGGTTTGTGCTGGGCCGGTGGGTACAGTCTGATTACCTATTATCTGGGTCATGAAGCTCTCCGGCTCTCGGGACCCGCTGCCTGGATCGTCATACCGATCGGCGTGGCTGTTATTGTCGGTATGCTTGTCTTTTTGAAAAAGAATGAAAAGCGGCTGACAAAAGAAGCACTTGAAGCGGCCGAAAATGATCCGGCGCTTGTGCATGGAATGGAAGCGGAACTGAAACAATGACAGATGAACGTGGCTCTTTTCTGAGTTCCCTCGAACGGCTGGATGGCAAAGTTGCCGTGGTTACCGGCGCCAACAGCGGACTGGGGTTTGAGGCCGCGTGTGATCTGGCTCTGCTGGGGGCCCGCGTGATTCTCGCTTCGCGTAATGTGGAACGCAACGATGCGGCTGTCAGGGAACTTGCCAGTCGTGTTCCCGGCGCACGCGTTGAAGCGGCACCGCTGAACCTGGCATCCCTCGCTTCCGTCGCGGAATTTTCTGACAGACTGGCCGGGCGTGTTTCGGCGGTTGACGTGCTTATTAACAACGCCGGTGTTATGGCGCCTCCCCGCCGCCTGGAAACGAAAGACGGATTCGAACTCCAGTTCGGCGTCAATCATCTGGGACATTTTGCGCTGACGGCACGCCTGAAGCCGCTTCTGGAGTGTGCGCCTGACGGAGGTATCGTCGTGGCGATCGCCAGTCTGGCCGCCTGGAAAGGCCAGATACGGTTCGACGATCTGCAGTCCCGGTACCGCTACGTGCCGTTTCATGCTTACAATCAGAGCAAGCTGGCCAATCTCATGTTCGGGATGGAGCTTGCCCGGCGGGCAAAGATTGAGGGGTGGAAACTGCATGCCCGTATCGCCCATCCGGGCTGGGCACGGACCCGGCTCATTGTTAACGGAATGGGCAGCGGGACTGGCGGCGTACTGACGCTCGTGACAGAACTGGGCGCCAACATTGCATTTCAGTTGCTTGGGCAATCGGCTGCGGAAGGTGCCGAACCTTTTGTTTATGCAGCGGCATCGTCTCAGGCTGAAGACGGACAGTATTACGGCCCGACAGGTGCCGGTGAGCGGCGCGGGCCGCCGGGACCCGCCGTGATTCCGCCTTCTGCTCAGCGCCCTGACATCGCGAAACGTCTGTGGGACGTATCGGAACGCCTGACTGACGTTGGATTTGACTGAATCTATAGTGCCGGAGTTTCGGCGGGTATTCATTCCCGCGCCGATACCGATCGGGAGAGTCCGGCGGATTTTTCTTTGTGCTTCTGACGAAAAACGGGGTTCGCAGCGCAGATTGCATGCTGCTGCGAGCCCCGTTTAACTGTCAGTTATTCATCGCTTCGAAGAAGTCATGATTGGATTTGCTGTATTTCAGCTTGTCCAGCAGAAATTCCATGGCGTCCATCGTGCCCATGGGCGCCAGGATGCGGCGAAGTACCCACATCTTCGACAACGTTGCCCGATCCACCAGAAGCTCTTCCTTGCGTGTGCCGCTCTTGGTGATGTCGATAGCGGGGAAGGTGCGCTTGTCAGCCAGTTTGCGGTCGAGGATCAGTTCGGAGTTGCCCGTGCCTTTGAACTCTTCGAAGATGACTTCATCCATGCGCGAACCGGTATCGATCAGTGCCGTTGCGATGATGGTCAGCGAGCCGCCTTCTTCGATGTTACGGGCCGCACCGAAGAAGCGTTTCGGGCGCTGCAACGCATTCGCGTCCACACCACCGGTCAGCACTTTACCCGATGACGGGACAACGGTGTTGTAAGCGCGTGCAAGGCGCGTAATCGAGTCAAGCAGAATGACCACGTCACGCTTATGCTCGACAAGACGCTTGGCCTTCTCGAGCACCATTTCCGTGACCTGGACATGACGCTGAGCCGGCTCGTCAAACGTGGATGCGACCACTTCGCCGCGCACGGAGCGGGCCATGTCGGTGACTTCTTCCGGGCGTTCATCAATGAGCAGAACGATCAGGAAGACTTCCGGGTGATTGGCGCTGATGGATGAGGCGATACTCTGCAGCATCACAGTCTTACCGGTTCTGGGGGGCGCCACTATGAGTGCGCGCTGCCCCATACCGATCGGTGCAACAAGATCGATGACGCGGGACGTAAAGTCGCGCGGCTGGCTTTTTTTGCCTTTGGACGGCGTTTCCGCTTCCGGAGGCGTCTGGCCTTCAACTTCCATCTGCAGGCGGCGCTCCGGATAGAGCGGCGTCAGATTGTCGAAGTTAATTCTGTGGCGAACGGCATCCGGCGACTCAAAGTTAATCGTGTTGACTTTGAGGAGCGAGAAGTAACGCTCTCCGTCGCGTGGCGCGCGGATCTGGCCTTCTACCGTATCGCCTGTCCGGAGGCCGAAACGGCGTACCTGAACAGGAGAGATATAAATATCATCCGGACCGGGCAGGTAATTGGCTTCCGGTGAGCGGAGATAACCGAAGCCATCCGAAAGGATTTCAAGTGTCCCCTCGCCGTAAATAGCCTGGTCGTTATCGGCCAGAGTCTTCAGGATCGCGAACATCAGCTCCTGTTTACGGAGTGACGACGCGTTCTCGATATTGAGACTTTCGGCGTAAGAAAGAAGATCGGCCGGGGTTTTGGCCTTAAGTTCAGCGAGATGCATGTAAAATGCGCCTTGATGTGGCAAACGGGACTACCGGGGAGAATCAAGGCTTTCGCAGTTCTGTCCCGGAACGGGACAGCATAACGCGGGACTGACGTGCCGCGTCTGATGGCGAAAATCCTGATATAAGGAACGCACTGGGCGGATGAAGGCCGCCAGTGGTGGACAGTCGAGTAGTGGGAGTGTCGGGCGTTGTCAAGCGTAAGGTTCCGGGGCAGGAATTACCGTGCCTGAACGGAGCTGGCCTTGTGAAAGGCTTCGGGAAAACCTCTGGCAGTCAGCCAGTACTCAGCAGTTGAAGTATCCGGCGACAGGAAGTTATTCAGCTGTGCGCTGAGCAATACCGGCGTTTGTCGGGTGGCCACCGAACCTCCCGGTGTGCCGGGACTGCAGATGCCCTCCAGAGGCAGTATCCGGTCACTCAGGGGAACGGTCATCCGGCAGTGAACAGACCCTCTGCCTGCTGTTGGCATATCGAACGAGCCGGACAGGGTGCCGAACATCAACGCCCGCAGATTGCGATCAGGAACTGCACATTCTACCGGCATGCTGTGTTCTCCGCTTTGCCGCAGTCCAACGATAATCCGGTGTGTGCTGCCCGGCGATGATCCGCCATAACGCCAGGGGTTGTTCCTATCGGTCAATCAGAGGCTGTGCGGACCCGGCAGCGGATGGCAACGCGCCGCCTGATTTCGTGACGGATTTTGCGGACAGTCCGGAAAGAAGCAGGACTCAGAGCCCCGTAATGAGCAATGCTGTGGGGCGGTATCTCATTTGTAGTAATCGCATATCTGAACTTCGGTTTATTTTACTTCTCCCAGCCAGCCACGTCTCCAGAACCACAGAAGCGGCAGGATGACCGAAGACGCCATGGCTGTCAGAGCGTACCAGTAGCCAAAGCTCCATGTCAGTTCGGGAATATCCTTAAAATTCATCCCGTAGACACCCGCGATCAGCGTTGGCGCCACACCAATAAAACTGACCACGGTCAGAATCTTCATTCCGTCGTTTTGCTCGATGCTGATGAAACCCAGAGCAGCATCAAGCAGGAACTGAACCTTATTAGACTGCTGTGACACAAAGTCATTAAGCGAGGCGATATCGCGATTTACTGTGGCCAGTCGCGTGGTGAGAGAGTGAGCAAGGCGGTGCTTCGTCGTTTCACTGACAAAAATGGCGATACGGTCGAGACCGAGCAGACTGTCTCTGACGAGGGAGGAAAAATCCTCTGAGTGCCCGACGCGACGCAGAATTGCACGCTGCCACGCAGCTATCCTTCCGGCTTGGGGACTATAGCCAGCGAAAACATCTCTCGAGAGCTGGTTCAGTGCCAGTCCTACATGCTCAAGGACGTCTGCCAGGCGGTCTACGATCGCCTCGAGCAGCAGAATCAGAACGTCATCGCTGCTCAGAGGTGTAGCAGAGTCTGCAAGCTGGCGCGCTGCAATATCGAACGACGCATATTGTGAAAAACGGACGCTGATGAGAATTTTGGGTGTAAGTACAAAGCCAATCGGCGGGCAGACAAGTTCGGTTTCCGTCCGTCGTACGAGCGGCGTTGACAGGTAAACGGCATCGTCATGAGTGAAAAGACGTGAGGAACTCTCGATTTCATCGAGATTGGCACGGCGTGGAATATCCTGGCTGGCAATTTTAGTTGCCAGAGCATGTTCCGCATCGGTCGGGTCAATCAGATCAAGCCACGTAGCGCCGGCAGCATCGGCCTCCGTTTCGACGGCACGTGCCGGCTGGCCAGTTCTGTGAGCCAGAAACATAAACCCACTCCTGCGATGATTTCACTTTGCACACAGGCTGTAAAAACCCCGGCATGAGGTCGGGGTCTATCATCAATTTCCGTGGCTGTAACGTTGTGCCGGAACAGGGCTTTAATCGTTGGTCAATCGTTTTGCGGTTAAGAATATATGAAAGATCCCCGGACAGGGATGCGCAGGCGGGAAAATGGGTAATGGATCTGGAGAACGATGATATCGCGTTGCTGCGTGATAAAGCCGGTGTGACACCTGATATGCTCACCACATTGCAAACTCTTGGTTTCACGGTGACGCGCACAGCATCGCTGCTCAGTTATATGAAAGATCTGGCCGACACATCCGGAGAAAACAGAACGGCATTGCGGCGGGAATCGTGAAACAGAGGGGAAGGTAAAGCGCTGACAGGTCGGTCGCCGGCGACCGGCTATCCAAAGAGGAACCACAGGCGGAAAAGTAGTTTTTCGCTAAAGCCGGAACGTGTCAGGTCAGGGAATTGTCTCAGTAACTGTAATCGTTCGCGGCGTGTTCCCGCTAGACCTCTTTCCAGCTTTTCAAGGCGTAACGTGGTTAATGGGGTTACGAGACCCCGGTGTCTGAGAAGCCATACAAGATTTGAACGAAAAATTGTCATAAATGCGGTTGGACCTCTGCGGGCCGCGGCATAACTGCGCCGCAGCCACGAAGACGGAGCGCCTACGGCATTTCCGGAATGTTGCCGATATAATATGGCGGGATGCTCATCAACGCACACAGTTCCTTCGGCGGCAGAGACAGCGAGATAAGCTGCCCAGTCGTGGAGAATAAAAGGTGGTGGCGGCCGCATTGCGTCCAGAAGGCTCAGGGCCTTTTCGTTCAGGATGACCGTGCAACCCGTTGCAACGTTTTGTGCGAGCGCGGAGAAAATGCCGCGAAGGTTCGTGATGGGGGGAGAGATCATAATCGGCTTCAACTGTCGGTCTGTCAGAATCTGTCGACCGAAATACATGCCTGGTGTATTTGCGGGAACGTCTTTAAGAGCAGCGACACCTCGCGACAGTTTTTCCGGAAGCCAGACATCATCCTGGTCTGCGAAAGCAATCAGATGTCCTGCGGGCGCACAGTCCATAAGACGCCAGTAAGAAGCTGCTATGCCGATATTCGTATCTGATTCACTATCGATCTCCAGACAACGGCCGGCACCCCGGTTTGCCTGAAACGCTCTCAGAATTGCCCGGGACGCATCGGCTGAGCCGTCATCACGCCAGAGCAGAATCCAGTTTTGATAATTTTGGTCAAGAAACGAATCGAGCTGACGGTTAAGGAATGTTTCGCCATTGTAGAGCGAAAGCAGGATCGCGACAGGCGGTCCGTCTGTCGGATCATGACCGGCTCCGATGAGGCGTGGAACCCAGGGAGCGGAGGTTATGGGAGCGGCACTCATCGGATGTATTGCGTCATTACAATATTGTACGCAATTTCATATCGTTCAGGATATTTTTTCCGCGAACAGAGAGTCCACAGTTCGCGCGACGCTTTCACGCCATTCCGGCATGTACACGTTGAAGACCTGAGCAAGCCTGCTGTTGTCCATGCGTGAATCTGCCGGACGTTTTGCCGGAGTGGGCCAGTCTTCAGTTCGGATCGATGTAATTTCCGGCATCCGTTGTCTGTGGCGGGCTGCCTGTTCGAGCGCTGCAACGGCGAGTTCATGCCAGGTGGCTTCACCCGTGCCGCAGGCATGATAAATGCCTGCATATTCATCCTTCCAGCCGCTTTCCTCAATCAAAGCCAGGATCGCCAGAATGGCTTTCGCCAGATCATCCGAACTGGTCGGATTTCCGCGCTGATCCCCCACGACCTTCAAAACAGAGTTTCTGGCGCCTGCACTGATCATGGTACGCACAAAATTTTTGCCGTGAGCGGAATAGACCCAGGAAGTCCGAAGGATGATTGCTTTTGGGTCCGCGCGGAGTACGAGCCGCTCGCCTTCTGCTTTTGTGAGCCCGTAAACAGTTTCCGGGGAAACGGCGTCCGTCTCTGTATAGGGTGATCCCTTATCCCCGGAAAAAACATAATCTGTTGAGACGTGGATGAAAGGGATGTTCCGCTCTGCGCAAATGGCAGCGAGCAGAGCCGGGCCATCACGGTTTGCTGCTTCCGCGCCGGCAACTTCTTTCTCAGCGAGATCAACCGCTGTCCATGCGGCGGCGTTCACGATCGCTGCGGGATTACAGGCTTTGATTGTGGCTTCAATTGTTTCAGGACGCTCGAAATCGAATTCCGGGCGCCCGACGCGACGGATCTTTTCCCCTCCGAGATTGGCAAGGGAGGTGGCAAGCTGACCGTTTCCACCTGTGACGAGAATAGAGCGGGTATCGGAATCTGTACTTGTCATTTGTAATGAAACCAGTCTTTTGCAGCCGAAAAATCCGGTGCTTCGAGATCTTTTCCGGACAGTACTGCAGCGCCGGGCTGAACAGGCCAGTCAATGGCGAGTTCCTGGCTGTTCCAGATTACAGCGCGTTCAGAAGCTTTATCGTAGAGACCGGTACATTTGTACTGCACCTCTGAATCTTCTGCCAGTGTACAAAACCCGTGCAGAAAACCGGGCGGAATCCAGAGTTGAGACCAGTTTTCTTCTGACAGTTCTGCCGCGACCCATTTACCATAAGTGGGAGAGCCGGTTCGGGCGTCGATTGCCACATCCCAAATCGCACCTCTGGTACAACGTATGAGTTTGCCCTGAGCATGCGGGTCAAGCTGACAATGAAGGCCTCGAACGACTCCTTTCTGACGTGAAAGGCTCTGGTTATCCTGAACGAAAGGCTGTGTAATTCCGGCGTCCATCATGCGCTGGATATTATAGGTCTCTGAAAAAAAACCACGATTATCGGAAAAGCGCGGAGGTGTAATGAGAATGACATCAGGAATTTCCAGGCGTTCTACCTTCATACTTCAGCTCCGTAGAATAATAATGCGGTAATTTTGTGATACAGAAAAACACACCCTGGCTATGCCTGAGGGTGTGTTTTTATGCAGCAGACCACCGGCGGGATAAATCCGCGGCGTCTGCGCGATGAAATCAGCCCTGATCGGCCAGTTCTCTGAGCATCCGTCCCAGTTCGGTTTTGCCCATCTTCGCAGCATGAGCACGCAGGGCATCGGCATCAATATATCCCATGCGGAATGCGACTTCCGCAGGTGAGCCGACCAGCATCCCCTGCCGGGCCTGAATAGTGTGCACAAACTGCCCGGCCTGCATCAGACTCTCCGGAAGGCCGGCATCCAGCCATGCACAGCCACGGCTCAGACGATCAACGTGCAGACTTCCCTCTTCAAGATAAAAGCGGTTGAGGTCGGTGATTTCCAGTTCACCGCGTGCCGATGGCCGGACCTGACGGGCAAATTCCGCAACGCGATTGTCATAGAAATAAAGCCCTGTAATGGCCCAGTTCGAAGCCGGGTAAGCGGGCTTTTCTTCGACAGACAGGGCCTTTCCTGTTTCATCGAAGCTGACGACGCCATAACGCTCAGGGTCACGAACCTGGTAGGCAAAAACCGTAGCACCTTTTGGGCGTGTGGCGGCAGCACGCAGCAGCACTGACAGATGATCGGCGAAGATCAGATTGTCTCCGAGCACCAGCGCGCAGGGACACCCTTCAATCCAGTCTCCTGCGATGAGAAAGGCCTGCGCGATTCCGTCGGGGCTTGGCTGTTCGCGGTATTCAAAACGGACACCGAACTGAGATCCGTCGCCCAGGAGACGCTTAAACTGCGGCAGATCCGCCGGCGTGGAGATGATCATGATATCCCGGATGCCGGCGAGCATAAGTGTCGTCAGCGGATAATAAATCATCGGTTTATCATAAACCGGGAGCAGCTGCTTACTTGCCGCAAGGGTCATAGGATAAAGGCGTGTCCCCGATCCTCCTGCCAGCAGAATGCCCTTCATATTTGTCTGAACGGGTGGGGTCTTACTCATTTGGAATCAGTTCCGGATTTTGTTTTTACGGTCTGGCCGAGGCGTTCACCAGTATATCGACGTTCCCGTATGGACTGCCACCATGAATGGTTATCAAGATACCATTGCACTGTGCGACGAATGCCGGACTCGAAGTTATGTTTTGCTTTCCAGCCGAGCGATTTTTCTGCGTGTGTGGGATCGATTTCGTATTTGAAATCATGTCCCGGACGATCGGATACGAAACGGATAAGACGCTCGCGTGGCCCTGCCGGATCAGGTGAAAGCTCATCAAGAACCTGACAAATGGTTCTGACGACCTCAAGGTTGGAGCGCGGCTGCCGTGCCCCGATGGCGTAGGTCTCACCGGGTATCCCGATTTCAACGGCCCGTACGAGAGCTTCAGCATGATCCTCGACAAAGAGCCAGTCGCGGATATTTTCGCCTTTCCCGTAAACAGGCAGTTCCTTGCCTTCGATCGCGTTGATCGTTACCAGCGGGATCAGTTTTTCCGGGAAGTGCCAGATTCCGTAGTTGTTTGTGGTGTTGGTGACGAAAGTCGGCAGCCCATAAGTATGATACCAGGCGCGCACCAGATGGTCGGATGAGGCCTTCGATGCTGAATAAGGGCTGCGCGGATCGTAGGACGTGGTTTCCGTGAACGGCGGTTCGCCCGGTTCCAGTGCGCCGAACACTTCGTCCGTGGAGATGTGATGGAAGCGAAAAGCCTTGCGTGCGTCGTCACCCAGCGTCTGCCAGTAAGCGCGCGCTGCCTCCAGCATAGTATATGTGCCGACGACATTGGTCTGGATAAAGACATCCGGGCCGTCGATAGAGCGGTCTACGTGGCTTTCGGCCGCGAGGTGCATCACCGCGTCGGGGCGGAAGGTGGTGAACAGTTCCGCCAGCGCCGGAGCATCACAGATGTTCACCTGAGCAAACTGGTACCGATCCGATGATGCGGCACTCTGCACCGTTTCAGGTGATGCTGCATAAGTCATGCAGTCCACGTTCATGACTGAGTGTTCGGTTCCGCCAATCAGGTGCCGGATTACGGCGGATCCGATGAATCCACATCCGCCGGTTAATAGAATACGCATCAAACCATCCCGTTTCGAATGCCCGAAGGGGCTGCGCTTTGCGTATAGCGGAGAGCGGACTCAATCACTAGAAGCACCTTATACGTTACTGAACGAGCTACGCGTTACGTCTCACATTAACCATAGCCCTGGGGCGATGATTTTTATTTAACGACAGAATGGGTAGCATTTATGCTTGCAGGCTTTCCCACTCCGGAACTTTTAAAGGGTTCCGATCGGCCGGATCTGAGAGTTATTGCGGAAGAACGCAATATTCGCCTCATTTCCACGACTCCCGGTTCCTTCCGTGTCAGGTCTGACGGAACGATCGATATCAGTGAGGACGCTGTCAGCCATAACACCGCGCGCTATCAGGCTTTCGTTCTGAGGCATGCTCTCGAACTGGCGAGTCTGCTGGATGGAATGCCGGAGTTATCGCCGGAGAGATGGATCGTAAGGGCGAGTTTTGCCGCGTCACGAACAGCAGCGCTGTTCTACGGGCTGGATGCAGGATCTCCGGATAAAGAAACCCGCAAGCCGGACTGGGTGGATCTGCTCGGCGACGACACGCCACTTCAGCAGGATGCTATCAATGAACTCTGGCCGATGTTGCGGCTTCTGCTTCCCGTCCCGTCGCACGTGCCGAAACAGCTTTCCGGGCAGGATCTGGAAGACCTGACGTCATGGCTGGATCGTTCGTGGGGTCTTATTGGTCCGACCGAGACCCTGATGGCGACGGGCGGAGACGCACGGTTGCTGCTTGATCCGCGGACCGGACTTAATCACTACGGCTGTTCACATCGGCCGCGGCCCTGGGCGATTACATTTGCGTCTTCGACCGCATCGTCCGTATCGGAGCGGGGTTTTGCCGGCGCGGAAAAAGCACGTCAGCGTTTGCAGCGGGCTTTAATCCGTGATGATGGCGAAGTCCTTCTTGCAGCGCTTGCCAGTGAAGCCCGTATGTTCCTTGCTTCATATTTCAACCTGCCTGGCGAGGACCGGGTCGTGCTTGCCCCGTCAGGCACCGATTGTGAACTCGCTGCTCTGGCGATTTCGTTGCTTGGAGCGGGAACGAGGCCGGTTACAAATATTCTGATTGCACCGGACGAAACAGGGAGTGGTGTGCCGCTCGCGGCTGCCGGGCGTCACTTCGCGGACGATACGGCCCGGCGTTCGAAAGTGGTTCATGGTGAAATCATCGACGGTTTCGGATTTGCTGATCCGGAAAACAGGGAGGCCCGTACTGAGGTCGAAGCCATCCGGTTGCGCGAAGCGAATGGCGATGCTGTGGCTCCCGATATCCTGGCTGATCGATGTCGGGAACAGATCGCGGGTGCGATTGCACGGGGACACCACATTCTCCTGCATCAACTGGATCTGTCGAAAACCGGTCTGCTGGCGCCGGATGAGGAGACACTGGAAAATTTCGAACAGAAATTCGGTGAGAGAATCGATATTGTCGTTGATGCCTGCCAGGATCGGCTGACGCGGGAGCGAATTGGGAACTGGGTCGCCAGAGGCCGGGCTGTCATGATTACCGGATCGAAGTTTATCACCGGGCCGCCATTTTGCGGGGCGCTGCTTCTTCCGGCTCACTGGCGTAAAAGGCTGAACCACGGTGGTCTGCCGGCAGGTTTGTCCGATTATGCCGGGCGCACTGAGTGGCCGGCTTGCCAGGCGACGGAAAATTTGCCGCAGGCAACGAATTGCGGCCTGACCCTGAGATGGCATGCGGCGATCGCCGAAATGGAGGCATTCCGGGCCGTTCCGGCGACAGAGACGCGCATGCGCCTTGAGCGGTTTCTTCGGGAAGTGCGCTCGGCGCTGACGGAGTGCGATGATATCGCTCTGCTAGAGGCACCGGTTCCTGTGCGGCCTGCTTTGCCTGGTGCATGGGATGATATGACGACAATCCTCAGCTTTCTTGTGAGAGCACCGGATTCAGGCATTCGGAATTCCCTTAGGAAAGAGGAAATGACGCCGCTGGGGCTTGCTGATGCCCGGCGGCTTTATCGCTGGCTGAATGCAGATCTGAGCCATGTATTCGCGGCGAACGAGCCGGAAAGAGTGAGTGGTCTGGCAAGGCTGTTGTGCCATATCGGCCAGCCAGTTGCTGTTCCTTCCGCTGCGCTCGGCGGTGCATGTGCGGGTGCGTTGCGAATTTCAGCCGGAGCTCGCTTGGTATCAGGCGAGCCGTCTCACAGAAAGCTTGATACGGATTTGCGCCTGGCGCGAGAAATCGATGACGCGCGCGAGGTTATTGCAAAAATTGGTCTGATCCGACGGCATTGGGACCGGATTCTGGCCGTTGATCCCCTGCCGACTTACGCACCACTTCAGGATGTGGATAAGATCGCGGGTAATCTGCTGAAACAAAACGGAGACGTCTGATGGGTGTGGTTTCCTCCGGATTTATTCCTGAAGGACAGCAAAATCACGGTAATTTTCTGGATGCGCCAAAGCTGGAAGCCGGGATTACGCGTTTCTGGCTCATACGTCATGCCTTGGTGGAGCAAAACGCCCGGGCCATGCTTTATGGAACCATGGACGTTCCGCTGTGTCCGGAAAGTCTGATTGCGCAGCAATCAATGTATGAGGCGCTGGCCCGACGTCTGCCTTCAGAGGCTTTATGGTTTATCACGCCTTTAAGGCGCACGCGCCGGACGGCGGAAACAATTCAGAATGCAGGATACGGAGCGCGTGGTCTCATCGTCGAGTCGGATCTGGTCGAGCAGGATCTCGGGAACTGGCAGGGGCTGCCACATGGGGAGTTACCGGGAAAACTGAAGCTGCCGCCACATCAGTTCTGGCCTCTTTCCGGGAGTGAATGTCCACCGGGCGGGGAAAGCATGGTCACGGTCTGCACCCGCGTGGGCGCGGCTCTGGACCGGCTGGCTGAGGAAAATGCGTCTCGCGATATGGTTGTTGTGAGCCACGGTGGCGCGATACGTGCCGCGCTGGCGCACGCTCTCAGGATTTCACCGGATACAGCTCTGCATTTTTCAGTCCAGAATCTTTCCCTTACGATCCTCGAGTGTCATGACGGAGCCTGGCGTGTGGTGACGGTGAACGAACTGCCTGGAATCTGAAAGTCTGTTCGTATTTTTCCGGAAATGGAGAAGTGAATGATCGGGCTCCGTTTTTTTCGGGTGCAAAACGCGTTTTGTCTCTTGCGCAGTCCGGATGACTGATCTAAACGAGCCCTCGTCGCACAGGACGCGGGCGTAGCTCAGGGGTAGAGCACAACCTTGCCAAGGTTGGGGTCGTGGGTTCGAATCCCATCGCCCGCTCCAGATTTTCCAAGGAAAATCAGGCGGTTAAAGACGTTCCTTCGGGACCGTTTTTTGTTTACAGTGTGCCGTAGCACAGGAATGTAAGCATTTTGTAAGCAGCCCGGAGCAAATCGGGGGTGGCTACGGCGTAGCGTGCCGAATCCCGTGGCACACATCGTCAGGATGTTCGGGCGGGTGATGTTCATAAGTAGAACAGCGCTCTTGAACGAGATGCCGGCTAACAAGAGTATGGCAAAGGCCGTCATGCCTGTGCTCCTGGCCGTTTCGCGATGCTCGTGACCCATGCATGCAGGGCGGAGGCCTCGTCTGGCAATGCCAGCTTCAGTCGGCTACGGGCGAAATCCAGCGTGACGAACGCGGTGATGTCAGCGATCGAGAAGGCATTGCCCGCGACATAGGGTACATCGCGCAGCCGGGTGTCCAGATCGGCCATGAAATCGGCCAGCCTCTGACGGCCGCGCGCGGTAAGCTCGGGGATTTGCGCATAGCCGTGTGGTCCGACCAGTGCGCGGCCCGACAGTCCCGGCAGGCTGTTCCGTACGGCTTCCATCGCGGCAAGATAGCCGTCGATCTCCATGCGCCGGTCCCACATGCCGATGATGGCGCGTTGTTCTCGCGTCGCGCCCATCAGAGGGGGATCGGGATGCAACTCCTCCAGATAACGGCAGATGACGGGCACCTCGCTGATCGCGGTGCCGTCGTCCAGTTCCAGGACGGGAACGGTGCAGGAGGGGTTAAGGAGGCGGAACGTGGGCGCGAACTGCTCGTGCTTCGCCAGATCAACTGTAACGATAGGAATCGTCAGCCCTTTCTCGGCGATGAAGAAGCGCACACGCCGTGGATTGGGGGCGGTGGGGTAGTCGTAAAGCTTCATGGCAATGCTGCGCGCGGGTGATGAGAGGGCGGAGACTCCGACTGTTCCCGGATGGTCGCGAGCATGCGGCGGCGGATCAGGCCGCTGACCGGGCGGATCAGATACCAATAGGGCGTGAAGCGACGCCTGGCCCGGTCCATGGCGCAAAACACGCGGGTTTCCGTCACCAGCAACTGGGTACCGTGTGGTCCCGGCTGGATGGAGAAGCCCAGAGCGAGCTTGCAGACGTCATCATGGCAAGGGGTGAGAAAAGCGTCCGTTGTGGGAATGTCGCACAATCCGTAATCCGCCCGCCAGAACGCGCCGACGAGGCCGTAGACCAGGGCGGCATCGCCTCGCCGTTCCAGCAGCGTGAAGTCGGTGAGGTCCAGATTCCGTTGCCGCGCATGGCCTAACAGCCGGGCGGGCATTTCGCGCAGGCGGATGGCGGCACGAACCAGCGGATCGTCCTGATTCCGCCATGCAGCCACCGCGTTCATGATGCGACTGGCCGGGGCGGAGATATCGACACTGTGTCGCTCGCTGAAATCGAAGCGCGGGATGAATTCGTCCAATAGGTTCATCATGCTTCCATTTCTCTTCGGCGAGGTGGTACATTAGCGCACTATGCCACAAGAGCATTTTGCACCGCAGCGCGGATATTGCGATGGCTTCATGGCGAAGGCAGAGAGTAACGTCATAATATATCGTGAACGAATTATTGTTGCAGACTTGAAAGCACAATGACTGGATTTTGGCAGGTCATGCCGAAGGTCTTCAAAAAATCGGGATAGACAGAAAATGTCGGTTCGGCGACCACCTCTCGATCTGCGGGAATTGCTGTTCGTGCGTGTCATCGCGAGGGAGGGAAGTATCCATGGAGCCGCACGGGCGCTGGGAGGCAAACAATCTGCCGTAAGCCGGTCCTTGCGGTTACTGGAAGAGCGACTTGGCGTCTCCCTTTTTCGACGCACGTCGAGCGGTGCCCGGCTCACCCCGGCGGGAGTTGCCTTTCTGCGAGAGGCTGAGAAGTTGCTCGATGGAACAGTCGGACTGTACGAGCGCACGCGGCGTTGGAGCCGGGGCGAGACCGGCGTCATCTCCGTGGGCGTCCAGGGCAGCATCCCACCCGGCCGGATCTCGGCGATACTGGAGTCGTACAGCCTTGCGCAACCCGGTATCTCCTTCACTTATCGGGATAATGCGAAAAAAGAACTGTTCCAGGCCCTGGAACAGGAGGAGATCGACCTCGCGATAATGACGCTGCCCCTGCCCGGCAGCATGGTGGCCACCGTCCCGCTCTGGAGCGATCGTGTCGTTGCGATCATGTCGGCCGAACATCCGATCGCACAGGTCGGAACCGCGTCATGGGCTGAGTTGCATGATGGAATCTTTCTGATCGGCAAGGATGATACCGGCGAGGAACTGCTCGCGCTCTTGATGCGCAAGATGCGGCAGGCGGGATTCGTGCCGGTGACACGTCAGGAGGCGGTCAGAAGCCTGCGGGTCGTCGCATTGGCAGCGAATGGCAGCGGCATCGCTCTGTTGCCGGATGCCTGGCTGGGTTTTCTGCCCGCTGCCATCCGGGAGCGGATCGCGGTAGTGGAAGTCATCGACGGGGACGGATTTTCCCACTTCGCCTATGGCGCGGCTTGGCACCGTGAGCGCTGCCCACCGGCCGCGAGGACAGTCATCCGTTTTCTGGAGCAGCAGGCGACTGCGTTTTAACGGGTGCCCGCCGTGGCTCCTGCCGGAGCTTTCGGAACGCGCGGTCGGAGGTGATAAAGCCACGGATCATGTGCGGTACGAGACGGGCCGGATCGACGGACTGGCCGTTCTGGCTGACCAGGGCAGCATAAGCGACGAGATCGCGATGCAGGTCCGCAGGCAGGTCCACGGTGACACGGACCGGCTTCTCGTCGGGAATTTCGGTGATGCGCAGCTTCGTCATGGAGCCGGTTCCTTTGGGTGCCAGGGTTTCAGGACAAGGTCGCGATTCAGGATAAGCGTGAACGGCAGGCCCGGGCGGTCTGTCAGCGTCGGCTGAATATTCAGGCTGCGATCAATCAGCCGGTTGCCGACCATAGAAAACCCGTTGCTCGCGCCGGAGCGGATGGCCTGCATCAGGTTGTTCTCGTTCCATGACGTCCCGGCCTCGGAGCCCACGCTGAGGAGGGTCGTGACGAGGGCCGCCTTGAACAGTTGCCCCCAATGATTGTTCACCTCATCGGACAGGCCAGACTGGCCGATGGCGTCGCCACCGGGCAGCTTTTCCAGGACGAGGCTTTCGCCATTCGGATAGATCAGCCGCGTCCAGATGATCTGGGTGCGCTGCTGCCCGAAGGAAATGCCGCTGTTATAGGCTCCGAACAGGGTGCTACCCTGCGGGACGAGCAAGAACCGGCCTGTCGGACTGTCATAGACGTTCTGGGTCACATGCCCCACGATCTGGCCGGGCAGATCGGAACTGATCTTCGTGTTCAGCGCGCCGGCAATGACGGTCCCGGCCTGGAGCATATAGGGCGAGGCGGGAGATACGATCCGGTCCGGGCTGACCGTCGCGCGATCCGGCTGACCTGCCAGAAAGGCGCGATTGCCGGTCTGCTGGTCGGGGCCGGTCGGTGATGCCTGTGCTCCGGGAGCGGTGGCCATGACCGGAATCGTCTGCGCAGCCTGGCCCTCCCGCGCCTCGATCTGCGCGAAGAGCCTGCTGGTGCGTGCCGCCTCGATCTCCTGATCGCCACGCCGGTCTCCCATGCCGGAAACCGGTCCCGCGCGACCGTTCCGCTGTGCATCGAGGATCGGCTTGCCGAGATCGCCGGGCAAAGGCGGCCCGAGTTTCGGGGTGGCGGTATAGTCATTGGGGAGTGCGGCCAGCCCGTCGGCCGAGGGGCGGGTGTCGGTGTCCTGTGCCCCCTGGAGCGGCCCCTTCTGCGCACCATTTTGCAGCGCGTAGCCCAGCGCAAGACCGATCGCGAGCATCCCCGCACCACCCAGCGTCCAGATGACGGGGCGCGAGAGCCGGACCACCGGCGGACGCTGCGCGCGCAGCCGCAGATCGGGAGAGGGCGGCGGGGATGATGGTCCTGTTCCGCTTCCGCTTGTGGTGGCTCCCGTATTCCCTTCCGGGCGCTCTTCCGCGCCGCTCATGACTTCCTGCCATCCGTGCGCACGATCCGTACCCGCTGCTCGGAATGCCTGTCGCCCAGCCGCAATTCGGCGGCGGCAAACAGGCGATCGACGATCATCCAGTTCTGCCGGACGCGGTAGTTCACCAATTCCGGCCCGCCATCGGCCCCCAACACGAACAGCGGCGGCAGTTCGCCCTGCCCGATACCGGACGGAAACGCGATATAGACCTTGTGGCCATCGTCAAACGCCCGGCTGGGCAGCCAGGGCGGCGTGCCACCTTTCACCGGCTGAATAGCGTAACGGAAATTCAGCGCATTCAGAGCCAGCCCCGCATCCACCGGGGCTGCATCATCGGCGTCGCTGTCCTGCCGATGCAGGGCAATCAGGTCGTCCTCGGGATAATCCCAGGACACCGACGCCATATAGGTCGTGGGTGTCGCCCGCAGTTCGGCAAGGTAGCTCCTCCGGTCGGTATTGACGATCAGATTGGTGATGAGATCCGGTCGCGTCGGCTTGACCAGGATATGCACGCGCCTGGTCGTGCCCGCGCCACTGGTGGTATCGCCGACGATCCAGCGCACGGTATCACCCACCGCGACCGGGCCGGTACCCACCAGTTTTTCACCCGGCTGGAGCATAACGTCGGTGATCTCGCCGGGCGAAGCATAGACCTGATAGAGCGCTCCCGCGCTGTAGGGGTAAACCTGCACCGCGTTCACGTAACCGGCCCGCGTCGGCTGGATGCGAGCGGCAAGATTGGCCTGGGTCACGCGCACGGTAGGGTCAGCCGCCTCGGGCACGACATGGGTACGCCGTAAGGGCGGAAGCGGCTTGAGCTGGCCCGGCAGCGGGAGTGGCTGTGGCACCTCCGCCACCCGCACAGGCTTCGGCGGATCAGGCAGGAGCGTGGCCTGGGCCGCGTCGTCATATCGTATGACGGGTGGATGGTACTGTTGCGCGCAACCCGCCAGGGGCAGGGTTAGCAACGGCAAAGCACGAAGAGCGCGACGGATCATTGCCCGAGTTCCTTCGACCAGTTGATGGCAGAGACGTAGATTCCAAGCGGGTTTTTCCGAAGATGATCAGCGTCGCGCGGCGTGCGCAGAACAACCGACACGATGGCGGTCCAGCGTTCGGTGCCGGTGAACGCGCCGTCACGGTAATGGCGCTCGGTCCAGGCGACGCGGAAGCTGGCGGGCGAGGCCCGGATTACCGAAGCGATGTCCAGCTCGACCTGCTCGTGCCCGATCCGCGAAAACGGATCATTCAGGCGGGCATAATCGTTCAGCGCCACGGCACCAGAAACGCTGGTGAAATTATAGGCGCGCAGCCAGTTATGCCGGACCACGACGGCATCGGATGACAGGGAGCGCACGTCGTGGACGAACTGTGCCAGATACCAGGCAATCTGCGGATCAGCGGGCATGTAGCCGGACGTCGCCGGCGCCACGACCTGCGCCTGACCGAGCGTGTCGACCTGCACGACCCACGGCGTGATGGTGCCGCGCGCGGACTGCCAGACCAGCCCGGCCCCGAGACCTGCGGACAGGAACAGGGAACCGAACGCCATCAACCGCCAGTTGCGGGCCTGCACACGGGCCGAGCCGATGCGCTCATCCCAGATCTGTGCGGCTTTCTGGTAGGGCGTGACGGGCTCGGGCGTGGTCCCGTAGCGTGTTGTGGAGCGACGGAACATCATTCTTTCTCCGAGAGATCGATGGACGTGGACCCGCCCCCGCCATCGGCGGAGCGGATGATATGGGCGGCCTCGGCAGCATGGGTGGCGGCGTTGCGGCGCTTCATCTTTCGCGCCCAGCGGGGCGGCTTGCCGTCGGAGCCGTCGCCGCCATCGGGGCCGCCGCCAGGGTTACCGCTACCGGCAGGCCCGGTACCGGGATCACCTCCGCCGCCGGACGGGCCTGAAGATCCACCGTCACCCGATGGCCTATCGCCTTCTCCGCCGGCGCCCATCGCACCGGCGGCCCAGCGTCCGCCAGCAGAGTAGCTTTCCTTCAACGAGGATGTTGCCGCGCCGACCTTGTTCTTCACGGCGTTCATCGCAGCACCACCAGCGGCGCGACCGACATTGCCAGCCGCCGACGCCATGCCCGCCGCGCCGGTCTGTCCGGCTGCTCCCATGGAGTAGGCTGTCGTGGCGGCACCTGCGACGGCAGCCCCGCCGCGCGCTGCCGCGGCCGTCGCACCAAGCGCGGCAGCGCCCCCAGACGCCAGGGCAGCGGGCGCGGCAACAGCCGCAGCACCCATCGCGCCCACCGCCATTGCGGTTCCGGCCGCTGCCCCGGCACCAAGCTGCGGGGCACCGGAGATCAGCCCATTGGCGAGAGAGCCGCCGAAAATGGCGAGACCCACGATGCAGAGCGACGCCAGAACAACGGACAGCGCCTGGCCGATGGTGGGCGCACTATCACCGTAGGACGTCGTGAACTGCCTGAACAGCACGGAGGCGATGGCGGAAATGACCGCCAGCACCATGATCTTCACACCGGACGATACGACATTGCCCAGCGCCTTCTCGGCCAGGAAAGCGGTGCGATTGAACAGGGCGAACGGGATCAGCACGAAACCGGCTAGGCTGGTCAGCTTGAACTCGACGATCGCCACGAAGAGTTGCACCGCGAGAATGAAGAAGGCCGCCAGCACGATGAACCAGCACAGGACCAGGACGAGGATCTGCACGATGCTGGCCAGCGCACCGAACGAAAACGCCAGTTTACTCGCCGCATCCAGAAGCGGTTGCGCGGCATCGAGCCCGGTCGCCGCCAGTCGGCCGGGGTGCATGAAGTCCGCAATTGCCAGCGTGCCGCCGCCGGCCTTGAGACCGAGGGCCGCGAAACTGTTGAAAACGATCCCCGACAGGCCGCTGAAATGGTCGATGATGAAGGCAAAGAAGCCGATATACAGCGTCTTCTTCACGAGACGCTGGACGATGTCCTCGTCGGCCGCCCACGCCCAGAACAGCCCCGCCAGCACGATGTCCAGCACCGAGAGCGAACCCGCGAGCGACACCACGCTTCCCCGGACCAGACCGAAACCGCTGTCGATCGTGGTCTCGAAGGTATTCAGGAAGCCGTCGATGATGCCGACATTGTCGCTCGCCATTGCTCAATATCCAGAACTTGGGATGGCGACGGCCTGGGGAACATAGGCGTCATACTGCGAGAAATGCTGATATTGGGCTTCCGCACCGGCCTCGTTCGCCGCCTGTCGCGCCCGTTCGAGGTCCGCGGCCCGGCCATTAGCCGCGAGTTCGGCCTGGATGTCGGAAAGCTGGCGAGACTGAAGCGCGAGAAGCTGGTTTCCCGCCTGTGCGGCCTGTAGCGCCCCGGCCGAACTCTGGCTCGCCGAGACCAGTTGCGTCATGGCCGAGCTGTCGCTCGGGATATTTCCTACCACCCGCGCCTGAAGCTTCAGGGCATCCTCGAACCCACCCACGGAATTCTGCCACCGCGTCTGCGCCTGACTGAACAGGGCGCTGTCTGACATGCCTGACGATAACGATGTGTATGACTGCTGGTACTGCTGCTCAACGGACTGGACGCTGTATGCGATATTCTGCGCCTGCGCGAGCAACGCCGTCGTCTGGGAAATCGTCGATTGCAGCGTCGACAGTGTCGAAAGCGGGAGGCTCGCCAGATTGCGACCCTGATTGACCAGCATCTGCGCCTGATTGGCCAGTGACGTGATCTGGTTGTCGATCTGCTGGAGCGTGCGCGCCGCGATCAGCACGTTCTCGACATGGTTCGCGCCATCATACACCGCCCATTGGGCATGGGCGGATTGAGAAGCAGAAACCGTAAAAGCAACGACCATAACGGCAGGAATCAGACGATATCTCACGGCACCTCCCCTTCCCGCAGAAGATCAGCCGCCCACATGACATCACGCGCCTCGAACCAGGCGGGCAGGAACCCAACCCGCCCGTGCTCCGCCAGCACCCGATCGATCAGCCTGTGGTCGTCCTTGCCGGAGGCCGCGCACAGCGCCAGGGCGACAGGGCCGAGCCCCAGTTCGAACAGCCGGTTCCCCCGCTGGGTCTGGCAGTAATATTCCCGCTTGGATGCCGCGCGGGCGATGATGGCGATCTGCCGGTCATTCAGCCCGAAGTCGCGATAGATGGCCGCGATCTGTGGCTCGATCGCCCGTTCGTTGGGCAGGAAGATCCGGGTCGGGCAGCTTTCCACCACGGCAGGCGCAATGCGGGAATTGGCGATATCGGACAGCGACTGGGTGGCGAAAATCACCGATGCGTTCTTCTTGCGCAGCGTCTTTAGCCACTCTCGGAGCTGGCCGGCAAAGTCCCCGTCATCCAGCACCAGCCAGCCTTCGTCGATGACCAGCAGCGTCGGCCTCCCGTCCAGTCGCCCTTCGATGCGGTGGAACAGGTACGACAGAACGAATGATGCCGCGCTGGAGCCGATCAGCCCTTCGGTCTCGAACACCACGACATCGGCGTCACCCAGACGTTCGGCGTCTGCATCGAGCAGGCGGCCATAAGGACCACCGAGGCAGTATGGGGCCAGAGCCTGCTTCAAAGCGTTGGATTGAAGCAGTGCTACCAGCCCGGACAATGTACGTTCCGGCACAGGCGACGATGCCAGGGAATTCAGCGCCGACCAGAGGTGAGACTTCACCTCGGGGGTCAGCGTTACCCCTTCACCGACAAGGATCTGCCCCAGCCATTCACTGGCCCATTTGCGCTCGTCGGGATCGTCAATCTGTGCCAGCGGCTGAAGGGAAACGGCGGAATGCCCATCGCCCTCGTCCGTCAGCCCGCCTCCAAGATCGTGCCAGTCCCCGTCCATCGCCATCGTCGCCGCACGCATGGACCCGCCGAAATCGAAGGCAAAAATCTGCGATCCCGCATAACGCCGGAACTGGAGCGCCATCAGCGCTAGCAGGACAGATTTGCCAGCTCCTGTCGGTCCTGCGATCAGCGTGTGGCCGACATCGCCGACATGGAGCGAGAAACGAAACGGTGTAGCGCCCGCCGTCCTGCCGTAGAAAAGAGGCGGGGCGTTGAAGTGGGTGTCGCGCTCCGGTCCAGCCCACACCGCTGACAGCGGAATCATATGCGCCAGGTTCAACGTCGAGACGGGTGGCTGGCGCACATTGGCATAGATATGGCCGGGAAGAGAGCCGAGCCATGCCTCCACGGCGTTGAGGCTTTCCGCCATGCAAGTGAAGTCGCGGCCCTGGATGATCTTTTCGACCAAACGGAGTTTTTCTGTAGCGATGGAAGCGGAACCATCCCAGACCGTTACCGTGGCGGTGATGTAGGCCTGCCCGACGTCATCAGCACCGAGGGACTGCAAGGCAAGGTCCGCATCCGCCGCCTTGTTGGCGGCGTCGTTATCCACCAGAACCGACGCCTCGTTGGTCATCACCTCCCGAACAATCGCCGTAATGCTCTTGCGCTTTGCGAACCACTGGCGACGGATTTTTATCAGCACTTTCGTCGCATCCGTCTTGTCCAGCAGGATCGCGCGGGTGGACCAGCGATAGGGCATCGCCAGCCGGTTCAGGTCATCCAGGATTCCGGGAAAGGTCCGCGACGGGAAACCGGTGATCGTCAGCGTTTTCAGGAAGGCATCGCCGAGTTTTGGCTCCAACCCGCCCGAAAGCGGCTGATCGACCAGCAGCGCGTCAAGATGCATAGGGATTTCCGGCACCCGGACACGCTGGTTCCGCGTCGAAATGGTCGAATGTAAATAGGTCAGCGTCTCACCGTCATTGAGCCAGGTGGCCTCGGGCATGAAACCGTCCAGCAACGCCAGCATCCGGTCGGAGCGATCCACGAACGCATGGAGCATGCCGTGTGGGTCCGGCCCTTCGCGCTCCCTGCCCTCGAACAGGAACCGGGCAGCGCGATCAGATGATTCCGCCGGTGGCAGCCAGACAAGGGTCAGAAAATACCGGCTCACGAAATGTGCGCCCTCATCCTCGAACTGCTCACGCCGTTCCAGATCGACCATGTGCGAGGCGGCATCCGGAAAATCGCTCTCGGGATAGAGTGTGGCCGGGACGCGCTGCGCCTCGACGAACACCGCCCATCCGGAGCCCAGACGGCGGAGATTACTGTTGAGCCGTGCGGTGACACCGACCAGTTCGGCGGGCGTGGCGCTGTCCATATCGGGGCCACGGATGCGCGCCGTGCGCTGGAAACTGCCGTCCTTGTTCAGGACCACACCCTTTTCGACCAGCGCGGCCCAGGGCAGGAAATCAGATAGAAGGGCACTGCGATTACGGTACTCGCCAAGGGACATCATGGCCGATCTCCCCTATGCCCGCAGCCAGGCGGGATAGCGGAGATGCCGCCGCCCGACCTCGATGAACAGCGGATCGCGTTTCGCGCCCCAGAGCGCCAGCCCGTGGCCGACGATCCAGAAGGCGGCCCCGATCAGCCAGAGACGCAGGCCGAGTGTTATGGCCGCCGCCAGCGTGCCATTGGCGATGGCCACGGCACGGGGAGCGCCACCCAACAGGATCGGGTCGGTCAGGGAGCGATGCACCGGGACATGAAAGCCCGGCACCGCGTCATCGTCGTATCCCGCCATCAGATCAGCGCCCCGCCCGAGAAGGAGAAGAACGACAGGAAGAAGCTGGACGCCGCAAAAGCGATCGACAGGCCGAAGACGATCTGGATCAGGCGGCGGAACCCACCCGATGTTTCCCCGAACGCCAGGGTCAGACCCGTGACCGTGATGATGATCACCGAGATAATCTTGGCGACCGGTCCCTGCACGGATTGCAGGATCTCGTTCAGGGGCGTTTCCCACGGCATGTCCGACCCGGACGCCAGGGCCGAGGAACACCATGCGACCGAAAGCAGCAACATGGCGGAAATGGCGGGCGCGTGCCGACGCACGCGGATTATGGCATGGGTCATTGGGAATCTCCCGAATTCTGGAAGGGATGAATGCGATAGGCGCCGGTGGCGGGATCGAGCCCGTCCACGGTGGCGAGTTCGGAGAGCCGGCGGGCATTGCCTCGCCCGGACAGGACAGCGATCACGTCGATGGTGTCCGCGATCATGGCGCGTGGCACCGTTACCACCGCTTCCTGGATCAGTTGTTCGAGACGGTAGAGAGCGGCGAGCACTGATCCCGCATGCAGCGTACCGATGCCGCCCGGATGGCCGGTGCCCCATGCCTTGACCAGATCAAGGGCTTCGGCACCACGCACCTCACCGATGGGAATACGGTCGGGACGCAGGCGCAGACCGGACCGGACGAGATCCGACAGCGTGATGACCCCTTCGCGGGTCCGCAGGGCAATGAGATTGGGCGCCATGCATTGCAACTCGCGCGTGTCCTCGATCAGGACGACGCGATCGCCGGTTTTCGCGACCTCGGCCAGCAGGGCGTTGACCAGCGTGGTCTTGCCCGTGGATGTGCCGCCTGCGACCAGGATGTTCTTCCGTTCCGAAACAGCGCGGCGCAGAGACACCGCCAGCCCTTCTGTCATGATCCCGGCGGCGACATAGTCATCGAGGGTGAACACCGCGACGGCGGGCTTGCGGATCGCGAAACTGGGGGCCGTCACCACGGGCGGCAGCAATCCCTCGAACCGTTCGCCGGTTGGCAACTCGGCCGAGACACGGGGCGCACCCTCATGCACCTCAGCCCCGACGTGGTGTGCAACCAGACGCACGATGCGCTCGGCGTCGGCAGGTGTGATGGTTTCGCCCGTGTTGGCCATGCCCTCTGACAGCCGATCGATCCACAGCCGCCCATCGGGATTAAGCATGACCTCGACCACAGAGGGATCGGCAAGGTGCCGGGCAATCGCCGGCCCCATCGCTGTGCGCAGCATGGACACGCCGCGCACTCTGGCCCCTTCATGGATGACGGAAACCGACATGACCTTCCCCCGTATGGGCCGCACGCGACGGACGAACAGCGACGGGGATCATTAAGAAAGGCTGGAAACAGCGCGTTTCAACAAGAATTCAGAGGTCGTAGAACGGCGGCGAAACACAGGGCAAAAATACTTGCGGGGTGCGGATTTTACGCCTCCGGTTCATCCCGTGCGCCGGGGTCCAAAACATCCTCCGGGATTTCCTGCTGGAGTCTTGGCCCCTGGGCCAGCCTACGGCCGAGGGCGGCGACAAAATTATCGTAGCGCACCCCGGCCTGCGCGCGCGCCGCCTTCGCGGCCGGTTCGGGCAGCGGCGGGGTCGTGGTCAGCCAGAAACGGATGAACAGCGCTAGTGTCTCCACCGTGATGCCGATATCGCGCTCCAGCCGCGCGAGACGTCGGTCCTGCCGGTCGAGGCGCTTCGATGTAGCAGCCTCGCGGCGCTCTTCCCCGTCGGGCGAGAGGAAGGAAGCAACGGCGGCCTCGACGATCAGCGACATCGGCTGCGCGCGTCGCGCGGCATAGGCAGACAGGGTCTTCATCACATCGGGATCGAGATAGACGGAGATCTGGGCCTTCTTTTTCGGTATCGCCATGTCTGCCTCACAGTCCAAGCTCATCGCCACGGTCGAGCGACGCCTGCCGGGCGATGCCGCGCCTGAGATCGTTCATCCGGTTGTTGCGGGGCGCGATGTCGTCGAACTCATCGACCGGATCGGGCGTGAACTCGTTCTCCATCGGCTCCTTTTTCTCGACAGTGCCTTCGTCCAGTTCGGGCTGATGGCGTCGGGCGGACTGCTTCGGGTCTTCTTCCTCATCGTCCCCTGTCCGCGTTTCGGCCGCCGCATCGGGTGCCGGCGGCCTGGGCGGCAGGGGACGGCTACTCCAGTCGTCCGGGCACCCATCCTTCGGGGGCGTAGGCTTTGGCGGCGGCAGAATGCGTTCCTGGAAGCGCGCATCCTCGAAGTAACGGGCCTTCTTCGCACGGATCGGATAGAGGCCGGAGGCCATGACGATCTCATCCGCTGGCGGGAGCTGCATGACTTCTCCCGCCGTCAGCAGCGGGCGTGCCGTCTCCGAGCGCGAAACCATCAGATGGCCCAGCCAGGGCGAAAGACGGTGGCCCGCGTAGTTCTTCATCGCCTTCATCTCGGTGGCGGTCCCGAGCGCGTCGGAGACACGTTTTGCCGTCCGTTCGTCGTTGGTGGCGAAGCTCACCCGGACATGACAGTTGTCGAGGATCGAATTGTTCGGCCCGTAGGCCCGCTCGATCTGGTTGAGGGACTGGGCGATCAGGAAGCTCTTGATCCGGTAGCCCGCCATGAAGGCCAGCGCCGATTCAAAGAAATCCAGCCGCCCGAGGGCCGGGAATTCGTCGAGCATCAGCAGCACACGTCGCCGCCGCGCCGCGGCATCAAGGTCTTCCGTCAGGCGCCGGCCGATCTGGTTCAGCACCAGACGGATCAGTGGCTTGGTGCGGCTGATGTCCGACGGCGGCACGGTCAGGTAGAGCGTCACCGGGCGATCGGCGCCGACAATGTCGGCGATGCGCCATTCGCAGCGCCGCGTCACTTCCGCGACCACTGGATCGCGATAGAGGCCGAGGAAGGACATGGCGGTGGACAGCACACCCGAGCGCTCGTTGGGGGATTTGTTCAGCAACTCGCGCGCGGCCGAGGCCACGACGGGATGCGGACCGGCGTCACCGAGATGCTTCGTCCGCATCATCGCTGACAGCGTGGTGGCGATGGGGCGCTTCGGGTCCGACAGGAAATTGGCGACACCGGCCAGGGTCTTGTCGGGCTCGGCGTAGAGGACGTGCAGGATGGCGCCGACCAGCAGGGAGTGCGAAGTCTTCTCCCAATGGTTGCGCTTCTCCAGGCTGCCCTCCGGGTCGACGAGGATATCGGCGACGTTCTGGGCATCACGGACTTCCCACTCCCCACGCCGGATCTCCAGCAACGGGTTGTAGGCCGCGGAGGCTGCATTGGTTGGATCGAACAGCACGACGTGGCCGAAACGGGCGCGGAATCCCGCCGTCAGTTCCCAGTTCTCACCCTTGATGTCGTGGACGATGGCCGAACCGGGCCAGGTCAGGAGCGTGGGGATGACCATGCCGACACCCTTGCCGCTGCGCGTTGGTGCAAAGGTCAGGACGTGCTCTGGCCCGTCATGCCGCAGGTACTCTCGACGATAGCGGCCTAGTACCACGCCGTCGGGGTCAAGCAAACCGGCCTGGGCGATCTCCTTGGCGTCAGCCCAACGGGCCGAGCCATATGTCTCGATCCGCTTCGCCTCGCGCGCCCGCCAGACCGAGAGGCCGATCGCAGTAAGCGCAGCCAGGATGCCGCCCGACGCGGCGATATAGGCACCCCGTGCGAAGACCTCCGGCGCATAGGCGTCATACGCATACCACCACCAGAAGAACGCGGGCGGCAAGTAGAATGGAAACCGCAGGATTATGAACCAGGGTCGCCCGAGTTCGGCCTGGAAGGCCAGCTTCCAAGCGATCCATTCGGTCGCAGCCCACATGGTCAGCAGGATGATCGCCAAGACGACGATGATCTGCCCCCAAAGAATCTTGGTGCCCGACATCGGGAGCCCTCCCTTTTAGAGGAGGAAGGAACGGCGGATTCCTGCGTTCAAGTGCTTTTAAGCGTTGTTCGCAGCCGGGCAAACCAGAGCGAAAAAATACTTGCGCTGTGCGGACAAGGTCCGCCCAGCCGATCCTGGGACACACCGGTAGCAGGCGATTCGGACATAGGGCTGAGCTTCAAAAGCACGGTGACGGCAATGACAATGAGGAATGGACGATCGGCAGCGCAGCCTGCCTTCGGATGGAAAATATGTGAAAAATCATAGTATTATTGCACAAAGAGACTTTTCATTTCTCTGGGAAAGAATAACAGAGTGCTGTGCCTTGTGAAGGCCGTGTTGGCCGGCGCCTGAAATGCTGCGACTTCATTAACCAATACTCTGTTGGTTTCCAAAATTCTTGTTGAATTGACGGATATACATCGCGAAGGTGCTGTGCGCACGTGTGCTTACGGAGGGTGACACGGGGATATCCCATGTGTTATTCTGAAATCGGCGTGTCGAAACGCTTTTTGCAACTGGGCGGCCTCCTATGTCGGGTGGCCTGCCGAATAGAACACCCGGACCTATGGTCCTGCGGTGAACAGCCTTGGCTGTTCTCAGCAGGGGAATAGGCAGGAGGTGGCTACGCCCAGTGCAAAACACCTTTCGACCCGCCCGACGCCAGGCGGGTAACGGGGAGTCACGCCCTCAATTCGCTTCCGTCGTCGTCATGTCGTGCGAGGCGGAGAGCGGATTGGCGATAGAAAAAGATGACGAAATTTCCAATGCGTGTTGTGCGTCAGACATGGCAGACGCCTTGATCCGTTCCTTCGGATGGAGTGGAGCGTGGAACAAAGCTCATGCGCATGTGTTGCGATGTGTTGAGGCGGGTCATAGAGACAGCGCGCAATTCTGGATGAATGTACGAAATATCGTGGATCACCTCACGACGTTGGGGCCGCAGGACCGTGACTTAATTCACTGAACGGTCATAGAAAGTATTCGGAGATGGACATCGATTCTGAGGATCAGATAGTCAAATTCTGGATAAAACAGCATCTTCGCGCGCGGTTTGGCAGCATTATCAATGAGGCCGTTCCTGATGCACTTCTATGTCTTCTTCATGGATCGAACGCGTGTACAGATTTTGAAATTACTGATGATCGGCCGGATCCTGACGGACCGACATCTACCGCACAGGAAGGTTAGTGTGGGATTCAAACGCCATGGTTGGCGACAACGGTGAAATGACATAGACAGAAGAGAACATCGGACATCATGCAGGTGAGGTCTTCGGCCTCTGTCTCTCCATGGGAAAGGACTGAAAATGCGCATCAGCGGCATATCTTCGATTATCGGCAATGCGACACAATCCTCATCAGGAGCCGCAACAGAAAAGACAGGAATTCTGCAATCTTCGTCCCTTGACTTCAGCAACATTTCCGCATCGAACCTGCAAGACGTGAATGCAGAACTTTATGATCAGGGGAAAATTACTCTCCGTCAAAGCGGTGAACTCTCACTACTGGACGGATGGGCACTCCAAGGCGTCAATGGCGGCCAGCTTCGCCAGTCATCCACCGGCAATCTCAATGCCTATTCCTTGCTTGATACAATGATCAACTATCAGGAAACGAACGGCATCGGCGATGTGAAAGATACGGTTGCGTCCCTCAAGGCATTGCGCAGCACTCTCGCAGAGTACGATACGAACAATCAGAATAAAACGACAGTCGTCGCGTGAGATTTCTTTATCCGCAGGGATATCGGATCGTGTGAAGTGCCTAAAGTTCGTGGTTGATAGCAAGTTCTATGCTGGCCGCTGCGCGCGGCAAACGGACGGTCGTAGTCGCGCCCCGGCCGCCGGAATATCCATTCAGTTCTTCGTTAATCGGACATCCTGTGTCGGCGACGCAAGCCAGGCCGCCAGTTGCCTGACCATAGATCGTGCGACGCGGCCTGCCCCCAGCAGGGTGGCGCATGCGGGGCCGCACCAGGATCCATAACCCAGCAGCCAGAGACGTGGCTCCCTGACGGCCTGCTGTCCGTTAACGCGAATCAGCCCGTCCGGCTCGATCACGTCGAGCGGCGCAAATGCGGAGAGCGCGGGTCGGAAGCCGGTACACCAGATGATCGCGTCGATGGCTTCTTCCCGCCCGTCGGGCCAGACGACGCCCGTTGCGGTCATACGTACAAACGGGCGCACCGCGTGGAGCACGCCTCGCTCCATGGCGGCGCGCACAGGTGGTACCATGACGATATCGCCAAAACCGCCGGCAGGCATGGCCGACGGGCCGCCGAGAACGCGAGCGGTCGCCCGCTCGAACAGAACCCGTCCATCCACGTCATCGGGCAAGAAGACGGGGTCATGCAGCGTGACCCATGTTGCCTGGGCGACAAGCGACATCTCCGCCAGGATCTGCGCCCCGGAATTGCCGCCTCCCACCACAAGCACACGCCGGCCAGCAAAGGGCGCGGCATTCCGGTAATGGCTGGAATGGAGTTGCGTCCCGCCAAAGAGGTCATGCCCCGCGACATCGGGAATGAAAGGGGCTGACCACGTACCGGTCGCCCCGATAACCGCACGGCTGAGGAAATCACCTGTGTTCGTCCGGACATTCAGGAGTTTTCCTTCCGCGCGCTCCACGCGATCGACCGATACGGGGCGGTGGATCGGCGGCGCATAGCGCGCCTCATACCGGTACAGATAGTCCAGCACCTCGTCGCGGGTGGGGTAGCTGCCATCGGGCGTGTCGGGCATCGGCCAGCCGGGCAGTGAACTGTAGGACGCGGGTGAAAACAGATGCAGGGAGTCCCAGCCGTGGACCCATGCCCCTCCCGCCTGCGTCCCGTTGTCCAGAATGACGTAGGTCAGCCCGGTCCGGCGCAGGAAATAGGACGCGGCGAGCGCTGCCTGACCGCCGCCCACGATCACGACATCGAACGGTTCCGCCATTGCCCGGCTCACAGACTTTCCGGGAGACGAAATTCCGCCTTGCGTTCACTGTAGCGATCCACGAGGTAGTCGGCCCGGTCGCGCAAAAGCCATGTGAACTTCACCAACTCTTCCATGACATCCACCATCCGGTCATAGAGGGGGGACGGCTTCATCCGGTCATCGTCACCGAACTGCGTATAGGCCATTGGCACGCTGGACTGGTTGGGGATGGTAAACATCCGCATCCACCGGCCCAGCACCCGCAGGGCATTGACGGAATTGAAGCTCTGCGATCCGCCCGAGACCTGCATGACCGCCAGCGTGCGGCCCTGCGTCGGGCGGATCGAGCCTTCGGTGAGGGGCAACCAGTCGATCTGGTTTTTGAATACTGCCGTCATGTTGCCGTGCCGTTCAGGGCTGCACCAGACCTGGCCTTCCGACCAGATTGAGAGGTCCCGCAGTTCCTGCACTTTCGGATGGGTCGCAGGCACGGAATCCGCTACCGGCAGGCCGGTCGGGTCGAACACCCGTGTCTCGGCCCCCAGCACCTTCAGGATGCGTTCTGCCTCAAGCACCAGCAACCGGCTGAAGGATCGGGGACGCAAAGAGCCGAAGAGCAGAAGGATACGCGGCGGATGGTCCACACGCGGTTGCGGTTCCAGCCGCGCGAGATCGACCCGTTCAAGATATTCGGGGTGGAGGGCCGGCAAGTCAGGTTCAGTCATTGTGATATCGGTCCATTCGTGCATTACAGGTGGCTGATCCAGGGCAGCCACAGGGCCAACGCCGCGAGCGTGACCAGCAGGACAGGCGGGGTGATCGCCAGTCCGACTTTCATATACTGCCCCCATGTGACCCGATGCTTCTTGGATGCCAGCACATGCAGCCATAGCAACGTGGCGAGACTGCCGATCGGGGTGAATTTGGGGCCGAGGTCACAGCCGATGACATTGGCATAGACCATCAGGTCGCGAGTCAGCGGTGTGATGTCGTGAGCCTGCTGGATCGCCAGCGCCCCCACCAGCACGCTCGGCATGTTGTTCATGACCGACGAGAGAAGGGCCGCCAGAAAGCCGGTGCCGATCGTGGCCGTGAATGTTCCCTGATGGCCGAGCCAGACCAGCGCGGTCGCGAGATAGTCAGTCAGCCCGGCATTGCGCAGGCCATACACCACCAGATACATGCCCAGCGAGAAGATCACGATCTGCCACGGCGCGCCGCGCAGCACTGTACGGACCGGAATGACGTGTCCCCGCCCGGCGACGATCAGGAGAGCCCCAGCCGCAAGACCTGCCACGATGCAGACTGGGATATGGAACGGGGCGGTCAGGAAATACGCGGCCAGGACCAGCGCCAGCAATGGGAACGCGGCGCGGAACACGGCATGATCCCGGATCGCCGTGGCCGGGGCGGGGAGTTCGGCCACGGGATAAGTCGCCGGTACCTGCCGCCGGTACCGCAGCCAAAGCACCGCCAGCGTCGCGCCCAGCGCCACCAGATCGACAGGGACCATGATCGCGGCATAGCGATCGAACGCAATGCCAAAGAAATTGGCGCTGACGATGTTCACCAGGTTGGAGATGACAAGCGGCAGGCTGGTGGTATCCGCGACGAAGCCAGTGGCGATAATAAAGGCCAGCGCCGCAGCAGGACTGAGGCGAAGCTGCGTGAGGATGGCGATGACAATGGGCGTGAGCAGCAAGGCCGCGCCGTCATTGGCGAACACAGCCGCAATGGCCGCTCCCAGCACCACGATCAGCGGGAATAGCGTCCGGCCTCGCCCCTTGCCCCAGCGCACGACGTGCAGGGCGGCCCAATGGAAGAACCCGGCCTCATCCAGCAACAGCGAGATGACGATCAGCGCGATAAAGGTGAAGGTCGCGTCCCAGACGATGTGCCAGACGACAGGAATGTCGTGCCAGTGGATCACGCCAGCCGCCAGGGCCACGGCGGCACCTGTCATGGCGCTCCAGCCGATGCCCAGCCCCCGAGGCTGCCAGATGACAAAAACCAGCGTGGCAACGAAAAGCAGAAGAGCCAGCATCAGGAGATCCGCTTTCCGGATTCATCGACGATCTTCTCGCCGTCCTCTTTGACGAAAGCGCCTCGCTGCGGGTTGGGCAGGATGTCCAGTACCGCCTCGGACGGACGGCAGAGCGCAACACCGAGCGGGGTGACGACGATCGGCCGGTTCATCAGGATTGGATGCGCCATCATGGCGTCGATCAGGTCGTCATCGGTCAGGGATGGATTGTCGAGGCCAAGCGCATCATAGGGCGTGCCCTTGCGCCGCAGGAGATCGCGAACCGAGATTCCCATGCGCGTGATGAGACTGACCAGTTCGGCGCGCGATGGCGGAGTTTTGAGGTATTCGATGATGGTCGGCTCGATCCCCGCATTGCGGATCAGGGCAAGTGTATTGCGCGATGTGCCGCAATCCGGGTTGTGATAGATCGTAACGCCGGTTGTCTCGGTGCCAATGTCGCGCAATTTCGTCACCAGACTGGCAGTCTCAAGCTTGGCGATCGGCAACGCGACAAGCAGGGAAATACGATTCTTCAGACCCTTGAACGCCGAGACGAACGCGCGTTCCCGGTCGGCATCGGTTCCCGAAACACTACTCGGATCGGGAATGCCCCAATGGGCCGTGATGGGTTTTCCTGGCCATACCGGACAGACTTCTCCTGCGGCGTCATCGCAGACGGTAAAAACGAAATCCATAACGGGAGCGTTCGCAACAGCGAACTCATCCCAGGGCTTGGAACGCAGCCCCTCGGTCGGGTAGTCGAAGCTCGTCAGTACTTTCAAGGCGAGAGGATTGACCTGCCCCTTGGGATGGCTTCCGGCGGAGAAGACTCTGAAATGGCCGGCACCATCCTTGCGCAGGATGCTCTCGGCCAAGATTGAACGTGCGGAATTACCCGTACACAGAAACAAGACATTGAAGACGCGATCGGTCATTGGGGGGCTCACTCGGATGGGCAGCAGGAGGACAGTTCTGCAACCAGTGGCTCACAGAGTTCGGGGCTTCGCCCGCAGCAGTCCTTGACGAGAAACAGCATCAGTTCCCGCAGGCGCGGCAGGCAGGCACGATAGACAATCACACGGCTATGGCGCTGCGAGGTCAGCAGGCCAGCCCGCGTCAGGGTGGCGAGATGGGCCGAGATCGTGTTCTGCGGGACATTGAGATGCCGCGCGACGTCTCCGGCCGGCAGCCCGTCCGGTTCGTGGCGCACCAGCAGGCGGAAGATTTCCAGTCGCGTGGATTGCGACAGTGCGCTCAGGGCTGATAGGCTCGATTCGGTATCCATATATCCTTACTCACGGATATATGGAATATTGTCAAACCCCTTTCGCCCGATGGACCGTTCCTGTCGCCGGATTGCTCAGCGTCATTGCCGATTTCCGACTGGCTGCTTTCCCGACATCGGCCATTCATCATTCTCTATTCCACTGATGGCGGGCCGGCGGGACCGCGCATCACACGGACGCTCGACGATGCCGCCGTCAAGCTTGGGCCTTTGCCTGCCATGATCGCCGATCGGGTGCGTCGCTGCACCCGCCGCGTTGATCGGTGCGTCCAACGTTTTCGGGCTGGCCGTCGCTGCCGCGATCAGCCTGTTCGGCCTGGGCTCGGGCGCTGCGCTCGCGATCGTCGTGGGTGTGCTCGTCGAGGTCCCGGTTATGCTTTCGGTCGTTGGACTCGTGAAGCGCACGCGACTCTGGTATGAGGTGCGTTCAGCCGTCTGAGGGTGCGGCTGACGGGGTCACCTCGGCGAGGGTTTCGAGCAGCGGGCAGCCGCTATTGTCGCCGCGTTCGCAGGCCTGCACCGCCCTCGTCAGCACGCTCGCCATCCGTTCGAGGTCGGCAAGCTTCGAGCGCACTTCTGCCAGATGGTCCTTTGCCAGATCGTGCGCTTGCTGGCACGACTGCGCGCCACCCTCAGCCAGCGTCAAAAACGTCCGGATCGCCTCGATCGAGAAGCCGAGTTCACGGGCTCGGCGAACGAAGCTCAGACGGCGCACGTCGCCTGCACCGTAATGGCGATAACGCCCGCGTCGGATCGGGACAGGAAGCACGCCGATCCGCTCATAATAGCGGATCGTCTCGATGTTGCAGCCGGTTTGGCGTGAGAGTTCGCCGATCGGTATCGTTTCTGAAGCCGGCATGAAGATTCCGCTTGAGTCTGTAGTTGCTACAGATGGTATCGCTCGGTTCGGTCACGCACAAGGATTCGTATGTCGCAACCTCTTCAACCCCGCCCCAAGGGTATCGGTGCCGCCTCCCTCACACTCGGCGGGATTGCGGCGGCATTCGCCGTCGCCTCGTGTTGCGCGCTCCCGATCCTGCTCACGTCAGCCGGACTCGGCGTCGCCTGGCTTTCCGGCATCGCGGTCGCAACTGCGCCCTTCCGCACGCCGCTTCTGATCGTCGGCGCGCTGTTCCTCCTGTTCGGTGCGGTCTTGCTCGGGCGGCAGCAGGTTGCGGCATCGCGTTGCGGACCGGACGGTGTCTGCACGCCGCCGGCGGTCCGGATATTCACCTTTGCTGGCCTGCTGGTCGGCGTCGTGCTGCTCTATCTTGGCTACCGTTATGCCTGACGCCGCGATCGAACTGCGCTCCACGCTCACCTGTCCACATTGTGGGCATCAGGCGACCGAGACCATGCCGACCAATGCGTGCCAGTTCTTCTACTACTGCAAGGGTTGCGGTATGGTGCTCAAGCCCAAGCCGGGCGATTGCTGCGTATTTTGTTCCTATGGAACCGTGTCGTGTCCGCCGGTCCAGGCCGACGGCAAGGATAGCTGCTGCCGTTGATTGGCAAGCCACCGCAAATCAGCGGCGTAGCACCTCAACCGCAATCAGCTTGATCCTGGGCCACAACAACGTCAGCCAGCACCATCATCGCGGTCGCGATGCCCAAGCGGAGTTATTATCGCTGGATCGAGCGTGGCGTGCTCGACGGTTGTCTGGCGACCCTGATCGGGGAAGTGGCCCGCCACAGCGCGCTGCAAGCCCGGCTTCGTCACGCTGCTCCATTCCATTTCGCCCCTGCGGGTGCAGCCCGCCGCTTCTGCGGGCCTCTCGGCTCGCTCTCGTCGCCCACCCCCGCCTCGCGGGAGGTTCATGGGGCTTTTTGGGCAGGGCCGGTGGCAGCGATGATTTTTTCTTCCGACCGCCGTTTGGGACTGGACTGTCAGGATATGTCGCCAGCAACTTCCTGTCCCTCGGCGCGTCTATCTTCAATCCAGGGGAATTTAACTGTCCTTATCGCTACGACGACTACAGTCCGAGCCCCCGGTTCCGGGTGAAGCTCCAGTCGATCCCGCCATCGTCGCGTGCGACGCCGGAGACGTGCTGGCCCCGCTGCTTCTCCAGCGACGGAGTCCATGGTACAAGCTGGAACTGGAGCCCATCATCGATCATCGCATAGCGGCCGGAGGCCAACGTCATGCGTTGACGATACGTGCCGGTGACATACTCACCCGAGGCCGACTGGCTGAACGCCCGGCCTGTCTCGCCGGCGAGCTGCTCTCCGACTTCCCGGACCTCGCGGTCCCTGAGTTTCCCGATCAGGTTGCGCGCAAGGACCACCCCCTGCGTCCGACGTTCGGCAAGACCCTGCTCAATCAGTTGCTCGGTCCGCCGCTCCATCGCCTCGCGCACTTCGGCACCGAAGCCACTCTGGCCTAGCGCCGCGGGATCGCGCGCCACTGCTTGCCGGTCGAGCCAGGTGGCCCCTCGCGCCGTCACCTGATCCTCAATCGACAGGTCAGAACGAACAGCCAGAGCAACGCGACGCTGCCCTTTCCTGTCATCGAAGGCGCGAAGCTCCACAACCGATCCCATGCTGCCATCACCGGTCGCATCGAGATCGGGAAAGCGGATATGATGCGTGCGGCCATCCACCCCGTCGATGACGGCGTAGGCAGTGCCTTTCAGTTCATCGTCCAGCCCGCGATCGACCAGCCTGCCGATGACGGGAACATCAAGGCTTTCACCCCCCAGCACATAGCTCGACGCGCTCCGCTCGATGCCGCGCTCGGTCAGGGAGCGGTGGATACGCTTGATGATGTCGCCGCGCTCCCCGAGTTCGCGGAGCGTCACCTCGGCGGATTCATCCAGCATCCATTGTCCCTGACCGACCTGATGGGCGAGGCCAAGCCCTTCCAGGCTGCGCAGGCGCCCGACCTTCAGGGCCTCGAACGGATCAGGCTGCCGATCCGGCGCTGGCGCCATGTCGATGATGCCGTTGCGGCCCGCGTCGCGGGCAAGTTGCCGGTCAAGCTGGGTCCAGTGCTCGGCATCGACCTGGCGTTCGAGTGCGCGGTGAATTTCGACGTCATTGCGCGGCCCGAGTTCCTGCGTCACCAGATCCTGGGCGCGGGCGCGCAGGCCCTCGCGGATGTAATCGCGGGAGATCACGAGATCGCTGCCATCTTCGGCCACGCCGCGCACGAGGATATGGACATGGGGGTGCTGGGTGTTCCAGTGGTCCACCCCCACCCAGTCCAGTTTTGTGCCGAGGTCTTTCTCCATCTGCCCGACCAGCTCGCGGGCATAGCCCTTGAGGTCGGCCATGTCGGGCGCGTCCTCGGGTGAGACGATGAAACGGAAATGGTGACGGTCGTCCTCGCAGCGCTCGGCGAACGCCTTCGGGTCAGCATCGTCGATGCCAGGACCGAAGAGCCGCGCCTTTTCGCCGTCCTTCGTGACCCCTTCCCGGCGCAGGTAACGCAGATGGGCGGCGAGTGGCGCCTTGCGCCCGCTGTGGCGCACGACACGGGCCTTGACGGTCACGCGGCGGGCACGGCTGGTCAGCAGACGATTGGCCCTGGCTGCTGCGACGCGGCCACGCCCGAAGGACGAGCGGGAACCGCCGCCGCTGCGGCCCGATCGGAACCCACCGCCTCCGGCACGCTGGGCCGAGGCGAGGGCCTGGGCGACGAAGGGCTTGAGCCGCTGGGCGCGCGGCGAGCGGATGCGGCCCAGACGGGGCTGGAAATCATTCTCGCGGGCCATTGGCGCCCCGAATGTGCGAAAAAGGCCGGTGCAACAAGGAAAAGTAGGGTCGGAAAACATTGGAGGAGAGAGAGAAACATTGTGTAGGAAAGGTAAAAACGCTGGAAAACCAACACCCCAACCGAGGCGCAATGTGCGCCCTTTTATCTCGCCTCTTCTTTGCCCAGACCCAGTGCGCCCCCTGATCCCTGCTACGATCCCTCATGAGAAACGCTGGACCACGCCAGACCACGATGATGCGCTGACCTGCGACCGGCTGCGAATGGGCGGTAAGCAGAGGCGGATTCGGCATGGTCATGGTGCCGGCTCCCTGTCAGAAACCGTCACGAACAGGCCAGCGGAGTGCGGTGCAATAGGCGACAGATCGCGTGCGGTGATGTTGGCAGACGCATCGTTCGCGAGTGCGATAAAGATCGGCGCGCGCCTCCATGCCAGGGGATCGGGATGCACCGCCAGAAGCGGTATTGTGTCACCGTTCTGGCCGAGAAGAGGCAGAAGACCGGCGACATAGGCGAGTGTTTCGGGCGGCAACGGGCGATGCCGATCGCGGAAGTCCTCGTAGCGTCCCGGTCCGGCATTATAGGCTGCGAGAAATCCCGGTGAGCCGTAGCGATCGTGCATCTCGCGCAGGTACGCAGCACCCGCGAGAATGTTGTCATGCACATCGAATGGATCACTTCCCAGCCCGTAACGGACACGCAGGTTGGCCCAGGTCGTGGGCATGATCTGCATGAGTCCGACCGCGCCTTTTGACGAAATCGCGCTGGTGTCGCCGCCGCTCTCAGCACGCATCACCGCCCTTATCCAGGCGGTCGGAACGTCGAAACGGCGGACTGCCTCAGCGATCTGGGCAGCAAAAGGATCGGTGCCGGCGAGTGTCGAAACCGACGCAGCCCGTGTCTGGTCGGCAGCAGCCAATACGCCGATCGCGGTGATGCCGACAGCGAGGAAGAAGGCGCGTCGCATCGTCTCAATCTCCCCGTTCGGCGCGCTTTGACGGGCGCGTCCAGTTCAGCACCCAGACCGCGCGGTCGTCGGCGGTGCGGAAGAGATTGGCCCGGATCGGCTGCGTGAAGGCGGGATCGTCGAGGGCTACGGCGATGTATTCACCAGCCCTCTCGCCGGTGCGTTTCCAGCCTGCGCCGACCTCCGGGCCGTCCGCGTCGGTGAGATGGACGCGATAATCCGGAGCATGTTCGGCATCAGAAAAATCGGCCGGAATGAGGGTAAGATCCTGCGTCACGGTGAGGGTGCGGATGCGCCCGGCAAAGCCGGTTTTGGTGCGGGTGAAAAGACCGATCTGTGCCATCTTATTGTCCTTTCGAGGATGGATTGGAGGATGAGGCGACGGCCTGGCCGCTCCCGGATGGACGCCAGACCGGGGTGGCACGGCCGATGACGGTGGAGAGGGACAGCACGCCGAAATATCGACCGTCGAGACTGCGTGGTTCGGCCGGGTTCATGACGAAGACCTGGCCGGGATCGAGGTGTTGGCAGCCCTGCCAGACGGGCAGCGGGCGGCCACGGTGATCGACGGATTGCGCGTCGCCAGCGAATTTTCCGTCGATGGTGATGCGTTGTCCGGTACGGCAAACGGACTGCCCTGCGATGGCCGCTACAGGTTTGAGCAGGGGCACACCGAGAGGGAGGTAGCCGCGCGTCGCCAGCAGCGTCGCCGCGCGCTCGGGCAGACGGACAGCGACCAGATCGCCGACATGCGGCGAAAGGTCCGTGTGCAGCCGATAAAGTCCGATTGGCACGCTCGCCGTCTCATTCCAGATCAGCCGGGGCATAGGATGCACGGCCAGTGAAATGCCCACGCCGAGCACCGCGAAATAGGTGGCGAAGAACCAGCCACGCCGGGTCATGACGTCACCTGCCGTCGCTTGAGCCATGCTGACTGCTGCTCACGCGTGTAGCTGCGGGGCTCATGTCCGGCACTGATGCGATGGTGGAGATGCCGCCAGTATTCGGGTGCGGCATCCGCCGGGTCGATGCCCAGCGCGTCAATAACGTCGATCGCCCGGAGTACGCGCTCGACCCTCGGCCAGCTATCGACACGCAGCAGGATTTCGCCACCGGGACGCACAAACGGGAGGGTCTGGAACGGGCTTCCTGCCTCCACCGCCCGTACGATGTCCACGCGGGAGACCGTGGCTCCCAGATCGTTCGACGCCCAGCGAACGAAGGCGAAGATGCTGCCCGGCGCGAAACTGGAAATGCGGCGGCGACCATCAAGGATCTGTTCGTCAACGCGGTGGCCGAAGCGCAACCAGTGCTCGATACGCTTCTCGATCCAGGTCAGTTCGACATGGGTCAGCGACGCCGCGCGGCGATGCGGCGGCGTAGAAAATCGTCCGTTCATGGCACGTCTCCGGGATTGTCAGGGAACTCACGGGCGAGCAGCGCGCGCAGCATGTCGGCGACGGTCATGCCGCGCTGGAACGCCGCGACCTTGATGCGGGCGCGCAGCGCCGGCGTGACGTCGATGGTCAGCCGGGCGGTGAAGTGGTTGGCAGCCGCAGGCTTGTCCGGCGCCTTGACCCAGCGTTCCGGGTCGGCGGGGCGCGACGCGAAGCCGGGTAGCGTGCGACGCTCTGTCATGGCGATATTCCCTCGCCGAGCGGCAGCACGGACGCGATACGGTCGCGCGCTTTCTGCGCCATGACAGGATCGATCTCGCAGCCGACATAGCGCCGACCGGCGAGCCGACAGGCGACGCCAGCAGCCCCCGAGCCGGCGAACCAGTCGCCCACCAGGCCACCCGGTGGGCAGCTCGTGCGGATCAGGATCTCCAGCAACGCCACCGGCTTCTCGGTCGGGTGGATGGCCCGGCCATGCGTATTACGGACCGGAATCACGGAGCGCATCAGGCGCGGGCCACCGTCCTCGCTGACGTAACGACCGGCATCGATCCGACCCATGTGGGGCGGCCGGTGTTTCCGTCGTACCGTGCGTGCCCGTGCGTCGGACGTGGTCGGAACCACGTTGTAGACGGCGCGCCAGGGCGTATCGTCGCGATAGAACTGGACGATCAGTTCATGCACGCGCCGGAACCGATCGGCATGGAAGCTGGAACCGTTCTGCTTCTCCCAGACCAGTTCCTGGGCATATTTCCAGCCCGCATTCCGAAATGCCGCGTTGGATGCAAGGAAACTCCGCAGGGAGCCGAAAACCCAGAGCGAGCCGCTGGGTTTCAGGGCAGCGAGCGCCTTGCCGGGCCAATCCGCTATGCGCCGGTCCCATGCGAGCGACGTATCGCCATAGGGGGGATCGACCAGGATCATGTCGTAGGGGCCGTGCCAGGGCATCAGGAGCGCGCTGTCGCCGGTCAGCAGGGTCATGACACCAGCCCCCCAATCTCGGCTGTCAGTGCGGCGATTTCGCGGGCGGCAATCCCCTGCGGGCGCAAGTCGCAGACCAGGCGGCCGGTGCGCGCCATGTCGGCGAACGCGACCCGCTGGCCGATCCGCGCTGCCAGCGCCGCCGGCTCATGCCCCACCAGCGCCAGCCGGGTTTCGCGGGCGATCACCGTGCGCGCGGCGCAGCGGTTCAGCACGAAACGGGCCAGCAGACCGGGACGGAAGAGCCGCGCTTCCGCCAGCAGCCGCAGCATTTCGGCCGAGGCCCAGCCGTCGAACGGCGAAGGCTGCACCGGGATCAGCACCAGATCGGCCGCCAGCAGGGCGGAGCGCAGCAGCGCCGCCACCCGAGGCGGACCGTCGATGACGACGTGATCCACCCCCTGAGCCAGTTCCGGCGCCTCGTGATGCAGCGTGTCGCGCGCCAGGCCGATCACGCCGAACAGGCGGGGCAGTCCCTCCCGTGCGCGCTGCGCCGACCAGTCCAGCGCCGAGCCCTGCGGGTCGGCATCGATGACCGTCACGCGCCGGCCTTCCCGAGCCCATTGGCCCGCGAGATGCAGCGCCAGCGTCGTCTTGCCGACGCCGCCCTTCTGGTTGAGGAGGGCCACGATCATGGCCCGTCTCCGCGTGCTTTTGGGCCGGAAACGGAGGGACCAGGGCCGTTATCCGCAAGGCGGCCCGCCCCATCAACATAAGAGTTAGATTCTAAGTTAGATAAGTTAAGGGCCGGAATCGCCGTTTCAGGCCAAAGACTTAGCTGCGATTCGTGCGTGCGAAGTCCCGATAGTCCTGCGTGTGATGTCCCGATAAGGGTTGCGTGTGAAATCCCGATACCATTCACATGGTTATCCACAGGAATTGTGGATAAGTCGGCCGGCAGGATGCGGAGCAATTCGCGCGCGCCGTCGCGCTCGATGCCCAGGCGATAGCCGGGCAACGACTGGCGGGCGGCGATATGCCGGATCTGGATGGCGAAATCCGAGACACGCACCAGGCTGCCGGATTTCGCATGCAGATGGGCGATCTCGAAGGTCCAGCCCGCACGCTGGCGGCCAGCATGCTTGCGGGCGATGCGATAGAGCCAGCGTTCGATGCCGCCGGTGAGGCGGAAATAGGCCGGGTCGATGGCAAGCACGAGCGAGCGGTCGATCACGCCGCGATAGAACCATTCGGGAATGACGATCTCGACACCAGCGGCGCGGCCCGTCTGGCTGGCACAGATCTCCCATTCGGTGATCCAGGAGAACTGCTGACGGCGCCAGTTCTGGCCGTTGCGGATCGTAGTGGCGACCACGGTGGACTGGAGCCGGGTCAGTGCCGCCTTGAGTAGCCCATAATCCCGCGCTCCCGTCTGACGCCCGATACTGCTCAGAAGCTGATAGGGCGTGAAGCGCAGGAAGCGCGATGTCGTAAGACCAAGATTTTCCGCCTCGACGATCTGGCTGGCGGCCCAGATCAGCACATCGGCGTCCCAGATCGTCGCCATGCCATGGTCGGGCATGCCGAAGACTTCGACACGGACGTCACCGGCTTCATAGAAGATCGGCACCGTGCGCTTTGTCTTCGCGAGCGAGAAGAACGGTCGCTCCATCAGGTCGCGCTGATCGCGCGGGCTGGCATCCCCGCCGGAGACCACGAACGGGTCGAGCCTGTTGCGTTCGCTTGCGCGCCTGGAACGCGGAATACCCGGCGCGGCATTCATCGTGGGTCATGCCCGGCGGCACGCGCCGCGTCATAATTCGGGTCGGAGGTGGATTTGCACGCACCGGCGGCTGCCCATACGTCGAGGTCATCGATCAGATAGACGACGCGACCACCAAGCTTGCGGAACGTCGGTCCTGTACCGTGGCAGCGATATTTTTCCAGTGTGCGCGGCGAAAGTCCGAGAATTTGCGCAGCCTCATGGGTGCGCAGATAGCGCGCCGGTGAGGGCGTGGGTCTGTTGAGCATGATATGCCTCCGTCCGGTTTTGAAGCGTCGCGGCGAAGTCGCGGCGGATCGGGATGACGGTGGCGAAGAAAGCAGGCGTTGGGGGTGGACGAAGATTTTTCAGACTCAGTGTCCACCTTCGGCGGACCATGACGCGCGCAAGAGTTACCGTGCGCAGCCGGGCGCAGGCCACCGTCGAAAAAATGGAGGGAAACAGCGCAGGAGAGCGAAAAACGGCTGATGCTATTTGCCGTGTAAGAAATCCAGGTAACCGCCGTTTACCCGGTTCTCTGCGTCCTGAATCAGGCGATCCGCAAAGCGCCGCGCCGCAGTGTTCTTCCACTCGATGGAAGGTAAAATCGCCTGCCATGAACGGCCGGCGGCTATGGCGACCTCACGTGGGCCGCCACCAATTTCCTGAATGTCGAAGGCGATCAGAAGCTGAATCTGCCGCGCACGCTGGAGCGGCGTGAGCTGGAGCGCGCGTGGAAGCAGGGCAACGCGGCTGCCACGCAGATGCCGGAAAAAGCGCAACGCCACGTCGAGACGAAGCTCGCCGGCAGCGTCCAGCGGCAGCAGCACGGCGGGGCGTTGCAAGGCCGAAGGGTCCAGAAGCCGAAGAAAGAGATCGCCAACCGCGTCGCCGATCGTAAGCCACCCGCCATCCGCATCGTCGTGACGGGCCAGGATATTCCCCAGCATGGCGGGTTCGATCGGGGTCACCGTCGCGAAACCCGAGGGTGCCGGCGTGAGAATCAGCGTGGCCGGGGAGACCTCGGGCCTCCAGACCATGCGGCCGCGGCGGGCGGGTTCATCGGGAGCATGGACAAAAGCCCAACCCCCAGCGTTCGGCGAACGCCGCGCGCTCTGCGGCGGCGTCCGTTGCCCGGCGGGCGATGCGTCGTTGCAGGCGGGCATACTCGCGACGGTACGTCGCGTTGCGGCGCAGGAACTCGACGGCGAAACCGGAACGGTCCAGAGTGCTGATACGGTCGCGTATTTCCTGTGAACGCCAGAAGGATGTCGGCATGGTGACCTCCCTGTCTGGCCCCTCATACGGCAAGGGGGCAGCCTCAATTAGCCGGATCGGAACCGCGAGCGCATAGACCCTGATTTTCTATTGGGGAGAGTGCCGTGGGGGACCAGCGCGTGGGCCGGCGAAGCCCGGCTATTGCAGGCGCGGCTCCAGCAAATGCCGGTAGCCGGCTTTGGTCATCCAGCGCGCCCGTGCAAGATGGTTGTCGTAAACAGCCCTGGCGCGCACGGGTTCACAGACAGGATCGATTTTGAACAGCACCGCAACGACTTCGCGCCAGTCGGCACCTTCCTCGTCGGCGATCAGGAGGCGGAGATAAAGGTCGAGATGCTGCTCGTCATAGGCGTTCACACGCGCCGTCAGAGGCGGGTGATCCTGGAAGGATGGGTGGGTCATGACGATCCCTCGTGATAGCGCTGTTGGATCGGTTCGATAACAAATTCGTGGAATGACGACCGTTCGACGGTTCCGCGCTGACGCAAAAAACAACGCGGGGCCGAGTGGGAAGGCTGCGCGGCCAGGCCGATCAGGACGGCGCGCGTCTGCGACGGCCCGCATCCTGTCGCGTCTGTGGATCGGAAGTCTCGTGAAGAAACATGACACCACGCCCTTGCCCGGACTCGATGAACAGGATGCCCGCTGCTTCCAGCGCGCGGCGGACCTGGTCGATCGTGCCCTCATGGACACCAAGGCCACGCTCGGATTCAAGGCGCTTGAGCGCGGTCAATGCTACGAGGGCTTTTTCAGCGAGCCGTTCCTGTGTCCAGTTCAGGAGTGCCCGTGCCGCCCTTACCTGTCGGCCAGTGATCATCCATGATCACATCCGACATGCAGGGCATGCACACCAGAAATACGACTATAATAGTCGTATAATGGAGATTCAATATCGTTCTTTCAGTTGGATAGTGAGGAAACACCGGCGTCCTGCTTCTGATAGGACCGTCAGTGGGGTCCGCCGTCGGTACGGGCGACCAGACGAAAAGTCCCCCGCTTACGCGGAGGCCTCCCCGTCGTGGCATTTTGCTGCGAATTGCGCGCATACCTGGTTCAGTTCACGCTCGATTTTGGCCCGCTCACGACGGCTGAGGTGAAAGCTGGTCAGTTCGGCGCGCAGCATCTGGATCTGGTCGTGTAGCGTGGTCATCGTCCTGCTCCTTTCGTTTTTCGAAGACAGGCCGTCGCCTCATGCGCGCGTGAATCGGGTCAAGGATCGCCGCAGGCGACCGCCCCAGCGGCGCGCGGGGGAGCCGATTTTGTCTGGTGTGCCCGTAGGGTGCGCCGGGCAAAATTGGGGGGACCGCGCGTCCTTGAGGCGGTTCACGCCGGGCATGGTACAATGGGAAGGCTGAGGGAAGCCCTGTTCCCCTTTCTTGCCCACACATTGGCAGATTGGGCGCGGCGCGACTGGTGCGCCCACCCGCCGGTTCGCGATCGGTCATGCGAAGGCCCCACCCGGACCGGCCGGGCGGGGGATCGCTGGCACCTCAGTCGCCGTTGCGGCGGCCGTTGGGGCGGGACCAGATCAGGCTGTAGCCCTCGCCGTCCTCGTCATCGAAGAGGTTGGCGAAGATCGGGGCGTTGAAGCTCGGATCGTCGAGCTTGAGGCTCAGATAGTCGCGCCCCTCGTTGGAGCGCCGGGACCAGGCCGCTCCGATCTCCACCTTATGCGGAGCACCGCATAAGGTTGATTATGTGGAGTCCGGGATTATGCGGAGCGGGTGATCCTCGATGGTGGTTTTCTGCGGGTTTGGGCTGGTTTCTGCTCCG
>NZ_WOTA01000011.1 GCF_011516825.1 Acetobacter oeni | reverse complement strand
TGATACTGCGCTCGGGTGATTTCAGTCCAGGCCATCTTGATCTCATCAGGTTATCGCAAACCCATGAATCATAACCCGCTGAAATCACTCAACTCATTTTCGGTCAGACACACAGGCATACAGATATTGTTTTTATTGATGAGGCACATCTTCTTTTGACACGAAGTGACCCATACAACAGATTCCGACAAGATAATCAGCTGCAAGAAATTATAAAGCTGGCACGAATTGTTATACTTGTTTTTGATCCAAGACAGACCTTGAAATTCAAAGGTTACTGGGATCAGGAGAAGTTGCAAGAAATTCTCGCCCCGGCAACCACTACGGTTGTCAGGTTAACAGATCAGTTTCGCATTCATGCCAATTCTGATGTCATCACATGGATCCGAAATTTTTGTAACGGAAAGCTTACGACGCTCCCTGCCATCCAAAAATTTGATTTCCGTATCTATGATGATGCAGAAAAAATGTACCATGAGATTTTAAGGAAAAACACTCAACATGGTCTGTGCAGAATTTTGTCCACATATGATTATCCTTATACACTGAATGGAGAGGATCACTTTGTTAAAGCCGGGCAGTTTCGCCTGCGATGGGATCGTAATCAGCCAGGCCATCCGCTCCCCTGGGCCGAGCGGGAAGATTCTGTCAATGAAGTCGGGTCCGTTTACACTGTCCAGGGTTTCGATCTGAATTATGCCGGCGTCATTCTGGGGCCATCAGTTGGTTATGATGAGAAAAATGACCAGATCATACTGGATCCATCAAAATATGAAGACGGAGCCGCTTTCTCAGGGCGGAATCATATAAAAAATTCTGAAGCAGCAAAAATACATGTGATGTTTAATGCAATATTTGTCCTGCTGACACGCAGCATAGAAGGACTTTTTCTTTATGCGGCCAATCCTTCTCTAAGAGCCAGACTTCATGAATTAAATCATTTACGAAATTAAATAATTTATACAATGACATCAGGAATGAAGTAAATCCCGATAAACTGACCGGGCGAACTGTGCAGAATTTAGCGAATCAGGAAGCAAATCGATAAGTTTAAGCTCATCGGCATACTGAGCAAGCTGATCCCGTAACCAATGGCCGATCAAATGCATCGGCTTCGGTTCATGGGATAACATACTTGTAACAGACTCTTCATCCATCTGCGGAAGATGCGACGCTAACAGCGTTGCAGATTCGTCCCTGTGACTTTCAATCCAGCGCCCGGCATCACGAAAAGCCAGAGCAAGAGCTACTCCACCTTTCGGGTCGTCCATAAGAAAACTATCCGACAACCCGAGAACCCGATTGATCCTCTCCGAATAATGTCCGGTCGTTGAGCCCGCGAGTTCAGTCAGACCACCATTACTGTCCGAGAGTAGCTGCCATGCTAGAAAGTCATGGGCAACAACCCCGTCCAGTTCACCTGCAGTAACCTGGTCTGCGACCTGATCTGATGGTACAGATTTCCAGTTTATATCTTTCGGATTAATACCCTTACGACGCAACAAAACAGAGAAAAAACGCCGATCAGCACCATCCTCGTCCACAACAGCAATGGTTTTCCCCACCAGATTTTCCAGCCTTGGAATGCCTGGGTGAGATTGCACGAGAAGACGATATGTGCCGGCAGATAATCCGGAAATAAGCCTGGCCGCCCGCCCCGCGTAAAGTAACGGAAGCCAGGACAGTGCCGGAGCAGCCGCCCCCACGACAGACTCTGTTCCAAGAGAGAGAATAGCCTGATTGCCCGTGGTGACCGGCTTTGTCGCCACATCAAGACTATAATTCGCGAAGAACCCTCGCTCCCGGGCTACAATCAGCACCAGGTCTGTCTCCGGCGCCGGCCATGCCAGAGTCAAGCTTCGATAATGTCCATCCGGCTCATTACGCTGATGCTTTGGTCTGTAAAGATGCCAGATTTCTCCCGCAGTGACGAAACTAAGGCCAGCACCAGCCACTGCGAGAAAACGCCTGCGCCTTTTATTCACGTTCATGTCAGACTGTGCGCTCATTGATCCCTTCCGCCCCGTCGTCTCTTGCTGCCCGGCGGGCCGTCGGATGTCAAAACCAGAGCCATAAAAAATTTGCGAAAAGGGCTTTACTGTCAGAGACGGCTTTCGTATAGAGACGCCGCTGGTCCCGAATAGCTCAGTTGGTAGAGCAAGCGACTGTTAATCGCTGGGTCGTAGGTTCGAGTCCTACTTCGGGAGCCAGCTTTCCTTGCGGGTAAGGGTAAGCATTAATAAATCGCAAGTAAATGTGAATTTTTTCGCCTTACTTTGCAGGTTTATTATAATTCCCGCAAAAATATTTAAATAAATCAATAATTTAAACAGATTTGCCAAGACATACGCTTATCATGAAACTCCCCCGGCGAAATCGCGTTTAGCGTCAGTTAGCGCAACTTTCCTAGCCGCTGTAGCTAAAGGAGTTTCCAATGACGGATAAAATTCGCGATAATTTTGGCGGAGCGCTTAACACAATCGCCGATAAGCTAACACGGGCACATGGCGATCATTCAGGCCTCTCAAGCGCCGTAATTGAATACCTCGGCAAAGAAGGCAGTCCCGGAATTCCTCTTGTTCGGGCCCGGGCAAAAAACGCTGGTTTGGATGGGCTTCTGGAATTCTGGCGGAAGGGACCAAGTCAGAAATCCTTTGAAGACACATTAATTACGGCGTTGATATCTGAAGAACAGATTCAACAATTTGCATCTGAAACAGGGCTTTCTCGTGCAGCAACGGTGAAAGGTCTTGCTGACATTTTACCTAGTCTTGTATATAAAAACGCCATAAGAGGGGGGAAATAAACTACTGAAACCCTGCTTTTCGCAGCTTAATTTTAATTGATTCAGTATGTAATTATATTTTTTCTAAACATTTTACTTTTAGTTCACCTTAGGTTGATTTGATTAAATTATGCAAGCATCAACCAGGCCGCAGAAATATGTTATCATTGCTTGGCCTTGAATGGCATAATATTCCTAATTATTTTAAGTATATCACTGTGGTTAAATCAATTGTCCTAACTTTGCATCGGTACATTTCGCAGCCTGATAAATTTTCGTGCCCTTGATATCTGCCTGATTCAGAAATTTTTTGGATTTGAATTTCTGATCCAAGATTGGCTTTGGAAGGCGAACTTTGAGCTGATGGCCACTTACAGACGAACAATGGAGCCGCATCGAAAATTTCTTTTCTCGGGCTCCAATCGAAAGCCTAGCGGAGCGGGCCCGTCAACCGGTTGTTTGTGAATGTTCAGTCATGGGGCGTGCTGGCGTGATCTGCCGGAGGTATTCGACAATGATCTGCGATCCACGCCCGTTTTCGGCGGTGTGGTGATGTGCTGGTGTTCAGCCAAGGCTTTTTCACGCTTTGTCCGAGACGCTGAATTCTGAATACGTCCAGACCGACAGCATCTTATCGGTAGTCATTCCTTACATGGGCATCACGACGCATCGAAAGAATATCTTTTATTCGCTCCCGCTGATTATCTCTCAGACCGTAGCATCGCATCCGTTTTCACCCGAAAAACAGAGAGAAAGCTTAACACATCACCCAACAGTACAGGACCAACACACTGCGCCGATATACCAACCAATGGTACAACCCTCACATAGAATCTAAACGTCCTTTATTCACGCTGCCGTCACAAAGAAATAACATCTCTTTCAGGCCCGGCCAGCCATATTTGTTTCCGGAACAGAAAAACCAATAATGCGTGCATAATCTTTCGGTACGATGTGCCAGAAATACGGCAGAACCTCCTCCCATTTGTGCAGCAACATGGCAGCAAAACGAGAGTGCGTTTCCATCGCATGCTGCTCGACCAGCCCTCGCAGTTTTTCCTGCCATTCAGTATCGGTCACACGAACCCAGAGCACGTTATCAGGATTAACTTTTTGTTCGAAGGAACCATCAGCATCATAAACGAAAGCCATTCCTCCTGTGAAACCTGCTCCGAAATTATCGCCTGAATCTCCAAGAATAACGACTGTTCCACCAGTCATATATTCACAGGCATTCGAACCACAGCCTTCGACGACAGCTGTAGCTCCGGAATTTCTGACAGCAAAGCGCTCACCGGCAAGACCGGCAGCGTAGAGTGACCCGGCCGTCGCACCGTAGAGAACTGTATTGCCTATGATTGCATTTTTATTCGAAGCCAATGAACTGGAAGCAGGCTGACGTACAACAATCGTTGCACCGGAAAGGCCTTTTCCGACGTAGTCGTTAGAATCTCCCAAAACTTCAATCTTTAATCCCTGAACAGCAAATGCTCCCAGTGACTGCCCGGCAGAACCACGCAGACGCACGGTAAGATGCCCCGGAGCCAGCGTCTGCATGCCGAACTGACGTACAATCAGCGACGAAATCCTTGTACCGATTGCACGCATCGTATTCTGCACGTTATATTGCAGCTGCATTTTCTCTCCGTGATCGAAGAGCGGACGAGCGTCGGCAATCATCTGCGCATCAAGTGTATCAGGAACCTCATTGCGGCCATCAAGCGTACAATACCGAGCATGAGGTCCCGGATCAGCCTGCACAAGCAATGGATTCAGATCAAGATCGTCAAGATAATCAGCCCCGCGTGAGACCTGATAAAGCAGATCTGTACGACCAATAACTTCATTCAGTGTCCTGAAGCCAAGAGAAGCAAGAATGTTTCTTACATCCTCAGCAATAAACGAGAACAGGTTAATAACTTTTTCGGGGGTTCCCTCAAATTTTGCCCGCATCGCCGGATCCTGCGAACACACTCCAACAGGACATGTATTGGAATGACACTGCCGGACCATAATGCAGCCCATGGCTACCAGACTGGCCGTACCAATCCCGAATTCCTCGGCACCAAGCATAGCCGCAATCACGACATCCCTGCCAGTTTTAATCCCGCCGTCAGTCCGCAATGTAACACGATGGCGCAAGCGATTAAGCATCAGAACCTGATGAGCTTCAGCAAGCCCAAGCTCCCACGGCAGTCCGGCATACTTCACCGAACTCTGAGGGCTGGCACCCGTACCACCGGAGTGACCTGAAATCAGGATTGCATCAGCTTTTGCTTTCGCCACTCCTGCCGCAATCGTACCTATGCCTGAGCGGGCAACGAGTTTGACCGTAACGCGCGCTTCCGGATTGATTTGCTTAAGATCGTAAATAAGCTGTGCCAGATCCTCAATTGAATAAATATCATGATGAGGTGGTGGCGAAATCAATGTCACACCAGGCGTTGCATGACGAAGCTTCGCGATCAGTTCAGAGACTTTGAAACCTGGAAGCTGCCCCCCCTCACCCGGTTTTGCTCCCTGCGCAACCTTGATTTCAATCTCGCGGCAATCGTTCAGATACTGCGCCGTAACACCAAAACGTCCTGATGCAACCTGCTTGATTGCAGATGAAGCATTATCGCCATTTGGCCGCGGCTTTGCCCTTGCCGGATCTTCACCACCCTCACCGGAATCCGACTTGGCACCGATACGATTCATTGCGATTGAAAGCGTTTCGTGCGCTTCCGGACTAAGCGCACCCAGTGAAATCGCCGGCGCGTTCAAACGCTTACGCAGCTGCGTAATGCTTTCGACTTCTTCAACAGAGATCGGTGTCCGGCCACCACGGAAATCAAGCAGATCACGCAGAGCGACCGGTTTCTGACGCTGAACTGCATCCGCATAGCGTTTGTATATTGTAAAACTGTCGCTGGAGACAGCAGTTTGCAGCATATGGATCAATGTTCCGTCAAACGCGTGTATTTCCCCGCTCCGACGCATTTTATAAAGACCACCAACCGGCAGAACTGCTGTGGCAGTTCCCCATGCCTGCTGATGAAAACTGAGAACATTCCGTGCTATGCCGGCCAGCCCGATACCGGAGATACGCGATGGCATCCCCGGAAAAAACTCTTCGACGAGCGCGCGCGACAAACCAAGTGCTTCAAAATTACAACCGCCACGGTAGGATGCTGCAATCGAGATCCCCATCTTGGACATGATCTTGAGCAGGCCTTTATCGACAGCCTTACGATAGCGCTCAACCGCTTGCCGCAGGCTGATATTGCCGAACAGACCGCGACGCAAACGATCAGCGATACTTTCCTGTGCAAGATACGCGTTCACCGTTGTGGCGCCGACACCGATGGTTACAGCGACAGCATGGACATCCAGCACATCGGCCGAGCGAACATTGAGAGATGTGAAAGTGCGCAGTGAGTTCCGGACGAGATGCGTATGCACTGCGGCCGTAGCAAGAATAGTGGGGATCGCCGCATGTTCGGCTGACAGATTTTCGTCAGTCAGAAAGACATGTGCGCACCCTTCACGAACACGCTCTTCTGCCTCTCTTCTGATGCGTGTAATAGCTTCCCGCAGGCCTTTTTCGCCATCAGCCGCCCGGAAAGTCGTATCAATAGTACATGCCCCGCTACCGCAGAAATTCCGCAGAGCTTCAAATTCACCACTCGTCAGAACCGGGCTCGGCAATTGCAGAAGATCACACTGATCCTCACTCTGAGCCAGAATATTACCCAGGTTTCCCAAACGCGTGACAAGACTCATCACCCGGGTTTCACGGAGCGAATCAATCGGCGGATTCGTAACCTGGCTGAAACTCTGACGAAAATAATGAGCCAGACCACGATAGCGTTCAGAGAGAACTGCCAGTGGCGTATCATCTCCCATTGAACCGATCGCTTCAGCCGCGCTCGCTACCATCGGCTGCAGAATCTGCTCAAGTTCCTCCAGAGTTGTTCCAACTGAAAGCTGACGACGACGGAGTTCCTCCGACGAATACATGACAGGCTCAACAACATCGTTACGAACGACAGAGCCTATTTTCTGAATCTTTTTGACCCATTCGCCAAAATTCTGGCGCCCGGACAACAGATCCAGCAGTTCGTCATTACTGTACAATTTTGCTTCATCAAGATCGACCGCAATGGTCTCGCCAGGCCCAAGGCGGCCACGACTGATAACCCCGGCTTCAGGTACTTTGACCATGCCCGTCTCAGAGCCAACGATCAGCAGGTCATCAGAAGTCTGTATATAACGCAACGGCCGCAGTCCTGACCGGTCGAGACCAGCTATCACCCAGCGACCATCTGTCGCGCACAATGCAGCCGGTCCGTCCCACGGTTCCATGACGGCATTGCAGTAGGAATACATATCCCTGTGCTCAGCCTTCATGAATGAGTGCGCACCAACACTTGCCGGAACCATAAGAGCCTTCACGGCCGGCGCATCACGCCCTGCATGGGTCAGCAATTCGAAGACGTTATCGAGCGTTGCCGTATCCGAGCCACCGACCTGCACGACAGGCTTGATGTCGCCCATATACGGGTCCAGTTCCGGATCGGCGAGCCGGGTTTCATGACTGCGCATCCAGTTTATGTTGCCGGAAATCGTATTGATCTCGCCATTATGTGCAACACGCCGGAAAGGTTGAGCCAGCTTCCATGTCGGGAACGTATTGGTCGAGTAGCGCTGGTGATAAATCGCAAAACGACTGACAAATCGTTCGTCCAGCAGATCCGGGTAGAAATTTGTCAGATGTTCCGCCAGAAACATACCTTTGTAGATAACCGAACGACATGAGAGCGAGCAGATATAGAGATCAACCTGATTGGCAATCGCGGCTTTCTCAATCCGTCGCCGGACGATGTAAAGATCACGCTCAAACTCAGCCTCTGACCGGCCGGATTTATTGCGGATCAGAATCTGTTCGATCTCCGGCCGCGTAGCGTTTGCTTTTTCACCTATGCAGGATGTGTCGATCGGAACCTGCCTCCAGCCATAAATTCCATAGCCAAAAGCAAGTATCTCAGTTTCGATAATCTGGCGGCATCGCTCCTGAGCAGCAAGATCCGTCTTTGGAAGAAAAACCTGCCCGATGGCGATAACAGTCCCGGCCGGAAGAGGCTCACTGGCCACGCGGATAGAGTCCGCAAAGAAATCCTGAGGGATTTCAACATGAATACCAGCACCATCACCCGTTTTACCGTCCGCATCAACCGCACCGCGATGCCAGATAGCCTTCAGAGCCTCAATACCTGCCTCAACGACATCCCGACGCTTTTTCCCGTCGAGAGCCGCAACCAGCCCGACACCACAGGAATCATGCTCATCTTCAGGCCGGTAAAGTCCCTGCTCGAGCGTTGCAGCATTACGTTTCCACGTTTCGGTAAAAATGACGCCACTTTCGGACACGGAAGAGAATCCAGATGTAGTTTTCATGGTCATTACTCCGCAGCCAGAGAAGCCGGAGCCGGTTCTCTGATCCACTGATCAATCTGTTCAGCCGCATCACGACCATCACGGATCGCCCAGACAACCAGACTGGCGCCACGTACGATATCTCCTGCGGCAAACACGCCAGGAACAGAAGTTTCAAAGCGCTCTCGATCAATTTTTATCGTCCCCCAGCGGGAGACTTCAAGATCATCGGCACCCCAGAGTTCCGGCAACGGTTCAGGATCAAAGCCGAGCGCTTTAATGACGAGGTCAGCCTTGAGGGTAAACAATCCATCCGATTCCGGCTCAATAGACTGACGCCCGGTCGCATCCGGCAATCCGAGACGCATGCGCTGCGCACGTACGCCCGTTACCACGCTGTCGCCCAGAAAAGCTTCGGGAGCCGCCAGCCACACAAACTCAACACCTTCTTCTTCGGCATTTTTCACTTCGCGTACTGAGCCTGGCATATTCGTACGGTCTCTTCGATAAAGGCACTTTACCGAACGCGCCCCCTGCCGGATCGCGGTACGCACGCAGTCCATGGCCGTGTCGCCTCCGCCAATCACCACAACATCTTTTCCGGCGGCCTCAAGCTCGCCGTCCGGAATCCTGTCCCCGAGAGAACGTCTGTTCGAGGCGGTGAGGTAATCCAGAGCACGAACAATGCCAGGGAGACCCGAACCGGGGCCACCTGTCTCTCTGGCTTTGTAAACACCTGTCGCGATCAGCACCGCGTCATAGTCTCTTCGCAACTGCGCCAGAGAGATCTCACCCTCTCCGATACCAACCGACTGATTGAGATGAAACACGACACCCTGATCTTCAAGAAGCTTTTCCCGGCGGGCAACGATATCTTTTTCAAGCTTGAACCCGGGAATGCCGTAGATCAGCAGACCACCGACTCTGTCATGACGGTCATAAACATGAACTTTGTGCCCGGCGGCACGCAGTCGTTCGGCGGCCGCAAGACCGGCCGGACCCGCCCCGATAACAGCCACCGAGCTTTCCAGTTCATGGACAGGCATCGCCGGCTTAACCCAGCCCTTTTCGAAAGCCGTATCAGTAATGTAGCGCTCAACAGCTCCGATAGTAACACTCTCGAAGCCTTTTTCGATCACGCAGTTTCCTTCACAGAGACGATCCTGCGGGCAAATACGGCCACATATCTCCGGAAACGTATTGGTCGCCTGAGACACCGCGTAGGCCTCCTCCAGCCGCCCTTCCGCCGTCAGCATCAGCCAGTCGGGGATATTGTTTCCCAACGGACAATGAATCGAACAAAAAGGCACCCCGCATTGCGAACAGCGACTGGCCTGCACACTCGCCTGTCCGGTTGCGAAATCCTCATAAATTTCGTCAAAATCAGCGCGACGTTCACCAGCCAGCCGCTTTGGCGGCTGAACCTGGGAAACAGAGACGAACGAGAGCATTTTTGCGGACATGCGCAACAGTTCCTTGTGGGCGCGAAATCCCGGTGAAGAGTGAACGCGACCGACCGGCCACCCTCTGCTTCAGGAGGAAAAAACAACGATAACTCACGGTGCGGCGAAACAAAAGACAGCAAAACTGCCCTATTACCGGAAGTGGACGCTAAAATATCCGCAACACACATCGGAGGAATGCACAAAAAGGTCCGATCTGGTTTTATTTCAAATCAACCATTTGATTTATAATAAAATTTTTCTCCCCTCCACCAGCCGCATAACGTTGCAGATAGGCTGGTGCAATCAGATCCATCGATACCGGGGCCATTCCAATATTCTGGAAACCAGGCATCCCGTCGGAAGTGACATTGTCCACAGCCAGCATCCTGAGCTGATCACGCGTCAGCATCCGCCCCGGGAGCCGCTCAAGAATTGCAGCCTGCAGCGCCGCCAGGGAAGAAGGCACAGCGAAAACCGGCTTACTCCGGGCCGTCATCGAAAGCACACGGCGACAAACATCAGCCATGCTCAATACCTCCGGGCCACCCAGCTCACAAACACTTGTCTCCGAGGGACGCACGTCGGCACTGGTGGCAACAATGCGGCGGATCGCTTCCGCCACATCCGCTACGTAAACTGGCTGAACAAGCGTATGGAAACCGTAAACCGGCATCCCCAGAGGAACATACCGCGCCAGCGCGGCGAAGAGATTAAGAAAATGATCTTCCGGTCCGAACAGCACGGATGCCCTGACAATCGTTGCGGCAGGAAAATTCAGTCTGACCTCCTCCTCACCGGCTCCCCGACTTCTCGCATAGGCCGATCCGGCTGAAGTGGATGCGCCGATAGCCGACATCTGGACCAGTGTTCCAACCCCTTGCGCGGCGGCCAGCCTGGCAACACGGGCAGCACCTTTTACATTCACCGCCTCCAGCTTCGCGACGGTTGGGGCTGAGAGGATGGCAGCAAGATTGATGACAACGTCCGCGCCCGTCACAGCGGCGTTCACGTCATCGTCACTCTGAACGGGTGCATAAAAAGGCGATATCTGGCCAACCGCCCCAAGCTGACGGAGACTGTTCGCAAGATCGGTACGACGACAGGCCACACGCACGGCATATCCATCCTGCGCCAGCTTGCGGACGACGTATTTTCCGAGAAAACCTGAACCACCGAAGACAGTCGCAACACGCTGACCTGTCATCATTTTACTCCCCGAGCGTTCCGGAAATAACCCTGGATCATGATCGAAAGGACCGCGCACGAAAACGTCACCCCCGACTTTCGGCGAACACGATACATCCGGAACCTCTCCTGTCCACAGCCCCGCTGATCATGCGCGCGTGAGCAGCGCCAGACAGCGGCGAGCGAATGCGTCTCCTGCTCTTCCACTGCCTCCGATGTGATCGTGCGCTTAGTGCGCTTCCGCAGCAAACCCGGACGCAGCCAGCCATTGCGCGATAGCCGGCTGAGCCCGAAGCCGAAGATCTATGTTTGTGGCCACCTGTTCCGCACTGCGGTCAGCGGCAATACGTGCGCCGGACGTAGCGGAACTGCCCGCAGCAGCTCTCATTTGCTGTACGATTGCCGGATTGAAGGTTGCCGACGCGATTGCAGGCAGCAGATCTTCGCGACCCTGGGGAGTCAGGAGTCTGCTGATCTGCGCCTGGTTTGCGATAACCTGTTCCCAGACCAGATCAGGGTTCTCACTGTTATGTGCCAGAACACTCAGCGAACGGACAATGCGGCCATTCGGGATCGCGCCACTCCAGGCCAGCCGCACGGCTTTGCGGATAAGCTCAGGCGCCTGCGAGCGCGCAAGAGCGGCAAAGAAACGCCGCTTCCGCTCAGTATCCGGTGTTTTACGAACAACGTCCGCCAGTACAGTCCATGTCGTTTCATCCGCATGAAGGCCCACAGTCTGCATCACGGGCTGCACAAGACCCGGATCAAGCGATGCCGGGTCTTTTCGCCAGGCAGCAAATCGCTTTGCGGCTTCAGCCGCGACGACAGGATCATCCATTACGCCGAGAATCTGAATAATCTGCGGCCGCAGCAGTGTATCCAGGAAACTTTCACCTGGCCGGGGATTCCAGCCCAGACGTGCAAGTTGCGGGGTCAGCAATTCGCGAACAAAAGCCCGGAAAGCCGGGCGCGAGGGTGAACCTTGTTCAAGATCGTCCAGTCGCTCAAGATGAGCGAGCGTGTCCTGCCATACAGCTACGCTGGTTTCGCCATTTCGGGTCAGACCCGACACAAGATCAAGATAATCAGCAAGCTCTCCTTTGCCTGCCTCAAAAAGTGCGAACTGATCACCAAGAAGGTTGACCCGGTCGGTTGCATCAAAGTGGGTGAAGTTATTTTTCAGTGCTCTGAAAGTCGCCGGATCATAGGAAGCACGATAATAACCGCTTTCCCCCAGATTGACTTTGATCGCCGGAGTGCAGCCCGGGAAACGCATCGTCATGTTGTCGGCCAGAACCACTTTCCGGCCCGCAACGCCGGGGCCACCCATCACAACCGGAATACGCCAGTGAAGCGGGGCGGCTTTCGGATCATGAATCGTAAAACGGCTTTCCTGAAGAGCGACAATCGTTTTTCCATCGCGGCAACTCTCCAAAACACTGACAAGAGGAATACCCGGCTGTTCCGTAAAAGTTCTGGCAATCACCCCGACATCCTGATGTGATACACCTGAAAGAGCGTTCCACAGATCAGCACTGGTCGCATTACTGTAAGCATGCGCTTTCATATACACCCGCATACCATCCCTGAAAGTATCCGGACCGAGCCACGTCTCCACCATCCGGATGATCTGCTCACCTTTCTGGTAGCTGATACGATCAAACGCACTGCTTGCCTGACTGACATCCCGAACGGGCTGCTGAATCGGATGCGTCGTCGAGAGCGCATCCTGCGCCATCGCTTCCTCACGCCCCGCGTGCTCGCGCGGCCATATTTCCCAGTCCGGATTGAAATGATCGAGCGCCTTGGTCTCCATCCAGGTCGCAAAGCCTTCATTCAGCCAGATATTGTCCCACCAGGCCATAGTGACCAGGTCACCCGACCACTGATGAGCCATTTCATGCGCGACAACGAGGTAGACGAGCTCTTTCGTGCCGGGAGAGCTGTGCATGGGATCGTAAAGCAGATCTTCATCAATAAAAGTGATGGCACCCCAGTTTTCCATTGCTCCGGCTTCATAGTTTCCGGGAACAGCAATCAGATCAAGTTTTGGAAGAGGATAAGCCGTTCCAAAATAGTCATTGTAATAAGGCAGAATTGCAGAAGCGGCCTGCGTGGCATACTCCGTATTCCGCTCTTCGCCTGCCGGCGCCCATGTATTGACCGGCGTCCCGTCGCCATGCCCATGAGTTGCAGCAAGGTCACCCGCAACAAGTGCGAGCAGGTAGGTGGACATGCGCGGCGTCACCGCAAAGGTAACGCGCTGCATGCCACCCGATGCAGCCACGGTGGATTCGACCGGCATGTTGCTGATCGGGACCCATGCTTTCGGCAGGGCGACGTTAAGCCGGAACGTCGCCTTGAAGACCGGTTCATCCCAGCACGGGAACATACGACGCGCATCGGCGACCTCAAACTGTGTCACGAGCATACGCTTCTTTGCGCCTGTGGAATCATGATAATCATCGTAATAAATGCCGTTCGGAGTCTGCGGAATCGGCCCTGTCCAGGACAGATCAATTTTGTGCTGCCCGGCGACGAGCGGCTGCTCCGGACGCAGCGTGAGCGTCTGCGCTGCCTCGTCCGCACTCACAACCACCGGCTGGCCGTCAATCGTCGCGGACCGCACAGCAAGACCGGCCTGATTCAGCGTAATTGTGTCACTTACGGCAAATACAGATACCGAAATCGCCTCATGACCACTGAGGGTCAGCGCTTTCATATCAGTGGTCAGTGCGATGTCGTAAGCTGACGGCACCACGTTTTTGGGCAACTGACCGGGCGTGGCACTGAACGAGAACGGAGCTTCGGCGCGTGCGTATCGGATTGGCCCGGCAAACAGACTGACAGCACAGAACAGCGTTGAGGCAAGGAGTAGCGAGTGGCGCATGTCGGATCCCGGATGTTTGTTGCGACGAGGGAACCACATGTGGCACCAGCGTGGAAGATGTTACAAATCGCATGAAAGGCCCCTTGACCGTCTCGCTCCGCCCGTTTACACGCCTCCTCCAGCAACCCGGAAACGGGCTGTCATCTTGCCCAGATGGCGGAATTGGTAGACGCGCAGGTTTCAGGTACCTGTGGCCGCAAGGTCGTGGAAGTTCGAGTCTTCTTCTGGGCACCAGAGTTTCTCTAAAAATCTGATGGACGACGCATGGCCGGCAGGCAGATCCCAACCGATGGTGCGATCACGCTGCATCGCAATGATCTGCCAGACGGCCTTGATTTTGGCCCGCGTGTTGCCGTCGATACGGAGACCATGGGTCTGAATCCGTATCGGGATCGGCTCTGTCTCATACAATTATCATCTGGTGACGGTACGGCCCATCTCGTTCAGATCATTCCGGATCAGCCCGGAGGGAAGCCGGCCGACTGTCCGAATCTCAGGCGCATTTTGTCAGATCCTTCCATTCTGAAAATTATGCATTTTGCGCGCTTCGATGTAGCGATCCTGCAACATACGCTCGGCATTACCGTGGGTCCCACTGTCTGCACCAAAATTGCGGCACGGCTGGTGCGAACTTTTACCGATCGGCATGGTCTGGCGGCTCTCTGCCGTGAGATGCTGGGGGCCGAAATGAGCAAACAGCAACAAAGTTCCGACTGGGGAGCGCCTGAGCTTACTCCTGAACAGCTTGCATATGCGGCATCCGATGTTCTGTATCTGCATATGCTCTGGAGCAAACTGGAAGCGCTGCTGGTGCGGGAGAACCGTCGTGAACTGGCGCAGGCCTGCTTCGATTTTCTGCCCGCCCGTGCACGGCTGGACTTACTCGGATATGAAGATCCGGACATCTTCTCCCATCGCGCCTGAATCTGCGGGCTGTTCCGATCAGACGCAATTGACCGAAGCGTCCCGAGGGATGATAGAAACCGGCATGAGCTCTCCCAATCTTTCCGGGCCATCTGCACAGCAGGCAACGCCCTCACGGGCAGGCAATACCGCAGGAAATCCGCCTGTCGACATGCCCCGGGACTTTCCCCGCAATCCGATTACCGCTGCCCGTGCCGTATTAACCGCCGAAGCGGCCGGTCTGATTGCACTCGAAAAGACCATGGCTGACACACACGGGCTGGGCGCAGCTTTTGCCCGGGCGATTGATCTCATCGCGCGGCTTGACGGCCGTGTCGTCGTGACCGGCATCGGGAAATCAGGCCATATCGGGCGAAAAATTCAGGCCACCCTGAGTTCCACGGGTACTCCGGCCATTTTTGTTCATCCTGTTGAAGCATCCCATGGAGACCTTGGGATGCTGTCGGCAGGCGATGCCATTCTCGCTTTATCCAATTCGGGCGAATCTTCCGAACTGGCTGACATCGTCGCACACAGCCGCCGGTACGGACTACCGCTTTTTGCGATTACGGCCTGCAGGACTTCCGCACTGGCTAAAGCCGCCGATGTTGTATTGCTGACACCTTCAATGCCGGAAGCCTGTCCGATGGGGCTGGCCCCCACGACCAGCAGCATTATGCAACTCGCGCTCGGAGATGCGCTCGCTGTCTCGCTGATGGAACAGCGCGGTTTTACCGCCGGCGAATTTGGCGTCTTTCATCCGGGCGGCAGACTTGGCGTAAAACTCCGGACGGTCCGCGATCTGATGCGCACAGGAGAATCAGTTCCGACAGTCCCTCTCTCCGCAACGCTCCGGGACGTGATCGTCGAGATCACCCGCAAGGCGCTGGGGTGTGTGGCTGTACTCGATGCAGATGGCACACTGGCCGGCATTGTTACTGATGGCGACCTGCGCGCGGCGCTTGACCGCGATCTGGCCCGGACATGCGCATATGAGGTGATGAATCGCGAACCGCTGACGATCGGAGCTGATGTTCTGGGAGCCGAAGCGCTACGCGTGATGAATGACAGGCCGAAACCGATCACATCGCTTTTTGTTCTGGATACCGAGAGACACGTGATCGGTGTCGTTCATGTGCATGATCTTCTTCGGGCAGGCGTGGCGTAATATGGCGGATACACCGGACGATCGCACACCCCGACAACCAGACCCCCCTGCGCGTGCTGAACGACAGGACTTCAATCGCTCTGATGAGACGGCGCGCCGTCAGCGGAATGTAATCGAGGCTGCGGCTGTGACCGCGCGCCGGGCACCCGCCGCTGCCGAACTGGCGCGCCGTCGCGCTATGCTACGGTGGGCAAAATGGGTACTGCCAGGACTTGCTCTCCTTTTGCTGGCCTCTATTGCCGTGTGGCCGGAAATCGACCGCATGATGAATGCCAGCCACACGGCTCTGACAGAAGCGACCCGCCTGAAACTTGAAAGCGGCAATCTGGAAGGAGCAATCTATCGCAGTGTCGATTCTCATGACCGTCCGTTTATGATAACGGCCAGAACCGCGCACCAGATTGATCAGGACAGAATCGACCTTATCTCACCGGCAGCAGATACACTGACCCAGAGCGGTCAATGGCTTTACCTGCAATCTGAGAGCGGCGTTTATATGCAGCACGAGCAAATTCTGGATCTCACGAATGAGGTGACGCTTTATCGCGACGATGGGCTCATGATGCGCGGGCCCGTTGCCGACGTGGAGATGCATGAAGGCGTTGTTGCTTCCGATGACTGGGTGCATGTTGAAGGGCCGTTTGGCGTCCTGGACGCGAGAGGTTACTTCCTGGCTGAACACGATGGTATTGCTCAGTTTCGCGGTCCGGGAAGGCTCATCCTGAACGATGATCGCAACGGCTCGCACGATAAGGCCAGTTGAATGTTGCTCTGCTTCCCCTCCCGCATGACAGCCGGGACGCTCATCAATGCCTCGCCAGGGATTTTACTCGGCACGGCGGTGATCATTCTTAACCTGGCCTTTCCCTCGCAGCGCGCATGTGCGCAGGCAATCGATTTGTCTCACGGCGGTCAGATCACAGTGACGGCTGTCGGTGGCTTCGACTGGGATCAGAATGCCCAGAAGGTCACTGCTTATGACCAGGCTCAGGCGGTGCGTGGAGATGTGACTGTTACAGCCGACCGCCTGATTGCTTATTATCGGAAAAAGGCTGTAACGCCGGATGCTGTAAACCCGATGGCTCCGTCGCCGGTCAGTTCTTCCGGTGACGTTCAGGAAAAGCCACCAGGGAACAGCCCTCCTCTCGCCAGCCCGGCAGCACCCGGCGACAAAGGCGGAGCAAATGCGTCCGCTCCCGGGGCTGGCGGCATGGACAGTTCCGGCTCGAACGAAATTTACCGCCTGGAAGCTATGGGACACGTGCATATTTTCACCCAGACCGATCAGGCCTGGGGCGACAAAGCCGTTTATGATATCGACAAAGCCACACTGGTCATGACGGGGCACGCGATGAAACTCACGACGCCTCAGGATGTTCTGACTGCCCGCGATTCGATGGAATATTACTCAGATACGAGAATTTCGATCGGTCGTGGCGATGCCACTGTGACGACAAATGAAGCCAAGCAGATCCGTGCGGACGTTCTGGTTGGCTACAGTGCTCCGCCTGATAACAAACCAGCGGGTGATACTACGCCTGCCCCGGTAAAAAAGCCGGGAAGTGATCCTGTCTCCAATGGTTCAGGTAAACTGGAAAAAGTAAACGCATTCGGCCATGTCTGGGTTCGCACTCCGACAGAAGTTGTAACCGGTGATCGTGGCGTTTATGTCCCGGATACCGGAATTGCGAGGATTGTTGGCACTGTCCATATTACTCGCGGCCAGAACCAGCTTCAGGGATCAGCGGCCATTATTAATATGCACACAGGCATTGCGACAATGACCGAACGCCCGGGCGCGCGCGTGAGCGGACTTGTCGTTCCAAACAATGATGGCAGCAGCGGTGGTGGCCACTGATGACGGATATTCAGGAAATTATCGAAGAGGACGTCATAATCGAACCCTCTTCCTTCGGGGACGGAAACCAGATTGACCGGGACCGGAGACACGGTCTCTTCGCTGACGGGATCGGAAAGTCCTACAAAAAGCGTGAGGTCGTGAAAAATGTCTCGATCGAGGTACATCGCGGCGAGGCAGTCGGCCTGCTGGGTCCGAATGGCGCGGGAAAGACGACCAGCTTTTACATGATCGTCGGGCTTGTTCAGCCTGATACAGGCACAATTACCCTAGACGGAGCGGATATCACCCGCCTGCCAATGTATCGCCGTGCCCGACTGGGAATCGGCTACCTGCCTCAGGAAGCCAGCATCTTCAGGGGGCTGAATGTCGAACAGAACATTATGGCGGCACTGGAGGTAGTCGAACCGGACCCTGATAAACGGGATGCGATGCTGGACGGGCTGCTCGGTGAATTCGGCATCTCCAAACTGCGCAGGTCGCCGTCTCTTGCTCTTTCCGGTGGAGAGCGCCGACGTCTCGAAATCGCGCGCGCACTGGCCAGTCAGCCCCATTACATTCTGCTCGACGAACCGCTGGCGGGTATTGATCCGATCGCCGTGGGAGAAATCCGCGATCTCGTTTCGCACCTGAAGGATCGCGGAATCGGCGTGCTGATTACCGATCACAATGTCCGCGAGACGCTGGGGGTCATCGACCGGGCCTATATCATGCATGGCGGGCAGGTTCTGATGCAGGGACTGCCGGAAGAAATCGTAGAAAACGAAGACGTGCGTCGCGTGTACCTCGGAGAAACTTTTAAAATCTAATCTTCGCCGTATGGCGACAATACCAAGCTTCCAGCTCAGACAAACGCATAATCTCGTTATGACGCCTCATCTGCGCCTTGCGATTCGCATCATGCAGTTAAGCAGCCCGGAGATAAAAACGCTCATTGAAGAAGAGCTGCAACGTAATCCTTTGCTGATCTGCAACGAACGGGATACCTCTCACTCAGATGAGCCTGCACCAGATCAGATTATAAAGCAGCCGTCCCTTCCCCTGCCCTCGTCGGATTCTCTCAAAAGCGAAACTCTTCCCGATTCCGCTGATGCTCCGCTTGATACGGATTACGATACAGAAGCCAGCAGCGGCGGATTTGACGACGGTTACAGCACTGACGGCGCACCCGTCGATTATCGACAGCACGGTCTCACTCAGTGGGAAGAGGCAGACAGGAAGGCGGCCTGTCCCGTCTCGCTGGCAGAGAAGCTCGACGAGCAGTTACGGATGACGCTACAACTGACCCCGCAACAACGTTTTATCGGGGCTGGTCTGATTGCGCGGCTTGACGCAACTGGCCGTCTGGACACTTCATCCGGAGACATAGCCTCCGACCTCAATGTTCCCGAAGAAGCCGTTGAAACACTCCGGATTTTGATGATGACGGAGTTTGAGCCATCCGGCCTCTTCGCATACAATCTGCAGGAATGCCTCGCCGCGCAGCTTGTCGCGCAAAACCGTTTTGATCCGGCGATGGCAGCCCTCCTGAAACACGCTGAACTCATCCCGGGAAAACATTACGCAAAACTACGAGCGCTCTGTGGTGTCAATGATCACGATTTAGCAGACATGCTTGCTGAATTGAAAAGACTTGACCCAAAACCGGGGTTTCAGCCTGATCCGGTAACCGTAGCCACAATTATCCCGGATGTTTATCTCCACCGCATACCAGATGGAGGAGGATGGTCGGTTCAGCTTAACGATGAAGCTGTTCCGCACCTGTATCTGGACAAAAAGCTGCAGGCGCGCGTTACTTCAACCGGGCAGAAGGACGATCAGGCATTCATCAGGATACAACTTGCCAATGCTAACGGCCTGATACGGGCCCTTGAGCAGCGCAGTCGGACAATGCTGCAGGTATCATCTGAAATTATAAGACATCAGTACGATTTTCTGGATCAGGGCGCGCCCGGCCTTCATCCACTCACACTACGAGACATTGCCGCCACGACTGGCCTTCACGAAAGTACAGTCAGCCGGGTGACATCCGGAAAATATATTTCCACGCCGCAGGGTGTATTCGAACTGAAATACTTTTTCACAACAGCCATCAGGAATATGCACGGCGGTAAAGATCTTAGTTCTGAAGCTATTCGTTTTAAAATACGCAAAATGGTTAATACAGAAACGCGAGACACAATCCTTTCAGATGACGATATCATGCGAAGACTCCGCAAAGAAGGAATAGACATCGCGCGCAGAACAGTGGCCAAATACCGTGACACACTGCACATCGCGAGTTCCGTGCAGCGCAAACGAGAAAGAGCCGCCCCTGTCTGATGGCGTGCTGTGCTGTCAGAAATCAGAGGCGACCGGTTTCTTCGGCAAAAGGGAGCCTGTCAGAATGCACGTTCACGTTTCTGGTAAACAGATCGATCTGTCTGAAGCGCTTAAACACAGGGTAACCATGCATCTGGGCACCATCGCCGACCGCTATTTCGATCAGGCGATGGAAGCTAATGTCACGTTCAGCCGGGCAAGATCATTTTTCACCTGTGATATTAATGTTCATGCAGGTCGAGGTCTCATTCTGAGGGGCGAGGGAGAAGCGGCAGATGCACCAACCGCTTTCGATGATGCCGCAGAGCATATTGCCCGCAGATTACGCCGTTATCGCCGCCGGGTCCGGACACACTCCCGAGCAACAGCGCGGCACCCTGGCCCGGAAATCGGTCGTACCTATGTCCTTCAGCCAAATGACCAACATCCTCCGACTTCACTTTCGAATGAAAGCGCGGAAGGCCCATACGCAACAATCATCGCCGAGCAAACAACCGAAATCGCACTCCTGAGTGTCAGCGAAGCGGTCATGCGTCTTGATCTCGCTGATCGCAGCCTTCTTATGTTCCGCAACAGCGTCAATCGCCAGATCAATATCGTTTATCGACGTGATGACGGAAATATTGGCTGGGTTGACCCAGGAGTCGCGTGACCACTAAACCAGCTAATCCTGTCCGTCTTTACTGTTTTGTCGAAACAAGACGCATTACTCCTTAATAAACGGTGCGTCTTGTCCGAAGGATATCTGCCTCGTGATTTAATGAATGGTCACCGCAACCATCTGATGCTGAATAATGGCAGCAAAAATTGCTTCCATGTCTTCCGCAATCCCCATAATCTGCCCGTTTGCAGCGTGGATGGAGAAAACATCACTGTCCGCGCTATTCCCTTTGCGGATATAGACCAGTTCAGGCAGCCCCAGAGTCAGAAACTGATCGTCTGTCAGTTTACGAATATCGATCCCCTCAGACGTATCTGAACCCTCACGTGCAACGACAGTCTGATAACGCGCCATGTTTCCTTGCATAATGCCTCCCCGCACTGATTGTGCCAGGTTTCATAGAATTCAGGACAAAAATTACTTATCGTGCGTATAGATCAGTCATCACCTATGCTGCGCACGACCCGGGGCGCCGAAGAGGGCACACCTTCATCTGCTTCTTTTCGAGAATTACTACCCCTGGTGATATCAATCCGCCGCACCCTCACTTCGGGCTCAGGTCGGTAAAGATCAATATTCAGCAGGCCATTATCAAGCCAGGCGCCCCCTATATCGATGCCTTCAGCCAGAACGAATGACTTTTGGAATTGTCGGGACGCGATGCCACGATGAAGGAAAACGCGCCCCTGGATATCTTCGGACTGCCGTCCGCGAATAACCAGTTGGTTATCTTCCTGAGTGATTTGCAGATCTTCCATCGTAAATCCGGCTACCGCCAGAGTAATCCGCAGAGCGGACGGCCTGATCTGTTCAATATTATAAGGTGGATAGCCTTCCCCCGATGATTTCGACGCACGCTCGAGCATGGTTTCGAGATGGTCGAATCCCAGAAACATTGGCGATCCAAAAACTCTGCCTGACATTGCAGCCTCCTCTGATGAGCGAGACAGAAATGGCCCCGTATGGCAGCCACACATGAAGATATATGGATCGCTACCTTCTGTTTACAAGAGGACGGACAAATTACCCGCCTGATAGCTTCTCAGCCCCACGAACATACTGATCACATTCTTAATACATCATTTAAGGATATCGCCCCGCTAGGTATTTTGCTCTCTTTAAAATATATCAGCATGATATGCACAAAATATATACAAAATTATATGATTATAAATTAATCAATCTGAGTCAGATTACTGCCTATTTATTAATCATAAATCCAAGAAACTTTAGATCCGCATTACTGCGGATATTATTTCATTCGAAACCGAAACTATTAAACCATTTTATAACAAAGACTTACGGTTTATCCTGTCTTAATATGCATATTCGAGAACCCTGCCCTTCAACTCTAAGTCTTGCCTTCCACCACAGGAATATGTTTTTTCCGGCTACACATTTATTCGGAGTTATGAATATGCTTATCCATGAAATGTTGAACCTCATCGCCAACCCGGTGAGCACTCTCGCTGCTGTATCTATGTTCGCTTTTGTCCCCGTTGTTGGCCTTCTTATGGTTGCAACGGTTTTGTCCGATCGGGTTGCTCACTGAGCCATATTGACTGCAAGCGGAATCGCTGGGTGTCCTGCAAGAGCAGAATACACTTGGCTATGTGGTCACTGCTTTAATGATGTATTACTCCCACAAGTGCGAAAGAAGTTCTGCGGGGCCCATTCGTCATGACAACACTTTAGTCCACGCACATCCTCAGGATAGTGACATAACAATCAGAAACTTCGCCTGCGACGTTGAACCGAAATTACAAACCAGCACAAAGACGGCAGCAAAGCAGCGAAAATATCGGCCGCCTGATGGTCAGTAAAACGGGCAAAGCCATGATAATCTCCCGGGCGGAAGAAGCGATAATGACTGCTTCATCTGCCCTGCCGGTGATGATCCGGCATCTCCTGTTTGCCTGACATTCGGTGGCAACGAGTCGAAGCGGCGACGCTTCAGACAGACTACCCGGCTTCTTCTGCATTGGTATCAGGCAGATATAAAAGGCCGGCCTCATCTCTTCGGTGCCATCAGCCACGCACCGGAATGCATCTGGCCACGATCAGAGAGCTTCAGAAGGTAAAAATCATCAAGCATCTGATATTACGTAATAAATTCTTAAACTAATAACCCGAGAGAGCGAGTGAACTGAACAATAAGGAAGACAACCTGAACCTGCCTCCATTACGACAACCACAATCAGTTTCGGGCGCTCTTCACCGACTTCATCACTACTAACAGCTTTGCTCGCCACTCAGGCTTTTTAACGGCCTCATGCCTGCTGAATATGTCTGCAATGTCCGGACTTCAGAGCCTGATAGATTCACCAATCATTCGTTCCAGCAAATTCCGGGGCTAAATCGCCCACAGCAGACGTGCCCAGGATCTCAGCCAGTTACGGCTTCACAGTGAAATGCGTTCCCAAACATCACAGTTGCGGGAGTACGCAGGCAAACATTACAGAAAAAGTCTACCTCTTATGAAAGCTATCTGTTTCATGGAGGTTCTCATGACTGAAAATTATACACTGCGTGACATCCCGATCGGCATTGATGCCTGCGGTACTCGTGTCGAGACTGATTCTATGGGACAAATAGAAGTTCCGGCGAACCACTACTGGGGAGCGCAGACGCAGCGCAGTCTGGTGCATTTTTCGATCGGGCGCGACGTGATGCCAATCGAATTGTGCAGAGCTTACGGAATAGTAAAAAAGGCTGCTGCTCAGGTAAATGCGGCAGATGGTCGCCTGCCACAATGGAAAGCAGATGCGATTATCAAAGCCGCCGACGAGATCGCCACAGGACAGTTGGACAGCGAGTTTCCTCTGTTTGTCTGGCAGACTGGCTCAGGCACTCAGACAAATATGAATGTAAACGAAGTCATTGCCAACCGGGCGATTCAGCTCTTGGGGGGTAGGATTGGCTCAAAAAAGCCGGTTCATCCAAATGACGATGTTAATATGGGACAATCGAGTAACGATTCCTTCCCTACCACTATGCATGTCGTCTCTCTTCTTGAAATCGAAAATACATTGATACCTCAGGTTGAATCTCTGACCGACATCATTCGAAAAAAAGCCAATAAATGGAAAAGCATTGTTAAAATTGGCCGCACTCATCTACAGGATGCAGTACCTTTAACCGTCTGGCAGGAGTGGTCAGGCTGGGCTCAGCAGCTTGAGGATTCCATGGATGCCTTGAAGGCGGCCCGAAGTGGTCTTGCCCAGCTTGCCGCAGGCGGCACTGCTGTAGGAACAGGCCTTAACGCTCCTGCGGGTTTTGGCAAAGCTATTGCCGATCAAATTGCCACATTGACGAATAAACCATTCGTCACTGCACCAAATAAATTTGCTGCACTTGGCGGGCTGGATGCCATGGTCCGGGCTTCCGCGGGACTGCGCGGGATTGCTGTGACTTTAATGAAAATTGCAAATGATATGCGATGGCTTGGGTCCGGGCCACGCTGTGGACTGGGTGAATTACATCTGCCGGAAAACGAACCCGGGTCTTCTATCATGCCGGGTAAAGTCAATCCCACTCAATGTGAAGCCATGGTCATGATCGCAACGCAGGTAATGGGTAACGACACAACTGTCGCCTTTGCCGGTGCACAGGGCAATTTTGAACTCAACGTGATGCGACCGGTCATTATCTCTAATGTCCTTCATGCTATTCGTATTCTTGCTGACGGATGCCGTAATTTCCGGGTCTTTTCAGTAGAAGGGACAATACTGAATGAAGAGCGGATAGCGCGCTATGTTGAAGAATCAGTCATGCTCGTTACGGCGCTCAGTCCAGCCATCGGCTATGATAAGGCTTCAGCTATTGCCCATCGCGCTATGGAGAACAACGAGACATTGCGTAAAGCAGCTATCGAATCCGGTGTTGACGAAGAAATATTCGATAAATATGTCAATCCCCTTAAAATGGCAGGACATAGTCTTGCGGGTGCATAATACTGGTATTTTTCTTTACATCTGATTGAAAATCTAAACAGCTCTGTTCATCGAATATCTATTTACTCGCTGAGCAGAGCCCTATTGCAGGAAATAAATAATAAGAATATTTTTAGAATATATTTCTTATGCCGAACAGGTAGCATTCTTTGTTGTCAGGGTGGTTTCAGAAATTTCCGGCGGCAAGAAGTTGTGCATTGTCTGAGACAAGAATGAAGGCTGGACCGGCAAACATCAATCGTAACGGGCGCCTTTCTCTTCCTCTGAAGAACCGGTCCTGCCACACATGAAACTCCATCCTAACAGACAATGAACCGGCCACTACGAAAACAGGTTAGAAATGGCGCTAAATATTGCTCTTCAGGTCAGTGATATGATCATGACCACGTCCAGTTACGTATCTCAGGCATATCTTCACCATATTTATGAATATACCTTTTGTGCTCGACCAGTTTATCGAGAACAGCTTCCCCGACATATGCCGCACGGATTGTGAGTCGCGGTATTCGTCTTACAATATTGGCTACCAGATGGAATCGATCCAGCTCATTTAAAACAGTCATATCAAACGGCGTCGTCGTTGTACCTTCCTCCTGATATCCATGAACATGAAAATTTGCCGCATTAGTTCTTTTATAAACAAGCCTGTGTATTAAAGACGGATATCCATGAAAGGCAAAAATAACCGGACGATCTACAGTAAATAGCAAGTCAAATATGTCATTTGGTAAGCCATGTGGATGTTGTTCCGGCAATTGCAGTTTCATCAGATCAATAATATTAATAACCCGCAATTTTACATCCGGAATATGCTCTCGTAATAATTTGACCGCAGCAAGAGCTTCCAGCGTCGGCACATCACCGGCACATGCAATGACGGCATCAGGCTCTTCACCCTTATCATTGCTTGCCCATTCCCAGATCCCCAGCCCCTTACTAAAGTGAGCGATAGCCGCATCCATATCAAGCCACTGTAACTCTGGCTGTTTCCCGGCGACTATGACATTCAGTGTATCACATGAACGCAGACAGTGATCAGCAGTACAAAGAAGTGTGTTGGCATCGGGAGGTAAATAAATCCTCGAAACTTCTCCTTTTTTAGTAGCTATATGATCAAGAAAACCAGGATCCTGGTGGCTGAATCCGTTATGATCCTGCCTCCAGACGTGTGATGTAATAAGATAATTAAGCGATGAAACAGGCTGACGCCACGGCACTTCCCTTGACGTTTTCAACCATTTTGCGTGCTGGTTGACCATGGAATCTACGATACGGACAAATGCCTCATAACAGGAAAACAGTCCGTGCCTTCCTGTCAGCAGATATCCTTCCAGCCATCCCTGGCATGTGTGCTCACTCAGAATTTCCATCACCCGCCCGTCAGAGGCAAGATGGTCGTCATAATCGTAGCGTTCAGCGTCCCAGGCACGATTCGTCGCATCCAGCACCGCATTGAGGCGATTTGAGTTATTCTCGTCAGGCGACCAGATTCGGAAATTAGCCTGATCAAGATTTGCGGTCATTACATCGCGCAACCATGTCCCGAGAATACGCGTAGCTTCTCCGGTTGTTTGCCCGGGAGAGGATACATCGAGAGCATGACCTGAAAAATCAGGCAGACGCAATGGGTGCCTCAAAAGTCCGCCATTAGCATACGGTGACGCACTCATCCGTTTCCTGTCTGATGGCGCAAGCATCCTGATATCCGAATGAAGACGTCCGTCCTCATCAAACAGCTCTTCTGGCCGATAAGACCGCATCCAGCGTTCCAGAATTGCAAGGTGATCGCCTTTGGCCAGTTCAGACACAGGCACCTGATGTGACCGCCAGTATCCTTCCGTCCGCAACCCATCTACAGTTTTGGGTCCGGTCCATCCTTTTGGACTTTTTAACACAATCATGGGCCAGACCGGCCGGGATTTCGATGTACCGGATGACCTTGCTTCAGCCTGGACTGAGCGAATCAGTGTAAATGCTTTGTCCATGGCGGCAGCCATAGCCTGATGCATCAGATCCGGCTCATCCCCTTCAACAAAAACAGGATCGTAGCCATATCCGCGCAATAAAGCCTCAAGTTCAGAATACGGAATTCTTGCCAGGACAGTCGGATTTGCAATTTTGTATCCGTTCAGATGAAGAATCGGAAGAACAGCTCCATCCCGGATCGGATCAAGAAATTTATTAGAATGCCACGAAGTCGCGAGGGGACCTGTCTCGGCCTCTCCATCGCCTATAATACAGGCAACAACCAGACCCGGATTATCGAAAGCCGCGCCATAAGCATGAGAAAGTGAATAACCCAGTTCTCCGCCTTCATGAATCGAACCCGGGGTAGTTGCTGCGGCATGACTGGGAACACCACCGGGAAAAGAAAACTGCCTGAACAGTCTCTCAATTCCCGCCTCATCCTGCGTTATGTCCGGAAAATATTCGGAATACGTTCTTTCCATCCATGTACTTGCAAGAATTCCCGGCGCACCATGTCCGGGGCCACAAATGAGAAGTATATTCTGATCAAGCTGTTTTATTACACGATTCAAATGCAACCAGATAAAATTGATGCCAGGCGTCGTGCCCCAGTGTCCGAGTAGCCGGGGCTTTGTATGCTCCAGCTTAAGAGGTTCACGCAGCAAGGGATTGGTCAGAAGATAAATCTGCCCGACAGATAAATAGTTCGCAGCCCTCCACCAGCGATTAAAAATGACCAGTTCGTCTGATGACAAAGGCTTATCAAACCCGTCCGTTACAACCCTGCTGTCCTGACTCACCAGATGTTTTCCCTATTTTCAAGATACACTCTAACCAGCTCAAGATGAACGGGACTCATTGAGGCAACCCAGAACAGCCCGGCAGATCATCAAGTTCTCATTGGTCGGCTCTACAAAAACACATATTTTGCTATCTTCAGCGCTAATAACAGAACTCATCTGATCATTGCGACTTTGATCAAGAACAATGCCCATCCATGCAAAGGCTGAACAAACATCATGCCGAAGCGCAGCGTCATGTTCACCAATGCCCGCCGTAAATACAAGAGCGTCCAGCCCGCCGAGCACAGCAATCAAAGCTCCGATTTCCTGGACGATCCGATAAGTAAATAATTCAATCGCCTGCTTTACAGAAAAATTTCCATTCTCCTTTCGCAGCAAACGCATATCCGAAGATACGCCCGAAATACCCAGCAAGCCGGACTGACGATAAAGGATATCAACAACATCGTCGGCCGACCTTTGCTCAGTCTGGAGCATATAAATGACCGCACCAGGATCAATTGCCCCTGTTCTTGTTCCCATAATCAGGCCATCCAGTGCTGTGAGACTCATTGTTGTCTCTATACTGACGCCATTGCGCAACGCACACAGACTCGCGCCATTACCCAGATGCGCGACAATGACGCGGCCTGTCGCTATATCAGGCGCGATTTCAGGCAGACGACTGGCAATATAAGCGTAAGAAAGGCCATGAAAGCCATATCGCCTGACCCCCGTCTCACTATAACGGCGGGGCAATGGGAGGCGCTTTGCAACTTCAGGCAATGTCTGGTGGAAATTTGTATCGAAACAGGCAAACTGCTGAAGATCTGGCCTTGTTTTTTCAAGAGTTGAAACAGGAGCCAGACAGGCAGGCTGATGAAGAGGAGCCAGTGGTATGAGAGCCGTAAGATCAGCCAGAACCTGTTTTGAAAACCTTGTCGGCTGGGTATAGTGCGGTCCGCCATGTAAGATCCGATGTCCTGCGGCAATAAGCACCTCGGACCCGATATGTGCTTCTATCCATTCCAGACAGGGAATAATAACTTCATTCCTTACGCCCCGTGCTGGTCGATCTCCGCAACTTATTTCTGCCGGTAATGTTTCATCGACGAGGATGTTGCCCGCATTGTCGAAGGCTCTGAAACCAGAGTGTTCTCCGACTTCGTCTATTGCTCCGTGGAGAACACAATCTTTTTCTGTCAGTTCGCCAAAATCGACAGGCCGATATACAGCAAATTTGAGGCTAGAAGACCCGCTGTTTAGCGTCAGAATAAGGCCTGTCATCCGCTCTCCTCCCCCGAATTACGCCCTCTTAAAAATTTGCGTCGAACACATGTTGATTAGCCGGTAAATGAAAAAAGAATGCAGCGTATGTCCATTTTAAGTGTTGACCAAACTCCGGACATTCCAAACAATTTAGCACATCGTAAGACCATTGACCTGATTTGAATCAGATCTTTCGAAGATTATTCAGGATTAATCAAATCGTAATAATTCTGATCGATTGCAAAATATCGTGAATACGCCGGATCACACTTGTAAAATTGAGAGTCCTTCCAACGGTCACGCATATGCTGAGATTCGGCAGACAGACGCGCTCTCTTCTCAACAGTCTCATCACCACCTCGCGAAAAGCTTTCATAATGAACAGCTTTGAAATTATTACACTGAATAATGCGCCATCCGGCTTCGCGTAACTTCAGACACAGATCTACGTCATTATAAGCAATTTTCAGATTAATTTCATCAAAGCCACCTACTTCGCGAAAAGCCTCCGCCCTTACCACGACAGCAGCAGCAGTAACCGCGGTCACTTCATGACTGACAAGCGCACGTCCCATGTAGCCATACTCTTCTGCAGACCGTCCCTGATGAACATGAGTAGCGACGGTATCCGGATGGACGACAACACCTGCATGCTGCACTCTTCCGCTGGGATAAAGAAACTTTCCTCCCACAGCACCGATATCGTCACCAGCAAGCGCTTCAGCCAGTGCAATTGCGAGCCAGTTTTCGTCCTCTACAAACAAATCATTGTTCATGAATACGTAAAATTCAGCTCCATTATTAATGGTAGCCAGATTATTTAATCGCGAAAAATTAAACTGTTCTTTAACAGAAAGAATACGGACATGCGGATCTCGACTGATTGAACGAATAAATTCAGCTGTTTTTTCTTCAGTCGACCAGTTGTCAACAAGAACAATATCAAAATTGTCGTATTTGGTATGTTCAAGTATCCGATTTACACACTCTCCTGTAGTTTCAATCTGATCTCTGAAAGGAATAATAATTGAAACATGTGGTGATCTCGGAAGAGCCCACTGCACGTTATACAGAGTGACACCATTAATTGCATTTACAGTTGCATCATATCCGACACGGTTCAGATGATCGGAAACGCATCGGACGCCAGCCTCGGTGGCATAATTTTTATTGGCAAGTGTCGTCGCGGTTGAATTAGCTGTTTTGCGCCAGTGATAAAGAATTTCCGGAACATGCATAAACCGGTTTCGTGGAACAATTTCAGTAAGCCGCAACAGAAAATCATGATCCTGAGCACCATCGTATCTAGGCCGCAGATCACCGACGCGCCTAACTGTTTCAGCACGAACCATCGTAAGGTGACAAATATAATTACAACCAAGCAGGTAACGATAGTCAAAATCTGGCTTAAAATGCGGTTCCTGCAAATATCCGGACACATCAATTTTATCTTCGTCGGAATAGATTACTTCAGCACTCGTGTCACATGCATGCTGAAGCATCATTTCAATCGCCACGTCGACCAGCAAATCGTCGTGGTCAAAAAATAAAATCCAGTCGCCTTTAGCCGCTTTGATACCAGCGTTTGTCGCCCCTGAAATCCCTGCATTCTGCTTAAGCCGGATTAAAGTAATCCGGGGATCAGTTCTGCTGTATTCCGCAACTCGGACCGCAACCTCAAGTGATTTAGCTCCATCATCAACCACAATAAGTTCCCAGTTACTCCATGTCTGAGCAACAACAGAGTCAACTGCGGCCATAAAATCGACTATATCTGGCTTATAGGTAGGGCAAATAATACTTACCAGAGGCTGATTTTCAGCAGACAGATACCCGACGTTCTGTCTTGATAATGCAACCCGCTCCTTTAATTGCGAAAAATATATCTTTGCCCATTTATCATAATTATCGAGACCGTATTTCCGGTCCGGCAAAAGGTCAGCAATTTTCCCGCGCAGAGATATGATTTCGCGATAAAGATCGTCTGCTGTCTTCCCCAGAGACAGCAATCGGCCCTCAAGTTCATGTCCGACAAAACTTGTCGTAACAGGACTGCCTTGCACATCAATATTCGCATTCGTGATGACAACACGAACTGTATGTACACTATCAGCACTAAATGACTGTGGGATCGGCACATGAAAGCCGCAGTTCGGATCGCCGCCGATGGCTTTCATTACATCGCCGCGAAATCTTTTTGCATGAACCTGAGCAAAAGGTACACCATCGACAAAAATCGATATTTCACAATTACCGTTTCGCTCGCCGCTGGTCGGATCGATGCGCTGTATCCAGCCACAAAGCGCGCCGCTTTTAAAACCGTCCAAAAAAGATTCGTAAACATAACGTGGTTTCAGAAAAGCCAGGACATCTTCTTCGTGAATCGAGCCATCATGCTGTGCCAGTGATGGCACAACAGAGCGATCAGGAAAACGCAATCCGACTCTATGTTCTTTTCCATCCAGAACAGATTGTGGAATATTAAATACAAATCCAAGTTTTGACGTTGTAATACCAAGTCTGGCCTGCACATCCGGTCGTGACTGCTCGCAGATAGCAATTCCCACCTCCTGGCCATCGACCAGGACATGAAGCTTTACAGGTTCACGCAGGGCAGCAAGGTTACAAGCCCAGCCCTGCAGCTGAGATCCTTCGATACTATCAAAATAACCTATAAACCGGATCAGACGCCGCGCGGCTGGTTGTGAAGTGCTCATTTAATCCTCGTCACTGACACCTGCACGCACGAAGGCGCGTCGCGTGCTAAATAATCACAGTTTTTTGTCAGAACGATTAATCTGCATCGCATGAACAAAAGCCTGGAAAGAATCTCACCCATATATTCCGGAAGAAAACAGTTACATTTTAGATTAAATCCTGCGGTTAAAAAAATATTCCATAAAACTTCTCCGGCTTAGTATAAGGCTCGTTACAGAACGATTGAGCTAATCGCCCATTCGAATGACTAATTTGAAAATTAATCAGGAAAATTATTAGTCAGAAAACGTGACATAGCGCGACGCGCTTTAAAAGCATCCACCCCCAGTTCGACGAGACCACCAATCTGGCCAAGGGCATTCAGCAATGAACGAAGCAACAATGCAATTTTCACGTCGCCATCGGGAGAAAGAACAATACCCGCCGCCGGAGGCAAACTTCGTGAAGCCGGATCACAGACGGCACGCAGAACAGCAAATGAGCGGCCATTCTGCCGGGCGGTCCTCGCAATGAAGCCACTTTCCATATCAAGCGCACAACACCCGCTCTCGTGCGCAAGATTCTGCTTCACGACTGCATCCAGCACAACGGTATCGCTGTGCAGAAGTGCCCCTGCAGTCACATGACCCGGCGACGCACCGAGACGACGGCGTAAAGCCGGATCGCATGGATACAGCGTCTTCCCGGCCATAACGACATCTGGAACAACGATCGTACCGGGCTTCAGGGCCGGATCAAGTCCGGCGGCGAGACCAAATGAGACAAGATTCTTTGCTCCGCAGGCCACAAGGCGCGCGCAACCCCGCTCAGCGCCCGCGCTGCTCGCGCCACTGATTGCGATCGGCGCGTCAGGCCAGAAGCGCCGGAGCAGATTAGATTCCGCTTTCAGGCCTACGAGGAACCCAATATCCTGTCTTACACGTTCATCCATCAAACAATTCTTCAGAAACCAAAGGCCACATGGCGTGTATTACTGATTCCCAGATTACGATAGCGCGCCAGTGCCATGAGCGGGAAAAACAGCCGATACCCGTGATAACGGAGATAGAATACTTTCGGGAAACCCACCGCATTATATGGCTGTTCATCCCACTCACCGTTCTCATCCTGGTGAGTGGTCAGCCACGCAATGCCACGTACCGTTGCCGGGTCATCGCGACGGCCGGCAGCCATCAGACCCAGGACAGCCCAGGCCGTCTGAGAAGGCAGACCTTCCTTATAGATCCCATGAGGTCCATCTTCATAGCTCTCGCACCCTTCGCCCCAGCCACCATCCGGACGCTGAACAGAACGAAGCCACTCCACAGCCCGGACAACCATCGGGTCATCATGAGAAACGCCGGCAGCATTCAGCGCACAGAGTACGGACCATGTGCCATAAATATAGTTGGTCCCCCAGCGACCAAACCATGATCCATCTTTTTCCTGCTCGTCCCGCAGAAATTGTAAACCCCGCTCAATAACCGGACGGTCTTCATTGTTCCCCAGCTGAGCCAGAAAAGAAATACAACGGGCTGCAACGTCTACCGTAGGCGGATCCAGCAATGCACCATGATCCGCGAACGGGATATAATTGAGAAGTTCTTTATTATTATCAACATCGAAAGCACCCCAGCCGCCGTTTGAGCTCTGCATGCCAACAATCCACTTACGAGCACGCTCAAGAGCTTCTGCATTCGCGGGATCATTCTGGCGATGCAAAAGCATGCCGACCACAGCGGTATCGTCAACGTCCGGATAGTAATCGTTGTTATACTGAAACGCCCAGCCTCCGGGCTCCAGATCCGGACAATTTATGGCCCAGTCACCCTTTACATCCAGAATTTGACGATCGCGTAACCATTCTGCCGCTTTATCCAGACCGGCTTTGGTTGCTCCAGGGTCAACCCCGGCCGGACCGCTTGCAGCTTCCATCATTGCATGTCCGGCGAGTCCGGTATCCCAGATCGGTGAAACGCAGGGCTGACAATAAATTTCGTCTTCGTGATCCACCAGAAGAGCCTGAACAGCCTCCCATGCCGTTGCAGCTCTGTGATCGGTGTCAGGTACACCGAGCGCCCGATACATCATCACGGTATTCGCCATCGCCGGGTAGATTGCGCCCAGACCGTCTGTTCCGTTCAGTCGCAGTTCGATAAACTTCACAGCAGCGTCAATCGCACGCCGATGCGTCGAGGACGGAATCAGCTTTGTGGCCGGACGCAGAACCTGATCCAGAACCTTAAAAGCTCGCCCCCACACCGAACGATAGGGGCCACGTATCCAGTCTCTGACCTGATCTGGCGGTGTAACAAAAAGTTCCTGCACATGAACGCCACGTGGATTAACCGCAACAGGCTTCAGTGCCGCCAGCACGAGAAGCGGCGCGATCACGGTACGCGACCAGTACGACATATTCCATACGGAAAAAAATGCCGAGCGTGGCAGCAGCATCAGCTCAACAGGCATGACTGGTGTTGCGTGCCACGGGGCTTCCCCAAACAAGGCAAGCTGAAAACGCGTAAAGACGTTACTCCGCTCCGCGCCGCCATGATCAAGAATCGCTTCGCGCGCGCGCCTCATATGTGGCGCGGCAACATCATCTCCCAGGCATTTCAATGCAAAATAAGCTTTAACCGAAGCCGAAATATCAAACTTGCCGCCATAATAGAGAGGCCAGCCACCATGCTCCCCCTGAATACGTCGTAAATATATACCGATCTTCTGCTCAGTTGCGTCATCAATCCGGTTAAGAAAGTGCTCCAGCAGGATGTATTCAGCAGGAATCGTTGCGTCTGCCTCAAGTTCGAACACCCAGTGCCCGTCACTATCCTGACGTCTGGCCAGAGCCTGATGCGCGCGTCCGACCACGCGATCCAGCTGACCCGGATCAATCTCTGAAGTGGCGGCGGAATCCATTACATCCAGCATGGTCAGCAGTCTTTCCTCCGTAGGGCTATGCCGCGACTAAACCGGACAGCTCCTGTTGATTTGTTATAAAGGTCCCCGCAACCCGAGAACGCGGACAGCCTCCACGCCTGATCTCACAGCACCATCAATCGTGGCCGGCAAATGCGTTGCCGTCCAGTCTCCGGCCAGAGCAAGGTTGGCAAGAGCCGTTCGGGCACCGGGCCGCCGACGCAACTGTTCGGGCGTAGCTGCAAAGGTGGCACGCTTCTCCCAGACCAGACGCTGAGCCATCGGGACTAGCGGAAGCGGAACACTCAATACTGAATCCAGCGCCCGACGCACTTCCTGCCAGATGACAGTCATCAGTTCGTCCTGATCGCGCGCCGCATAGCGGTTTGCAGCACTCACCGTAACGGAAATTACGTCATCTTTCAGAAAAATCCACTCTGTCAACGCACCGATCACCCCCATGAAACGTGCTTCAGCAAATGCTCCCAAAGACTGCGGTGGCTTCTCCAGACGAAAATGTGCGTTCAGTATCCCCTCAAAAGCATCTGGAACCTGCAAATCAGGGAGAGCATGCTTCAGCAATGAGGCTGCAACGGGTGCTGTTACCGCAAGAATGACGACGTCATCATCACCAACACTGATCGCATCGTCCGGAAAACATATCTGTGTCACACGATCGTCCGACGTCTCGATCGAAGTTACGCGCCGTCCGGTTCGTATTTCAACTTTAAGCACGGACAGGTGAGATAATGCCGGATCAACAAAACTTTCTGAAAGACCTGTCTTCGGGAACCGTGGCAAACAGGCCCGGCCACCCTTCGCAAGGGACTCACGAACAACATGTCCAAGCAATGCCGCACTCGCCTCATGACTCGGTGTATTCAACGCGGCGACAGAAAACGGGTCCAGCAATCTGCGTGAGAACGGCCCAGGCATCAGACATGCTGAAACCGTCTCATCAGCGTCGGCCTCCAGCAGCCTTTTCAGGCTGATAAGCTCACCCAGCCGCATCCCCGGCACCCGCCGGCGAGGGTTAAGAACCCAGAACGGAATACGTCCGACTGACAGATCAAGAGTCCAGCGATCACCGTCCGCAAGATCCACGAACGGAAAAATCGGACGATCTGGCCCCGTGATCGTATCCAGACCTCCGGTCAGTCCGAGATACCGAAAGACAGACTGATTAGCCGTCAGCAGCAGATGGTTGCCGTTATCAATACGACAGCCGAGCTTTCGGTCTTCATAGGAGCGTGCGCGCCCGCCACATGCCGGACCAGCCTCGTGCAAGATAACGTGCAGCCCGCTGCCGGCCACCTCAACAGCGGCCGAAAGACCCGCCAGGCCGCCCCCAATGATATGAACCCTGCGCGCCATAAATTCAGGCCGCAAAGGCCCGAAGAACACCGGCTGCTTTACCGAGCTTCGAAACAGGTGACGGTGTCAGAACGTGGTCCCAGCCTCGCCGCTCAAGAGCATTCAGAATGGCCAGATAGCTCCCTCCCATCATACGCGCCGGAATCATGGCACGGCGATCACATTTTTTCATTGAGGAGAAAGCTTCGCGAAAATGATCCTGTGCTCTGGCAGCCATAATCCGCATTACGCCCGCAAGGCCAGGCGCGACCAGAACCTGCTGGGGATCGGCAGGAACATCAAACCGCATCAGCAGATCACGCGGCAGGTAAAGACGCCCTGTTCTGGCATCGACAGCGACATCCCGCAGAATGTTCGTCAGCTGCAACGCTCTTCCGAGGTGATATGCCACACGTTTAGCGTGTTCGGAACTGTCTCCGAACACATGAACGGACAAACGCCCGACTGCGGAAGCGACCCGATCGCAATAAAGATCGAGTGTTTCCTCATCCGGCGCAACTATGGGACTCCCGGCATCCATTGTCATACCGTCGATAACTGCGTCGAAATCCTCTTTCCTGAGAGCAAAAAAACGGATTGCCGCATGAAGAACCCGATCAAGTGCATCACGTGTCTCATCATTATAGAGACGGGCAATACGCGCATGCCAGGCTTCCAGCTGCGCCATACGCTCCTGTATCTGCCCGGCGCCGCTTAACGAGGAAGGCGTATCGCCATCCGCGATATCATCCACAATGCGACAAAACGCATAAATCGCATACATGCCATACCGGCGATAGGAGGGCAGCACGCGCATCCCGGCGGCAAAGGAGGTCCCGGACTGGCGAACGATCGCCTCGACCCGCGCAAGGTCAGCCGGATCGCAGCCAAGCGGTGTCGGTTCATCATGCGTTCTGATCGGGTCAGTCACTGGCATTCTCCCCCGTGCAACCGGCAGTGGGTCAATTCTGCAAAGGTCATTGTTTTCAATTCTTCCACACGCGGAACGCAGACAGAGCTGCCTGTGCAAAATCCATCTTCGTCAGCGCCACCCGTTCCGCCAGTGGATCACCGGCTCGCAGGTGCGCTGCCAGCAGATGCGCCAGCCTGATAACAGCCCCGCAATACATTCGCATCCCCGGCATCCGAACTCTTTGCACAAGAAACACTGACTGCGCGTTCAGCCGGTCAACTTCATCAAGCATAATATCAAACACGTCGCGCAACGCGGAAGCTGTGCGGGATTCCAGCAACACATCGGTTCCAAGCCCATGCGCCGCCAGCAAATCAACCGGCATATAGCATCGGTCCAGACGCTGAAGATCACCTTTACAATCCTGCAGATGGTTTAAAATCTGCAATGAGGTGCATAACGCATCCGAGGCGGCAAAAGTCTCCGCGCTCTCACCATGCAAACTCAGCAGAAAACGCCCGACCGGATTGGCTGAGTAACGGCAGTACCGATTGAGTTCATTCAGCGTGCTGTATCGCGATTTCACCGCATCCTCACGAAACGCAACCAGAAGATCCGTCGCGACTTCGAATGATAATCCGGTTCTCAACAGACTCAGCCGCAACCGCGCCGCTGACCGGGCGTCTTTCCGATCCGGAGCCACGGCACTCCCCCGAACGATCTTCTCCATCGCATCAAGCCGCGCGACCTTTTCGTCCGGCGTCAGTAACTCGCTGTCCGCTATATCATCGCTAAAACGGGCAAAGTCATAATAAGCGTGGATATGATCCCTGAGATTCTTCCGAAAAAGCAACGATCCGACCGGGAAATTTTCATCCGCCTCACCTTTCCCGGAAGAGACGTCCGGAGCTGACCACGGATCAATGCGGGCCTCCCCGCCAGGTTCAGCGGGCAACGCTCCGGAAGCAGGCTCATTCAGCCCGGCAGGAGAAGAGGAAGACAACATGGCGGGCTGCTTACACGCTCTCGACGCAGATTCCTACACCATTGCCAGTACAGGCCCGACAGAGCCGCATTGCGAATTTCTTCCCGCTCTCAACGATCGTGGCTGGCATCTGTATAAGCCCGGTTCTTCCACTGAACGCCACGCCCTCTGTGATGATCAAAGGCTGAACCTATGGTGGCGGCCGTGTAGAACACAGCCACAGCAGGCAATAACAGAGCCCATAATGGTGATAACCGAAACCGGCGAAGCGTCGGGGTATAAGACGCCATTGCCATTGACCACGCCACAAATCCGAGCTTTCGCGACAATCCCCGACCGAAAATTACAAAAAAAACCGGCGCAATCCAGACCAGAACCATCCCGATAACCGTTCCAAGCAAAAGCAACGGAGAATAGCGCAACTGCACATACGCCGTGCGCGCAATCATTTTCCAGATGTCGCCTGGGTGCGGATAGGGGCGGACGGACCGCGCAAGACATGAGTGTCCAAGATAAATTTTTCCGCCGGAACCTTTTACGTGAGCGGCCAGAGTGCAGTCATCAATCAAAGCACCTTTCAGAGCCTCAATTCCGCCAATCCGCGTCAACGCACTCCTTCGTATCAGAATTGTCCCTCCCGCAGCAGCAGCTGTCCGGTTCGCAGGCTCATTAACCCGGGCAAACGGATAAAGGAGAGCAAAGAAAAACACGAAAGCCGGCACTAATGCCTTTTCCGAAACACTGGCGCAGTTCAGTTCAACCATCTCCGAGACAAGGTCCAGCTGCTCCCGCTCCGCCTTTTCAACCAGAGTGGAAACGTGGACCGGATCATGCTCGATATCGGCATCTGTCAGCAGAATGTAGCCATCATCTTCAGGGTTATCCCGGCGCACCTGCATTACGCCCTGCTGCACGGCCCAAAGCTTTCCGCTCCAGCCTGGCGGGCGGGATAAGCCATCAATGACCGTCAGCTTTCCCGCAGGATCAGGTAATTTCCGGGCCAGCCCCCCGGTGCCGTCCACGCTCCCGTCGTCTGTAAGAACCACACCGAAAGGTCCGGCATAATCCTGAGCAAGAAGAGACTCCAGACACCCCCCAATGGACTCAGCTTCATCCCGCGCCGGAACTACGACACTGACAGGGGGCAGCGCGCGCGAAGAGTCATCACGCCTGAGCACTGGCCCTGCCTGCCAGAATTTTCCATGAAAAAAAATGAGCAGAACCCAGATGACGGCAGAGACCGCCGCAAAAAAGGCCATCATCACCGGAACTCTCTTACCGAAGCATCCCGACATCACGGAACCAGTCGATGGCGTCTTTAACGGCCTCACGCGCGGGGCGAGGATGATATCCGAGTTCACAGATAGCTTTCTCTGAAGAGAAAAACATTTTTTTTCTCGACATCGCCAGCATTTCACGTGTGACTCGCGGTTCGATGCCGAAGCGGCGGGACAACCACTCCGATGCGACTGCGACTGGCCAGATAACCTCCTGCGGCAGACTGATCCGTGGCGGCTTCACGCCGGCAATCTCGGCAACCATGCGAAACAGATCACCCAGCAGGTAGTTCTGCCCGCCCAGAATGTAAGCTTCTCCGATTCGGCCACGCTCAAGAGCCAGAGCATGGCCCTCCGCCACATCATCAACATGCACAATATTGACGCCTGTATCGACATACGCAGGCATTCTTCCGGCGGCACAATCGAGAATCATCTGTCCCGTAGGCGTAGGTTTAATGTCGCGCGGCCCGACCGGCGTCGACGGATTGACGATAACAGCCTGAAGCCCCTGCTCACGCGTCAGCCGAAGCACCTCCTGTTCAGCGCGATATTTCGACTTTTTGTAGATGCCTATGACCGAATGCTCATGAACCGGCGTCTCTTCATCTGAGACAGTTCCATCCCCGATCAGACCAAGAGCCGCAACAGATGAGCAGTATACGATCCGCTCCACGCCAGCGTCTTTTGCTGCAAGCATCAGCAGGCGCGTACCTTCAACATTGGCCGCCATCATCGGCGCGGGATCAGGCACCCATAATCTGTAATCGGCGGCTATATGGAAAACATAGCGACATCCCGCGACAGCACGGGCAAATGTTGCAGGGCGCGACAGATCGCCCTCAACCAGATCCGCCGGAATATCAGCAATATTTCTGCGGTCGCTTCCCTCACGGACCATAAGCCGCAAATTGTGCCCGCGTTCAAGGAGCGTGCGCGCCACGGCTGACCCTACAAAACCGGTAGCACCTGTGACGAGTGTCGGCGCAGTCATGCAACGAATTCCTTCAACGTTACGGCAACAGGTAGGCATCACTGCTTATCCCGATGGCCGCACTAAAGACCAGAGGCACAGAGAAAACAAAACAGACTTAACCGGTGGAGACAGAAGCGTCAGCGTGCTTGCCGGACTGGCGCTGCAACAAATGTTAGTGTAAGGGCGGCCACTGTTTTTGTTCCGATCGTCGGCTTATCATTTAATATCCAAAGGTGAGGCATGGACTGCCTTATCAGCCAGGGGAGCTACGCTGGCCTTGCTTCGGTACTGTGCGTAGTCACAGAACCTTATCCAAAGATGTATGATTAAATAGCGGCATGCACATGACCTGAATGCATGTTTGAAGGACACTTCAGCAACAGGTATACCCGCCATTGCCTGTGATTGGGTGGGCCGCAACCAGTGGACATGACCGCGCCTTGAAGAAGCTCACTATTCTGCTCACCCTCCTCGGGCTGGCTGCAATCACGGCAGCAACAGCATGGAGTGGTGTCGATAAAGTTATTGATGCGGTAACGCGTATCGGCATCGGCGGCTTTGTTATCACAATCATCGCGCAACTCGCGGTGGATCTGATACTTGGCGCGGCCTGGCATGCAGCGTTTCCCACCATGAGCTTCCCTCACCTTTTCAAAGCAAGAATGGTGCGTGATTCCGCCGCAACCTGCCTTCCCTTTTCTCAGCTCGGGGGAATCGTTCTTGGAATTCGGGCAACGTGTCGGCATCCCGGCATTCATGATGTCGCGGAGTCACCGGTTGAATGGCCGGAAGCGGCGTGCGCCAACGTCGTCGATATTACGACCGAAGTCCTTGGTCAGATTGTATTTATTCTGCTCGCCGTTACCCTTCTGGCCTTCGGGACCAGAGCTAACCCGCTGGTAAAACCCGTTATCATCGGCGCTCTGTTGCTTGCTATCGGCATCGCCGGCTTTATCTGGACCCAACAAAGAGGAGGCAGTGCCGTCAAACGTACTGTCCGCTTTCTGGGCCAGCATATCGCCGGACAATGGCAGACCACCATGCTGGACGGAGCAAATACGCTTCAGACGCTTATGGAAGATGCATGGTCACGTCCGGCCCGCATTTCTGCTTCAGCCGCAGTGCATTTCACAGGATGGATCAGTAGCGCAGCCTTGTTATGGCTGACGGTTCTTCTGCTGGGGAGCCGCCTCAGCTTCCTTGATGCAATAGCCATCGAAGGCGTGACATGCGGCCTACTGTCAGCGTCGTTCCTTGTTCCGGCCGGTCTTGGTGTTCTGGAAGGAGCCTACATGGCGCTGGCTCATGCCTTCGGCCTCCCTTCATCCGTTGGCCTCGCGCTGGCACTGTTAAGACGTGGACGCGAATTCTGTATTGGCATCCCGGTTCTTTTGCTGTGGCAGATAAGTGAAATGCGCGCTCTGAAAGCCCGCGAGGCCAGTAACTCTGCGCCTGAGGCCGACAATCCGGGAGCAACTGAAGGGCACCAGGATATGCCCCACAGCTAAAACACCCGGGGCCATTTTGTTTGAAGAGTCTCAGGCCTTCTCCCCGGACACGGATACCTGCCTCTTTCTGACAAAAATACTTCGCTCGCGTATTGCATATTTAAAACCCGATATCGCATGCGCACATTCGGCCGGGGCCATTCTCCTTGCTATGGCCAGCAATAACGCTGAAGCGATAAAAGGAGTCGGGCACACAAGCGTTGCCATACCAAAAAGCCGGGCCCCCAGAAGATAGATGTATGCCAGAAACAAAATAATTTTCTCTCCAGGCAGCCACTCAGTCGAGCGCCCCTGGATGAAAAGCCACGCCATCGGAAAAGCAAGACAAGCCAGGTCATAATCAAGGAGAAACGGGGTGCAAAACGGTAACGCTGCAATCATCAGCGCTATCTCCGGAGCACAATCGCCAGCAAACGACCCGTTGCCGTTTTTCAGATTCATACGCCAGGACAACCATCCGACCAGAAAAAACACAAAAACAGTTGTCGTGGTCTGAAGCACGTATGCCAGCGATACATTGCCGTGCAACAGTCGAACTGCCGTAAATACACTTTGCATCTTCCAGAAAGAAACATATCCCATTTCAAACGTTACCCGGGCAGAGTGTCCCATTCGAAAAAACCCTGACCACGCAACTGTTCCGAAAGCAATCCATGATGCAACGATGAGCCCGCCACCGGAAACAATGCCGCCGGCAATGGTTCGCCACTGGCGTGTACACAGCAAAATAACCGGCGCAGCAACCAGTAACTGGGGTTTAATCACAAGACACCCCAGACAGAGACCGGCAACAAAAGGGCGTTGCCTCATCAGCATCATACTCCAGCCAAGCAGAGCTGCTGTCAGAAGGCCATTCTGGCCATTAGTAAAATCAATTACGAAACCCGGAAACGCCAAAATGGGAATCAATGCCCAGCGCCATGGAAGAATGCGGCGCAGCGCACTGACATAGGCCACACTGGCAGTGCCAAGCCAGAGAGACGCGGAAACTCCATATGGCAGGAGCGCAAGTGGAGTGCAGGTCAGCAGAAATGTCGGTGGATAAAAGAAAGCAAAATTGCCGAAGGACATTTTCGGAAAGGCGGCCAGTTCGGCAATATGATGTTTTGTTGTGTTGTAGACTGCGACAACATGCCCGTTCAGCACCTGATCTGATGCAGCCCAGAAGCTGATAAAGTCGCCGAATCGTGGTTGTGCATTCCAGCCAGTTTTCCACCACGGCAGCAGCAACATCAGCAAAAAAGTTGCCCAGCCAAATAAACCAAAAATTTCGCAATAAGCCCGCGCTCGCCCGGCAGTAAGCCAGTCAGCGCGCAATATCGCTACTTTCATGAACCGTCTGACCGCGTGCATCCCTCATCCTGCATTTCGGAATTTGGGAAAATTTTCGGCTAAAGCGGTTAATATCGTCTTTCTGCCAGCTTTTCTTTCCTTTCATCGTATGTGACAGGGACAGAACGAACGCATATGCTGGGAAGCCGAACAGATAATATCGGACATCATCGAAGTTATATGCCTCACGGAGAAGCGGTATGAGCACATCAGAAATTACTCCTGATTATGCGGCTCTTCAGAAAACATTGGTATCTGCAAACCCCTTCCCTCATGTTGTGGTGCCGCATTTTATCCGCTCCGATGATCTCCGGGCTCTTCATGCCTCTCTGCCCGAAATTACTTCCGGCGGCTCTTTTCCACCCGAAGCACTCGCACTTTCACCGCTCGTAAAAAATCTGATTGCGCAACTGAAGGGGCCGGAACTGCGTCGGTTAATCGCCGCAAAATTCGATCTCGATCTGCATGATGCACCGGTCATGCTGACCCTGCGCGGTCGCACGCGGGAAAAAGACGGACGTATCCACCGCGATTCGGCAGCAAAACGTGTCACTGTCTTATTATATCTGAATCCAACCGCGGCGGCTTTCCAGCGGCAGGAAGGGTGTCTGAGACTTCTGCGCAGCCCGGACGATGTCGAGAACTACGCTGTTGAAGTGCCGCCTATCAATGGCACTATGCTTGTCTTTCCAAATTGCGCGACGAGCTGGCATGGCCATCGCCGCTACGTGGGTCCACGCTACACGATCCAGCTCAATTATATGGAAACCGGAAGCAAAGCCCGCTCCGAATTACGCAGGCACAAATTTTCGGCTCTGGCAAAGAGACTTACTTTCGCCGCGTGACAGATTTCGGGTAGCAGCCCATATCATGACTTCAGGCGCCGTCCATATTGTCGACGTCGTCCTCCGGTAACGATGGATCTGTCCCGACCGGTTTTCGGAGCAAAACAAACCCAGTGAGCAGAAGCACCACGCCAAGCACCAGTGGCACGCGGCGCAGAGACCAGAGCCACCACGCATCTCCGGAGCCAGGATTATAGATCAGTTGCCAGCCTGAGAGAACAACCAGCGTAAATCCTAAAAAAAGACTACCAAGGATAATACACAGGCGACGCAGATAATTTGGTTCATCAGGTGCCATAAAATGCCTCTGACTCCGGCTCGTCCTGAAACAGAACGCCCGAACGCAATGAGGCGCTTTTACTGCTTAAGCGCACGCGCCCATATATTCTGCGTTTCCAGTGAGACCGGCAGCGCTGAACTTGTCAGAGCAACCCCACGCCAGCCAGCACCGATGGCTGTGTACAAGTTAACAGCATCACGCAGACGTTCGAGTTTCGACAGAGCTTCCGCATTCTGCGCGTTCAGTGTCGTCCGTTCAGTGGTCAGAACATCCAGGAAGCCGATCAGACCGGCTGCATACAATTTACGCGCCCGCTCACTGGCCAGAGCGCTGTCTTCCGCTGCCTTATGCAACTGCTCTGAATACTCAATATCGTCGTGCCAGGCAGCCATTTCATCCTCGACCTCTTTGAAGCCGGTCAGCACGGCCTGGCGATAATGGAGTCGCGCAGCTTCCGCAGCGGCCTGGGCAGCACGCACCGCAGACGTATATTTGCCGCCATGAACGAGCGGCAGACTCGCCATCATCAGGAATTGCCAGCTCATCGCATTAACCTGGAAAAGCTGATACATGGCCGAAGCGTTCGGATTAAAATTCAGCGGAATGACAAAGTGCGGATAAAGATCCGACACAGCCACGCCAATCTGAGCCGTGGCAACAGCGTAATCCCTTTCCGCCATCCGGATATCCGGACGATTTGCAATCACAATTGATGGCATCGTTGCAGGAAAAGCAGGCACAACCGGCAGAGGTTTAACGACCTTAAGCTCTTCTTCAAGAGTGCCGGGCATCTCGCCCACCAGTACCGAAATCGCATGCGTAATCTGGGAAACGCGTGTTTTCAGCGGCTCACGTGCTGCAACCTGTGCGTCCAGTTCAGCCTGAGCCTGAGCGATCTGCAGTGTATTCCCCAACCCTTCCGAATACAGTCGGTTTGTCAGGTTGAGAGCATCCTGCGCCACACCAATATTGTTCGTTGCGATCTGGATCTGAAGCTGCGTGACCCGAAGAAGCATGTAGTCGTTCGCCAGTTCGGAAAGTAGTGTCATCAGTAACGCGCGCCGCCCTTCCACAGAGGCTTCAACCGCATGTTCCTGCGCCTCGACACTACGCCTGATACGCCCGAAAACATCGATTTCCCATGTGGCCGACATGCCATATGTCAGCATTGATGCTTCAGGACGGTTTGACGGATTTCCCGGACGCAACGGCCAGTTATCGATATTGAGCGAGTAGCGCGCGTCTCCGCCACCCGCATTGGCATCTACCTGAGGATACCATGCCGAGGCCGCTTTATCCCGCGTCGCCCGCTCGGACAGAATCCTCTGCCCGGCAATCTGAAGATCATAGTTACCTTTGATGGCCGTCTCGACGAGCTTCGTCAGGATCGGATCATTAAAGCTCGCCCACCACTCCGTCATTTCCTTATCGGTATGTGCAATCTCTTCCGGCGTTGCGGGGCGTTCTTCCGAAGCTTCTGTAAAGCCCTGTGGTAACTTCATCCGGTCAGGCTGAAAATTTGGTCCGACCGAGCACCCGGCCAGAAGAGACCCCGCTGAGAGGAAGAGCACAGTCCTGCGGCGTATTGCGACAAAACGTGCATGCCACGAGGCCGAAAGGCGCGTTACTGCCCTGCCCTTCCTGGCCTCAGTCACAGGAGACTCTGCATCCCGCGAATGTTCTGCAACCATTGTTCTGTGCATCATCAGGTCCGCTGGCTCACAAGTGGTCCTGGAGCCATGTGGTCAACTTGCCGCGGCGGCTTCTTGACTCAGGCCCGACACTGATCGTCGCGGTCATCCCGGCGGCGAGCGTTACACCTTCCGGCACACTGTCCAGATGGATGCGAACCGGAATACGCTGTGCAAGACGGACCCAGGTGAAAATCGGATTAACGTCCTGAAGGCCCAGCTTATCCGGGTTTCCGTTCGTGTCATTGATACCGCGGGCAATGGACACAACATGACCCGGGACAATCTGTTTATATCCCATCAGCTTCACACGGGCGACGTCCCCGACATGGACACCCCACATCTTGGTTTCCTCGAAGTAACCATAAACCCAGTATGAATCCGAATCGATCACCGCGAGCCTTGGCTGCCCCGCTGTCGCGTAATCACCTACCCGCAGATTGAGGTTCGTAATAAATCCGTTTACCGGCGAATAAAGCACTGAGCGCTGCAGATTGAGCTTTGCAACATCAAGAGCAGCGCGCGCCGCATCCACTGCCGCTATCTGCGTCGCGACATTCGAGTTAAACACTTCCTGTTCTTCAGCAGAAACGATACCAGACAGCCCCATACGTCGCCGGGCATCATTCTGCTTCAGCTTCAGATCTTCAAGCGCGCCGTCAAGCCGGGCCTGAGCTTCACGAATAGCCAGCCGGAACCGGACCGGATCAAGTACGTAAAGCGGATCACCTTTATGAACGAACTGGTTGTCCACAACCGGAACCTGCACAACTGTGCCAGGAACTTCCGGCGCCACATCGACGACATACACACGAACACGACCGTCGCGTGTCCAGGGTGCGATCATGTAGGTGTTCCACAGGGTGATCCCTAGAACGATAGCCAGCGAGACAACCGCTAGGGTCAAAATCACGCGAATCAGAGTGCGGAGCAGCGGCATTGCGGTGACTCAAAAACCTTCAGACGAAAGAAACAGCTCAGACGTAGAGAATAAGAAGACAGAGGATACAGGTATAAAGCGCAACCTCGAAAAGTGCGAAGTGCCAGAACCAGCGCATAATTCCGCTCCACCAGAGCAGAAACCGCACAAACATCGTAACAGGCAGCGCAGCAAGCGCATAAACCACGATCGGCGCCATGAATACGCCGAACAGATTAAACTCGGTCAGCATCAGGCAACTCTCGGGTCAGATCGTCTCGCAGGTGATATTACTAACGAACGCAAATCTGCATGAGCACGGGGATCATCCGCGCCCTGCTGCATCGGACCTTCCTTATGGAAGAAACCCGGAGCGGCGTCGATAAGCTGTGCAGCCTGTACGAGACAGGCTGCCATGCGTCTGGCGGTGCTCAGGGCAGGTAGTCTTTCCTGCGCGCGCCGTGCTGCAGTGGCCGGACGATCACCCGAGGCCCCCTCATCTTCCAGCGAGAAAGCCGCCTCCGCCAGACCACGAAAGGTCCGGGTCTCTGCCGATGGCTCTTCTGCCCCTGAAGCTGCGAGATCAGGCTTTACCGCAGACGCTGCCGCACGTAAGTTTGCTGCTGTGGCTAAAGGGTCACGCCTCAGATTACGTAATGACACAAGCGCGCTTATGACAATCGCCTTCTGTTCAGAAGTCGCCCCCCCTTCACGCAGCAATGTTCGCAGGCGCATCACCACGCGCCCGAGAGCGACTGCCGCCAGAGCTGCGTCCGTGACGTGAAATACACGCTCGCTCGACTCAACAAATGACAGTCGCTGATTCAGCCTGAGCACCCTTTGCATCTGCAGATACTCCCACCCTGGCCAGCTGACTTTTTCCCGAAGTGGAAGAACCGCAAAAGCCTGAACGGACCGACAAAGGGCCGTAATGAGTCGAGCCGCATCCAGACGCTGATCGGCAGGAAGAATGACGCGAAATACAAGCGCTAGCAAAGCCGCCGCGACAAGGAATGCGTACCAGCCATTCAGCAGCGCTATATCATCATAACGTACCGGATTCTGAACTCTGGCCATCACATTGAAAAAGACTGCGTAACCAAACCCGCACAGCGCATATTTTGGATGGAACTGAATCCATATCCCTGGCAGCAGACTCAGTACCAGAGAAATCCAGAGCAGCGGAAAACCGTCAGTCTGAGGCAGAAAAAAAGTCTGGAAAACGTAGCAGGCCGGAACAGCACATACAGTACCGGATGCGAGCAGGACCGCACCGCGCGTTGCCGAGGGCGCCGTGGCTAACAGGCATGAAGCCGCAATCAGATAAACCAGCATACTCGGCGCGGCTGACCAGCGCAGAACATACCATATCAGGCACCCCGTCAGCGTGACGAGAGCGGCTCGTGCTGCATTGCGCAAGGCAGCAGGCCATTCAAAAAGAGGCATGAGTCTGACATCAGGCTCACGCCAGGCTATGTCTGAAAGATTATCCACGGCCAGCCCGAGCTGAACGACAATATCGCGCTCCGTGTCGATAGCCGCCAGCCCGGAAAGATCTGATGTTTCCCGCGCCAGAAATTCGATTTCGGCCCGCGCATAACTGATCCGCGAACGAATCGGGGCAGGATCGGCGTGTAGCAGCATGTCTGCCGGCATATCTGCGAGTTCCCGCATCAGACGACCTGAGATCAGGCGGGCACGGATCACGCGATCAGAGTCGCCTGGTGGAAGTTGTCGCCAGGCCGCATGATGAGCACTCAGCAGGCCGAGCAGTCGTGACACTCCCTGATGAAGCGCTGCTGACCGGCGGCTGACTTCGTAATCAACAGAAGATGCATATTCGATTGCTTCCGTCACCGCCGCAGCCTGAGCCAGAAGACGGGCACGCGCGCCATACGCGACCGTATCCATCTCCCGGAATGCCCCTTCCTGCCCGACCTCGTCGGAACGCGGCGCTTCGGTGTCACGTTCGACGGACGACAGCGCAGCGAACTGCGCCAGGACATCACGAAGAAGAAGTTCGATACGTGCCGTGGCGGTATTCGGACTTTTCATGGAGGTCAGCTGAAAGACGACGGCCGTACTAATGATACCAACCACCACCACGGACAGCCGCGACATGGCGCTCAGAAAAATCCGGTCAGGATCATCGAAAGCGCCCACTGATATGATGATAATGGTATAACCGGACAGAACGGCCGCATAAGCTCTATAGAAACGCAGCAACGTCGCGACGCAGCACGCCATGCCGATCAGACTCGCAAGTCCCGCAAAGAAAAGAACGGGTTGCTGTGGAAATGATGCCATCAGCATGACGCCGAGTGTCGTACCGATGAGCGTTCCGACAATACGCCAGATGCTCTTTGAAATCAGTGCGCCCGGCGTCGGATTGGCAACGATCAGCACAGTGGTCACCGCAGAGATTGGCTGACCGAGCATAAAAAAACCGGCAAGCCATAATGCCAGCCCGATCGAAAGCGCGACACGAAAAGCATAAAGAACGGTCGGGCTCAAACGTGCCCAGTCGGATCGCCATTCTCTGTCAATGGCATCTCCGATTGCACGAAATCGCAGGAAGATGCTTGCGGATAAAGATTCAGATGTGGTCGCGGCTTCACTCACAGAACAGGAAACCGTGAACCGGGCTGGCCGCGACCTGTATCGGATTCCCCCGCGTTCCGCTCCCGATCCTCCTGCAGTCCGGACCGAACCTGATCAAAGACGGAAAGGCACTCATTCAGAGCGGACTCCGATACGCCAGCCAGCAACCGCTCTCCGACACTATCAGCCGTATGAAGAACCTGGTTTGCCACTTTCGCACCGGCCTCCGTCAGACCAATCAGTTTAGATCGGCGATCCTCCGGATCGACATCCCGAGACACAAAATTCTGTTTTTCAAGCACATCCAGAACACGGACCAGCGATGGAGCCTCGACAGAAAGGGCTCTGGCAAGATCCGTTTGCCGCACAGGCGGAGGCAGTGACCGCAGGTAGTAAAGTGGGCGCCATGTGGCATCGGTAAGATTAAACTGACGAAGATCGTGGTCGATTTCACGTCGCCAGAGTGTCGCCAGACGCGCAAGCCGATGGCCGAATTTGCGCCGGAGCAAAGGCATATCCCGGGCAATATCTTCTGCTTCTTTCACGGAGTCGCTCACAACGAAATCATTTCAGACACCAAAATGAAAGGAGACGAATTATTCGTATCCTAACAATATACGCCCGACAAGAATTAATCGCTCCAGCCAGCATACTTATATGGCTCTCATTCACGCCTCGAAGAGAGACCCGCAACACACAAAAAACGGGCCAGAAGGCCCGCTCACTATTACACGCAAACAAAATCGGAAGCTGGTGTCAGTTGCGACGGCGACGCGCCACGATATTCCAGACTTTGCGACCAGCGAAGCGTCCGACTGGTCCCGTCATTGTTGTCGCGACCGCCGCGATAGAAGCAGCCTGCCGCATTTCATTAAAATGCCGGTCACGATTCATGCGCGCTTCAACTTCAGCCGGCAGGAGATAAGAGCGCCGCCCCATAAACACAAATGCAAGCGCGAGAAAAATATCAAGGCCGAATACTGCCGCCGGCGCGCCGACAGGGCCGAAACCAAACTTAAACAGAAAAATTGCCCATAAGAGAGCATGGCCCGTAATCAGCGAAAAGAAACCCAGAACGGCTCCCACAATCAGGAGTGCCGCCTGCCGTCCGATGCGCATTGCCTTCTGCTGAAGGAGCTCAATTTCCGCGACTGCGGCAGCTTTGCCTACTTCGAAGATGCGCATAAATCCCGGGCCACCCTGCTTCAGGCCGGCATCGAAGATGAACCGGCATTTCCATTACCAATCACCTCCCCGAAGCGCCCGAAGCAGATTGTTTCATCTCCCCCTCAAGGGAAGAGATACCATAATTCAGCCCCGGACAGCCTTTAGAGGGATGTCTCAGGGCGAGACCTTAACGCGACAGCCTGCCCAGGACAAACCCGACCACCGCAGATATTCCAATGGAGAGGAGTGGTTTAGCGCTCACATTTGTCTCAACACTCTTCTTCTGATGCCCGGCAATATCACGAGCGCTTGAGACTGCCGTATTCGCGGCTTCGGAAAGAGTAGGAACCACATGGTGATTGAGGAACTGTTCGAGCTGGGATTTAAGTGACTCCAGTTCCTCACGAGCGGTTGAAGTCGCTTCGCTGACAGTCTGCTCAGCATTCTTTCTGATCTTCTCAGCGGACATATGCCCCTGCTCCTAAAAATTCAGCCACATGACCGGAGAGCAGACGCTACACCCCGGCGCAACCGGTATACATCTTAACGCCCGCCCGTGTCTGTGGTTCCATATGCTCATGATGACCCGGCACACCCTTATGACAAGCCACAAACCTTCCGAGCAGGCAGGCAGTTCTCTCTCTGTCATCAACGCCACCACCCCTTACAGCTGTGCACCACTGACGTTTTCCATGCACAGGGGAGAGTGTCTGGCTCTTTTCGATTTATCTGACCCGGCCAGAGCTCCCGGACTACTGACTGACATGCTCGCAGGGTATCTGCCACTTCTGTCAGGACAGATCACTGTTGCCGGCAAGGACATTACAGCCCGGCCTCCCGGAAAACGCAGCATCGGCATCGTGAGCCACCGGGAAGTGTTATTTGACCACCTGACCGTGCGTGAAAACGTCGCATTTTCGTTACGGGTCAGACGCGTCGCGCCATCCGATCTCCGTCGTCTCACAAACGAACATCTTGCTCTTCTTGGACTGGATAGCCTCGCGGATCTCTTTCCGCCCGCCCTGTCAGACGGACAATATATCAGAACGTCTCTGGCCCGGGTTCTGGCCTCTGATCCCGCCATCATCGTTCTCGATAATATTTTTGCCGGCCTGAATGCTGAAACACGCCGTGATATCCATCTGAGGCTGACAAGGCTACGCCGTGCCCGCGCGCTGAGTCTTTTGCTTATCACGCGTGACAGATCGGATGCGCTCACGGCCGCACTCCGCATCGGCGTGGTGGCGGACGGCGCGATGCTTCAGCTCGGCACAGCTTCGGACCTTATTGAACGTCCTGTCTCATCGCGAATTGCGCGTTCAATGGGCAACGCCAATAGCCTGGTCGGTATCGTTTTGTCCGTTGAGGATGATATCGCACGCGTCCGGCTTGCCTGCGGCGGCGAAATGGAGGCCATAGCCGACCCGGCGCTCAAAGGGGGGAACCTGACCGACCTTTGTGTTCGCCCCGGCCAGATCGCTCCCCTTTTCCAGCGTGGTCGAGACGCTTCTCCGGAAGAATCGCACGGCTACCTCTCCGCGTCTCTTCTTGAAGCAGTTCACCTCGGCGACTTCATTTTTCTGCGTTTCCGGCTGGAAGACGGGACGGAAATGATTGTCCATCGTCCACCGGGTGGCCTTGGACCGGGAATATCCGCAGGAAGCCCGGCTCTTCTTGCCTGGAGAGCCGAAAATGCACTGGCCTTTCCGTCGGACGGAAAACCGGGTTAACTTCAGAGAATATTTTGAGTTTCAGGCCATCCATTGCAACGCGAGCCCCAGCACGTCCCTCTACACGGCAATCCACCGGTCAGACATCTGTCTGTTACCCGCCGTTGTCTTTTAAGCGCAACTGCACTCTTTCTGGTGATAACGGCAGACTGTGGCCACCGTGTCGAGGCTCGCAGCATTCATTTAAACGCAATTATCGTTGCCACACCTCCAGGCGCGCTTAATACGATATTGAATGATATCTTCTGGCAACCGTTCACCCGGATCACCGGTCAGCGTATCACGACCATTATCCGGAACAACGACCTGACAACACTGGAAAAAAAAACAGGCACACCTCAACGCAGCTGGTCTCTGGCTCTTACGGAAGATGAAGTCGCTCAGGCCGGATGCAACGATGGCGCGTTTTTGTCTTCTGATACTGATGCTGCTGACCCGGCAACACGTGAGTCGTCTTCCTGTAATGTCCCGGCCTTCTCCCTCGATTTTACTCTCGCATGGGACACATCCCGTTTTAGGGGCAAACCGGACTGGAAAGACTTCTGGGACGTTGCAAGACACCCCGGAAAACGCGGACTTCGCGCTGATCCGCGTGGCACTCTGGAAGCTGCCCTCCTCTCTGATGGCGTCCCCCCCGATGCAATTTATCGCGTACTGAGCACGCCCGAAGGCGTTAATCGTGCCTTCAGGCGTCTTAATCAGCTCCGCCCCTACATCGTCTGGTGGACGGCACCGGGAGATGCAATGCGCATTCTGACGACCGGAGCCGCATTAATGGGGGTTGCAGCCACAGCCGACGTCTTCATAACAAATAGCAAACACCCAAATCCGGGATTCGGTCTGCTGCCGTCGTCAATTTTTTATATCAACTATGACTGGGTTATTCCGGCAGGAACTATGCGCGGAGAAGCGGCAGCTCAGGCACTACGCACATGGATCATCAAACCCGAACAGCGGGAAACCTTCAGCTCCCGAATATCACTTCTGACAGAAAACAGGAACAATCGGGATCCTGATGCTTCTCATGAATCCCCGGCATCTCTGTTCAGTAACTCGTTCTGGCGCGATCATCTGCCCGCCCTCCAGGAGCAGTTCCGCCAATGGCTCGCTGAGCACTGATCTGGCAGCGAATACGTGACACTTCATCTTTCCCCCGACCTGACCATCCTTCTCCATGCGACCGTAACTCTTATGGCGGCAGCAGCAGCGGCCGCAATCTCTCTGATGTTCGCCCGAAAGAATTACTGGCTGACAATATCTATTGCTCTTTGGATTCCGGCAATTATTATCGCTTTTCAGATCCCGTTATTTCTTAATGTACACGAGACTGATACGAGCAGGCTTCTTACACTTTCGGTCTCATTGCTACAGGGGCTTCTGCTCAGTCCGACTCTGGGACTGCCAGCAATGATGGCACTGTCAAACGCACATCCTGATCTTTCACGAACAGCAAAAGGACTCGGAGCCGACAGCTTCGAACGGATTCGTTTTCTCTGGCTTCCTTTACTCAGGAAACGATTGCTTTTTGGGTTTGCCTCCGGGACGCTCCTTGCTGGCCTGATGGCGCATACGCTAATTTCTTACGCCTACCAGCCTGTTCCATAAGTTGGCCCCACTGTTGTGCCAAAGCCAGGGCCGTAACCTGGCCCAACGCCACCCCAGGCATCCCAGTCCCATGCAGGATCAGAATACGTCTCCGCTGACAGGCGACGTTCTTCGGCCAGTTGCTGCATCTGCTGATATTGCCGGTAACGGCGATAAGCTATGGAATCACCCACATAGAGGCAGGCGCAAACAAGCGGATCGGCGAATACATAAGTGGTCTTGCCACCCGAAACGCGCATAACAAACCGATGAGCCGGCATCCGCCGCAGCATTAGCTGCCTTTCCGGCGTATCCGCAGGACGCGACACAAAACCCGCAGTTACAAGATGATTTTCCCGATCCGTCGTCACCTGTCGCGTCGATTCGCATCCTGCCCCGAAGGCACAGAGAAAAATGACTGCGAGCAACCTTGTGGATCTTCGGGTCTTACGTCTTTTTTGATCTGTCACGTATGCGATTCCCGTTTGCCTCACCTCAGAATATTCAGCTGATATGCAATTCGAAATGATCTGAGACAGGAACCTTGCCTTTGCCACGCGGACAAAGGCAAAAAAGTTTGTTCCGATGGAACTGCGGCACGTTTATGATCAAAATCATGATAAAAGCGTTGCCTTTCTGGGAAACAAAATCCCTTGATGAAATGTCGTCTCCTGAGTGGGAATCGCTATGCGATGGCTGCGGGCGCTGCTGCCTGCATAAGTTACGCGATGAAGATGACGAAAGCCTGCATTATACCAATGTAGCCTGCAGACTCCTCGACACCACGACATGCCGTTGTAAAGATTATGCAGGCAGACATCGTAAGGTGCAGGATTGCGTGACACTGACGCCGGCAATGGTTCGTACTATCGACTGGTTGCCGCCAACATGCGCTTACCGGCTTCTTTCTGAAGGGCAGTCCCTGCCGGAATGGCATCCACTCATCTCCGGAACTTACGAAAGTGTGGTTCAGGCAGGCATATCGGCAGCAGGGCGCTGCATCAGTGAGCGTGAGGCAGGGGTGCTCGAAGATTATATTGAAACCTGGCCCGGGCTTGATCCCACAAAACAGGCTTCTCCAAAAAAGAAGTGTGCCTGTGACACAGACGGTGACCGGGAGAAATAAGCAGTAATGATCCGGTCGTCCGGTCCATATTCAGAAAAACCGACACAGTCAGTTCCGTGCAGCATCGCCATGTCGGATGGTCCGCTCCCGATCGAATGGCGCCAGTCAACCCGGGCACGACGTGTCTCACTGCGGGTCAGTCCCCGTGCGCGGCAGATTATCGTTACACTCCCTGCCTCTGCCTCAGCAGAGATGGGCCTGAAATTTCTCCAAAGACACACGGACTGGATTGAAAAACAACTGAAGCGTCGGGAACTTGCTCCGGACTTTGAGGCTGGCGGCCTCGTCCCACTCAATGGGGCTGAATACCTCATTCGCCACAGTCCGCTGGGAACAGGGGGCGCCTGGCTTGAACAGAATGAGATTCACGTAAGCGGTGAACTGGATTTTATCCCCCGACGGATCACTGATTTCCTCCGCCAGATGGCAACCCGACAATTCAATAAGCGTGTCACAGAGCTTGCTGGCAAAAATGGTATCACGCCTGCACAGGTTGCAATTCGCGACACCACCAGCCGGTGGGGGAGTTGTACGGCCACAGGCCGTATCATGCTTTCCTGGCGCCTGATCATGACACCACCATTAGTTCAGGATTATGTTATTTTTCACGAACTGGCACATATTTGCCATCTGAATCACAGTGCTGCATTCTGGAAGAAGCTTGATTCAATGACACCGCATCGCATGGATGCTGAACTCTGGCTCAGATTACATGGCGCCGCACTCATGCACGCCGGCTCAAAAAGACTCTCTGGTTAAGACACTTATTTTCGCTTATTCACGCCCCTGTCGGGTCATGCTAAAAGCCCCCACCGACTTCCGGCGAGCTTGGCGGAATGGTAGACGCACGAGACTTAAAATCTCGAGTCCTAAAAGGACGTGCGGGTTCGAGTCCCGCAGCTCGCATATTATCTCAGCAATACAATTTATAGCAGAAAGATTCGGTATTAATGCTGAGTGTTTTATTAATTAAAACAATTTCATCAGGTCAATTAAATCCAGAGCGGATTATATAGTCGCAAAATATAAAAATCGAGATCAGAACTAAACACATGCAGAAAAACCAGGTTATTAGTCTTTCAGATCTCTCTGAACTTCCGGCTTCCGCAAAAGAGCATCAACTTCCATAGCATAATCAAGGGCAGTATCAGGCTGGAAATGTATTTCCGGCGCTGTACGCAATCGAAGAGTATGCGAAAGTTGCGTGCGCAGAAAAGGCGCCACACGTTTTAACGCAGGCAGAATAGTTTCTATATCAGTCCTGCCCAGACGGGCCACAAAAGCCGTTGCATGCTTCAGATCAGGAGAAATTCTGACTTCAGTGACCGTAATTGTCACATCGGAAAGATCAGGGTCCCGGAATGTCGTTCTTGCGAATACCTCAGCAAGCACCCGACGAACCTCTTCAGCGACGCGCAACTGACGTTGTGACGGACCAGCCGCAGAACGGCCAGCGAGTCGCCCCGCTGGCCCTTTCCCATCTGCTTTACGATACGATCCGTGGCTCACGCAGGGACGAGCTCCATCTCGTAGCACTCGACAACATCACCTTCGCGCAGATCATTGTACCCCGCGAAAGAAAGGCCGCATTCATATCCGCGCGCCACTTCTTTGACATCATCTTTAAAGCGCTTCAGCTGGCTGAGATCACCTTCGTGGATCACAACACCGTCACGCAACAAACGGACACCACAACCGCGCTTGACCAGACCCTCGGTGACGTAACAACCGGCAACTTTGCCAACTTTCGTGATGTTGAATACCTGCCGGATCTCAGCATAACCCAAGAATTTTTCACGATGTTTAGGTGCAATTTTACCTTTGACCAGTTGCTCAATATCATCCGCCACCTGGTAGATAATCGAATAGTAACGAATATCCACACCATCGCGCTGCGCCATCTCTCTTGCCTGAGAAGTCGCCCGAACGTTAAAGGCAATAATGATACCATCAGATGCTTTAGCGAGCTGAACGTCGCTTTCGGTTATCTGACCAACTGTTGCGTTCAATACACGAACAGCAACCTCTTCATGTGCCAGCTTCTCGACAGTTGCCCTGATCGCTTCGGCTGACCCCTGAACATCCGCCTTTACAAGAACAGCAACTTCTTTTTGCACACCAGCCTGAATGCGGGCCAGCATCTGATCCAGTGTTCCACGAGCCGCAGTCTGACCCGCAACAGCATGTTCCTTGATCTTCCGCTGACGGAACTCCGAAATCTCGCGTGCCCGATTTTCATTTTCAACAACGACAAACGGCGAACCAGCCTCAGGAACGCCCGCAATACCGAGCACCTCAACCGGCATAGACGGTCCGGCTTCAGCCACTGTCCTGTTACGGTCATCGAGCAGAGCACGAACACGGCCCCACTCCGCACCAGCCACAACAATATCGCCTTTCCTGAGCGTACCCTTCTGGACAAGCACGGTGGAAACCGGGCCACGCCCACGATCAAGGCGCCCTTCAATGACAACACCTTCGGCGGCCCTGTCAGGATTTGCCTTCAGATCAAGGATTTCAGCCTGAAGCAGGATAGCCTCTTCCAGTTTATCGAGATTTGTCTTTTTAAGCGCAGATACCTCGATATCCTGAACGTCGCCGCCCATCGACTCAACCACAATACCGTGACTGAGCAGATCCTGCCTTACCCGGGCAGGATTGGCTCCGGGCTTGTCCATCTTATTGATTGCAACAATGACAGGCGCATCCGCTGCATTGGCGTGTTTAATCGCTTCAATCGTCTGCGGCATTACCCCGTCATCGGCGGCAACAACCAGAACCACCACATCCGTCACAGCTGCGCCACGCGCCCGCATTGCCGTGAATGCTTCATGGCCGGGCGTATCGATAAACGTGATCTTAGCACCGGACGCCAGCTTCACCTGGTAAGCGCCGATATGCTGAGTGATGCCACCAGCTTCGCCGGCAGCAGTATCTGTCGTGCGCAATGCATCAAGCAATGAAGTCTTGCCGTGATCGACATGCCCCATAACGGTGACGACCGGAGGCCGTGACAACAGATCTTCATCCTTGTCTTCAACGCCCTCGATACCGATCTCCACATCGCTGTCAGCGACACGGCGCACGCGATGCCCAAATTCTTCGACTACCAGCTCCGCTGTATCCGCATCGATAGATTGCGTTACCGTCGCCATGACACCCATTTTCATGAGGGCCTTGATGACTTCTCCCTGACGGGCAGCCATACGGTTAGCGAGTTCCTGAACCGTGATAGTTTCCGGAAGAACAACATCACGTACAACACGAACCTGGTCTGTCCGAAGACGCTCCAGTTCCGCCTGACGACGTTCCCGCTCCCTCTGCCGACGGACAGACGCAAGTGAGCGTGTCTTATCGTCGTCGCCTTCAATCGCGGCCTGAACATCAATGCGGCCAGATCTGCGACCAGTGTCTTTTTTAGCTGCCCCGGGTCCTTTACGCGGAGGCACGGCTGCGCCTCTGCGTGGCGGACCACGGCGATCATCTTCGCCATCCCGGCCATTACCCCGCAGCCGCAACGTCTCACCCGCAGGAGCGGAAGGCTGAGCAGCCGGAGGACGAGTCTGAACCAGCGGTTTTGCTGGCAGGATAGCACGCTCCGCCAGAGGCCGCAGCCGACCCGGCGGCGGAGCCAGTGTCACTGTCCCCGGAATTGGCTTGTCAGAAACAACCGGACCCGTTTCATCAGCGATCGATTCAACGGAAGATGCCGGCTTTTCTGCCTGTTGCTGAGCAGTATCTCTGGCTTCAGCTTCTTCGCGCACCTTTTCTTCGGCAAGCCGACGTTCGTCCTCTTCCTTCCTGCGAGCCTCTTCCGCAGCTGAAAGAATCTGAATCTTTTCCTGCTCGACACGCTGAGCTTCGCGAAGCGCCGACTCGCGACGCTGCTCATCGAGAACGCGCTGACGCACCGCCACTTCGGCGTCCGTCAATCCTCGCTTTGCACCGGCGCGACCGCCACCAGGACCACGCCCGCCACCGGAAACCCCTGCCTTGGGCGCCCCAGGACCTGGTCTGCTTTTTTTGCGGACCTCGACCTGGACCACTTTTGAACGACCATGGCTGAAGCTCTGCCGCACGGATCCAGCGTCAACCGTGTGCCCTACCTCCGAACGGCCTGCTGGCCGCAGGGACAGCCGCCCCTTACCCTGATCCTGATCGTTGCCTTCGCTCATTTATCCGCCTGTTCAACCCGATCGCCGGCAATATCCGGCGCGCACAAGGCAACCGTACCGGCCACCCCTGCAAAACGTTCACTTTCCTGCTGCAGTCGGATAGCCAGAGCTCCCTTCCGCAACGCCGCGTGCACAACACGCTCACGACTAAAAATATGCCCTAACGACGCAGCCGCCAGAGGCATAACAACCGGCAAATCGCGCGCACCTGACAGAAGTCTGGTTCGCTCATCGGGACTTCCGTCCGATGCCTGCACGATCAGTCCGACACACCGCAAATCAATCCACTCACGAACTTTAGCATAGCCACTCACACTCTGACCGGCTCTGCGGGCAAGGCCAAGCAATTCGACCACACGGCGCTGAAGCCCGAACTCGATAACAGTCAGCAGATCTGGTGGAATTATAATCTGCGATCGCGCAGCACGCGCGAAGACTCCACGAGTCCGGGCGGTTTCTAGCACATCTCGCCGCGCACTCAACCACATTCCCCGTCCGGGCAGCCGCGCGTTCAAATCAGGCACCAAAATCTGACCTGGCCCCACCACAAAGCGCAACATGCTTTCCGGCCGGCCACAAACGCGCGTCACTAAGCAACGCCGCAATGAGCCACGCTCTCCTGCATCACAGACATCACCCGGCGTGCCATCAGAGTCGCATTGACCTGACAACACATCGTGGACAGCCTCTCTGGTGCCTGTCAGATACTCGCTCTCATTGAGGGACTTCGTGCTCAGAAGACACCTCCTTCCCGGCATCCGGATCCTGCGCGACTTCGTCATCGAACCAATGAGCACGTGCTAACATAATAATTTCGTTAGCTGCATCTTCATCAATCGCATCCGTGCCAAGAATCTCGACAAGCTCGTCACCAGCAAGATCAGCGAGATCGTCCAGCGTCTTTATGCCGCTTTCCCCCAGCGTCACGAGCATCTGGTTTGTGAAAGCGTTTAAAGCAACAATGTCATCAGTGACTCCAAGCTCCGCACGCTTCGTATTGAGCTCTTCTTCCTTGCGAACAAGAAATCCCTCGGCACGGCGCACCAGCTCTTCGACTACAGAGTCATCGAAACCTTCAATTCCGGAAAGTTCGTCTGCATCCGCATAAGCGAGCTCTTCAATTGTATCGAAGCCCTCTGTCACGAGCAGTCCTGCGATAACATCGTCTACATCAAGCGCCTCAACAAAGAGAGACGAACGACGACGGAACTCTTCCTGCCGGCGATCCGATTCTTCGGCCTCAGTCAGAATATCAATATCCCAACGCGTGAGCTGACTCGCGAGACGCACGTTCTGCCCCCGACGGCCAATAGCCAGGCTGAGCTGCTCGTCCGGAACCACGACCTCAACACGGCCCGCATCTTCATCCATCACAACTTTTGAGACTTCTGCGGGAGCAAGGGCATTGACTACAAATGTCGCCGCCTGAGGACTCCATGGAATAATATCAATTTTTTCTCCCTGAAGCTCAGCAACGACAGCCTGAACACGCGAACCACGCATACCGACACACGCACCTACAGGGTCGATTGAAGCATCCCGCGAAATCACTGCCATTTTAGCACGGGACCCCGGATCCCGCGCCACTGCCTTGATCTCAATGATGCCATCGTAAATCTCGGGAACTTCCTGCGCAAACAACTTCGCCAGAAAAGCCGGATGCGTACGCGAAAGAAAAATCTGCGGACCACGAGGTTCATCGCGCACATCGTATATATAGGCACGCACACGATCCGAGTTCCGGAACATCTCACGTGGAATCAGCTCATCCCGTCGCAACAGAGCTTCGGTTGAGCCAATCTCAACCATGAGATTACCATACTCAGTACGCTTAACCGTTCCGTTGACAACTTCGCCAACGCGATCCTTAAATTCATCGTACTGACGTTTCCGCTCATATTCACGCACGCGCTGAACGATAACCTGCTTAGCCGTCTGAGCAGAAATCCGACCAAAATCTATCGGAGGCAGCGGATCAATCAGATGCTCGCCAAGCTGTATTTCCGGCTTGAATTTCTGTGCAATATGAAGCGGGATCTGAGTTTCCTCATTCTCCACAGCCTCGACTGCTTCTGTCCAGCGCGACAGCCTGACCTCACCGGTCTTACGGTCAATCGTAGCCCGAATATCTTTTTCATGACCATATTTAGCGCGACCCGCCTTCTGGATAGCCTGCTCCATCGCCTCAAGGACTTCTTCGCGATCGATCAGCTTTTCACGCGCTACAGCGTCAGCCACCAGAAGCAACTCGGGACGTGAAACGGAGGTATCCATAACTCTTCAGAACTCCAAGACAGATCAGATTCTGAAAACTCAACCGGCCAGACCGGCAAAATATCAGAATAAACCTAATAATCCGAACTTTACGTTTAACTGCATACGATAACTCATATGCAATCTCACACCCGCTTCGCGACTTACTGCCGCCGGCGCAACTTATTTTTCACCGGCACCAGATGCTTCTACGACATCCGGACACCCTCCTTCAGGCGGCGATTTCGGAGGAGGCATCATCTGCCGCGTCGCCTCAATCAGCGCATCCGTAAGGATTAGCCGCGCTTTCCGCAACTCCCTGAACGGAAGAACAACCTCGCTTCCGTCATCGAGACGCAGACGCCCGCCCACCTCGTCCGATCCGAGCACAACACCGGAAAAGCGACGCCGTCCGTTTATCGGCACCAGTATCTCCGCTTTCGCGAGATGCCCGGAAAAGCGATCCCAGTCTTTTGGCCGCGTCAGAGGACGATCAATGCCAGCCGACGAAACCTCCAGCGTCCAGTTACCGGGAATCGGGTCATTAACATCAAGGATGGCACCGACCGCATAACTGATGCGCTCGCAATCTTCCACGGTTATCAAAGACCCGTCGAGACGATCCGCCATAACCTGCACCGTCGGCGTTTCACGCCCCAGCACAGAGATGCGAACAAGCTCAAAACCAAGATCAGCAAGCCCCGGAATAATCTGCTCTGCGATCCGGGCTTCAAGACCAGTATGCGTCGAAAGATCGTCGTCCAAAACAAAAAAGGCGGCCACAAGGGCCACCCCCCAAAAAACGGAAGATGAAAGGAATTTCCAATAGATAGGGCATTTTCACGCCAACCGCAAGAGTGACGGCCTCCCCGTCACTCAAATGATGATGGAACACCCCACCCGCACGACATTCAGTTACGATAAGGCACGACCTTACACGGAATTTATAACGCTCTTCTCTTGCGCCCGGATGCTGCGCGATGTCTGATTGATGTTATTATGAATCAGCCACCCGATCCTCTTCGCAAGGCCAACCCGGAAGCCGAAAGCAGTGGCGCCGGACTGCGTGTTATGGTGGCGACAATCGCGGGCATCAGTGTGCTCGCAGGCGGCGGATTCTGGATAAACAGTAAAAGTTCAACTCCATCCCCGGCACCGCTCACACAACGGGTAAGCGAGCCTGCACCCGGAGTGCATGCGGGACCAGCAGTGGCGGCGGAATTTGCGCTTATCGCTCCCGAACATGCGGCAAAGGCCTTACGCGATGCCGGCTATTCAGTCTCTGAGCAGGCAAAAATCCTTGCGGGCATTAAAAGGCGTGAATACCGGCTTGTGAATTTGCCGTTCTTCGATGCTGGCGGGCACGGAGGAGCAGTCTCGGTTCAGTCCGGCCCCGTTACACGCATCGTGCCGCTCTCCGGAAAGCCCGTTTCTGTCATCCTGCCCATCCTCATCAGCGGCGAGGTGCAGGTAAACCCGGTATCAGACCCGGGCGCTGCGGGCCTTGAACCCGGCGCTCTGACAATTCTTGGGCCAATGGCTTTGCCAACGATTCATCACGATGAATATCTGACCATGACCGTAATTGCACAATGAACGGGACGCGCTCACCCTGTCAGGTTACAAAATCTGACCTGATGTGGATTTGCAGGAGAATCACAGGATGAAAAGCCTGCTTCCAGTCCTGAACCGGTTCATGCCGGTCATGATGGTGATCTTTCTTTTGCTTGCGAGCCTGCAGGCGGCGGCAAGCCTGCATCTTTCACTCGCAAGCATTGACCATTTCATGAAATGGTGTGCCCCGGCATGGCCGATGCTGGCTGCGGCGGGTGCATTGTTCACCGTTGCCGGACTATTGTTTGAGACGCGCGCCGAACGAATGGCGCGTAAAGGGCTGCTTCGCAGACGAGGATGGATGATGGACGTTCTGGCGAGACTCACCAATCGACAGGCCCTTGAAGAAATGCTCGCCCGCGAGCAGCGGGACACGACAATTGATGCCGAAGAACTGGCGGCTAATCTCAGGGCGCGCGTCATCGGGCAGGATCAGGTGTGCGAAGACATGGCGGCCCAGTTGCGGCGCCGACTCGCACTCCAGGTTCGTGGCAAGCCGGTTGGCATTTTCCTGCTCGCCGGGCCACCCGGAACAGGCAAGACCTATCTTGCAAAGCAACTGGCCCGACAACTTGAGCGGCCTCTGCTTCATTTTGATATGACGCAAATGAGCAGCCCTCATGCGGCAACTCAGTTGTTTGGGTCGCCCAAAGGCTATGTCGGGTCTGATACCTACGGAAAGCTGACAGGGGGCCTGAAGGAGAAGCCGGATGCCGTTGTTCTGCTCGATGAAATCGAGAAAGCGCATCCGGATGTATTCAAACAGTTCCTCGTTGCGTGGAATGACGGTTACGTGACCGAAGCCTCAACTGGCGCCCATGTGTCCACAGTTCAGTCGATTTTTGTGCTTACATCCAACATCGCTACCGAAGCCCTCACCGCTATTGCGGATCGTCTTTCTGATGATCCGGATAAAATGCGCGCCGAGTCGGTCGAAGCGCTCCGACAGGCAGGTTTTGCCCCGGAAGTACTGAACCGTATTGACCGTATTTTTGTGTTCCGCGCCCTGAAGGGGCTGGATGTAGCGCGCGTATCTGCACTCGAAATCGAAGCCATGATCGAGAGCTATGGACTGAAAGTGGAAACCGGCGGCATTGATCCCGCAATCCTCATTGAAGTTATGCGTCGTCAGATGCGTATGGGAGATTCCGCATCGGCCCGCGATCTTGTGCGGTCAATTGAAGAGATGATCAGCGAATCACTGATTGTCGCCCGTCAGCAGGGTGCAAAAATGGTACGAATCACAAATGGCGAAGACGGCATAACAGCGCAGATCGCTGACGAGCCGACTTCACCTGCACGCGCCCATCTGACATCCTGATTCCATAGATGTCTGCAGCTTCGCGTCTCTGGCACCGCGCGCCTCTCTGGCGTTTCGCCCTCTTTGGATTAATCTTTTTTTCGGCAGTCACCGTGCTTTACCCGGCACAGTGGCTGCTGCATGCTTTCCCGCCATTTGCCCGGCTGACTCATAAAGTCGATCACATGCTGGGAAGAGATGTACCTCCGGCAGCCGGCACGCCCGGCGAAACGGCATCAGGCGAGACCGGAGAGGCAACTCCGCCAGCGGGACCAGGGGACACGAATGCGCCCGCAGGGACCGGCATGGCCGCAGCACCCCCAATCGATTCCGAACTGCAGGATATTCTCCCATTTGCAGGACGCCAGTTACCGCTGCCTGCCGGCGTCTGGCATCCTGTTGTAACGACTCAGGACGGTCCCCATGGTGAACTGACGAGCAATGTCCTTGTTCGCACAGACAGAGGCGTTGTGACCGGCGTCATTATTGCACGGGCGACCACCGCTTCCGTGCCGCCTGATGGCGTTGGTGAGATTGAAGCTCCCTGTCACGATGACCGGGATTATATGAGAAGAGTTTTGCCGTCGGCGTCTCATTCCACCCAATGCGTCGCAACGTACTCTACCATCACAGTTTCTGATAACGTCAGTGGGTCCGCTACCATTAACTGGGCGTTTAAACGGCTTCATGTGCTGGGTTTCCCGATGCCGCCAGTCCTTGTTTCTGCGCTCTGGTCACATATTGTTCAGGCGCCTGACAATGGAATTAATTTCCAGACCGTTGAAATTGCTCTGAGCCCGGCTGATCCGGGTACGGCAAAACTCAGCACGTCGCTTGATGACTGGTCAAAGCAGGGTACCGGTCGATCGCCATTCACGTCTCATTTTGTCAGTGCTGTAAATGAGTGGATTTCAGGGTGGGCACCAACCCTTCTTCAGGGGTACGATGGTGCATTAAAGCCAGTTTCAGGCCCGCGGCCCGGATCAGCGGACCCCGCTTGGCATGGATAATCATCACGTCAGTCAATAAATTTATAATTCTGTCTGCCTTGCAATCTCCCGCTCTCATTACTTGGGAGGACGGGCAGAGTGGGTTGTGATGTTTCCGAAGATTAAACGTCATTTAGCAATGACGTTACCAGCCAGATGCCGCATCTTCATCCTCCGCTCGACTTTCAATCCAGCACCGCCGACCGTCGGCAAACTCTTCCGATTTCCAGAAGGGCGCGCCTGTTTTGAGCCGGTCAATCAGGAATCGTGTAGCCTCAAGCGCATCCGCCCGATGAGGTGCGGCGGCCAGAATCAGCACTATCGGCTCAGCAACCAGAAGACGACCGACACGATGAATGACCGTGCATCCGCTTAACTTAAACCGCCCGATTGCCTCGCAGGCGAGCCCCGTGATGACCTGCTCACACATTCCGGGATAATGTTCGAGAGAAAGTGCCACAAGGCCATCGCCGCCGCGCACCACTCCCACGAAAGAGCCAATACCTCCCGTTTGCTCTGAGGTCTGGAGCAAACGGGATATCTCTTCTCCCACATCGAAACTGTCATTCTGCACGACTACGCGGGGAGCCACTGCCATTTTCCTATATGGTGCGGCCATTGCCTGCTCCTGAAAATTCCCGGACGAATGGCAACCTGGATTAATCTCACCCACCGGTCATGGGGGGAAAGAATGCAACTTCGTCACCGGCCTTAACCGGCGCGTCAAAGTCGGCAAGCACCCGGTTCACGGCAACACGAATAATACCTGCCTCGGGGAATGCTTTATCAAACACAGGATCGTTTTTACGTTTACCCGCGAGTAAGCCGCTGACTGTTCGGATATTATCGAGTGGCATGACCTCGCCTGCACGGCCTATCTGCTCACGCAGCGCCGCAAAATACAGAACCGTAACTGCTCCGCTCATGCCATCCTCCGAGATATCCGGTCCACCACAAAAATTTTCGCTGCGCCTGCCTGCACTTAATGTGTTGTTGCTGCAGATTTATCCGTGGCACTGGTGGCATCCGTATGATGCGTTGCAGAAGATTTAACTGTGCTGATTGAACCATCGGGATGGATAATTGTTGTCGTTCCATCCCCGTTTGGAATTTCAATAGTCGAGTTAGAAGATTTACCTGCACCAAACTTCTCTGCCACATCAGGCTCCTGACTCGGCAGCCCTGATCCTGAAAAGCCGTTATTCGTATCATCGCCGATCGACAGATTACCACCATCAGGCAATTCACCTTTAGGGCCGGCTCCCATCGACGAGTCTCTCTCGGCAGCTACGTCTGACAAAGAGGGCAACGGCTTTGGCGCACCAGGCCATATATTGCCGGATTCAGGCAATAACGGAGTTTCAGCAGAGGCATAACCACGAACCCGGCGTATTGTTTCTGAGTCCCCGTGAGGCGCGTTAGGATTTTCGCCCGGCAACGTCGCCGTATCAGTCAACCAATTGTCAAAGCCGGAACATCCGCTCACTACCAGCAACGACGCCACAAGAGCGGCTTTCCGCATAAGTCTTTCCTCGTCTCAATCAGCCACCGCGCAGCAACCGCGCTTTCTGCGGGCCCTTGATACAAGTGTGGCACCTCAAGGTAAATCAGCACTTACCAGCAATATGATGTTGTTACATATTTAACAACACACCGGGACAATGAAGCCACACATAAGATTTCTCTCATAACAGAGTCAAAATCTTCAGGAAATCGAATCGATTGTTGTTTTTGGCGCGGCCTGTTCAACATGACGCAGACCGGCAATCAGATAATCCCATCCTGTAATCAGAGTCAGAACAGCGGCTATCCATAGCATTACCGCTCCCAGCAGACTGACCGGAAGCCAGGGCATTCCAAGAAGTACGCCCGTGCTGTCACCTGCCAGTAAAAATCCGATTGCCGTCATCTGGAAACCGGTTTTCCATTTGGCCAGCCGTGTTACAGGCAGGCTGATGCGCGTTCCGGCCAGATACTCACGTAATCCACTGACCAGAATCTCTCTGCAAAGAATAACAACTGCCGGCCACAGCGCTCCGAAAGTAAGTTTACCCAGCCCCGCCATGACCATCAGGGAAGCACCGACAAGGAGCTTATCCGCAATAGGATCCAGCATCCGCCCGAGATCAGATTGCTGCTTGCGCGACCGGGCCAGATGACCGTCAAAATAATCGGTTACCGCTGCGATAATGAACAGAAGGCATGCCAGCGCAGCGGCGCCAGGCCGGTTGATCGCAACAAGCGCGACCAGAACCGGGATAGCGACGATCCGCGACAGGGTCAGCAGGTTCGGCAGATCGGTTATCATCGAATTTATGTTACTCCAGTTTACCAGAGACTGAAACGGGCAGAGGCATGTTAGTGAGACGATTGCAGTGGCATTTTCGTGACCGGCTTTAAGATTACTGAATTCCGACTACGAAATTATTTTAACCGGACAGCCAGTCCGGATGAAAATGTCCGTAGATCCTCCGGGCCGTCTCACGATTAATGCCTGGAGCCGCCTCAAGTTCATTCAGTCCCGCCTGCCCCACGCCCCGCGCGGACCCGAAGCGATTGAGGAGTGCGCGTTTACGGGCAGGACCGATACCCGAAATTTCATCAAGTTCAGATTTCACCAGGGTCTTTGAACGACCGGCGCGATGAGTGGTGATCGCGAAGCGATGTGCCTCGTCGCGCAGTCTCTGAAGGTAATAAAGGACCGGATCGCGCGGTTCGAGCTGAAAGGGCGGCGCTTCCCCGGTATAGAACCATTCCCGGCCCGCATCCCTGTCCGGCCCTTTGGCGATACCAACCAGTTTCACGTCGGTGACACCAAGGCCGTCCAGAACCTCTTTTACCGCCGAATACTGCCCCGCGCCGCCATCGATCAGGAGAAGATCCGGCCAGTCCGGAGGTCGCCCCTCAATACCCTGCGCATCTGCTTCGCGAAGCGTTCGCCCGAACCGACGCTCAAGCACTTCACGCATCATAGCAAAATCGTCGCCAGGAGTGATCGCGCCCTTAATCCCATATTTACGATAGGACCGACGATCGAAACCTTCGGGGCCGCCAACGATCATGACGCCATAAGGGTGGCTGCCCATGATGTGACTGTTGTCGTACACCTCGATCCGCGCAGGGGGCACATCAAGCCCAAATACGCGCGCAACCCCCTCCAGGAGCTTCGCCTGCCCCGCGCTCTCCGCCAGTTTGCGCTCGAGAGCTTCGCGCGCATTGGTTTCGGCATGCTCCACCACTTCGCGTCGTTCACCACGTTGCGGATGCAGAATTTCCACCTTGTGTCCGCGCCGGATCGATAAAGCTTCGGAGAGAAGGCTGGCTTCAGGCAATCCATGGTTCACCAGAACAAGCGGCGGAGGAGGTTTGTCATCGTAAAACTGGGTCATAAAGGCCGTCAGGATATCAGCACGCCCTTCGTCACGCGTATGCGCCGGATAGAATGCGCGGTTGCCATTATTCCTGCCACCCCGAATAAAAAACACCTGAATGCAGGCCTGGCCCGCATGCTGCCAGACAGCGATCACGTCACCATCCCTGATGGAGGCCGGGTTGACGACATTCGAATCCTGCATCTGCGCAAGCGCACGGATACGGTCCCGCAGAACGGCCGCTCTTTCGAAATCCAGCCCCTCCGCCGCACGCTCCATCTCCGCCGCGAACTCTCCCTTGAGAGCCTGGTCGCGGCCCTCGAGGAAGTCCCGGGCCTGCTTTACCAGATGCCCGTAATCCTCCCGACTGATCCGATCGACACAGGGTGCCGAGCAGCGTTTGATCTGATGAAGCAGGCAGGGACGCGTCCGTGACGCAAAGACTGAATCGGAGCACGTCCGCAACAGAAAGACTCGCTGAAGGATATTCACAGTCTGATTAACAGCCCACGCGGAAGCGAAAGGGCCGAAATAACCAGCGCCTTTCTCCATTTTCCCACGATGTTTTGCAATCTGAGGGAACGGGTGCTGCTCGGTCAGCACGAGCCACGGATAGCTTTTGTCATCACGCAACAGAATGTTGAAGCGCGGCTTCATGCGCTTGATGTAATTTGCCTCAAGCAGCAAGGCCTCAGCCTCGGTATGCGTTGTGACAACCTCCATCGAGACTGTCTCAGAGACCATACGACGCAACCGCTCAGGCAACCGTGGCAGCTGCGTGTACGATGTCACTCGCTTTTTCAGCGCGCGCGCTTTTCCGACGTAGAGGACCTCACCTTTCGCTCCGATCATCCGATAGACGCCCGGAGAAAAGGGCATGGTCTTCAGGGCCTGCTGAATTGCCGCAACGCCCGTTACAGCGGACGCCACGTCAGAGACCTCTGACCCATCAGAAATAAGATCATGCTCCGGAGCCGGTGCCGGCAGATCCGCTGTCTCGTCAGGAGTTTTGTCACTCATAAAAATTCATCCACCAAAAGTGTGGATAACTCTGTGGAACGTAAGATGACAGATTGATGGACCCCCCGGTTTTCTGCCTTGAACCTTGGATTGCATAAATTTTAGACACCACACTTAACTTATTGATTTATTTTGATTTTTTTAAAAAAACCATTCCTGCGAACAGACGAATCGTCAGAAGCGATTGAAATCACTGCGAGTCAATCCCGAACGTGGACAAAATTGACCGAACAGTACCGAATGCCCTCACACTACATGATCCTGATTTGTTCCGCTATCAAACACAGCTCCTGCCGGGGACCACAGCCATTTCAGCGAAGCTATCCCCACAGCGCGAAGAAGAACCGGCTCCAGCCGGAAATCACATTGTTCCCGGCACGCCGGTCGAAGAAATCGGCCGGGAGGTGGCGATATGGCTTTCATGCTCTGCCCTGCGCAACAATCTGAGGAAATTCCCCCCCCAGAAAGCAGCAATCTCACTCCGGTCGTACCCTCTCCGAAGCAGCTCTGCCGTTAACGCCGGAGAATCGGACGCATTCTCCCACCCGTCGAGTTGTCCTCCCCCGTCGAAATCGGAGGAAATTCCCACATATTCAGGTCCGATCCGCCTGACCACATAATCGAGATGATCCATGTAATCCGCCACACTGGCACGACGGCCACCCAGTTCAGCGCGGGGCCGCAGAAAACCACTGACCGCCGTAATCTGAATAAGGCCTCCGCTCGCCTTCAGCGCATCAAGCTGCACATCGTCAAGGTTGCGTGGGTGGTCACATAAAGCCCGTACGCAGGCATGGGTGGCAACGACTGGCACGGACGAGATTTCGACAGCCTGCAACATCGTGTCGCGAGAGGCATGCGATACATCGACCAGCAGGCCGAGCCGGTTCATTTCCGCAACAGCTTCCCGGCCCAGCACCGAAAGACCACCGTGACGCACTTCCGTGTCACCCAGCCGCCGGCTGGGCTGCCCGGAATCCGCAAGCGCATTATGGCCGTTATGCGTCAGCGTCACGTAACGCGCACCAAGCCCGCGAAACTGCTTCAGCAGACCAACGTCTTCGCCCATGCCATAACCATTCTCCACGCCAGGCATGACCGCCAGAACGCCATCCTGATACGCCGTCTCAATCTCAGCGGATGTCTGGCAAACGCGGGCTGTCAGCCCATTCCGTGTTCCCTGCATGTGATTTTCAATCGCATGCAACATAGCGATTGTCTGTGTCTGCGCGGCACGATGTCCTTCAGAATCAACCACACCCTGAGGAATATAGGCGACAAAACAGCCCGCAGTCAGATGCCCGCGTTTCATCTTCGGGAAATCGACATGACGTTGAGGCGTATCAAGAAATGCATCGTCCCTGTCCGGCCAGGGAATATCGATGTGACTGTCCAGCGTCAGCAGGGACTGATGAAGCGCCAGAGCGTCGGCAGGAATAGCGGAGGAAGCCGTATCAATGGTCATAATGAGGAAATCGGTCCCGCAGCTATGGTTTGCAAGTCCGCTCATGCGGACAGGCAGTGTGTATCCTGTAGCCTGGCGTCACACACCATGATCAGGCAGCAGCAAATTCCGCTTGTCGTGCGTTCGTGAATGAGCGATCCACTGATTTTATGCGCATTGTTACATGGAACATTAATTCTCTCCGGCTCCGCCTGCCACTTCTCGGAGATCTTGTCCGGGAACTTACGCCGGATGTGATCTGTCTTCAGGAAACTAAGGTACCCGACCCTCTTTTTCCTGAAGAGGCTCTGTCAGAGCTGGGTTATTCTCACCAGGTGCGGCGTGGCATGAAGGGGTACAATGGCGTCGCCATTCTCTCACGGCATCCGCTTGAACCTTCACATAACACACCGGACTGGTGTGAAAAAGGTGATTGCCGGCACGTCGCTGCCCGCGTCCAGGGAAAAAACGGGCCGGTAGAAATCCATAATTTCTACGTGCCGGCCGGAGGCGACATTCCTGATGTCGAACTGAACCCGAAATACGCTCATAAGCTCGCTTTTCTGGACGAGGTAACAGCGTGGTTCAGGACTCATCACCTGACACGCTCAGTTGTCGTCGGCGATCTGAATGTCGCCCCACTGGAAAATGATGTTTGGAGTCACAGGCAGTTGCTCAATGTCGTCAGCCACACACAGCCTGAGACAACGCGTCTGACGGAATGGCTGGAAACAGGCTTTGTGGATGCGATGCGTCACTTTATTCCGGAGGCAGAAAAACTTTATACGTGGTGGTCATACCGCAACCGGGACTGGCAGGTCTCCAATCGCGGGCGGCGACTTGATCATATCTGGATTACCCCCGACCTTCAGCCTGCCCTGGACGGAATGACGGTCGTTCGGGAAGCACGCAACTGGTCCTCTCCGTCGGATCACGTGCCGGTCATTGCAGACCTGTCTGCCTGACATCGCAATTTACGCCGCCTTGCCGATACTCCGCCCCAAATCGCCGGTTACGGTTCCCTGAAATAAAAAAGACCGTTTTCCAGTCAGGAAAACGGTCTTTTCTGTCAGACTTTTACAACTCCGCCTTCAGGATCGAGGCGATAACCACCACCTTCAGTAATCAGCAATGTTGCGTTGGACGGATCAGGTTCAATTTTCTGACGAAGCCGGTAAATATGCGTCTCAAGCGTGTGAGTCGTCACGGCTGCATTGTAGCCCCAGACCTCATTCAGCAATACCTGACGCGGCACAGGCCGCGTTCCGGCGCGATAGAGGAATTTCAGGATCGCCGCTTCCTTCTCAGTCAGACGGATACGGCGGTTACGGGCGGTCTCGACGAGCAGTTTGGCCGACGGACGGAACGTATAAGGTCCGACGGTAAACACAGCGTCCTCGCTGTTCTCGAAGATACGAAGCTGCGCCCGAAGACGGGCAAGCAGCTCGGCGATCCGAAACGGCTTGGCGACATAATCATTCGCACCGGCGTCCAAGCCCCGAACGATATCTTCCTCGTTATCCGAGCCGGTCAGCATAATGATAGGCATTCTGATTCCCGCGCGCCGTAATTCGACACAGAAATCGCGCCCGTCACCATCTGGCAGCGTTACGTCAAGTATAATGGCATCAAACCGGGAATCCGGCATCTTCAGAGCCACCCAGGCCTCTTCGACCGAGCCGGCCTCGACTGCCTTAAATTCGCCGTCCACCTGAAGCTGCTCGACGAGCATATGCCGAAGTGTCTGGTCATCGTCGACGATCAAAATTGGACGTGCGCCCGACATCACTACCTCATCTTCTTTTCGGGCTCAGTAGACGCCCCTTGCCGCCACGACAACAGGTCATCGCACCCACCCCTCCGTCCGGTTCTCAAAGAGACAGGGCAACGCCATCACGACTCTGTGACAGAATGACACAAAATGCACGACAGCACCATTTCAGCTCTCTGCGGCTCAGGTATAGATCGCCCGAAACCCACCGGAAAGACCATCGATATGATACATGCCATCCTCAGTCCTGAAAGCGGCTGCACTGCACAACTGCATTGCGCCGACCGGATTTTCACCGCTGTCATCGGTACGAGCGGCGTCACTTTGCATAAGCGGGAAGGAGATCACGCCACGCCCGCCGGAACGCTTCTTCTTCGCAAAGTCTTCTACAGGGCGGATCGGATAAAACGCCCAGAAATCGGCGCAGCGGGCCCGGGCGGACACTGCCTCTCCCTGGAACCGATTTCACCCCGGGACGGGTGGTGCGATGATGTTGAACACGCCGATTATAACAGGCAGATCACCCTGCCCCACCCGGCCCGCCATGAGTTGCTCTGGCGTGATGATCACCTTTACGACATCGTTGTCGTTCTGGGTTACAATGACGATCCGATCATACCCGGACGTGGTTCAGCAATCTTCCTGCACCTCCAGTCTCCTGACAGGCGTCCCACGGAGGGATGTATCGCTCTCACAGAGGCTGATCTGCGAAACGTCCTGGCTCGTGGCCTCGTCTCCATTGACGTGCAGCCAGCAGGATGAAGGCCACAGACTCCAGCATAGCCGGGGAAAATCTTCAGCTGCTCGCGGGAACCTCTGACATATCCGTGGCTGAAGCAGACGGCACAAACGCAATCAGCACGTCGCCGACGACCGGAGGCTCCTGCTGAGCATCTTCAGCGGACTGAATTGAGAATCCGACGCCTGGCCGGATTGTCACAAGGACCAGCCGACTGCCATCCGGTCTCGCATAGGTCTCGAATGTTCCGGCCGTTACATTGAGCGCCTGAAAACGCCAGCCATCAGCAAACAGTGTATCGAGCAGCGTAAAATTCCACTCCGGCTGTCCAAGGACTTTGCCACGCGCATCGCGACTGAGACCCCGGTACTGGTCCAGACGACGAATGCCCGGGCTGACCTGATAGACGCGAGCACGCCCGAAATGCGGGGCAAGATGCGCACAGACCATTCCGTTATAAATAGCATCCGGTGTCGCCGCGATCAGATAATCAGCCGGCAATTCCTCAAGACTCTCTGCGCCGGCCTCCGACAACATCTCAGCATGCAAAACCGGAACGCCGGCCCGTCTGGCCGGAACCAGACCACGCGCTGCTGTATCGACCAGCGTCACAGGCGTACCGGACCGGATCATCACTTCCGCGAGATTTCGGGACCAGGCGCTGGCGCCCACAATCGCCAGCGCCGGCACGTTTGATAGAGTGAGATGCAGCCGCCGCGCCAACGGCGTCAGGGAAAACCCATGCAACAGCATGGTTGCCGCAATAACGGCAAAGACGGCCGGCATGACGAATTCCGCGCTCACAAAACCCGCTTCGCTGAGCCGAATGCCCGAAACGCCCGCAACCGCCGCGGCCACGATGCCGCGCGGGGCGATCCAGCCGAGAAAGATCCGGTCACTCCAGCTCAGAGCACTGCCGATTGTGGAAAGATAGATACCTAAAGGCCGGACCACAAAGATCACCGCGCAGGTCAGGGCGAAAATCGACCATGACAGCCTTTCAAGAACCACCCGCTGCAGATCGGCTGTCAGCAGGATAAATAATAACGACACGATGAGAACCACGAGGCTCTCTTTCATGCGCTGGAGTTCGCCAAGACCAGGCACCCGCATATTGGCCAGCGCCATACCAAACACAGTGGCCGCCATCAGGCCAGCGCCATCCATGAACAGCGAACCGAGCGCATAAAGCGCCAGAGCCAGCGTCAGCAACAGCGGCATTTTGAGCTGCTCAGGCATAAGATCGCGGACAAAAAGTTGCCTGACTGCCCAGCCGCCCGAAATACCGAGCCCGATTGACACAATCAGGCTGATGATAACTTGCGGCAGGATGCCGATAACAAAGGCACCCGTACCCTCGTCCGGCCTCATCAACAGAATTTCCAGAACCAGAGCCGCGAGAATAGCGCCCACCGGGTCGTTAAGGATCGCCTCCCATCGCAGGAATGATGCGATACGCGGCTGAAGCTTCGCCTGCCGCAGCAACGGCAAAACTACTGTTGGCCCCGTAACAACGACGATAGATCCGAAGAGGCAGGCAGGCCCCCAGGTGAGACCGCCGACATAATGTGCCGCAGCAGAACCCAGCACCCAGTTGATAGGCAGCGCAAGCAGCGTAAGACGAAGGATGCCTTCGCCGGCCTCTCTCCATTGCCGGAAGTCAAGCGCCATTCCGCCTTCAAAGACAATCAGTGCCACCGCAAGCGAAACGATCGGATGGAACAGCGGTCCGATCAGTTCGGACGGGTGCAGAACATCCAGCCCCGGCCCAAGCAGCAGCCCCAGACCAAACAAAAGCACGATCGCCGGAAGCCGGAAGCGCCAGGCAATCCATTGCGCAGCCATACCACCGCAGAAAACAAGAAATACGAGAAGAATGGCGCCCTGATTCATAGGTGCGTCACGCGGGGTTCAGTGGCCATTCAAAGTCCGTTTTCTGTTGTCTGATGTGGTTTATTGAACCGGTCGGTCATAAAGCGGTTTTCATATTTACGCGATAGCACGGTAACAGCTCCCGATTTACCGGGTCACTCGCCCGTCAGCCGGTGAAGCACGTTTTTATGACGCCGGGCCAGCAGATGGAAAGCATCGCTTACCCGCCACGCTCGCTGAAAACAGCTGTTCGCAGGAAAGTCAAAGTCACACAGGCGCCTGTTTTGTCTGACCGGAGAGACGGCTCGACACAGCCTCTCTCACCGCCCGGAAACCCAGGTCATCCGGAATTTGGCCAGACTGCTGTTCGTGTTGAAATGGGCGATCACACCGAAACCGGAGAAAGGCCGTGCGTTAGCTGTCTGTGCGACGGTAAATGATACAGCCCGGCCCTGACGGGCACAAAACAACAGGAGAAATACAAAATGTCTCAGATCGAAGTTGTTGCAATCGTCAAAGCAAAACCCGGACATGGCGAAGAAGTAGCTGCCGCAATGAAAGCCTGTGAAGCACCGTCACGCGCTGAAAGCACAAATAAGCTCTATACACCTCATCGTGATCTTGATGATCCTGATACTTTCGTTTTCATTGAATCCTGGGCCAGCCGTGAAGCGCTTCAGGCCCACATAGAAACAGCGCATTTCAAAGAAATGGACAAAAAACTGCAGCCGCTTCTGGCCGCACCTTTCGAGGTCCACATCCTTAAGCCACTCTGAGGGTTATCAGTGAGCGCTACAGCAGAGAAACACGGAACAGGCGTTCTCGTCCGGCTGAGTATCGCACTGTTTCTTGCCTATATGGCTGTAGCGCTGCCTCTGTCCGTTATACCAGTTGTTGTGACATCGTGGTCCGGTTACGGAAACATGCTGGCCGGACTGGCCGTCGGTATCGCTTTTCTCTCTACCATCCTCACCCGCAATCATGCAGGGGTCATTGCTGACCGCCGGGGCGGTCACATTTGCATGCAACGCGGTCTCATCATTTATATTATCGCCAGTCTGCTGTGTTTCTTTGCTGCCCTGCCATCGCTATCCGCCCCTGCGGCATTCAGCGTTCTGATTGCCGGACGTCTTCTGCTTGGCCTTGGTGAAAGCCTCACCATCGTGGGAATGCTGGGATGGGGCATCGGGCTGATGGGACAACCGCGAGCAGGTAAAGTTCTCGCTCTTACCGGGATGGCCATGTATGGCGCCTTCGCTGCCGGGGCTCCCATCGGACTGGCGCTGTTTCATACAGCGGGATTTGCCGGTGTCATGCTGGCTGCTGCTGCTATGCCCGCCCTCGGCCTTGCCCTTGCGCAGTCCGTTCCTGCTGCGCCCGTCCACAACGGACAGCGCGTATCATTCTGGCGGATCATTGGCTCCATCTGGCAACCCGGGGCCGCTGTCGGACTTCAGGGCGTGGGATTTGCGGGGCTTGGCGCCTTCATGGCGCTCTACTTCACCCACCGTCACTGGCCGCATCCGGAACTTGGTCTCACATGTTTTGGCCTTGCATTTGTCCTTGTCCGGATTCTGTGCGGCCACCTCCCGGATCGTGTGGGAGGATATCCTGTCGCCGCCGGATCACTCATTGTCGAGACAATCGGGCAAGTGCTTCTCTGGACAGCTCCCACGCCGTGGCTTGCGCTGCTCGGAGCTGTCCTCACCGGAGCAGGCTGCTCCATGGTGTTTCCCTCCCTCGGCGTCGAGGTCGTCCACATCGTCCCCCCTCATCTGCGAGGAACAGCCCTTGGAGGCTTTGCGGCCTTCCAGGATCTTGCTTACGGTGCGACAGGTCCTGTCGTCGGCTCCGTTGCTGATTATTTTGGCTATGGAAGCATTTTTTTCACAGGCGCTCTCTGTGCGGCTGTGGGTGCGCTGATCACGATCCGACTGGATTTCGAAAAACGCCGCCGTGAAACGTTGCCCATGACAGCACGAAAGGAGATGCGTTAACATGCTTATCCCTGTTCCGACCTCCGGATGCCGTCGAATTCTGATGCCGATCACTTTCATGGCGGCGGCAGGCATTTCCCACGCTCACGCGACGTCGCTGATCACCACACAGAAACTCGACTGGGAAACTGCCGAAAAACTCGCGGCGACGGCTGTGCGGCTCTGCGCTCAGCGAGGCTATTCCGTCACAGCGGCCGTCGTTGCCCCCGCTCCCTCCGGTCACGAGCAGATCGTGATCAAAGGCGATACCGTTCCGCTTCAGTCTCTCTCCGTGTCATATCGCAAAGCTTACACGGCGTTTTCCTACGGGCAGGCGTTCGACAAAAATACAACCAGCGAACTGATCGCCGCGAAACTGACCGGCCCTTCGAACGGAGCACTGAACACCGTGCCCGAGGTTTTATTTATTCTGGGCGGAGCAACATTGCGTAAGGCCGACGGCACAGTCATCGGCGGGCTCGGTATATCCGGAGCCCCTGGAGGCGAGAAAGACGAAGCATGTGAGCAGAAAGGAGAGCTTCAATGACCGGTAATAATGCAGCCCCCCCCTCGTCTGTCACTGACCATATCAGACGACGCGGTCTGCTGGGCGCGGTGGCAGCCATTCCGCTTGCTTCCGTCGCATCCGCCATCACGGCTCGCGCCGAAGATCAGCGCGCTCCGGATGGTGCTGCAATGGCACAGGACATGCTGTCCGCCGGTACAATGGAGGTCATCGGGGCGCTGCCAGACCCCGGACCGTCAGGTATTGCTGTCACACCTGACAATCGCGTGTTCCTTACTTTCCCACGGCACGCGGAAGATCATAATCATCCGGCTCTGGCGGAGTTACGCAACGGAAAAGCCGTTGCGTGGCCGGACACAAAAACAACTTTGCAATCTTCTCTGCCAATTGATCAGCGGCTGATCTCGCCGCACGGCATGACAACCGATACAAAAGGTCGTCTCTGGCTGATTGACGACGGAAAAATAGTCGGACACCCTATTCCTCCGGGTGCGGCGAAGGTTGTCGGTTATGACACGACAACCAGAACACGCATTGCAAATATCGTGCTCAAAGCACCGGCGATGCTACCTGACAGTCATATGAACGATTTACGTGTCGATCTGACCCACGGTGAAAACGGTACGGTTTTTATCGCAGACTCATCATTCGGGACATCGCCTGGCCTTGTGGTTGTCGATGTGGCGTCGGGCAGACAAAGACGCGTATTAACTCATCACCCTTCCATTTTACCGGAAACAGGTTTTGTAGCCGTTCTTGAAGGTAAGCCGCGTCATTACGAAGCAAAGCACGCACAATTCCCAACCGGTGGCGTGGACAGCATTACGCTTAGTTCTGACAGCAGCACGCTCTGGTATTCACCTCTGACGAGCCGTCGGCTTTACAGTCTTCCCACTGCTTTACTGGCAGATTTCTCATCAACCGATCAGCAACTGTCTGAAGCGGTCGTCGATATGGGTGAAAAAGTCATGACAGACGGGCTCGCCACTGATCCGTGGAACCGGATCTATCTGACTGCGGGAGAACATGATGCGATCATGCGCCGGGACACGGACGGGAGCATCAGCATCATTGCCAGGGATCCACGAATTATCTGGCCAGATGGAATTTTTGCAAACAACGCCTTTGTTTATTGCGTGCTCGGACAATGGAATCGTCTGGCAGGCTTCAATGACGGGCATAATCTTCGTCAGCCTCCCTACCTTGTCGTGCGCTGTCCGATTACACCGCCCGCACACTGAGCACCGCAGTATCGAATCTGAACTCAGGCACAAAGTATCTTATCGGGCAGAGCTGATTTTCAGGCAACGATCAAAGGGGGTGGCAGTCCTGCGTCATAACCACTCAAAAAGCTCCGGACATGCAATATCACGAGGCAACACGACAGCGCTGCTGCTGTCTGCATGTTGCTCAAACCAGTCAGCAATTACGTCACTCCAGTCGACAGACGTAACGTTCGGCTGAGATGGTTTCAGAATTGCGTAGCCTCTTGTCCCCTCCTTGTTTTCCCTGACACAGGCCAGCCATCAGGCAGAAAAAAATTATCTTTCACCCGATGCGGCGACGCAATGATTTTACACGACAGATTATTCTCAGAGATCTTTGACCGGCTTTCCGGAACAAACGGGATCTGCCTCCGTCTCGCCAGGATTTTTTGCACGAAAGACACTGAGTTCCTGTTCCAGTGAGGAGACCAGCGCCCGCAGGCCACGAATATAAAGATCCTGCTCCTGATTCCGCCGGATAAGTTCTGCAAATCGACGTTCGAAAAACGCCCGTTCGGCCACCGGATTCAATGGGTATGAAGCCGCAGGCTCTTCATTATCACCGGTCATGTTTCTGTCCCGTCGATTTTGTGGCCCTCTGATATCATACTACTTAGGCACAGGGACTTCCGGAGCCCTCTCGTATCACGGTCAGCACCTTATCTCATCGGGGACAAAGCGCGCGCTCAACGAGCCCGCACACAATATGAGCCGCAGTGATGTGTAACTGCTGAATGACAGGAGTCCAGCGAGAAGGCACGGCCAGTGTTACGTCGCACGGCGCCCCCGCGATACCCTCGTGGCCAGTGAATGCGGCAGCCAGGATTCCTGCTTCACGGGCAACTTCAAATCCACGAAGGATATTAGGCGAACGACCGGAAGTCGTAATGCCAAGAAAAACGTCGCCTTCACGGCCGAGAGCCAGCAACTGACGCGAAAAAATATCGGCAAATCCATAATCATTGCCTATTGCGGTCAGACTGGATGTATCGGTTGTCAGCGCCACGGCACTGAGCGGACGCCGATCATACATCAGCCGTGCCGTAAATTCGCCGGCGATATGCTGGGCATCGGCCGCACTGCCACCATTCCCCGCAATCAGCAGGCGGCCTCCCGCATCAAGCGAACGCGTTATCCTTGCCGCAAGATCGAGCATAACAGCCTGAGACACCTTATCTTCAGCGAAGGCCGCCATCGCTCCGGCTGACTGTCTCAGATAATCTGTCATGAAACCATGATCAGAGTTTACGCTCTGTTCTGCACTACCGGCTTCGTAACCGACAATTTTCGTTTCATCACGAGAAATCATTTTAAGCACTTGTCCTGACTTTGAGACCACCAGCCGGATACGAGATTAATCCGGAGTTCTCTCTAAACTGTTTCGATAGACAAAAACCATTCCGGGTTATCAGAGGGGGCGACAGGGTGGTGGCCACGCCAGGAGAAGGTGATGATCCGTAGCACGAAGCGAAGGATTTAAAGATGAGTCATGCGCCATAACTTTATCCCATCGCCCCGCAAGCCGTGCTGTTTCACTGCATTGAAGCCACAACTTCGCGATACTGACATCCCGGCCACGTGTGGCGCCGTCGAGATGTGTCAGGACGGCGTGGGGCGTCCACACGACACGCCAGCCAGCCGCACCTGCACGCAGACAAAGATCAATATCGTTACATGTGACCCGAAACTCTTCATCGAGCCCGCCGACGCAGTTATACACTTCCCGTCTGATCAGAAGGCAGGCGCCCGTAACTGCCAGCAGATCACGCTGCCAGGCAAGCTGACCAAGATATCCCGGATCACCGGGTGAAGAGCCTCGCAGGATATGTGTTGCGCCATCTTCAGACAGAACGACGCCGCCATGTTGCAGAGTACCATCTGCATAAAGCAATTTTGCACCAACAACCCCGACATCAGGTCGCATTATCTGACGCACCATCTCATCCAGCCAGTCGGGATGGAGGATTTCAACATCATCGTTAAGCAGCAGAACCAGGTCACTCGTCAGATCCCGGACAGCTTCATTATTCAGGCGAGACCAGTTGAACGGACTCCCTGACGACGGGACAGTGACCCGCGAATCTGTTTCGAGCTCCCTGAAAAGATGCAAAGTTTCCGGATTGCAGCTTCCGTTGTCGATGATGACCACATTCAGAGCAGGATAATTCGTGTTCCCGAGCAGACCTGTCATACACGTGCGAAGAAGATCAGGATTATCCCGCGTCGGAATAACGACTGAAACGGTCGGGCACTGCGCAGGCAAGGGATAAAGAACACGGGGCCATACCGCCGCAGCATGCTCTTCTCCGGCAGATTCAGGGAGACGTGCAGTGATCGTTCCTTCCATCAGACATATATCAGGCCGCCAGAAGGCGAGATGCCTGGATGCGATCCGATATCCGGAAGATGACGGCAGACAAGCCGGGGTAAGGCCTGCCCCATATCGCCGATGAAACAGAATATCCGGGAGATGTTGTATCCTGTTTGACAGCAGACCTTCTGCAACAGAGAGCTTCAATGCGTAGTGAATATCTTCGGCTGCCAGCAATCCGCTTTCCCGGGCACATGCGGTTGCTGTGGCAAAACCTCCGAGCTCGTTGATCCGTTTCCGACAAAAAACAGCAAGCTGACCGACTGTGTCGCCGGCAAGAAGCTGATCATCGCTCCAGCCGGGCTTGAGCCTTGAATCCCGCCGCAAGCCGCCAGCATCCAGGGCATCTTCATCCGTATAAACAAGAGCTGTATCCGGGGCATCCACGAGCATCCGGGCAACGCGTAGCAAAGCATCTTTTGCTAACTGATCGCCTGCATTTAAAAAAGCCACATACGCTTCGTGGCTGTCGGAAAACAGCGTTTCCTGAATGCTGCCATGCGTCAGAGAAAGACTGATCTGCTCATGCGTCTCTGCGTAAGTTCTCAGAGACTTTACAATGTGAGGCGGCGTAGCAGCATCAGCGCCTGTATAGATTGTCCAGCCATTATAACTTTGCGCCATAACCGAACGGATCGTGTCTTCCAGAAGATCCGGACGGACATCCGACGTCTCTATCAGCAAGGCGATTTTCGGCCAGGCAGCCCGGTCAGTCGGAAGTGCGGGCTGCGTCAGTTCCCGTTCGATATCGGAAAAGGCATCATAACCGCGTGCCCACAAAGCATACGCCTGGTTATCTCCGGGTGATGCGCTTTCGGGATAAACATCCCCGAAAACTTTAACATCATCGCGCGGCCCGGCGATACGCATCCGCTCCCCATGCAGACGCAAAGAACTGTCAGAAGACATACACTGCCCCACATTCGGCGGCCTGCGCCTGAGACATTACAATCCAGAGCGGGTAGACCCTGCCCACTGCCGGAGCGGTATCGGCTTACATGCTCAGAAAGGACGATCAGAGCGATCTTCTCTAACCGGAAGCAGAATCATGGGAAAGACACCACATAAAAATGTCCCCTGAAACCGGGGTGTTCAGCGGAGTTATCCCGACAGATAAGCATCATTTTCACGCAATGTATCAGCACCCGGGGCACTACGCTGTATGCCAGATCCATAGTTAACGACACATTCACGACCCCTCATAAGTAACGTTTCAATGCTCTGGCGGGTTGACGGACTGTGGCTCCTGATGATGGATGCTCTGACGTCTGGCATTGGCTCGCCATACGTGCCCGATGATCAGCCGTGACAGGATTCGATGGCGCGCACTTCTTCAACTCTCGTACCGACCTGTACAATATGGATTGATGTTGACGATCTCTTCCAATACGCCCAGGCAAACCCGCGCCCCAGCGGGATCCAGAGGCTTGTTTATGAGATTTTAAATGTCATTGAAGCCCGCGCCGCTCTTCGTGCGGATGCACCCCGGATTCGTTTCGTTCGCCGCAGCGCGGATGGTTCGCCTCTTTCAGAAGTAACGCTTGATGACATCGCGGCCTTATTTCAGAAATTATCCGGCACGCGAAAGACGACCGCCGCACGGTCTTCTGTTACATGCGATGTTAACAGAACAGCACCGACAGCTTCCGGTCGAGTCCGCCGTGCTATCAATACCGCCAGGCAGTTCGTAACATCGCGAACGGATGCCTGTGACCGCCCGCTTATACAGCGTCTGCGACACAGTACGATTCGCAGACTGGAAAACATGCCATCCGATATTTCCGGCCCGCTCCTGGCGGTCTGTGTTTCTCAGATCCGCGTGCTGCGTCAGCTCCGGCGCCACTGGAGAGAGCAAAGAGCTGACAGCGTTCCTGAAAACCTGCAGCCACTTTCAGCCACCGATTCTGTGTCGTCGACGGATATTCACCCGCAACAGCAAACTTCTGCGGATATAAATTTCTCGCCACGTGATATTTTTCTTATACTAGGCGCCGCCTGGGCTGACCCGCATTTCGGTGAGCGGCTTCAGGTCATTCGCAAACGCCACGGACTTCGGCCGGTTGTGTTACTGTATGATCTGATCCCTGCCCGACGACCTGAATGGTGCGCCCATTCACTTGTCCGGGATTTTCGTCACTGGCTCGACACCACCCTTCCCCAATGCAGCCACATGCTGGCCATCAGCACCGCGACGGCGCGCGATGTTGCGCGCTACGCCAGCGAAGCAGGTCTGCACCTGGCCGGATCTGTCCGGACGATCCCGCTTGGGACGGGATTTGGTCTTGCCGCGGAAAATACATCCTCCGGGATGGTCGAATCTGGACTCACTGTGGGGCTGCCCAGAGCAGGAACCTATGTGCTGTTCGTTTCCACTCTGGAAGCACGCAAGAATCATGCCCTGCTCTTCCGGGTCTGGCGTCGTCTGATCCAGGAACTGGGACGTGAGAATGTGCCAACTCTGGTTTTCGCCGGTCGTGTCGGCTGGCTTGTTGCCGATCTGATGCAGCAACTCGATAATACTGAATGGCTCGATGGCAAAATCCGACTGCTCAGGGATCCGGGCGATACTGAACTGCGTCAGCTTTACCGGGGCTGCATGTTCACAGTCTTCCCCTCCCTGTTCGAAGGCTGGGGGCTTCCCGTTACCGAGAGCCTGATGCTTGGTCGCCCCTGTATTGCCTCGAACTCGACTTCGATTCCTGAAGCGGGAGGCAAATTTGCGCGATATTTCGATCCGGAAAATACCCGCGACGCGACAGCCGTGATCCGCGAAATCATCACATCACCCGAGACTCTGGCAGAGTGGCGCAAACAGGTTGAAACAAATTTCCCCCGCGTCCCGTGGGAAGACACTGCCGACGCAATCCTGGATGCATGCGCCAGAGCACATGCGCCGGAGGGGTCGCAGAAAAATGCGACGAACGCTGAAGAGCCTGTGACATGAGCCGGACGATCTGGATCGATATCAGCGACCTTCTGCACTACCTCGCCCATCATAACCGCCCGAGCGGCATCCAGCGTGTTGTTTTTGAGCTTGGTCGTGCCCTCGTCACCATAGCTCCGTCGCAGGTCCGCTTCGTGCAGCGCACCGGTGGTCCATATAATTTTGAAACAGTGGACTGGTCTTATCTCTATGCTCTTTTTGCAACGGTAACCGGCGTATCGCCGGGTCAGCGTCAGACTATGTCTGACTCAGCAACCGCTCCGAAAAAGCAGATTGATGCGTTCATCGAACCTCCGGAAACAAATACAACCCTGCCTGCGCTCCTGCGCGCGCAACTGCATGTCCTGCATCAGCTTGTCCGGATGCCGGGCCATATTATTCGCTACCGGCTTCAAAAGGCGGAAATCGAACGATCCGCCCGCATAAGGCGTGAAACGAGGGCTTCGGAAACAGGACTGCCCGTTATGCCGGACAGACGTATCCGTCTTGCGAATGCCGCCCGACCCGGAGATGTCTTTTTCGTACCTGGTTCACCCTGGCATCATGCAGATTATGTTCGCACCGTGCGCTGGCTTCGTGACGATCTGCGTATGGTTTTCGGACTTCTGATTCACGACCTTATCCCCATCCGTCATCCCGAATGGTGTGACCGGGGCGTTATCATGACATTTACACAATGGCATCGCTCGATACTGCCCCTGGCAGACCACGTCTTTGTCACCAGTCAGTCCGTTGCCAGTGATGTCGAGGCTTACGCGAAAGAGGAAGGTATCATCTTCGACAACCCCGTCACGCCTGTGGGGATGGGTTCTACATTCGGCGTCAGAACGTCCGATGAAACGACTAAAAAAATGCCTCTTCTCTTATCGGACGAAAACTCCCCGACAGCTCTGCCTGCGTCCGGAGATTACGTGCTCTTCGTCTCCACACTGGAGGCCCGGAAGAATCACAGTCTGCTCTTTCGGGTCTGGCGCCGCCTTCTGGAAGAACGTCCGGCGGATCAGGTACCTGTCCTGATCTTTGCCGGTCGTGTGGGCTGGCTGGTCTCCGACCTTATGCAGCAGCTTGAAAACGCTGACTGGCTCGGTGGAAAAATCAGACTGATTTCCAACCCCACAGATGATGAACTCGCGGCACTTTATCATGGCTGCCTTTTCACTCTGTTCCCATCCCTGTTCGAAGGATGGGGCCTTCCTGTGACGGAGAGCCTGGCGTTCGGACGTCCATGTATCGCCTCGAACGCCACTTCCATTCCGGAAGCCGGCGGACCGCTTACAAAGTATTTCGACCCGGAAAATGTAGACGAGGCCACGCGTGTTATATGCGCTACCCTGGATGACCCGGAAGAGCTGGCTGCATGGCAGAGAAAAATTGTCGCGGAACATAAGCCCGGATCGTGGGAGCAACCTGCCAGACGGATCATGACAGGCTACGGCCTGTAAAAAGCCGTGTTCAAAACACGCTCTGACAAAAATATTTATGCCAATACAGCCGCTATTGGCAAGGAAGCCTTCAGGCACAGCATGAACATCGTTACGGTATCGGAAATATTACCAGATTCAGCCTTAAAACATAGGGCAGGACTCTTAGCGTAACAGCCATCAGTGCGCAGTATCTGCCGGATAAACTGAATTGCCGAAACGGCTCCCGACCTGCTGTCACACCATTCAGTAAGACTGACTGTGTCTTATCCCTCCAGCGCAGCAACCGCCGTCGCAAAACTTGGCGCCAAAGGAAGTAACGGGGCGAGAGTTGCCTGCCAGGCATGATAAAGATCAGCTTTACCTGCATAAACAACTTCAGAAGCCCGGTTATTCTGATCCAGTTCCTGTCGCCAGCCGCCAAGGTTACGATCAATCATATACATATCGACGTAATCCCAGATAGTGCGATACCATTTTTCGTAGCGGGCATTTCCCGTGCGTTTGAGCAATGCAGCCGCGGCAGTCAGTGCTTCTGCCTGGCACCAGTGCGGTCGCACATGCACGACCGGCTTAAGTGAAAAATCAACCGTATAAAGAATGCCCGGGGCACCGTCCCGCTCCCACCCTGCACGTATCCCCGTCTCAAAAAGCCCGACAGCATCATCAAAAAGCCATGAAGGCGCTTCACCTTCCGTTCGCAGAAGGGCCGCCTCAAGCTTGAGCAGAAGATGAGACCACTCAACAAAATGGCCAGGCGTCATTCCAAAAGGACGCAGATCATCTGTTGGCTTATTTTTATTAAAATTGCGCAGAAGTTTCCAGTTGCGATCGAAATGCTCCGGGAGCGCATAGTCCATCGCTTTAGCATAAGTATGCACAAAACGCTCAACAATGCGCAGGGCGCGATGCCGCCACACCGGGTTATCGGTAACATCCGCGACTGCCATGCAGGCTTCGACGGAATGCATATTGGCATTCGCGCCGCGATAATTTTCCTCGTCGGACCAGTCGCGAGCAAAACTGTCGCGAAAAGCACCTTCTTCGTCACTCCAGAAACGCCGCTCCCAGACTGAAAGAGCTTCATCTAAAAGCGACTGTGCTCCTTCAACGTGAGCAACCACAGCTGACGACGCAGCAAGAGAAATGAACGCATGAAGATAAGCCTGTTTGCGTCTGTCATCATTGTTATCAAGCCTGGCAAACCATCCGCCATATTCAGGATCACGCAGTGGTCCAAGCAGCGAGGTTACACCGTGCAGGGCAAGCGGCAGACAGCCTGGCAGGCCGCGATTACCAGCGACGGAGTACACATGCGTCATACGGGCCGTCAGGATTGTATCCACACCCGCGTCCGGCACCAGATGCCCATGATTGTCCAGAGCAGCAAAACCGTTCCGCACACAGGACAGCCTGGAAAAATCCAGAAGACGGTCCCCTTGCTCAGCGAGCCATCTGCGGTGAGCCCCTGCCCGGATCCAGCACGAGCGCGACAACATCAGTGAAGGAAGCGGCTCACCCATTGATGATCATGCCGCCGTTGACGTGAAGCGTCTGCCCTGTAACGTAGGAGGCATCCGCGCTCGCCAGATAAACATAGGCAGGCCCAACCTCACATGGATCGCCACACCGACCCATCGGCGTATCCTTACCCAGATCGGCCACGGCCTGCAGATCAACAGGCCCCCAGCTTGCCGGTTGCAGGGGTGTCCAGATCGGACCGGGTGCTACGGAATTAACACGAATACCCCTGTCAACGAGCTGGAGCGCCAGAGCCCGGGTGAAGCCTGTTTCCGCACCTTTGGTCGTCGTATAGGCCACAAGGCTTTTATTACCTGCAAAAGCATTGATCGAAGACGTATTTATAATGGCGCTCTTCGGACCCATATGGGGCAACGCAGCACGTGTCAGATAAAAGTATCCGTTAATATTAATATCCATATGACGCTGCCACTCTTCGTCAGATATCTTCGTAAGATCATCACTGACATATTGAACGCTGGCGTTGTTCACGAGAATATCAAGGCCACCCAGGATGTTTACTACCTGATCAACAGCATCCTTGCAGACACGACCGGAAGCCACATTACCGGCAACAGCCACTGCTTTCCGGCCTTCAGCTTCTATCAGGCGCACCGTTTCTTTCGCATCATCGTGCTCTTCCAGATACAGAAAGGCGACATCCGCACCTTCCCGGGCAAAATGAAGTGCTGCCGACCGGCCGATGCCACTATCTCCTCCGCTGATCAGCGCCTTACGACCCGCAAGTTTCCCGCTCCCGCGATAATCGGGTCGTATATGTATTGCAGGAGGCTTCATCAGCCCTTCCACGCCGGGCTGATGCTGCTGTAATTGAGGTGGGATCTGATTTGGCATCGTATACTCCCGCTCTGTCCTGCGTCAGACAGGTAAACCCGTATTCCGGGGATACCCGCGACACACTAACTCAGAAGAAACACACGAAATTACCGTTCGTTCCCCCTGACAAAAGTCAGGGCAGACCAGCAATATCAGAAGCCCATGTCTTTCCATGGATTAGCCAGAGGACGGGCGCCGTAATGGGAAATAACTTCGGACGCCGCCACTGAAGCCAGCCGGCCGCATTCTTCGAGCGTGCGGTTTGATGTCAGACCCGCAAGAAAACCGGCGGCATAGGCATCTCCTGCGCCCGTCGTATCTACGACCTGCGTCGGCACCGGCAACACTATAATCCGCTCACCTCCGCGAATAATGACACTTCCTTTTTCTGAACGGGTCAGCGCCGCGAATTTCGTATCTTCAGCCGCATGACGGGCTGCCGTTTCGAAATTCTCTGTCTGATAAAGCGCACAGATTTCATTTTCATTGGCAAACAGTATGTCAATATGTCCACGCACGAGATCAAGGAATGCCTCGCGGTGCCGGCCGACACAAAACGGATCTGAAAGGCTGAGCGCGACCTGACGACCGGCTTTGTGCGCCAGTGACGCAGCCCGGCGGAATGCCTCCTGCGCGTGGGGCGGATCAAAGAGGTAGCCTTCCAGATAGACCACCGAAGACGCGGCGATAACGTCCGGCATTACGTCATCCGGCGTGAATTCCGTGCAGGCCCCCAGATAGGTATTCATTGTGCGCTGCCCGTCCGGTGTCACAAGAACAACGCAGCACGCTGTGGAAAGATTGGCATTGACCCGCCCGTCCAGCGGAGCGGATGGAAATGTGATTCCGCAACTGCGCAGATCCTGTGCAAAAGCCTGACCGGAGCTGTCTCCTGCGACCTTCCCAAGGTAGGCGACTCTCGCCCCCAGCTGGGCCGCAACAGCACAGGTATTCGCCGCCGAACCGCCCCCCGTGACGCCTTCAACCTGGATCTGTTCCTTCAGAATATCTGCCCGGTCAGCGTCAATCAGTGTCATGCTGCCTGGCACCATACCCTGTTTCGCCAGAAACCCGGGGTCGACCTTCGCAAGGATGTCGGTGATCGCGTTGCCGATCCCGCAGAGGTCGTAGAGAATGGTCATTGTATTTCCCCGCACGTGAAACCCGCGTTTTCTCTATCCGCTATTGTCCTGCCACGTCCATGCCACAATGATGCAGGTATGGATGCACAATCAGTAACGGATACGAAAGAATCCCGCGCTGAAATGCACGGCCTCCCTTGCCGCGACGGTTACGATGCGTATAACCGTGCACTGAATGGGATGGCAGCAAAGTCGTGCGCCCAGCTCCGAAGTGCCTGCTGTGCTCCGGGGCCCTATCAAACCCGGTCGCAATGCGCGGCCCTGAACGAGTGACGGGGTTTTTTCTTGCTGTTCAAGAGACACAAACCTGACGCCTCCAAGTCCGCGCAGACCGGTCGGCCTGCTCCTGCACCTGGCACAGCTTCTGCACCGAAGCCGACTGCTCCGGTGCAGAAACCTGCCGCACAGACGAGCGGACATGGAGCCATTTTTCCAGCCAGAGGCCAGCCTGCGGCTTCGGCGGTGAAGCCGTCCGGCATAACCGATACATCCACACCTGCAAAGGATTCCACAACGATGGGCCGCGCTCCTTTTCCTGCCACTCCTGGCGCTTCCGGTACACCTGGCACTCCGGCTGCCGGCCCGACCCCGCCTGGTATGCCAATGGGTACTGCCCCGGGAGCCACTCCGGGGCAACGTCCGTCAATGATGAACCGCGGCGATGACCGTCGCACACTCGTAGTGGGGCGTGGCATCAGTGTGCAGGGTTCCGTTCAGGATGCTGAGCGTCTCGTTGTAGAAGGCACCGTTGAATCCAGCATGATCAACGCCAAAGAGCTGTCGGTAGCGCCAGGTGGCCTTTTCCGCGGTGGCGTTGAAGTTGAAGATGCCGAGATTGCAGGAACGGTTGACGGCACTCTTACAGTGCGCGGCAGCCTGCTGGTGTCTTCGACCGGGCGGCTTCTTGGTAAAGCAACCTGTAAGCGTCTCCGTGTTGAAGACGGCGGACAGATTAGCGGCCAGCTGGAAATGCTGACAGATGCTCCCAAAGAAACACCCGCAGCCAAACCCGATAATGCAGCCTGACTTCATGCTGCCAGCATGAAACTGCAATGTCTGTTGTCAACTGACACAGTCACAATTTAATAAAGGGGCACATCTGCAAAAAGCTGTGCCCCTTTTATTATAAGTTCATTGTAACGGCATTCTACCAGACGTCTTCAGGCAACACTTTCTCTTCGATCCCGAAGCTTGACGTAAGCCAGAGCTGCGTGCTCAGCACAGTAAGGTTTGCCCGGAAGCGGCGTTGCCCCGCAAAAATGAAAATCTGGCATTCCCGGATCTCCAAGAGGCCAGCAACAGCTTGGTCCCCGACGACGCGGCTCCAGAGCACTCGAAATACTGCGGAAAGCCGAACGCGAAGCAGCCGGTTTAGGAGTAGCAGGGGGCGTTTTAACAACAGCCGGAGATGCGTCAGCCGTTGTGGATTTTGATGAAGCCGGGGGCAAGGATTTCTCGTTTTCCGATGCCGTTTTGACAACGACATCATTCCCTCCACTGCCTGAGACGACTACCGGAGCAGATGCGGTAATCTGATTTTCCGACGTAGTCTGAACAGATGCTGCTTTAGCCGGCCTGACATGGCCAGCCTCCGGAGCCGCAATCACGGCAGGAGTGCCAGCCTTCGTGACCTCATGCTGGCTCGTGCTGCTCTCAGCAACAGCTTTAACCGGTTCGGTAATTTTCACGGTCTGCTGAATCGCTGGTCTGACCTCGCTCTCAGAGGCGACAGATGCCGGTTTTGCTGTAGCGGCCTTAGCAGTCGCGCCCTGACGCCTTATGGGCGACGGACGAGCCGGGAGCCCGAGACGATGCGCTTTACCGACGACAGCATTCTTTGTGATTCCGATCTGTCGTCCGATCTCAGCCGTTGACAATCCCTCCTGCCACAAAGCCTTCAGGCGGGCTATTGTCTCGTCTGTCCACTCCATAAAACGGGCCTCCCTGTAGCGGAACGGTTCATGCCCTTCCGAATTCATCGTTACAGATAGGGGGTTCCTCCCGGAGTCTCAAGAAAGCATCTCCAGAAAACTGGGGACAAATGCTGGATAACCTTATGGATAACGTCGGGAAAACCTGTTCTGTCAGAAATACAAAAAATCAGTCATCCGTTCTGATAAGCTGTACCCGACCATCTTTTACACCGAGCGACTGCCTGCCTTCGCACAGCGCAAGTGCTTCGTTACCAAAAACTTCGCGTCTCCAGCCAGTCAGGATTATGCCATCCGGATCCTGAAAAAGGGCAAATGCATCGAGATCCTCCGATGAGGCCACCAGCTTCGGAGCAACATCATTTTTTTCACACTGGTGAGCAAGAAGAACCTTCAGGAGCGCGACCAGAGCCTGTGGAGGTCTCGGACCATCGGTGCCTTTGCCGCGAGCCGGCTTCGGCAGATCAGCGTCAGGCAGATCGGAGGCAGCCGTCACCGTGGCAAGCAGATCCGCTCCCATCCTGCCTTCTGCAAATCCGCGGGTTACACCACGCACCCTGGCAAGAGCTTCGGCTGTCCGCGGTACGGTTGCCGCAATCTCCAGCAGACTCTCATCTTTCAGCATACGCTGACGCGGAACGTTGGCCGTCTGAGCTTCGATCTCGCGCCAGGCTGCTATCTGTTTCAGTATTCCAAGCATCCGGCGATTACCGGTTCTTGCCTTGAGCTTCTCCCACTGCTTTTCCGGGTTAACTGTCAGTCGCGAAGCATCCGTCAAAGCCTTCTGCTCGGCCTCGGCCCAGCCCACACGATTTTCACGTTTAAGCTGGGCAACAAGCGCCTCATACACGACACGGAGATATGTTACGTCTGCCGCAGCATAAGTGAGTTGAGCGGCGGAAAGCGGACGTATCGACCAGTCTGTAAAGCGATGACTTTTGTCGATCGAAACTCCGGTAAGCGCCCCGACAAGATTATCATAACCAACCTGATCTCCATATCCGGCGACCATGGCGGCAATCTGCGTATCAAAAACCGGGGCAGGCAACCGACCGAAAATATGCAGAAAAATTTCCAGATCCTGCCGCGCTGCGTGGAAGACTTTTACGACAGATTTTTCATCAAACAATACAGTGAGCGGCGTGAGGTCAAAGTCCGGCGCCAGAGCATCAATCAGCACGACCTCTTCTGTTCCCGCAATCTGCACGAGACACAGTTCTGGCCAATAGGTGCGTTCCCGCATAAATTCCGTGTCGACTGTCACGAACGGCTCGACAATGAGGCGAGCCACAATCTCAGCGAGATCATCTGTCGTCGTGATGAGGCGGGGAGTGGGAAAGCTGAATTTTTGAGGCCTGGGCATAGTTCCCCATACACAGCAAAACGAAAAAGCGAAAGCATCGGCGCTTGACGCCCGGGAGAGCCGGATGACACATGCGGCACATTCAACACACGGAACAGAACCATGACACAGCACGATGATGGTACAAAGGCCCTGACGCAGCTTGGCCGTGCAACTGCCATGCCGGCATCACCGGAAGAAGCACGGCTCGAACGGGTGCCCGCACCTCATCAAAGGCGACACTATGTTGTACGGTTTACGGCGCCAGAATTCACTTCACTCTGCCCCGTAACGGGACAACCCGATTTTGCCCATATTGTTATTGACTACATTCCACGCGACTGGATCGTTGAAAGTAAGTCTCTGAAATTATATCTCACCAGTTTTCGCAATCATGGTGCATTTCATGAAGATTGCTCTGTGACGATTGCAGAAACACTTGTCACGCTTCTGGACCCGGAATGGCTACGTATCGGCGCCTACTGGTATCCACGCGGCGGAATGCCGATTGATGTTTTCTGGCAAACGGGTGAGCCACCGGCGACCGTCTGGATCCCGGCACAGGACGTACATGGATATCGGGGACGCGGCTAAACCGATAAAATCTTCATGCACTCAGTTGCTCATGGAGACAACAGGGAACCGACTATGGATCTGACATTCTCTCAGGCACCCATCTGCAAACTTTCTGGCCCAGCTAATAAAAACCCGAATCAGAAATAATAACCTGATCCGGGTTTTCCTGACAATGACAGTTTGTAACAGAGCAGATCTAGTGCCCGACACCAGCATCAATTTCCGCACGAACTGACTGAATTTTCGACATGATACCCTCAAGACGGGATACATCCGATTTATCCGCAGCGTCCCACGCCTCAGTAAGCTCTTCCAGACGAGCAGTGGCAGAATCAATAGAAATTTCCGTCACCGGCACGGCCTCGTCTGCCAGAATCGTGCAACGGGTGGGGGTCATATCAGCGAAACCGGCACCTACGAAATACCGATCCGTGACTGTATCGCCGTCATAAAGGGAGACAGTGCCGCCACGAAGCAGAAGCATCATGGGCGCATGTTCGGGCATAGCAGCGATATCGCCTTCCTCACCCGGCATAACGACCATATCCACATCGCGGGACACCAGAACCTTCTCGGGGCTGATGATTTCGACCTTGATCGGCATTCTAACGGTCCCTTCCGATGTCGGCTATATTACGCCGATTCCTTCATCTTCTCTGCTTTGGCAACAGCTTCCTCGATTGAGCCGACCATATAGAAGGCCCCTTCCGGAAGATCGTCGTATTCACCGGCGATAATAGCTTTGAACGAACGCACAGTATCCTCAAGCGAAACCAGTTTGCCTGGCGCTCCCGTGAAGACTTCAGCAACATGGAATGGCTGAGACAGAAAGCGCTGGATGCGCCGTGCACGCGCCACGATCATCTTATCGTCTTCTGACAGTTCATCCATACCAAGGATGGCAATGATGTCCTGCAAAGATTTATACGTTTGCAGAATACGCTGCACATCGCGGGCTACTTTATAGTGCTCTTCACCAACAATTTTCGGATCGAGCGAACGCGAAGTGGAGTCCAGCGGGTCAACGGCCGGGTAGATCCCCATCTCCGCGATGGAACGGTTGAGAACCGTCGTCGCATCAAGATGAGCAAACGTAGCGGCAGGCGCAGGATCCGTCAGATCGTCAGCTGGGACGTAAACGGCCTGCACGGAGGTGATCGACCCCTTCTTTGTCGAAGTAATACGCTCCTGAAGCGCGCCCATCTCCGTTGCCAGCGTCGGCTGGTAACCCACGGCAGAAGGAATACGTCCAAGAAGAGCAGACACTTCCGAGCCGGCCTGCGTAAAGCGGAAAATGTTGTCGACGAAGAACAGGACGTCCTGACCTTCCTCATCGCGGAAATATTCGGCCTGCGTCAGACCGGATAACGCGACACGAGCGCGGGCACCAGGAGGTTCGTTCATCTGACCGAACACCAAGGCCACTTTTGAGCCTTCGGTAGAGCCGTCTTCAGCAACTTTGATTACTCCGGCGTCCTGCATTTCATAATACAGGTCGTTACCTTCGCGCGTGCGCTCACCGACGCCCGCGAAGACCGACACACCACCATGCGCTTTCGCGATGTTGTTGATCAGTTCCTGAATAATAACAGTCTTGCCGACGCCGGCACCGCCGAACAGGCCGATCTTGCCGCCCTTCAGGTAGGGGCAGAGAAGATCAACGACCTTAATTCCGGTGACAAGGATCTCGGAGGCTGCAGCCTGCTCTTCGAAGGAAGGGGCCTCACGATGAATCGGCGCCCGCCGGGTCGTGCGAATCGGGCCTTTTTCATCGATAGCATCACCGATGACGTTCATGATGCGACCGAGAACCTCAGGTCCCACGGGGACAGAAATCTGTGCGCCGGTGTCGATAACTTCTTCACCACGGACAAGACCGTCTGTCGTGTCCATGGCAATGCAGCGCACTTCGTGCTCCCCAATTTCCTGTGCGACTTCAAGCACAAGAGTGGAGTTGCCTAGCTTCACGTGCAATGCACCGAGAATTTTCGGCAGCGTGCCTTCAAACTGGACGTCAACAACGGCGCCGCGGATCTGAGTGACCCGGCCGACGTTGTTCGAGGAACCCGAGGCTGAAGTCTGGGCCGGGGTCTGGGTGGTGGTATCCGACATGGGATCAGCTCCTGCGGGCAAAACGGTCTGGACGGGTCGGGAACGGGACGAAGACGGGATCAGACCGCCTGCGCACCCGAGATGATCTCGATAAGGTCATTAGTGATATTGGCCTGGCGGGTCCGGTTATATTTCTGCGTTAACCGATCGATTGCCTTGCCAGCGTTCCGGGTGGCGTTATCCATTGCAGTCATGCGCGCCCCCTGTTCGCCGGCAGCCGATTCAAGCAGCGCCGCATAAATCTGCACCTGCAGGTTTCTCGGCAGGAGCCGTTCGAGCAGAGTCTGCTCGTCCGGCTCGAACTCATACTGCGCGGCGTTCGAGTCGGATACGGCTTCCGCTTCATCAAGTCCCAGCGGGATCAGCTGAAGCGGTGTCGGCACCTGCGACATAACATTCTGAAAACGGTTATAAATCACTGTACAGACGTCAAGCTGGCTGTTTTCAAGCAGCTTTGTAATCCTGGCACCAAGGTCACTGGCTGCCGAAAACGGCACTTCCTTTCCACCGACCCCGATCACATGATCTACAATAAGATCAGCATAATCACGGGACAGAAAATCAAACCCCTTACGGCCGACCGGAAGCAGCCTGACGGTTTTACCTTCGGCCTGAAGCCGCCGGATCGTCAGTTGCGTCGTACGGTTGATATTAGAATTGAAACCGCCCGCAAGACCACGATCACTGGTGACCGGAATCAAAAGGTGAACACGATCTTCGCCGCTTCCGGCCAGAAGCTTAGGAGCACCATCCTCACCGGACATCGCAGCAGCCAGTTCGCCCAGCATACGGCGCATGGCCGCAGCATACGGACGCGCCGCCTCGGCATGTGTCTGGGCACGACGGAGTTTTGCCGCCGCGACCATTTTCATTGCGCTTGTAATCTTTCGCGTCGATTTGACGCTGCCGATACTCGCGCGGAGTTCCTTCAGGGAAGCCATGAACGATACTCGCGATCAGACGGCGAAGCGATGATTGAAGTCAGTCAGGAATTCACCAATCTTCGTTTCAAGATCCTTGGTGATCTGCCGTTCTGTCCGCAGCCCCTGAATAATGTCTTTCGCAGGGCCACGCAGTTCACCAAGCAGTTTATTTTCCCACGGAACCACCTGATCGACAGCAATACCGTCAATATAACCACGGGTGCCTGCAAACAGGATAACAACCTGCTCTTCGACTGCCAGCGGTGATGATTCCGGCTGCTTGAGAAGCTCGACAAGACGGGCACCACGAGCAAGCTGCTTCTGGGTTGCGGGATCAAGATCTGACGCAAACTGCGAAAAGGCAGCCATCTCACGATACTGAGCCAGATCAAGTTTGATCTTGCCTGCAACCTGCTTCATCGATTTTATCTGTGCCGCAGACCCGACACGAGAGACGGAGCCGCCAACATTCACCGCCGGACGGATTCCACGATAGAAAAGATCGGTCTCAAGAAAGATCTGACCATCTGTAATGGAAATGACATTCGTCGGGATATAAGCAGCCACGTCGCCAGCCTGAGTCTCGATAACAGGCAGAGCTGTCAGAGAACCAGCCCCGTTGGCATCGGACATCTTTGCAGCGCGTTCCAGCAGGCGGGAATGCAGATAGAACACATCGCCCGGATAGGCTTCACGCGCAGGCGGACGCCGCAGCAGAAGAGACATCTGACGATATGCCACCGCCTGTTTCGACAGGTCATCGTAACAAATCAGAGCATGCATACCGTTGTCACGGAAATATTCGCCCATGGAACAGGCTGAATACGGAGCCAGATACTGTATCGGAGCCGGATCGGACGCTGTCGCGGCGACAACAATGGAATATGCCATTGCACCATGCTCTTCGAGCGTACGCACGAGCTGAGCTACCGTAGAACGCTTCTGGCCGATAGCTACATAAATGCAGTAGAGCGACTTTTTATCGTCACCAGCCGCGTTCACATTTTTCTGCGCGAGAATTGTATCGAGCAGAATCGCGGTTTTTCCGGTCTGGCGGTCGCCAATAACCAGTTCACGCTGACCACGCCCGATCGGCACCAGAGCATCAATCGCCTTGATCCCGGTCTGCATCGGCTCACTGACGGACTGACGCGGCATAATGCCAGGCGCCTTGATCTCCGCAGGCCTCATTGTGACGTCAGTTAGCGGACCCTTGCCGTCAATCGGATTACCGAGACCATCGACTACGCGGCCCAGAAGTCCCTTACCAACCGGCACCTCGACAACCGTACCGGAGCGGTTAACGGTGTCGCCTTCGCGAATTTCCGTATCGCCACCGAAGATAACGACACCCACGTTGTCGTTCTCAAGGTTCAGAGCCATACCTTTCTGACCGGCTGATGGAAAATCAACCAGTTCACCGGCCATGACATTCTGCAGGCCATAGACACGGGCAATACCGTCTCCGACCGACAGAACCGTACCGGTCTCGGCAATTTCAGACGCCGTATCGAACGAAGCGATCTGCTGCTTGAGGATATCCGAAATCTCGGCGGGACGGATTTCCATCACGCGGCTCCCTTCATGGCATAATGCAGGCGGACAAGGCGGGACTGAAGGCTACTGTCAAACAGGCGCGGACCGACACGGACCACGAGACCACCAAGGATCGCGGGATCAATCCGTTCCTGAAGATTGACGCGCGAGTAGCCTGCTTCGGCGAGCTTACCCTGCAACCGGGCACGCTGCGCCGTGGTCAGCGGCTCAGCGCTCACCACTTCGGCGGTCATTTCACCACGCCGGGCAGCAGCCACGGCGGCAAAAGCCGCCAGAATTTCACGCAGGCGGGACAAACGCCTGTTATCTGCGATCACACCGACAAAACTGGTAACGGTCTGCCCGAACCCCTGATGCTTCATCACGGCGAGAATGGCTTTTCGGGAATCCCTGATATCGAGACGGGCATCACCGAGCACATTCCGCAAATCCTGACTTCCGTCAATCAGACGGGAGAGCGCATCAGTCTCTGACAAAACGTCATCAAGCTGCCGACGATCAGCAGCAAGTTCGTACAACGCGGTCGCATATCGCCCCGCAAGGCCGCCCGTGCCGACAGAGGCATGAGAGGCGGAACGGGTACTCATTACGGCACTGGCCACGTTTGGCTCTTTCCTTCTGCGTCCCCAGGCGCCGGCGGGCACGAAACCCGGACCAGTATTACCGGCCCCAGGTCCGCGCCCGGTCGCAATTCGCTATTGGCGCGGCCTCTAGCATGGAGACCCTGACCACGCAACTGAGTGAGTGACTGCTTTTCCGGGTCTGAGCCTTGATTTTGTCCGGCAATGAAGCCGCCCCCATGCTGCATGAAGGAAAATACCTCACAAACCCCGACCAGACGCATACTTCCTTTGTTACGAAAAAACGGCAGCGACTTTTTCCGCGGATTGTCGTGCACGACGACCGGTCGCAATAACGCCGCAGACACTAACGGCGACTCCGAGCGTTCCGGCAAGCCAGAACACGGGATGTGCCGTGGCCAGAAAAGCATCAGTGAAACCACGGCTTTCGGTGCCGCTTCGCACGCTTCCGGCCACAGCCACGCCAAGTGAAGCGCCAATTTGTCTGCTGGATGAGGCAACAGCGGCGGCGATACCCGCACGCCGGCGCGGCATACCGGAAATGGCGGCGTTGGTAATCGGCGCATTGCAAAGGCCAAAACCGATTCCCACGAGCACATAGGCCAGAATGAGCTGCCACTCAGGCGTGCGGACTGAGAGACCCGTCATCAGCAGTGAACCCAGAGCCAGCCCGATACCCGACAACACCAGAGGAAGCCGCGCGCCGCGCGATGCAACGAGGCGTCCGGACAGGGGAGCCGCAACCATAACCGCGATCGCCAGCGGCATCAGCCTCAATCCGGCCTGACGGGGCAGAAGACCCCTGATGTCCTGCAAATAGATCGTATTGAGAAACAGGAGCGACGAAAAAACAGCGAAGCACAGCACCGCCAGCACTATCGCGGAGGCAAACGGAATGGAGCGAAAGAGCCGGAGATCGAGCACCGGATTCGCCCGCGATACTTCAACGACGATAAATCCGCTGAAAGCCAGAAAGGACAATAAGATCAGAACAGGCGTCCATGCGCTCATCCACCCCGCATCAGGTCCTTCGATAAGCGCTGCGACAAGACAGGCCGAAGACATCCCGGACAGAACCTGTGCCGGCAGATCGAGCGGCGGTCGGATTGATGCCTTCGATTCGGGCACGAAACGCAATGTCATCAGCAGGGCGACGACACCAACAGGCAGATTGATCCAGAAGACGAACCGCCATCCGATCCAGTCGCTTACGAAACCACCGACCATGGGACCGAACGCGAGGGCCGCTCCCGACATCATGCCCCAGATCCCGATGGCGCGGGCACGTTCGCGTGGATCGAGGAACGTATTTGCGATGATGGACAGAGCGACCGGATTCATCATCGCTCCGCCAATACCCTGAAAGACGCGGGCAGCAATCATCTGCCCCGTGGTTGCAGCCAGACCGCACAACGCTGAGCCGATGCAGAATGTCGTTACACCCGTGAGAAATACGCGGCGGCGACCGATACGGTCGGCTACCGAACCTGCCAGCATGAGGAAAGCCGCAACGACCAGCGTATAAGCATCCACGATCCATTGCAGCCCCGAAATTCCGGCGCCGAAAGCGTGTCGAATCGAAGGCAGGATTACGTTAACGATGGTGACATCCATCGTTACAAGCAACAGACTCAGACAGCAGGACGCCAGAATAAACCAGCGCCGGCCATGCGTTACGGAATCGTTCATTGTATCGGGGATTCCGGACCGGGAGAACCGGAGCTACAGTTCATCCATCGTCCGCACGTTTTCCGCACAGAAACAGCGAGCAGCATCCCGCTCAGACCAAAAAAAATTAGGAAACTGGAGCGGGCGAAGGGAATCGAACCCTCCTAAGAAGCTTGGAAGGCTACTGCATTACCACTATGCTACGCCCGCATCCCGGGCAGATTATACTGCATCTCAGAGGAACGGGCAAGCCGGAGATGATGCGAAAAAATACATCAGCAACAACTCTGCCCTGAAATGGCGGGAGACCCCGGCTCACACTGTTCTGCATGTCCATCCCCGGGCAAAGTTTGTTGGCAGCCCCCTCTTGACTTTGGACGTGCAACATATTCTTTTCCGCGGCCTGCGCCCGGTTCGCGCGGCGGACTGAAATGAGGCAACTCCCGTTGCTTCTGGTTAAGGTCTCCGCAGGGCGGTCTGCAGGGGTGTAGCTCAATTGGCTAGAGCGCCGGTCTCCAAAACCGGAGGTTGTGGGTTCGAGACCCTCCACCCCTGCCAAACCCGCCTGGTCAGACATCCGGTGGGGCGTTCCCCTTCGGTCTGATCCTCTGCTCCAGGCAGCAGCGCAGCAAGCGGGCCGGCATTCGCCGGGTCCGGGCGAATCCAGGCTGGTAGCGCACAGACAGACTCTGTGTGCATCGGCTGCTTGAGAAGGGTTGTTCGTGTCTGTCAGTCCGGTGAAATTTCTGCGTGACGTGGAGGCTGAAGCACGTCGCGTCACATGGCCGTCACGCAAGGCAACCCTGGTCACTACAGGCGCGGTTCTCGCGATGGCTTCGCTCGCTTCACTTTTCTTTTTCGTCGTCGACCAGGTTATCGGCCTCGGCGTTCGTGAACTTTTCGGACTGGGAGGTTAGAAGACCGGCATGGCCAAACGTTGGTACGTCGTGCACGTCTATTCGGGTTTCGAGAAGAAAATCGCGAGCCATATAATGGAACAGGCAGCCCAGAAGGGTCTTGCCGATCACATTGATCAGGTTCTCGTTCCCTCTGAAGACGTGGTAGAAGTTCGTCGCGGGCAGAAAGTAAACTCGGAACGGAAGTTCTTTCCAGGCTATGTGCTGGTGAAAATGGAACTGACGGACGAGAGCTGGCATCTCGTCAAGGACACGCCGAAAGTTACAGGCTTTCTCGGTACCAAAACACGACCCAGTCCGATTCCCGAGGCGGAAGCTGAGCGGATTATGAAACAGGCACAGGAAGGCGTCGAACGTCCGCGCTCCTCTGTCACATTCGAGATCGGCGAACAGGTTCGCGTGGCAGACGGTCCGTTCACGTCATTCAACGGTGTCGTGGAAGAAGTCGATGAAGATAAGACACGCCTGAAAGTCAGCGTTTCAATCTTCGGACGCTCCACACCCGTTGATCTGGACTACAGTCAGGTCGAGAAGCTTTGACGGGCGAGCGTTAATTAAGCTCCCGTAAAAAGGCCCGCCTGGATCAAAGTCCGGCGGGCCTTTTTTATGTCTAAGTCATCGCAACCGTGATCCCGCAGGGAACCACGGCCAGACGGGCTTTCAGAGAAGAGATTTGCTTTGATTCAGAACGGACTGACAAACCTTCTGACGGACGCCCTGTTTGAGAGAGGAAAGAGAGACCTGATTGCCGTTAGCGCCCTGAATGAGGCCCTGCTGTCCGGCAGTGTAGGAAGAATCACTGGTGATACCGGACTTGCTGGTTAGTGAACTCAGCGTCGATGCCGCGCCGGAACCGCTAACGAGATTATTCTGAACGCAATAGCTCAGAATACCTGTCGTATTGCCGGCACTGAGCGAGGACAAAGACGGAACACCGAGTGAACTGAGCACGCCCTGTGTCGATGTCAGGCCGCTTAGCCCTGTCCCGGTTGTTGTTCCCGTCTGCCCGAGTGCATTCTGCATCGCGCCCTGTGCGGCACCCTGCGCCATATTGCCAAACATCTGCGCATGAGCAGCAGACGCGCCGGTCAGAGCCAGCCCGCAGACAAGGGCAAAGGCACTAAAACGACGAACGATCATGGGAATCCCCTTTTTAACTGACTGATCGGCCGAAGTTCCCTCCGGCCAGATCTCCACACCCTTATGAGCATGCAATACGGCAGGAAGGCGGCACCATATGATCGCCTTTGCCATGAAAATCCGGACATTCGATTTACCGCAAAACGGATAGTCTCATACCTGGCCGTCAATCGGGTGCCATGCCCTCCCGTCGCGCGCAAGAAGTTCATCTGCAGCCCTGGGACCCGCTGAACCCGCGGCATAAGGTTCAGGAGCTGAGTGTCCGGCTTTCCAGCTTTCAAGAGCCGGCTCGACGACAGCCCATGCTGTCTCGATATTATCGGCGCGCTGAAACAGGGTCGCATCGCCGCAGAGGCAATCATAAAGCAGCGTTTCGTAACCGACATTGGGTTCACGTACAAAGAAGTCGGGATAACGAAAGCGTGACTGTACATCGACGAGTCGCATTTCGGGTCCCGGTTTCTTAGCACCGAAACAGATGGTCACGCCCTGTACAGGCTGAACATTCAGAATCACACGATTAGGTGGCGGCGAATGGGCGTCCGCGGATGGAAAAAGAGTAAGCGGCGGCACCCGGAATTCGATTACGATTTCCGCCAGCCGGTTCGACATCGCTTTGCCCGTCCGGATGTAGAACGGAACTCCGGCCCAGCGCCAGTTCTGTACTTCCAGCTTCATCGCGACATACGTTTCGGTATCGCTGTCAGATGCAACGCCGGGGCTGTCGCGATAGGCCGCCACCGGCATGTCTTTAACCGTTCCGGCAACATACTGGCCACGCACGACATCCTCCGGTTTTACGGGAAGAATTGATTCGAACAGAGTCTGCTTCGAAGTTCTGACCTTCTCCGGCGCGAAACTCGCAGGAGGCTCCATCGCAACCATGGCCAGAAGCTGGAACAGGTGATTGGGCACCATATCCCGCAGGGCTCCTGTTGCTTCGTAGAAAGCGGCGCGGGATTCGACGGTAACCGTCTCCGCAGCAGTAATCTGAATGTTGTCGATGTAATCGCGATGCCAGATCGGTTCGAAGATGACATTTCCAAACCGCATGGCCAGAATGTTCTGGACAGTTTCCTTGCCGAGGAAATGATCGACACGGAATATCTGCTCTTCCTTCAGCACGGAGAGAAGGTGACTGTTAAGATCTTTGGCGGATTGCAGATCGGTTCCAAAAGGCTTTTCGATCACCACACGGCGAAAATGGTTTTCAGGTTCCTCCGTCAGGCCAGCTTTACCCAAGGCTTCAACGGCCGGCGCGAAAAAGCGTGCGGGGACTGCCAGATAGAAGACGGCGTTTCCGTTGATGCCACTCCCCAGATCACGCAGAGCCCCCGGGTCCGTAAAGTCGGCACGGGCGTAAGTCAGTCGGGCAGAGAGCCAGTTCCACACGGTTTCATCGATTTTCGGCGTGTAGAATTCGGCGGAAGGGTCTTTCGTAAAATTTTCCATCATGGCTGTAAGCCGATCACGCCACCCTTCTGTCGTGTCTTCCGCATTATCGACACCTATAATTCTGAATCCATCAGGCAGCAGACCCGAGACCTTCAGATCATAAAGAGCCGGAATCAGCAGACGCTTTGTCAGATCGCCGTGAGCACCGAAAATCACGAGAGTACAGTCCGGTGCCGGTTTTACGCCCGAAGGCGCAACCGGCTGATCGGTCTGGGCGAAGGTTGAAATTCTCGCACGGGGCATCAGGTACCCTTCCTTCATCATTGATGGATGTCCGGCCGGCTGTAAGCCGTGAGCAGCAGGCGACCGGGATAACCCTTTCATGCGCTTTCGTCTTGCTCTAGGTGTCACGGTCGCCATTTTATGCTGAGCGCGGACGAGCGTTAAAAAAAGGGGAAAACGGATGGGTTATCGGGTAGCGGTCGTCGGCGCGACCGGAGCGGTCGGACGTGAGATACTTAAGACACTCCATGAGAGGGAGTTCCCTGTTGATGAGATCGTGGCCCTGGCGTCCCCGCGTTCGACAGGTCGCGAAGTGTCTTTCGGGGACCGGACTCTGAAAGTCGCGAATCTGGAAACATTCGATTTCTCTGGCTGGGATGTGGCGCTGTTCTCTCCCGGAGGTGCCATTTCGGCGGTGCATGCGCCCCGTGCCGCGAAGGCCGGTTGTATGGTGATCGACAACACGTCACATTTTCGTATGGAGCCAGACGTTCCGCTAGTTGTGCCCGAAGTCAATCCGAACGCCGTTAAGGACGCGAAACGGAGGATCATCGCGAACCCGAACTGCTCCACCATCCAGATGGTTGTCGCACTGAAGCCACTGCATGACCTGTTCACGATCAGACGCGTCGTTGTTTCGACCTATCAGGCTGTCGCGGGCGCCGGAAAAGACGGGATGGATGAACTGTTTTCACAGACCAAGGGAAGCTTTGTCGGCGATCCGCCAAAGATCGAACAGTTTCAGAAGCAGATTGCCTTCAACTGCATTCCGCAGATCGACCGGTTCATGGATGACGGTTCGACCAGGGAAGAGTGGAAGATGGCCGTGGAAACCCGGAAAATCCTCGATCCTGAGATTGCGGTGCAGGCCACCTGCGTGCGCGTGCCGGTTTTCATCGGACATTCGGAATCGGTTGTTGTGGAATTTGAAGAGTCTGTCGACCTTGAGCGTGCCCGCGAAGGATTGCGGGAGGCGGATGGTGTCGTGCTGGTCGATCAGCGCGAGGATGGTGGCTACGTGACCCCGATCGAGTGCGTGGGAGAGGATGCAAGCTATGTATCCCGCCTGCGTATAGATCCGACAGTACCGAACGGACTCGCCTTCTGGTGCGTCTCGGACAATCTGCGGAAGGGCGCGGCTCTGAACGCTGTGCAGATCGCGGAACTCACGATTGCGTTCGATCTGCTGGGAAAACACCACTGATCCTTTTTCGGTGATCGACATACAGGGCAGACCGGCCATGCGCCGTTCGTCTGCTCTGTTGTTTCCGGGTCGCCTGCTCACCCTGAATAGATCCTGGTGGTTTTATACGATTCGGTGGCTGCCGCACTGACTCCGCGACCTTCCGGGCGATCGGCTATCTGGCTCCGGGCCGCAGGCGACTGCGGAAATTATCAAATAAAACGTGAGCCTACCTCTCGGTCTCGTGTTTCTCTGTCGAATTGACCCCCGCACCCCTGCGGCGTAGGACCGATTCCTGACTGGCGCCGCGTTCAGACGGCGTTTTATCTACACAGAGACGGCGAGGCGACGATGCAGGATGTTCGGGAAGCGCTCTATGTCGGGAGCCGAAGTGACGGCACATTAATCCGACGACCCATGTCACCGCATCTGCAGGTTTATAAGATGCGCCTGTCGATGTTCCTTTCGATTTCGAACCGTATTACGGGCGTTGCGGCGACCGCCGGATCGGCACTGGGTGTAGTGTGGCTCACTGCTCTGGCGAAGGGGCCGAAATCCTTTGCTGCGGCACGCAAGGTGACCGGTAATCCGCTTGGCCAGGTTATTCTTGCCGGCTGGATCATTTCACTTGTGTGGCACACCGTTGGTGGCCTGCGTCATTTCATCTGGGATGCGGGTAAGCGCTACGACAAAAAAGAGCTGAACGAAGACGGTCCGGTCGCAGTCGGCGTGATTGCCGGTGTCGGTGTGGTTCTCGCAGGCGCTCTGCTATGTGTTTCAGGCTGTCGTGCGCACCGTCGCTCTAAAGCAAGGAAGGCCTCCTGAAATGAATGCTCCGGTCTCACAGCATCGTGACGTGATGCGTTCCCAGCTTGGCCGCGCTCGCGGACTTGGCTCAGGCCATTCCGGCACAGGACACTGGATCGCAGAGCGTGTGTCGGCAGCGACGCTGCTTCCGCTCTCCGGCTGGTTTGTCGTGCAGATGTTTCGTCTGGGCGGTGATGACTATGAGGAAGTTGCGAAATGGGGCGGTCGTCCCCTGAACGCAACGATGCTCACGGCTCTCGTCATCTCCAGTTTCTATCATGCCGAAGTCGGCCTGCAGGTGATTGTTGATGATTACGTGCATGGCAAGGCCCATGTCCCGGCCAAATTTGCCGTGCGTTTTGGCACCGGCATTCTCGGGGTGCTGGGTGTGGTGGCCGTGCTGAAGCTTGCCCTCGGCAGGTCGGCCCCGAAAGCCTGAATATTACTCCTCCGGCTCCGATATCGCCTTCAGGCGCTGCGGAGCTGGTTTTCCGCTGAAGACATGACAGGTCGCAAGACAACGGGAGCGCCGTCAACATGAACGCTATTTCCTCTCCATCGCGGGGAGCCTACCGCATCGTCGATCACACCTATGACGTGGTGGTTGTCGGCGCTGGCGGCTCGGGTCTCCGCGCCACGCTCGGCATGGGTGCCGCTGGTCTGTCCACGGCCTGTGTCACCAAGGTCTTCCCGACCCGCAGCCATACTGTGGCCGCACAGGGAGGCATTGGTGCCTCGCTGGGCAATATGGCACCTGATAACTGGCGCTGGCACATGTACGACACCGTAAAAGGGTCGGACTGGCTGGGTGACCAGGACGCCATTGAATATATGTGCCGTGAGGCGGTCCCTGCCGTCTATGAACTTGAGCATTTCGGTGTGCCATTCTCCCGCACGGAAGACGGCAAAATCTACCAGCGTCCTTTCGGCGGTCACATGAGTGACTTCGGCAAGGCACCCGTGCCCCGTGCGTGCGCTGCGGCAGACCGCACGGGTCATGCGATCCTTCATACGCTGTACCAGCAGTGCCTGAAGCATAACGTCGAATTCTTTGTTGAGTATTTCGCCCTCGACCTGATCATGGACGAGAAGGGTGAATGCCGCGGTGTGATGGCCTGGTGCCAGGATGACGGCACCATTCATCGTTTTAACGCGAAGATGGTCGTTCTGGCGACTGGCGGTTACGGCCGCGCCTATCAGTCCTGCACCTCTGCTCATACCTGCACCGGTGATGGCGGCGGCATGGCAATGCGGGCAGGACTGCCGACTCAGGACATGGAGTTCGTGCAGTTCCATCCGACCGGCATCTATCCGGCGGGCTGTCTGCTGACCGAAGGCTGCCGTGGTGAGGGTGGTTATCTGACCAACTCCGAGGGCGAGCGCTTCATGGAGCGTTACGCGCCGACAGCCAAGGATCTCGCGTCCCGTGACGTTGTATCCCGCGCGATGACCGTTGAAATGCGGGAAGGACGTGGCTGTGGTCCGAAAAAAGATCACATGATGATGCATCTGGAGCACCTGGGGTCCGACCTGCTGCATGAGCGTCTGCCCGGTATCATCGAGACCGCACGTATCTTTGCCGGTATCGATGTGACGAAAGAGCCGGTGCCGGTTCTTCCGACTGTGCATTACAACATGGGCGGCATTCCGACGAATATTCATGGTGAGGTCGTCCGTCCGACGGAAGATAATCCGGATGCGGTGGTTCCTGGTCTGATGGCTGTCGGTGAAGCCGCCTGCGTTTCGGTGCATGGCGCAAATCGTCTTGGCACTAATTCGCTGCTTGATCTGATTGTCTTCGGCCGCTCTGCGGCGAAACGGGCGGCAGAAATTGTGAAGCCAACCGACTTTACAAGACCATTGCCGGCCGGCGCGGGTGAAGCGGCGCTCGATCGTCTGGATCGTGTCCGTTATGCAAAAGGCGGCACGCGGGTTTCAGAGCTGCGCGATCGTCTGCAGCGCGACATGCAGCTGCATGCTGCCGTGTTCCGCACCGAAGAAAGTCTGAAGGAAGGCTGTGACAAGATCCAGGCGATCTGGAAAGCGCGTGACGATATGTCCGTTGCCGATCATTCGCTGATCTGGAACAGCGACCTGATGGAGGCGCTGGAATTTGACAACCTGCTTGCCAACGCGACGGTCACGCTTGAAAGCGGCCTGGTCCGCCATGAGAGCCGTGGCGCGCATGCTCGTGACGATTATCCAAACCGCGATGACAAGGACTGGATGAAGCACAGCGTGTCCTGGCTGGACGACAAGGGTGGCACGAAGATGACCTACCGCCCGGTGCATATGAAGACTTTGACGGATGAGGTTCAGGTCTTCCCGCCAAAGAAGCGTGTTTACTGATCTGCCGTGATGAACGGACGAATTAAGGGAGGCTAACATGGTCGAACTGAGACTTCCGCGGAACAGCACGGTGGGTAAGGGACAGTTTTTCCCTGCTCCTGCCGGTGCGAAGAATGTGCGGACGTTCAAAATCTATCGCTGGACGCCGGACGACGACAAAAATCCGGTGATGGATGCGTATGAAGTTGATCTGGACGCAATCGGGCCGATGGTTCTGGATGCGCTGATTCACATCAAGAACGATATCGATCCGACGCTGACATTCCGCCGATCCTGTCGCGAGGGTATCTGCGGCTCATGCGCGATGAACATCGATGGTGAGAATACGCTGGCGTGTCTGAAGCCAATAAGGAATATGGAAGGAGATATTATAATCAATCCCCTCCCCCATATGCCGATTGTCAAGGACCTCGTCTCCAATCTTGACGGGGCTTATGCGCAGCTTCGTGTCATTGATCCCTGGATTCAGGCTGACAGCCCGCCGCCGCCGGACGGGGAGCGTCGCCAGTCCATTGAGGAGCGTGCGAAGCTGGATGGCATGTGGGAGTGTATCCTGTGCTTCTGCTGCACAACGTCCTGCCCGTCTTACTGGTGGAATGGCGACCGGTATCTCGGTCCGGCCACGCTCCTGGCGGCTTATCGCTGGATCGCGGACAGTCGTGACGAACATACCGGCGACCGGCTCGACTCACTTGAAGATACGTTCAAGCTGTATGCCTGCCGCACGATCATGAACTGCACGCAGACCTGTCCGAAAGGTCTGAATCCGGCCAAGGCAATCGGTCGAATCAAAGAACTTCAGGTCGAACGGAAGCTCTGAGCCGAGCATTTATTCCGAAGTTGCGAGGCGCCGGTGGGGGAACCTTCCGGCGCTTTTTTTCTGGCAATGCACCATTTCAGTTACACCCCGACCCGCTCAGCCTCCTGAAAAGCACGAATGGAATGTGTTCTTGCGCAGCTTTCGGCAAGGATTCCATTGTCCCGATGTGCGGCGAGAGACCAGCGTGTTATGACGGACGTTACAATGCGACGCCGTTCAACGACAGCGGTTTTGGGCGCATGATGAAAACGCACTGAAGCAGGGGAAATGAAACTGATGCCGGCAGAAGCGCTACGCGTGACTGAAAAAGAGCGCCCGCGGGTTTTCCAGGAGGCGATGGATTTCGTCGAAGACGGGGATTACGAAGAAGCGTGTGATCTCTTTGAACTGCTTGTTCAGAATTTTCCCGAGGACCGGGGCGTCTGGTGGCAGTATCTGTCGGCCCTCCGCCGCGCGCGGATGCATGACAAGGCAGATGAACTTGATGAGTGGTGTTACCAGACTTTTCCGGATGATATCGGATTTACTTTTACCTGGACACGAACGTTTGACTCCAGAGCAAACTGGGACGAGGGTCTGCGCCGTCGTCGTGAGGTTCTTTCGCGTCATTCTGCAAAAGAAAAACCTGTTTATCTGCCTGCGGTAACCGAGTGTATTCTTCCTCTTGTTGAGAAGAAAGACTTTGCTGGTCTTAAAGTGCTCCTTGAAGAATACTGGGACACTTTTTTCACGGTGGATAACTGTGGTGCCGCCGTTTATTTCGCGCTGGAAGCCATCGGAGATTACAGGCGTCAGATCGAGATGTGTGATCGGCTGCTCCGGTACTGCGAGCCAGGCAATCCGGTTCTTCATGGCGTCAACTACGCCAATCTGCGTGTGCTCGCCGAAACAGCTCTGTGGAATCAGGAGGTGCTGGCAGGACGCGGCAACAAGGTCAACATTCTCTCGTTTGGACAAAGTTGTCTTCCCTACACTATCGCCAACCGCTGGGGGCTGACGAATTATGTGGGGAATCCGGATGCCATCACAATTTTTGATCTGGGTGCATTTGGAAAAAATACCGCAGCCGAGGCTCTGAAAACTAATTTCGCGAGCTATCTCGATCCGGCGAGCTATCATCAGGGGCGTGATCCGATGGGCGCCCCACAGATGTTTCATCGTCCGACCGGCGTGCATTTCGGGCATGAACGCGGACAGACAATTATCGGCGCGCAGCAGGAGAAGTTCTTTCCTCTGATCAACAAAAAAATTAAAGCTTTTCAGTCGGCATGGGCGAAGGGGAATAGCCTGCTCGTCTATGGTATTGTCGGACAATGCGACCTTCCCGCTTTCGTCAGCGAAATGGAGCCTCTGCTTGCCCGGCAGCACTCCCGGCTTCTTATCTTTAATCTGACAAGATCACCGCTGGACTGCCCGGCATCACCAAGCGTGACATATGTACATCTGCCATTCCCAATGAATTACAGTTGGAATGGTATCGAAGATTACACTTCAGACACAGGTCTGGCATTTGATTCCAGACTTACCGGGCTCATCCGGAGTGAAATTGACCGGATGGCGAGTACAGTATCACCATCCTACCGATAACTGACTGGCAAATCCATGCCCGCTTCTGGCAATCAGATGCCGGGTGTCGTAATTACTGCAACGAAAACAGATGCGCCAGAGACCGGCGCATCCTGCACACTAAGGAAATTCTCATGGCTATTGCTCCAGATCGTATCCGTCGCCGTCTGACACGGGTTTTTACTACTATGTTCCCAGGTAAAACCGTGGAAGATGTGCCCGCCGCCACCATGGAAAACACGGACGGCTGGGATTCTCTTGGCACACTTTCCCTGTTTACGCTGGCTGATGAAGAGTTCGGCATCAAGCTGGGACTTGACCGTATTGGTGACGTCAAGAGCTTTGAAAAACTGGAAGCTCTTGTAACTGAAAAAGTCGGCTGATCACGACGTTTCCACATCTTCGAAGGTGCCATTGTGGCTGAAATACATTTATCAGCAAAAACGATTCCTGCTCTTGCTGACATTCTGACTCTTGGCACGCGCATCGTTGCGGGAGCATGGCCATTGCCTGAGACGGACAAGCTGCGTTCGCTGCGCGTTCATGTCATGGGTACGGCCACGACCGATATGCTGGCGCGCGCTATTGCTGTCGGCTGCGCTCAGGAAAATGTCCGGCCGACAATTTCACAGTCTTTGTATGGCTCTTTCATGCAGGACGTGCTGAATCCAGCTTCGGAACTATATACGATCAGGCCCGATATCGCGGTAATCGTTTCGGAGTGGCGCAGTCTGGTCTCTGACCTTCCTCCCTCAGCGAGCGAAGAAGACGTCGCAAAAGTTGTTGACGGGAAAGTCAGCCAGATTTTGTCAGTCTGGAAGCGCATCAGCCAGGATTGCGGCTCTAAAATTATCCATCACTTTCCGCCACCACCACCTTTCCGCCTGACGGGAATCGCGGAAACATATCTGCCAGCTTCCTATACGAACCAGCTGCGTCAACTTGTGCAGAAACTGTGGTCAGCCGAAACATCCGGCGTACAGATTATTGATTTTGGTGAGTTTGCGCTGGAACACGGTTTGTTAAAGGCATTTACACCAGGTGGATGGTACAGCGCGAAGTTGCCGATCGAGACCGGTGCGCTGCCAGCTTATATCCCATTGTTCCGCTCGGCTCTGCGTGGTGCGCTGAACACGGTCAAAAAAGCGCTTGTTCTGGATCTCGACAACACCATCTGGGGCGGTGTCATCGGCGACGATGGTGTGGATGGCATTAAGATCGGGTCGGGTGATGCGATTTCCGAAGCATATCAGGCGTTTCAGCAATATGTGAAACTGCTCGCGAACCGTGGTATTATTCTTGCCGTATGCAGCAAGAATAATCCTGATGTTGCAAAAACCGGATTCGATAAACCGGGCAGCATTCTGAAGGTTGAGGATTTTGCGGCATTCGAAGCATCCTGGGAAGACAAGGCGAATGGACTGCGAAAAATTGCAAAGCAGATCAATATCGGTTTGGATTCACTTGTTTTCGTAGACGACAACCCTGCCGAATGCGCACTCGTACGTCAGGAATTGCCAGAAGTGGCGACAGTGCTGCTGGATGGTGAACCCGCGGATTTCATCACTCAGGTTGAGCAGGGTTACTGGTTTCAGTTCCAGAAATATAGTCGTGAGGATTTCGGACGCACGGCAGCTTATACGATGCGAGCGGCTGCAATTGCGGAACAGGACAGCGCTTCCGATTTGCCATCTTACCTGCGTGGTCTGGAAATGATCGGTACGGCGGAAAAGCCAACGGAAGCGCAGATCGAACGTGTCGTGCAACTTGGCCAGAAAACCAACCAGTTTAATCTTCTGACACAACGTTTTGACACACAGGCCGTTCATGGTTTCCTCGACAATGCCGATAATATCGTTCTGGCCTGCACGCTTAAAGACAAGTTTGGAGACCATGGTCTCGTTTCGGTTCTGCTTGCTGAGCGCAAGGGATCTGAACTCGATATCCTGGAATGGACGATGAGTTGCCGCGTATTCTCGCGTAGTTTTGAGCAGTTTATCATGAATGCTCTGTTCGACCTTGCGAAGAAGAAAGGAGTCGAACAGATTGTGGGCCGGTTTAAACCAACAGCGAAGAATGCTGTCGTGTCAGATCTGTATGAGCGTCTGGGCTTCACCTCAGACGGCGAAGGATGCTGGGTTTGTCAGGTCGCGGACAATCACACACCATTGCAGACGTTCATCACAGCGGGCTGATATCCGGTCTGGTTTTCAGTAGATTTTCCAGAGTGCCGCATGATGGAGCGGCATTTTTTGATGATTATATTGTATGCAAATACAGTGGTGTCATCTGGCAATAAAGCCGGAGTGGACAAAAGGGAGCAATCCGACCCTGGCGGCAAAGCATGATGCGGGTAGTGTGGGCAGAAGATCATGCGTAAAACCGCAGCCCCAGACAGAACCACCAGTAAGGACAGCCCATCCGTCATATGTTCCCAGCGCAATGACAGCACCGTTACTCTGAAATATTAAGGATAAAACAGAGTATTTCCGTTCGATCCATGCAGAAAGATGATGGGACAGGTGGTGTCCCTGTTGTCGGGCAACCTGCACCGTCGTGAACAGAGGATCATCACCGACGAAAAACAGTCGCCTATGCCGGTGACTCTGGCGGACATCTTTACTGTAATACCAATACGTTCCATTTGCTTTTTGGTCCAACGGAGACGGATGTAGGAAAAGCCGGGGAAACACCTCCCTTATTGCAGCAAAGCTATCTGCAATAAGGGAGGTGTTTCCCCAAGGCATGCAGGCTAAAAGAGTCGATGACATTGAGCGCCATGGGAAGAGTTGCTTCCACGATCTGTCATCGGACACTATATTGTTTTCCCGCGACGGTCATTTTTCTGTCGTGGACACGGGGAATATTCCGGTCAAGACCGGTAAGTCTGATTTTCATGGTCTGCTCATTGACGTGCCCCCCTTTTTGTTGCCACTCAAAAAGAGAGTTCCCGGTTTTTATGGTTTGGGGTTGATGGGATGACAAGCGTCTCGGGGGCATGCCCCCGAGACGCTTGTCTGGCGACCTGATCCGGTGTCCTGCCATCCAGTTGGGAATGTGGGCGCACCGTATTGTAGTCTTCCCGCCAGTCAGCCAGAATCTGGCGGGCATGCGTCAGGGACGTGAACAGCGTTTCGTTGAGACATTCATCCCTTAGCCTACCATTGAAGCTTTCGACAAATCCGTTCTGCTGCGGTTTCCCCGGGGCGATATAGTGCCATTCGATCTTCATCTCGTCGGCCCATTTCAGGATGGCATGGGATGTGAACTCCGTTCCGTTGTCGCTGACAATCATGAGGGGTTTGCCATATCGTTCCACCAGGGCCGTCAGTTCCCGCGCCACACGTCCACCTGACAATGACGTGTCGGCAACCAATGCCAGGTTCTTGCGACTGAAATCGTCGATAACAGTCAGAATGCGGAACCGGCGACCACAGATCAGGGCATCCGAGACAAAATCCAGGCTCCAGCGCTGCCCGGGTTCCTGGGGGATGGTTATGGGAGCGTGCGTTCCCAGCGCTCTCTTGCGGGCACCCCGATGGCGGACTTTCAGACCTTCCTCCTGGTAAAGGCGGAACAGCTTCTTGTGATTGGGGCTGCCCCCTTCTCGCGCCAGAAGATAGCCCAGGCGGCGATAGCCAAAGCGGCGCCGTTGGCTTGCCATATCCCGTAGGCGCTGGCGCAGGGCGGCATCGTCCGCCCTGGTGGAAACATACCGCGCAACACGCCTGGCAAGACCAACAAGGGCACAGGCACGGCGCTCACTCAGGTCCAGCGCCTCCTGAATGTGTCGGACCGCCTGCCGCTTCGCAACAGGCGTCACCACTTTTTTCCAACGATCTCCTTCAGCGCCGCGTTATCCAGCATCGCATCCGCCAGAAGACGTTTCAGGCGGCTGTTTTCATCTTCCAGCGCCTTCAGCCGCTTGGCCTCGGAAACTTCAAGACCTCCATAGCGGGTCTTCCATTTGTAGAACGTCGCATCACTGATCCCGTGTTTGCGGCAAAGATCAGAGACCTTCAGACCAGATTCCTGTTCCTTCAAAATCCCTATGATCTGTTCTTCCGTAAAACGACTGCGCTTCATTCGTCCGTATCCTTCTCGATCGGACTCTACTTTTAAATGGTTACATTTCCGGGGGGCACGTCACCTGCCCCGCCAGAATTATTTACGGACGGAATCAATACCGAAAGTCAGATAAATATGGAAATTACTCAGCCCTGACAAAAGAAGGCTGACGCTTTCCCACCAATATCAGAGATCGAATTTTTGAAATAACCACGAGTGGCTTATTCGTGACAATAATAATATCTACGTAAATTAGATAATTTCTGAATATTTTTGATAACGACAGAGTAAATCGTATTTTCCTAGGATACATATTCCGGCTGACAGGTTTCATTCTGTCCGGTCAGCCATATTCAGAAGCAGGACAGCATAAGACCCAGCGCTGAAACAATTTCTGACAAACCTGCACAGTTATGATTTTAATATTGTGCTGAATGGAGTCTCCGAATTTGTAACTTGCCACCAGATGTTACCAGAGTTTTGCAAGGCGATGACCAAGCCGATTCAGAGGAAGTTCGATCAGATGAAAGATAAAGTGACTAAGTGGGAAAGCGATTAACAGCGTTACGGCAAGAACCATAATTTCGCGTACGATAACCGGAAAATGAGGAAGGACGGGGGACAAAAGCCGGCCAACAATAGCGATAACGAGGAAGTGGACGAGATAGAGACTGAAGGAAATATCGCCCAGCCAGAGAAGCGGTCGTTTAGTGAGGAAAGTCGTGACCTTCCCTGGTTTACTAAGGCCAAAGAGAAAGATGGCGGCGCAAATGCTCTCCGGAATCACCAGTTTTGGAGAGTTGAAGAATGCAGCAAGATTTTCCGGCGTGGTAAGAAGCAGGGTGGGAAGAGACATGCTGACGGCGGCGAGAACGATGCCACCGCCAGCAAGACGGATAGTTGAATTTTGCCAGGCCCGGCATGCAAGAATACCCGCAATGAAGCTGAAACTGTAAAGCAGCGGCAGCCCTTTTCCTCCAGGAGGGGCGAAAGCGGAGAGACACAGAGCCATGAGAGCAACGGGCAGAAACAGGCGCCCGTTTTTACGGCTGCAAAGCCAGACAAAAGGAAAGAACAGGGCGGCGATGAGTTCGACCATAACAGTCCAGCCCTGAGGAACGAGAGAGCTGGAGAGCGACAGAAAGCATTTTAGCAGAGCAATGGCTGAAAGTGGCATATTGTGGGGAAGAATGCCGGCCATAAAGGGATCACTGGTGGCGACTGGCCAGGCGGCGATCGACAGCCGTGTGTAGAGAGCACTGATAAGCGTGACGACCATCAACGCGGGCAGGATGCGAAAGACCCTGCGCGTCCAGAAGGCAGGAATAGCATTAGCCCTGAAAACGCGTGCATCAAGGGAGTGGGTAAGGACAAAACCGCTGAGGACAAAGAAGAGGGTAACGGCCGCAGGCGAATTGAAGAGAAAGAAGACCGCGACGGTAAGCGTGTGTCCCTGAAGTGGATAACAGGCGAGGACATGCCGGATAACGACGGTAAGCGAAGCGAGACCGCGAATAGCCTGGAAGGCATCAAAGCGGGGCTTTTCCGGGACCGGATACGAGACGACGGTGGAGGCTCGCATTGGCGGCATGGGATTTCCCTGAAAAATGACGGATCAACGTTTAACGAAAGACTAACGGACACGCAAAATATCCGGTCGTTTGCGTCGCTGCCATTGCGGGAAGCGGACGTGAGAGGGCTGCGGTCTCTGACAGCATCGTGGTAACTCAGGCCTCCTAATACATAGGGAGTGATTGATAGCTACCTGTTACTTAAAGGCCGTTTCGCTCTCAGAATCAGCTGTTGTCGCAGAAATTATGGATGAACTGCGGGATCGCCGGAAGAACTGGCTGGTTCGCAAAGTTCGCTTCTGGAGCCAGTCCTCCGGTATTGGCTGAGTTTTGCAGCAGGTTGACTTTATTTTGTGTGCAGGTCGATCCAGCTATTTCTGATATCCACAGAAATCGTTGCTGGTTTATAGGCTGCTTTTGGCGCGAAGAATATATTGTCCACGTAGCTCTGTGGATTACGATCATAGAGCGGAAACCAGCTGGACTGAATCTGGACCATGATTTTATGGCCCGGCAGGAACGTATGATTCGTGAACGGCAGAGCGATTTTGTAAAGCTGCGGCGTGTTTGCAGGAATGGCTTCAGGGTGTTCAAAGCTTTTGCGATAGCGACCGCGTAAAATGTCAGCACTGACCATTAGCTGATAGCCGCCCATTTCCGGCTGTGCTGAGACCTGGTCTGGAAAAACGTCGATCAGTTTGACTACGAAATCGCCATCTGTCCCGGTTGTGGAAGCTGTCAGATGAACAAGCGGCTCGCCCTCGATTGTGAGAGGTTTTGTCAGGATTTCTGATGTGAAGGTCAACACATCGGGACGGGACGCCACATCACGCTGGTCCGTGACCAGCCAGTATTTCCATGGTGAGCCGGTAACGCCCTTTGTCAGCACGGGACGAGGCACGTATGGGACAGGATGATCCGGATCGGAAGTGTATTGCGCTGCTCCGGCATCGACACCCGGTATTGTAAAGCCAAGGCCATGACCGGGTTCAAGATGCAGGGCTTTGCATTCTGAGGCGCAGTCCGGAGCGGGAAGTTTGCTGGCTGTTTCCCAGATATTTTCTCCGGTGCGAAATTCGCTGACCCGGGCAGGTAGAGATATGGTACTGTCTTTCAGATAGTGGGCAAGAAATGGTTCAAGAATTTTTTTACGAAAGTAGTAGCCGGTGTCGGCTCTGAATTTTATGTCACCAAGCTTACTGGCTTCGACGCGCTCGCCTCCATGATTCCAGGGGCCTATGACGATAGAGAGATTCCGGGCTGAAGTCGGCACATTTTCCAGGGCGTACCAGGTAGCGACAGCACCATAGCTGTCTTCCTGATCCCACAGACTGTGCACAAGCAAGGTCGGTACTGTCAGTCCCTCTTTGACGAGAAGTTTGTCCATTGCCTGATTTTGCCACCAGGAATCATAAGCCAGATGAGCCGTGATCTGGCGGAAGAAGCCTATCTGCTCCATGCCGCGTGATTTGCCCAAGGCGCCAGCAGAGACAGCGTTCAGATAGAGATCGTAGGCGTCATAATGGTTGCTCCACCATTTTTCATCATTTTTGGGTGTAGCATCCTGGTCATAAATGTAGGGGAGATTTTCTTCACGGAAAGCACCATTATGGAACCAGTCATCACCGATCCAGCCATCGACCATCGGGTTCATCGGCACGGAGACTTTGAGAGCCGGATGTGGATGGAAGAGAGCGGTCAAGGCGGTAAATCCATCGTAGGAGATGCCGATGATGCCGACTTTCCCGTTACTTTCAGGGGTATTGTGGACCAGCCATTCGATCGTGTCCCAGGTATCTGTGGCGTGATCGACCTGCGTTCCGTTCAGTGGGCCGCGAAAGGGGCGGTTCATAACGTAGCGCCCCTCTGATCTGTATTTCCCGCGAACATCCTGGACGACACGGATATAGCCGCCATCGGCGATGACATCGGTCATGTTGTCGTAGCCTTCCAGAACGGAACTCATGTCTCCGCTTGAAGCAAAGGATGTCATGTGATCAGCATTATAAGGGGTGCGGGTCATCAGAATCGGTGCATTGCGCGCATCTTTCGGAACCAGAATGACCGTGTGCAGCTTCACGCCGTCCCGCATGGGGATCATGACGTCCCTGCGCACGTAATCGAAGCTGACGCTCTGTCTCTGAAAATGCCCAGGCATATCGAGTTCGATTGTACCGGCAGTCGTGTTCTGTGCCAGTGTCGTACCGGGAATTATGCTGAGACAAGCTGACAAAAGCAGGATTTTTTTCATTATCGCTCTCTGGAAACGGACCGGACTATGCCGAAACCCGGCAAGGATTCTGCCGTAATACACCCGGGATACAGCAGCAAGCAGTCCTGAGGTTATTATTCCCGGACACTCGTCCCGGAGGACACCTCTGATCAGCCCGTATTCATGCAATACCGATTATTAGTGCGGATTCAAAACATTTCAAAGTCACTATCCTATTTTAGCTATGTACCAAGCTCTGCCTGCCATGAAATGCCTGATCCTGCAGGATTGACGGAACGAACCTTGGATGAGACACATCCCCGCGCCCCTTTTTTGTTGGGAGAGTTACGCGTGTTTCAGGAAAGCCTCGCCACAGCGAGAGGCCGCAGACGGGCTTGGATAGATAGTTTATTTGCAGATCACGCGATCTTCCGGCTTGTCTGGACGAATTTTCATGTAGTCATTCCGGGTAAGGTATATCGCTGCAATCATCCACCACCCCGGCGACTGGCCCGCGCAGCGCGGGACCTGGGTCTTAAGACCCTGGTGAACCTGCGTGGACACCGGAAATGCGGGTCGGATGCGTTGTCAAGGAATGCGGCGGGGCGCGCGGGCCTGGCACATGTGGACATGGCATTTGAAAGCCGGGGAGCGCCACATCGGGACCGGATTTTAAAGTTTGCAGCGTTGTACCGGTCGATTGCCTTCCCTATGCTGATGCACTGTAAATCGGGCGCGGACCGGGCCGGGCTGGCTTCAGGACTGGTGATTCTGTTTGAGGGCGGAACAGCAGATGAGGCACTGAAAGAACTTTCCTGGCGATATGGACATTTCAATCACTCGCGGACTGGAATTCTGGATGCGTTCTTCATGCGCTACCGGGGTGAAGCAGAGGGACGAATTCCGTTTCTGGAATGGGTGGAGCATCACTATGACGAAGGTGCGCTTAAGCAGGATTTCGTGGCGGGGAAGCTGGCGTCATTTGTGAACGACCAGGTATTGCACCGGGAATAAGGATAACGTGACTCCATCGAACAAAATGGTTTTGCAACAGTCCACGCCTTTCCACGGGTTTCGGGATAAAACCCTGATTAATTCCTGCATGATCCGGATTTTTGCCGGATAAATCCGGTACCGGTCGCCATGCCTGTGACCAGGGCAATATAGATCAGGGTCATATCGCGTTTACTAAAAACGAATTCCCAGCCTGGGGTAAACCGTTTTGGAGTTGTTACATAATCCACGAAAACAGCGACCGGGCCAAGAACTGTGGTGACAAACAAAAAACGTATACTGGACGGTTTTCCGCTACCCAGAGTTTTTTCGTAAAGCACGGACCAGAAGATCGTGGCGCCTGCATTTGTGGCGATACCGATGACTGTATGGGTGAAGTCTGCGGTTCTGACCTCGCCGGCTTTGTCTCCGGTGATCCAGTGAGAGGTGCTGTTCAGTCCAGGCCAGGGACTGCCGGTACGTCTCACGGAAAGTAGTAGAATAGCGGCACTGGACATAAGAGCGCCGCCTGCGCTGGACGCGGCGACACGGGTCAGAAAACGCGGGCCGATCATGACGATATCCTTCAGAAAGCCGGCGTCAGAACAGAAGCAGACTCATCAGGCCACCGGTGATGCCCATGGTCCAGAAAACCGAGAGAACAATACGGTGGCGAATGGCTCTCTGTCCGAGAACGCGCATCAGGGGATCCATATCATCAGAATGGTCCGGACGGGCCGCGGAAAATCGTGCTGTGCGATCGCGGTCGTCGACGTGAACGGTTGCCATCCAAGTCTGCCGGAAGAGGTAGAGATCTTCACGTCTCCAGACTACTTTCGAACGGATTTTCAGGGAAGGCGGACCACAACGGAGCGCTATCAGGGCCAGCATCATGCGGTTGCTGATTCCCAGCTCCCGCGCCGCATCTTCCCGATTAAGCAGAGATTTTTCCGGGAACAGGAAAATACTGCCGGTATCAGTTTTCTGAAAAACGTCGTTCATGACTGTTCTTCCTGGCTGGGTAAGCATGATCGCAACAAACACTCGAACGGGACGGGGTGGATTCCTTGCCGTGATAAGAAATAAACGCTTTCTCTATCCGTATGTGATGTCTTGGCATTCAACGGCTGAACCGCTGCTTTCGTTCCGGGCAACAGCGCAATCTCCTCTCTGGCTGTCAGTCTGCGAAGCGGGTGGCCTTATGAGAGGAAAAACAGACGGCCAAATGCTGCTATATCAGTTGCAAAAAATTCGATTGTTTTGGCGATTCGTGCTGTGTTTATACGCGATCCTAGGCTCAGGACCTGTTAATTCATTGAAGTAACCGGCACTTTGTGATTCACAGGTTTCCCGACGGAGGGTAAGCCAGTGAGTGATTTGTTTTTGCTATCTGAGCATCAGATG
>NZ_WOTA01000010.1 GCF_011516825.1 Acetobacter oeni | reverse complement strand
AGACTGGCGACGTGTCGCAACACGATATGATCGCTGCGCTCATACACTCATGTCTGCAATCCATATCGCAGCAAGCTTCATCTTCTGGCTCAAAGAATGAGTCCTGAGCCTGGCTTTATCCGGGCGCCGGATGGCCATTCAGCCTGATATGATTTTTGAAAAGGCCTGCTGTCGCAACTCGTAATCGCTCCGCGTTTCAAAAGAAACAGCCATGACCAGAGCGGCAACCCATCCGATCAGCGTCCACCCGAAGCAGAGATTGACTGCGAGGACAGCGCCTTTTTTCGTTGTATCCCTGATGCACGCGATAACGAACGGCAGGATGTAAAGGCTCAGACCGAAAGCCAGCAGCAGCAAAGCTATACCGATCGTAAAGCCGAAGATCGTCCTGTCGGAGGGCCGCATCTGCGGCGCCGGCACGGGCTGCGTGAGCGGTGTCATGGCAGGTGTTGCCGTTTTTACCGGTTCCGAAGCAGGTCCGCTTGCCGCCACTGTCGTGGCAGGCGCGTTATCAAGCAGGCTGGCAGCATCGCTGTCCGTTATGAAACCACCCGTGTCGGGCCGGTGAGCGACGCGCTGCCATGTCTGGATGGCGGCGCGGGTGCTTTCACCATACACGCCATCCGCGACGGAACCCGCAGGCAGATAGCCAAGATCGATCAGCTTTTGCTGGAGTTCTATATGGCGATCAATGGGACGGCGGGCTTCCTCCGCTGCCGGGCCTGTCAGGCGGCTCCGGTATTTCTCCGTCACCCTGTCTATTCCGCTTATGTAACATGAATCCCCTCCCGGAGGGATACTCTGATCGCCCTGCCCCGGTATGGGCAGACCGCACGACAGGTTCATCGCATTTTCGTCAAGAATGGCGTCCTGTCTCAGGACTTTCCAGTTGTCTTTCCCGACCTGCTGCCGCAGCGCATAATAGACCTGATCGAATTCCAGCTCGTGCTTCGCCGCCTCGCTGTTCTGACAGAGCATGATCGCCACGCCATTATTCTCAGGCGGCTGCTCGCAGGAAAAATCGGGATGATAGCGTCCGGAAGCCACGGACGATCCTGCCGCGGGCACCGGAGAAAGAACCGCCCGGGCCTGGTCGGCCGTGATGTAACCCGTCCGCGTCAGAAAAACGGCCAGCCCCTGAGGAAAAGGCATGATCCGTTTTTCTGCTTCAGAGCAGTTTTTTTCATCCGCCACCGGTTTCAGGCTGCACAGGGAAATACCGAAATCATTGTCCTGGCCAGTCTGTTTGCTGGCCAGCATATAGCGCCAGGCGTTGCTGAAATCGCCCGTCAGAGCCTTTGTAGCAACATAATACGCCAGAAAGCCGTTGGGCTCCCCGCGCCCGGATGAGATCCACTCCTTCTCCCGCCGCGCCAGATCATTGTTAAGAAAAGCGCGATAAACGGGGTCCCGCGTTACGGTTTGCAGCGCGCCATTGTGGAAACGCTGAATAACAGACGGTGTGTAAGACCCGGCATGAGAAGCAAAGGTGTAGAGAAAAGCCTGATCGGAGGTGACAATTTCGGCATTTCCATCGCCGGCGATGTCCACGACCTCCGGCTCTCCGTCGCCATCCTGTGCCCCCGGCTCGATATGACGCCAGACTCCGTCCGCGTTTTCAGAGAAGATGGATGTAAGTCCGCAGCAATGGGCGCCCCCCGTCCAGGCCGAAATCAGGACCTGCGGCCCCGGTGTCGCCGGATCGAGATGGTAGAGCGAAATCCGCAGATCCCTCAGGCCGCTGTCTTCCGTGCCATACGTTCCGAGAGGGAACGCGACCGGCTGCGTTCCGCTGCCGGAAAGGGTAAGAGTAGCAATGCTGCAGGACGGAGACGCACCGGGGCTGTCCTCCAGGATCATGAACCCGCCGCATCGTGTCGTGGGTGCGACGCTGATCGCGGCGGTCACACCCTGTGAAAAAACTTCGGCATGGGTCCGGTTATCCAGCGCGACCCGCGCAAGAGGCTGCACGGCCACCGGTGCGGCAACCGCGGAAAAACTGTATGTAATGACAGGCAGGCAGAACAGGGCGATACGCCGGAAACTCATAGTGCCTGCCATTCTGATTTATCCCGCAGCCCTGGTTATTTGCGCGCCATCTTAAACATGGACACGAAAAGTAACAGGGAGGTTCTCCCGGGCCGATCTCGCCGACCCGGAACACCCCCGCGGCTGACCCTGACTTAAGGGCTCAGACCGGCTCCGGAACCGGCGCGCGGCAGATCAGGCCACCACCCAGGACACGGCTGTCATCATAAAGCACGCAGGCCTGTCCCGGCGCGGGCAGAGCGGGCTCGTCAAACGTCACCTCGGCACCCGTGCCAATGCGGCGGATGGTGGCCGCACGGGGCATTTCGCGGGCACGGAGCTGAACCATGCAGCGAACACTCTCCCCGCTGGCTTCATCCGGAGGCGGGATCAGCCAGTTCACCTCACGCAGATGGCAGGAGGTGACGGAAGCCTTCCGGCGTGGCCCCACGACAATCCGTTTGCTGGCCGGTTCAATCCCGACGACCATCTGGCGTTCGCCACCGTGCTGCCCGGCATCGCCAAGACGCTTGCTCTGGCCAACGGTGAACCGGGTGACGCCATCATGCCGCCCCAGAACATTGCCGGCACGATCCACGATCTCGCCTTCGCCGCGCATATCGGGGCGGAGCGTTTCCACAAGCTCGGCGTAAGAGCCTTTGGGAATAAAACAGAGATCCTGGCTGTCAGGCTTATCGGCGACGGCAAGCCCAAACCGTTCGGCTTCCACGCGAACAGCCTGTTTGTCCGGCATGTCGCCCAGCGGAAAACGCAGGAAGTCGAGCTGCTCTTTTGTCGTGGCGAACAGAAACCAGCTCTGATCCCGATCCGTATCGAGGGGACGATGCAGCTCGGCGCCATCCGGTCCTTCAACGCGGCGGACATAGTGCCCGGTAGCCATCGCCTCGGCGCCAATATCACGCGCCAGCCCGAGCAGATCGGTGAACTTGACGCCCTGATTACAGGCAACGCAGGGAACCGGGGTCTCGCCACTGGCGTACGAGTCCGCGAACCGCTCAATCACGCTGTCACGAAAACGCTGCTCGGCGTCGATGACATAGTGAGGAATCCCAAGACGTTCAGCAACTTCACGAGCATCCTGAATGTCGCGCCCGGCACAGCAGGCACCCTTTTTCGCTTCGCCCCGTGTGTCATAGAGCTGGAGCGTGGCGCCTATGACCTCATGCCCCTCGGCCACAAGACGGGCCGCCACAACGGAACTGTCGACGCCTCCGGACATGGCAACAAGAATACGGGTCATAACGGCTTTACCCATAAGCGGGTGATCCGCCGGCCACACAGGGGCCACAGACCTCCATAACCCGATCTGTCTGTCACAGAATGGTTTGCAACGGTCCGCGACCTTTGCCGGGTGTCAGGGCTCTGCCCTGAGGCTTTGCCACGAAAAACAGCAGACCGCGCAGAAGGCGCCGGCCTCCTCCGGGTTAAGGGCAAAACCCTCATGGCAGCGATCTGTGTCAGCATGGGTTCGGATCAGCTCTTGCGCGGGAGGCGAACGGTCAGCCCGTCCAGAGCGTCAGTCATAACAATCTGGCAGCCCAGGCGGGAGGTTTTTTCGAGACCGAAGGCAAGGTCGAGCATGTCTTCCTCATCTTCCGTCGGCTCGGCCAGCTTCGGAGCCCAGGACGGATCGACGATCACATGACACGTGGCGCAGGCGAGCGACCCTTCGCACGCGCCTTCAAGGTCAATGCCGTGCTTATGGGCAATTTCAAGCACGGAAAGACCCACAGGAGCATCAACCCTGCGCTCGGTACCATCGGGCTCGACGAAAATCATATGCGGCATTCAGATCTCTCGTTCCGGCTGTCGCGGAGGCATGGTGTGTTCAGCCCCGTTAAGGGTCCATGCTCCGGTATTGTTGTCTTGCGAGCTGTCTTCACCCGGTCAGATGCTTGTTTCAGATGTTTCCATCCGATGGGGATCTGGCCCAGGCGGGTTCCGCTCCCCTCACCTGATGCGCAGCACGGACAATAAGATCAGCCGCGCGCGCGATATTGGCGGGCGTCGTAAAACGTCCGGGCGAGAGACGCAAGCTTTCTGCGGCTTCAGCAGGGGAAAGCCCCATCGCGGTGAGCACGTAAGACGGAGCCAGTCCAGCCGATGAACAGGCCGAACCTGCGGAAAGAGCCAGTTCCGGTATGCGTTGCATGAGCGCGAGCGCGGGAACACCAGACAGACGCAGACTGAGAATCCCCGGAAGACGCGGCGCCTCCGCCGCATTGATGGAAAAGGCGACCTGACGACCATGCAGCGCGTCGACAAGCGCCCCGGCCAGATGCGCCAGATGCCTGGCGTCGCTCTGGCCTTCAGCGGCGGCAATACGGGCCGCACAGCCGAACCCGGCAATAAGGGCCGACGGCAGAGTGCCCGAACGGAGCCCGCGCTCCTGACCACCACCGGAAAACAGCGGGACGAGACGGACACGGGGACGACGACGAACGAAGAGAGCGCCAACGCCTTTCGGACCGTACATCTTGTGAGCGGAGACGGAGGCCAGATCGAGACCGAGTGTTCCGACATCGATGGCGGTCTTACCGGCAGCCTGAGCGAGATCCGAATGAAAGAGCGCGCCCGCCTCTTTTGCAATGCGGGAGAGCACGGGAAGATCCTGCAGCACACCGGTCTCGTTGTTGGCCGCCATGATGCTGACCAGCGCGGTCGGGATGGCAAGGACCTCCCGAAGCGCATCGGCACTGACACGCCCGCTGCTGTCGACGCCCAGAATAACAGGGTCGAACCCTTCATCCGCCAGATCACGCACGCTTTCGAGCACGCATTTATGTTCTGTCGCAACAGTGACAATACGACGACGGCCATCACCATGCCGGGCGCGGTGCCGGGCGGCGCCTTTGATGGCGAGATTATTCGCTTCAGTGGCCCCCGAGGTAAAAACAACCTCGCGCGGATCGGCGCCTATCAGAGCGGCGACATCGCGGCGCGCGGCTTCCACCATCTGAGCCGCGCGCTCCCCTGCCGCATGGGTGCTGCTGTGCGGATTGGCAAACTCCTCCCCGAACAGCGGCATCATGGACGCTATAACGCGCGGATCGCACGGGGTAGTGGCCGCATTATCGAGATAAAATTCTTCCACTCTCGCCTTTCTCCCGCCCTGCGGCTGCGCTGTCCGGCAACGTGGTGCGCCCGGGCGGGCGCCGCAAGCCCGGATGGCCTCCCCTATGCGCCCCGAAAGCTCCGCCTCGCTCTGATCCGTTAAAAACAAAACAGCCGCCAGAAATCCGGAACCTCTGACAGGCCCGGAGCAGGGCGCTGAAAAATGCCGCGTCAGATCATGCCGGAAGCAGGGTCAGCAGAAACATTGTTGCGAGAAAGATCGTTTTCAGAGACCCGGTTTATGGAATTTGAAAACCACCTGATCCGTATGCCCTCGTATCGAAGGATCAAACACCGTCGCCGTGTGCGCATCCGCAGGGTTCCTCAATGCGGAACTCTCACTTTCAAACACAAACCCGGCCTGCATCACCTGCTCGCGGATCAGCGCCGGATCAATCCGGTGCAATGTTTTCGTCGGCGCGCTTCCACTCCCCGAAGCGGCAACATGGTCGATCACGATAAACGTGCCACCCGGACGCAGTATCCTGAAAACAGCCTTATCGAACGCCAGCGCGTCGTCCGCACCCTGCCCATACACGTCATGATAATTCTGGGAGGTCCATGCCATATCGACCAGCCCCGGAAGCGTCAGGGCCGTGAGCGGCGTCGTCACCTCGGTCACATTGGAGAACGCCGGATCAGCGGCAATGGCCTTTACCGCGTCGGCGGCATCTGGTTTATGCGCCACGCGGTCAGCAGAGACCACCGTATAGACATGACCCGTCTTCCCGACGAGATTACTGAAAATCCGGGTGAAATATCCCTGTCCCGGCATCAGATCCGCGACCTTCATCCCGCTGGTTATCCCCGCGAAGGCCACCAGCTCACCCGGTTTGCGGGCGGCATCACGGGCACGGTCGGCTTCGGGACGATCCTTATTCGCGAGCGCCGCCGCAATCGGCAGCGTCCGCACATGACTACCCCTGAATGCAGGCTGCGCCATAAGCGGGCTTCCTGCTGACAGGCCGGCCAGCAGAAACACGCCCGCGAAAACAGCTCTGGTGATATTTTTCTTCGGCACGAAATCTGTCCTTTGCGATGGGTTCATTTTTTTAATGTTACGAACCGTCGGAAGGTTTCTGCCCGATGTCAATCGGACAGCCTAATTTCCTGTCGTGCCTGAAGCACCCGCACTCCACTCCGGCCGGGTATCCGAGGACCAGTTGCCGGATCCCCCGGAGATTAAAACAGTTCAAGTTCTCCGGCGTTCCCGCAGCCCGTCGGCCGGCCTTCTCCGGTAGCCAGAAATATGCCAATGTCCTCAAGGCGAAAACTGACTGAACCAATGTCGATTTTTACCCTGCCGTCATAATCGGATGTTTTTACATCAGCAGAAACCCTGGCCAGAACATGGCTGATTTCATGCGCCGTCTGTGTGGCGCGATCAAGATTCTGCAGACCCGTCAACTGACCGGCCGTCCCGCCCGCTATCTGTATCTCATGCTGAAGCTGCTCCAGCAGATTTCCCAGATCATCAGCAAGCAAGCCCACCCGGGAAAGAAACTCCGACAGTTTTACCGAAGAATGTTCCATCAGAAAAAATCCACCTCATGCTGCCTGTCCATTCTGATGCGCAATATATCGTCCTGAGCCGCTTTGATTTCCGTGGCCGGCATGGTTTCATCCCTGATCAGGGCCTGCTGAGCACGCCCTCCAACCGGCCAGAAACGAACACGACGCCCCAGCACGCCTCCGGTGCTCGATGAGGTACAGGTAATACCTTCAGCAGAGAGAAATTCAGTCGCAAATTCAGAATTCTGTGTGCCTATATTGCCGAATTGCGGTCGTATATTTGCACCACCAAACAGTTTGCATTTCAGCCGTGATTTTTTCGCGCCCATGTTGAGAAGAGAATTGATCAGTTTCTCCATGGCATGTGTGCCATAAGAGATTCTGTCGGCAGAGCCGTACCCATTCCCCGCGGGCAAAAGAAAATGATTCATGCCACCGACATTCGCAGCGGAATCATACATGCAGGCAGAAACACAAGACCCAAGCAGAGTCATGAAAATCGCTGTCGGATTATCCGAGACGAGAACATCCCCCTGCACCACCAGAGTCATCTCATCAGCTTCCATTGCGCATCGCTGCCCGTCTTTATGCCGCTATCGTCCCGAAAACCGCTTCCAGAACGGATTTCAGTTTTGCAACGGTGTAGGGTTTTGCAAGAAAATTGTTTACCCCCCCTTTAACGGCTTCCTGCACCAGATCCTTATTTGCTTCACCGGTCAGAATAATAAAAGCCGTCTTTTGCGTTTTAGGATTTCCCCTGACAGCCTTCAGCAATTCAAGACCATTCATCTCAGGCATATTAAAATCAGAAATAATCAGATGAACCGAATTATCGGAAAGATAGTCGACTGCGTCTTTCCCGTTTTTACGCTCTGAAACCTGAACGATGCCAATCTGAGCAAGACTGTTCCGCAGAATCGTCCGGATAGACGTCTGATCGTCAACAATCAGCGCCTTTATAGCGGATGCGGATGGCATTAGTGAGTCACTCCTGTTTCAGACATCTCAAACGATATAAGCGCATTTGCAATATTTCCAAGCGACAGTGTCTTTTCGACAGCTCCCAGTTCAACTGCGGCGCGGGGCATACCGTAAACCACACACGTTCCCTCACTCTGCCCGATTGTTCGCCCGCCCGCCTCCCGCATGGCAAGCAGACCGGCCGCCCCGTCACGACCCATGCCGGTCAGAATAACTCCGACAGCCCGCCTGCCCGCAGCTCTGGCAACAGACGAAAAAAGTTCGTCAACCGACGGACGATGTCCCGAGATCGGCTCACCGGCATCGAGAGACGCCATGAGTCTCCCGGCGACCTGACGCACATGCAGATGGTGCTGTCCCCCCGGCGCGATATAAGCATGCCCCGGCTGCAAAATGATGCCATCCCTGGCTTCGGTCACTTCAATCCTGCACAACCGGTTAAGTCGGGCAGCAAGACTTGTCGTAAAAAGTGCCGGCATATGCTGGGTTATAACAACCGGAGCAATTGTCTCCGGAAGAGACGGCAATATCTCCCCCAGCGCCTCCACACCTCCCGTCGAGGCACCGATAGCGATGATTTCGACAGCATCCGCGCGACCATCTGCAATCGGGCGCACAGGAACATCCCGCCGCGGCATCGCCGGACGCAATGAAGGCCGGCGAGCGACACCGCTTACCGCCGCAGCCTTCACAATCGGAATCAAACCCGCATAAGCATCAATACCGGATACCCCCGAAGCTTTCGGGAAACAGTCAAAAGCCCCCAGTTGCAATGCTTCAATAGCAACATCGGCGCCCCGGACCGTAAGGCCTGAGACCATTACGACAGGAATAGGCCTCAGGCGCATGATCTTCTCAAGAAACTGAAGACCGTTCATATTTGGCATCTCGACATCAAGCGTAATGACGTCCGGCTGATCACGCATGATAATATCGCGCGCTTCGAATGGATCACCCGCAGTACCCAGTATCTCGATATCAGGATCACGTTCCAGGGCTGCCGCAATAAACGCCCGGCCCGTTTTTGAATCATCAACTATCAGAACACGAATTTTCTTATTCATTACGCGTCCTTCCTGTAAGTCGTTGGTGTGTTACATGGGTGAAGGGAAGATATCAGCTCTTTCGGAATTTTTTCTGAATGGCCAATGTAGAGATAGCCACCCGGCCTAAGCTGACCCGCCAGACGCAGCCACAGTTTATCCTGCGTTTCTCTGTCAAAATATATTGCGACATTCCTGCAGAAAATGGCTGAAAACGGAATCGTCATCGGCCAGGATTCAAGCAAATTCAGACGTCGAAATGTTACAAGCCTCTTTAATGATTTATGGAAACGGAATCCTTCTTCCGTTTCCGTCATCCATTTATTTTTTATCGCATCAGAGAGATCGCGACATTCCTCAGCAGAATAAAGTCCCTCGTTTCCGCGCTTTATCACATCAATATTAATATCAGTCGCGAGAATTTTAATATCGTAGTTTACAGCATCGGGAAAATTATCCATTACGCAGGCCGCTATCGAATAGGCTTCCTGTCCGGACGAACAGGCGGAAGACCAGAAACGTATTTTCTCCCCGTTTTTTGCCATCGCCATAGCGTCCGGTAAAACGACCTGAGACAAATGCTCGAAATGGTGCTTTTCTCTATAAAAATTAGTTACATTTGTTGTTATCGCATCAATCATTTTCGGGAGCTCTGTATCTTTTCCCGCGCCGGTTACGTAGCTTATATAACCCCGGAAATCAGAAAGCCCGCACTCCCTTATGCGACGGGCAACCCGGGAATACACCAGCGATTTTTTTGTTTCCCCAAGAAATATTCCACAGTGTTTATAAACTATTTCTTTAATTTTTTTAAAATCTTCGTCAGTATAAGGAAACTCTCCTGACCGGACAAGGGCAGATGCCAATGTCATACAGCTGTTTCCATAATCTGCTCGGCAACGATGTCCAGATTCAGAATACCAATCATCCGCCCGTCGAGCGCTATCAACCCGCTTATAATTTCAGACGTATCCCCTGATATCGATGAGGGCACCTCCTGAACCATAGTCGGTTCCACATCAATAATATCTGAAACCTTATCAACAAGCAGTCCGGAAATTTTTTCTCCGATCTCCACGACCATCACAACTTCGCGGGATATCGGACGCTCGCTTCCGATCCGCAACATGACGCGCATATCAATGACCGGAAGGATGATCCCCCGCAGATTGATTACACCACGAACCCAGCGGGGTGTACCCGGCAAAGGAGTCGCTTCCGTCCATCCTCTGATTTCACGAACACTCAGAATATCTACACAGTATTCCTGATCCCCTACCGCAAAAGAAATAACTTTTCCGGTCTTTTCGCTACCTGTATATTCACGTCCGATATTCATCCCGCTCACTCCGCTGCAAACTTCTCAGATAAGGCATTATTATCTTTCAGCCATGAAGAATTTCCGGATTTTTCCGTTGTTGCAGTAACGGCAGGAACATCCAGAATCAGCGCAACCTGACCACTTCCAAGTATTGTAGCTGCTGAAACACAATAGATTGGTCGGTAATTTTTTTCGATCGTCTTTATGACGATCTGCATCTGCCCATCAATACTGTCCGCCACAAGAGCCGTCATCTTTCCGTTGTCGTCTTCAACAATCAGGACAACCTTTTCAGAACCGCATATGTGATCCGACGAAAATCCAAGAGCGCTGCCAATTTCAATCAACGGAATAAAATTGCCACGGACACACATGAGTGGAACATTATCCACAGCATGAAATATACTCTTCCTGTCAAGAATCATTGTTTCTAGAATACAGGACACCGGAAGTATCAGAATTTGCCCTGATACCGTAACAAGCATACCATCCATGACCGCCAGAGTCAGAGGCAGACTCAGAATAAAACCTGATCCTTTCCCCGTCTCGGACTGAATAGAAACACGTCCGCCAAGATCCTGTATAGCCTGCTTGACGACATCCATTCCCACACCACGACCCGACAGGTCAGTGATGGTCTCAGACGTTGAAAACCCCGGAGAAAATATAAGATTATCAATGTCAGAATCTGTAAGAACAGCGTCTGATGAAATAATACCTTTCTTCTCGGCAATTGCTCTTACACGCCTGCGATCAATACCGCCGCCATCATCCTTTATGATAATGACAATTCGCCCTGATCTGTGAGCAGCAGACAGAGTAATCGTACCCCCAGGAGATTTTCCGGCGGCGATACGCTTTTCCTCAGATTCGATGCCATGATCAATCGCATTACGAAGCATGTGGGTTAACGGGTCCGTCAGACGTTCTATGAGCGTCCTGTCAACCTCTGTATCCTCACCTTCAATGATAAGATGAACATTCTTATGAGCGATAAGAGATGTTTCTCTGACAACACGCTGCATTCTCTGGAAAACAGTCTTTAGCGGCTGCGCCCGTACCGCCATCACCGCATCCTGAATATCACGGCTCAGTTGTTCAATTTCGTTCATTGCATCAGTCAGAGCAGAAGAACCGGCTTCGTCCTGATGTTTTGCGTTACTGTTATCAAAGGCTTCTCTCAGTGCTGACTGACCGATCACCAGTTCTCCCACCAGATCCATCACCCGATCTATACGATCGACGTCGACGCGAATACTGGCAGGTAAAGCTACGCTCGATTTTACAGAAGTGCTGCTCACTGAACTGTTTTTTTCAGCTGCTTTTTCGTACCCCGCTTCCACAGTGACGGAATCCAGGGGGCTGTCTGCCTGCAATGAATGTCCTGCCGCAGATCCGGCACTATCAGGGGTTTCCGAAAAGATCTCAAATCCTTCGTCACTGACTAAAGCAGCCAGCTTATCTGACACATCCTCGTCAAAAACAAAGGGGACAGGAGTAAACCCGTCCGGAATATCTTCTTCTGTTGTAACCTGCGTTATGAGCTCTTCCGACTCAGCCTTTACCGTAGCAGAAATTTCTGAAAGCGATTCAAGAGCCTTACTGCATTCCAGAGATCTTTGTTTGTCAACAGACGGTCCGCCCTGTTCAGCGCCCGTCAGATCACTCAGAATATCAGTCGCAAAAAGAAATACGCGCAGAACAGCCGGTGAAGCCTCAATTTTACCTGATCGCAGGAGATCCAGTGCAGTTTCAAAAACATGAGCGAACCGGACAAGTTCGGTCATCCCGAAAGATCCCGCGCCTCCTTTGATCGAATGCACGGCCCTGAATGCTGCGTTAACTGTGTCGTGACCAGCCTCGCCATTTTCAAGGCAGGCCAGAGCACGCTCCAGTTCCGTTAGCTGTTCGCCACATTCCTCAAAGAAAATTGGCTTGATACTGTCCAGATCATCCATAATTACTTATCCGGTTACCCGTTGGATCGCTGAAATAAGAACGGACGGCTCAAATGGCTTCACTATCCAGCCTGTTGCTCCAGCTTTTTTTGCCCGATTTTTTTTCTCAGCGCTCGTCTCTGTTGTCAGCACAAGGACAGGAACGCGACAGTCTCTTTTCTTCGACCGGACCTCGTCAATAAATCCATATCCATCCATGCGCGGCATATTAATGTCGGTAATGATTGCCGCCGGCAACGAAGTCAGAGCATCCAGTTTTTCGAGCCCGTCAACTCCGTCCACAGCATCCACGACATGATAGGCTGCTCCTTCAAGCGTGCGACGCAGCATGTCACGCATAGTACGCGAGTCATCGACCACGAGAATTGTCTTTGTCATATCCGTTCTTTCTTCCTGATATGCACGGCAACAGCTCCTTAGAAGTCTTCCCACCCGTCGTCAGATGACGAGTGCCTTGCGGCAATCTGCGGCGCAGCATCATTCCGACCGAAGCAAGCCGTTTCATTAACCGGTCTGAGTGGCAAAGCTCTTGTCATTGTTGTGGCACGGGCCATATTTTCGACGGGGCCTCTGATACGAAACTGCGATACAGCTTCGGCCAGATCTTTTGTTTCCCGGGTCAGATTATGACTGGCAGCTGTCGTTTCTTCGACCATCGCAGCGTTTTGCTGTGTGGTCTGATCCATCTCGCTGATTGCTGAATTAATTTGCGTCAGACTTTCCGCCTGCTCCTGCGCCGACGATGAAATCGATCCGATCAGATCCGAAATTGTTTCGATATTCTGTGATATTTTTGAGAGAGCATCACCTGTCTGCGTTACCAGTGTTACACCCTTTGAAACCTGGCGCCCGGAAAGAGAAATAAGCTCTTTGATATTCTTGGCGGATGTCGCTGATCTCTGAGCCAGCGAACGGACTTCGGTCGCAACGACAGCGAAACCACGCCCCGCATCACCGGCACGGGCAGCCTCCACACCCGCGTTCAGCGCCAGAAGATTTGTCTGGAAAGCTATTTCATCAATAACACCTAAAATATCTGCCACTTTTTTCGATGAATCTTCAATTTCATGCATCGCTGATATGGCTGACTGCACAACCGAAGATGATTCAGCAGCCTGTTCGCGCGCTCCGCCGGCTGCTTTCCGCGCATCGAGAGCCGCCTGTGCAGTTTTCTGCACGCCCGTTGTAACTGTATTGACAGAACCGGATGTTTTTCCAAGATTATCCGCCTGTCGTTCTGTACGGCGAGCAAGATCATCCGAGGCAAGGGCAATTTCAGACGAGCCCGACTCAATTGTCGAGACACTGGCAGCTACCTTACCAAGCGTATCGGAAAGACGATCGGCCGTTACATTGAAATCAGTTCGGAACTGTTCAAACTCCTGACGGAAAGGTTCCGTATATCGAAAACTCAGGTCGCCGGAAGACAAACGCTGCATGCCGCGGATCAGATTTTCGACAAGCTCTTCCGTCCATTCCCTCTGCTGCCTGCTTTCCTCCGCCAGTTTTTTCTGACGCACTTCAGAAGTCCGGGAAACCAGCAATGCTTCTTCCTGGACCCGGGTATTCTCGGCCGAATGGTCCCTAAAAGTCGTCAGAGCTTTTGCCAGCCGCCCGGCGCAGTCATGGTATGAATGGCAAGGGATCACCGCATCAAATTTACCCGCAGCAATCTGTTCAGTCGCAGACGTTATTCTCTCGATGGGAACAGCTATGACCTGTACAGAAGTCACTATCGCTATGATTGTGGCAGCAACCTCAAAAAATCCGCTAAAAATAATAAATATTTGTGCTTTCTGCGCAAAATTCGGTGAATATGCCGCAACCAGCCCTAAGCAAAACTGCAATATAGCAATAATAGCAAGAAATCCGATAATAGTTTTTATTTTTGTACGAACCGATGCTTCGGTTTGTAACCACGATAAGAACATTATCTGAGCTCCGGCTTTTTATCGCATTCTGTAATATCCGACTATTCGGAAACATTCGATTACATCGAACAAATTGTATAAAAAAAAGTTACGCTTTAAGTTAAAAAATAATCTTGATTCATTTAGTCGCATACAAAATTAACTACCGACATGCTAAAATATTTTCTTATTTTGTTAATATATTATTTATGTTATATGCAACATTACTTTTCTATACCCTGAATTAACTTAACAGACCGATTCTGACTGATCAGCGCCATAACCCACCAGTCCGATCCCATTGCAGACAACGGATTCCGGATATGTTTTATTGTATGTATAAAAGAAGTCCCATTCTCGACAGAATGAGATAAATGCAAAGAAAAACTGATTTCCGAGGCTTTATGCGCGCTTTTCATATGTGGCCGCTTGCGATTCTGACATCCGGAATGCTTGTCTCGGCGACCGCACGCGCCGCACCCGGTCATCCCCTCATTTCATCGGCGGCACTTTCAGATGTGCACGGAGCGGAAGCTCTGGACTGGGTCGCCGCACAAAATAAAAAAACATTCGACGTGCTGCAGTCAGATCCCCGCTATCCGGATTTTTATGCCAGCGCGCTGGCCGCCAGGCAAAGTCATGAACGGCTTGCAAAACCACGATTCCTCGGAAATCATGTCTGGAATTTCTGGCAGGATGATCATCATCCGAGAGGAATCTGGCGCCAGACCACACTCGCTTCTTACCGGCAGGAACTGACCGGCTGGGTGACAAAGCTGGACGTCGATGCACTCGCGAAACGGGAGCATGAAAACTGGATATTCCAGGGCGCCGGATGCCTGGAACCAAAAGAACGGTTTTGCCTTGTCAGCCTGTCAGAGGGTGGCGAAGATGCCGATACACTAAGGGAATTCGATACCCAGGCAGGACTTTTCGTTCTGAATGGCTTCGTGTTGCCGCGCTCCAAACAGACAGCCGCCTGGGTGGACCGCGATACGCTGCTTGTATCCCGTGACTGGGACGGCACCGGAGCTACGCTGACAACCTCCGGTTATCCGTTCGTGGTCCGGCGCGTGGTTCGCGGACAGCCGCTCGATCAGGCCATCGAAATCGCCCGTGGCGAAAAAACCGATGTCGCCGTCGATCCTGAAACACTCACCGACGGAGATAGCAACAGCCTTCTGATCATCCACCGTTCACCCACGTTTTTTACAAACCGGTTTGCTGTTCTCAAAGGCATGGACACCGCCTTTCATGGTGCCAGCCCGGGCGGGCTTCGCTGGCTCGCCCTGCCTGAACACATCGATCTGCAGGGCATGCTGCATGGCAGACTGATCCTGTCGCTTAATGAACCCTGGACACCGGCGGCCTCCCGGACGATCCCCTCTGGCAGTCTGGTTTCCGTTGATCCTTCCGCCCCGGATCAGGACGTGGAAATTTTATACACGCCCGCCGCGACGGAAGCGCTTGATGAAGTCGCCGTAACGCGAAATACAGTTGTCGTGACTTATTTCGATAATGTCCGCGGTCGCGCAATGGTCCTGCGGTCATCCGGGAAACCGGGCAAAATATGGTCCCGCGTTGTTCTGCCGTTGCCCGATCTGTCGACCGTTCATATTGCCGACGCCGACCGGAATTCTGACGCAGCCTTCCTGACCGTTGAAGGATATACCGATCCTCCGCAGTTGTGGCTCGTCGGAGCCAGCCAGGCCGGAGCGGAAAAAATCCGTCAGATCCCGGCCCAGTTCGACGCGAGCAATCTCGCGGTCGAACAACTCTGGGCAAAATCCTCCGACGGCACACGGATTCCCTATTTCCTCGTGCGTCCGAAAGGCATGGTGGCGGACGGATCACACCCAACGCTTCTCACGGCTTACGGCGGCTTCCAGGCCTCTTACACACCCACCTATTCACCGGAAACCGGTCGCCTCTGGCTGAATCAGGGCGGCGTCTATGCCGTTGCGAATATCCGGGGCGGCGGCGAATTCGGCCCGGCCTGGCATGAAGCGGGACGAAAAACGCACAGACAACGGGTTTACGACGATTTTGCCGCCGTGGGCCGCGATCTGATTTCCCGACACATTACATCTGCGTCCCATCTCGGAATACGCGGACGTTCAAACGGCGGCCTGCTCATGGGCGTGGAATTCACACAGCACCCGGATCTGTGGAACGCGGCTGTAATCGGAGTGCCGCTGCTGGATATGCTGCATTACGAAACAATGGCCGCCGGAGCCTCCTGGGCCGATGAATACGGGTCGGTGAATGTCCCGGACGAACGCCGTTTTCTGGAGTCGATTTCGCCGCTCCAGCACCTCCGGACGGGTGTGCATTACCCCACGCCCTTCATCTTCACCTCCACAACCGATGACCGCGTCGGCCCCGTTCATGCCCGACGGTTTGCCGCGCGGCTGGAGGACATCGGCTCACCGTTTTACTATTACGAAGACACGGAAGGCGGACATTCCGGAACGGTCAACGCTCAGGAAGTAGCCCATGAGCAGGCACTGGAAGCCGTTTATCTCCTGCGTCAGCTCGCAGAGCCCGAAAGTAAGTAGTCCTTCTGGGCCGGCGATCGTTCGGCATTGTCACGTAAAGTTCTGTCCGCATTGAGTGTCGCTGCATTTCTCAGGGCTTTGCCCTGAAACCCGCCAAAGGCCGGAAACCTTTGGAAACCGATTTTATCAGCAGAGGCCTGTGGCCCCCATCGGTTCGGGCAGAGCCCCGAAGGCGGCGCTGACATGATTTCCGCTCAGTTCGCCTCTGATCTTCAGCAGACGGGGCTTGCCATTCAGGCAGTGTTGTCACATGTCATCTGTGAATACAGGACCGTGTGCGTCCTCTTTATCTGTCTGGCATCCCGGCTGATCCTCTGAAGCCAGTGCCTTTTCCAGGAGTCTGGTCATGTTCATTGAGACTGAGGGCACACCGAACCCCAACACGCTGAAATTCCTCCCCGGGCGGGACGTAACCGGAGATGCCGGCACAGTCGATTTCATTGACGCAGACGCCGTTTCCGGACGTTCGGCGCTCGCGGAATCCCTGTTTGAGCTGCCAGGCGTCTCACGCGTGTTCATGGGGTCGGATTTTGTCTCCGTGACGAAAACAGACGCGGAAGACTGGGCCGGGCTGAAGCCGCTGATTCTCTCAACACTGGTGGATCACTTCGTCTCTGGTCGCCCGGCGGTCGAAGCCGATGCCGCCGTCATCGAAGACCCCGTCATGCCCGGCGATGAAGAGATCGTCCAGCAAATCAAGGAACTGCTGGAAACACGCGTGCGCCCGGCAGTCGCCAGCGATGGCGGTGATATCGTCTTCCGTGGCTACCGTGACGGTGTCGTGCGACTGAGCATGCAGGGCGCCTGCTCCGGCTGCCCGTCCTCAGGCGCGACCCTGAAACACGGCGTCGAAAACATGCTGCGCCATTACGTGCCGGAAATCGTCTCGGTCGAGCAGGTGCTGAGCTGAAATCAACCCCGGTGTAACCGCAGCACAATGCCTTCCGCCGGAAGCCCCACACCGCCAGTGACCCGAAACACTCTGGAAACCCGTTCTGTGCGGCGGTATGCACGGCACAGAACCGAGACGGAGTGGGGTCTGTGCCAGTAGACGAGAATGCGCTTGATTGCCTGTTTCGCGATGCGCGGACACCATCGGCATGGACAGAGGAGCCGGTCGCAGATGAAACACTTCATACGCTTTACGATCTGGTCAGACTGGGGCCGACTTCCGGCAACTGCTGCCCGGCCCGCTTTGTCTTTCTGACGACACAGGATGCAAAAGACCGGCTCCGGCCCGCCCTGTCCGCCGGCAATGTTGATAAAGCAATGCAGGCTCCGGTCGTGGCGATCGTCGCACACGATCCCCTGTTTTTCGAATATTTTTCCCGTCTGAACCCGGAACCGGATCTCCGGTCATGGTTCGCAACCGATGTCGGCCTCTCCGAAGAAACCGCCTTTCGCAATGGCACCTTACAGGGCGCCTACCTGACCCTTGCCGCGCGGGCACTCGGGCTTGATGCGCTCCCTATGTCAGGCTTTGACAGCACAATCGTGGAAGACACATTCCTGGCGGCAGAAGGCTGGCGGGCGAATTTTCTCGTCTGTCTGGGACATGGCCAGCCTGATGAAACGCCGCGCGCCGCGCGACTGCCCTTTGACGAAGCCTGTCGACTGCTTTGAACGCAACATCCGCCCCGCCTGAATTACCAGACCCGCGCCGGATCATCGTACTCGATGCCTCTCCGACAGGAGAAAACGTCGGAGCACGTGTCGGCGCGATTGAAAAAAATACCAAAAACGATCTGTCTCTTGCAGCCTCCGCGAACCAGGCCGGACATGAAGGGATCGGCGCCCTGCCGGTCATGCTTGAAACCTGCCTGAAAGAAGCAGGGTGGATAAACCCCGACCTGATCGCGGTGATTGTCGGACCAGGCTCGTTTACCGGATTACGCACAGCCTGCGCCCTGGCGGCGGGACTGGCTTTCGGCGCGGAATGTCCCGTTGTCGGCGTCACACGCGGAGAAGCTCTGGCATCGCGACTGAATGAACAGGTGACAGCCCGGAAGCTGAATGGCTGGCTCTGCGTTTATGGCGCCCGGCGGGGACGATGGTTCGTGGAATCCGTAGCAGGAGACGTGATTGCGGTTGAGAGTGCCACCTGGCGACCCGCGTCCGCCGCATGGCTCCTTGCCGGGGACGCCGCGACAGACTGCGCCGCTATGCTCAGTGACGAAAAATGTCAGACCGCACCCGTCAGCGAAGCTGATTTCGAAGCGATCGCCGGCGTCGCACTCGCACGTCTGAAAGGCGCGTTACCGCCGCGTTCCGCCCTGCCGCTTTATGTTGATCCTCCGGAAGCAAAATTACCACGCGCCGGTCTGAGAGCCCGCCCGCAATAATGTCCGCTTCTCAGGATATTACTGAAGCAGGGCCTGAATTTTGCGAGGTGTACGCCGCCATTCATGCGGAAAGTTTCGAGGGAAGCGAAAGATGGTCCGCCTCCGCATTCAGATCGTTTCTGGAAATGCCGCGCACATTGTCACTGATCGCATCACAGGATAACGAGCCGACAGGTTTTATTCTGGCCCGTCTCGCAGGCGATGAAGCGGAAATTCTGACACTCGCCGTCAGCAGAACATTCCGTCGCCGTGGCGTCGCCATGGCACTTCTCCGCGCCCTCCGGAACCGGCTGGAAAATCTCAATACCACGCAGCTGTTCCTGGAAGTCTCCGCACGGAATGAACCTGCAAAAGCACTTTATCTTGCCGCAGATTTCGAAAAAATCGGAACAAGACCGCGCTATTACGCGGACGGGTCCGATGCGGATATTATGATCTGGATGACGTAAGCGACCATCCTGCAAACACAGAACTATTGCGTATCCTGCTTCTGCGAAGCAACGTGCCAGCCATAAAGCGCACCAATGGCGGCTGAGATCACGCGGTCCTGAATACTGTCCGCACGGCTGGTGAGAATAACCGGCACACGGGCACCCAGAACGATGCCGGCCGAAGTCGCGCCCCCCATGAAAATCAGGTTCTTGGCCAGCATATTCCCGGCTTCAAGATCAGGAACAACGAGAATCTGTGCCCGACCGGCAACCGGAGACTCAATCCCCTTGATCCGGGCCGCTTCCGGATCGATCGCGTTATCCATCGCCAGCGGCCCCTCCAGCACACCTCCGGTAATCTGCCCCCGCTCCGCCATTTTACACAGACAGGCCGCATCCACCGTGCTGGGTATCTTGCTGTTGATGATCTCAACGGCTGACAGAATTGCAACCCGCGGCGCACCCAGACCGAGACCTGTATGAAGATCGATCGCGTTCTGGGTAATGTCCCGTTTCGTATCGAGATCGGGAAAAATATTGATTGCCGCGTCCGTCACAAAGAGAAGATCGTCATAGCGCGGCGCGGCAAGCAGAAAGACATGGCTGATGCGGCGCTCGGTCCGGAGACCACCTTCAGCGGAAACGACAGCACGCATCAGAATATCTGTGTGCAGGCTTCCTTTCATCACACTCTGCACACGGCCCTCACGCGCCATGGAAACAGCTTTCGCCGCAGCGTCCACATCATCCGCAACATCGGCAATTTCACTGTCAGCCAGATCCAGTCCGGCATTTTTCGCCACCTCCCGGATTTCAGTGGCACGCCCGACAAGAACCGGATGAATCAGCCCATATTTTGCGGCGGCAAGCGCACCCTCCAGGGCATGCGCCTCACGCGGCCAGACAACGGCAGTAGGCACCCTGGGAATACCGGCGACCCGGCTGATCAGCTCTTCAAAAACACGATGGCTAAGCCCCTTATGAATGACAGGCTGCTCGGAAGCATCATGAATAAACTGACGGGTCAGAGGGGAGACATGCCCCGCATCAGATGTTTCCGGTAAACTCCCGCCCATAACCATATCTCTCCGTCTGTCAGCCACAGAATGCGGAAAGAACTATAGGCAGAGAACATCTGAGCGCACATGACGACGGGGGAATTGTCACGTCAAGATTACTATAACGTGCCTTTTTCTCGCGACGACTTCAAAGTGCTGGCCGGCTTGCTGCGCTCGCTCAGGGGTGGGTTCATCATGTCGATCAATGACAGGCCGGAGATCCGCAGTGTGCTCGCGGGCTATGAGATGGTGAGCATGCCGACCCGCTGGAACACCGGCGGCGGGTCCGGTTCAAGAGCATACTCGATCAACGCAGAACACCGCCTGCTGAAGCGCTTTCAGCTTTGTCCGGATTGAGTAAGAATTTTGTCCAGGGCAGCCCCATTTTTCGAGCATCCAAGGAATGGGTGCCCGAAACGCGGCGTGAATAACCGGTGGCGGCCCAGTGTCGTCCCACGCGATACAAAATGCTTCGTCTGCCGAAGCGGAATGCGCACCAAAATTGAATTGCAGGGAGCCACCCCACTTACTGAGTTGACGCGATTTCACCTCTATTTTCTCATTGCCTGGGCCGATCAGATCAAACCCTTTGTTCCCGCGTATTTCTCGGGCACCACCGATAAACGCGGCGACTAAATGCTCAGATAACTCGCCTAAAGCTGCGGAGAGCGTCTCGCGGCCCAATAAGGGACTGCTGATGATGTCTATAAATGCCTTACTCACTTCCGCATGCTGCTTCAGAATTGCATTTAAATCCGCAGTTACGTCTCTGATCATGAACTTTCGTCGCTTCGTGATTATTAAGTCACCATTATAACTGACGCTCCGTCGTGCTCAGCCAGCCATTCTGGTCATAGCGGCATCCTTCACACACATTCTCATCAGTTCGTGAGATTTCCGCGAATTAACGATTGTCCTGCCAGAAGAGCCATCAATGCGTCGCATCGCTACTCTTCCCGTTGCCGCCATCACGCTTAGTCCGGCAGCAGCCAGCGCGTTCTCTCCAGCCCCACCGGCATCTCACACAGAAAAGCAGCAGACCACCACCGGGCGTGTCGTGTCGGTTCTGCAAGCGATGATATGCAGCGGAGAGTGATCGGGTTGAGATCGCCAAGCGACACGCACTCGTCAGTAGTGTGACAAGCGGAACCTGACGCTGGCTTAAGCGGCAACGCTCATGAGTTCATGACCTGTGGCTCACAACGGCCACGAGCAGAATTTTTGAAAGAGTCCGAAAGACATATACTTCTGTCAGCACGGACAGTTTAATTTCGAAAATTGTAGATCAGAACTGGTGGAGCCAATGAGAATCGAACTCACGACCTCCTGAATGCCATTCAGGCGCTCTCCCAACTGAGCTATGGCCCCACTTCCGAAAAGATACCCTGCAGATACCGTCGGAGTGCGCGCGATATAGCGGGAGGAAATCTTTCTGGCAAGTCCCGAATCCGGGAATGATTACCCGGCAAGAATGCCATGCGCACGCAAAGCCTGAAGCAACGGCAGCATCGGAAGCCCCAGAATCGCGCTGTAATCGCCTTCAATCCGTTCAAACAGATGAACCCCGGGACCCTCCACCCGGTAAGCGCCCACGCAGGACAGACACGCGCCGCCATCAAGCGCAAAATACATATCAGTAAAAGTGTCGGAGAAAGCCCGCATGGTCAGCGCACAGGTCGAGACATGCTGCCAGAAAACACTCTCGCCCCGACACAGCACGACAGCGGAATGCAGATAATGCGTCCGGCCACGGAGAAACATCAGCTGATCGCGCGCCTCACTGTGTGAGCCGGGCTTGTCGAACCAGACACCTTCACAACTGAGCATCTGATCAGCGCCTGTAATCACCGCGTCCGGATCAGCATGCCTGCCGGACACGTCCAGCGCCTTGGCTGCGGCCAGCCGCAGCGCAACCGTCCCGGGCGTGTCACCGGCAGCGCGTCCGGCCTCTTTAAGAACACGCTCATCAATCTCAGCAGCCTGCACCGTGAACGGAAGACCACTGCCCGTCAGCAAAGCCGCCCGCGCAGCAGATCCACTCGCAAGTACAAGGTCTGTACTAATAAGGGCCTTCAAAGGCGTCAGTACTTCATTTTCGTCGGCACTCGATTCGATCATTCCTTTTACGCCTTTCAAAAATAACCCGACTCGAAAACACATCCGCATCTGCGGCCCGTGAGTACTTCGGTGAGTACTGTAGCGGGTACTTTGTGCGCCGATGGGGTACACGGGGATAGTACGGGAAAGCAGCGCGAAGGGTACCGAGTAACGTGGACAACCGGTACAACCCCAAACGCGGTGAGTTGTACACAGCCTCCTGGGCGGTAATTCCGGATAACTCAGAAAAACAGTGTTTTTTCAAAGACATTCATTCTGTACACATCTGGGGAAACATGGGGTACATTTTCGGAACAGCGGGTACCCCGTCATTCACAGGCCCTACTATCAACTCAACATTTCTTTATTCTCTTTTCTTGTTTAGAGATGAGCACACTGATCGAAAAAACCGGCGGACAAACAGTGACCACGAAACTCGGGACAGACGAACACAGACGGCTCCTCCGCACTCTGAAGGGTGAAGCAATGTGGCCGCCTCCGGTCTGGCTGATGAGACAGGCCGGACGGTTCCTCCCCGAATTTCGCGCCCTCCGTGAAAAAGCCGATTTCCTGACCCGTTGCATGACGCCCGACATCGCCACGGAAATCACTCTTCAGCCGATCAGGCGCTTCGCCATGGACGGCGCTATCCTGTTTTCGGATATCCTCATCCTGCCCTGGGCAATGGGACAGTCTCTCGAATTCATTGAAAATCGCGGTCCGGTTCTGGGAGCAATCAGGAACGAATCCGACCTGAACAGGCTCGATCCAAAACGGGTTCCGGACATGACAGCCCCGGTCATGGAAACATTATCCCGGTTGCGCCGGACGTTAAGGGAGCCCGTCGGAGCCGCTCAGGCCGATACGGTCACGCTGATCGGTTTCGCCGGCGCGCCGTTTACGGTGGCCTGCTACATGGTCGATGGCGGCGGCTCAAAAGAGTTCGTGCAGACCCGGCTGATGGCCTATCAGAACCCGAAGCTTTTCGACCGTCTGATCGCCCTTCTGACCGAAACCACCACCGATATGCTGTCGGCTCAGATCGACGCCGGCGCGCAGGCCGTGATGCTGTTCGATTCCTGGGCCGGATTGCTGCCGCCACTGGAATTCAGACGCCATGTGATCGACGCAACCCGGCAGATCGTCAGCGAGCTGAAGCGGCGTCACCCGGGCGTGCCAGTCATCGGTTTTCCACGTCTGGCAGGCGGAATGGCGCCGGAATACGCGCGTGAAACAGGCGTGGACGTCATGGCCCTCGATACCGGCGCGGATTTCGCCACCATCGCCGGACAGGTCAGCCCGGATCTCGTGCTCCAGGGCAATCTCGATCCCGTGTCCGTTCTGGCAGGCGGTCAGTCCATGCTGAAAGAAGCGCTTGCCATTCGCGATGCCGGCCGGGGGCGTCCCCACGTCTTCAATCTCGGCCATGGCGTGCTGCCGACCACGCCACCGGAGCATGTCGGTGAACTGATCGCGGCAATCAGAGCGGTGAACTGACATGACATCAGCCTTATCCCCGGACGGATCGCTTCGTCTCGTTATCTTCGATTGTGACGGCGTGCTGATCGACAGCGAAAGCACGAGCTGCCGGATTGTCGCTCAGGCCGCCCGGGAGGCCGGGCTCGATGTTGCCGATGAAGACGCTGTTGATCGTTTCGCCGGCAAGGCCCTGCCTGTCCTGAAGCAGGAGATCGAACAGGCGACCGGCCACGCGCTGCCATCCGACTGGACGGCACAGCTGAAAGCCCGGTTTATCGAAGCATTTGGCCGGAACGTCGATGTGATCGACGGCACCCACGCCATGCTGGAGGCTGTCAAAGCGCTCAGTCTGCCGGTACGGGTCGGGTCCAATTCCTCCATCGCGGAGATGGATGCCAAGTTCGGTGCAACCGGTCTGCAGGAGACGCTCGCAGGTCGAATCCACTCCGCGGTGGATATGAACGCCCCGAAACCGGCGCCCGATGTCTATCTGCATGCCGCAGCCGAAGAAGGGGTGAAACCTGAAAACTGCGTCGTCCTGGAAGACAGCGATACAGGCGCCCGCGCGGCTATCATAGCGGGCATGACCTGTGTTCTGTTACGGAAAAAAAATGAACCGGCTCCGGACTGGCCCGGACTTGTCAGGATCGAAACGCTGTCCGAATTTCCGCCTCTTCTGGCCACGGCGCTGACCGCGCAAAGAAAGCGGTTCGCATGATCGGGGCGCTCCAGCCCTGGTATCTCTGGCTGAAAGCGTTTCATATCATTGCTCTGATTGCCTGGATGGCAGCAACATTCTATCTGCCGCGCCTGTTCGTTTATCATTGCCAGGTTACGCCAGGCGGCCCGGAAAGCGAGCGGTTCAAGGTGATGGAACGCCTGCTGCTCCGGGCGATTATGACACCGGCCATGCTGACAACTCTGCTTTTTGGCGTGCTTCTCGTGCTGACCCCGGGCGTGATCGACTGGTCCGCCGGATGGTGGCATGTAAAACTGACTGCGGTAGCCGGAATGTTTGCGTTTCACGGCTTCTGTGCCCGCTGGCGGAGTGATTTTGCCCGGGATGCCAATCGTCACACGGAACGATTCTACCGGATGGCCAACGAGGTGCCGACGGTGCTGATGATTGTTATTGTCATCATGGTTGTGGTAAAACCGTTCTGAGACCGGCTTTAACTTAAAGAATGGTCCTCTGCGGACGCAGAATGCAAAACTAATCTTACATTTCGTATCAATCCCGCTGTTTTTTTGTCACTCTCTTCTGTGTTCACTTGTGTCAGGAAACGAGACCGGGAGTGGCCTGGTTGTCGGCAGGACAGGATAGACCATGAAACGTAGTTGGATGGCGATAGTACCGGTGGCTGTTCTCACCCTCGGTGCCTTTGCGCTTGATGGTGTCGGAACCCATGCACAGGCTCAGCCGCCTTTCCCCGGAGAAGGAGGCCCCGGCCATTTCGGTCCGGGTGGTCCCGGCAGGCTGCCATTGCTTGAGGGCATTGAGCTGACGAAAAAACAGAAAGACGCCGTACATCAGATCTTTAAAAAGAATCATGACGACAAGAATGATCTGCATAAGCAGGAGCAGGCGCTTCATGATCAGGTGGCCAGTCTCCTTCTCGCTCCAGGCAAAGTCGATACGGCACAGTTACAGACTCTGACTCAGCAGGAAGCAACTCTGCATGCACAGGCAGAAGCCGAACGTCTGGATATCGCGGTTAAGGTTCATGATATTCTGACAACGGAACAGCTGGCTCAGGCGAAAGATCGTTATGATAAAATTTCCGCGCTGCTGAATCAGTTGCACGACGTCGAGCACCCAAAGAAAGACGAGAACTGAACTTCGACGCTGATTTTGTTTATACCCGGTCTGGCCGGATAGTTTCCGGATAGCGGGGGAAGGGCGGTCCTTCCCCCGTTTTCATGGATAAACCGGGTAATTTTCAGAAATACGATCTTTTACCTGATCGTCTGAGCGCTCTTCTGCTCAGTTTCGCCAGGTGGAATTTTACGGCCGGGTTTCATCCACTTTCAGGCCCAGGTTTTCCGCGACTTCCGAGCGATCCGTGGAAACCGGAATCATAATGGCTTTGCGATCAGGCTGGTAGGCGCTGGCATTCCAGCCTCTCGCCTGCGCCAGAGCACTGACCACGCGATACACAATGGCCCAGTGTGAGTTTTTCGCCGGTGGTTTCCAGAAACGTAAGGCCAGAGCGCAGCCAGCGATGATAAAGGATGCAAGGGCTGTTGCCGTGGCAAGCCAGGACGGCGGAATCAGTCTGAAAATCGCGTTGAGGATGCTGGACGTATCCATAAGCAGGCAAGGTCTCCGAAAGACGCCTCATGGCAGGCAGAGTGCTCATGAAACATCTTTTTAAAGTAAGAGGCAGAGCCTGCTTTTACCCGTCTCCGGCTGATGTGTGTGGTTCCAGGCTGCCCGTACCCGGCAGGGACCTCAGATCCCCCCCCGGTTTAAACGGTTTCCAAAGGCTAGGGCTTTTGGTGGGCTTCAGGGCAAAGCCCTGAGAAAAGCACCTGCACTTTCCGTTAAAACTGTCATTGTCACGTCAAATACCCACCGGCGGCAAAATTCCGGAATTCAATACCCACCCGGACCCTCCCCGGGCAACCTGTATGCACTCAATACTCTGTGCCTTCTGATCTGCCCCGAAAACAGAAAGCCGGCCCCTTTCCGCAGTCATCGCAGAGCTCAGGCCGTCAGCCCGCCATCCACGCTCAGCGCCGCTCCGGTGATATAAGATGACCTGTCGCTGGCAAGAAAACTGACCAGATCAGCCACATCCGCGACTTCACCATATTTTGGAATGGCAAGAACGGAACGCAATGCATCGCCAGCTGGTCCATCAGCAGGATTAAGTTCGGTATCGATGGGCCCCGGCTGCACAACATTGACTGTGATCCCCTTCGGGCCGAGATCACGTGACAGCCCCTTTGCAAATCCGACCAGACCGGCCTTGGTCGCGCTGTAAATTGAAATACCTGGCATGGGGACACGTTCACCGAAGGCAGAACCTATCAGAATAATGCGACCACCGCTCTGCATGGCACGTGCAGCGTGAATGGATTCAACCATGACACCACGCATGTTGAGATCGAGCGTACGGGAAATATCCTCTGTGGTGATCGTATCCGGGCCACCATAAGGATAAGCGCCGGCATTACAGACGAGCGCATCAAGTCTGCCGAATTTATCGACGACTTTCTGTACCAGAGCGGCATTATCCGTGACATTTCCGCTGTCTGACTGAACAGCCAGGGCTTTACGTCCGGCCGCTTCAATTTTCGACACAATATTTCGGGCCGCTTCGGCATTCCGGGCGTAGGTAATCGCGATATCAAATCCGTCTGTCGCCAGTTTCTCAGCTATGGCAGCGCCTATGCCACGGCTTCCTCCGGTTACGATTGCAACTGGTGCACTCATGAGTCTGATCCTTTTTATCAGTGACATATCCGATCATGAATGAAAAACAGGTTTTTGTAGTCGCTGCATTTACAGAAAAAATCGAATATCAGCCGACGTGACTACAAAATTTCGTAACCGGATAAAAAAATCAAAAAACAGATGGTGTCAGATCAGAAAATCTTTTTCACGAGATCATCGCCAATCCCGAAACCCGCGCCGCTTGCAACAGCCTGACCAAAACCGGAATTGAGAAGATTGCTGAAAAAACCAGATGATTGTGGTTGTGCCTGAGCAGGTTGCGTCGAAATTTCAGGTGCGGCCGCGCCCGATTCCTGCATGACGCTATTGTGGATCGCCTGAAGCAGGGCCGTAACCTGCTGCTGCTCTGCCTGGAATGACAGAGCGACTTCACGAAGATCGAGCAGCCACTCACGCGCCTGCGTGTCACCATTGCCGGCCGCAGTCTGAAGTTTGCCGGCAAGGATCTGCAAAGCCTGCGTGGATTGTCCGGCCTGCGTCTGAAGCTGGTTATAGGCCTGGTCGATCGTCTGTATGTCCATTATCTGCATCCTTTCCAATGATAATCAGACGCGTAAAACATAGCGTCTGCTTCAGTAAGGCCAGCCGATATTTACAGAAACGATCATCAATTTTGAGGAGAAATCCTGGTGGGCGCACAAGGGCTCGAACCTTGGACCCGCTGATTAAGAGTCAGCTGCTCTACCAACTGAGCTATGCGCCCAGGATTTTCAGGACACCGGCGATATGGCACGGCGACAGGCGCGGTTTTACCAGCGGCGTCCACCAAGCGCAAGCATTGCTGAGGATTTATCTGTTGAGAAGAGCCAGAAGAGAATCAAGCTGATCCAGAGTGCGATAGGAAAAACGGATTGACCCGCCTTTTCCGTCAAACTGAACCTGCACCTGGAGCCCAAGCCTTGCAGAAAGATCCCGCTCAAGCATGGCAATCTCAGGATCGCGCCGTTCACGGGCAGGTTTTGCGGGATCTGCCGCCGGCACCTTATTAGCCTTCTGCACCAGCGCTTCTGTCTGACGAACGGAAAGATCCCTGGCAATGACCTCCCGTGCAGCGGCAACAGGATCAGGATGTCCGAGCAGGGCTCGCGCGTGTCCGGCGGATAGTTTCCCCTGTGTCACATCTTGCCGCAGCGCGGGCGGCAGCCGAAGCAGACGCAGCGTGTTAGTGATATGTGGCCTGGATTTTCCAATCGCCCGGGCAAGTTCATCCTGCGTCAGTCGATAGTCTTCAATAAGGCGACTGAACCCCTCCGCTTCTTCCATCGGATTAAGATCAGCCCGCTGAAGATTCTCGACAAGCGCTGCCGCCATGGCATCGGAATCATCAAGATCGCGTACAAGAACCGGGATTTCATGCAACCCGGCCTGCTGCGAGGCCCGCCAGCGACGTTCTCCGCCAATGATCTGATAAACCCCCGGCTTTTCCGGGTGCGGACGGGCAAGCAGCGGTTGCAGAACACCACGGGCGCGGATCGACTCAGCCAGTTCAGACAGAGCTTCTGGCTCCATGATCTGGCGCGGCTGAAACGGGCTCGGCTCCAGAGATTCAATCGGAAGGGAGCTGATGCTGCCTCCGGCCGATCCCTGCCCGCGAGGCGCTGCCGCCGCCGGGGGCTGATCGCCAAGAAGAGCGGCAAGCCCGCGGCCAAGGCGGGGACGGGGAGGGGTCTTGTTCGTGCTCACGCGGGACCTCAGCTTGTCTGGCCGGTCAGACGGGACCGTAATTCACTGGCAAGGGCGAGATAGGAGGCCGCGCCACTGGAGCGCGGATCATAGGACATCACCGGCGTGCCATGGCTCTGCGCCTCGGAAATACGGATATTACGCGGGATGACCGTTTCCATCACCGCATCACCGAAAAAGCTGCGGGCATCGGCGGCGACAAGCTCTGACAGATTATTCCGCCGGTCATACATGGTCAGCACGATGCCCGTCGTCCGGAGCGCCGGATTGAACTGCCGCCGGATATGCCCGATCGTACGGGTCAGATGGCTGATGCCTTCCAGCGCGAAAAACTCGCATTGCAGAGGCGCGATAACCCCGTCAGCCGCCACCAGAGCGTTGAGCGTCAGCAGGCCCAGACTGGGCGGACAGTCGATCAGGATATAATCGTTACTCTCAAGCAGAGGCCCGATTACATTTTTCAGACGCTGTTCCCGATTATCGACGCCGATCAGTTCGATCTCCGCCCCGACGAGTTCGGTATCGGCGGAAATGAGCTGAAGATGATCGATGCTTGAAGGTTGCAGGAGCGAGAGTGCATCCTTCTCGCCCATGAGCAGTGCGTAAGAACCAAGTTTTCTGGCGTTGTACTCCACGCCGAGCCCCGTTGAGGCATTTCCCTGCGGGTCCATATCTATGAGCACAACCCGGCTGCCCTCCTGGGCCAGAGCTGCAGCCAGATTGATGGCCGTCGTGGTCTTTCCAACGCCGCCTTTCTGATTTGCGATTGCAAGGATAACGGCGCGTTTCGGCTCCCTTGCGGAGCGATTATCGGTTTTTGTCTTGCTGGTATGCGAGGATTCAGACACGCCGGATGTCACTTATTTTCAGGATGACGCCGCCTGATGTGCGGCCGGGAATTTGACTGACTGACATGTGCCAGTCGCGCGCGGCGTCGGTCAACTCATCCGGCGCATGTTCTCCCTTAAGAAAGAGGGCATACCCATCCGGCACCAGTAATTTCTCAGTCCAGCTCAGAAGCTGTGAGAGGCTGGCCAGCGCGCGGGCTGTTACGACCGGTGCCGGTAAAATCTCAACGTTTTCAATCCGCTGATCCAGAACGCGTGTCCGGCAGCCCGTGACCCGGCTGGCTTCTCTCAGAAAAGCAGCCTTGCGCCGGTCGGATTCGATCAGGGTCACATCCGCGTCCGCCGCAATGGCAAGTATTATACCGGGGAAGCCGCCACCCGAGCCCAGATCGGTTATCCGTGTGCCTTTTTCCACCAGCGGGACAAGTTGCAGGCAATCCCGGATATGGCGTTCCCACAGATGAGGAACATCCCGGGCCGAGATCAGATTGATACGGGCCGTCCAGCGCGTCAGAAGTTCAGCGAAACAGGCGAGCCGTTCCTGCGTTTCACGTGAAACGTCAGGCAGATGATGATCCTGGAAAGACATCACGCAGCCTGCCGCAGATGAGCCAGCAGAGCCATGAGAGCAGACGGCGTCATCCCGGGAATACGCTGTGCCGCCGCGAAATTTGCAGGACGCGCGCGTTGCAGGCGCTCCCGCATTTCGTTGCTCAGACCTCCAACACAGGTAAAGTCAAACCCTGCGGGGACAGTAATGGCTGATTCCGTGTGGAGCTGTTTGATTTCGCGGGCCTGCCTTGCAAGATATCCGCTGTAGCGTGCTTCTGTTTCGATATGCGTGCGGATGCGGGGCGGAAGTTCCGCAAACCAGGGCGCTAGCCGGCCCGCAATGGCGGGATCTGTTCCCGAGGCCAGTACGTCAAACAGAGTGCGCCGGCGTCCGTCCTGAGAGACCGTCATGCCGGCTTCCGCCAGAGAAGCCGGAAGCCAGGTCGCGCTTCGTGTCTGCTCGGTCGCTTTTTGCAAAGCGTCTTCCATTTGTGTGAAAATACGCGCCCGTTCCGGACCAACACACTCCCAGGCCATTCCATGCGGTGTCAGTCGAAGATCAGCATTGTCAGCCCGCAGGGTGAGGCGATATTCGGCCCGCGATGTAAACATGCGATAGGGTTCCGACACCCCCTGCGTGACAAGGTCATCCACCATAACGCCGATATAAGCTTCGCTGCGATCGATGGTGACGGGCGTACGCCCCCGGGCGCGACGCGCGGCATTTATGCCTGCCAGCAGCCCCTGGGCCGCCGCTTCCTCATAGCCCGTCGTGCCGTTGATCTGGCCCGCCAGATACAGTCCCGGAATGGCATGCAGTTCCAGCGTGTTCGCGAGCGCCCGCGGGTCGATATAATCGTATTCGACCGCATATCCCGGCCTGACGATCCGGGCCTTTTCCAGCCCCGGAATCGTCCGGATCATAGCCTCCTGAACGTCAGGCGGCAGGCTGGTGGAAATGCCGTTCGGATAAACCAGATCCCCGCCCGGATTGCCCGGAAGCGCCTCAGGCTCAAGAAAAATCTGATGTGATGTGCGGTCAGCGAAACGCACAACCTTGTCTTCAATGGACGGGCAGTATCGTGGCCCGCGTCCGGCAATCGCTCCGCCATAGACTGCGGAAAGATGCAGACTTTCACGGATGATATCGTGAGTGCGCTCATTCGTCGCCGTGATCCGGCAGGAAATCTGCGGATTGGTGATCCTCTCCGTCAGACGCGAAAAAGGCTCGGGAGCAGCATCGCCGCGATCTTCCGGCAACGACTCCCAGTCAATACTGCCGCGATCAAGACGGGCCGGCGTCCCGGTCTTGAGACGCCCCATCGGGAGACCAAGCGCTTCCAGTCGCAGTCCCAGCGCATTGGCGGGGCGATCGCCAACACGCCCCGCTGGCTCGGACACATGCCCAAAATGGATCACACCACGCAGAAATGTTCCGGCGGCAATAACAACGGAAGGCGCATGCAGTGTGGTTCCGTCTTCGCAGACAACACCCGAGACCGACCCGTCCGGCGCAAGAAGAAGGTCATCCGCCAGACCTTTCTCAATCGTGAGGTTGTCAGTCCCGTCCAGCAGATCATTGACAGCCTGACGATAGAGTCCCCGATCAGCCTGAGCGCGAGGGCCATGAACAGCAGGACCTTTGGAGCGATTAAGAAGTTTGAAATGAATACCGGCAGCATCCGCCGCGCGTCCCATAATGCCATCCAGCGCATCGATCTCGCGGACGAGATGCCCCTTGCCAATGCCTCCGATAGCCGGATTACAGGACATGGCACCGATCGTGTCGCGACGCTGGGTCAGCAGAAGAGTGTCGGCACCACAGCGCGCCGCCGCCGCTGCCGCTTCACAGCCGGCGTGACCTCCTCCGACGACAATAACGTCGAATCGCGTCTTCATGGTGTCCGTTCCCTTACTTCCCGATGCAGAACTGTCCGAAGACCGTATCCAGTATGTCTTCCACGCCCACTTCCCCGGTCAGCCGCCCCAGAGCCCGCATGGCCAGACGCAGTTCCTCGCCGCGCATCTCCGGCCAGTCGAGCCGCAAAGCCGCCTCCAGACTCGTCCTGGCTTCTTCGGCCGCGGCGCGGTGGCGCGCCCGGGTCAGCGGCGGTCCGCCGCTGCCAGCGGTGAGCGCCCGAACTTTTGTCTCAAGTGTCGCCTGAAAATGTGAAAGTCCTTCTCCGGTTCTGATGCTGATCCCGGAGACAGGCGTGTCCCTGATTACGGCAGGAGCGGGGTGAAGATCAATCTTATTACAGACGGCGATGGCATCGGGGAGCAGGAAGTCGGGCGCATCACCAGCCTCAAACATCTGAATCACGCCATCAGAATGTTCCACGTGAAACATCGCTCTTCTGACACCCTCGGCCTCGACCGGGTCTGTCGTCTCACGCAGTCCGGCCGTATCCACGATGGTGATTTTAGTGCCCGCCAGAACGATGGCGATCTCGATGGCATCCCGCGTCGTGCCGGCAACGGATGAAACGATGGCGGCATCGCGCCCGACGAGCCAGTTGAGAAGACTGGATTTGCCGGCATTGGGCGGCCCTGCGATCGCAAAAACCAGCCCGCGACGAATCCGCTCACCCCGGTTTCCGTCAGAAAGATGAGTCGTGATTTCATCGTTCAGAGCCGCGATTTCAGCCAGAAGACCTTCTTCCACTTCGGGCGGAAGATCCTCATCGGGAAAGTCGATCAGAGCTTCCTGTTGCGCGAGAATAATCCTGAGGCGATCGGCCCAGCCGCGATAAAGCGTGCTCAGCGCGCCATCGACCTGAGACAGTGCCTGACGACGCTGCGCTTCGGTCTCCGAGGCAATGAGATCAGCGATTCCTTCAGCTTCGGTCAGATCGATGCGCCCGTGCATGAAAGCGCGCCGGGTGAACTCACCCGGTTCAGCCGGACGGGCGCCGGCTTCGACGAGTGCATCGGCAACGGCGGAAATCACCGCCGGACCGGCATGGAGATGTAGTTCGAAGCTGTCTTCGCCGGTATAACTGTTCGGAGACGGAAACCAGAGAACCAGCGCGTCATCGAGATGATCTTCGCCGGACGCCGCATCCCGCCAGAGGCCGAGGAGCGCAGCCCGACGTGGCGGCGGCAGTTTCCCCGATAATTTCCTCAGAATATCCCCGCTGCCTTCGCCACTGACCCGCATGATCGCGATAGCAGCACGCCCGTTTCCTGTGGCGAGTGCGAAAACAGGTTCAAGACCCGTCGGACGAGAATCAGGTAAGGGTATGGACAAGAAATGTAATTCCGTTTGACGGGTCGGCATTGCAGGCACAAAGATGCTAACATGTCATGACTTTTTCAGTGACATGCAAGGTCGGAACAATGCCTCAGCTTTCGCTTCATTCGCCTCTGGGGCCACTCACGTTGTCGGAAGAGGATGGCGCCATTATTGCCCTCGATTGGGGCTGGGGGCGGGATCAGACAGAAACGGAACTGCTGGTGGCCGCCAGGGCATGGCTGCATGCATGGTTCGACAAGCCTGAAGGGGCCTTCCCGTTTCCGCTGAAACCTGAAGGAACTCCTTATCAGAAAAAGGTCTGGGAGATTTTATTGCAAATCCCGACTGGCGAGGTCCGGACGTATAGCAGTATCGCATCTGAGGCAGGCGGTTCCCCCCGTTCGGTCGGACAGGCTGTCGGGCGAAATCCCATTCCGATCCTTATCCCCTGTCACAGGGTCGTCGCGGCCCGTTCTATGGGAGGATATTCCGGCGACGGCGGGATTGATGACAAGATATGGCTGCTCGAATTTGAAGGCGCGCGGCCGGTTCATCCGCATATGGAGCCGTCCGGGTCCTGATGCTACCATCAGCAAATATCCGGTTTCCCCGGGTTCATTCCGGCGGAGATGTTGCATTGTGATGCGTTTCTGCTCCGAAAGAATAAGACTTGCTGTTCCTGAGAGTCCCGGGCAGTGCTTTGAAATGTCAGAGATAAACAGATCTATATTTTCAGGCGTGTATTGATATGAAAATCTTTGTGCTGCCGGCTTACGGTGTTGGCGGAACGAGCTGGCGGCAGCGATGGAATAAAGGCCTTATCCCTGGTGTAAACGAGGAGCAGCCCAGTTCCGACACAGTGTCGATTATCTGTTCCAGGGATCAGCCGGAAAATCCGTTTCAGAAATTGCGGCGTTACGGCGCGCGCGCCGTGCTGGGATTTGATTTTCTCCAGGCCTGGAGAAACAGGGCCGGAATACTGAATGCGGATGTCGTGTGGGCCCAAACGGAGTCACAGACTTTTGCCGTCCTGTTGTTACTGAAATTACTCCGCCCGCAGCGCCGTCCGAAGACGATCGGTCAGGCCATCCGGCTGATTGATCGGTGGGACCGTCTGCCAGCGCTCAGACGCATGCTGGCGAGATGGCTTCTGAAACAGCTCGATATTCTCACGGTTCATTCTGTTCTGAACAGGGAGGCCGCCCGCGTTCTGTTTCCGGCTCTTCGTGTCGAGCAGGTCCGGTTCGGAATCAGGGCCGATGAAATGTCGCCTGCCAGAGAAACATGCAAAGGCAAAACTCTGACGGTGCTTGCAATCGGCAGTGATGAGGACTGCGACTGGAAGACATTGTGTGAAGCCGCAAAATCCCTTCCGCATATCCGTTTTCTGCTTGCCAGCCACACACATGCCGCACATCTGGCTGCGAAGCAGGCTCATAATGTGGAACTCGTTCGCGCCCGGGATGACGACAGCCTGGTAAAATTGTACGACCAGTCGGATATGGTCATCGTGCCGTTTCTCCCCGATAAGCAGACATCAGGACTCACAATCATTCAAGAAGCCCTTATCCGGGGCGTTCCGGTCATTGCCCCGGACTGCGGTGGCCTGAGTGACTATTTTGATGATCGCTGCCTGATCAGTTTTCCCCCGCAAAAACCGGAAGCTCTCGTTTCCGCTATCCGCACGATCCAGACGGACCCTCTGGCCGCACAGGTGAGAACGGAACACGGCCAGCAGCGTATGCGTGACTGTATCAATGCAGAGGCCGGCGCAGGACAGCTTGTCTCTCTTTCGCGTGAACTGACGGGTCTGTCGGACCCGATGCCGGTATTGCCCGATCAGCCCACTGTTATTGTAGGAATAGCGACATCCGGACGCGCCGCAATTCTGAAAGCCTTACTCTCGGATATTGGCAGCCAGACAGTCCGCCCGGCAGCCGTTGTCGTCTGTTACCGAAACCCCGCTGATATTGATGGTATTTCACCGGATCTGCTGCCCGGGATACGCCTCGTCCTGCTGCAGGGCAGCCGGGGCCTGCCGGCACAGCGCAATGTGATCCTGGATCATTCAGACAACGGGGATATTGTCCTGTTTTTTGATGATGATTTTTTCCCTCAGGCCGATTATATCGAGGCGATTATCAGGACGTTCCGACAGGATTCACATATTCTCGGGATGACCGGAAACGTCCTGGCAGACGGCGCTCAGGGACCTGGCTATTCTGTTGAATATGCCAGAGACCGGCTGGAGCAGGTGCTCCCTGATCCAGCCGCGGGTATAACAGATGCGTTCAATACGTATGGCTGCAATATGGCGTTCCGGCTTGATGCAATCAGACGGCTCGACCTCCGCTTCGATGAAAAACTGCCGCTTTATGCCTGGTATGAAGATATTGATTTTTCCCGCCGATTGCTGCCTCACGGCCGCATCGTCCGCGCGGATGCCGCAGCCGGTGTGCATCTGGGGAGCAAGAGCGGGAAAACATCCGGTGTAAGACTGGGATATTCACAGATCGCCAATCCGGTCTATATGGCGCGCAAAGGCACATACCCGTGGGAGCGCGCGCTCAGAAGCGCCGGACGCCATACGTTAATCAATCTGGTCCGCAGTTTTCATCCGGAATCCTGGATCGACCGGCGCGGTCGAAGGAATGGCAACTGGAGAGCATGGCGCGATCTTGTGCTCGGACGACTTGATCCTGAACGCATAAATTGTATCTGACTTAATGAATTGAGCGCACTGTTTCCCCTATGCGGTTTTCTCTGGTTATCCCCACCCTGAACAGACCCGACAGCCTGGAAATATTTCTGGACGGGTTGTGCCAGCAGTCGTTTACCGATCTGGAAGTGATCATTGTAGACCAGAGTGGCAGCAATCTTTACGACAACGTAATAGGCGAATATGCGTCACGTCTCCCTTTGCTGCACATTCGCAGTGATATCAGACAGTGTCGCTATGCCTGTGCAGTCGGCGCTGCTCAGGCATCCGGAGATATTATCGCATTTCCTGATGACGATTGCCTCTATCTGCCCGACACACTCAGTCATGTTGATGAAGCGTTCCGTAAGAATCCGGATCTCGGATTTCTGACAGGCAGCGTGATCAACTGTGAGGGCCACAAAACCCGGATGGGTCGCTGGCTGCAGAAAAGCACGAAGCTGAATCAGAAAAATATCTGGATCGGTCTTATCGAATTCAACATGTTCATTCGCCGCGATCTGTATAACGCGGTCGGCGGTTTCGATACCGCCATGGGGCCCGGGTGCCGTTTTGTTGCCGCCGAAGGTCAGGATCTGGGCCTGCGTCTTTTACGCAGCGGAGCGAATGGATATTTTGATGCCGATCTGCTGGTCATGCATCCGGACAAATCCGATGAAGTCGGCCGAAGCCGGGCCAGAAGTTATGGTCGCGGCATGGGATACGCTTTACGGAAGAACGAAGCCCCGCTCTCTCTTGTGATGATCTTTTTCATCCGACCTCTCGGTGGACTTGTTCTGAACCAGTTCCGCAGACGATCCGATTATGGCGCATATTATCTGAGGGTGCTGGCAGGCCGGGTGGAAGGCTACTTCTCCAAGGCTGCTTCAGAAGCCGCATCAGAAAAGACTCACCATACAGTTGTAAGATAAAAACATTAATCCAGGCTGAAAACGACAGCCCGGGAAGGGGGAAATGCTCCGATATATATCTCATTATATAGATAAAAATTAATATCACACCAGTGTGTCAAAATAAGACCTTTGATTAAATTCTGATTTCACGAAGGCTTAATATTTATTAGCAATGTGTTTGTTTTTTATTCATGAAAATAAGCGTGTCAAAATAAGGCTGTTGCTTCGTGGCAGCCTCTGCAAAAGCCTGTGATTTCGCCTGAGTAGCGGAATGCCGCTAATTTTACATAAAACCAAATAGAATGAAGTCGAATTGATAAAGGTTAATAATTAGTGTACAATACTTCAGCTTAATGCTTAACAAACATCTCGCCCCGTCCCGCAGGTCGTCCCGAAAATCGGTTTTCCGGGAAGAGTTAAGCGTGACAGGTTCCGGATGGATAAGGTCTCCTGAGACATGACAACAGCAAGCTGGAACGGCTCTTCTTCTGACGATTTTTACGACCCCGCAAACTGGGACAACGGTGATCTGCCTCAGAGTCACACCTGCCAGAATACGAATATCACCGGCGCCGCAAGCGACCCGGTCGTCGCTGTGGCAAATGGCGACTCGTATGGTCAGATCTCCTCCCTGTCCATCGGCGATTACGCGACACTCAAAGTCACGGCGACCACCGATTCATCCGATTCCGGTTATGTGTTTTCCACATATGCTATGGAAATCGCACCCACCGGTCAGCTGATCATCGATACGTCGTCCCCCGTCGAACTCGGAATGTACACCGAGAACCGGGGCGGCACGATCACCATCATAGATAACCCGGGTAACGTGGTTCTGGATGGCAACAGACTGAGCGGTGACGGCCAGCTTAACCTGGTGAATTCCACGCTCGGCAGCGCGGAAACACCCATCAGCGTTCCCGACATGAATGTCACGCTGCAGGGCGGCAGCACATTCTACGCCGGATGGTATGCGTCAGGTGCATCGGTCACATTCGACCCGGCAACCAGCAATACGCTGGTCCTGCAGGGAACGGAATCGACCATCACTACGCCAGTCTATGGTGTATCCGAAAATTCTCACTTCGCCATAAACGGCGATGACGGCGTCACGCCCGTCAGTGCGGCGTTCTCGGAGAACAGCAACGGCACCTATTCTCTCGTCATTTCCATGTCGAACGGAAATGCGCTGACCCTGTCGGATGTTACCGTGGCCAGCGGCTTCGTTCCCGGCACCGCGAGCATCTCCCAGGACGCGGCCGGTGACTATATCATTACGGATCTGAACGCCGCATCCACGACAACGGATTACACGACGTCTGCCACTCACGAACAGTTGCAGCAGGTCGCAACAGCCGCCGAACAGGCCGGCGGCGATACGTCGCAGTACACGACCACCGGATATGTCAATCACACATCCGTCGCGAACGACCATTTCACGGGAACAGGCACGGCGACCAGCCCCGCCGAATGGTCGAATGCAAGCAACTGGGAACTCGGGGCCGTCCCGCAATCCGACAGCTGTTACCAGGGCACCCTGCAGGGCACGGCGGACGATCCGCTGTATGTCGTCTATGATCAGGCGAACGCACAGCAGTTTGTCAGCCTCTCGGTGCTCAGCAACGCGACACTGACCATCACGGCCCCCGCCGGGATCAATCCGGACAGCTACGTCTTCTCCACCGCCGGTGTCGAAGTGCGCGATAACGGTCAGCTGATCATCGATACAGCCGCCCGCGTGGAGCTCGGCGGCGTCAGCGCGATCGATGGCACGCTCACAATCGAAAATAACGACGGCAATGTCGTCGTTGACAGCGATCACCTCTCCGGTAGCGGCACGCTGACACTCGACAACTCCACCTTCGGCACGCCCGCCAGTTCGATTGAAGTCGATCTGCCGACGATCAACCTCAACGACAACAGCACGCTCTATACGGCGCTGTACGGCAACACCAGTACGATCAACTTCGATAACTCGCACAATACGATCGTGCTGAGCGGCAATTCGACCGATGTCGAAACCGTCTTCAACAATGTGAGCGCCAACACGCAGTTCGCCATCGACGCCGATGTCGGAGCCAGCCCCGTCTCAGCGGTTTATACGGAAAACAGCAACGGCAGCTACACGCTGACCATCGGCCTCAGCAACGGCACGACCGACGTGCTGAGCCATGTGAACCTTGCGGCCGGCTTCGTGCCCGGCACCGCGTCCTTCACCCAGGACGCCTATGGCGACTGGCTGATCACAACCGCATCCAGCGATGCCTGCTTCCTCGCCGGCTCACTGATCCGCACCGATCGCGGTGATGTCGCCGTTGAGGATCTGGTGGCCGGCGATCAGCTGGTTGTCGCGAACGCAGGTGAAACCCTGCGCCCGGTTGTCTGGACCGGCTACTGCGATACGGCCGTCAACCCGACGCTGCCCGATAGCGAAGCCGGATACCCTGTGCGTATTCTGAAAGACGCGATCGCGGAGAATGTCCCGTCCCGTGACCTCCTGGTCACGGCCGAGCATTGCCTGTTTGCTGACGGTGGCTTCGTGCCGGTGCGCATGCTCGTCAACGGCGCCAGCATCTTTTATGACCGGTCGATCACGGAATACCGCTACTTCCACATCGAAACCGCGCAGCACAGTGTGATCGTCGCGAACAACACACCGACCGAGAGCTATCTCGATACAGGTCACCGCCGCACGTTCTCATCGGGCGCCGTGGTGTCCCTGGTCTCGCGTCATCTGAACTGGGCGGACGATGCGGCAGCCCCGCTTCTGACACAGCGCGATCAGGTTGAGCCGATCTTCCAGCGTATCGTCGCCCGCGCAACGGGCGTTCTGTCTCTGGCCATGCCGGGCCGCCCTGCCACGACCCGCAAGGCGGACCTCCGGTTCGAAACACTGCAGGGTACCGCCCTGCGGCGTTTCAACGAAAAGGACGGCGTGTTCACGCTGGAACTGCCGGAGAACATCTCGCAGATCCGGATTCTGTCGCGCGCAAGCCGTCCGGCGGACGTTGTCGGACCGTTCCTCGATGACCGTCGCCGCCTTGGTGTCCTGGTCAGCGATGTCACCCTGCTGGATGGCGGCGCGCATCGTGCGATCCGCAGCCATCTGGATGGCAGCACGACCGTCGGCTGGCATGGCATTGAAGGAAACATGCGCTGGACAGCAGGTGATGCGGTACTGGATCTCGGCACGCGCACGCCGGGAAAGAAGAACCTGCTGACAATCCACATCGTCGCGGCGGGTCCCTATATCATCGAGACATCTGAAGAGCCGGTTCGCCTCTGCGCCTGATCTTCAGAAAAAGCAGGCCTCTCTGAAAAGCCGTGACGGGATAAACCCCGTCACGGCTTTTTTGTGCGCTGACAGACTTTCCAAAAAGACCGGACAAACCGGGATCAAAGAAACTGAGCCCCTTTGCGGAGGCCGGGACAAAGTTTCGCCGGTCAGTCCGCGCCGGTCACTTCGCTCTCAAAGACAAGCATCTCCTGACCGTCCCGATCAAAACGGTCACAGACGCGCATCCCGATCCCGCCCAGCACTTTGCGTGAGGCAATATTGGTCTCGCGGGCAATGGCAATCACGCGATGGATGCCCGCCGCATGCGCCTGCCGCAGAGCCGCCGCCGCCGCCTCCCGCGCCAGACCACGCCCGGCCGCCCAGGGATAAATCGCAAAACGCAGCGCCATGCCACGCCCGTCCGGACGTTCATGAACGCCGGTGATACCCACCAGCCGGCCATTTTCGCGGATCGTAAAAATGCCGGAGCCATGACGGGCACGGCAGGAAATGTCAGCGGCCATTTCCTCTTCGGCCTGCTGACGGTTTCTGACCCCGCCCAGCATCATACCGAACGCCCCGCCATCGGATTTCAGACGGGCAATATCATCCATGTCACGCCAGGAAACCGGCTCCAGCACAAGACGGGCCGTGCGAATGGCATTGAGCTTCATTGAACTGTGTTGTGCGGGACAGCCAGGCCCGGAGAACCCGGCCGGAACCAGAGGAGCCCGCGCTCCGGCCTGCTGAACAGACAGGATTCCGAAGCTCCGGACCCGCCAGTCACGTTCAGAACACCGCCCGCCATCAGGCCCGCTCCACGGCCCGGACAAACCATCCGGGCGTAGCCGTCATCCGGCCGCTGACAGGCCGCGCCGGATGAGTCAGCGCGCCAGAGGACGGTATTTGATACGGCTCGGCTCCGTAGCCGCATCCCCGAGACGACGTCGCTTGTCAGCTTCATAGGCCTCGAAGTTTCCTTCGAACCACTCGACATGGCTGTCTCCCTCAAACGCAAGGATATGCGTTGCGAGACGATCCAGAAACCAGCGATCATGCGTGATGATCACCGCACAGCCCGGATATTCGGCCAGCGCGTCTTCGAGCGCGCGCAGCGTGTCGACGTCGAGATCGTTGGTCGGCTCATCGAGCAGAAGAACATTGCTTTCCTTGCGAAGCATCTTAGCAAGATGAACACGGTTGCGCTCACCGCCCGACAGAATCCCGACCTTCTTCTGCTGGTCGGCCCCCTTGAAGTTGAAGGCCCCGACATAGGCGCGTGACGGAACGGCCCGCTTGCCCAGATAGATGACATCCGTGCCGCCCGAAATTTCTTCCCAGACGTTCTTGTTGTCATCCAGACTGTCACGGGACTGATCGACGTAACCGAGCTTCACGGTGTCACCGACAATCAGCTTGCCGCTGTCCGGCTGCTCCTGCCCGGTAATCATCTTGAACAGAGTGGATTTACCCGCGCCGTTCGGCCCGATCACACCGACAATGCCACCAGGCGGCAGCTTGAAGCTGAGATCGTCGATCAGCAGCCGGTCGCCAAAGCCCTTGCTGAGATCTTCCGCCTCAATGACCACATTGCCAAGACGCGGACCGGGCGTGATGACGATGTCAGCCGTACCATTAACCTTCTCGGCACTCTGCGCCAGCATCTCCTCGTATTTCGTGATACGGGCGCGGCTCTTGGTCTGACGCGCCTTCGGGCTGGAGGCGATCCACTCCTGCTCCGCCGCAAGAGCGCGCTGACGGGAACTCTCTTCCTTCTCTTCCTGGGCCAGACGCTTGCGCTTCTGGGTCAGCCAGGACGAATAATTGCCCTCGAACGGATAGCCGCGCCCACGCTCGATTTCGAGAATCCAGTTGGTCACGTTGTCGAGGAAGTAGCGGTCATGGGTGATGACCATGACCGTGCCCTGATAGTCGCGCAGCGTCTTTTCCAGCCAGGCCACACTCTCCGCGTCGAGATGGTTGGTCGGCTCATCGAGCAGCAGCAGTTCGGGTTTCTCAAGCAGCAGACGACAGAGCGCCACGCGACGCCGCTCACCACCGGACAACTTGTCCACAGGGCTGTCGGCAGGCGGACAGCGCAGGGCGTCCAGCGCGATTTCCAGCTTGCGATCAAGCTCCCAGCCGTCGCCCGCGTCGATCTTCTCCTGAAGCTCGGCCTGCTCGGCAAGGAGAGCATTCATCTCATCCTCTTCCATCGGCTCGGCGAACTTCATCGAAATTTCATTGAACCGGTCCAGCGCCTTCTTCAGATCGCCAAAACCCAGAGCGACATTCTCGCCGACCGTCAGCTTCGGATCGAGCTTCGGCTCCTGCTCCAGATAGCCGACCCGCACGCCTTCTGCGGCCCACGCTTCGCCGCCGTATTCCTTGTCGATCCCGGCCATGATCTTGAGCAGGGTCGATTTACCGGCGCCGTTCACACCGAGCACGCCGATCTTGGCGCCAGGCATGAAGGAAAGGGTAATGCCTTTGAAGACCTCGCGACCGCCCGGATAGGCCTTGGTCAGATCCTTCATCACATAGACATATTGATAGGGCGCCATGAGACGAACTCCTGAAAGACGAGCGGTGAAAAACGGCCGATCCCGGACCGGAAAGCTGAAAGCGAGGTTACCACATCAGCGCGAAAAAGCCCGCGACATGGTGTGCCTGCGCCCGGCAGGACTTGAACCCGCAACCAGACCGTTATGAGCGGCCCGCTCTAACCAGTTGAGCTACGGGCGCGCAGGCGACCCCCTGATCGCTCAACCCGACATTTTTTGCAAGACGTGACTTCGCACAGTCTGCCGGTTCAGCCGCAATGCTTCCGCTTGGCAACAGGTCTCCACCCGGATAGGCTGCCGCCCGCCATTATTGAGACGGAGCAGCCCGATGGACGTATCGAAAATTTCCCCCGGCAAGGATGTGCCGAACGACATCAATGTCGTGATCGAGATCCCGCAGGGATCGCAGGTCAAATACGAGATCGATAAGGAAAGCGGTGCCCTGTTCGTTGACCGCTTCCTGTTCACGCCAATGGCCTACCCCGCCGCCTACGGCTTTATCCCGGGCACACTCGCCGCCGACGGCGACCCGGCCGACGCGATGGTGCTCACACCACGCAACGTCGTGCCGGGCTGCGTGATCCGCGCCCGTCCGATCGGCGTGCTGCTGATGGAAGACGAAGCCGGACAGGATGAGAAAATCCTCTGCGTGCCCCATGACAAGGTCCATCCGGAATTCTCGAAAGTAGAGAAGATCGAGGATCTGCCCGAGATCACCATCCAGGCGATCGAACACTTCTTCACCAAGTATAAAGACCTGGAGAAGGGCAAATGGGTGAAAGTCACCGGCTGGGGCGACAAGGCCCGCGCCGGCGAACTGATCCAGGCCGCTCTGAAAGCCGCGAAGAAATAAGGCCCGGATCCGGCTCGTTCCGTGCGGACAGAAACAGTGCGGAAGCTGGCCGGGTTCCCGTCCTGAAAAGGACAGCCGACCCGCCTCCCGGAAGGGAGCGCGGGTGTTTATCCGTGCTCTGTTCCCGTTAAGAATCGCCGCTTTGCTCAGGGTCTTGCCCTGAAATCCACCAAAGGCCAGGAGCCTCTGAAAACCGGTTTGTTTATCAGCAGATCAGGGCGCCGGGATCTGTGAAAAAATCACACCTCAACACTTATGCGACCAAAGCCGTATCTGCTGAGGGCGTGGTCTCGTCCGACTCCCGGACATTTCCGGCCCGGGGACAAAGGTAAGGGACGCAACATGCTGACAGCGGATCACAGCGGATGAAGCAGACCCTGAGTGTTCTCTCGGAGGGAGCGACGCAGACAGCGCGTCCCCGGACTCTGGCTCTGCTCTATTTCTGCTGCGCGCTGATCGCCATCAGCCTGCTGACCCTCATCGTCCCGCCCTTCGAAAACTCCGACGAATTCAATCATTTCAGCCGTGAAGATCAGATCCTGTCCGGAACACTGATCGCCAGGCGAACCGGCTCCCCACCACAGTCAGGCGGCGTGGTCGATCTCGGCATCAATCGCCTGGACGCCATCTACGGTGTCATCCGCGGGCATCCGGAGATGAAAGTCACACCCGACATGGCAGCGCGTGGTGCCGCCATCCGCATGGGAGAGCGCGGCTTCCAGCCCTTCTCCAATACCACGATCTATTCGCCACTCCTCTACATCCCGGGAGCCGCCGGTCTGGCCGCCGCCCGGCTGATGCATGTGAACGTCGCCAGAGCTCTCGAACTCAGCCGGTTTACAAACGGACTGACCTGCATCGTGCTGGCGAGCCTGGCCATCGCCCTGGCCGGCGGCGGGGCCGCTTTCCTGACCGTCGTGCTGTCCCTGCCGATGACGCTCTCGCTCTTCGCCTCTGTCAGTCAGGACGGCCTCATCATCTGCGCCGCCGCGCTGGCAACATGTGGCCTGTTGCGAGCCCTGAACACCGCCGGGTCCTCCCTCCGCGCCGGCTGGCAGACGCCCGCCGCCCTCTTCGCGGCTCTGACACTCATGTCCCTCGGACGCCCGGCCTACGCCCCGCTGCTTCTCGCCCCCCTGCTGCTGGCAACCACCGCCACCCGCCGCCGCCTCATGTGGTTCTGCGCGGCCTCCGTCGGCCTGATCGGCCTGTGGTCCGTGATCGTCCGCGCCTTTGTCCTCGTGCCGTTATGGGCCGCCTCATCACCCGGCAGACAACTGTCGAATCTGCTGCATCATCCGTTGTTGCTTCCCCGGCTGGTCATCGCGGCGTTCTCCGATCATCAGGGCATGGAAGGTCTTCCCTTCCGCGACGAAATGACAGGCGTTCTCGGCTGGCTCGATACGCCGCTTCCCGGATGGTTTTACGATTTTGCCCTGGTCGCTCTGGCGGGAACCCTCATCATCGCAGCGCAACCCCGCGGAGCCACGCCCGTCACTCCGTTCCGTCGCGTCGGAAACGCTATCCTGCCCGCCGGCGCCGTGGCACTGATCTTCCTGCTGGAATATCTGACATTCACCCCGGTCGGCGAGGCCTTCATCGTCGGGGTCCAGGGCCGGTATTTTCTCCCGCTGCTGCCCTTTCTGCTGCTGCCGTTATGGCGTCAGCAATATGTGCCTCCCCAGACCGTACGCACCGCAATCACCTGCCTGGTCCCGTTCTGGCTCGTGATCGCGTCCGTCACCTGCCTGCACACCGTTCTGGTCCGGTACTACGTCACCTGATCCGGCCTTCTCCGGCCCGCTGTTGCCGCCCGCCGGACAGTCAGTCCTCCGCCGCATCCTCCGGCAGACGCCAGTCAATCGGCGTCTGCCCGTGTTCCTCCAGAAAAGCATTCGCCTTCGAGAAATAATGCCCGCCGAAAAAACCGTTATGCGCGGATAGCGGAGACGGATGAGGGCCTTTCAGAACGAGATGCCGGGTGGCATCCACACAGGCCGCCTTGCGCTGGGCATATGCGCCCCACAGCAGAAACACGACCGGCGTGGTCTGCGCGTTGACGGCGGCGATGACAGCATCGGTAAAACGCTCCCACCCCTTGCCCTGATGAGACGCCGCGCGGCCCCGCTCAACCGTCAGCACGCTGTTCAGCAACAGCACACCCTGCTTTGCCCAGTGCGTCAGATCGCCATGCCGCGCCGGCGGAATGCCAAGATCGCTCTGCATTTCCTTGTAGATATTCACCAGAGACGGAGGCACCCGAACACCCCGGCGCACGCTGAAACACAGCCCCATCGCCTGCCCGTCCCCGTGATAGGGATCCTGCCCGAGGATCACCACCTTCACCGAGCCGAGAGGCGTCAGATTCAGCGCCCTGAACATATCAGAGCCTTTCGGGAAGATAACCTTTCCGGCCTTCTTCTCCTCCACAAGGAACGCCTTCAGCGCCTTCATGTAAGGCGCGTCGAATTCCTTCTGCAAAACATGGCGCCAGCTCTCGTCAAGCTGAACCGGAGAGTCAGTCATGCGGCCTCCCTTGTCATCCCCGGAGCACGCCGCGCGCGCACTCCGGTCGTCTCTGGCGCAGCGGACCCGTTTCCGCAACCATACCCCACATAAAAAACGGGGCCACCGAAGTGACCCCGTTTCGTATCTCATCAGCAGAAACGCCGCCTGTCTTCAGGCACGCTCGCCAAGAGCAAGATCGGACGCAATGTCACCGCGTGCCGCGGCTTTGCTGGCATTGCGCTCGCGAACCGCCATCTTTTCCAGATAACGACGCGCCTCCGGCGAGACCGTCAGAGCCAGCGTCATAAGAGCCGAGGCCACATAAAGGCCGGAGAAGATCCAGATGATCCCCTCAATGCCATGCCAGGATTCAAACCACGTCACAATGGCCGGCCCGACCCAGGTGCTGGCTCCCGCGCCAAGACCCAGAGCCGACAGAGCCGCCGCTTTTTCCTTCGGGCAGATCTGCGGAACCAGACCGGACAGCGGAACGAAAGCCGCCAGCGATGCGCCGTAAAGCGCGCCGATCACAGCAGCGACAAAGAAGTTCCCCGGATACATCTGCGGAACATAATAGAACGCCGGAACCATGATCGCCGCGCCGATGCCGCCGCCAACAGCCACGACCGTACGGTGCCCGACACGATCGGAGAAGATCCCCGACAGCAGATTGACGAGAATGTTCGACAGAAACACGATCGACAGAAGCTGCAGCCACTGCGACAGGGAAAAGCCGATCACTTTCGTAAAGAAAGCCGGCATGATCACAAGAAACGCATATTCCGAAGATGTGTTGATCGTACGAACGATCATCGCAATAAAGGTCTTCGGTTCACGCCACAGAATGCTCAGTGAACTGAAAAAGATCGTGGACGCGGCAGTCTCTTTCGGAGCCAGACGCTTGCTGCCCGTCGGTTCCTTCGTGAGAAGCAGAGCCATAAGGCCGCCAACCATCACCATCCCGAGCGAGGCCCAGAATGTCGACATTTCTCCGATAACCGGAATGGCGAAACTGGCAAACAGAGACCCGAGAGTTGGCAGGCCGCCGGAAAACGCGAACCAGAACCATCCCGCCGCGGAGCCGAGCATACGTGCCGGTGTCGCCGCGGCAATCCACACGAGAAAGCCATAGGTGAACAGCGGATATCCAAAACCGCGCATCGCATAGGCGAACAGCATGAAAGAGTAGCTGCCGGTCTCAACGCCACCCGCCAGGAACGCGACCTCGAATACGGCCCAGATGACAAGACCGATCCACATGACCCGCTTCGGGCCCCACAGGTCAGAAAGCGGGCCGGACATCCACGCGGAAATGGAAACCGTTACTCCATAGATCGTGAACAGAAACGCCGTGTCGCGCGACGTGATTCCGTGCCCCTCCAGATAGGGCGCAAGATATCCGGCTTCGACACCGTCACCGATCATGAAAAACAGAAGGCCGACAAAACCCCAGAACAGGGGCGCGGGAATACCAAGGCGTTCCGCAAAGGAAAGCTTTGGGGCTGACAGAGGGTCTGTCTGTGTCAAGGGGAGATGCTCCTCTTTACGCAGGCAACCGTTAGACTGAAAGAGTCTCCGCCGGATTGCGGAGTTTCCAAACTGGCTGCAGTTCTCCGGGAACACGCCAGGCAGGCGCTATATCCGGAATCTGGGATTGAATGACCTCAGGCAACGCAATTCACAGGCAAAGGAAATGCGCTCCGCTTACGCCGGACAAGGCGCGTGGCGCGGAATTTGAGGAACGACCGGAGCGATCGGACGGTGCGGAAATGCACCTGGTCATAAGGCGGATAACGACAGGAAGCGCGTCACCGCGACGGGAATGGAAAAAGCGTGCCATGATCTGGCAAGCGAAAGCACACGGCAGCGTGCGCAACATTCCCGGAAAGACCGGAATTGAAACAGAAGCCGCTGAAGTCAGAAAAACCTGATTTCAGAACGGAAAAACTGGGTAACCGGACTCCTGCCCTCCTCCGCGAGACATTGTTGATAGTCAGGGGATAACATTTTACACCACAAAATTGAATGAACAATTTTTAATTTTTTTGTCATCCAAATGTTAAACAACCCACAGACGACCTGTTGCGGACGTTAATGCATACCTGAAAATCCGGTCTGAATCGCATCACCTTCATGATATTTCGGTAAGAATCGCAACGCACGTTTTCACCGTCGCGCCTAGTCCGGCCCGAACAGCGTTGCCGCCGGACACTTCGCGCCCGAAAGACCCGCCCTTCAGAACAACTCTCCGTGAGGCAGATGCCCGTCACACCCTCCAGGAACGGAAGAGATTGACAGGCTGACCGAGTAAGGCAACTCATAAGGGCACCAGGGGGGGTTCCGTCAAGGAACTGAGAGACCGCTATGTGCCTGAAGCAGGGCAAGCGCGGCGACCCTGCCGGATGTCGGGATGCGACATCCGGGGAACCTGATCCGGTTAATACCGGCGGAGGGACTGGTCCGGCCACGACGGAGTCGTGGTGCCCCGGGAGCCGTTTTCGGGCGCGATGACAATCTGACGGGGCCGACCCGTTCCTCGCTACACATGCGAGGACAGTTTCATGAACCACATAGCCACGAACACGCCCGAAAAGCCGGTCACCACGTCCGCCCCCCCGGAACCCGGAAAAGTCACGACAGGCCCGATCTTCGGCTCCCGTAAAGTCTGGTCCTCCCCGGCCGGCCATCCTGAAATCCGCGTACCGTTTCGGGAGATCGCCCTCGATCCGTCCGCGAACGAAGCCCCGCTCTGCCTCTACGATACCTCCGGCCCCTACACGGACACAGACGCCACCATCAATGTCGCGGCCGGCCTGCCGAAACCGCGCGCGGACTGGCTCTCCAGGCGGGGCTTCTCAGCGGCAACGCCCCGCGCCGTGCGACCGGAGGACAATGGCGGCGCCACCGGAGACCGCCTCGTCGCGCCCTGTCCCGCCCCGCACCGCGTGCTGGAAGGCGGCGCGGCATCCTGTGTGACACAGTACGAATTTGCCCGCGCCGGACTCATCACCGAGGAGATGATCTACGTCGCGCATCGCGAGAATCTCGGTCGCCAGAAGGCCGCGCCCGGCGCTGCCGGACGTCGGAAAGACGGCGATGATTTCGGCGCCGCCATCCCGGAGTTCGTCACCCCGGAATTTGTGCGTGACGAAATCGCCCGCGGCCGCGCCATCATCCCCGCCAACATCAATCACCCGGAACTGGAACCCGTCATCATCGGGCGCAACTTCCTCGTGAAGGTGAACGCCAATATCGGTAATTCAGCCGTCACATCCTCGGCGGCGGAAGAGGTCGAGAAACTCGTCTGGTCGATCCGCTGGGGCGCGGATACCGTCATGGACCTCTCCACCGGACGTAACATCCACAACATCCGCGACTGGATTCTGCGCAACGCGCCAACCCCGATCGGCACCGTCCCGCTCTATCAGGCACTGGAGAAAGTCGGCGGCGATGTCAGCAAACTCTCCTGGGAGGTGTTCCGCGACACGCTGATCGAACAGGCCGAACAGGGCGTGGACTACTTCACCATCCATGCCGGCGTGCGCCTCGCCCATATTCCGCTCACGGCCGAACGCGTCACCGGCATCGTGTCACGCGGCGGCTCCATCATGGCAAGCTGGTGCCTGATGGAACACCGCGAAAGCTTCCTCTACGAGCATTTCGAAGACATCTGCGACATCATGCGAAAGTATGACGTGTCGTTCTCGCTCGGCGACGGCCTGCGCCCCGGCTCGATCGCGGACGCCAACGACGCGGCCCAGTTCGCGGAACTGGAAACCCTCGGCGAACTCACGAAGATCGCCTGGGCAAAAGGCTGCCAGGTGATGATCGAAGGCCCCGGCCATGTCCCGATGCACAAGATCAAAGAGAACATGGACAAGCAGCTGCGCGAATGTCACGAGGCGCCATTCTATACGCTCGGACCGCTGACCACCGACATCGCCCCGGGCTACGATCACATTACCTCCGCCATCGGCGCCGCGATGATCGGCTGGTTCGGCACCGCGATGCTCTGCTACGTCACCCCGAAAGAACATCTCGGCCTGCCGAACCGGGACGATGTGAAAGTCGGCGTCATCACCTACCGCATCTCCGCCCATGCGGCGGATCTGGCAAAAGGCCACCCGTCGGCGAAACTGCGGGATGACGCCCTGAGCCGCGCCCGGTTCTCCTTCCGCTGGGAAGACCAGTTCAACCTGTCGCTCGACCCGGATACCGCGCGCGCCTATCACGATGAAACCATGCCGAAGGAAGCGCACAAAACGGCCCATTTCTGCTCCATGTGCGGGCCGAAATTCTGTTCGATGCGGATCAGCCAGGATATTCGCGACGACGCACAGCGCATTGCCGGACTGGAAGAGAAAAGCCGGGAATTCCGCGAGGCGGGAAACAAGGTCTACGTCCCGGCGGAATAACGCCGCCCCCGCTCCCCCGGGCAAACGGCCTCCAAATTCCCGTCTTTGCCGGGGTCCGGGACAGAGCCCCGCTCTGTCCCGCAAACAACCGGCGACCCCGGGACCCGCTTTCCGGGGATTCACAAAACGTAAAGACTTAAAGCCTTTCCTGTCTCCCGCCGCGCCCCGGACGCCGCACCCCGGACCAGAGGAGACAGGACTATGTGGAAATTCGCAGGACTCATCGCCGGGCTCGCCTGCCTGTCCGGTCAGGCCATCGCCCAGGATTATTCCACCGACCCCGCACGTAACAAAACACACTGGGATTATTCAGCTGGCAGCCGTCCCGACCGCTCTGACTCCTACGAAGGCTACCCGCCTCCTCCAACCCAGGTGATCGTCTCTCCGGGAATGTACGGCAGCGGCGGCTATAGCAGCGGAACAACCGGCTCCATGTCCGGTGCCGGCGGCAGCACGGGCACATCCGGCTCCGGCACCTCTTACGGAACAGGCGGCAGCGTTAACGGCGGCGTCGGCTGGGGCAACACCGGATCTGGCAATATCGGCATGGGCAATACAGGACGGGGTAATGTCGGCTGGGGTAACACCGGCGCCGGAAACGGCGGCGGCCATCGCGGCGGCTGACACCGGAAGCCCAGAAGGCTCTGCCTGCACCCGGAGAGGCCACACCCCGCGATCTGTCGATAAACACCCCGGTTTCCAAAGACCCCGGCCTTTGGCGGGTTTCAGGGCAAAGCCCTGAGAAAAACAGCAACGCTCAAGGCTAACAGCACCTTTCAGAAGCATAACCCGGAAACAAACCTCACCGCCACAACAGCGTCATCCCCTGCTCCGCGACCGTAAACTGCACACCGGTGTCATTTCCGGCCCGCAATTCATCGGAAATCACCTTCACAGGATCAGCTCCCGCCCGCAGCGAGGGCTTGATATGCGCTACCAGAACCGGCAGTCCGCGCAGCGACGCATGAGCCGTGCGCTGAAGATCGCGCAGTTCCTCCAGAAGCAGGCGCGGCGTCAGATGACCGAAAAGAAGCTTCTCCGGCCGCGCATTGTCATAAGAACACTCAATGATGATGCCGCGCAGGCGATGCATCCGCACCAGCGGCGCAACGGCCTGCCACAGAGCGTGCAGATGCGTGCCGTGCTCGATACTGTCCGCCCCCGTATCGCCAAGATACAGCATGGCATCAGACCCGGAGCCGATCAGAAACGCCGTCGACTCCATACCCCCGTGGCTGAGCGGCCAGGCTGTGACCCGCAAAGTTGTGTCCGGAACGGAAACAGGGGTGCCGACGTTCAGATCAACGTCATGATACATCCCGAGACGCGGCTCAGTCCCCTCATCCGTCATATTGATCCACACCGGACTGCCAAACAGATTACGGTTCAGAATCCCATGCACCGAAGGCAGGGCATAGATCGGCTTGTGCGCATCATCCGGCGAAACCAGAACAAGCCCCGCCACATGGTCCAGATGCGCATGGCTGATCAGATATGCCCTGATCACGTCATGCAGAATAAAACCGGCCCGCGTGTCCTGCGTGCTGAGCGGAGCGCGCAGATCGCTGAACGCCCCGGCCCGGTCCGCAGCCTCGATTCCGTTCAGAACCGTTCCGGCATCACACAGAACCCCGTGCGGATCGCCTTCAGGGCGCACCAGATAGGCGCTGAGATTGCCGTCCTCAAGACCACCCCGCGCACCCAGAACGGTAATGTGAAACCCCGCCGCCCGGGCATGAGACGCCACGAGCAGGAACAGACTCAGAAACAGCACGCTCAGGCGCATCGGCGCTCTCCACAGCAAAGACGACAAATATCCCCGGCCGCCCTGTCAAAGCCGGGCCGGCACCCTATATCTTAACACCGGAATGACAGGACGACCGATCGCACCGATGACCGAAAAAACCTCTTTCAGCCATGCCATCCGGGTCAAAGGGGCTCGGGCTCATAATCTCAGGTCCGTGGACGTGGATATTCCCCGCGATCAGCTGACCGTCATTACAGGCCTGTCGGGCTCGGGAAAATCCTCGCTCGCCTTCGATACGATCTACGCCGAAGGCCAGCGCCGCTACGTCGAAAGCCTGTCCGCCTACGCCCGCCAGTTCCTGGAGCTGATGGGTAAACCGGATGTGGACTCGATCGAAGGCCTCTCCCCGGCGATCTCGATCGAGCAGAAAACAACCTCGAAAAATCCGCGCTCGACCGTCGGCACCGTCACCGAAATCCATGACTACATGCGCCTGCTCTGGGCACGCGCCGGCGTCCCTTACTCGCCCGCCACCGGCCTGCCCATCGAGGCGCAGACCGTCAGCCAGATGGTGGACCGCGTCATGGCCATGCCGGAAGGCACGCGCCTGATGCTGCTCGCCCCCATCATCCGCGAGCGCAAAGGCGAATACCGCAAGGAACTCGGCGAGTTGCAGCGCAAGGGTTTCGCGCGCGTGAAAGTCGATGGCACGCTCTGCGAAATTGCCGATGTGCCGAACCTTAACCGCAAGCTTCGCCACACGGTCGAAGCCGTGGTGGATCGCATCGTCGTGAAACCCGGGATCGAAAACCGCCTCGCCGACAGTTTCGAAACCGCGCTGTCCCTCGCCGACGGCATCGTCTACGCCGAGGAAGTGAAACGTGATGCGCCGGAAGACGAGTCTCCGGAACGCACGGTGTTCTCCTCCCGCTTCGCCTGTCCGGAAAGCGGCTTCACGCTCGAGGAAATCGAGCCGCGCCTGTTCTCCTTCAACGCCCCCCAGGGTGCCTGTCCGGCCTGCGACGGAATCGGCACGGAAACTTTCTTCGACCCGCATCTTATTGTGCCGGACGAAAACCTTTCGCTCGAACAGGGGGCCATCGCGCCCTGGCGCAGCGAAAAAACTCCGCTTTTCGAACAGACCCTGCAAAGCGTCGCCGCCCATATCGGCGTTAAGATGAACACGCGCTGGCGCGACCTGCCGGAAGAAGCCCGCACGGCCCTCCTCGACGGCACGGAGGACGACGTTCACTTCGTCTACCGCGACGGCGGCAGAAGCTATACCGTCACAAAACCTTTTGACGGAATCATCGCCAATCTCAGCCGGCGCATGAAAACGACGGACAGCATCTGGGCGCGCGAGGAACTCTCCCGCTATCAGTCCGACAAACCCTGCCACGTCTGCCACGGCGCCCGCCTCAGACCGGAAGCCCTTTCCGTGCGCGTGGCCGGTTTCAATATCGCCCAGGCCTCCGGCCTGTCCATCCGCGCCGCGTTCGAATGGTTCGATACCGTCCTGCCGACCCTCACGCCGCAACGTGCCGAAATCGCCCGACGTATTCTCAGGGAAATTACAGACCGTCTGAAATTCCTCGTCGATGTCGGCCTGGATTACCTGACACTCGCCCGTGGCTCCGCAACCCTCTCCGGCGGCGAAAGCCAGCGTATCCGTCTGGCCAGCCAGATCGGCTCAGGTCTGACCGGCGTGCTTTACGTTCTCGATGAACCCTCCATCGGACTGCACCAGCGCGATAACGAACGTCTGCTCGGCACCCTGGAACGTCTGAAATCTCTCGGTAATACCCTGATCGTTGTCGAACATGATGAAGACGCGATCCGCAGCGCAGACTGGCTGATCGACATGGGACCGGGGGCCGGTGTGAAAGGGGGCACGGTCGTCGCCGCCGGCACGCCGAAACAGGTCGCCGCGGATAAAAACAGCCTGACCGGGGCTTATCTTTCCGGACGCAGACGCATCGACGTGCCGGAAACGCGCCGCCCGTTCGATCCGAAGCGTCTCGTGATCGTCCGTGGCGCCACCGGCAACAATCTGAAAGATGTCACGGCACAGTTTCCGCTCGGCACCTTCACCTGCATCACCGGCGTCTCCGGGAGCGGTAAATCCACACTGGTCATCGACACACTTTATAAAACACTCTCGCGCAACCTCATGGGTTCCGGACAGTCCCCCGCACCCTGCGCCGGTGTCGACGGCATGGAACTGCTCGATAAAATCATCGATATCGACCAGTCCCCGATCGGCCGCACCCCGCGCTCCAACCCGGCCACCTACACAGACCTGTTCACCCCGATCCGCGACTGGTTCGCCGAACTGCCGGAAGCCCGGGCCCGTGGCTACAAACCGGGCCGCTTCTCCTTCAACGTGAAGGGCGGTCGCTGCGAGGCCTGCCAGGGCGACGGCGTGCTGAAAATCGAGATGCACTTCCTGCCGGACGTGTTCGTGACCTGCGATACCTGCAAGGGCGCCCGCTATAATCGCGAAACACTGGAAGTGAAGTTCAAAGGCAAGTCGATCGCCGATGTGCTGGCCATGAGCGTCGATGAAGCCCTGCCGTATTTCGAGGCCCAGACCCGTATCCGTGACCGCCTCGCCATCCTGCAGAAGGTCGGTCTCGGCTATGTCGCGCTTGGCCAGCAGGCAACGACCCTGTCCGGCGGCGAGGCCCAGCGCGTCAAGCTGTCGAAAGAACTGGCCCGTCGTGCGACCGGGCGAACACTTTACATTCTTGATGAGCCGACAACGGGTTTGCACACGGAAGATGTTCGTAAGCTTCTGGAAGTGCTGCACGCCCTCGTCGATCAGGGTAATACCGTGGTGGTGATCGAGCACAATCTCGAAGTCATCAAAACCGCGGACTGGATCATAGATGTCGGCCCGGAAGGCGGCGACGGCGGTGGCAGGATCGTGGCCGTCGGAACACCGGAAGACATCGCCGCCTGTCCGGCAAGCCACACGGGCCGTTTTCTCAAACCGCTTCTTGATACCGGAAAAGTCAGTCAGGCATCCATAAAGAAACAGGCAAAGCCCGTTACAAAATCCCGCAGAAAAACAAAGGCCGCCTGACGGAACACTTCCCCCGATGTAGCGTTGAATTTCCACATCGGACGCACTCTCTGAGCAACAGGAAACTGATACGTCCGGTAACGGCCCGACCGGCACCGATGAAAAACAGAATGGTATCATCCCTTATCCTGACAGGGTCCGCGACGAAGACGACAGAGAAAGAGAGAGGAATTTCTCATGGCGCAATCCATCGGAGACGACGCTGAATCCGGTAAACACGGCACAGCGCGTGAACTGGCTGAAGCCGCCCTGCGTGCGGAAGAAAAAGGCGATCAGGCACTCGCTGACCGGCTGCTGGATCAGGCTGAAAACACGGACCCTGAAGCCGTTGAAAATGTCCTGCGCGACAGACTGGACAATCCGACGCGCCTGCATCACCGCTATGCGAAACATGCCGGTACAGACACGAATTCAGGAAACGACACCGCCGTAGCATCCATCACGCGCACAGTCAGACCGGGTTCGGATGCGCCGGACCGTGCCGGCATCACTCAGAGCGGAAGCGGCGCCGATAACGAGCGGCGCTAACCCTCGCTTCCGACGGTGGCCGAAACCAGAATTAGCCTCCGGCGACGTAAACCGGCCCGTAACGGGCTCAGGCGAAATCGTCCGGCGCCAGCGGTCCCCGATACGACAGATAGGCAAGGCGCTTCATCTCCAGCCGCCCCAAAGCCACACTGTCCAGTATCAGACCACAGGACATCGACAACGCCGCCAGCATCATCAGACCCGTCGCCAGAACCGCCGTGGGCAGGCGCGGCACCATCGCCGTCCGCAGATATTCCACGATAACCGGAAAGCCGAACGCCAGACCCAGCAGGCAGAAAACGCCGCTGAGAGCAGAGAAAAACATCAGCGGTTTTTCCTGCTTCACCAGCACAATGATGGTCCACAGAATACGAAACCCGTCGTGATAGGTTCGCAGTTTCGAAACCGATCCGTCCGGACGCTCGATATACTGCGTCGGCAGCTCCGCAATCGGCATGGCCAGCTCCAGCGCATGCACCGTTAGTTCGGTCTCGGTCTCGAAACCCGAGGACATCGCCGGAAAGGATTTCACAAACCGCCTTGAAAAAACGCGATAGCCGGAAAGCATGTCAGAAAGACGCTTTCCGAAAATCGCCATCACAAGGCCGGTCAGCACCCGGTTGCCCAGCTTATGCCCGGCCCGGTAAGCCGCCACGCGATCAGTCACCCGCGCCGCGTTCACCATATCGAGCTTTTCAGCCCGCGCCAGCTCGATCAGAGCCGGCGCCGCCGCTGCCTCATAGGTCGCATCCCCGTCTACCAGCACGTAGAAATCTGCGTCGATATCGGCAAACATCCGCCGAACGACGTGGCCTTTCCCCTGCAAGGGCTCCTGGCGCACAGTGGCGCCGGCCGCCCTGGCTACGCTGACCGTGTCGTCAGTCGAGTTGTTGTCGTAAACATATACTCTGGCACAGGGCACAGCCGCCCGGAAGTCGCTGACGACACGCCCGATGGCCGCTTCTTCATTGTGACAGGGAACAAGAACCGCGATGCGCGGAGAATATCCGGCATCGGGCGCAGTTGTGTCAGTCATGTGATTATCCGGCATAAACAGCAACCGCAGCCTCAACAACCAGAGGCTCCGCAATATATCTCAGAACGAGCAGAAGGATCAGCGGCGACAGGTCCACATTGCCCAGCGCCGGCATGATCCGCCGTATGGGATTGAGAACCGGTTCAACCAGCCGGTTCAGAAACTCGCCGATTCGCCAGACAATCCGGTTGCGTCCGTCAAGAATACCAAACGAATACAACATGCTGAAAATGCAGTAGACGAAGATCACGCCTTCATAAAGTTTGAGAAGCGTCAGAATGATTCGACACAGACCAAGCAACAGCAAATCCGGATACCTCTGAAGATCGCCCGGGCAAACGTATGAGCCCGAAGCATTACAGCCCGGACCCTACAGAGGGGGCCCGGTCCAGACAATACAGGAAGCCGCTCCGCATGACACGAGTCTGCTTGACAGTCAGTGCCAGCCGGTTATGTGTATCCGTGGTAAGGCGGGGCTGTAGCTCAGATGGGAGAGCGCCTCGTTCGCAATGAGGAGGTCAGGGGTTCGATTCCCCTCAGCTCCACCAGCCGCCTTACGTTTCCCCGATAAAAATAATACTCCACGCCGCCAGGTCAGCCCTCGCCCGTACCTGATCCGCCTGTTATGAAGATCACGACATGCGAGAAACCGGAACAGTCCCCCCCGATATTGCCGAAGCGACCACGGACCTGATTGCAACCCACGGCATCGCAGCGAAAAATTACGCTGCAATGCGCCTCGAAGCAGCCCACCAGATCGGGGCAGGGGACGAAGCACTCCACTGGCTGAAAATTTACCGTGCTCTCTGTAATATACAGACAAACCCGGCCAGCCCCTCAGCCTCCCTTGCGTAAAACGACACTTTTGATGTAATCCCACGTCCGGTTCTCTTATGGATGTAAGCCCTGCCGTGGAACTGTCACCAGCCCAGTGTCGCGCCGCCAGGGCACTCCTGAACTGGTCCCAGGGAGAGCTGGAAACAGCCTCCGCCGTGGCAAAAAAAACCATCGCCGACTTTGAACGCGAGGCCCGCGCGCCTTACCCCCGCACCCTCGCCGGCCTCCGCGCCGCCCTGGAATCCGCGGGCGTTGCGTTCATCGATGAGAACGGCGGCGGAGCCGGGGTGAGACTGAGGAAAAGATGAAACGAACCCTCGTCATGGCCTCGCTGGCCGTCCTGCTGACCTCCTGCGCGGGCCACACCCGTTTAACCCCGCGTCAGGAAGCGCACCGCGATCAGACAAAACTTCACAGCTGCGACAAAATAGCCAGCCGCACCGAGCGCGGACGCTGCCTGATGGCGGAATCCCGCCGTCACTACCTGTATGAGCACCCGCCGGGACAACGCCCGCAACGCCGTCGCCGAACTGTTACATAACCATGCCACGATAGCGCATACTTACCCGCGCAACGGAAGCCGACCCGCGATGGAGGAAAAATCAGCCGTCATGACAAGGCCTGTCTCTCTCGCAGCAATCCTCGCGCTGGCACTCTCCGGCTGTGCCCGCCACCCCGCTTCTCCCGAAGATCCCCGCACCGCACTGCTGCATTCAGCATACGGGCGGCCCCCGGCACTCATGCAGAACAGCGTGCCCGACGACGGAAAAATGCACGGCCAGATCACAACGGGCGTGGCCACATCCTCCGGCCGTGGGCGTAGTGGCGCCGTTCCGATGGAATCAGCCGATCTGACCAATGTTCTGCCCGGCGTGGATGTCGGTGCCTGGTCATACGGAAGATAGGAGCTTAGAAAGGCTGGGACGCTAAGGAAAAACCGGCATGAAGAAACAGAGTATCGTTGTCCTGGCACTTCTCGCCATTCTCGCCGCCTGCTGTAAAAAGCCCGACCCGAACAACCTGCCCGTGGATGGCTCGATCTCCTGCAATTTCGAACACCTGCCAGGCGAGAAGACGACCTGCCCGCTCCTCCACTGAGCGCAAACGCTCAGCAAAGCCCGGCTTTGCCCCCTAGCCGGACTCCCCGTCCCCCGGCCCCACGCCCTTCACCGCAGCCAGCAGGACTTGCGGCGCATCCGCACCGTCAATCCCCAGATGCCGGCAGACAGCCAGCACCATCATGGCAGCCGTTGTTTCAGGCGAGTCATCCGGACTGCAAAGAGCGCTCCCGATAATGACCGTCTCAACCTCACGCATGATCTCCGGATCTTCAGCCATCACATCACCTCAAAAACCTGAGTGCTCCGACTCAACGTGCGGAAACGTGTCAGGATTGTCCGTGTGCGGATTGTGATGATTGTGTCAGCGTGCCGATCCGCATATCCGGCTCTCAGAACCGGACAGCAGACTTCTCGTAAGCCAGAATCCGGTCGTGACGCATCCCGCGCGACCAGCGGATCGTTTCAAGAACCTGTTTGTACCGTTGCTGCACCACGTAACGCAGCCGCTGACGCCCGCTCATCCTGTGCCAGTAAGGCGCAAGCCCGGGAAACCGGGCCACTATTTCGCGATACGGCGTGAAAGCCACCGCCGTCCACGGCGCGAACACGCCCTCCCACGGTTTGGGGCGCGACATGAAATGCGTGATGCGGGGCCGGATCACATCCTCCACGGCGGCGTTACGCAAAAAAATCGGAAAATTCCACGCCAGCGACATCGGAAGACTGTGCGGCAGACCAACAAGATTCAGAATATCCTGATCGGGAAACCGGGTCGCCGCGGGCTGCGAGGAAAACATCTTCCAGGCATCATGCCCGACGCGCGCCCAGGCTTCCCGCTCCGCATAGATGACGCCGGAATTGAAGTAACGCCGGGCATCGGCAGGGGACAGCCCGATCGCCGTAAGATGCGCCCGCAGATCCACAGCCTGTTTATCGTCATCATCGATGAGAAAGGTCATCGGATCGGCGGCCGCGTAAAATGTCCCGTCCGGAACCGGCGCCCTGAGCAGCGGATCGGCACTGCCGGTAATCTGCGTGTCACCGTCTATATAAAGCAGGCGATCATATTGCGCCGGGAGAAGCGAGGAAAGAAACAGACGCCCCAGCATGGCGGGCGCATCCTCGATATCCGCCCGCCGACAGGCCGAAAACAGCACCCCCGCGCGCTCGCAGGCATCACCGAAAAGCCGCTGCGTCGCCGGATCGGTATCGAAACCGACAAGGCACACATCGGCAAGCTCCGGACTGCTGTTGCGTCTCGCCTGAACGGCGCTCACGAAACTCGGAAACAGATAACCCTGGTCAGTTGTGTAGCAAATGCAGGTTCTGGCCATAAAAAACTCCGGGTCACCTGATCTTGTTCCGGGAATGCACCGGACAGCGCACACCGCCCGGCCGGTGCCGGTGACTCCCTTTAGCGCCTTCTCCGCCTCCAAACCACGCATGAAGAACAGGAATATGCATCCGCCCGTCTTTCCCCGCTCCGGCCCGGCGCTGGATTAATGGCCCGGCATGTTTTATTCGGAGAAGAATATTGTCCGCGCGGGATCGCACCATGTCAGGAAAAAAAACACTTCAGCCCCCATGCGTGATGCCAGACGCACAGACCCAGTCAGAAGGTTTCCGCGCCACCCGTGTCGCCCGGCAGAACGTGCTGGTCGAAGATTACCTCGAACTGATCTCCGACCTTCTCACCGAAGGCAGCGAGGCCAGACAGGTCGATATCGCCGGCAGACTGGGCGTGTCCCAGCCCACCGTCGCGAAAATGTTCGCACGCCTGGCGGCAGACGGCCTGGTGACGCAAAAACCCTATCGCGGCGTCTTCCTGACCAGCGCCGGCCAGCGCGTCGCCGACGAAGCCCGCAGACGCCACCGCGTCGTCGAAGCCTTCCTGCTGGCACTCGGCGTAAGCCGGGAAAATGCCCTCATCGACGCCGAAGGCGTGGAACACTATGTCGGCGAGGAAACGCTGACCCTGTTCCAGACAGCCATCGACAGTGGACTGCACCAGTTCATGACCAGTGTCCGGCAGGACCGGAAAACACACCGTTCGTAAATTCCGGCGAAAATAAAGGCAATTATCTCATTTGAAACACGACAGCTTTCACCATCATATTTGTCAGTCTGCTGTAATTTTCAGTTTTCCAACAACTCTGGCCACAGTAACCGACGCTGATGATTTTTCATTCTCAGACCGAAGATATTGCAAAGTTTCGAGACGCTCACGAAGAAATACACGAGCGTTTCACTGATCTCCGATGTCGCTATGTTTCGCGGAACTATCATTCTGCCCGGGGTCGTGAGTTCGCAAGGCAGACTGTCTGACAATCAGATAATGATACGGCAGTGCCCGCTGTAATCGTTATTCGTATGACCGCGCGACAGACGGGAACTGACACATAATGGATCGCCAGCCCCCGATCAGCCGCCAACAGCCCCCGCCACCAGCTCCGGCGTCAGAATCTGCGGAAGCACATGCCCCTCCCCATGCGGCGCGTAATAAACATACAGCGGTACTCCGTCGCGCCCATGCGCCCGCAGAAACGCCGTGATCGCACCGTCCCGGTTCGTCCAGTCACCCTTGAGATAAACAACCCCGTGCTGAGCAAAAGCAGCCCGCACCCGCGCGCTGTTCAGCGTGACACGCTCATTGACCAGACAGGTGATGCACCAGGCCGCCGTCATGTCGATGAAAACAGGCCGCCCCTCCGCCCGGAGCGCGGCCAGCCGCTCCGCCGAAAAAGCCCCGGCATCCGCCGCCACACCGCCAGTCGTCGCGGAAGCCGGCGATGAAGCCCCGGAAGGCAGCAGCGGCAGCAGCGCAACCGGCGCCAGAGCCACCAGCAACGCCGCCACGCGCAACCCCCGCGTCACGTTGTAAGACGCCCGCGACCGGGCCGTCACCGCAAGCCACCCGCTGAAACCGAGCGCCAGCAGACCCGCGCCAAGAACAAGCGTCGCGTCCCCACCGCCCTGCCGCGTCAGAACCCAGGCAAGCCAGACACAGGTCGCCAGGATTGGAAACGCCAGAACCTGCCGGAACAGATCCATCCACGCGCCCGGCTTCGGCAACAGCCGCCCGAAACCGGGAATGACAGCCAGCAAAAGATAAGGACTGGCCAGCCCGAGCCCCATGCTCAGAAAAATGCTCAGGGCGAAAACCGGAGGCGCCGCAAGCGCCCCCGCAATCGCCGCACCCATAAACGGCGCCGTGCAGGGCGTTGCCACCAGAACAGCCAGCAGCCCCGTCAGAAAATCCGACAGCAACCCGTGACTGCGGGAAATCAGCGACTGCCCCGCACCGATCACCGGCAACTCGAAAATCCCCAGCATCCCGAGCGAGACGGCAAAAAGCAGCCAGCAGATGGCCGCGACAAACCCTTCGGACTGAAACTGAAACCCCCAGCCCGCCGACAGTCCCGCATGACGCACCATCAGCGTGGCGCCTCCCAGCACGGCAAAAGTGGCCAGCACCCCGGCCGTATAAGCCAGAGCACTCTTTACCCGGGCCTCTTCCGAGCTCATCCGCACGACGGCAAGCGCCTTCATTGCCAGAACCGGAAAGACGCAGGGCATCAGATTCAGAATGGCCCCGCCCAGAAACGCCAGCACGGCAAGCTGAAACCAGCCGCCCGGCACTTCGCCCGCATCCGGCGCGACAGCCGGACGGGCCGAAGCCACCGCGCCCCCCGGCACAGGCCGCGCCAGGATGTTCAGCGCGCTCTCCTGCCCCGCCGCATCCCGCAGCACGACAACACCGCCAAGCGACGCGCCCGCATGAAAAGCATCCTGCGGCTTAAGAGCCAGCGTCAGATGACCCGCCCCGATGGTCAGCTTCTGCGGCGCGATCTGACTGACGACACCAGGCGTATCCGGAATAAACCACGCATCGCTCACATCCCGCGCCGAAAGCCCCGGACCGGACAGCCCGAGCCTCCCGTCCGGCGCTATCGTGGCGGCAAACGGCGACGGAAGCGGACGCGCCGCATCGGCCCGCGCAAATAACGGCGCCTGCGCGGACGGCGCCACAGGTCCGACGCCCAGAGTAAGGTGGAAATCCCCCTCCTCCGGCACGCAGACCGCCGCGCAGACCAGCCACTCCGCATGTGCCGTCACCGCAACAGCGCCGGCCTCCGCCTGACCCGCGCCCGGCGTGAGACTGACCGGAAGCAGCACATCCCCCGTATAGCCATACGACATCAGCGGCCCGTCCGGCAGCCGTCTCGGCGTCGGCCAGTCAATGGCATCGGCCTTCCCGGATGCCGCCGCCGAAAGCGTCACCACCAGCGTCGGCGCCTCCCCGGCATCGCCCGGATTGCGCCAGTACGTGTGCCATGTCGGCCGGAGATGCAGCAGCAGCCCGAACCGGATGGAATGCCCCGGCTGAACCGTGTCACTGTCACTGACAAGCGTCACGGTGTCGCGTTCGGAGGTGACAGCCTCGCTCTCCGCGCCCCGCACCGGCCCGGACACGGCCAGCAGCAGACAGATGACAGCCGGCAGAACGCTGCAAAGAGAAAAAAGACGACGGAAAGAAACTGCGGTCTGGCGCAAGGCGGATGTCCTGCGAAAAGAGAGGAAACAGGGAAGGGGCGGGACTCTATACCGGGGCGGGACGAAGCGAACAGAGAGCATATCGTTCCCCCGTGATCGGCAACAAGGTGCCTTTGCCCGGGTCCGGGCGGTGCCCCGCACCTGCACCTGAAAGGCTCTGTCCGCCCTAACTGTCGATACGTGATTTTTCCACAGGATCAGTTCCGGCCAGAGGCTCTGCCCGAACCCGGCAGGAACCGCAGGCCCCTGCACCCCGATTTGTTGATGATATAAACAGGGTTCCAAAGGCCCGGCCTCTGGTGGGTTTCAGGGCAACGCCCTGAGATAAAGTCGTCGTACTTAACGCGAACAGAGCCCCCGAAAAACACCCCGCCCCGACGCGCCCGGAAAGCCCCCGAACCATCCCCCGAGATTGTCGTCCCGCCCTGACCGGGTCATAACCCCGCCCATGACCTCCGGTTCCCCCTCCGGCCCCGCCGCCACGGTCGCGGCCCTCATGTCCGCCCCGGACGACGACCTGCCCGTGCGGGCCTGCCTGCCCGCCCTCGCCGCCTCACTGGAGCAGACGCCAAACGCCGTCCTCGTGGCCCCGCCCGGCGCGGGCAAAACAACCTTGGCCCCGCTGGTCCTGCTCGGAGCCGGATGGCGCCCGGAACGCAGCCGGATCATCATGCTGGAACGCCGGCGCCTCGCCGCCCGCGCCGCCGCGCAGCGCATGGCCAGCCTGCTGGGCGAGCCGGTCGGACAGACCGTCGGCTTCAGAACCCGGCTGGAATCCGCCGTCTCACAGGCAACCCGGATTGAGGTGGTGACGGAAGGCCTCTTCCTGCGCCGCCTCCTGTCAGACCCGATGCTGGACGATGTCGCCTGCGTCATCTTCGACGAAATCCACGAACGCTCCCTGGACGCAGATCTCGCCCTCGCCTTCGCGCTCGACCTCCAGCAGGACCTCCGCCCGGATCTGCGCCTGCTGGCCATGTCCGCCACAGCCGACACAAAAACCCTGTGCGACCTCATGCGCGCGCCCGTGCTCGAAAGCCAGGGTCGCCAGTTCCCCGTCACGGTGCGCCACGCGAAACGCGATCTCGCCTCCGCCCGCGACCTCCCACAGGCAGCGGCACAAACCGTGCGCGAGACCCTGTCCGGAACCGAAGGCGACCTCCTCGTCTTCCTCCCCGGCACCGGCGAAATCCGCCGCACCGCGCAACTCCTGGACGGCGTCCCGGCCCTCGTCCTGCCGCTGCACGGAGAACTGCCGCCCGGTGAGCAGGCCCGCGTCCTCGCCCCCGAACCGGACGGCCGCCGACGGGTCATCCTCTCCACCTCCATCGCCGAAACCTCCCTCACCGTCCCCGGCGTGCGGATCGTCATCGACGGCGGCTTCCGTCGCGCCCCCCGCTTCGACCCCGGCGCCGGACTGGCCCGGCTGGAAACCATGCGAATTTCCCGCGCCGCCGCCACACAGCGGTCAGGCCGCGCCGGACGCGAGGCCCCCGGTCTGGGCATCCGCCTCTGGACGGAAGCCACCGGACGCGGAATGGCGCTGCACGACCGCCCGGAAATTCTCGACGCCGACCTCTCCGATTTCGCTCTGGCCACCAGCCTCTGGCGCGAGGCGATGGGCGGCGAGGCCACCTCCCTGCGGTTCGCCGACATGCCCCCCGCCGGAGGCCTCGCCGCCGCCCGCGACCTGCTCGTTCTCCTCGGTGCGCTGGATACGGAGGGCAAACCAACGGAAGCCGGACGACGCATGGCGGCGCTGGGTACCCACCCGCGCCTCGCCGCCCTCCTGCTCGCCGCCCGGACCCCGCCCGAAGCCGCCCTTGCCGCCAACCTCGCCGCTCTGCTTGAAGAACGCGACCCGCTGCGTCCCCGCCCGGGCGGCGCACGTGGCGGACCGCCCCCGATCCCGCCCGCCGACATCGCCCTCCGGCTCGACCTGATCGCCGGTGGCGACCACCCGGACGCCGATCGTGGTGCGCTGGCCCGGATCAGACAGGCCGCCGGACAGTTCCGCCGCCGTCTGCGCCTGCCCGCCAACCTGCCGCCCATCGGAGACGCCGCCGCCCTCATCGCCGCCGGCTTCCCGGACCGCATCGCCCAGGGACGCGGCGAATCCGGCAGCTTCCGCCTCTCCGGCGGCGGAAGCGCCCGAACAGGCCGCGCGGACCGTCTCGCCGATCAGCGCCTCCTCGCCGTCGCCTCGCTGTTTCTCCGGAAAAGCGCCGAAATTCGCCTCGCCGCCCCGCTCGACCCCGATGCCCTGCCGGACGCGCTGCTGAAACGGGCCACGGAACAGGTGGAAACCGCGCTGGACACCGTGACCGGCTCCGTCATGGCCCGCCGCCGCCTCAGAATCGGCACTCTCGTGCTGCGTGACCGCACGGAAACACTGAAAAGCGAGGACGCGGAAAGCCTGCTCCTGGCCCAGGCCGCCGCGTCGCTTCAGACCGCTTTCACCTGGACAGACACCGCCCGCCAGTTCCAGGCGCGGGTGGCCCTGAAACGCGTCCTCCCCGGACACGAAAACCTCCCCGACCTGTCGGACGAGGCGCTCGCCGCCACCGCCGGAGACTGGCTCCCGCCCTGGCTGGCCGGGCTCACCACACTCGCCGGGCTGAAGGAACTGGACCTCGCCGCCCTCCTGCGCGCCCGCCTGACCCACGCCGATCTCGTCGCACTGGATCGCGATCTCCCGACCGAACTGGCGCTGAAAGGCGGTCGCGTGAAAATAGATTACACCGAACCCGTCCCGATCGCCGCCGCCAGAGCACAGGTCTTCTACGGAACGATCGAAACGCCCCGTCTCGCCGGCGGTCAGGTGCCGCTCCGGCTGGCGCTCCTGTCACCCGCCGGACGCCCCCAGGCCCTGACAGCGGACCTGGCGGCTTTCTGGACAGGCGGCTGGCCCGATATGAGACGCGACATGCGCGGACGCTACCCGCGCCATGACTGGCCCGAAAACCCCGCCGTCGCCGAACCGCCCGCCCCACGCCCGCCCCGGACCCCAGGCGGAAAGCCCGGCAAAGCCCCAAAACGGTGAGGAGTCAGGGACACAGCGCCCGTGGAAACAGTCTCCGCGCCGCCGTGGGGCATTGCGCTTCATTCGTGTTATGATCAGACACTATCTTTTCGTTATGAGAACTGCACCCCGCTGATGCCACCGAATACTCTCCGACGACCCGAAGCCCGCTGATGGCGCATTGCCGTCGTCCCGGCCGGGGACTCACGCTGGCCTGCGCCACCCTGACGCTCCTTGCCTCCGGCGGCGAACCGGGGCCGGGTCTGCTCATCCGGTCAGCCCGGGCCGAGACCGCCCCGCCTCCCACAGCCGCGCCCGACGCTCCCCCGACAGGCCTGCCCCTGGTTTCGGGTCTGCCCGTCACATTCGCGCCGCTGGTGCGTAAAGTCGTCCCCGCCGTGGTGAATATCGCCGTCACCCGCGATATGGACCCGGCCTCGGACCGCCATCTGCACGTCCTGCCGGATGTCAGAGGCACCCCGCTCGAACGTAAATTCCGCGAGCGCCTCCGCCGTCATGGCGAGGAAATGCTCGGCGCCGGCTCCGGCTTCATCGTCGATCCGTCCGGCGTCATCGTGACCAACAACCATGTGGTCGGAGACGCCAACAACATCACCGTCTCCCTCGCCAACGGGCACGAACTCCCCGCCCGGGTGCTCGGCAGCGATGACCTGACCGATATCGCCGTCATCAAGGTCGAAAGCCTGACGCCGCTGCCTTTCGTCCGCTGGGGCGACAGCCGACACGTCCAGGTCGGCGACTGGATCATGGCCGCCGGCAATCCGTTCGGCCTCGGCTCATCGGTCTCGGCCGGCATCGTCTCCGCACGCGGCCGCGACATCGGCGCCAGCCCGTTCGATGACTTCCTGCAACTCGACGCCCCCATCAATCCCGGAAATTCCGGCGGCCCGACCTTCAACATGAACGGCGAGGTCATCGCCATCAACACCGCCATCGTCTCGCCCACCGGCGGCTCGGTCGGAATCGGATTCTCCATCCCGTCCGAAATCGTGATCCCGGTCGTCGAGGCGCTCCGCACCCAGGGACGTATTGATCGCGGATGGCTCGGCGTCACGCTGGAAGACGTGGACGGGCAGGACGGCTCGCGCGTCGTGGATCTCGACAAGGGCGGCCCGGCTCAGAAAGGCGGCGTCCGTAAAGGGGACTTCATCACCACGGTCGGTGCCGACCGGGTCGAAAACGCCCGTACCCTGATCCGCGTCGTCGCGGCGGCAAAGCCGGGAACCGTCCTGCCGCTGACCGTCCGGCGCAAAGCCGCGACCGTCGTGCTTCAGGTGCCTATCGGTGCCCGCCCGGCGGATGACGGACGGGATAATGATGGCGATGACCAGTAAAAAAGTGACTCATTAACACGACCTTGTTACCATATCCGGGCTGCCGGGCGATTTTCGCATAGCTGATCGCGTGTGAAGCATGACGGGAACGCTTGATCTTGCGTGTCCATTTACGCACATACTGTATCCGGAACCTTATGAGCGCCGGGCCTTCCGGCCCGCGCGCCTTTTTTTTTCACGTCGACAGGAGCTGACCATAGCCAGACCACCCATTCCCGCTCCCCCAAGCCGGGAGGGACCCCGCGTCAACGAGGAGATCCGTATACCCCAGATCCGCCTGATCGATCAGGACGGAGAGATGCAGGGCGTCATGTCAACGCGTGATGCTCTGGCCCGCGCTTACGGCGTAGGGCTCGATCTGCTGGAAATAAGCCCGAACGCCGAGCCGCCCGTCTGCAAAATACTTGATTACGGCAAGTACAAGTACGAGCAGCAGAAAAAGCGGAACGAAGCGCGGAAAAAGCAGAAAGTCATCGAAATCAAGGAAGTCAAGGTTCGTCCGAACATCGACGAAAATGACTACCAGGTGAAGATGCGCGCCATGAAGTCGTTCATCGGCGAAGGCGACAAGGTCAAAGTGACCCTGCGTTTTCGTGGACGCGAAATGGCCCACCAGGATCTCGGCGTGAAAGTTCTGGAGCGAATCCGCACGGAAATGGACGAAGAGGCAAAGGTTGAGCAGATGCCCCGGCTTGAGAACCGTCAGATGGTGATGGTCCTCTCCCCCCGCTGATTTCTGCGACCCGGCCCGAGAGAACGAACCCCGGAATGTTCAGTCATTCCGGGGTTTTTTCATGGCGATTTCAGTTTGCCCGGCCTTAAACACCGCTACCGTTAAAGGATGCTTCTCAGGGCTTTGCCCTGAAACCCACCAAAAGCCGGGGACCTCCGGAAACCCGTCTGTTTATTAACAAATCAGGGTGCAGGGGCCTGTGGTCCCTGCCGGGTCCGGGCAGAGCCCGCTACCCCGCCGCCCGGGGCAGCCGGATCACAAACCGGGCGCCAAGAACATGCCCCTGTCCGTCCGTGCGGTTCTCAGCATGAATCGTCCCGCGCAGCGCCTGAATAATCTGCCGGCTGATGGACAGACCAAGCCCGGAATGCTGCCCGAAATTCTCCGATTTCGGGCGCTCGGAATAAAAACGGTCGAAAATCGAGTCGATCTTGGCCTGCGGAATGCCAGGCCCCTCATCGGACACCGCAATCTCCACCATCTGCCCCTCGGGATGAGCCTCCAGAAGAATATACCCCTCCGGCGGCGAAAACGAGATCGCATTCCCGATCAGATTCCGCAGAACCTGAACCAGTCTGTCCTCCAGCGCCAGAACACGCAGCTCATGACCAGCTTCATCACCCGCGATCGACAGCCGGATCTGCGGCTGATCCGGCTTGCGGGTCGACTGATGAATTTCCGCCAGAAGAGACAGTAGCGGCGTAATGGCAACCGGAGTCGCCTGCGCCCGGGACAGCTCCGCATCCAGCCGGCTGGCATCAGAAATGTCGGTAATCAGACGGTCAAGCCGGCGCACATCGTCGGCAATGATGGTCAGCAGACGCCGCTGCCGCTCTACATCGTCAATCCGCAGAGAGGTCTCGATCGCCGAACGAATGGAGGTCAGCGGGTTCTTGATCTCATGGGAAACATCCGCCGCGAACCGCTCAATCGCATCCATCCGCGTCCAGAGCGCCTGAGCACTGTCCTGCAACGCCCGCGCCACATCGCCGATCTCATCGCGCCGCCCCAGCAGCACACTCGGTACCGTGCCGGTCCTCCCCGAACTTTCCCGCATGACATGCGCCGACCCCGCAAGACGCAGAAGCGGGCGGGCAATGGTCAGCGACAGATACCAGGACAGCATCGCCATGATCGCCATCGCGAGCAGGAACAGCGACAGAATGGAAGAGCGGATCTTGAACAGCGACGTATCGACAACCTCACCCGTCCGGGTGAGCTGAATCACGCCAACCGTCTGCCCGTCATGAATGACCGGCTCCGCAACGGTGATGACAAGCGTGTGATCGCGCGTCCGCCGGATATACGGCGGCGCTTCCGTATCGTCATGCCCGACATCGCCACCCCGCCGCGAACCGCTGTCCCCGTCGGAAGGAAGCGGACTGTCATCCGCGCCCCCTACCAGCGAATCGAGAAAACGATGAAGAAAACTGTTCCGCGCCTGCGCCGGCTGATGCCCCGTAACGCTCTCAGCCGGAGGCGTCTGCTGATCAGGCGGCACAGGCGGCCCGCCCGCCGGGCGATGCGCAAGCTTTTCCTGATAACTGTCGGCAATCAGCTGCCCGTCCGGCGCATAAACACGAGCATCTGCCATGGGACTCGGCTCGCTCAGCCGCAGAAGCAGCGGCCGCGTCAGAGACGGCTCAAGCACATAGGCGCCACCCGGAAACGTAACCCCGCGCCGGTTCCGCGCCGCCGGATTGATCGAAACAGCACTCTGCCCAAGCGCGCCCGCATAAATCTTCGCCTGCTCCCGCAGCGCATTCACCTCGGCATCCAGCAAACTGTTCCGGAACTGGTTGAGAAACAGCAGCGTCAGACCGAAAACAATCAGCGGCAGCGTGTTGACCAGCAGAATCCGGCGCATCATCGGCGAAATGAGACGCCGGCCCGACGCATCGAGCAGATCCGACGGTGTGTCGGACGGATGCGGAATAAACCCCCGGAATGTCTTCCCCGCCTCGCGAAGCCAGACCGTCAGCCGGGTCAGAACCCCGGCCCGCGCAATACGGCCCTCCGTCAGCGGCGCCTCCACGCGCAGACCGGCGGTGCGGAAATCATCGTCCCCGGGATCAGGGTTCCCGTCAGACACGGTCAGAAGCCGGAAATGCAGAAATCCGCGGCGGCCCGACTGCTCATGAATGCCCCCCGCTCATCGCTCACTCTTCCTTATAGCGATAGCCGATACCGTAAAGCGTCTCGATCTGATTGAACGCCTCATCAACCTGCCGGAATTTCTTCCGCACCCGCTTGATGTGGCTGTCGATCGTCCGGTCATCGACATAGATGTTGTCGCCATAAGCCGCGTCGATCAGCTGATCGCGGGATTTGACCAGCCCCGGACGCGCCGCAAGCGCCTTGACCAGCAGAAACTCCGTCACGGTCAGCGGAACATCCTGATCGCGCCACTGGCTGCGGTGACGCGCCTCGTCCAGACTCAGACTGCCCCGGACAAGCAGGGAGCCGGTGCTCTCACCCGCCGCCTCGGCCCGGTTGACCTCGTTGCGCCGCAGAAGCGCCCGGATGCGCTCGATCAGAAGACGCTGGGAAAACGGCTTCGTAATGTAATCGTCCGCGCCAAGCCGAAGACCCATCAGCTGATCGACCTCCTCATCCTTCGAGGACAGGAAAATGATCGGCAGACTGGACCGGGCGCGCAGCCTCTGAAGCAGCTCCATGCCGTCCATGCGCGGCATCTTCACATCCAGAACGGCCAGATCGACCGGGCGGGCGTTCAGATCCTGCAATGCCTGCTCACCATCCGTATAGGTCCGGACCTGATAGCCCTCGGCTTCCAGAGTCATCTGGACGGAGGCCAGGATATTACGATCGTCATCAACCAGCGCGATCGTCTGTTTTGTCGTCTCCGTCACGTATCCTCATCTCCTGATAAAGACGACCCGCCGGTTTTCGGCGTGCCGGTCTGCCCGACGACCCGGCGGACCGCCGGCAGGTGCCCTGCGGGCAGAACCATAGCGCCGGCAACGCCCCCGGACCATGGGGTCGCCTCACAACGGTCTGACTGGCATGCATGAATGAGAGTTGGGGTTTTGTGAAGAAGCAGCTGAATATGACCCCCGCGTTCATCGGACGGAACAGAGCGGACCGCCTGTCCGGTCACCGCCGGATGGCGAAACTGCAACATAACCGGCCCTGAAGACGTCATGTTTTCTTCATGCGGCGTTCTTGCGGGCCGGGATCGGGATGCCTAATTTCATTACCATGATGAATACGACAGAAAATCACGAGGCCGGATCGTCGGCGGATCACGTTGAGACCGGTCATACAGAGCAGACGCCCCCACAGGCCTCTTCTCCCGAGAACGCGGACAGCACCGATCAGGTGATGGGCGCCGCAAGCGTCCGGATCAGAGAGCTCGAAACTCAGCTGAACGAGGAACACGACAAGTGGGTCCGCTCGGAAGCGGAGATGCAGAATCTTCGCACCCGGACAAAGCGCGAGCTTGAGGACGCCCGCCAGTACGCCGTGCAGAAATTCGCCCGCGATGTCGTCGAGGCAGCCGAAAACCTGCGTCGTGGCCTCGCCAGCCTGCCAAAGCCCGCGGAAAACGAGGACAGCATCATCACCAAGATGCGGGAAGGGATCGAGGGCACCGAGCGCTCCTTCCTCTCCATCCTCGAACGGCACGGCGTGGTCTCGCACGACCCGTCCGGTCAGACGTTCGACGCCAACCACCATCAGGCGATGGCGGAACAGCCAAGCGAAGAACACCCGAACGGAACGGTCATGCAGGCCTGGACCCCCACCTGGACCCTGCACGGCCGCCTGCTGAAACCAGCCATGGTAGTCGTCGCGAAGAACGGAAACGGCGAAGCACAGTAAGCAGCCGGACGGAAACCGGTTTCGCGGGCAAAAGACCCTTGAAACCCGTTCCGGCGGTTCTTACATCGGTGTAAGCTTAAGGCGGGCCGGGTCTGAAAAATGACAGGGGCCGCAGCAATGAAGGGCAGCGTCGGGTGCTTCGGGCCGGATGATGCCGCTGAGTGGAGAGAGAATACATGAGTAAAGTTATCGGTATCGATCTCGGTACAACCAACTCCTGCGTTGCCATCCGTGAAGGCAACGAAAACCGGGTGATCGAAAACAGCGAAGGCGCCCGCACGACGCCGTCCATGGTCGCTTTCACCGAAGGTGGTGAAATGCTGGTCGGACAGGCCGCGAAACGCCAGGCCGTCACCAACCCGACCAACACGCTGTATGCCGTAAAGCGCCTTATCGGACGTCGCTTCGACGATCCGACCGTCCAGAAGGACAAGGAGCTGGTCCCCTACGAAATCGTTAAGGGTGACAACGGCGACGCATGGGTCGAGGCTCGCGGCAAGAAATACTCCCCGTCGCAGATCGCCGCTTTCGTCCTGGGCAAGATGAAAGAAACCGCCGAGTCCTATCTCGGTGAGAAAGTGACGCAGGCCGTCATCACCGTCCCGGCCTACTTCAATGATGCCCAGCGTCAGGCCACGAAAGACGCCGGCAAAATCGCCGGTCTCGAAGTCCTGCGCATCATCAACGAGCCAACAGCGGCAGCCCTGGCTTACGGCCTTGAGAAGAAAAACGGCGGCACGGTCGCTGTTTACGATCTCGGCGGCGGCACGTTCGACGTTTCGATCCTCGAAATCTCCGACGGCGTGATCGAGGTGAAGTCCACCAACGGTGACACCTTCCTCGGCGGTGAAGACTTTGATAACCGCATCATCGATTTCCTCGCGAGCGAGTTCAAAAAAGATCAGGGTATCGATCTGAAGTCCGACAAACTGGCTCTGCAGCGTCTGAAAGAAGCAGCGGAAAAAGCGAAGATCGAGCTGTCCTCCTCCAAGGAGACCGAGATCAACCTGCCGTTCATCACGGCGGATGCGTCCGGCCCGAAACATCTCGTGGTCAAGCTGAGCCGCGCGAAGCTCGAAAGCCTGGTCGATGATCTCATCACCCGTACCATGGAGCCCTGCAAGGCGGCTCTGAAGGACGCGGGCCTGTCAGCCTCCCAGATCGACGAAGTCATCCTCGTCGGCGGCATGACCCGCATGCCGAAGGTGATCGACGAAGTGAAAAGCTTCTTCGGTAAAGAGCCTGCCCGCAACGTGAACCCCGATGAAGTCGTAGCCATCGGCGCGGCCATTCAGGGCGCGGTCCTGAAAGGCGACGTCAAGGACGTCCTGCTGCTCGACGTCACCCCGCTGTCGCTGGGCATCGAGACGCTGGGTGGCGTGTTCACCCGCCTGATCGATCGCAACACGACGATCCCGACGAAGAAAAGCCAGACCTTCTCGACCGCGGAAGACAACCAGAACGCCGTGACCATCAAGGTCTATCAGGGCGAACGTGAGATGGCGGCCGATAACAAGCTGCTGGGCAACTTCGACCTGCAGGGCATTGCTCCTGCGCCGCGTGGCGTGCCGCAGATCGAAGTCACCTTCGATATCGACGCCAACGGTATCGTCTCCGTGTCCGCCAAGGATAAGGCGACCGGCAAGGAGCAGCAGATCAAGATCCAGGCTTCCGGTGGTCTGTCCGATGCCGACATCGACAAGATGGTGAAGGATGCCGAGGCAAACGCAACGGCTGACAAGGCGAAGCGTGAGCAGGTCGAGACCCGCAACAACGCCGAAGGTATGGTCAACCAGGTCGAGAAGTCTCTCAGCGAAGCCGGCGACAAGGTTCCCGCCGCGGATCGCACCGAGGCCGAAAGCGCCATCGCAGCCGTGAAATCGGCTCTCGAAGGCACGGACTCCGAGGCCGTGAAATCGGCTTCCGATCGTCTGACCCAGGCCGCGATGAAAATCGGTGAAGCCGTCTACAAGGCCGGTCAGGAAGGCGCAGCTCCTGGCGCAGCCGAGGGTACCTCCGCCGGCGGCGCGCATGCCGACGATAAGGTTGTCGACGCGGACTTCGAAGAGATCAACGACAAGAAGTCCTGAGCGGCACAGCCCTCTGCCGGCCGGACATTTCGTCCGGCCCCCGTTCCCGGAGACAGATATGTCTCGCGGGTTCAGGGCGCCCGCTCTTTTCCAGGAGCGGGCGCTCGTTTTTTTGTCCTCCCGACGCATAGTGAAGCGTCCGCGACCGGAGGCCGCCTGCGAGGAAATCCATGGCCACGAAAATTGATTATTACGCCGTTCTGGAAGTCAGCCGGGAGGCGTCATCCGATGAATTGAAAAAAGCGTATCGTAAACAGGCCATGAAATATCACCCGGATCGTAATCCGGGAGACGCCGCGGCGGAGGCCCGCTTCAAAGAAATCAACCAGGCCTACGATGTCCTGAAAGACGAACAGAAACGCGCCGCCTATGACCGGTTCGGTCATGCCGCCTTCGAAGGCGGCGGCGCCGGCCCCGGTGGCTTCGACTTCGGCGGCGGTTTCGCCGGAGGCGGCGGTCTGGGCGATATTTTCGAGCAGATGTTCGGCGATATGATGGGCGGTGGCCGCCGCGGCGGTGGCGGCGCACGTCGCGCCGGCGCCGACATTCAGGCGCAGGCCGAGATCACGCTGGCCGAAGCCTTTGCCGGCGTAAAGAAATCCATCACCATCAATACCCGCGTGATGTGCGAATCCTGTGAAGGCACAGGCTCGAAAGACGGTGAATCCGGCGTCAGCGTCTGCCCGAGCTGTCACGGCGCGGGCAAGGTGCGCGCCCAGCAGGGCTTCTTCGTCGTCGAGCGCGCCTGCCCGACCTGCCACGGCGCGGGTAAAGTCGTCAAAGACCCGTGCCCGGCCTGCCGGGGCGTCGGCACGATCCAGAAATCCCGCACGCTCGAAGTGGCCATCCCCGCCGGCGTCGAGGACGGTATGCGCATCCGCCTGACCGGCGAAGGCGAGTCAGGCGGCAAAGGCGCCGACCCTGGCGACCTCTATGTCCACGTCGCCATCCAGGCCAGCGACCTCTTCCAGCGTGACGGCTCGAACATCTACTGCCGCGTGCCGCTCCGCATGTCCCAGGCCGCTCTCGGCACAGAAATCGAAGTGCCGGTCATCGACGGCGGTCGCGCCAGCGTGAAAATCCCCGCCGGAACGCAGAGCGGCGAACATTTCCGCCTGCGCGGCAAAGGTTTCTCGGTGCTGCGGTCTTCCGCCCGTGGCGACATGTACATTCAGGTCACCGTGGAAACACCACAGCACCTGAATAAACGTCAGCGTGAACTTCTTGAGGAATTTGAAAAAGAAGCCGGCGAGAACATCAAAGGCAGCCCGGAACATGCCGGCTTCTTCAGCCGCGTGAAGGATTTCTTTGAAGGTAAGAGCTGACCGGGTCGTAGGCTTTTACAGGGGACGCTTTTCTCAGGGCTTTGCCCTGAAACCCGCCAAAGGCCCGGGTCTTTGGAAACCGGTCTGTTTATAAAACGGTGCAGGGGCCTTTGGCTCCTGCCGGGTCCGGGCACAGAGCCCGGTTCCAGACCCCGCCATCGGTTCAGTGCGGCACCACCTGCAAACCGTTATCCTGAGCCTGAGCCTGCGCCGGCAACGGCAAAGGCACCTGCCCCGTCATCGTCGGTTTCCTGACAACCGGAACCGGCGCCGCCTCGGACTCCTCCGTCGCCGGATTATCTTTCGATTCCTGCCCCGCCAGCGGGTTCTTCGTCAGAATCCGCTGAACATCCTGCGGATAGCGATTCATCAGCGCCAGCAGCGTGCCATTGGTCCAGCCAAACCCGATCTGCATCGGATACTCACCCCCGCCGGCACCCCCGGTCGGACTGATATCCTGCGCGACAACATCATACTTCTCGTAAAGAACACCACTTTTCTCGTAAGTGCCGATCACCCGCGCCATCCAGCGCTGTGCAATCTCCTCCGCCAGCGCATCCTCGCCATACTGGTTGAGACCCTTGATCGCCATCCACTGCAAGGGCGCCCAGCCATTCGGTGAATCCCATTGCTGCCCGCTGACGACATCGGTCGCCGTCAGACCACCCGTTTTCAGCAGCTTTTCCCGCAGCGTCTTCGCAATGGTATGCGCCTGATCGTTCGTCGCCATCCGGAAGAACAGCGGCGCCGCCGTCGCGCCGGACAGCACATCGCTGAGCTGCTCCGTCTTCCAGTCATAATCATAGAACGCACCACGCTTTTCGTCCCACAGAACCCGGCGAATGGCCGCAATCCGCTGCGCGGCGTCTTTCGCATAACGATCCGCCGACGCCCTGTCGCCGGTGATCGCGTAAGCTCTGGAAAGCGTCTCCGCGAGATGCGCAACGGCACAGTTCATCTCGACCGTTATGAGATCCGTCGTGATGATCGTGTTCAGCGTATGATGATCAGCCAGCCAGCGGGACGAGAAATCCCAGCCGGTCTCTGACCCGCCGCGAAGATCACGCCAGACCTCGCCCGCTGGCCGCTTCGTGGACGCCGCCGTGGCAATGTCCTGCGGATAGCTCTCGTCACGCGGCGTATCCAGATCGTCCCACGGACGCACCATCAGCGTGCCGTCCTTCAGACGCACGGCATGACGCCAGGCATGCCCGGGCTCGAGCGTCGCCGCGCCATCCACCCAGTAATCATATTCACGCTGCAACTCGGGCAGAAACGTTTTGTACGTGTTCTGACCATCATGCGTCGCCAGCAGATCGATCATCAGCGCGAAAAAAGCCGGCTGCGACCGGCTCAGATAATAAGTGCGACTGCCATTGGGGATGTGACCGTAACGGTCGATCAGCGAAGCCAGATCCTGCAATGTTGTCCGCAGAAGATCGGTCCGGCCATCCTCATTGAGACCAATCATCGTGAAATAGCTGTCCCAGTAATAGATTTCGCTGAACCGCCCGCCCGGAACGACATATTTCTCGGCAAGCGGCAGAAGCGAGGACCATGGCTGCGGCGTGTCCGGCGGCCGCGTCAGCACCGTCCACATGCCGGAGATGTAATCCCGCACACTCTCCCCCGGCTTGCGCTGATAAGCCGCCGAGACAAAAGCCGGAATCGTGAAATAGGTCGCCACGAACGTCTTGAGATCGAAACCCGGATCGTTCTTCTGCGCCCGCCAGGCCGTCAGAATCTCGGACGGCGGAAGGCTCGGATAAGCATCCGCCGCCGCCTTGGCATCGGTGAAAATCCTCGCCTCGCCAATCGCCGCGAACAGGCCGTCCAGCGCGATCGAAGGCGGCCGCAGATCCTGAGACGTATCGACGCGTACGGTCGAATACGAAGCCGGGACCACCGTCGGATGGAGCAGAATAACCGGGGCCACGGGAGCGGTCTGCCCCACCACGGTCTGCGTGACCTGCGTCGGTTCAGCAGCCACCGACTGCGCGCGGGCATCCGGCGCCAGTCCCGCAGCCCCGGCCAGAAGCAGCAGGGCCAGAGCGGGACGAGCCATTCCGGGCAGGAAAACAGCACTGAAAACAGGCAGGCGAGCCAGCAGCGAACGGTGCGAATTCAGCAGCCTCAAAAACTATCCTTTCCAGTCCCCGGTCGGCCCGACCTCGGGATTAAAGCGGTTGAAATCCGTCCGGGTTTTCCGGTGCGCGGGAAAATCAGTTATGACACAGGAGTGTATCCGGGTGGTGAATCCTGACAGACCACCCAATATGTTACCCAGTTTTTTCGGAGTCGGTTCTTCCGGCTCCGCCTCTCCGGGAGTTTTGCTCATGTCGTCCTCAGCCTCAACCCCGACCGCTCCCGGCCCTGACGCAGTCGCATCGGAGACACGCAGCCGCCGGTCATCTGTCGAAGGGCTGGGGCCTCTCGCCGCCACCGATGAACTGTTCTTCGGACGCAGCGGCGCTCTGCTCAGCCGGGACGAAGCCGCAACCATCACGTCGCAGGTGCTGAACGGCATGGATGACGGAGAGCTGTTCCTCGAATACCGCGAGAGCGAAGGCCTGTCGCTCGATGACGGCGTGATCCGCTCCGCCTCCTTCAACACAAGCAGCGGCTTCGGCCTGCGCAGCGTGCTCGGCGAGGAAACAGGGTTCGCCCACTCCGACGAAATCAGCGCCGTCTCCCTCCGCCGCGCGGGAGAGACCGTGCAGCAGGTGCGTAACGGCCGCTCCGGACTCATGGCACCGCCGCCCCGCCCGACAAACACCCACCTCTACACCGAAATCAATCCGCTCGACGGCACCGATTTCGTCAGACGCGCCAGCCTGCTCGGCGAAATCGACGCCTATGCGCGCGGCCTCGATTCCCGCGTCGTGCAGGTCATGGCCTCGCTCTCGTCCGAATGGCAGACCGTCCAGATCGTCCGCGCCGATGGTGTCCGGGTCGCGGATCTCCGCCCTCTCGTGCGCCTCAATGTCAGCATCGTCGTCGAACGGGACGGACTGCGCGAAAGCGGCTCGCACGGCTTCGGCGGTCGCTACAGCGTGGCGAAACTGCTGGAAGAAGACGCATGGCGCGGCGCCGTGGACGAAGCCTTCCGCATGGCCATGATCAGCCTGGACGCAAAACCCGCTCCCGCCGGGGAAATGGAAGTCGTGCTCGGCGCCGGCTGGCCCGGAATCCTGCTGCACGAGGCCGTCGGACACGGGCTGGAAGGCGATTTCAACCGCAAGAAAACCTCCATGTTCTCCGACCTCATGGGCCAGCGCGTCGCCAGCCCGGGCGTAACCGTCATCGATGACGGCACCCTCCCCGACAGGCGCGGCAGCCTCACCGTCGATGACGAAGGCACCCCAACCGGTCGCACCGTCATGATCGAGGACGGTATCCTCACCGGCTTCATCCAGGACCGCCTGAACGCCCGCCTCATGGGCGTCGCCCCGACCGGAAACGGCCGCCGCCAGTCCTACGCCCACGTCCCGTTGCCCCGCATGACCAACACGCTGATGCTCGGCGGCAACGCAACAGCGGACGAGATGATCGGCTCCGTCAAACGTGGCCTCTACGCCGTGAATTTCGGCGGCGGCCAGGTGGACATCACCTCCGGCAAGTTCGTGTTCGCCGCCTCCGAAGCCTACATGATCGAGAACGGAAAGGTGACATACCCCGTCAAAGGCGCGACCCTGATAGGCAACGGCGCGGACGCCATGAAAACCGTCTCGATGATCGGCGCCGATGTCGCGCTCGATCCCGGCATCGGCACCTGCGGCAAGGCCGGGCAGGGCGTACCCGTCGGCGTCGGCCAGCCAACCCTGAAAATGACCGGCCTGACCGTCGGCGGAACAGGCACCTGACCGCCCGGTCCCCGCACCCGTCCCCGGGCTCGGAGCGAGCCGGTCCCCCATGAGAGCAGAGCCCTTCTGACCTATGAAGCTGAACGTCTTCGTCATGAACGGCTTTCGCGCCGACAGCAGTACAGCCGGCAACAGCACGACCGCTGACGGCACGGCCTCCGGCTTCGGCAACGCCATGCCCGGCCTCTCCCCCGGCGCGATCATCCTGCAACCGGCCCTGCGGACCCTCGCTACCCTCCTCACCGTCCTCCTCCCCGTCCTGCTGTTTCGCGCCCGCGCCATGGCCGACGCCGATCTGTCCATCGTCGCCATGCTGTTCCTGGTCCGCAGCGCCCTGCTGCGCGACTGGTCCTGGCTCCGTGCCCGCTGGATGCAGTGCGGCCTCGCCTTATGGGGCCTGATCTCCCTCTCCTCCGCCCTCGCCGGACCCGCCGCCTCCTTCGTCCAGGGCCTGCTCACCCTCCGCTTCTTCGTCTTCTGCGCCGCCCTCGCTTACTGGGTGCTGACCGGCCCCCGGGCACAGCGGGCGCTCGGTGCCGTCTGCGCCTTTCTCGCCATCTGGACGATCCTGGAATGCTGGGAACAGTATCTCACCGGCACCAACCTGTTCGGTGACCCGCGCTGGGGAGACGGCGCCCTGACCGGCCCCTTCGTCCACCCGAAAGCCGGCAGCGCCCTGCTGATGGTCCTGTTCCCCGGCCTCATGCCGGGCATCCTGACACGCCTGCAAAAAACCGACCATCGCTCCCGCCTCACCGGCGCCGCCCTGCTCCTGCTCTCCGTCGTCACGATGATCCTGATCGGCCAGCGGATGCCCACCCTCCTGACCTGCGTCGGACTGCTGCTCACCGCCCTGCTGGTCAGACCGATGCGCCTGCCCGTCCTCGGCGCCTTCGTCCTGGGTGCCGCGCTCCTCGCCGCGCTCCCGGTCGTCTCGCCACCCACCTACGCCAAGCTGGTGCTGAAATTCAGCCACCAGATGAGCCACTTCGCCTCCAGCGATTACGGCCAGCTCTTCGGCCGCGCCAGCGCCATGGTCGCCGCCCACCCCTGGCTCGGCGTGGGATTCGACGGCTTCCGGCTCCACTGCCTCGATCCGCAATATGTCCACGACATGAAGCTGCTCGGCATCCCCTATATCGCGCCGCCGGAAGCAGGCTGTAACCTCCACCCGCATAATTACTACCTCCAGGCCGCCACAGCCGCCGGCCTGCCCGGCCTGCTCCTGTTCATGGCAATGGCGCTGTGCTGGCTGCGACTCATCGCCCGTCCGCACCTCCCGGCCCACGGCGCGGAGCGGGTCTCGGATGTCCCTGCGACCGTCCCCGCCACCCCGCGCAACGCCATGCTTCTGGTCGCCTGCTGTGTCCAGCTCTGGCCCCTGGCCAGCACCAGCGCCCTGTTCTCCGTCCCGCCTGCCGGATGGCTGTTCCTCACAGCCGGATGGGCGCTGGCCGCCTCAGGCGCATATCTTCGCCCCGGCCCGCCCTGAAAGCATGTCCCTGAAAGCACCGTCTTCCCGCCCGCAACCGCATAACCAAAGCAGCCCGTCCGTGACAACGACATACAGCCTTAAAGGCGAAAGACCCGGACCATGATCCCCCGCTACACCGACCACGCGGCGAACGAACGCACCTTTCTCGCCTGGGTCAGAACCGCCCTCGCCATCATCGCGTTCGGCTGCTTCCTGGCAAAATTTGACCTGTTCCTGCGTCTCGTCGCCCATATCCCGCCCACGCATCTGACAGGCGTCGGCCCGCGCGGCCCGGCCTCCCTGCTGGGCGCGGCCCTGGTGGCCGCCGGCACGATCCTGCTGCCCGCCGCCCTGTGGCATTACCTCGCCGCCCGCCGCGATATCCTCTCGCCGGATACACATTCCGTCGGCGTGAATCCGCTCAGCATCATCCTTGTCTGCGTGCTGGGACTGGTCGGAGTCTTTGCCTTCATCATGCTGCTGACCACCTGAACACCGCCGGCAGGCAGCAGAGTTCTCAGGGCTTTGCCCTTAAACCCACCAAAGACCCGGGTCTTTGGAACCCCGTTTATTTATCAACATATGGAGTGCCGGACCCTGCGGTCCCTGCCGGGTCCGGGCAGAGCCCAGGTTCATGAAAGCAAACTGTTCTCCTTGCATTTGTTCCTTTTTTGTTCCAAATAGAACAAACGCGAACGAATTATTAACGGCTCGTTTACGCTTCAGACCGCAGCGGACGGAAACGTCCGGATTCCTGCGGTATCCAGGAAACAGACAGAGCGGCCCGGAGCGAATTCCGGTTCCGCCTCATTGCCGGAGAGGCTCAGGCTGTGACAGACTCGGCGACAAACGTGGCTTTCGGGCCCGGGACGCCGTCGCTGTTCTCTCTCCAGAGGAGGCCAGCGGTGGAAATCGGGATTCAGGGAATGGAAATGGATAAGACAAAAGCGCTCGAAGGCGCATTGAGCCAGATCGAACGGGCGTTCGGCAAGGGATCGGTCATGCGCCTCGGCCAGCGGCCGAAGGAAGAAGCGAACTGTATCTCCACAGGCTCGCTCGGACTCGATATCGCACTCGGGATCGGCGGCCTCCCGCGAGGCCGCATCGTCGAGATCTACGGGCCGGAAAGCTCGGGCAAGACAACGCTCGCCCTGCACGCGATCGCCGAAGCCCAGAAAAAAGGCGGCACCTGCGCCTTCATCGATGCCGAACACGCGCTCGATCCCGGCTACGCCCGCAAACTGGGCGTGGATGTGGACAACCTGCTGATCAGCCAGCCCGATGCCGGTGAGCAGGCACTGGAAATCGCCGACACCCTCGTCCGCTCCGGCGCCATCGATGTGCTGGTCGTGGACAGCGTCGCCGCCCTCGTGCCGCGCGCCGAACTCGAAGGCGATATGGGCGACAGCCATGTCGGCCTGCACGCGCGCCTGATGAGCCAGGCTCTCCGCAAACTCACCGGCACTGTCTCGCGCTCGAACACGCTGCTGATCTTCCTCAACCAGATCCGTCTGAAAATCGGCGTGATGTTCGGCAACCCCGAAACCACCACAGGCGGCAACGCCCTGAAATTCTACGCCTCCATCCGACTCGATATCCGCCGCATCGGTGCCATCAAGGACAAGGATGAAGTCACCGGCAACCAGACCCGCGTCAAAGTAGTGAAAAACAAAATGGCGCCCCCGTTCCGTCAGGTCGAATTCGACATCATGTACGGCGAGGGCATCAGCAAAATGGGCGAACTGGTCGATCTCGGCGTCAAAGCCGGCGTCGTCGAAAAATCCGGCGCCTGGTTCTCCTGCGACAGCCAGCGCATCGGCCAGGGCCGCGAAAACGCGAAAAACTTCCTGCGCGATCACCCCGAAATGGCCCACGAAATAGAACGGAAAGTACGCGAACAGGCCGGCATCGTCGCCGAAGCCATGATGACCGGCCCGGACAACGAAACTGACGAGGACTGAAACCCCGGGCGCCGCCCGAACCCGGAAGGGGCCACAGGCCCCTTCACCCCGATTTATTAAAATCCGGGCATAAATCTTACGAAAATATGTCCGCTTACGCCTCTCTCCGGACATAGAGTTTTCCGGTCTTTTTCCCGATAGCGGACATAACTGGTTCAAAGCTAATCAGCCGACTTGCGCAGGAGTGCATCTCGGGTCGGTGAGGTCCTCACCTGCTCTAACTGTTGCTGCCGGCCCATTCGGACACTCGAAATAACTTCGCAATGCTGCGACGCGGCCCGCCAAACCGGGCTTACGCCACATTCACACAACCACGACAAGACTAGAGAGACAGCCAAACGCAAGCAGAAGTCTATTGATCAAATTGAAAGTTCGGCATCGTTTGGCTTCATCTGGTGCAAAAGGCCATCGTCTTTAAGACGGTCGTATGCAGCCCGGATCGCGTCCTCACTAAATTGGTTCCGCTTGGCCTCACTCCATCCCTGCATCTCGCGAATGATCTTCTCAACTGGAAAATGGCCTTCGTGATGGGCAAGCAAATGGACCGAGGAAAGAAGCTCCAATCCGTAAGGGCTTTCGTAGCCCTGAACCAGCTTGTTCAAACGATCAATAATGTCACTTGCAGCAGTTCCGGCTTGGTTCAAAAACTCGTTCGCAACGGCACACCCACTGGGCGTCACATGCGATTGGCGCTCGCCACTTAAGAAACCGTCGATCATTCCACGACGCTCCATCGAGATGTAGGCAAGCTTCAAGGTTTCCGAATAAGGGCCATGAAGATTGCGGGCAAACCTGAGTTTGAAGTCCACGCCCAAAGCTTGCAGGAAATATGCGATTTTTTGCAGCGAAATTCTGTCAAAAGACCCGTTGAAGTAGCGTTCGAGATCGTTGAGAGCTTTGAGCAAAATCGCACGCTGGAAAGTCATCGGCAGGCTCGAATGAACGTGCTCAGGGACGTCGGTGGCATTCTTGGGCGCGAACAAAACAATCTCGACGTCACTAAGAGACGAAAGCTTCGCTTCGATCAAAGGGCGCACATCCGTCCAGTCCAGTCCGCCATTTCCGCAACCAAGAGGGGGGATCGCAATGGACGTTATCTCGTGTTCTTGAATCGCCTCGACGAGTGCATCGAGACCGTCTTCAATGTACTCAATCTTGGACTTCGAGCGCCAATGGGCCTTCGTTGGGAAGTTGATCAGGTATCGCGGTCCTTCTGAGGCAAACAACTCCTTGGTATCGAAGACGAATACTTGGCCGGGACTTAAACCTTTGGCATCGCACAAAGATTTGTAGGCGCGGAAATTTGCGGGCCATCTGTTCTTGAACTCCAGAGCGACGCCTTTTCCCATAACGCCGACACAGTTAACAGTGTTCACCAGAGCCCCCACAGGCTCGGAAAACATGTCTCCTTTTTTGGTTCGTATCGTCATCCGTAGAAGCACCCACGCTGTGTCAAAATCGGGATGTTCCATGTTGAAACAGCCATCATCCCCTCCAAGGTAGCTCGCATCGCATCCGTTTTCACCACTATACACATAATTTTGTCCAGCGGTACCGCGCCATAAACCAAAAATTCTGCCATACGCTTCGCGCTACGCGTCATGCGCTCCGGCGGGGTTGCCATGTTGTGGTACCACTTGCAGACACCCGCGTAGCCGATGTCTGGTATCGCCGAAATCATCGGAGCCTCATCGAAGACGTCCCAGTGGACGTGGTCTTCGAGCTTGGTGAGGTCGGATTCAATCGTTGGCATCGGCGCTTTCGAATTCAGTGCATAGTCGCTAAAGCAAGTTAATAAACTGGAACCTATGAATGATTGTGGTGAACTGACCAAAAAGATCCGATCATCCTCGCAAGCTTTACGAAGTTCCACCCCCGCCGGAGAAATCAATGGTACGTTCCCCATGTAGATGGTGTATGTGAACGGCGTTATTGGGCTAAAATAAAACGGTACAAAATCGTTAACCACACGACCGTACGGCATCTGAAACTCGTCTGTTCCACGACGGTCCACAATTGCTCGATATGACGTTTGATGACAGCGTTGAGGGTATTGATGTCGCTTGGCTCTAACTTCACCATCCATAAGAAAGGTCGATAGGTCTTCATAATGAACCTGTCGAAAAATGAATCGGTTCGGCAAGTCTGCACTCCTCGTTTAAGCACCCTCAGATACTTGATACGGTTTCCCCAAGCGTTGCAGCTAGGTATCAGGCTCGGTTGTCCTCTCCATGAAACTCTACTGAATATCAGCTTCCTCTAACCGGACAACCCACCAGTTCCACGTAGAGAAAGTCCGTAATCCGCCCTTTGTGTCTGCCCAGAGTCCACGCCGCGCGGATCATGAAGGGCTACTTCGGGCTACGAGCCGCCCGAAGCGTTCTAAAAAATGTCAGCATTCCGGTGTATTCCACCTCAATAGCGGACTTTCCACTCTCCCCCCATATCGGACAGACAAAAGGAAACCTGAAATCAAGGCTTCAGAGAGACCGCAATACAATACTCAGGAACAACCATCGATCAGCAAGCCCGACCCACGCTGCCAAAAACGCAGACGCTTTGACGAGCAGGGCATAACAGCCAGTACCTCCGGAAGAAAAATCGCCTCCCCATCTACATAAACAGCACCACCACACCAGAAACACACCCCGGCCAGCCCGTCAAACTGTTGCTAACCCGACACAATCACGAAAAACCTGACCGCCAGGACGAAATTTACGCCGCAATTCCACTCCAGGTCATTGCACATCCAGAACGGTGAGACTTACGTTCGGTTACCGGTTGCGCGGAAGACGAGTGAGAACGGGAATGTCAGATATGTCGCGTGCTGAGACGGGCCGCAGGCCGTGCGGTTTTACTGACCACCGCTCTCTCCGGAATCGCCCATGCGGCCACGCCGGTCATTCATCGCCCTCACGCATCGCCGCATACGCATCGAACGACACCAGCCGGAAAAACGACGCTTCCGAAAAAGGCGCTTCCCATCAAAGGAATCGAAGCGCGCGGCGGCGCCGACGAAGTCGCGGTCAGTAAAAACCGCTTGCATGTCACTGTGGGTGGCGGCCTCATGCGGCGTGTCGAAGAATCGCGAAACATACAGTATGTCGGGCAGGATTACATATCCAAACAGGCCCCGACACAGAATGTCGTCAATCTCCTGGCCATGATGCCCAGCGTCAACGCCATGCCCACGGACGCAGCGGGAATCAACAGTTCCGGCCTGCAGGTTCGTGGCCTGACCTCAAACGACATGGGCTGGCTGATGGACGGCGCACCAGTCCTTTCACCGGGTGCCGGTAATTATCAGGCGGAAGTGCTCGATACCGAAAATATGGAACAGATCGCGATTGCGCCCGGCTCCAGCAGCACGGATGATCCCGTGACAAGTTCGCTCGCCGGCACGATCTATATGAAAATGCGCGATCCCACAGCGAAAGCCGGCGCGCAGATCGATTTCAGTTACGGATCGTTTAATACCTTTCGTGGATTTTTCAGGGCAGATACAGGAGAGATCGGTCATTCCGGCGTCCGTGCGTTCGCCTCCGTCTCCGATGCAACCGAGGAAAACTGGTACGGGCCCGGCATCCAGAAGAAGATTCATTCGGATGCCAAAATCCTGAAGGAATTTTCCGGAGGCAGCTCGATCGCATTCGAGCAGGTCTTCAACCTTTCAGATTCAGGTTATTATTACTACCCGACGGCGCAGGAATGGCGGCAGACACGATGGGTCAGCCCGGATGCGAACCTACAGCGGCGTCAACGATACCAGCTACTACAAGCTGAACAACGCCGCGCCGTTTTACAGCGGAACGATCCTGATGCCGATGAAATTCGTGCTCAATGACAATCTGACCCTGACGGATACACCGTATTTCTGGTACGGCTACGGCTGGTCGATGGGCGCCGATACCGTCCGGCAGGGCAGCACGTACGCCGGCACGCAGAACGTGGACGTGAATCTGGCGCAGGGAACCGGCGCCGGCAGCCTCGCCAGCGGCACCAGTGTTCTGGTCGACAATGCAAGTTACGGCATGACCTATATCGGCGGCAATAATCTGAAGCTGAACTGGCATACCCGGCACAACGATCTTTACGTCGGCTACTGGTATGAGAACTACAATCTGTCGGAAAAAGATCCGGTCGGGATCGTCAATCAGGCCACGGGCCAGCCTTACGACATCACAAAACTGTCCAGTCAGTACACCCTGCCGAACGGACAGAAATACTATTCAGCCGATTACTTCCTCCATTACCAGTTGAACGGCCTGTATGTCGGCGACAGCCTCAGACTCTTCCATGACAAACTGAACATCAACGCCGGATTCAAGGATGTGATGATCACCCGGTCAGCCGACAATTACCTGTCGGGAGCAACCCCGCATGAAGGCGTCAGCGAAAATGTGCCGCTGCCAACCGTGAGCGCACGCTACAGCCTGGACCGCTACAATCAGATTTTCATCCTGGGCGAGGGCGATTACCGGCAGCCTTACATGGGCAGCAACCTGGACGCCTACTCAATCAGTTCCGGCAGCCTCGTTAATGGTGCCTCCATGCCGAAATCGGAATACGCGATCAAGGAAGAGCTTGGGTACCGCTACAACGGTGAGAAAATCATCGCTTCGGTGGTGTTCTACAACATGAACATCGTCAACCGCCTTCTGACCCTCAACACCTATCAGAACGGCGTCCAGGTCAGTCGTACGGAAAATGCCGGCGGCCAGACCAGCCGTGGCGTGGACGTGCAGTTTGCAACCGCGCCGATCTGGGGACGGTTTACGCCTTACGTGACATTCGCCTATCTGTCGGCGCGGCAGGATAACAACACAGCAACGACCGATTCCAACGGAACGGTTGATTACCTGCGAACAGCCGGCAAAACGCAGGTGATGAGCCCGCATTACCAGGCCGCGCTGGGCCTGACCTGCGATGACGGACATTTCTTCGGCAATCTCAACGTCAAATATATCAGCTCACAGTACGCAACGCTGATGGATGACGAGAAAATGCCCGGCTACATCACCGACTCTCTGACCCCTGGCTACCGCGCACGGGATATCGGCTTTATGAAAGCACCGAAAATCCAGGTAACCCTGAACAACCTCAGCAACTCGACCCAGCGTATCGGCGTGTATGGCTATTCCGACAACGCCCGCGCCACTCAGGGTGTTTTTGGCGGAACGGTCAGCGGCAGCTCACCAGGTTATTATGTCGATCCGGGATTCGCGGCCATTATGTCGGTCAGCGTCGGACTGTAAAACAACAGCCCGAACCCCACCGGAGGACACGGAACTCATGCCTGTCACGATCTATGGCATCAAAGCCTGCGACACGATGAAAAAAGCCTTCACCTGGCTCACCGACCACAACATCGCGTACACATTCCACGACTACAAAAAACAGGGCATCGACCCGGAGCAACTCAAAGCCTGGGTCAGCGCAGCCGGCTGGGAAAAACTCCTCAACCGCGCCGGCACCACATTCCGGAAACTCCCCGAAGCCGATAAAACCGACCTGACGGAAGAGAAAGCCATCGCCCTCATGCTGGCCAGCCCGTCCATGATCAAACGCCCCGTGCTCGACACAGGACACATCACCATCGGATTCAAGCCCGAAATTTACGAAGCCGTGTTCAGCAAAAAAGCCTGATCCTCACAGTCTCTGCCCGCCAGGCAGAGACCGCAGAACCCCTCTACCGGCTCGCGGCGGCCACCTGCACATGGCTCGCCACCGTATGAAACGCCGTCGCCGCATTGGTCCCCAGCGCCTGCGTGATGGCCGGATCGAACAGCCGCGTGAACGACGCCGGATGCACGCCCATCCACAGAATGACAATCGCCAGCGGCCCCAGAACCGCCATCTCCGCCGCCGTCAGATCCCGCAGCAAACCCACCGTGCCCTTCACCGTGCCGAAGATCACATCCCGATACAGCGCCAGCATATACACAGCACCCATGATCATCGTCGTGCCCGCCAGCAGCGCCAGCCAGAACGAGACATGCACCGCGCCCATCAGAATCAGCAGCTCGCCCACAAAGGAACCCGTGCCCGGCAACCCGACATTGGCCATCGTAAACAGCATCGCCAGCGTCGCCAGAGCCGGCATCCGGAACGCCACACCGCCCAGCGCCGAAATGTTCCGCGTCTCCGCCCGCCAGGCAATCGCCGCCACACTGAAGAACAGCGCCGCGATTACCACACCATGCGACAGCATCTGATAGATCGCCCCGTCAACACCCTCCACATCCAGCGTGAACAGCCCGACCGCAATCATCCCCATATGCGAGAACGAGGAATACGCGATCAGCCGCTTCATGTCCGTCTGCGCGAAGGCGATGAACGCCGCATAAATGATCGCCACCACGCCAAGCGGCAGAATAAACGGCGCAAACCGATGCACCGCATCAGGGAACATCAGAACCCCGAACCGCAGCAGACCATAAGCGCCCGTCTTCGACAGCACGCCCGACAGCATCGCGGAAGCCGGCGTCGGTGCCTCGGTATAAGCATCCGGCAGCCAGGCATGCAGCGGAAACAGCGGCAGCTTCACGCCAAAAGCAATGACAAACGCCGCCAGCAGCCAGCACTGCACCGCCGTCGAAAAATGCGACTGCGTGAGCACCGGAATGTCCGTCGTCCCCGCCATCGTCCACAGCGCCACAAGTGCCACCAGCATGAACAGCGAGCCGCCAAACGTGAACAGAAAGAACTGAAGCGAAGCCCAGATCCGCTTCGGCCCGCCCCACACGCCAATCATCAGACTGCCCGGGATCAGCGTCGCTTCATAGAAAACATAGAACAGAACCAGATCCAGCGAGGAAAACAGCCCCATCAGAGCCGTTTCCAGAAACAGGATCGCCGCCATGAAGTCAGACGCCCGCCCGCGAATGCTCCGCCAGCCCGCCCCGATCGAAAGCGGCGTCAGAAACGCCGTCAGCAGCACAAAGACCAGACTGATCCCGTCAACCCCGGTGTGATACGAAATCCCGAAAGCCGGCATCCAGGACAGTTGCTGCTCGAACTGAGCCCCCGGCAGACGCGGATCGAACTCCGTCCACATCACCGTTACCAGCGCCAGAACGATCAGACTCGTCCATAACGCAATCCAGCGGGATGTCCGGTCCGCCGTTTCCGCCGGTCCGCGACCGAGCATGATGGCGATGCCGCCAGCCAGGGGAAGATAAGTGACGAGCGACAAAAGGATCGGGTGCACGGCGTACTCACAGGTCCGGTACGAAAGTGAACAGACCTTAGTCCCGTCGGACAGGCATCGCCAGCCGCCCCCCGGTCACGTTCCGCCGAGCACACCCCCGATAACACAGAAAAACGGCCTCACACCTGATCCGGTGCAAGGCCGTTCGTACTGTTCAGAACACCGTGATGTGTCGCCGCCATAACTATTCCGGACTCTTCCCGGACCGCGGCGCGGCTTCCGGCGGGCGTCAGGGCAGAGCCCTGAGAAATCAGTCGCCCTCCGCCGCGCGATGCTTGTCGAGCTGACGCTGAAGCGCACTCAGCAACGTATCGACCTTGCCACCAGTCCGCTGAATATAAGAGGCATAGTCCTGACGCTGCGTCAGACGCAGACTCGCACCCTCGCCAATCACATCCACAACCTTAGGTGAACCGCCAGCCGTGCTGACAATCCACTGCATGTTCGCATCCGCCTGCTGCGGACGATGCAGAATCGCATCCACAGCCTGATCCTCACCACTCGGCGTCGTCGATCCGATCGTGAAGCTGACGCCGCGATAATCGCCCAGCTTGTCCGTGATCGCGTTCACAAGAATCTGATGAAACAGCTTCAGATAAGTCGCCTGCTGTTCCGGCGTGGCCATGCGCCAGTAGCGCCCGAGACAGAACCGCCCGATCGCATCGACATCAACGTCGCTCTGCAACAGCGGCAGAACCTTCTGCTTCTTCTCCGACGAGGAAAGATCGCTGTTAACGATCCCGACAAGCTGGGTCCCGAGGTGACGAACGAAATCAGTTGCCGATTCTGCCGCAGACGCAGGGCGGTTCAGGCCGGCAATCAGAGCCAGAGCCGCAATGGCCCCAAGCACAAAACGGCGGCTTAAGCTGGTCTTCATGGTGAATTGTCCCTGGTCGTCCTGCATCGGATCAGTTGTACCAGTCAGGCACGGTCGCCCGGTGGTCGTTCTTGATGGAATCGGCCAGCGCCTTGCGCTGCTGCTGATAGGCGCTGCGAATGGTGGCATACGGATCAAGCGCGTCACGCTGAACCTGATCAAGGTCGTCAAGATGATCAGCGCGCGTGTTGATCGTCCCCATGATATTATAGGCCCAGTTAAAAGTAATCAGACCGTATCCACGCGGAACATAATTCCACGGCGACAGCCCCTGATCGATCCCGTAGCCGACCCCGTCACGAATGGAAGACGGCCCCATCATCGGCAGGAACAGATAAGGACCGGAAGCAATGCCCCACGTCGCCAGCGTCAGACCGCCATCGTTATCATGATGCGGATAGCCGACATATTTGGCCACATCCACAAAACCACCGACACCGGCCACCATGTTAATGCACCACCGCGCGAACGAATCGCCCGCCCGGCGCGGCTTGCCGGCCCCGACATCGTTGAAGAACACAACCGGCTCGTTCATCGTCCGGATCATGTTGCCCAGCGAACTGCGAACAGGCCGGGGCACCGCCCACACATAAGCCTTGGCCACCGGACGCAGAGAATATTTATCGGCCCAGACCGACAGATTATACATCTTGCGGTTCAGCGGCTCGAATCTGTCATTGGCTTCTTCATATTCAGCCAGTGCATCCGGATCTTTGGGCTTCGGCGCGACCATGGACGCACACCCGGCCAGCGTCAGAGCGCCAAGAACCAGGGAGCCAAACCGGCCAGCGGCCCTGTATCGCCTGTGAAAAGGAACTGAACGCTGTGCCAAACCGCCCGGGAGGGAAGCAATCTGCTGATTGTCAGTGACTGAACCCATACCCGTGAGTGTCTCCGTTGCAACTTCGATCTTGCCGGAATCCTTCAGTCCCCCGGCGGAACCAGCTCTTCCGGCCGGCAAAAATCGTCAGATCCCTGCCCTCTCTAACACGTCGCGTTACGGATGCAATCAGCGGAAGGCACGGAACTTCCCGTCCCGGAGCGCACAACCAGCCGCTGTGACCGATGTGCCGCACCTCCCCGAAGCACGGAATACGACGCCGGAACCTGAACGCCGTTCATGACAGAAAGTTGAGACTCCGCTCGCCTCTGATCGGCAAACCGGCCTCCGGAAGCCCGCGCCCCGGATGGTTTCCAGGGCAAAGCCCCGATGCGGACAGCAAGACATAACGCGGGCAGAACCGATGCGAAGCAGCGGGCGGAAAGCCCGGTCCTACAACCGCCGGTCGCGCTTTATAACGTCCCAGGCCGCGTTAATTTTCGAGATTTTCGCCACCGACACGCTGATCTCGTCCGGACTGGCATTGCGCGCCGTCAGAGTGTCGGGATGATGCGTCCGTACAAGCGTGCGCCATGTGGCCCGGATCTCTTCATTCGTCGCCGTCATCGACACCCCGAGAACGGTATAGGCGTCATCCTCCGCCATCGCCGGACGCGACCGCCCGGATTCCCCCCGGTCCCACGCGCCCTGGCTGAGCCCGAACGCCTTGTGAACCCGCGAGAGAAACCGAATCTCGGCCGGATGCAGAGGCTGACCTTTCGGACAGTCGGCCCGGGCAATGAAAAACAGAGTGGACAGCAGATCCTCAAGCATCAGCTTGTCATCGCGGAAGCTGTGCCCCAGCTCCCGGGCAAAATGCTCGTAATCATCCGTCCGCTGCCGGGCGAGATCGAACAGACGTCCCACCTCGGCGACATTCTCCGGCGGAACCCGCAGACGGCTCTTGAAAGCGTCGATCTCCCGCCGGTTAACCGGCGCATCGCACTTCGCAAGCTTGGCCGTCAGAATGATCGTGCAGAGCGCGTAAAGCTGGTCCTTCCGACCCGTCACCGCCGCGAATTTCGCCGCAACAAACGCAGCGGCTCCGTTCGGATCAGGCGCGGCACGGGACGCCCAGCGGTCGCTCCAGCCCCCCGAAGGCGGCTCCAGCAATGTGCCGCGATCAGCGGCATGACCCAGCGCGGCGCCAAGCACCGCTCCCATCCGCCCGCCAACCGCAAACCCGGCCACAGTGCCGAATACTTTACCCCAGATGCTCATAATCCGACTCTAGCACCGCTGATAAAACCGCCCAAGCCCACCCTTACCGCGTGGTTCTGTCCGGATTATGTGTCGCTGCCGTTCTCAGGGCGTTGCCCTGAAACCCGCCAGAAGCCGGGGCCTCCGGAAAAACAGCCAGTCGGGGCGCAGGGGCCGTCGTGCAATGGCACGCTTTCGCGTGACGCACCCCTGACGGATTCGGGCAGAGCCGGGCGCACTCACAGCCCCGCCTGATCAGAAGGCCGGTCAATCGCGGAATGCGCCAGCCCCACAAGCTCCTTCGCCAGCCCCGGCAGACCGGCGCGCCAGACAACATCAGCCATCTGCAACAGGGAATGCGAAATCATCAGCGGACTGGTCTGCGGACAATGAGGCATACGCAGGACGTTGGCAGACATGGAATCCTCATCTCGGTTTGATCGATTTTCGGCGTTCTCCCGCCGCCGGAGGGACGCTAGAGCAGTTGCTCTTTCTGAAAAGTTAATAATCATAGGGGCGGCAGATAAGTTTTTCATCTTGTTAGCTAAACGCAAAAAGGGGCCGGTTCTGTCGTCCCGTGGAAGCATGCGGCCGGCCTATCGCACGTCTCGTTCCCCGGAAATCCGCCGTGGACTGCGGGCGACTCGGGCACTCTATCCGTCCCCAGTCTCAGACGCCGGACGATCTCACATGCAGCAGCGCGGCAATCCGCAACGCGGACGCCAGCGGCCGCCCCGGATCGCGCGTTACGTCAATGCTCTCCACCAGCTGCGCCACGGACTCCCCCCGCACAGCCGCCATCCCGTCCAGAACGTCCCAGAACTCAGCCTCCAGCGCCACACTCGTTCCATGGCCGGAGAGCACCAGACTGCGCTTGGCCAGATGCCGCGTCATTCCGCCGCCCCGAGTCGCCCGCACGCCCACCGCGCCGCCTCCGCCACAACAGGATCGGAATCCTCACACAAACCCTGCACCACCTCCAGCAGCCGGGCGTCCCCGGAATTGCCCGCGGCAATCAGGACATTGCGCACAAACCGCCCCCGCCCGATCCGCTTGATCGGAGACCCCGAAAACAGCCGCCTGAACCCCGAATCGTCCAGAACCGCCAGCTCCGCCAGATCCGGCGCCACCAGATCCTCCCGCGCCCGCAGCTTCAGATGCCGGGACTCCGCCGCAAACCGGTTCCACGGACACGCCGCCAGACAGTCATCGCAGCCGTAAATCCGGTTCCCCATCGCCACCCGAAACTCTTCCGGAACCGGCCCCGCATGTTCGATCGTCAGATAGGAAATGCACCGCCGCGCATCCATCTCATACGGCGCGGGAAACGCATCCGTCGGACACGCCACCAGACACCGCGTGCAACTCCCGCACTGCCCCGCCCGATGCGCCGTCGGCGGCAGCACGAGCGTCGTGTAAACCTCTCCCAGCAACAGCCAGCTTCCATGGTCCCGCGACACCACATTCGTGTGCTTGCCCTGCCAGCCCAGCCCCGCCCGCTCCGCCAGCGGCTTCTCCGGCACCGGCGCCGTGTCCACAAACACCTTCACCCCGGCCTCAACCCCGCCACGCCGTGACTCGACCACCACGAACTGCGCCAGATGCTTCAGCAACCCCTTGATGATATCGTGATAATCGCGATGCCGTGCATAAACCGAGATATTTCCCGCCCCCGGCAGCCCCAGTGTCGCCAGCGGATCGCCTTCAGGCGCATAAGACATCCCGACCGAAATCACACTCCGCGCCTCAGGCCACAACCCCTGCGGATGCGCCCGTGCCTCCACCCGCTCCGCCAGCCAGCCCATCGTGCCGTGCCGCCCGTCCGCCACAAACGCCCTCAGCCGCTCACCCGCCTCCGGGCCGGTCTCCGCGTCGCAAATCCCGAACGCATCAAACCCCAGCGCAAAAGCACGCTCCCGAATGCGCTCCGCCAGAGAAGAAGAACTCACCGGAACCCGTGCCCCGAACCCGCCGGAAACCATCTCCGCCCGAATCCCATTGTATTAAACAGGTCAGCACGCAGGCCGCCGCGCGCCCGACCGGGTGAGGACATAGCCCCGATCATCAGGGCACAGGCGGAATGACCGGCTGCGGCATCTCATCCTCAGACCAGTCCTCCATGGCCCATTCCGCCCGCAGATGCGCCCCGTGCGCCGACAACGTGCCATCGACAATCGCCATCCGGATGCCCCGCATCAGCCGCTGATAATACGCCAGATTATGCCAGGTCAGCAGCATCGGCGCGAGAATCTCGTTCGTCCGGAACAGATGATGCAGATACGCCCGCGAATGCCGCGAACACGCCAGACAGTCGCAATGCGGCGAGAGCGGCCGCGCATCCTCCGCAAACCGCGCATTCCGCAGATTCAGAGTCCCACGCTCGGTATAAGCCCGCGCCGTCCGCCCCGCCCGCGTCGGCATCACGCAGTCGAACATGTCGATCCCGCGCTCCACCGCTCCCAGCAGATCGTCCGGCGTCCCCACGCCCATCAGATAACGCGGCGCATCGACCGGCATCAGAGGCGTCGTCACATCCAGCGTCGAGAACATCAGCGCCTGACCCTCGCCAACCGCCAGACCGCCAACCGCATACCCCTCAAAACCAATATCCGTCAGCGCCTTCACACTCTCCGCCCGCAGCTCCGGCTCCGTCCCGCCCTGCACAATCCCGAACTGCCCGTAACCCGGACGCGCCACAAACGCCTCGCGGGACCGCGCCGCCCACCGCATCGACATCCGCATAGAAGCCGCAATCGCCTCAGGCGCCGCCGGCAGCGCCGGACATTCATCCAGACACATCGTGATCGTCGCATCCAGCGCATGCTGAATCACCGTCGAACGCTCCGGGTCCAGCCGGTGCTTCGACCCGTCAATATGCGACTGAAACGTCACCCCGTCCTGATCCAGCTTCCGCAACGCCCCGAGCGACATCACCTGAAACCCGCCGGAATCCGTCAGAATCGGTCCCGGCCAGTCCATGAACCGATGCAGCCCGCCCAGAGCCCGCACCCGCTCCGCGCCCGGGCGCAGCATCAGATGATACGTATTGCCCAGCACAATCCCCGCGCCCGTGGACCGCACCGCATCCATCGTCATAGCCTTGACCGTGCCGGCCGTGCCAACCGGCATGAAGGTCGGTGTCTCAACCGGCCCGTGCGCCGTCTGCAGCCGCCCCGCCCGCGCCGCGCCATCGGTGGATTCACAGATCCAGCGGAATGTGTCGCTTTTCATCTCGGTCCAGTTCTCTGAGTCATAGCAAAAGCCTCAGGGCAGCGCCCTGAAACCCGGCAAAGGTTGCGGATCCTTGCAAACCATTCTGTTACGGACAAACCGCGTCCGTCCGGCGTAACAGACACGCATCCCCATAAGAATAAAACCGGTACCCGTCCGACACCGCATGCGCATAAGCCGCCCGCATCCGCTCCGTCCCCGCAAACGCACAGACCAGCATGAACAGCGTCGAACGCGGCAGATGGAAATTCGTCATCAGCAGATCCACCGCCCGGAACCGATACCCCGGATGAATGAAAATCGACGTCTCCCCGTCAAACGGCCTCACCGTGCCACCCTCATCCGCCGCACTCTCCAGCAGCCGCAGCGATGTTGTCCCCACCGCAACGATCCGGCCGCCCTGCGCCCGCGTCTCGTTGATCCGGTCCGCCGCCCGCCGCGTGATGATCCCCCGCTCCGCATGCATCTTATGCGCCGACAATGTCTCCGACCGAACCGGAAGAAACGTCCCGGCCCCCACATGCAGCGTCAGCGTCTCCCGCCCGATACCCGCCTCATCCAGCCTGGCCAGCAACTCCGGGGTGAAATGCAGCCCCGCCGTCGGCGCTGCCACAGCCCCCCGATGTTCCGCGAAAATCGTCCGGTAATCGACTTCGTCCTCCGCCGTCGGCCCTGAAGGACGCGCAATATAGGGCGGCAACGCCAGCGCCCCCGCCTTGCGGAGAAAGCCGTCAAACGCTTCTCCCTCACAGGAAAACCGCAACGTCGCCCCGCCTTCGCCATCCAGGCTCGCAACCGTCGCCACATCCCCGTCCGAAGCCCCGGGAAACGTCAGCACATCTCCCGTCCGCAGCCGCTTCGAATTTTTAATCAGCGCGCTCCACGACCCGTCCGCCTGATGCTGATCCAGCGTCACCCCGATCTTAGCCACGCCCCGCCGCGCATGCAGCTGCGCCGGAATCACCGCCGTATCATTGGCCACCAGCAGATCCCCGGCCCGCAACAGCCCCGGCAGATCCCGGACATGCCGGTCCACAACCGGCACCCCCGGATCACACGGCACATCCAGCAGCCGCGCACTGTCTCGCGGCTTCACCGGATGCTGCGCAATCCGTTCCTGCGGCAGGTCAAAGTCGAAATCAGCAGTAAGATCGTCCATAGGCCGCAGCCTTTACGAATTCCGGCTCCTTTGCGCCAGCCTCTTCACGATGAACCGACTCCAACCTCACTCACAACCCGACAGAGATCGTGGCGTTCGGACAGGTTTTGTTAGCGTTAACTGTTGAGGGGTGATTTTCCACGGGTCGGTGCCAGCCCGGGCTCTGCCCGAACCCGACAGGAGCCGCAGGCCCCTGCGTCCCGATCCGTTGATAAACAAACCGGGTTCCAAAGGCCCCGGCCTCTGGCGGGTTTCAGAGCAAGGCCCTGAGAAAAGCAGCAACACTTCATGCGACCAGAGCCAGAGGCGTGCCGGAATTTCACCCGCAAACAATATCCGGACAGATAATACAGGAACACGCGCCTCCCGCAGGGATCACAGCCCGGCTGACAGGCTCCCCATACCCTGCTGGAAAACTCTCCCCGAAGAGCGCGATCCGCAATCTTCCAGGTCCCGGAAACTACACCGGATTTATATTGCGAATGTAAAACAAAAAAGTCCGTAACAGTCCGGAATCCACCCTGACTCCGTCCTGTCCCCGCAACAGATCCCACACAAAAAACGGTTGGTCCCCGATCACGGAGACAGGTCTTCTGTCACAAATCATCCAGTCTGATCAGGAACACAGCGCCATGCCGCCACCCGTCCTCATCGTCTCCGGGCCGCCGCCGCGGCCCGCGCCGCAATGACCGAAAGATGCCGCCGGCACAGCAGCACATCCATCGCCCCGGTCTGCTTGCATGAAAGCTCAAACGCCTGCGTCCGTCGTGCCAGGTCCGTCAGCGCGGGCAGGGACCACAGACCAAGCGCCCGCTCAAACCCCTGCTGTTTTTTGAAAAACACCGGCGGACGCAGCGACTTCATGGCCTCCGACTGAGACTGCCCCTGTTCCGTCGCCGCCTTCACCCGCCGCAGGCGCCCGATATGCCCCAGCAGAACCCGCGCCACCGCCACAGGATTCGCCCCCTCGGACAAAGCCCGCTCCAGCGCCAGATCCGTGCCGCCCCGGTCGCCCTCCATGGCAAGAAACACCGAATCATCAATCGAAGCCGAACCGGAATCACCAATACAGATCCGGACATCCTCCAGGTCCAGTTCATGATCTGGACCGGCATAGAGCGCCAGTTTCTCAATCTCATTGCGAACCCCGATCCGATCCGCCCCTAACTGAGACACCAGCCAGCCCAGCGCCTCGGATGTGATCCCGACCTGCCGCTCAGCGAACATCTGTCGCACCGAATTCTCCAGCGCGCGGCCTTCCTCCGGATAACACCCGATTGATGCGGAATCCGACCGCTCCTCCGCCAGCTTCCGCAGCTTTCCCCGTGCCGGCAGCACACCGGCCTCGACAATAATCACCGCCGAACCCGCGCCGTCCAGAACAGAGGAAACAGGCCGGGCAAGGCTGTCCGTCCCCTCCCGAACCCAGACCACCCGCTGCCCGCCGTCCAGCGACAAAGCCGTCGCTTCTTCCTCAAAACGGTCATGCGTCTCGCGCGACAGCGCGGCCACCCGGAACGGGTCGTCCAGCGATCCGGCCACGCGCTTCACCAGATCGGACGCATATTCCCGGATCAGCCCGCTGTCATCACCATGCAGCAGAACAAAACGCCAGGCATCCGGCGCATTCAGCACCTTACCGATCGAGCGGGTATCGACCTTCACCATGCCGCAATCAGCCCGCCTGTCTTTTAGTAGTTGGTAGGATCGCTGTTCGGGTCCAGCCGCCCGGTGGCCATCGCCGGCAGACCGTCATCACCGGCCCGTTCGACAGGCTGCTCCTCACTGGAGTTAGGCATGCCATTCGGGATCGGATAATAGACAGGTGCTTTCTTCTTGTTTTTCTCGGTCGGCGCCTTTGTTTCAAACCAGATGGCCACCTGCTGCGTCACACTCTCAGCAAGCGTCTGCGCCACACGGGTCTGCAACGTCTCGGTATTCATGTTTTGAGCAAAATACTGCTCGAAGGTATTATTGATTCCATCCATTGTCGTCGCATCCCCTTCCGCAAGCAGTTTGGGATGCTGGCCGACAGTAAACAGCCGCCAGTGGGCGCGTCCCACGACACGGTTCCGGCCCGAAGTGTTGTCGGCGTGAATATCGACGGACTCGTTGCTCATTGAAGGGCTCACATAGATCGTATACCCGTCGGGATCTTCCGGCCCCGCGCCTGCCATGTCCTGCTGCAGAGCCAGCCGCACAAGCTGGCCGTAACGATCCGGAATCCCGGCGACATAGATCCGCTTCAGCGTTTCACTGACGCCGGCATGATGCGCCGTATCCTGATAAAGCGGCTGGAAACCACACGCCGTAATGCAGAGCGGCGCAGTCAGCACGAGCCTGCACGCAACCTTTGTCAGCAGAGCGGAGAAACGGTTGCGTGAAACGCTCATTTATTTTGCCACCACGAAATTGACGATCCGGTTCGGGACATGAATACGCTTCACGATCCGCTGCCCCTCAAGAAGCCGGGCCACATTAGGTTCCGCTTCGGCACGCGCCAGCACAGCCGCCGGGTCTTCATCAGGCTCCGCTTCGATCGTGCCGCGCAGTTTCCCCATGATCTGAACCGCAAGATGAACCTGCGTCACAGCCAGCAAAGCCGGATCGGCTTCCGGCCAGCTCCGCTCAGCCGCCAGAGACTGACCCGGCTCAAGCGCCGCCAGAAGCTCTTCCGCCAGATGTGGCATCATCGGCGCGACAAGCAGCGAGAGCGTCCGCGCCGCTTCACGCCGCGCGAATGCGACTCCGGCTTCTTTCGCGGAACGCTCGGCATCAGCCAGCGCCGAGGTCAGCTCATGCAGCCGCGCCACGGCGACATTGACGGCAAACCCCTCAAGAGCCTCCGTCACGGCCGCAATCGTGCGATGCGTCGCACGCCGCAATGTGTCTCCCGCTGTGGAGATGTCATCCGGAAGCGCCGCATCCGCCGTACAATCGGCCACCACGCTTCGTACGATGCGGAACAGCCGCTGCACGAAGCGCCCCGCACCGGCAACCCCGGCCTCCGTCCACTCCATATCCCGTTCCGGCGGGCTGTCCGAAAGCACGAACCAGCGGGCGGTATCAGCACCAAACCGATCGATGATTGCCGACGGCGCCACCGTGTTCCGCTTCGATTTGGACATCTTCTCGACACGGCCAACCGTTACAGCATTGCCGGTCCCGCGATGCGTCGCACCGGAAGAACCGCGCTCCACTTCTTCCGGATACAGCCAGTTTCCGTCACTGTCTTTGTAGCTCTCGTGATTGACCATGCCCTGCGTAAAGAGCCCGGCAAAGGGTTCGGTCACGTCGAGATGGCCGGTTTCCCGCATGGCCCGCGTAAAGAAACGGGCATAGAGCAAGTGCAGAATGGCATGTTCGATGCCGCCAATATACTGATCGACCGCCAGCCACCCGTCCGCTGCGGCCCGCACCGTCGGCGTATCGGCATGCGGCGCGGTGAACCGCGCGAAATACCAGGAGCTGTCGACAAACGTATCGAACGTGTCCGTTTCGCGTAAGGCTGGCTTACCGCAGGACGGGCAGGACACATGCTTCCATGTCGGGTGATGATCGAGCGGGTTCCCCGGCCGGTCAAAGGTGACATCTTCCGGCAGCACGACAGGAAGCTGGTCATCCGGAACCGGCACGGCGCCGCAGCTCTCACAGTGAATGACCGGGATCGGGCAGCCCCAGTAACGCTGACGCGAGACACCCCAGTCCCGTAGCCGCCAGTTAACGACGCCACTTCCGATTCCAAGCCCCTCAAGGCGGGCAATCGCTTCTTTCCGGGCCGCTTCGCAGGTCTCTCCATCCAGAAATCCGGAATTGATCATCGTGCCTTCGCCGGTCCACGCCTTCTTCGTAATCCCGAAGCTCGCGGCATCCTCGCCCGCCGGCAGCACGACAGCTTTGACAGGAAGATCGTATTTACGGGCGAAATCCAGATCGCGCTGGTCGCCGGAGGGGCAGCCGAACAGTGCGCCGGTGCCATAATCCATCAGTACGAAGTTGGCGATCCAGACCGGGAAAGTCGCATCCGGTAAAAAGGGGTGGCTGACCCGGAGCCCGGTATCCAGCCCGCGCTTCTCCGCTGTTTCAACCGCCTCGACAGATGTTCCCATCCGGCGACACTCGGCCACAAATGCGGCGGCCTCCGTATTCCGGGCCGCCACTTTGGCGGCGAGCGGATGATCCGGAGCAATGGCCAGAAACGACATGCCGAACAATGTTTCCGGTCGGGTGGTGAACACTTCAACGGAGTCAAGATTCTCATCAAACCCATGAGGCGGCTGAGCAAGTGAAAACCGCAGACGCGCCCCCTCTGACCGGCCGATCCAGCGCTCCTGCATCACCCGGACCCGGTCCGGCCAGCGCTTCAGTGTTTTCAGCCCGTCCAGCAGATCCGGCGCGAATTTCGTAATGCGCAGAAACCACTGCGAAAGCTTCTTTTTTTCGATCAGCGCCCCGGAACGCCAGCCCTTGCCATCGACAACCTGTTCGTTAGCCAGAACCGTATGATCCACCGGGTCCCAGTTCACCCAGGATTCCCGCCGGTCAACCAGACCGGCTTTCAGGAAATCCAGAAACAGCTTCTGCTGCTTGCCGTAGTAATCCGGCAGGCACGTGGCAATTTCCCGATCCCAGTTGAGCGAAAATCCCAGACGCTGCAATGTCTCACGCATCGCGGCAATATTCGCCAGGGTCCACTCTTTCGGATGTACGCCACGCTCACGCGCTGCATTTTCAGCGGGCAACCCAAACGCATCCCATCCCATCGGATGCAGAACCGAGAACCCACGTGCCCGTTTATACCGCGCGATTACATCGCCCAGCGCGTAATTCCGCACATGGCCCATATGAAGCTGCCCGGACGGATAGGGAAACATTTCCAGGACATAGTATTTCGGTTTTCCGGCAGGCGGAATATCGGGAACCGTAAAGACACCGGCCTTCTCCCATTCTTCCTGCCAGTGGCTTTCCACGTTGCGAAAGTCGTAATGGGTCAGAGTATCATCGGCAGTCATGGTGTCTTATCCAGGATACAGAAAAAAAGGCTCATAATGTGCTGCGTAAAGAAGCGGATATGAGCCGGATCACGCTGACAGGTTGCTCCCGACAATAGCCGGGAGGCGCTGCCTGATCTCAGTTGTCGCGGTTTCCGTTGTCGGCCCGAAGCTCACGTGCCCGTGCCAGGATTTTCGATGTAATGTCCGATGCCATGTTCGCGGCTGGCGGCGTATCAATCCAGGCGCCATCCTGCTGCATCTGGCGGAAAACACTTACCCGCAGGGCATCGGAACGGAGGCGGCGGTCAAGAATATAGGCCGTAATCTTAAAACGCTCACCATGTGCTGCCGGCGGTGTATACCAGTCGGTCAGGATGAAGCCTCCTACGGCGTCAGCCGACGCAATAGGCATGAAGGACAGGGTATCCAGAGCACCACGCCACAGGTAGGCGTTAACACCCCCGTTTAGCTGGTCATCACCTCCGGTCGCTCCACGATCCTCGCTGAGAAGGTGATTTCTCGGCGCGGTCAGGTCGCTGGCCTTATCGCCGCCTGAACAGGCTGTCAGTGTAAAAAGCGTGAGAACAGCAACCAGGTGCGTTGTATGTCTGACATACAATGAAGTCTGGCAGGGACGAGTGGTGGACATGTGGTGCTGCGACTCCTGTAGAAAGGCACGCCAACAGCCCCCGCCTTTGTGGCATCTCCCGGCCTCGGAGGCGGCAGAATGGGGCATGACCGCAAGTAGTCTGGCCAGGCTTTCATATCCCGTTGAGCAGGCGGAGCCAAGCGCCGCCGGTCTTTCTTCCGGGGTATCAGGCATTTTAATTCAAAACAGATGCAGTTTCGGACAGTCCTGCGTCAGTCAGCAATCGACGAAGCATCAGTTGCTGTAGCGCAGGGAGATGACTGTAATGTTCCATTACGGTGTCCACCGAAAGCGAAGGTGCCAGACAGGCAAGACGCCCTTTAATGTCGGCCTTTTCATCTTCGGTATCTGTCCCGTCCTCGTACTGGAGTTTCTGCAGCGCAGCAAGATAAAGCACGAGCATTGCTACGCGGGTTGGCGCCGTGCTGATGGAGGTTTTTGCCCGCCGGATCGCCTCTTCGGTGCAACCGGTCAGGAGGAGCAAAAGCACAAAATCAGTATCAAACAGGTCCGCGAAAGGGTGTGTCGCGTGAGACCTGATAAATAATTCCAGGCTGCTGCGTGCGGCATCTGTATCTCCACTGACGAGCTTCGAGTAAGCGCTGATTGCGGCAATGAGGCCGGCTGAAGGGGTTGCCGGCGCTATCTCAGCGAGCAGATTTGCGCCATAGTTCGCTTCACCCGGAATATTCAGAAGCAGTCTTGCCAGAATAAGCCTGCCGATCATGCTTTCAGGCATTGCGTGGACCAGTTGGCGCGCGGCCTCAGTCGCTGCTTCGATATCCTGTGTGTATGCCGTTTCGTTCCATTGCTCGAAAGAACGTATCAGCCTGAAAATTGCAGAAACAAGAAGCAGGAACGGATGCTCAGGATCACGTTGTAATCCACGTTCGAGTAACGTCTCCACTTGTGAATAAACTGCGGGTTCGTTCCGGTTGATAAGTGCAAGCGAACGTAACCCGGCTTCGACGGGAAGAAGATCCTCTGCTGCACGTCCTGTCGTATTCCGGGCCTCCGTGACAGCTATGCGCCAGGCAATTTCTGTCGTCATGAGAGAAGCAACGGCATCAATGGTTTCGGGCGTGACATGGAACCGCTCGGCCCAGACGATGACGCCGCCGTGCCGCCGGTCCGTGAGGCGGACAGTTAATCTTGTGGCATGACGGGGGGCGCGCGCCAGTCCTTCAACAGGTGATGTGGTGCCGGGCTGTAGTCTGGTTTCTACGAGATAATCAGACTGCGGGTAGTTTTCTGAGGCTGCTATGCTTCCCGTCCCGGGCGCAATTTTCTGACATGGAAAGACAGACAGGAAACCGAACTGAACCAGCTGGATGATGAGAAAATCAAACAGATTGTCAGCCTGATCGGCTGAAACTGACAGAAGCTGTGCACCTTGTATGTGTAAGAATCCAACACTTGCGATATGGCTGTTCAGGATGCCATGGCGTGCGATATGTTCCGCTGAGGACAGTCCCGCCGCCCGGTAAGTTCCGCTGCTCTGAGATGCATGAGCTATGCTCTCCGCCATCCAGGACGCGCTCTCAGAACCTGCTTTTCCATTCGCATGCTGAGCGCGAAGTTCTGAGATAATAGCCATGGTTCCCGGACCCGGCTCCGCATCAAGGGTATCGCGGAACGTAATTACGCATTGTTCTGCCGCGAGGAGGCCGGCCCCGGTGTCATTTCGACGCGCAAGTTCGCGCAACTGAGCCTGCCACGCATTTTCGTTAAGCCGGTCCAGACGCAGCAGACGTGCCGCAACTGCCATTCTTTGCTCGGTCTCCGGCAGTGCGGCGAGAGCCTGTTCAAGAGTCGTGACGAGATGTTCCCGCAGCCGGTTTCGTTGCGCTGACAGCCATTCATCAAGCGCCGGATCGACAGAGTCGAGATCGGTCAGCAGGGTGGCGGCCGTTTCCGGGAGTTTAAGGATACCGGATGTTGTTGCATTCAGATACCGCTCGGCATCCACTGTCGTCAGTACGGGCTTCAGGGCCAGAGTGTGTCTCTGGACATCGATAATATCTGTCCCCAGAGGACTAAGTGCTTCGGCAAGCCGGTGAATTTCCTGCCTTAGCGAAGCACGTGCCTGTTCATCCGAACGGCGGCTCCAGAGAAGGCTGGCCAGCGTACGTCGGGTCACCGTCCTTCGGTCAGATAACGCCAGTATCGCCAGAAGACCTCTGGTTTTGGCGCCGGTCGGAGTGATTACGGAGCCGTCGAGCATATGAGCCGACATTGAACCGAGAAGTTCAATGCGCAGAATTGCTGCGTCGGATTTTCTCAATCCTGGCTTGGTCAGCTCAAACAAACTCATGTGCTCCTGCCCGCTTCGTTCATTGGCACATCAGCTGATAACCAGACCAGATGAACCAGTTGCGGACTTTCAGATTCCCTTTGTGAGAGTTCCGGCTCAGAGAGCACAACTCCGTAATATGGAAAATAAGGTAAAACAGTTTCGCACGAGTGAATGCCTGTTTCTAAATTGTTTCCGAATTCATGGAGACGTAAGGCAGGTCGTGATGCCGAAAGTCTGAACGAATGATTCCACTATATCGCAGTGGCAGGAATATTATGTAAACAACCAGCATAATATGTGAAGCCGGGCATATGCGTTGTTATGTGGGCTTTGCCAGAGCGTGGCCTTATCGTTTCTCTGGTATTAAGTTTTTCGAACAACAAAAAAGGAGGGTAAAAACCCTCCTTTCCCGTATTTCAGAATCAGCCCGATGAGCGTCCGGGCCAGGCGAAGAGAGTATAAAAGTCAGGCGACCTGGATATCTGTTTTACCTGTATTTCTGACAAGATATGGGCCAGCAGACAGCACTTCAATCTCAACCATTTTTGCAAACAGTCCTCCAGAAGTTTGTCCAAGCGTCAGAAGCGCGTTCCCCGCTGTCCAGCGACCAATGCCGCCTTCAAAATTGTGCCATCCATCAACCGCATCACGACTTTTGTGAACTGTCACGGCCTGACGGTCACGACCATTTGTAACGCACACATTGCCAATAAGGACACCAAGTTTACGTCTGTCATCACAAAAAGGGCCAATAGCATCAGAAGGACGAGTAATGTTTGAAGCGATTCTTACGGAATCAACATTGGCCGGAACCATGAAGCAATAAGTATGGTCAGTGTGACGAACCGGCCGGATTTCACGACCGTCCCTGGTTACCAGCCTGAGATCCGGATCAGTAATCTTCTTCGCTGCCTCTGAGGCGGAATCTTTATCAAAGCCAAGCTGTTTCGCCCGGGATGCCAGCTGATTCCATATAGGCTCTACTTTGTCCTGTGCGGTGACCAGTGGTGCCGCGGCATCATTTTCCCAGTTTTTGCCACCGGAAATGATAATGCCACCAGCGAAATGTGGGCGCATGGACCGAATGACGGAGTTTTCGAAAGTTCCGCGGTTTCCTGTATCAAGGTAGCTTTCGCTGAACAGTCCTTCGGATACGATCACAGCGTGCTCGTCGAGTTCGACATGGTAAAAATCATAAGCAGGGATACTGCGATCTATAACGATTGAGCGGTTATTGACCAGCATGCGAACAGGGACAAACTGTCCGTCAATATAGATACAATGTTCGGATGTTACGAGCAGATCACGGTGCGGCATTCCTGAGCCAAACGCATCCTGATGAATACGAACAGGATAAGCATCCTGCTCAAAATCAAGTCTGGATACATCGGCATGTGAACGTCCGAGCCAGCTAAGCGGATGATATGTCAGAGTGTCGTTAACAAGGACTGCGATCTCGTCCCCGGCAACCAGAGTCTCAACTGGTTTTTCGCCGTCGCGTGTCAGAATATGCGTTCCGGTAAGAAAACAACCATCAATCTGGCAGGAGTTGTTCGGATCGGTATGGAAATACGTTAGCGGATAGTTGGCTCCTACTGTGACCGGTACACTGATATAACCAGGCAGCGTCTTGCCGCCGGGATCGGCCGGAGTGTCGGTAACTGAAATCGATGTGTCATGCTTGAGCACAAGGCTGGAACCGGATGATGCAGTGGTACTGGCGATGCCCAGTGTGCCATACCCCCCCGGAACATCTTCAGCGCAAATGCCGGAGCCGGAGCCGAAATTGGTAATCGTGGCGTTCTGAAGCGAAGGGTAGGTGTAGAACTGGTCGCCACCGGCTGAAAGGTCTGCTCCTGGCATGTTGGCCTGATAAGCCCATTTTCCACTGGTATTTTCCAGAACAAGTATTGAGCCTGAAGTGCCCATGTTAATGGTGCCGGCTACACTTGCACTGGTCTGGATGTCGAGGTGCGCGCCGTTTACATTAATTCCACCAGTGGACTTGGAGGAATTGTACTCATTCGTAACAACTGTGCCAATACTCGCGCCATCTGGCAAAACGTACCATTTGCCTGTTTCCAGTGTTATTGTGTCTGAACTGGACGCAAGCACGTAAGGATCGGCTTCCGAGCCATTACCGCTGGTGTAAGCTGCGTATTGTACAGCTTCTGCCGCAGCCAGTGCGCTGCTTGTGCTGTCAAGCATGTGGAGTTCCTTAAAACAGAATCGAAAAAGGCTTGTTTGATTTTTTTTAACTACCAGCCTGATATGCTGTCAACGAAATAAAACGTTAATGTTTTTTATTTTCAAACACGCACGCTGATATGGCTGATTCGGTGAGGTGTGTCCCGCTTTTTTTGGGGATGCGAAGTCAAAAAATGCCCTGATATGATACATTACTGCGATATAAAATGTCGTTGTGTTTTTCGTGTTCGGTTTGTGCGTTGAGAGATTTATTCTCTGGAACGATTCTCTAAAAAATATTAATAACCACTTAAGACGAGACGTCAGGTAATGGCGTCGCGCTTGGTTGCCCACTGATTCGCGGACGGGTCAGATGTGGGAAGTATCATGAAATAACGGGGGTAATTCAGATGCGTGAACTTACTATGACTGAACTTGATGAAGTATCAGGTGGATGCTGTATTTCTTCCTGTCATCCGGCGCCGTCCTGTAGCCCTGCGCCATCATGTGGCACGAGTGCGGCTGTGATAGCGGCCTATGCCGGATACCTTGCCGGCGAATATAACGTCGCAGCGGACATCTATAATCACGCCAGCTGTTCAACAATCAGTTCGGCTGTCCAGAATGTCTGTACCGACACCCGGCTCGGTTATACAGAAGGCCTCAGCATGACAGTCGCTCAGGCGACTTCTTTGCTTAATACGGTCGTTTCTTCGATTAAGTCAGCTGTAACGCTGAACGGATGCGGCATGGTGTCAGGTATGAGCACAGTTACTTTCCCGCCGAATGGCACGGGTACTCTGGGCTGATCTTCGGACAGAAATTATAACCTGAGTTTCTGACGGCTGTAATCTGATTAATTGACGATCACCTGGTGGCTGCACAGGCAGACCACCAGGTGATCGTCTTTTTTTTGTTTCCTTTATCTTTATTTTTTTGTTGTGACTATGTAAGCGAAACGCTCTGTACTGAGAGATTCCTTTTTGTATGTCGTCACTTTATCGCCAGGAAGCGATCGACGCACGCCGACAGGCGTGGCTGGGGCAGGTGCAGGCCACGCAATCCCTGTCTGTCCGGGTTATTTCCTGGGTAACGCTGGGGCTTGTTGTTCTGGCCATCCTCTATGTACGCTTTGGTATTTATACACGCCGTGTACATGCGACAGGTCTGATGCTCCCGCCGACCGGCCTGATTACGATTGATGCAAGTGCGGCGGGAGTTGTCAGTAAGAGGCTGGCCGAAGAAGGCATGCAGGTTCACAAGGGGCAACCGCTCTTCGTGATTGATCTTGAGGCCCGGACGACAGCCGGCGCTACGCAGGGACAGGTTCTTGCGCAATTACACCGGCAACGCGAGCTGTTCGAGCGGCAGAAGGAAATCCGGGTTGCGGACGCACCTGTCGAGAAGCAGGCTCTGGTAAATCAGATTCGGAACCTGCAGCAGCAGCATGTTCTGACAGGGCAGCAACTTGCCAATGATGCTAAAGTGCTGCCAGTCGTTGAAGCAGCCGTAAACCGGATGAGAAATGCTCAGAGTGCTCATCTCGTGACTGAGACGCAGTTTCAGAGTCAGCTTTATACTTATGCTCAGTTGCTTAGCAGTCATGCTCAGTTTCTTCAGAATTATACCGATACCGAAGGTAAAATCTCAGATAATACATCGAAGCTGATACGGTATGATCGGCAGACAGCGCACGATATTAACGATCTTGATCGACAGATTGCCCAGATTGATCAGCAGATTGACGAAAGTGAAAGCCATCGTGAAATCCTGATCGAGGCCCCGGAGGACGGCGTTCTGAGCGCCGTACGTGCAAATCCGGGACAGCAGGTGAGTTCTGGAGCTCCACTCGTGACGCTGCTGCCCACAGGACGTGCGCTTGATGCTGAATTGTACGTGACAAGTGCATCCATCGGTTTTGTTCGTGAAGGTGAGCCTGTCCTTCTGCGTTACGCAGCCTTTCCATATCAGCGTTTCGGTCTTGCCAGGGGGCGTGTGACAGAAATCACACGGGCGCCTTTAACGGCGACAGAACCCGGACAAACTCAGCAGCAACAGCAGGCGGACAGTTCGAAAGATCAGAAGTCATCGTCGGATCTTTACAGGATACGGGTTAAGCCTGATCTCCCATATGTAATTGCTTATAGCCATGACAAACCGCTTCAGGCCGGGATGGAAGTCGAGGCCGATATCGCAATTGATTCACGGCACCTTTACCAATGGATTTTTGACCCGGTGACCAGCATGCATGACAGCATTATAGCTGTCAGTGGTGGCCTCGTCGATAAATGAGTACTCCTTTTGATTCCCTTCAGTTTGGTTTCGGTAAAAAAGTGCCGGTTGTTCTGCAGGTTGAGGCTGCGGAATGCGGAATTGCCTGTCTGGCGATGGTTCTCGGATTTTATGGTCACCAGATTGATCTTGCTACGCTGCGTCGCCGTTATTCGGTTTCTATCAAAGGTGTGACATTACGCAGTCTCGTGCAGGCTGCTGACACACTCGGTTTTACCAGCCGTGCAGTGCGGCTTGATCTGCAGGATCTGTCTAAACTCCGGACCCCCTGTATTCTTCACTGGGGAATGAACCATTTTGTGGTTCTCGTGTCGGTCAAAGGCGACCTGATCACAATTAATGATCCGGCTGTCGGTCACCGGACAGTCCCGCTCGAAGAGGTGTCCAGAGAGTTTACGGGCGTTGCTCTTGAGGTGACGCCAAATGAGTCGTTCGAACGTAAAGATGAGCGTGAAACGATCCGTCTGCGCGACCTGTTTCGCCATGTTGCCGGTCTGCGGGGCGCTCTTATGGGGCTGTTCTTCCTGTCGCTGGGACTGGAGGTCATAGCTCTGATTTCGCCGATGATTTCACAGGTCGTGATCGACGAAGTTATCGTTACTGCAGATCATGATCTGTTAATGACGATCACATTCGGGCTCGCCTTATTGCTGCTGGTGCAGATGTTTATCGGTTCTGTCCGTACATGGGCGGTCACACTGTTCAGCACGAGAGTTGGTCTGGAATGGAATACCAGTCTCTTTGATCATCTGACCCGTCTGCCGCTTGATTATTTCAGTAAACGCCATGTTGGTGACGTTCTTTCCCGTTTTGGTTCGCTCGGGTCGATTCAGCAGGCTTTGACGACGGACATGGTCCAGACCGTCATGGACGGCCTCATGGGCATCGGTATGGGAATCATGCTGTTCGTTTATGGCGGCTGGCTGGGTCTTGTTGCGTGCGTTGCTCTTCTTCTGGACATTTTGCTCAGGCTTTTGACCTACCGGACCTATCGTGAGGCATCAGAAGAACAGATTGTCGTCAATGCTCGTCAGCAGAGCCATTTTATCGAGACTTTGAGGGGGATGGCGAGTGTCAAGCTTCTCGGACTCAGAGAAAGACGTCGCACGACCTGGCTGAATATTATCGTCGACAGTATCAACATCAAACTCCGGCTACAGCGGTTCGATCTTATTTATGGCCGGCTGGGGGATTTTATTTTTGGTGCAGATCGTCTGATTATGATGGTTCTGGGCGCGAAGCAGGTGATGGACGGGTCCATGTCTGTTGGTATGCTTGTCGCGTTCCTGTCTTATAAAGATCAGTTTGCCAGCCGCGTTGGCTCTCTTGTGAGTACGGGCTTCAAACTGCGAATGCTCAATATTCAGAGTGACCGTCTCGCCGACATCGTTATGACGGAACCCGAACCTGTCAGTACAACAATTTCGGCAGCGCATCATGGTTCTGCGGCTCTGGCATGCCGGGAGTTGTCAGTACGCTATGCTGAACAGGAACCATGGATCTTTCGGAACATTGATCTCGATATCCCGGCAGGCCGAAGCGTTGCGATTGTCGGGCCATCAGGGTGCGGCAAGACCACATTGCTGAAAGCAATGATGGGACTTCAGGTTGTGGATGAGGGACGTATTTTTATCGATGGTGTTGATGTGTCGGTGCTGTCGCTTGATGGCTACCGTGAGCGTATTGCCGGAGTGCTGCAGGACGACGGACTTTTCTCAGGATCAATCGCTGATAATATCAGTGGCTTTGCCGAACATCCGGATCAGGATCTGATTGCGCAATGTGCTGCAAAAGCGGCAATTCTTGAAGATATTAAACGTATGCCGATGGGCCTGGAAACGCTGGTCGGTGATATGGGGGGAGCTCTCTCAGGAGGTCAGAAACAACGTGTTATTCTGGCACGCGCTCTCTATAAGCAGCCTCAGATCCTGTTCCTCGACGAGGCCACCAGTCATCTTGACGAATATACCGAATCAATCGTGGCAACCTCGCTTCGCGATATGAATATTACCCGGGTTATGGTGGCTCACCGACCGGCGACCATTGCGCATGCTGATTATATTTATTCGTTTGAACCAGGTGGTGTGCTCGTGCTGCGCAAGGGGCCTCAGTCTGCTGCCTCATCAGCACCAGCAGTTTCTTCGACGGCCGGATATGCCTCCGCCGCGCAGTTTGGCTCTTCGTGGAATATTTCAGCGTCTTAACGCTGGATGTTGTCCGGGGCTTTGTCGTGGATACAGCGTTTGGGCAGGTATCCTGGAATGTCTGGGTCCGTTGATGAGTTAATTGGCCGGGTAGAGGGAATGCGTTGTCGCCTGGATGACAGGCGGCTGTGACATTGCTAGAACCCCTCGCAACGCCTGGTTGCATGGGTGGCTTGTGGCAGTTTCGCGGGAACGTTAGCCAATGAAGATCGTCGCTTGTAATAGCAATCCTCCTCTGGCTGAGGCTGTTGCTGCCGAGCTTAACATGTCTCTCTGCAATGCGTCGGTCCGACGATTTGCAGATATGGAGATCTTTGTCGAGATCTTCGAGAATGTTCGTGGTGAAGACGTTTTCGTCGTGCAAAGTACCTGTACGCCGACCAATGATAATCTGATGGAACTGTTGATTATGCTGGATGCGCTGCGCCGTGGATCGGCACGCCGTATCACAGCTGTCATGCCATATTTTGGCTATGCACGGCAGGACCGCAAATCAGGTCCACGCACTCCAATCAGCGCAAAGCTGGTGGCCAATCTGCTCGTAGAAGCCGGCGCAGACCGGATTCTGACCATGGATCTGCATGCCATGCAGATCCAGGGGTTCTTTGATATTCCTGTAGACAACCTTTATGCCGCTCCACTCTTTGTGCGAGATATTAAAGAGCGTTATGGCGATCGTGATCTTATGATTGTTTCGCCGGATGTTGGCGGCGTAGTTCGTGCCCGGCAGCTGGCGCAGCGTCTCAATACGGATCTGGCAATTATCGATAAACGTCGTGAACGCGCCGGCGTCTCGGAGGTGATGAACGTGATCGGCGATGTCAAAGGGCGTCACTGTCTGCTGGTGGACGATATTGTCGACAGCGGCGGTTCGCTTTGTAACGCTGCTCAGGCGATCAGCAATCAGGGCGCCGCTTCTGTCGGAGCCTACGTGACGCACGGTGTGCTGACAGGGCGTGCAGTTGAACGTATCGGGAGTTCATCGATCGAGATGTTAACTCTGACCGACAGCATTATGGCGACGGAAGCCGTTGAAGCAGCACATAATATCCGACAGATCAGTATTGCCGGATTACTGGCGCGGGCTATGCGGGCCGTCTCGGACGAGAGCTCCGTGTCGTCTCTGTTTGACTGAGCGGGAGAGGCATATATGCTAAGTTCGACCTCTTACTGGTATCTTCGTCATGGGGAGACAGACTGGAATCGACAGGGCCTCTCTCAGGGGCGAACTGATATTCCGCTGAATGCGAATGGTCTTGCACAGGCCGAGGTTGCCGGCACAATACTGGCAGAACACGCAGTGCAGGATATGAGAATTGAACGAATTGTCTCTTCGCCGCTTACTCGAGCCTTAAGGACCGCCGAGATTGCAGCTGACGCATTAGAGCGGTCCGGTGCACGTCCATCGCTGACTGTAGACAAAGGCCTGGAGGAAGTCTGTTTCGGCGACCAGGAAGGGCGACCGATGGGAGACTGGTACGATGACTGGATCGAAGGTCATTATACTCCACCTGGAGCTGAACCTTTTACACTGTTACGCGACCGGGCGGTTAATGCTGTAAACAGGGCGTTGTCGGGGTCGGGTATGGTTATGATCGTAGCGCATGGCGCGCTTTTCCGTGCCCTTCGGTCTGCGATGTGTCTCCCGGTCAATGTGCGGTTGCCGAACGCTGTCCCTGTCGTCGCAGAGCCTCCGAAGAAAAATGAAAAACCCTGGAAGCTCCGTGTTTGCAGTTAATGCATGACGTTATTATGCAGGCTGAACTGAGAAAATCCTGAGCCGTCCGGGGCGGCACTCAACCAAACAGGTTGACCGAGGCTGATGTCTCATCTTTGTCGGCTTTGCTTCGATCTTCTTCGGTGATGACATTTCCGGTAGCATCCAGCCCGATAGACAGGGAACTGCCATGAGAGCGTTTGCCTGTGGCATTAATATTCGTGTCTGCGACAGTCGTCGGTGAACCGGACGTACGAGCCTTATGTTGCATGGCAAGCACGGCATAGCTGGTGCCGCTGATGTTAGATAGCGTCGTCATTGCGGTATCCTCCCGGGAAGTATTTGAACCGATTCCGGTTAGCGGAGAGTAAACTCCTGCTGTTCACGCCGAGATAAAGATACCATTATGAACGATGGTCTGATTGTGGCGTTTTCATGCTGTCAGTCGATATTGCAATGGAGCATATCATGTTCAGTATATACAGGATCGTTCCCGCCGCCGTTCTGGCTGTCGGGGTTGGTGCAATGCTTTCGCAGGCAGCGCTGGCCGCAAAAAGCGAGGTTTTTAGCGGAACATTCCGGGCAGAGCACGGGACTAAGTCAGTCCCTTCAGGTGAGGTCAGAGCCACGCTTAACCCGGACACGAATGTGCTGACTTACAGGATCATCTGGAAGGGCCTGTCAGGACCTGTCAATGCAGCTCATTTCCATGGTCCGGCTTCCTACGATCAGGATGCTGATGTCATGGTGCCAGTGGACGGCCCGTACAAGAGCCCGCTTTCCGGAAAGGTGACTCTTGATAGCGAACAGGCGAAGGAGCTGACGGACGGAATGGTTTATCTGAACCTGCATACCGAAGCCTGTCCAAATGGCGAAGCTCGTGCCCAGATGGGACGTCGCTGATTGTCAGCGTTTTTCTTCTGAAATGGTCAGGGCCAAGGCAGAGGCACAGGAGTGTCTCTGCCTTATAAATGTGATTTCTGAAAGATAAACAAATAATTTTTGTGGCATTGAGTTGTGTAAATAGTAATATTTTGATCGAACTCTGGATTATATTAGATAAAATAACGTATTGTTAAAGAATTATTTGACATCAGTTTAGCGGAATTTGTGTGTGTGAGATTATTTTTGACTGAAATTTTCGGAGGCGACGGACGTTTTCCTTACTAATCGGCCCGGTATCATTTCCCCAGCTCGCGCGAATAAATGAAACAACATCTGCGACCTGCTGGTCGGTCATCGTTTTGCCAAATCCTGGCATGACAAAAGTTGTTGGCGATGATCGCATCGCAGGAAGTGTGCTGCCGGCAAGGACGATCTGGATCAGGCTGTCCGGAGCTGGATTCATCACGACGGGATTACCTGCAAGTGGCGGAAAAGTGGTCGGGTAAGCATATCCGTCGGTACGGTGACAGGCTGCGCAACGATCTGCATAAAGTCGTGCTCCGCGGGCTGATGTGTCACCGTTGTGTAATGCTATAGTCTCGGTCGGGCTATACTGCCATGGTGGCTGATCTTTGTCGCAGGCTGGAAGTGATTTGAGAAAATGGGCGATAGAGGAAAGATCTTTATCATTCAGATATTGTGTTCCATGAACGATGGCACTGGTCATACCACCGAAGACTGAACCTCGGGCTGTGCGTCCGTTGCGAAGAAAACCGACGATATCCACTTCTGACCAGCGACCGAGTCCTGTCCGGTTCTCTCCGCGCAGACTTGTTGGAGTCCAGCCATCGACAGAATTTCCACCTGAAAGAAAAACCGCACTTTCCTGCGCTGTCAAAGCTTTTTCCTGAAGCGTCATAGCTCGGGGCGTATGGCAGGCGCCACAATGGCCTGGTCCTTCTACGAGATAAGCGCCCCGGGCAAGCATGTCGTCTTCAGTAAAACGGGCCGTTGATTTTCTGGCTTGTTCTGCTGAAGGCACAAAAAATGCCTGCCAGACATGGAGTGGCCAACGCATGGAGAGAGGCCATGTTGCCGTGCTGGCAGGCGGAGTTTCAGGGGAGGGTCTGACCGTGGTTGTAAAATAGATATAGAGTGCATGGATATCCGCATCCGTCATGCGGGCATAAGATGGATAAGGCATGGCAGGATAAAGTGGCGCTCCGTCAGCGCGAATGCCTTGTCGTACTGCCTGGCTAAACTGGCTTTCCGTATAGCGTCCGATCCCGTGATCGCGGTCGGGGGAAATATTAGAAGAGAAAATTGTACCGAAAGGCAGGTCAAACGGTAACCCTCCCGAAAACTGATCATGTCCGGGCAGAGTATGGCAGGCCGCACAATCCGCAGCACGCGCCACATATTCTCCCTGTTGCGCAACAGGAGAAATATTCTCTGCAGATGCGCTGCATGAAAAGATGCATGTGAGAGCCGCAATGATGACTGTGAACCCAAGCCTCTTTCTGTCAGATGTCAGATAACAGGAAATATATTTTTTATTTTGACACGTTTTCGATGTTTCCATCACACGGGCACCAGAGGGCCGGGGTTTTTTAAATAGGTCATGCGGATATGGTGTGCGCTCCAGTAAGCGAGAGCCGCGACCATGCCGGTCGGGTTATAACCTGTGCCCTGCGGAAAAGCATTCGAGCCGATAACGAAAACATTAGAAACGTCCCAGCATTGCAGATAGCGGTTAAGGGCACTTGATTTCGGGTCATCTCCCATAACCGCGCCACCCCCAAGATGCGTGGTCTGATAAAAGCGTGTATCGAAAGGCTGCCCGAATTCCTTCATTCCGAGATGGGTGCGGCGGGCGCCCATAGCTTTCGTTACAGCTTCAATTTTACCGACGACATAACGGTTCATGCGGATATCATTTTCTTTCCAGTCGAATGTCATCCGTAGCAGAGGTCGGCCGAAAGCATCTTTCCAGGTTGGATCAAGGTCGAGAAAAACATCACGATAAGCCATGTTGGAGCCATGAGCGTCCATCCGCACAGCATGCGTGTATGTGTCGATCATTTCGCTTTTCCAGGCCGATCCCCATCTTGGTGTTCCTGGTGGTCCGCCTGCTTTGGCGGCAGCGATGGCTTTGACGCCGGCTTGGTTCACCCACACAGGTGATCCACCAATGAAACCGAGTGGTCCATGATCGAAGTTTTCGCTGTTAAAATCATCGAAAGCGACGCCGCCGCCGCCCGTTCCGATGAACTGGTTCGTGTAAACTGAAGGATCCATCCAGGCGGTGGTGGTGCTGATGTTCTGATAGACAAAGTTGCGTCCGACGACACCGGTGTTGGCAACCGGATCATAGGGGCTTCCGATTCCGGAAACGAGCATCAGATGCACATTGTTAAACTGGAAAGCAGCCAGGATGACGAGTTCGGCAGGCTGAATGATTTTGTCGCCTTTGTCATCCAGATAGGTAACGCCGGTGGCCCGGCTTTTCGTGGAATCTAGGTTGACGTGCAGGACCGTGGCGTTCGGACGAATTTCGAAAAGTGGATTGTTTCTCAATGCCGGAAGAATATTTACGTTCGGAGACGCTTTTGAATACATGTAGCAGGCATAGCCGCTGCAATAGCCACAGAAATTACATGGGCCCATCTGGGCACCATATGTATTGGTATATTGTCGGGACGCGTTAGCCGCAGGAATGGAGTAAGGATGGTAGCCGACTGCCTCGGCTGCTTTCCGAAAAAGATGTGCTCCGGTTACGTCCTTAAGGGGGGGAAGAGGGAAGTCATCGGAGCGATCGGGAGCGAATGCATTTCCCTTTCCGACAATTTTTCCATTGACGGTGTAGGCTTCTCCGGATGTGCCAAAGACTTTTTCGGCCTTGTCGAAAAAAGGTTCAAGTTCGGCATATGTGACGCCATAATCCTGAAGATTCATTCCATCCGGGATAAAGGATTTTCCATATTTAGCGATTACCGTGCTACGCATGGCGAGGTCATCAGGTGCGATGCGGAGATGGACCCCGGACCAGTGCAGGCCGGCACCGCCAACGCCCTCGCCCGGCAAAAAGGCAGCCAGTTGCCGGTACGGCAGTGCGGTCTGGGTGATGTTGTTTCGGATAGTGACAGTTGTTTTCTGTAACTTCTGAAAAATTTTGAAACGGAAGTTTCCTTCCAGCTCATCAAGTGAGGTGGGATAAGCACCGTCGACAGCTGTACTTCGCTCTGCTCCACGTTCAAGCATAACGACATGCTGACCAGCTTCCGTCAGCTCTTTAGCCATAATGGAACCGGCCCAGCCGCCGCCGACGATAACGACATTGACGGATTTACGTGTGATGGTGGCCACGTCAGATTGTCTCCCCGGAGATCGATACCGATCCGAGCGGATATTGTTTTCCATACTGGTCGACCCAGTCCATGAAATCGGCACGGGCACCCGGAAAGCCGGTCATGGCCCAGCCTCCCAGCCCTTTATTCCCTCCATGGATCGGGTCCGAGAAGGCGCCCTCCTGTGTGTTGCCCAGCAGGTGACCAAAGAAGGTTGAAGCTGGCAGATCGCCGAACTGGTGCTCGCCGGATTCCAGCTCACGGAGGAATGAATCACGCGTGGCCGGATCAAGGTCGGCAAATTCCGTGTTGTGCATCTGACGGCAGAGATCACATGCACCGGAGATGCCGTAACGGTAGATGTCACGCGGTGTGTAGATAAGCTGATAACCCAGGTTGGCAGGGCCGGTAATGTGTGGCCCCTGCATGTACCACAAGGCGCCGTATGCGTAAGGTGTTTCCATTTGCCGGTCTATAAACTCCGGCACGCCCAGCTCGATCGCACTCGGACCATAAACATCCTGTGGAATCAGACGGTCACAGGCCGCATGGAGAAAGCGCCATTCTTCCTGTGTGAAGAAGGCGGGTTCATACCTGATTTCTGGCGGAGCGGCCTGGGAGCGGCGGGCGATATAAGTGCAGGTTGTGAGGGCCGTTGCACCGGCAAGAGTCTGAAGAAGAAGACGTCGGGGTAAAGGTGATGATGGCATGCGGTGGTTGTGGCTCTGGTCGTGATAATCCCGGAATGGGTTTGTCTCTGCGACTATAGGTTAAGGGGACTGAACGGAGCAAACTCGGTTCAGTCCGTTGCCGGAAACATAATTGCTGTCCTGTGTACACTGTCTCTGTCTCTGTCTCTGTCTCAAGGCGACGATGTCGAATCTCTGTCATTCCGGAAGCATCTTGTCGTGTTATAACGATAAATATAACGTGGGATTCGCTTTTTCCTCCCGGTGAATGCCGGGCTGAGGGAATGTGGCCATTTTCTTACGCGACCTGTTAGTAGTCCCGCTCGTGGTCTGTGTTCGTAATGACGCGGATCGGTTTTCTGTTCGGTTTGTTTTCACATTATGGCGATAGATGTTGCACCGGGTCTGGTTCTTCAGGAGTCAGAGCTTGTTTTTACCTATATCCTGGCCTCCGGCCCCGGCGGGCAGAACGTCAACAAGGTTGCCACAGCAGCGCAGCTTCGGTTTGACGCAGCCCGCTCACCTTCATTATGTGACCGGACAAGAGAAAGACTGATCCGGCTGGCAGGCAGTCGTGCGACACGGGAAGGGGTAATCGTGATTACCGCCCGGAATTTTCGCACGCAGCAGAAGAATCGCGAAGATGCAATCGGGCGGCTTTCAGAACTGATCCGTGAAGCGGCCCATCGTCAGACTTTCCGGGTTAAAACCCGTCCGGGGCGTGCGGCGCGTCAGCGGCGGCTGGACGGGAAGGCGCATCGTGCCGGGATTAAGCGTGGACGCCGTGTCAGTTCGGACGACTGACAGCCGGAGTTTCAGTCTGGCTATGTGGAAGGACTTAGACCCGGGAATAACTGACTTCGCGATCGGGGTTACAGGGAACAGAATTAACGAGGGCGAGAGCTGAAAAGAGGGCGGTTCGGAAGAGGCAGGTCGCCATGCCGCATCTTTTAGTCGAAAATCCTGTCGCATGTGTGGGTGATCATGGCGGGTGGGAAGTTCCAGATCGTGATCGATCTGCTTAGCTGAGCGTGATCAGCACCGGAACATGATCCGATGGCTGCGGCATGGCGCGTTCTTCACGGTCGGGGGCAGCGCTGAAGAGTCGCTGGGCGATGCGCGGGGAGAGTAGCGCGTGGTCGATGCGGAGGCCGCTGTCCCGGTTCCAGGCACCGGCCTGGTAATCCCAGAACGTGTAGCAGGGGTCGGTGGGATGCAGGGTACGGACGGCATCGGTGAGGCCGAGCCAGAGAAGGCGGCGGTAAGCCGCGCGGCTTTCGGGGCGTACGAGGGCGTCAGTGGGCGGGAGCGCACCGGGGGCGTAGTCCCGATCGGTGGGGCAGACGTTGTAGTCCCCGGCGAGGAGGAAATCGGTGTCGTCGCGCAGCATGGCTTCGGCGTGTCCGGCGAGAGCGGAAAAGAACTCCAGTTTGTTTTCGAAGCCGGTTTCGCCGCCGGAATTGCCGTTAGGAAGGTAGAGGTTTCCGACGACGAGGTTGCCGGCGGCAATCTCGATATAGCGGGCGGGGGGCTCGGGGTCGCGCAGGCCGGGGAGCTTGCTGACACGAAGTTCGACCGGGACGCGGGAGAGGATGGCGACGCCGTTATAGGATTTCTGGCCGGCGACGTGGGCGGTGTAGCCTGCTTCCAGGAAGAACTCCGTCGGAAACTGGTGAGTTTCGCACTTGATCTCCTGGAGAAGAAGGAGATCGGGTTCGTTCCGTTTCAGCCAGTCCAGCACGAGGGACTGGCGCTGGCGGATGGAGTTGACGTTCCAGGTCGCGATTTTCATGCCGGCGTAAGAGTCCCGCTTCAGGTCTGTGCGGGCTTTAGCCTGCGAGGGAAAAGCTGGTGCCACAGCCGCAGGATGAGGCGGCATTGGGGTTTTTTACGGCGAAGTGGGCGCCCATAAGTTTGTCGATATAGTCGAGTTCGGAGCCTTCGAGCAGATCGAGGCTGCCGGGATCAACGACGACGCGGATGCCGTTTTTCTCGATGGTGATGTCGTCAGGAGCGGTTTCAGCGTCGAGTCTGAACTCGTACTGGAAACCGTTGCAGCCACCGGCTGATACGGCCACGCGGAGGGCGTGAGGGATGCTGTCGTCTTGGCGCACAGCGATAATTTCCGCGATTCGGCGGGCGGCGGCGTCTGAGACGGAGAAGCGGGGCTGCTGGGTCATGGGATTATAATGGGGTGTCCGGGGCGCGATGGGAAGGGCGATGTAGGTTTTTACGGGGCTTTACCCCGAACCCCGCAGAGTGGTCCCTTTGATCACGGTGTAGTTTAATAAAACGGGTTGCCGGAGGCTGTGGTTCCCGCAGGGTTTCAGGGCAGAGCCCGGAGGCATTACAGTGCGTCCTCACCACTTTCGCGGGTGCGGATGCGGATAACGCGGGAGAGGTCGCTGACGAAGATTTTGCCGTCACCGATTTTGCCTGTGTGGGCAGACTGGAGAATGGCTTCCACAACCTGGTCAACTAAGGCATCGGCGATGGCGATTTCAATCTTGATTTTTGGCAGAAAGCTGACGTGATATTCGGCGCCGCGATAGATTTCGGTCTGGCCCTTCTGCCGTCCAAAGCCTTTGACTTCGGAAACGGTGAGGCCCTGGATGCCAAGCGGGGAAAGGGCGTCGCGAACGTCGTCGAGCTTGAAGGGCTTGATAATGGCCGTGACGAGCTTCATCGCAGTTCTTCTCCTAATCGTGCGAACACCACCCATGCAGGGAAGCATATCGCCCGGTCTGTGTCACGCTGCGACAGACGCTGCGGAATGGGATAGTCTCGCGCTTTAAAGCATGGCATGTCTCCCGGTTTCCTGGCCGCATTTCCATATGAAGCCGGAATGCGGCCAGCTGGTGCGTTATGATCGTACCTCTGAGTTTCGAAAGGACGCGGGCATGATGACATCCGGCAAGACGGATGAGAGCGGAGCGGGCGTTTCCACGGGCGCCGCCGAGGTCGATATCTGCATTATCGGGGCGGGGCCTGTGGGGGCGACGCTGGCCTGCCGTCTGGCCCGCGAGGGAGTGCGTGTGGCGGTTGTGGACCGGGCGCCTCTGCCTCCGATGGAGCATCCGGACTTCGACGGGCGGGCTTATGCCATTGCCGCAGGTTCGAAAAAGCTGCTCGACGATGCGGGGGTGTGGGGCCATTTGCCGCAGGTGCCGTGTCCGATTGAGGATATTCTGGTAACGGACGGGCGTGTTGGCGAGGCGCCTTCGCCGCTGTCGCTTGAGTTTACGCGCGAGGATTCGGATCAGCCGTTTGGCTGGATGGCTGAGGCGCGGGCATTGCGCGTGGCGCTGAATGCGACCCTGCACGCGTCTCCGAATGTGACGTTACTGGCGCCGGCAGAGGTGACCGTGGTGCGGAACGAGGCGGGTGTGACAGTCACGGCGAAGGACAGACGTGTGGTCCGTGCACGGCTGCTGGTCGCGGCGGACGGGCGGGCCAGCCGGACGCGGTCTCAGGCGGGGATTCCGGTGACGAAGCTGCCTTACGGCCAGAGCGGGATCGTCTGCGCTATTGCGCATGAATATCCACATGACAACGGGGCCCTGGAACATTTTCTGCCGGGGGGGCCGTTTGCGCAGTTGCCGATGACCGGGACGGCGGAGTTTCCCCATCTTTCGGCTGTGGTCTGGAGCGAGAAGGATGCGATGGCTCATCGTCTCGCGGGGCTGCCGCATGAGGCGTTTGCACGGGAGTTGCGACGCCGGATGGGAGACCGACTTGGCGAAGTGACGCCGGTGGGACGTCGATGGGTATATCCGCTTTCAGCGCAGTATGCCCAGCGTTACACGGCGACGCGGCTGGTGCTGGCAGGCGATGCGGCACATGGGATTCATCCGATTGCGGGACAGGGTCTGAACCTGGGGTTTCGGGATGTGATCGCGCTGTCTGAGTTGCTGATCGAGGCGCATCAGCGCGGCGAAGATCCCGGTTCTCCTGCGTTGCTGGCGCGGTATCAGGCGCGGTGTCGTCCGACGAACATGCTGATGTTCGTGGCGACCGATGCGCTGGATCGGCTGTTCAGCAATGACAATCCGGTGCTGCGGATGGCGCGGGATGTAGGGATCGCGACGGTACAGCGGTTTCCGCGTTTGCGGAAAGCGTTTGTGAAGCACGCGATGGGCATTTGAAACAGGGATACTGTCTCAGAGCGCGACCGTTTATTATCCCGGTTTCTGTCGGGTGTCAGTGAGAGCTGATTAAAGAACCAGTCCGGGCCGGAATTATGCCGGGATTGAGGCTTTGAGGGGGTGGCTGACGCGGGGAAAGAGCAGCTGGTGCCCGGTGAATAGCGGGGTGCTTTCCGGCAGCTCATTGAGTTGATCGGTGGCCGTTGCCAGAGAATTACATGCAAAATCGAAAGCGCTCCAGGCCTGCTGGTCGGTATGCCCAGCCCCCGATGCGTTGATATGCAGGATACAGCATCGACCGTGTCCGAAGAAATCGAGAAGGGGCACGAGTGTAATTTCGAAGCTGATATGGTGTTTCTGGCTGCCGTTGATGTGACCGAGGAGCGCCTGGGCCAGTTTGTAAATCCGGTCTGGTGTGTTGCGGTCGGGCTGGCGGAAGGCGATGGCAATGTAGGAGCCAATATAACGGTCTGAGCCGTCGGGAGCCGGAGTTTTGCGCCGGACCAGGCCGCATTCGCACCCGCAGGTCAGGAAAGATGAGCCCCGTTTGTTGACGGTTTGCAATAAGCGGAGGAGGCCGGCGGAGCGTTGCGCTTCAGGGATGAAGGTGGCGAGTTCAGGCTGGTCGACGAGATCGACATAGCCATGATTCCTGCTCCTGCCGCCGTAGCCTGATGGTTTGTAAGGAACAGTCGAGTGCGCTTCATCGCTTCTGGCGATGGTATACCCCTGGCCCTGAGTAATGATGGTCGTAGCCACCCTTGTCTCCACTGCATTGTTTTGTGCAGCATGGGCGGATCATGTTGAATTTGGGTTAAGCGAACGGCCTGCATTCGGGTTTATTTAACAACCAGCTAAGGAACTGTGCTTCTTTGCGGGTTCCGGGGCTGAGTCCGGAAGCAAAAGAATTCAAAAATATTTGTGGTTGTCGAGGATTGTTGAAAACGGTCCTGCTCACATTTTTTTCAGAGAACGTAAAAAAAAGCGTCCGGAAGTGAGCCCTCCGGACGCTTTCAGGTGGTTCGTCGCTTAGCTCAGGGCATCGGACCGGATACGGCTGCGGGGGCGACGCTGCGCGTCGTCTGCGGAGCGCGGGGGCCGGGCGCTTCTGGTGTCGCCGGAGCTTTTGAGGGCCGGAGCGGCGGACAGTTCGGCCTCCAGCTGCACGATACGTTTGCGAACGCTGTCGCGCAGCGTGGCGGCAGTGTGGGACTTCATCGACGCTAGGGTTTCCTTGAGGTCGCGAAGCTGTTTCTGCTTCTCGGCAAGGGAGCGGCGGATCGGCTGGTTGTCCGAAAACTGGCCGTGAAAAGCACGCATGATTTCAAAACCCATTCAGGCAGGACATGAGGTGAAGATCCCTTATGTAGGACCAGACCATGAACAAAAAAGAAAGAAACAGGATTTCCGACATGCTTTTAAGGAGATCTGATCCTGCCGATCAGCTCTCGCCCGCATATCGGGTTTTGACCTGTTTCCGGAATAGTGACGCTTATCAGGAAGGACCCGGCTAACCGGGTGGAGTATTCCTGCGGACGATTGTCCCGAGAGCGTCAGCCAGAGCCGCGCATTGCGGGGCGGTGCCGATCGTCACCCTGAGCCAGGAAGACGTTCGCGGGCCTTTTAAGTGGCGCACGATAATCGCCCTTTCTCTCAGCGCGGCAGCCACCATGGCTGCGTCGCGGTCAGCATGCCGAACGTAAACAAAGTTGGCACAGGAAGGCAAGACCTCAAATCCGAGCTTTGTCAGCGCGGATGAAAGGGATGCCCGTGTCGCCATGACTTTCGCCACGGAATCGCGGAACCAGGCTTCGTCTTCGATCGCCGCCTGAGCGCCGGCCTGGGCCAGGCGGTCGAGCGGGTAGGAGTTGAAGCTGTCTTTGACACGCACGAGGGCCTCGATCAGATCGGGGTTTCCGAGTGCGAATCCGACGCGCAGCCCGGCCAGCGCCCGGGACTTGGAGAGGGTCTGGACGACGAGCAGATTCGGGTGGCGTTCGATCAGCGGAATGGCTGAGTCGGCGCCGAAATCGACATAGGCTTCATCGATCAGGACCACCCGGTCCGGGTGACTGGCGAGCAGATTTTCGATGTCCCCACGGCTGAGGGCAATGCCTGTCGGCGCGTTGGGGTTGGCGATAACGATCCCGCTGTTGGGAAGAGCGTAGTCTTCCGGTCGGATGCGCATGGAGGCGTCGAGCGGGACGGTCTGAAAGGGCAGGCCATAGAGGCCGCAATAGACCGGGTAGAAGCTGTAGGTGACATCCGGGAACAGGATCGGGTCACCGTGGCTGAACAGGGCCTGGAAGGCGTGGGCGAGGACTTCGTCGGAGCCGTTGCCGACAAAGACGTGCCGGGCGGTGAGCCCGTGGCGGGCGGCTATGGCCTCCCGCAGGGCGAGGGATTCCGGGTCCGGGTAGAGGCGAAGCGTGTCGTCGGTGGCTTCCCGGATGGCGGCTATGGCCATTGGCGAGGGGCCGTAGGGACTTTCGTTGGTATTGAGTTTGACGATGTTGGTAATCTTGGGCTGTTCGCCGGGAACGTAGGGTGTCAGGCGGTGGACGAGCGGACTCCAGAACCGGCTCATGCTTCGCTTCCGAGGATGCTCATCATTTCCGGGTAGCCCTGTGCGGTGGCCAGGTCGCGGGCGCTCTGCCCCTCGCCGTCTTTCAGGGCGGGGTCGGCTCCGGCGTCCAGCAGAAGACGGGCCATATCCTTGCGGCCGAACATGGCGGCGAACATGAGGGGGGTGCGCCCGACGTCATTGGCGGCGTCGACGGTGGCGCCTGCTGCCAGGAGCAGTTTCGCCAGTGCCGCGCTGCCCTTGAAGGCGACGCCGGCGAGGGCCGTGGCGCCTTTGGCGTCCCGCTGGTCGATGGCGGCGCCGGCGTTCAGCAGCACGCGGGCGGTCTCTTCGTGGCCATTATAGGTCGCCAGGATCAGGGCTGAATGGCCTTTTTCGTTAGCGAGATCGGGACTGAGGCCGGCGGCTATGAATTCACTGACGAGGTCGGTTTCGCCGTCGCGGGCGGCGTTCAGGAACAGAGCCTCGACTTCGGCCTGGTCGAACGTCTTGTCTTCCTGCTCTGTCATGAGAGTCTCCTCCTGTTTTTGCTGGACGGGCCGGAACCCGGTGATCTGGTTCTTACGGTATACGCGGCGGCTTGCGAAGCGTCTGACGATGGATGTGTGATGTGCCGGAGGCCGGGTTATGTGTCCCGGGCTTTGCCGGAGACCGGGGATGCGAGTGATTTTCGGGGGCGGGTTTTCCGGAAGGGGTGGGGTGGGAGTTTTGACGGATCACGGATTGTTGCCGGTTTGGGGGGACAGTGTTTCGGTTTGTGCCGGGCGGGGCCGGGGGCGAGGTCTGTGGCGGGGTGGCATGGTGAGAGCTCTGGTTGTGGCGATCTGTAACTGAGGCTGTCTCTGCTGCTGTTACGGGAGAATTTATTTTGCACGGCGGGTGTTGACCGGGACCGGGGACAGTGGGGATTCCGGAAAGTTATGGAAATATTTAGTTTGGTTCCGGAATGTTGTGGCGGGCTGAATGATCGGGCAGAGGCTGCTGCTCAATGCGTCCTGATTTGTGGTCGCCCGGTGTCGGGTCGGGACCTGTTATAAAACGGAACTGCAGGGGCTCTGTTCGGACCTGGGGGGCGTCATGCGAAGGCGTGTCATGCATGACGGTCCTTGCGCCCCGAGCTGTTGATAAACGAACCGGTTTCCAAAGGCTCCGGCCTTTGGTGGGTTTCAGGGCAAAGCCCTGAGAGACGACACTCCGTGGCTCGGACTGTATCAAAATTGATCTCAACTCTTCGGAGAGTTACATTTCGATACGACTTTGCCGCACTTCGGAGACACCATCTCCCCATAACCGTGTCCGGAATCGGAGGATTTGTTTAATGAGACGTGTAATTCTTGTCGGGATTGCGGTCTTCGCATGCGCTCTCGGGGCGAAAGAAAGCCGTGCCCAGTTTCTTACGCCCGGTCAGCTGGCGCAAAATGCGCTCGGCTCGGAAAAATCGGCCTTTAACCAGAGCGTGAAAAACGAGAAGGATGGTGTGACGAACAGCATGCAGAATGTTCGTGATGGGATCAGAAAACGCGAGCAGAATGCGAAAGACAGCTACTCGAACGCTGTTGATCCTTACAAAAACGCTTATTCTGACAAGAAAAAGGAATTGAAGTCGGAGCGTGACGGTTTTAATTCACTGACGTCCGGCTGGTAAGAGTCGGTTCGTCTCACCCGGCCCCGTTTCGACGGGGCTTTTTTTTGGTCCTGTTTGCGTCTGGCGTTGTTGTTCTCAGGGCTTTGCCCTGAAACCCACCAAAGGTCGGGGCCTTTGGAAACCGGTTTGTTATAAATCAGGGTGCAGGGGCCTGTGGTCCCCGGGTCGATCTGTTCTCGTGTTTATCCGACAAAAATAGAAATGATCAGTCCGGTTCCGAACAGCAGGAAAAACGCACCGGTGGTCAACCGGCCTCTGGTTGCCACACCTGGGCGGCTCAGAGAAGATCTGATGCGGCGCGCCAGGATCGCATAAATGCCGAGTACCAGAAATTTCACGATGGCAAATGAGATGACAAGCACAGCAAGTATCAGATAACGCCGGTGGCCCGGTGCATCGGATATGAACTGTGGAAACAGGGCGGAAAAGAACAGAATAGCTTTGGGATTGCTGATACCGACCGAAAACGAGTGTATCCAGGAGGCGCGTCCTCCCTTTTGTTTTGTTGTCGCATTTGGGTTCGGGGCATTTGAGTTCCGGAACGGCAGAGGAGGTGCGGGACGCAGATACCGGATGCCAAGCCAGATGAGATAGGCCGCGCCGAAAAGACGCAGTCCGATAAATAGCATCGGGCTTGCGGTGATGAGCGCTCCGACCCCGGCTGCGGATAAGGTCGCCAGCAGCAGGATCGCGCACAGATCACCGCTAAGTGCGAAAATCGCACGCCGGAAGCCGAGGGATACAGCATTGTTGACCAGGAAAACGGTGGACGGACCGGGCGTGGCAACCTGTGCCGCCGCAACCATCAGAAAGGCGAGGTAATGTGCGGCTGTCATAACGGATGATTCCAGGCAGGGTGGAGTAATATCGAAAGGCTGGCTTTCTCCCTCGTAGATCGGTACAATTAGTCGATCAATTATTACATTGTTCCGAGCACAATAAATGTCAGCCAGCAGTTTCCTGAGACATGCCGACAAGCTCTCCGCACAGATCCGTCGCGGCACGCTCAAAGCAGGGACACGCCTGCCCCCGGTACGAGATTATGCCTATGAGCATGGAATGGCGGTTTCTACGGCTGCCCGTGTTTATGCAGAGCTCGTCCGTCGCGGGCTGGTAGCAGGGCATGTCGGCAGGGGGACTTTCGTCAGGCCGCCCGTCACCGAACCACGTTTCTCCGAGCCGGGTCATCTGATCGATCTGGAGTTTAATGCTGCGGGGTTATTGCCCGAAGAAGCCTTATTGTTCCGAGGTGTAATGGAACAATCCTGCATGCCGGACGTGTTGGCGGCTTTAGGCAATTCAGCTTCCGCTTATGCTTCGACTGATGTGAGAGCCACTTTTGCCTGGCATCTGCATCGTGAGGCGTGGAGCCCTGAAGCGGGGCATCTTCTGATTGCCGGCAGCGGTCGCCAGGCCATTGCGGGCAGTTTTGCCGCTTTGACCGAACCGGGGGCCTCAATCGGGATTGAGGCAACGACGTATCCCATGACGCGCGCCATCGCACGGCGGCTGGGTCGGACTGTTATCCCGCTTGCGATGGATGCGGACGGGGTTCTGCCTGACGCGATCGCAGATGCACGACAGAACCATGAGGTGCGCGTCGTTTATCTCCAGCCGGTGCTTCATAATCCGCTTGGTATGACGATGAGTCCGGCACGACGCGCAGCCATTGCGGAAACCCTTGTCCGGCATGATGTGACGCTGATCGAGGACGTGGTGTATGGCTTTCTTGCGCCCGATGACGGACCTCCGATTGCCGCGCTGGCGCCGGACCATGTGATTCTGATCGATAGTCTGTCGAAACGAGGCTTTTCGGGAATGCCGCTTGGTCTGCTGGTGATCGGTAATCGCGCGTTACGCGATCGGGTGGCGGGCAGTCTTCGCTCCGGTGCCTGGCTGGCTGCTCCGCTCTCCGTTGCCATCGGGTGTGGGATGATAACGTCTCAGGCTCTTTCGACATTTGAAGCAAACCGACGGGTGGATGCGCGTCATCGGCAGAGTATTCTTCGACATTATCTGCCGGAGACGTGTTTGCAGAGCGATGTCCGGTCTTACCATGCCTGGCTTCGGCTGCCGGATCCCTGGCGTCCCGAAACATTTTGTGCCGCGGCCCTCCGGGAGGGAATTGCGCTGACGCCAGCGACAAGTTTTACCGTGCAGCCGTCTCACACAAAGGATGCGGTGCGCCTTGCTCTGGCGAAGCCGACGATGGAGCAGCTTGACCAGGCGATGAGCACTCTTCGTCGCCTGCTCGACGAAGGGAACGCTTATCCGATCTATTAGCTTTCATTTCTGTCTTTAAACTCTGTTCGGATTGGCAAGCGGTCCGGAGCGGCTGACAACATCGAAAATCCAATCCAGATGATGTTCCTCAAGATTGATCGGCGGCTGAAATCCATTGGGTGCCGTAGTTTCCACTCGGATGCCATAGAGTTTTTTGGGCGGATGTTCAGAGAGATATTTTCTTGAGTTGTCACGTGTGTGTTTAATAATATTAGAAATGTGTGAAATTATCTGGAGATTCGGGTCGGGGATATTTTTAAAATCCAGGTCTTTTTCTCCTGACTTCTCTGCTTCCTCTGCAAGTTTCCTGTAATTGCCGAGATTTACAGGTTTGATTGTCGGGTTTTCATAATGGAACCATTGATAAACAGAAGTTTCCCGGAAATGGCAGGCGGAGAGCACAAACGCACGCCGGAGTTCTAAAAGTGCTTCTTTAAGTGTCTGACCGAAAATGAGTTGAGTGATTTCAGCGGGTTATGATTCATGGGTTTGCGATAACCTGATGAGATCAAGATGGCCTGGACTGAAATCACCCGAGCGCAGTATC
>NZ_WOTA01000009.1 GCF_011516825.1 Acetobacter oeni | reverse complement strand
AGACTGGCGACGTGTCGCAACACGATATGATCGCTGCGCTCATACACTCATGTCTGCAATCCATATCGCAGCAAGCTTCATCTTCTGGCTCAAAGAATGAGTCCTGAGCCTAATCATCTGGTGCCGGTCCGACACTCAACATTCCTGTTTTTCAGGAGGACGACTGATTGCGACACTGCATTTCGGCAAGGCAGCGCAGAAAGAGGCCGTTCTGGCGTGACGGCGTTCGGTACTGTGGGTATGGTGCGAGGTGGACGACGAAGTGACGGCGTATGCGAAAGCGCGGCGGCACGGGTACAGGCGCAGGAGGCTTTCGAGCAGAACCGGGCGGCGTTTACGGCAGCGACACAGCGGTATCGTAAGGGGCAACGGATTATCTGAATGTCGTTGCGACACAGGCTGCGTTGTTATCCAGCCAGTCAGTTCTGGCAGCGAATCAGACGAAAATCGAGACCACACTGACACGGACACTCTCCGGTTACTTATGACGGCTGATCACAGTACCTGGTTGCCAGAGGTTTTCCGTTTCTGAGACGCTTCAAAGATCATGCTCGTGTGGCGGATACATCGGATGCCGATGGTCCGGGGAAAGGTGCAGGTGTCCAGGACCGCCGATGATGTGCCCAATGGGAGTCAGGCTATCGACATGGTCGCAGACGATTTTGAGCACAGCCAGCATCGGGACAGAAAGAAAGGCGCCGGTGATGCCCCACATCCAGTCCCAGAACATCAGAGAACCCATGACCAGAACAGGATTTAACGTGAAACGTCTGGCAAGAAGCATAGGCGTGATGGTTTCACCTTCAAGCAGATGGATGCAGAGGTAGATCGTCGGGGCAGCGAGGGCATGCATGACGAACGGGAAAGTAAGCAGTCCGACAAAGAAATAGAGTACGATCCCGGTGAACGGGCCGATGATGGGAATGTAGTTCAGAGCAAAGGCGACAACACCCCAGAGAAGCGGGTTGGGTATACCTACGAGCCAGCACTGGATGAAGTTCGCGATCCCGACGAACATATTCATCATCGTGATCGTGGCCAGATAGACCGAGATATTGCGTTCGATTCTGGAAGCAATTTGTACTGCGCGGCGCTTGTCGTTGAAAGTAGGCATGATTTCAACGAAGCGGCGCAGAAGGCTGTCCCCCTGTGCAAGAAGAAAGAACAACATGATGAAGAAAGTGAAAAGCTGTCCCACAAATGCTCTCGTGCCGAGCAGAAGGGCTGAGCCGATAGGGGCTACACCCGCTGTGAGCGGGGCAAGCGGCGTCTGCGGTGCGTGATCGCCAGCCGCAACGCTGAGAAGATTCTGAACGCGGTAGTTGGTCGACTCGATCAGTTGCATGGGACCGCGCAAAATAGAGAGTTTGGCCTGAGCTGCAGCAATGTCCTGCGGGAGGCTTGCCAGCCAGCCAGCAGCAGGAACGGAGACAGCCATGCCGACAGCAACGACGAGACCAAACAAAGCGAGAATCAGCAGCAGGGCGACAATGGTTTTGGGCAGACGGAGCCAGTGCGTGACCAGCCTGACAGGCGAGACGAGCATCAGGTTGGTAACAACGGCCATTACCATCGGAAGAACGATTTCAGCGGCAATTCGAAGAGTATAGAAAACAGCAAGGATAGTAAGAATGAGCAGACAAACCTGGGAGATGCTCAATCTTGTGCGCCGAACAGCGTCATGCATACGAGCCTGTTGCTGTCGTTCAGCCTCAGCTTCGTCAACAGAACCATTAGCGCGCACGGAAGGTGGAGGTCTTTGTGCCGCGGCGGCAGGTCGGGGCACATTTTGCGCTGGCACGCAATCGGCTTCGGGGGTCGTCGCATGTCCCTGCATATCCCACCCGTTCCTCTGTGCCACCCTGCAGCCGGCCTCTGTGATCCTGCATGTTGTTGTAACGTGCCACTACAACGCAAGACCATCACGTTGCCTCTAACGTCTGGCCAGACACGATGACGTGGCCTGCGTTGTCAATTCAGGGCTGCTCTGTTGCCCGATGAGAGCCGATCTGACATTCGGGAAATGATTATATTAAATGAATTTTTGTGAATTTTCGGTGGTGCGAAATTATTCTCGAAGATATTTTGAAATACCCCGGCTTTCTGAGAACGGGACCAGAAATATAAGTATTTATTAATCGTGCCATTCAGCATCACCAGCGCGTTTTATATCTGCAATTCAATATACAGAAATCAGAATAAATTATTATTGCCATTATTTTTACCGTATCTATAATTCCTGAAGACAGCTCTTGGTAATGATTTTCATATAAGAAAATATCATGGACAGAAGCACCTCATCACCCGACAATATTATTGTTCAGGCATGGTGATTCATCAAACATGAACAATAAAAAACAGCTTTTGATTATAGAAATATTCCAATAAAATTTATTTATATAGGTCGATGAAGATCAATTATACAACTTCAGAATCCGCCGATATAAAAACATTACCACTCCGACTTTTAAGTGATGATGGAAAACCAGCTGCAATAAGAGTGGAAAATTTAGTCTGAATTAACCAGACGCCGGAAAATCCGATCTTCGCCATAATATCAGATGAATGATATGCAGATTATATTAACCCTTTTGCTTCGACTACAGAAAAAGCAGCAAGAGTTACCATGCAGGTAATTTCATTGTCGCGGATCATCTGTCTGACTTTTGAAAGCGGCAAGGTATAACTGGTAATGTCTTCTTCAGTGGCTTCCAGGGCATTTGGCCCCTGAACAAGGTCCGTGGCAAGGTAGATATGACCTCGTTGCGTTGAGTATCCGGCGCCCTGGTAAGTAATGCCGATATGCCGCATTTTTCCGGCAACGAGACCTGTTTCCTCCCGCAGTTCACCCATGGCGACATCATCGGGGCTGGCATCGGGACGGGTTTCCCACATGCCCATCGGCAGTTCCCACATGCGACGCTGAACCGGATAGCGAAACTGACGAATCAGAGTGACGGTTTTTTCGCCATTCTTTTCACCAACAGGAAGAATAACGACGAACTCTCCACGTTCGACGACCCCATACAATCCGCTCTGACCATTCGGGCGGCGGATAATGTCCTCACGAAGTTTTGTCCAGGGATTCTCATAAGCTATGCGGGTTGAAAGTGTGACATAGCCACCATCGTCAGGCTTATCCGTAATCTTTTCTTCTCCGGCCGCGTTTCGTTCTGTCACTGGGAATAGTTTCCTTTCGTTTTGTCTGTGTCTGAGCATTTTCATATAATTTTTCAACAGGCGACAGCCTGTCGGAATTCAGCCGGAACATGGATTTCTATGTTCCACTTTGTCGAAAAAGAGTCTGCTATATAATGATCTGTGTTCCTTGCCGGATTTCAAATACATGCCCCTCAGACATATTGTCCCGGGTCAGGACCAGATTTCCCATTTTATCGCTGATTCATATGACGTGCCTGATGGCAGGCAAAGGAACATACGCTATCACCTCACGACATAAGGCCGCGGGAGTAGTATCGCATGACTGAGATATCCAGGCGGATATCTGAAACGACTTCTTCCGCCACGTTACGCATTCTCCCGATCGTTTTATTTAATCTTGTCTGCTACATTGTCATCGGCCTTGAGATGGCGGTTGTGCCGCTGTTTGTGCACCGCGTGCTGGGATACGGAACAGTTCTGGCCGGTTTCGCAGTTTCGGCGCAATATCTCGCAACCCTGGCCACACGGACCTGGGCCGGAAACAGAATCGACACGACAGGCGCCCGGGGTGTGGTTGTTACTGGTCTGCTGGTTGGCGGCCTGTCCAGCCTTTTGCTGGTTGCGGCAGCACAGACGACAACGATTCCACTGCTCTCGTTGCTGTTGGTGCTGTCCGGACGATTTCTGCTGGGCTTCAGTGAGAGCTGGGTCGCCGTGGGTGTCATTATCTGGAACATTTATCGTGCCGGTGCGGAGCGGACTGCTCTGGTTATTTCGCTGAACGGGGTAACGTCCTATGGCGGCATTGCCCTGGGCGCGCCGGTTGCTACAATGATTTTTTCGTATAGCGGTCTCATGGGGGGGCTGACAGGGGTCGGACTACTGGCAAGTGTGATCATGCTGGCCTGCGTTCCCCTGGCAGTCCGGCATGAGACCACGCAGCCGGCACCAAAGGCTAAAGCGCCGTCTTTTATGGAAGTTATCCATGCGGTGATGCCGTTCGGGGTGGCTCTGGCAGCCGGGTCAGTCGGGTTCGGAGCCATTGCATCCTGTCTGGCTCTGTATTTCGATGCAGAGCAATGGAGCGGTGCGGCGACGGCTCTGGCGTTATTCGGCATTCTGTTTGTGATGACACGATTTTTCTTCTCCCACATGATCGGGCGCATTGGTGGGGCCAGAGTGGCGATGATCTCGATGGCGACAGAGGCGCTGGGCTTGTTCACCCTTGCCTGGGGGCACACACCGCTGATGGCCAATCTGGGCGCGGCCCTGACGGGCGTCGGGTTTTCACTGGTGTTTCCAGCGCTCGGTGTCGAAGCCGTAGGACGGCTGGGACCAGCCAATCGAGGCGCTGCCCTTGGTGGGTTTTCAGTGTTTCTGGATCTGGCAATCGGTGTATCGGGTCCGGGACTGGGGATGATTATTCCGCTCTGGGGTTTTCCCATGCTGTTTATCGTTGCAGCTCTGTTTTCCGTTCTGGGTGTGGCACTGAGTTTTATTCTGAAGCCAAAAAGAAAGATGGCCTGAAACTATTTTTTGCCGAACTGCCACGGGTTGGCGGAATGGTACGGACCTGTATCATGACTGAGAGCCTGTGCAGGTGTGTGCTGAAACACGTGCCGTAACGGTTTGTTCTTAATTTTATCAGAATGAGGTCGTTCATTCATGTCTGCCCGCATCGCATCTGTCGCCGTTTTCTGCGGCTCCCGTTTTGGTAGTTTGCCAGCATATCGCGAGGCGGCGGAGAGCATGGGTGCAGGGCTGGCTCAGGCCGGCATTCATCTGATTTACGGCGGCGGCTATGTCGGTCTGATGGGGGCCGTTGCTGATGCCGCCATTGAGGCGGGTGGTAAGGTGACGGGCATCATTCCTGAGTTTCTTGAAGCTCGTGAGGTTATGCACAGAGGCATCACGGAACTGGTTGTCACTAAATCGATGCATACCCGTAAGCAGCGCATGTTTACGGATGCAGATGCATTTGCCATTCTGCCCGGCGGTTTCGGGACGTTCGACGAAATGATGGAAATCATTACGTGGAAACAGCTGCAACTTCACTCCAAGCCGATTCTGATCGTCAATGTAGCGAATTGGGCAGACCCGGCGATTGCAATGCTGGATGCGGCAGTCTCACAGGGTTTTGCCTCACCGGAAGCACGGATGCTGGTAAAGATCATGCCAGATGTACCGTCGGCGCTTGCTGAACTGGCCGGAATGAAGCGGAGTAGCCGGGAAACAGCGAGTTCAGTTGCTCATCTCTGACACCGGCATAAAGAAACTCAAAGCAGTTGATGGAATGACCGTGATTTTCCTGCTTTCACCCTCTTGCAGTGCTGTACGATGGGCGGTATTAGCCTCCAGCCCATCGGAGTGTAGCTCAGCCTGGTAGAGCACTGTGTTCGGGTCGCAGGGGCCGGAGGTTCGAATCCTCTCACTCCGACCATGAGATCTAATTCTGCTTTTAGCAGCCGCCGCATTAGCGCCGTCTTATATAAGCTTTTGTAATACGCGCGGCAGGCATGTCTGTTTGCCCTATGTTGTTACGCAACAGGACAAACTGCCCTTTTCCAGGCACTATTTAGTCATAAGCAGGTGATGTACCCGCTTCAGGGTGATGTTTGTCGTATCCGTCACCATATGACGTGTTGGGTGTAGGGGGGGCTGTCCGTAGTATGAACAGCCCATATTATCCCTACTGATGTGTCACCTGACAGCAATCCCCTTTCCGGGCTTACTGCCAAGAATTTTGGCTTCGGGAGAAGCGCTATGAAAACGAACCGTTTTAAGCTGTTTTCCACTGTGCTGGCTGTAATGCTGGCTCTTGATGTTGCTGCACCAGCCTTCGCGCATGGTGGCGGAGGAGGCGGTGGTGGTGGCCACGGCGGCGGGGGATTCGGCGGCGGCGGGGGGGGATTTCGCGGCGGTGGCGGTGGATTTAGGGGCGGCGGACCGGGAGGTGGCTTCGGCGGTGGTGGATTTCGCGGCGGAGGATGGGGCGGTCGTGGCTGGGGTGGCGGTTATGGCGGCGGATGGGGTTGGGGTGGCCCCGGCTGGGGATGGGGCGGTTATCCCGGCTACTATGGCTGGGGTGGCTACCCTTACTGGGGCGGTTACGGCGGATGGGGTTGGGGTTGGGGTTGGGGGGCGCCTTTCGCTTTCGGCTCTTTGCTTGGGCTGGCTGCCGGTGCTGCTGTAGGGTCATCCTATGGAGAGGATGGATATTCTCAGGGTTATGGTGGGTATGCGCAGCCGTATGGCGCATATACGCAAGGATATTCTCAGCCAGCGCCGGGCTATTATCCACAGAATTATTACCCGCAAACTGCTTATCCGCAGAACTACTATCCTCAGCAACAGACTTATCCTGTCGGAGCTGGTGGCTACGTTCCAAATCCGGCGATGCAGCGGAACAATGTGGTGACGTGCTCCGCCGGGCTGTATTTCAATCGGCTAACGCAGAGTTGCGATCACCCATGATCTGATGACCAGCTGGCCGACGTGACCCCGCAGTGGGAAATTCGGTCAGCCGGTAATTCGATGAGAGCGATGCCGGGGGGCTGATCGTTGGGGCGTAGCCAGAGACAGTGGCTGGCTCAAAGGTATCACCGGATTACTTTCGTAATTTCTGAAAACTTCTGACGCATAACGAGCACCCTGCGTGGTGGCGGCATGGTAATGCGCAACAGCAGTGTGCCAGTTCCCGGTCAGGCTATGCAGATGGCGAAGAAGCTGCCCTGCGGCGACACCGTTGATCAGAGGATCGAAGCCGCTTGCCACAGAAGAGAAAGCATCCGGGTGCCAGCCAAGATTGATCTGGAAGCATCCAACATCAAGATGAGGCCGGGCTCCAAAGACTCTGGAACGCAGCATAGTCTGAACGGCGTCCACCGCGAGATCCATGCGGGCAAACTGAACAGGAGTGCCATTGACATTGACTGCGAATGGATGATTGCCGCTTTCCACATAGCCGACCGAGGCAAGCAGACCTTGCGGGATGTCGAGCGCATGCTCGACAATGGCGGCGGCCTGCTCGCAGTTCATGCCGGTATCGGCTTTTGCCGAAGTCATGCAGGTTGCTATCAGACCAGAAACTGTCCCTGACAGGATGATCAGGACAAAGCGGGAAAATCGACCCATATGGTCTTGGTTAGCGCGGTTTTGTTAGGAGCGCGTTAAAAAGCACCCCGCTTTTTCTGTGAGTTCGCCGTTGTTTCGACTGAAAGAATAGGATTCAGTTATATCTGTCCGAGCCCGGATACTGCGCTCCGGGAACCGAAGGCAAATGAACTAAACAGCCCTTCTCTTACCCGGATTGTCGTTTTCAGAAATCCATTGTGGCCGAGAATTTAAATGTCCGGGGAAGTCCCTCGACGAGGTAGCCATTGAAAGACGAAGCCCAGAAGCGGGAGTTGGCGAGGTTGTCGACGCCGAAGCGGAGGGTCATAGGCTTATGTGCAACCGGGAACGTGTAACGGGCGGCGAGATCAAACCGGGTCCAGACCGGGAGATGCATGGTATTGGCGGTATTGACCCACTGCTTGCCGGTGTTGACGACGCGCCCAACCACGGTGGCGCCCTTCAGGAAAGGAAGGTCGTATTCGAGATTTCCGTTAACAGTGTAATTAGGAATTCCGATTGCGGTATGCCCGTTATCGGTCCCTCCCTCGGTGTGGCGAAGAGACGCATCAATGAGGGTCATGCCACCGTTAAACCGGAGGCCTCGGATGATTTCACCGTTGACTGAAAGTTCCATGCCCCGGTTCCGCTGGAGCCCGTTTTCCCGGTAAATCAGTTCACCGCTGTTTCCGTAGGCTTCCGCGTACGCGTCGGGCTGAGATATCTGGTAGAAAGCGAGTGTCGTGGTGAAGCGACCGATATCATATTTAGCGCCGATTTCGTACTGCGTGCTGCGGTAGGGTGCGAAAACCTGTCCGGTATTTACGACATTTGCGCCGGTTGCAGTTGGCCCCTGCGCAAGACCTTCGATGCGGTTGAAATAGATCGCAGTGTGACGCGTCGGATGGATGACGAGGCCCAGGACGGGTGTGATGGCACCCTTGTCGTAATGCGATCCGAGACCGCCGCCGGAATAATAATTGTAGCTGTCCGTGAGAATATCCTGATAACGGAATCCGGCGGTCAGGGCGATGCGATCATGCCAGAAGGTCATCGTGTCGGAGAAAAACAGGCTGTAGAGCTTTGTCCAGCTTGAACGGGTCGGGTGGCGGACGTTGCCTCCGGAGTAAGTCTCATCGGGAGAGGCGTATTGCGGGGTGTTGTAAAGATTCGTGCTCAGGTCGGTCGTAGACATTGAATAGGCTGTGTCTGCTTCTTCCCACAGAGCGGAGCCGCCGGCGTTGACTTCGTGATGGACGGGACCGGTATCGAAATGAGCGCGCACACCGGCCCGGGTGCTTTCATTCATCTGATTGTAGGGGACGTACATCGCGCCCGCCGTGCCGGCACCAGTCTGAGCATCTGTGACGGTGACCGTGGAGTAGTTGCCTTTTTCCTGGCCGCTCAGCGCGCCGAACGCGCCGTAAGCAGTGATATTTTTGCTGAAATCGTGCTCGATATTGAGCATACCGAACAGATAGTTCAGGTTGTTATAGGCCCATCTCTGGCTGAAATTGTGTGACGGGGCGGCAGCCCGGGGAACGGTTGTGGTCTCGAGGAAGACGCCTCCGCGGCCGCCATAGACGGCCTGATTCTGGTAATCCATATCCAGAGAGATACGGGTTTTGTCATCGTGCCAGTCGAAATCGCCTCCGACTGCGGCATCATGACGATATTCGTGGTCAATGGACGTTTCACCGTCCATCCCGGCGGCGTTAAGGCGGAATCCGTATGCCTTGTCCGTACCGAAGCGGCGGCTGACATCAAGCGCACCGCCGCCCTGCCCGCTGCTGGTGTAATCGGCGGTCAGGCGGTTCAGCGGATCATTTTCAGCGTGTTTGAACATCAGGTTGATGTTGCCGCCGATCGCGGTGCCGCTCGGAGCGGCACCATTGAGAAAGGCACTGGCGCCGTTGAGAACCTGAACCTGGTCATAGAGCTGCGGCGAGACGAGCTGACGCGGGGTGATGCCATACAGCCCGTTTATGGCGACGTCGTCACCATCCACGGGAAAGCCACGAATGACGAACATTTCCGCGAAGTTGCCGTAGCCGAGCGTGGTGCGGACTGAAGGGTCGTTTTCCAGCACTTCTCCCAGAGTCTGTGACTGCTGGTTAAGAATCATGCTTGAATTGTAACTACGAACATTGAAGGGCACATCAAGGCCCTTTTTGTTACCAAGCGCGCCGAGCTGACCACCGCTGGTGACTTCCATGCGGTTCTGGCGGGAAGCTTTGACGATGATATCCTCGCTCTGTCTGGCTTCCATGCCTGCCGGGGAAGCTTGCAGAGAGGCCGCTGGCTTTGTGCCGGTGACCGGGGGTTTTGATGAGGTGTTTGCCGGGGGTTTTCTGATGGCCGGAGCATCTGCGGCGAAGGCCTGATTCAGGCAGCAGGATGCAAGCAGCACCACGAGAACGGGGAATCTGCGGGAAACGGGCATGATAGCCGGAGTGAACCGAGGCAGGGACACGGATGGAGGCCTTCTGTAACCGGTGGAGATTTCGCATCAGCTGGAAGCGGGCTGACACGGCACCTGAGAGGATGAATCCAGGAGTCGGAAGAGACCGGGTTTCCGACTTTTTTAATGATAATAGTTCTCATTAACAGAGTCGGAAGCCGGTATGCCGCCGCCGCGCGCGAAATGCAAGAGGTCGTTCTTCCGGCTCTTGCAGTTCAGGCCTGTGGAAACGCGCTTCAGTCGCCTGGCTGCGCGATGAGGCAGGACTGTTGAGGTCAGGCAGGAGGTTTCTCAGGTGGCGCGGGCGGCGGCCATAAGGCGGCGCATTTCCTGCACGGTGGGAGCGAGGCCGTCGAAGATGGCCTGGCCGATGATGAAATGACCGATATTGAGTTCGGCAATTTCCGGTATTGCGGCAACGGGGGCGACGTTGCCGAAGCTGAGGCCGTGGCCGGCGTGGACTTCGAGACCGAGGGAGGCGGCCTGTGTTGCGGCGGTTTTCAGGCGGGCGAGTTCGCCATCGGCGCCATGGGCGTAAGCGCCGGTGTGGAGTTCGACGACGGCGGCCTGGATGGCGGCGGCGGCTTCGATCTGGAGCGGGTCGGGGTCGATGAAGAGAGACACGCGGATGCCTTTGCCGCTGAGGGCGCGGACGACGGGGCCGAGCCAGTCGGTCTGGCCCGCGACATCAAGGCCGCCTTCGGTTGTGACTTCCTCGCGGCGTTCGGGGACGATGCAGCAGGCGTGGGGGCGGAGGTCGCGGGCGATGGCGACCATTTCGTCGGTGGCGGCCATTTCCATATTCAGCGGCGCACGGATTTCGGCGCGGAGGCGGGCGAGGTCTTCGTCGCGGATGTGGCGGCGGTCTTCGCGGAGATGAGCGGTGATGCCATCGGCGCCGGCTCTGATGGCCAGGAGCGCGGCCTCGACGGGATCGGGGTTTAAGCCGCCACGGGCATTCCGGACGGTGGCGACGTGATCGATATTGACGCCGAGGCGCAGTGGGGCGGGCATGCGGACTCTCCTCCTGTGGCGTTCAGTTTAGCGCGGCCGGCGGGGTGGTGGGAATTGCAGAAGGATTTTTCCGGAAGGGGTGGGGGATGTTTGTTTGTGGATCACGGATTGTATCGGGACTGTGTGGCCCGGTGGCGGGACGCTGACCGGGCGGGTGGGGGGTGAGGCTGGATGCGGGGTGGCATGGGGGCGGCTCCGGGAATGGTGATCCGGGATTGGGCCTGTCTCCGCGGGTGGGCGGGGAGGTTTGTTTTGTGCGGGGGGTGTTGACGGGGTCCGGGGACGGCGCGGATTCCGGAATGTTGTGGAGAAATATGGTTTGGTTACGGAATGGTTTTTGAAGGGTGTGTGCAGGACGGCCCGGTGATGCATCCACCGGATTATCGTCTTCTCGCATTCCCTGAAACGCTCACTCATGATTTTCCGGACAGGCTTTCATGCCGGGTAGCAGAGCATTTTGCTTTTCAGGTCGCGTCATGACCGGAAATGATGCTGTTCCTGAAGAGAGTTGCTTTTTCCGAGTTCTCTGACCGCGATGGAAAGGCAGCCGATGATGTCGCTGATCTGAATACGCTGACCGGCTTCTTCCGACCGGGCTTCTGTCTGCCAGAGTGCATTTTCCGCGTCTGTCATCGCCCTGAGTTTTTCGTGGCTGGTCGTGGCGGCACTTTCCAGGATTTCGAAGAGGCGCGTGAGTTCTTTTCCGACGGAAGGTGGCAGAACTTTTTGTGTCAGCAGGAATTTTACGTAGAGCAGGTTCCGGCCGACGGTCATGAGGGAGAAGGCGTTGCTGAGCCAGGCGTCTGTCCGGGACGGGTCTCGTCCGGCATCGTGGGCGATGAGACGCTCCATCTCTTCGATGATTTCGCCGAGCCAGATCTGATCGGTCATTCTGCTGTGGCGGCGGACGATGCTTCGCAGGCCCTTTTCTATGATCGCCCGGAAATTCCGGTGAAACCGGACGAAACTGAAGGGGAACAGGTAACGGAAGACCAGCACGCCGAAACCGAGGCCGGCCAGCAGGGCCGTGGAACTGTTGAACCATTGCAGTTCATCGACCCGGAAATGGTTTTCCGGTTCCAGCATGTAGGGGAAAAAATTGACGAAAGACGCGCCCATGGCGGCGGTCGCCGGGTGGCGGTTGACCAGTCCGCCGATGAGCATGGGGATGCCCGCGGCAAAGCATAATAGCGGGTAATCCGATGTGACCGGCATGACGAAGAAAACCGGAATGACGGCGGCGATGACGGCCCAGACCGCGCCGAGGAAAAAGTTTTTACTGGCGATCACGGTATTGGAGAACGATGCGAAGCGGGCGCAGACCACGGACACGAACATGACGAACAGGGTGCCGGTGGGCCAGGCCGTGATTTCCCATATGAGGGCGGCGATGAGCACGGCGGCGAAGGAGCGGAGGCCGTTGGCGATGGCGGCGCGTCCGTGCGTCGGGCGGACGACGTGGAGAGAGTTGAGGACGTTTCTGTCGAGACCGGTGCCAGCGAAGCAGCGCAGCAGCAGCGTGAGTTCGGACAGCAGAAGGGCGATGCCCTGCAGAACGATACGGTCATCGACGACGGTACGCTGATCCGCCGATCTGTTTTCGAGGCTTGCCGTTTGTTCGATTGCGATTTCGCAGACGCGGAGCAGGTCGCCGGCGCGGGTGCAGAGCCCGGTCACGCCGGCGTTGGAATCGAGAAATCGCGGCATGGTGTCGAGGAAGTCAGCGAATGCGGATACGACGGGCTGCGCGAAGCGGCCGTTTTTCTGTCCGGAGAGGGCGAGACGGGTTTGCATCCCGAGGCCTCGGGACATGAACTTTGCCGCCTGCCCCAGAGTCGCCCGGGCGGAGGCGACCATGGGTCCGGAATGGCCTGTTTCGATGGCGCTGAATTCTATCCGGTCATTGAGGGTCATGACGCGGGAAAAGGTGTTGCAGAGATCCCGTTCCGGCGGCGGGTGAGAAATGAGGACATCCCGGACGACCGCGGCGGTGCCTTCGATGATGTCCTGAAGGTTGCGACGGACGGCGGCTCTGGCCCTGCCGGCGACGGACGGCTCGCAAATGAGGGCGACGGTCATTTCGCAGGCGACACCGAGGAGGACGTAGGTGCTTCGGGCTATAGAGATGCTGAAGACCTGATCCGGCGCGTCGATGGCGGACACGGAGATAATCGCGCAGGTAAAGCCCATCAGCACAAATGTGTAGCTGCGGTAATTGTGGCACAGTGTTCCGAGGCCGGCGCAGAGGCCGATCCAGCCTGCGAGCAGCGGGAAGAACAGCCATGGCTGTTGTGGCGCAACTGACACGAGCACGATTGCCGCCACGGCCCCGGCCAGGGTTCCGACGACCCGCCAGTGGGCTTTGGACAGGCTTTCTCCGATGGTGCTCTGCGCGACGATCCAGACGGTCATGGCGGCCCACTGGGGCTGGCCGAGTTCCATCCACATGGCGATGCTCAGGGCGACCAGGCTGGTGATGGTGGTTCTGAGCGAGAAGATCAGATCCGGGACGGAGGGGGCGAAAAGCCAGTTCCATCTTTTCAGGTTCTGTCGTGCTGACTTCTCAGTCACAGAGGCTGTTTTTCATCCCTTGCGGACACCGGCGGCCCGTTACGTTGTCTCTGCTGCTGGCTGGGGTGCTTTATCAGTGCGGCAGGGGGGATGCCAGATGTAAAGTTTTTGGGTTGTGGAGAAAAGCTCGGGGGGCTGAGGGTTGGGAGAATTTGTTTTGTGAGGGGCGAATCTGGGGGTAAGCGGACGAGCGGGGAAGTCGAGCGCTTTCGATCCCTGAACCAACATCAAGGAAGGGGATCTGCGTTCCACAAAACAGAAACGGCGAGATGTGTTGCCAGGCTGGTGATCGGGGTCACCGCCATGTAACAGGTATTGAGTTGACACAATCGCGCCTCAATGACACACATATGCCATAACTACGTATGTGTGTCACATGCTGCGCGACGAATATGCCGCCCAAACCCGGCAACGCATTATCGAAAACTTCATCGCTCTCCTTGAAGAGAGTGAGGACAATGCCGTTTCCACGTCTGCTCTTGCCAAAAAAGCAGGCGTTTCGTTGCGGACGGTTTACCGGCATTTTCCGTCACGGGATGATCTTCTTGGCGCCACTGCCGAATGGCTGAATACGGAGATATTCGGACTGGTCTCCGGTGACGACACGCAAGATCTTGTAAAAGGCTTCCGGACAGCCGCCGAGAAGTTCGACAGTCGGCCAACGCTCGCGCGCATCCTTGCCCTCACACGCGTCGGGCGCTCGATGCGAAGCACGTTTCGTAATGATCTGGCGCTTCAAAGACGTAGACTATTATGGCGCGATGCACCGGGCATATCAGAATCTGACCGGCTCAAGGCCGAGGCTGTTCTAGCCTGCCTGGATAATGTTCTTTCCTGGCTTACGCTCAGCGAAGAATTTGGCATGGACGGAAAAGACATCGGAACAGCCATCGGCTGGGCGATGGAACTGGTCCTGCGGGAGACGCGCCGGGGAAGCCGGGCCAACAGGGATCGATCGTGATGGCTGATCGTCGGCGCTGGCGGCTTGTTATGCTCGGTTTTGGTGCCCCATTTGCGGCGATCATTTTTGTCGCGCCGTTCCTTAGTCGGCTGCCATTGTCTGTTTTCGGAATTCCCATTGTCTTCATCTGGATATTTGCATGGTTTCCGCTGACTTCACTCTGTCTGTGGCTGTGTGAGCGGCACTCATGAACGTGGTGATCGTCAGCAGCGTCCTTCTTCTGTCGCTCGGCGCGGCGTGCCTTGCGCGGGTGCGCTCACGACATCTGTCGGTAGAATCGTTGCTCGTTGCAGACAGGGCATTGCCGGCACCCATGCTGTTTATCCTGACGGTGGGCGAAATTTACAGCATCGGCTCGATCGTCGCTTTCCCGGCCGGGCTTTACGCACACGGCGTGAGCTACGGATACTGGTTTCTGGGCTATCTTGTGCTGGCGTTCCCCGTCGGATATTTCGTCGGCCCAGCCATCTGGCAGCGAGCGAAGAAATACAATGCCTGCACGTTGCCCGAACTGTTCGGTAGACATTTCGAAAGCGTTACATTCGAGCGTTTGACGGCATGGGCCTGTGTTGTGGCGCTGGTGCCGTGGGGACAGTTCCAGTTTATCGGTCTCAGGTCCGTTCTCGGCACAATAGGCCTGTCCGCTACGCCGGCAGCGGGACTGGCAGGATGTGCCGTCATCGCATTCGCTTATGTGGCGCTGGGCGGCGTGCGCGCCTCGACCTATGTTGCGTTCCTCAAGGATATCCTCATGCTGTTCGCCATCGCCACAGTCGGTGTGGCCGCGATGTGTGCGCAATACAAACTCCCCGTCGGACATGCCGGAACAACGACAGCAATGCCTCCGCTCCCTTCCGGGAGTAGCCTCGTGTTCGCGATCAGCACAATCCTTTATCAGGGCGTCGGGTTTTATTTCCAACCATCGGTCACGCCATACCTGTTTACGGCTCGCTCGGCGCAGGTCGTGCGCAAGGCGATGATCTTCATGCCGCTCTACATGCTGATGTATCCGTTTGCCGTCTTTGCAACCTATTTTGCGCTCAGATCGCTTGCCCCGTTACCGAACCCGAACGTCGTGTTTTTCCACGTGGCGGCAACGCTGCTGCCATCGTGAATGGTGGCCCTGGCCGCAGCTGGTGCGCTACTGGCTGGCTTGCTCGTTCTGGCAGCGACCTCTCTTAATATCGCAGCCATGATGACAAGAAATATCGCGCCGGGCCTCGGGCGCAGACACCCGAAGCGTGCCATCAATCTGGCTGTCATCTTGTTTCTGGTACTTGCGCTGGCCGCGACAACCCGCGCGCCGGCGATCATGCTGACAGCTCTGAATCTTAGCGGATATGTCGGGATTCAATTCGCCTCGCTATGGTTTGTGATTCTGACTGACTGGCCAGTTTCAGCCCGGATCGCGGGTCTGGGGCTCCTTTCCGGGGCCGGCGTGGCGATCGCGCTATTCGCGGACGGAGGGTCGATTGGTGGCGTCAACCCAGGGCTGGTCGGGTTGGTGGTTAATTGTGCCGTCGTGTTTTGTCCGCTGTGGCGCAGTTCGCGCAATGTGCGTAGCCTGGCAGAGGAAGATGTCTCGTGAGCGTTGACAACATTATAAGAAAAATTCCAAAAATTGATCTGCACTGTCACTTGGCAGGATCGCTGAGCGCCCAGACTGTCATCGCCCTCGCCGCGAAGAACGATGTGGCACTTCCTACCACGAACCCTGATGAATTCTACCGATTCACGGATTTCTATGATTTTCTTGCGCGCCTTGAGGTCATAGGCAGGTGCATGGTCACTCGGGACGATTTTGCCCGGGTGTCCTATGAGGCACTCGTCGGCGGCTATCGAAAAGGGAATCTGCGTTACGCCGAGTTTTTCTTCAGCCCGAACTATCATTATCCGCACGGCGTCCGATACGAGACAATGCTGGATGGATTTGTCGATGGTCTCCGTGCGGCAAAAGAAGAATTCGGCATTGTCGGTCGTCTGATCCCTGCCATCAACCGAGAGCTGGGAGCGGAGGTCGCACTGGCGATGGTCGGGGACGTCCTTGCGCATCCGCGTGAGGAGGTAATCGGGCTCGGAATGGATTGCGCCGAGTTCAAAGGGCCGCCGGAACTGTTCCGCGATGCCTACGCCCTGGCCCGATCCGCCGGCCTGCGGTGCACCGCCCATGCCTGCGAGGACAATCAGACGCTGGCGCAAGCACCCCCGCGCAATGTCGAGATCTGCCTCGACATCCTTGGCTGTGACCGGATCGATCACGGCTATAACCTCCTGGCGGATCCGGCCCTGACGTGCCGGTGCAGGGAAAGCGGCGTGCCCTTTACGGTGTGCTCCCATACCTGCGTGCCGCAACGCATGGAAAAGCGAGCGGCATCGTTGAAAGCAATGTACGATGAGGGACTTTTTCTGGTTCCCTGCACAGACGATCCGCCAATGTTCGGAACGGATATTGGCACAACCTATGTGACGATGGCCCGTGTGCTGTCACTCAGCGTGAAAGAAATCGCGGCGATGTCTCTCCGAACGATTGAGGCGGCATGGCTTTCTAAAGAGGAGAAAGCCGCCATGAAAAGAGATTTCCAGGTAGAGATTGAATCTCTGATTAAAAAATGAATAAATTAAATCATCCAAATGTCGAAATTAATTTTCATATGTGAAAATATTATCAACACCATGGCTCAGTCTTGGGTGCCTTCTTATCGGCTACTATTACCTCGAAGCGGGTCTTCCAGTCTCCATATTTTATGACGTTCAAATTGACCCGATTTATGTCCGCTTCCAAGACAAATCAGACAATCTGTATAGCTGAAATAGGCGCATAGCGGTCGGATAGTTAACACGGTAAATGTCCACTTTTCAGCTCTCACTACGACACCCTGAATGACCGGAATGAGGCGACAGCGGACTTACACCCGCCTTCATGTGGTTATCTATAATAAACCGGTTTCCAAAGGTCTCCGACCTTTGGCGGGGTGCAGGGGCGGCGCCCCTGCGGTAGCGGAACAGGCTCAGGTGAAGCGCATTTCCGGGGGTTCGGGGTTAGCGGCGCGGTAGCTGGCGAGCTGACCGGCGAGGCGGAGGGCGGCGATGAGGCTTTCGGGTTTTGCGCGATTTTTTCCGGCGATATCGAAAGCGGTTCCGTGATCGGGGGAGGTTCGGACGATGGGGAGACCGAGGGTGGTGTTGACGCCGTTTTCCATGTCGAGGGTTTTAATGGGGATGAGGGCCTGATCGTGATACATGCAGAGGGCGACGTCATAGTTCGCGCGGGCGGTGTCGGTGAACATGGTATCGGGGGGCATGGGGCCGTGGACGTTCAGGCCTCTGGCGCGGAGCTGTTCGATGGCGGGGATGATGATGTCGATTTCCTCGCGGCCCATATGGCCTCCCTCCCCTGCGTGCGGGTTGAGACCGGCGATGGCGAGGCGGGGGTTGAGGATTCCGAAATCCCGTTTCAGGGCATGGGCTGTTGTGCGGGCGACTTTGACGATGAGGTCGGTGGTGAGGGTGTTCAGGGCGTCGCGGAGGGAGACGTGGACGGTGACGGGCACGACGCGGAGCATGGGGCTGGCGAGCATCATGACTTCCTCGCCCGGGACTTCGCAGAGGGCGGCGAGAAATTCGGTGTGGCCGGGATATGGAAAACCGGCGTCACGCAGGACGGCTTTACTGATCGGGCAGGTGACGACGGCGCCGGCGTCTTCGGCGCGGGTGAGGCCGACGGCGCGGAGGATGCTGTCCACGACGGGGCCGGCGTTGAGGACGTCGGGCTCGCCGGGGTAGACGGGGGCCACGAGGGAGAGGGGCAGGACCGGGAGGGCTTTTGAAAAGATGCTGCCGGCTTCTGTGAGTGTGACGACATCCTCGTATGGCGTGCCGGGCGGGAGGCAGGCGGGGTCACCGATCCAGGCGAAGGCGGGGCCGGTTTCACGCAGGGCTTTCCAGGCGCCCGCGGTGATTTCCGGGCCGATCCCGGCGGGATCTCCCATGGTGACGACGAGGGGTTTTCGTTTCGGGGCGTTCATCGGGCGAGGGCCGTAAGGACGCGGACCCAGGAGCGGATGCCTTTGTGGAACGAGGTGAGATTGTATTTCTCGTTGGGAGAATGGATGCGGTCGTCGTCGAGGCCGAAGCCGATGAGCAGGGAGTCGATGCCGAGGGCCTGTTTGACTTCACCGACGACGGGGATGGAGCCGCCGCAGCCGATGACGGTGGCGGTGGTGCCCCATTCGTCGGAGAGGGCCTGCAGGGCGGGTTTCAGGCCGGGCATGTCGGCGGGGACGACGCTGGCGCGGGAGCCGCCATGGGCTTTGAATTCGACTTTGCAGTCTTTGGGGAGGCGGGCGCGGACGTGTTCGCGGAAGGCGGCGCGGATTTTTTCCGGGTCCTGGTCGCCGACGAGGCGGAAGGAGATTTTGGCGGTGGCTTTTGCGGGGAGGACGGTTTTGAAGCCGTCCTGCTCGTAACCGCCGGAGATGCCGTTGATTTCGCAAGTGGGGCGGCACCAGGTCTGTTCGAGGGCGGTGTAGCCCTGTTCGCCGGCGGGCCAGCGGAGGCCGACGCTACCGAGACCCTGTTCGTCGGTCGGGCCGATTTTGCGCCACAGTTCGCGTGTGGCTTCGGGGATTTCGGGGACGCCTTCGTAGAAGCCCGCGAGGGTGACGCGGCCGGTGGCGCCGTCGCGGAGGTCTGAGATGATGTCGCAGAGGACCTGGATGGGGTTTCGGGCGGCGTTGCCGAACATGCCGGAGTGGAGGTCGCAGGCGGCGCCGGTGAGGGTGACCTCCTCGCCGACCATGCCGCGCAGCATGGTGGTGATGGCGGGGGTGTCGGGGTCGAGCATGCCGGTGTCGCAGATGAGGGCGAGGTCGGCTTTCAGTTCTTCAGCGTTGGCTTTGAGGAACGGGAGGAGGTTGGCGCCGCCGGACTCTTCCTCGCCTTCGATGACGATGGTGACGCCGACCGGGAGCTGGCCTTCGGCGTCGCGGAGGGCGCGGCAGGCTTCGAGGAAGGTCATGACCTGGCCTTTATCGTCGGCGGCGCCACGGGCGGTGATTTCTTTTGTGCCGGACGGGGATTCGACGAGGCGGGGCTCGAAGGGATCTGCGGTCCAGAGGCTGAGGGGATCGACGGGCTGGACGTCGTAATGGCCGTAGAACAGGACGTGCGGTTTGCCTGCGGGGGCTTTGCTGTGGCCGGTGACGATGGGGAGGCCGGGGGTTTCGCGGATGGCGGCGGTGAAGCCGAGGTCCGTGAGTTCCTTTTGCAGCCATTCGGCGGCGGCGCGGCAGTCTCCGGCGTGGGCCGGCTGGGTGGAGATGCTGGGGATGCGGAGGAGCGCGAAGAGGCGTTCGAGGCTGTTGTCGAGGTTGTTGTCGGCCCGTGTGAGGGCGTCCTGGGGTGCCGTCATGCGCTTTGCTCCTTGCTGTCCGGGGTTCGGATGTGGGGGCATCATGGCATCGGGGGGCGCGGGTTGGAACGGGGGCGGACGGAATAGGGTCTATGCTTTATCGGGGCTTTATCGGGGTTCTGTCCCCTGCCCTGCGACAGGGCGTGGTTCTTTCGGGCTGGTCTGATTTCGGGAGAGGGGGCGCGGGTCCGGGATGTCGCTGGTTCTGGTTCCGGCTGACGGACTGATTTGCCATGGCGGAACGGCGGTGGCTCGTGATAATTCAGCGGGGCACGGGCTTACGGGCCGCTGCTCTCCGGTCCGGCTTTTTTTTGCGAGCAGAGTACTGTGGACTCATGAAACGCACCGCCGATCTTCCGCGTCATCCGCCGCCTGTCGTGGGGTTTGCTGACAGCTATGCCAGCGGCTTTGTGGACGGGTCTCATGCTCATGACCGGGGGCAACTGTCGGTTTTTCTGGCGGGGAGTGTGACGATCAGCACGCAGAGCGGCAGTTTCGTGCCGCGGGCAGGGCAGGGCATGTGGATTCCTGCCGGCACGGTTCATCAGGCGGCCTGTCGCACCGGGCTGACGTTTCAGGTCATCTACATTGATCCGGGTCTCGCCGGTCCTGATCTTCCCTGTAAGATGTTTGATGTTTCCTCTCTCATGCGGGGTCTTGTGGACGAGATCATTGCCATGAGGTTTGAGTTTGCCATGGACGATCGCATGTCGGCGATTGCGCGGCTTCTGGTTGATGAAATCGGGCGGGCGCCCCGGATTGCCGAGCGGCTGCTTCTTCCGACCGACCATCGGCTGCGGCGGGTATGTGAGGCGATAACCGCCCGGCCGGGAGATTGTCGTGACATTGACCACTGGGCGCGGGAGGCCGGGATGGCGCGGCGCACCTTCACCCGTCTGTTTCAGCGGGAGATGGGGATGGGGTTCGCGGCGTGGCGTCGCAGGGTTCGGGTGATCGAGGGGGCGTCCCGCATTGCTGCGGGCCAGTCGGTTGCGGAGGTTGCGTTTGATCTTGGCTATGACAATGCCGGCAGCTTCAGCACGATGTTTCATCGGACCTTCGGGGTGACGCCGCGCGCGTTGCGGTTTGGTTCGTCGCCGGTATTGCACCCCGCTGACGAGTAAGGGTGCCGGCGGGGTTCAGGGCCGGGGAGCGGGCGTCATGCCGCGACGTGTGGTTGCGGTCTCTTTCCGCGCGTGTGCTGGTTCCGGCGCTGCCGGGACGATCGCGGGTATTGGCGATCAGGCAGAATTTGCTCGCGTTCGGGCCAGGATGAAACACGTTCCTTGATGCGGCTGCCGAACATGGCTAACCCACGCAATTAAGTATCATTCTTAAATACAAAAACCCGGCTCGTGCTCCGCGGCCAGCAGGAGCCGGTAAGGAAACGGGTTGGGTATGCAGCGCAACAGGATTATTTATACGGCTCTTTTCTCGCTCGTCATGAGCGATGTGGCTTTTGCCGCCGATCAGGAAAAGAAGGTGGACAGACGGGGACAATCGGGAACGGCGGCATCGGGCCGGGCTGTTGCCGGCAAGGCCGGAGCGGGTGCGTCCGCGACCGGTGCGTCCACAAAAACCAGCGCATCTGCAACCCGTACGGCCGGGACTGGCCTGACGCAGGCCGAGTTGATCGAGGTGCGTGGTCATAAGGCCTCGACGGTGGCTTCCGCCGCCACGAAGTCAAACACGCCGCTTGTCGAGACGGCTCAGTCGGTCACTGTTATTACCCGCGATGAAATGGATGTGCGTGGTGTACTGACACTCAACCAGGCTGTGCGTTATGCGGCGGGCATTACCGCTGATACGCGTGGCGGGGAAGGCACGCGTTATGATCTGTATGATCTGCGTGGTTTTACTGTGCCGACCTTTCTTGACGGGCTGAAGTTTCAGGACAGTCCCACAGGTTTCGCGGTGGCCCAGACCGATACGTCCCGTCTTGATCGCATTGAGGTTCTCAAGGGTCCGGCTTCGGCGCTTTACGGGCAGTCCAGCCCGGGTGGTCTGACGGCGCTGTTCAGTAAGCTGCCGACCGATCAGCGGTCTTACGGTGGTGTGACGACGACGGGCGGGATGTTCGATCTTTACCGTGTGGATGCCGATGTTGGTGGTTTTGCCACGGATGATGGTCTTGTCCGCTACCGGATTTACGGGACGGTGAACGGGCAGCACACCCAGCTCAGCAAGACGGGCAGCCGGCGCTTCAGCATAAGCCCTTCCTTTACGTTCGGGGGGGATGGTCCGACCACGCTCACGCTGCTGGGCAATTACCAGTACGATCCGGAGAGTGGTTCCTATGGTGGTGTGCCGCTGGTCGGCTCGCTCAGGCGGGCGTCATATGGCTATCTGCCCCGGGATTTCTATGATGGCGACGCGTCTTTTGAGAAATTTAATCGCAGGCAGGGGGCGATCACCTATATCTTCAATCATCGGTTTAACGATGACTGGAGCTTCAGCACGCGCGGTCGGTATGACGATATCAGAACCATTTATCGCAGTGTCTATGACAACGGTTATTATGACAGCACTGATGGCACCAGCGGCAATCTGCTGTCCCGTTCTGCTTATGGCACGCAGGAGCACACCTACAATCTGGCTTTTGACAGCCAGTTTAAGGGTCATGTCCGCACCGGGCCGCTGAGCCATGCGCTGATGTTCGGGTTCGATTACATGCAGCAGAAAGCGGATGACATGGAGGCTTATGGCGATGCGCCCGATCTGGATGTGTTACATCCTGACTATCACATGGCTATTCCGGCTCTGACGCCCTATCTGAACTATGTGACGGATTCTCATCAGATCGGTGCGTATGGCCAGGATGAGATTCGCTGGAAGCGTCTGATTCTGACGGGGAGTATTCGGAACGACTGGTACCGGTCCCGTCAGATCGAGCATTTTTCCCAGACTGACACCCGCCAGAATGCGAGCCAGATCACATGGCGTGCTTCGGGTCTTTATCATTTTGATTTCGGGCTGGCGCCTTATATCAGCTACTCGACTTCTTTCCAGCCGCAATCAGGCACTGTTTCAAATGATGGTGGCTCCACGCTGCATCAGGCGAGTCCTTCCCTTGGCAAACAGCTTGAGGGCGGGCTGAAATATCAGCTTCCGGGGACATCTCTTCTGCTCACCGCGGCGGGCTTCCATATCGAGCAGAGCAATGTTCTCGTTTCCGTTGCCAACACCGGTTACAGTGTTCAGAGCGGGCTGGTTCATTCGGACGGATTTGAGTTTGAGGCCCATGCCGAGCCGTTTCACAATCTTATGTTGACGGCGGCGATCAGTGTTCAGAACGTGAAGGATGACTCGACCGGCAAGCCGCTGATTCAGTCGGGCAAGGGCAATGCGTCTCTGTTCGCTTTTTACACGATGCCTTCGGGGCTGTTTAAGGGGTTCGGCTTTGGCGGTGGTATGCGCTACTCGGCGAAGGCTTATGGCGGGGAAGCGACTTACGGCAGCGCATGGGTTCCGCAATATGCTCTGTTCGACGGTTCCGTGAGTTACGATCTCTCGAATCTGTCCCGCTCGCTCCACGGGTGGAATGCGGCGGCCAGTGTTCGTAATCTTTTCGACAAGCACTATATCGCCAACTGCTTTGCTTACGGCTCCGACGGGGAATACTGCTATTACGGAGAGCGGCGTAATGCCCAGGCCAGCATCGGATACAGATGGTAAGGGTCTGACGGGAGACGGTCATCTTTCTTCAGGCAGTTTGACCGGGGCTCTGCTGACCCTGGCAGGGGTTGCGGGGTCCTTCGTCCCTCTGGGGCTCGGGGCAATGTTCCGGGAAAATGTCATTCCGGTTTCGTAGATGATTGCAGATGATCCGGTCATCAAAAGAAAAGGCCGGGATCTTTCGATCCCGACCTTCACGGCGCACCGGTATGAACGTCGTGTTTACTTTTTCGCAGCGGATTTGAGCTTGAGAGCCCAGAGCTGTGCGATGTCTTTCGCGCCGTTATCGCCGTCTACGGTGTCGAAGGTGGCGATGGCGTCGGCGGAGCGGCCGGCATCCATCTGAGCTTCGCCGAGGCGGAGTTTCGCGACATTGATATCGAACGGGCCTTTGGCGATGCCCTGTCTGATCAGGTCGAGGCCTTTATCGACCTGGCCGAAGGTGACGACGTTATAGCCTGCGGTGATCAGGGCGTTGCCAGTCGGGGCGTTGACGGCGGCGGCGGCGTCTGCATCGGCGGAGGCTTTTTTGTCTTCGACGGTTTTGACGACGAGGGCTTTCAGCTTCGCTTCGCGGGCGGCGCCTGCGTCTTTACCGAGCGCGCCGGCGGTATAGCCCTGGTTCATGATGTTGAGGGCGACCTGCGGCAGGCCCATCTGCATGGCGATTTCGGTGGCATCCATGAAATCGCCTGTGGATGTCAGGTTTCCGGCGGCGAGGCGGATGCGGTAAACATCAAGTTGCAGCGCCGGGGGAAGTTTCGGGTTCGTGACGAGGCCGTGCAGAAGCAGCGCCCAGTATTCCGGCTTCGGGTAATAGGTTGCGAGAAGGACATAGGTGTGGGTCATCCCGCCTGTGTCTTTCATCTGCGACTGGCAGGTGGCGAGAAGCTGAAGCTGGTTTTCGGACGGGACCTTCTTTGCTTTCAGGGTCTCGTCGATCATCGTCTGCTGGACGCGGGCGGCGTTTTTGAAATCGTTCTGCAGGTAGTAGGACTGGACGAGCAGGGTTTCCATCTGCGCGTTCGGGCCGACCTGCTTCAGGTAACGCTCGATGGCGGGGACGGCGTGCGCGTAGTCCTTGGCGGTATAGGCCATGGTTGCTTCGGCCATCAGCATCTGGGCTTTGGCGTCTTTTGGCGTGCGCGACGAGGCGATGAGTTTGTCGTAGGCGGCGGTGGCGCCGGCGACGTCTCCGGACTGGGCGGCGACGGCGGCGCGCATCTGGTCGATGGTGTAGGACTCGTAGTCGTTTTTACCTTTGACTGCGTCGGCTTCGTTCACCGCCGCCATGGCTTTGCTGTAATTATGTCCGGCGAGAGCGGTCTGAGCGGCCTGCAGGGGTTTGCCTACCGCGGGGCTCAGAGTGTCTGCCGCCTGAGCGGAAGACAGGCCGGAAACTGACAGAGGCAAACAAAACATAGCGCTGGCGAGAAGCGCCATGCGCGACAAACGAAACGACATCAGGTCATTGTCCTTCCATGAACTGATCCTGACCTACGATACCCAGCTTTGTGATGCCAAGTCTCTGGGCATCGGCAAGAACGTGGGCGACGGTCCTGTAATCAGCCAGGCGATTTGGGTGGATGTGCATCTCCGGCTGCACAGGCTCGGCGGCGGCCTGCTGAAAGCGCGACTGGAGTTCACCTTCACTGGTGACGGGGGTTCCGTTCCAGGAGACCGTGTTATCGAAATCGATTGCCACGGTGACCACTTTCGGGTCCGGAGCGGACGACGGTGGCGGGTTACCCTGGGGCAGATCCATCGAAACGGAGTGGGTCTGGAGCGGAATGGTGATGATGAGCATGATCAGCAACACCAGCATCACGTCGATCAGCGGCGTGGTGTTGATATCGACAATGCCTTCGTCTTCCGTCGTGCTATCGGATCCGACATTCATGCCCATAGTGGCATCACTCTCTCACATTGATCCTGCGGCGTCACGTCACGGTATGAAGATTCGGTGACGCCCGGGACCGGGTTCGGGCTGTCGTGCCTGCCACGCGGGGTGACAGGCACGGCTCTGGTTTCTTTACGAGTGTGGCTGCTCGGTAATGAAGTCGACGTGATAGATGCCCGCTTCCTGACAGATCGCGACCAGCTTTCCCACCGCCTCATACTTGGCGCTCGCATCGCCGCGGATCATGATCTGCGGCTGAGGTTTCAGAACGGCCACCTTCTCGAGCCGCGCCAGAAGATCGGCGCTGCCCTTGATGGGTGTTTCGTTCCAGTACGCCGTCCCGTCCGCCGTGACGGCCAGGGTAATGTTCCCTGGCCTGATCTTGCTTGGGGTATCGGCGTCTTTCGGGAGCTGCACCTTCACTGAATGGGTCGCCACCGGAATGGTGATCAGGAAGATGATGAGCAGCACCAGCATGACGTCGACGAGGGGCGTCGTGTTGATCGCGGATACGACCTCGTCTTCGTCACCACCGCCTCCGACGGACATTCCCATGATCAGGCCACCCGGTCGGAGACAGTTGATGTGGTCGGGGAGTTGTCAGCGCGGACCACGATGGTTTCGTGAGCGGCGCCGTGACGGAAGCCACCGATCAGGATGGACTGGAGATCGGATGCGAAGTTACGGACCTTATCCATGGCGCCCTTGTTACGACGAACGAGGAGGTTGTAACCGAGCACGGCCGGGACGGCGGTTCCGAGACCGATGGCGGTCATGATCAGGGATTCACCGACCGGGCCGGCGACTTTGTCGATCGAGGCCTGGCCTGCGATGCCGATGGCGGTCAGGGCGTGGTAGATACCCCAGACGGTTCCGAACAGACCGACGAACGGTGAGGTCGAGCCGACGGTTCCGAGGAAGGCGAGGCCGCCCTGGAGGTTGCTCTGCACGGAGTCAACGGCGCGCTGGATCTGCGACGAGGTCCAGTCGGACAGGTCGATGGATTCCTGCATCGTGCCTTCGTGGTGTTCGGCGGAAACGATACCGGTATCGGCGATGTAGCGGAACGGCGAGTTTGCCTTCAGGGAAGACGCGCCTTCCTGCATGGAGGGCTTGGACCAGAAGTTTTTGGCGGCTTCTTTTGCGGCGCCGAACAGTTTGGCCTGCTCGAAGAACTTCGTGATCATGATGTACCATGTGCCGACGGACATGATGACCATGATGACCAGAACGCCGCGGGAGATGATGTCGCCGTTTGCCCAGAGCGCGCCGAGGCCGTACGGGTTGCCCTGAGGCGCGGCCGGGGGCGGCGGTGTTGCATCGGCTGCTGCCGGAGCGGGCGCATCGGCTGCGGGAGCCGGAGCGGCGGCATCCGGGGCCGGCGCCGGAGCGGAGGCATCGGGAGCAGGTGCCGGAGCGGAAGCGTCGGGGGCCGGAGCGGGAGCGGCGGCGTCCGGGGCCGGGGCTGCTGCCGGAGCCTGAGCGTCCTGAGCGAACGCGACAACCGGAGCGGCTGTGCTCAGCAGCACCGCGAGAGCGGGAACAGCCATGCCGGGAAGCGAGAAGCGGCGAAGCAGTCTTGTCATTATATTCCTGGTCCTCGTCATGAGCAGCTGTCGTGATCTTTTGTGACAGCTGCTGGTGAGATCGATACTACACTGTGTGGCGAAGATTACTCGTCGCTCAGGCTGAAGGTAATCGTATAGGCGTGGTGGAACTCCTTGATCGGCACACCGTTGGCTGTTGCCGGCTGGTATCTGGCCTTGCGGACGTAATCGAGTGCTGCCCGGGCAAAGTCCTGACCGCCGGAGACGCTTGTGACCTTACAGTTGCTTGTCTCGCCGCTTGGCTCCACGTCGCAGACCACTGTTGCCTTGCCTTCGCGTCCTTCGTCCTGCGCTTCCGACGGGTAGTCGAGCTGGACGTGGTTGACCGGACGTGATCCGGCGAGGTGATCCGGAACGGGCGGGCCGACCGGGGCTGCCGGGGACGGCGGGGCTGAGACTGTTGCCGGCGGCATGGCTTTCGGCGGCGGTGTGTGAGTCACATGCTGGATGACCTGCTGCGGCGGCGGCTGCACCTGAATTTTAGGTGGCGGGATATACGGCGGCGGCGGCGTGGTCATCTGCGGTGGTGGTGGAGGTGGCGGTGGTGGCGGCGGTGGCTTCACCTCCTTGATCACCTCGGTCTTGATGGGTGCGTGCGACTCACTTTTCGGCGGCTTATCGACCCACGTATAGTAGATCACGCCCATGACCAGGGCGAGAAAGGCAACACCTCCGATACCGATGGCTTTCTGCATCGGATTTCGTTGCTGTTGCGCGTAGTCCATCATACTGGAAACCTCCTCGACTTCGTCACCTGACTGCGCCGGCGAACTGGCTGATTCGCTGACGCACAGCCGGATTCTCTGAACCGCTGACCATGCAGCCCTGTGACACTCCCCCGCCCCTCCTGTCGTCTGGACAAGGGCGACAGGCAGGACGGATCGAGCCTCTGGCCTCTCGATTGGGCTATCGACGGCGGATGATGTCAAGAAAGATATTAACCGAAACGAAAACGTTTGCGTCCGGAGCAGGAAGCCTAAAAATTACGCAGTTTTCATTTCTCTGTTAGAACGGCGGCTGACCGCCACATGGCTGCATCGACGCTCCTGCATGGTCAAAAAACTGCCTGATAAACAGGCGTCATTTTTTATAGTCATTTTTATGACAAACGCTGTCACAGGCACTGAAACCGCCTGGAGAGACGATTTTACGAGCCGAAACAGACATAAAGTTACGTTCGCGGTCATGTTTCGCGACCCCGGGGCTGATTCCAGGGCGTTCATGCCCTGTTTTAAGGGGTCCGGGGGCATTTCCGACTGCTTCCGTAACGTCTTCCGGCGAGGTTCGTTTCGGTCGGGCGAAGAAAATTGTGGCGGATCGGGGTCGGAGCACTCCACGCGTCGCAGAAATGGAAATTATCTTATTCGTTTTTTAGATATAAATATTGTCAGCGGCGGACTGCATGTTTACGCGCAACATCATGGCGTTCAGGTGAATTGTTTAGCGGCAGGCGGTGGAAAAAACGGGCGGATATGCCTGTTTTGCGTGCAGAAAGCAGGCCGGCGGCAGTTTCTTCGGGCCGGCCGGCTTTCTGTTCCCGATTCGTAACAGCGCTTTACAGACTGTGCTTTGACTGACTGCGCTTTGCCGGACGGCGCCTTACTGGGCGGACGCGCTGGCTTCCGAGCGGGTTGCGCCCACGCGGGCGGCGAGGGAGGCGGCCATGAAATCGTCCAGGTCGCCGTCGAGCACGGCGTCGGGGTTGCCTTTCTCGACGTTGGTGCGGAGATCCTTGACCATCTGGTAAGGCGCGAGGACGTAGGAGCGGATCTGGTGGCCCCAGCCGATATCCGTTTTGGCGGCTTCGGTCTGGGCGGCGGCGGCTTCCCGCTTTTGCAGTTCGGCTTCGTACATCCGGGCACGGAGCATATCCATGGCGGTGGCGCGGTTGCGGTGCTGCGACCGGTCGGTCTGGCAGGCGACGACGATGCCGCTCGGGATATGGGTGATGCGGATGGCGGATTCGGTTTTGTTAACGTGCTGCCCGCCGGCGCCTGAGGCGCGGAAGGTATCGATCCTGAGATCGGCTTCGTTGATGTCGATCTCGATCGTGTCATCGACGACGGGGAAGACCCAGACGGACGCGAAGGAGGTCTGACGCCGGGCGGCGGAATCGAAGGGCGAGATGCGCACGAGGCGATGCACGCCGGCTTCGGTTTTCAGCCAGCCGTAGGCGTTCGGGCCGGAGACTTGGATCGTGACGGATTTGATCCCGGCCTGCTCGCCTTCCGAACATTCTATCAGGGTGGTTTTATAGCCGTGGGCTTCGGCCCAGCGGGTGTACATCCGCAGCAGCATTTCGGCCCAGTCCTGGGCTTCCGTGCCGCCCGCGCCGGCGTTGACTTCCAGATAGCAGTCGTTGGAATCGGCCTCGCCGGAAAGCAGGCTTTCCGTTTCGCGGCGACGGGCTTCCCCGGCCAGTTTGCGAAGCGTTTTTGTCGCTTCGGCGGCCATGTCGGTGTCGCCTTCTTCCTCGGCCATGGCGACGAGTTCGAGACTGTCCGCCACTTCGGTTTCGAGGCTCCGCACGCCTTCGATCTGGTTGGCGAGGAGCGTGCGCTCGCGCATCAGCTTCTGCGCGGCTTCAGCATCGTTCCAGAGATCCGGGTCTTCGACGCGGTTATTCAGTTCGGCGAGTCTGCCCTGTGCGACATCCCAGTCAAAGATGCCTCCTCAGCAGTGCGACCGACTGCCTGATCTGTTCGTTGAGCGCTTCCGTCTCGGCGGACATGCGACCACACTCCATAGAGGGTTGCGAAGGACGGTTTCAGGCGGATTCCGTCGGTCGGGCGCGTGCCTGTCCGAAAGTCTCTCTGACCGTCTCTGAGACCGGCCTCAATACAGGCCGCCCATGCCGATGTCACCCCCCGAGGGCTGCTTCGGCGCGGGTGTTCCCGGCGCTCCGGGAGCCGGGCCGCCGGCGGGCTGCGGGCCTTCGGCGGAGACCATATCGCTTTCCGAATCCGGCATGTTTTCGGCGCCGGTATCGGCGGCGGTCAGGGCGCCGGTTCCGGCTGTGCCGGCGAAGTTGGAGCTTTCGCCGGGGATCTGGTCCTGTTTGAACGCATCGACGGTGACGCCGCGTCCGGTATCGTACCGGACGAGGGTATCGCCGTCGGGGACGCGGAACTCCAGACTCGGGCGGCTGGCGAGCGCGGCTTTCATGATCCGGTTCCAGATCGGGCCGGCGATGGCGCCGCCGGTTTCGTTTTTACCGATGGACTGGGGGGCGTCGAAGCCGATCCAGACGACGGTGACGAGATCGGCGGAATATCCGGCGAACCAGGCATCGTTGAAGTCCTGGCTGGTGCCTGTCTTGCCGGCGATGGGGTGATCGATCCCCTTCCCTGCCTGGATGCCGGTGCCGCGACGGATCACGTCCTGGAGCATGGTGGTGATCTGGAAGGCGCTGTCGGGGCTGGCGATTGCGACGCGGCTGTCGGCGACGGCGGGAGTATCGTTCTGGCCGGGGGCGACGATCCGGGTGACGGGCGGCGCGGAGGCCGGGGTGCCGGGTGACGGGGCTCCGGGGGTCGTCTGTGGCTGCGCCGGGGTGGTGGTTGTGGCCGGGCCTTCCGCGCCGCCCTGGTCGGCGGCGGGGAAGACGGCGTCTGGGGCCGCGCCCGGGGCGGGCTGTGCGCCCGGCGGCGTGACGTCGGCCCCGGCCGTGGTGAGCGCCAGACCCTCGGGACGCCAGATGACGTGGCCGTTGCGGTCCTGGACGTCGTCGATCAGGGTCGGGGTGACCTTCTGGCCGTTATTGGCGATGGTCGCATAAGCCCCGGCTTCGCGCAGGACGGTGGTTTCCACGGCGCCCAGGGCGGCGGGGAGGACGTGTGGCATGCTCTGCACGAGGCCGATATCGGTGGCGATGGCGGCGACGTTTTTCATACCGATATGGGCGGCGAGGCGGATGGTGACGAGGTTGCGGGATTCGCGCAGGGCGTCGTGGAGGGTGGTTGGCCCCCAGAAATCCATCTCATAGTTATTCGGGTGCCAGCTTCCGTAAGACACGGCGGAATCGTCGAATTTCTGAGAGGGCGAGATCCCCTGCTCCATCGCGGCGAGATAGACGAAGGGTTTGAAGGAGGAGCCGGGCTGGCGCATGGCCTGGGTAGCGCGGTTGAACTGCGACGCGCCGAAGGACCAGCCACCGACCATGGCGAGGACGCGGCCCGTATGAACGTCCATGGTGACGGCGGCGCCTTCGATGCGCGGGATCTGCCGGATGGCGACGCGGCCTTCTTCCGCCTGCGGCTCGACCATGAGGACATCGCCGGCGCGGAGGGCGCGGAAGAGGCGCATCCAGCCGAGATCGCGGGCGAGCAGAATGCCGTGGCGGACGGTGCCGTCTTCGGGCCAGCCCACGGTGCCGCGTCCGGGGTCGAGCACGACGGCGAGACGCCAGCGGTCGAGCATGCCGGCGGGGCGGGCGGAGGCGGCGAGCGGGGCGCTCCAGTCCTCGCCGCTCTGGCCGGAAGAGATGCCGTCCAGGTGTGTGACCGGGCCGCGCCAGCCGCCATGCGAGCGATCATAGGCGGCAAGACCTTCCCGCAGGGCATCGGTTTCGACGGACTGGAGGGCGGGGTCGAGGCTGGTATGGACGTTGAGGCCGCCCTGCATGGTCTGCTGGCTGCCGTAGCGTTCCATCAGTTCGCGGCGTACTTCCTCGCCGAACCATTCCGAGCCGGGGACCGGGCCGGGGCGGTGGAAGTTTTTCGCGATCAGGGGCTCGGCCTTCGCGGCGGCGGCGGCGTCCGGCGTGAGGGCGCCGATGGTGACCATTTCGCCGAGCACGAGGTTACGGCGCGTCCGGGCGGCATCCGGGTAACGGAACGGGTTATAGTTGGTGGGCGATTTGGGCAGGGCGGCGAGGACGGCGGCTTCGGCGTCATCGAGCTGGTCGAGGGGTTTGGCGAAATAGGTCTGGGCGGCGGCGGCGATGCCGTAGGCGCCGTCGCCGAGATAGATCTCGTTAAGGTAGATTTCGAGGATCTTCTCTTTCGGCAGGACCTGTTCGATACGCATGGCGAGCAGGGCCTCGCGGGCCTTGCGCTGGAAGGACACGGCGTTGGAGCCGATGAGCATGACGCGGGCGACCTGCTGGGTGATGGTCGAGGCGCCCATGGGTCTGTGCCCTTTGCCCCGGGTCAGATCGGTGAGGCCGGCGCGGATGATGGCGAGGGGATCGACGCCGCCGTGGCTCCAGAATTTATGGTCTTCCGCCGCGAGGAAGGCGTTTTTCACGCGGTCCGGGATGGCGGTGTAGGGCACGAAGATGCGGCGTTCGGCGGCGAGCTCCGCGATCAGGCGGTCGTCGCCGGAATAGAGGCGGCTCATGACCAGCGGTTCGTAGGTGCGCAGGCCGTCCACGGTGGGGAGGCCGGCGACGATGCCGGCATACTGGTGCCAGGCGGCGATGCCGGCGGCGGCGGTGCCGAGAAAGAGGAGAGCGGCGGTCGAGCCCAGAAATTTACGCCACATGCGGAAACGGGGGCGCCGGGGCGGAAGGCCGCCGAAGGGGCCGCCGCTGCGGCCGCCGCCGTTTCCGCCATCACCGCCGGGGGGTGTGCCCTGTGTTCCGCGGCTGCCGGTGAGGCGATCTTCGTCCGTGACGCGCAACCCGTCGTCATGGCTTTCGTTCGCGAAGCGGCCGGGGTGGCGCGTGGGCAGCAGCCAGCCGGGACGGAGGCGGACGGTGCCGTCGCGGCCTGCACTCAGCGCGGCGTCGGGCTGGAAAACGGAAAACAGGCGGGACATCATGTGCGGCTCTCTAGCACCCTCATAACTGGCCGTCGCCCCCCGGAGCCGCGGGAATTCGACGATGGTCGGTTCTTCATTTCGCCGGCGCCGCGTTCGCCCGGGCGGGGCCGGTCCTGCCCGTTATGCCGGGTCGGCCGGCGAGCCGGGTTCAGGCGGAATTCGGGAATCCTGAATCGCGGCTGTGGCAGCTTTATGGCCGGGGAGAACAAAGGCCGGGAGGCGATCCGGTTTCGTCCGTGTTCAGCGGGTCAGGATCACGCGGCTGACGGCATCCCTGACGCGTCCGCTTTCAGGAGAGGCGAGGCTGGAGAACCAGGTTGAGAGCTGACCCTGGCGGTCGATGACGTATTTGAAGAAGTTCCAGCGCGGGCGGGAGAAGAAGCCGCCCTGGCTGGCGAGCCATCCGAAGAGCGGGGCTGTCTGCGGGCCTTTCACGTGACATTTCTCGGTCATCGGGAAGCTGACGCCGTAGTTGCGGGAGCAGAAGGTGCTGATTTCGGCGGCGTCGCCGGGTTCCTGTTTGCCGAAATCGTTGCTGGGGACGCCGATGACGATCAGTTCGTGTTCGGTGTGCGACCACAGCGACTGGAGGCCTTCATATTGCGGGGTGAAGCCGCATTTTGAGGCGGTATTGACGATCAGCATCGGTTTGCCGCGCCAGGCGCTCAGGTCCACGGTGCCGCCAGCGAGGCCGGGCAGGCTGAAATCATAGGCGCATGGCATGGCGGCTTCCTTTTTGCTGGCACTTCTGCCGGGGTATTTTCCGGTTCTGTTCTTCCTGAGGTGCCAGCATGGCCGGTTTTTGTCGAGGCTTCGGGGGCGGATCGTTACGGTGCGGGGTGGACAGGGGGGTGTTCGCCGGTGAAAGTCGGGCTGAAATTTGATTCGGACCCGGATTGATGACTGTTCTGCGCGGCCTTGCTGCAATTCTGTTTCTGGTGGCCGTCGGGGTTGCCTTTTCGACAAACCGGCGGGCGATCCGGCCCCGGGTCGTTCTGGCGGCGCTGGCGGCGCAGATAGGGATCGGGGCGGTGGTTCTGTTCGTTCCGCCGGGGCGTGTGGCGCTGCATGCCGTGTCGGCGGTGGTGGGCGAGGTTCTGGCCTGCGGGGCCGAGGGGACGGCATTTCTGTTCGGGCCTCTGGTCGGGCCGGACATGGCGCGTGTGTTTCCGGGTGGCTCCTTTGTCTTTGCGTTTCAGGTGCTGTCGGAGATCATTTATGTCAGCGCGCTGATTGCGGTGCTGTATCATTTCGGGGTGATGCAGCGTCTGGCGGAGGGGATCGGCTCGCTGGTTCAGCGTTGTCTGGGCACGTCGATTGTCGAATCGTTTTCGGCTGTCATCACGATTTTTGTCGGGCAGAGCGAGATGCCGGTGGCGATTGCGCCTTATCTGCCGCGCATGACGGAGGCGGAGCTGTTCGCGGTGATGTGCAGTGGCACGGCATCCGTGACGGGCTCGGTTCTGGCCGGGTATGCGGCGCTTGGCGTTCCGATGGATTATCTGATCGCGGCGTCTTTCATGGCCATTCCGGGCGGGCTGCTGTTCGCGCGGCTGCTGATGCCGGCGACGGAGCCTTCGCTGATCACCGACATGCGGGATCTTCGCGAGCCGGCGGACACGGAGATTCCGGACGGGCGGGACGGGAAGCCGCACGGGTCCGCCAATGTGTTCGAGGCGATTGCCACGGGCGCGGCGGCGGGGACGCAGGTTGCTGTGGCGGTGGCGGCGATTCTGATTGCGTTTATCGGGCTGATTGCGCTGCTGGACCGGGTGCTGGGCGTGCTGGGGCATGCAACCGGATTCGGGGGGCTGTCGCTGGCGGGGCTGCTCGGGCATGCGTTTGCGCCGCTGGCTTGGTTTATCGGGGTGCCGTGGAACGAGGCGGGCACGATCGGGAGCATTATCGGGCAGAAGCTGGCGTTTAACGAGTTTGTTGCCTACGTGAATCTGGCGCCGCATATCCGGGCGGCGACGCTTGATCCGCACAGCATTGCCATTGCGTCTTTTGCACTGTGCGGGTTTTCGAATCTGTCTTCGATCGGGATTCTGATCGGGGCGTTCGGGAGTGTGATTCCGGAGCGGCGGGGTTTTATTGCGCGCATGGGTGCCCGGGCGGTGCTGGCGGGTTCGCTGTCCAATCTGACGAGTGCTGCGATCGCGGGGCTTTTCATGGCCTGAAAATGGCTGGTGATGACGTGAGATCCGGTTACCATCGGGGCCGTAGCGGGGGGGGCAAAAATATGCCACGCTGGCTGTGCGGCGTCCTGCTGAGTATGGCGGGCGTTGCTGATGTATTTTACAATTCCGCTGACGCTGTTACCACTGTTGCTACGGGTCCGGATTGAGACCGGATGGGGAACTATCGGTGCGATAAGGGTTTATTGTCGCTGTCAGCGGTGCATCGGATCAGGCGTCCGGGCCGGGAGATTTTGCCTTATCATGTCGTTGTCATCCATCCAGCCCGTTCAGGCCGTTACCGGCGGATTCTGCCGGATCATCTCGTACAGGAGCGCGCGCGTGTCCCGACAGACTCTGACTGTAACTGCCGCGCTGGCCGTTTCGGGACTTATGACTGTTGCGCCCGCGTTTGCAGCGGTGGCGGTTCAGCAGCCGGCGTCTTCGCGGGGCGGGGACGCGGCTGAGGCCACCACGATCGATCGTCTGGTGTTCCGTTTGCAGGAGGCCAGTCTCGGGCCTGGTTATGGCTGGGGCAACGGGGTGCTTCACTATAAGGGTAAGGATTACGATGTGCGGGTCACCGGTGGTGGCGGACCGGCGATCGGGTATTCCCATTCCTGCGCCGAGGGGTCGGTTTCCAACCTGGGCTCTGTTGATGATTTTGACAGCACGTTCTGGTCGGTTGGTGCCGAGGCGACGGCGGGCAGCGGTATCGGGACGATGGCGTTGCAGAACGGGCGCGGGGTTGAGCTGCATCTGTCCACCCGGACGAGCGGGGCGCGGCTGTCGGCGGAGACGGCGCGTTACCGGTTCCGGATTCTGGGGCCGGCGAAGCAGAGTTATGAGAGCATGCGCTGTCCGGGCTGAGGTCTGGCGGGCGCTTTTCGGGTCTGTCTGACGGCGCGGCGGGTTTTCCGGTCGCGCCGTCATTGTGAGGTCAGACCATTGTGCCGACAGAGCCGCCGTCGACGCGCAGTACGGCGCCGGTTGTGAAGCTGGCACTGGCCGAGACGAGGCAGGCGATGGCGTCCGCCACTTCTTCGGCGCGGCCGCGACGTCTGATGGTCATCATCGGGCGTTCTTTTTCGATGAATGTTTTGACAGCCGTGTCGACATCGACGCCGTCGCGTTTCGCGCGCTTCTCCATCATGGCGTCGGTCATCGGGGTTTCGATGAAGGCCGGCGAGACGCAGTTTACGGTGATGCCGTCCGGGCCGTAGGTGTTTGACAGGCCTTTTGAGAGACTGAGGAGCGCGGCTTTCGAGGCGCAGTAGGGCAGTTCATCGATATAGGGCTGCACGGCGTCTTCCGAGGCGATGAAGACCACCCTGCCCCAGCCTTTCCGGCGCATGGCGGGGATGAAGGCTCTGGCGACGCGGAGGGCGGTGAGGAAATTAACGTCGAGGACCTTGCGCCAGTCCTCTTCGGTCAGGTCGTGGAAGAACCCTGTCGGCCCGGTGATTCCGGCGGCGGACACGATGATTTCCGGGTCTCCCATGCCTGCCCGGACGGCTTCGTGCAGGGTGTGGACCCTGGCCGGATCGGTCAGGTCGGCGGCGAATCCTTTGACATCGCCATAATGTCCGAGTTTTTCGACGGCGGCGTCGAGGGATTTCTGATTCATATCCGTCAGCGCGACGCGGGCGCCCTCACGGAGGAGGCGCTGTGCGGTGTGGAAGCCGATGCCTGAATCGCCGCCTGTGACGAGGGCGAGGCGACCGGTGAGTCCGAGATCCATGAAAATTCTCCTGCTGAGTGGTGCTTCTCTTCACACTTCAACAGGTGAGCCCCGGTGAAGGTTCAGGCTGCGATGCAGTCCTGCTCCAGGCGGGTGACGATCTGCTCCGGGGGCACGGGGCGTGACATCAGGTAGCCCTGCCCTTCATCGCAGCCCCATTCGCGCAGGCAGTCATAGGTTTTCCGGGTTTCGATGCCTTCGGCGACGACTCTGTAGCCGAGGCCGTGCGCCATGGTGATCAGGGTGCGGACGAGAAGCTGATCCTTTTCCGACCGGTCGAGCCCCGTCACGAAGCTGCGGTCGATCTTGAGGACGGTGGCGGGCAGGCGCTGGAGGTAGGAGAAGTTGCTGTAGCCGGTGCCGAAATCGTCGATGGCGACGTTGACGTCGCTCTCGCGCAGGACGGAAAGCTGGTGGATGACGCGGGCGGCATCGTCGGCGAAGGCGCTTTCGGTGAACTCCAGTTCGACGCGGGCGGGCGGGACGCCGGCGGCTGTGATCCAGCTCAGAAGGCGGTCGGCGAAATCTTCTTCCTCCAGGTTGAGGGCCGAGGCATTGATGGACGTGTTCAGGGTGTGTCCGTCCCGGTGCCAGGCGCTGAGCTGGCTGATCGCCTCATGGGCGACCCATTCCGTCATGCTTCGGGAGAGGGCGGTTTTCTCGACCAGCGGCACGAATTCGCCGGACGAGATGGCGCCGAGCGTGGGGTGTTTCCAGCGCAGGAGGGCTTCGACACCGGCCATTTTGCCGGTCGCGAGGTCGATGCGGGGCTGACTGCGCAACGGGCGTCCTCCAGGGCGTTGGAGGCGCGGCGCAGGGCGTCGCGGGGACCGGTTTCGGAGACGGAAAAATCGTAGATGCCGGTGACCGGGTGCGGGGTGACGGGGATGGCATCGATGAGGATGGGGCGGCTCAGCATGCTGGTGATGGCTTCCGCCTGGGCTTCGGCCTGCGCGAGGCTGCCTTCGAGCAGGATGGCGCAGCGGAGCTGGCCGACCTGGTAGAGTCTGGCGTTGTTTCCGAGCAGCGGGCGGAGGGCCGAGACGGCGGCCTGGACGATGGAATCCATATGGGACGCGCCGAGCGCCCGGAGGACGTGGCTGGCTTGGGTGGGGGTGAGGAGTTCGATTTTCAGCAGGGTGAAAGTCTGTCCGGGGGACTGTCTGGCCAGGCTCCCGATATCCTCGAAGAACTGGTACTGATTGGGGAGGCCGCTGCCGGCATCGACACGTCCGATCATGTTTTGCAGTTCGATCTGGCACATGACCATCTCCGCGAGATCCTGCAGGACGCGTTTTTCCTCCGGCGTCAGCGTGCGGGGGTGGGTATCGAGGACGCAGAGGGTGCCGAGCCCGTAGCCGGAGCGTGTGAACAGCGGGGCGCCGGCGTAGAAGCGAAGTCCGGCTTTTGCGAGCGGAGACGTGGCGAAGCGGGGGTCTTTGAGGAGATCGGGGACGACGAAGACGCCGTCTTCCTGGATAGCGTAATGACAGGGGGCATCGGCGCGGGGGATCCGGGCGAGATCGACGCCGACTTTCGATTTGAACCACTGCCGGTCGCCGTCGGTCAGCGAAATGGCTGAGACGGGCGCCCTGAGCAGCTGGCTGGCGAGACGGGTGAGGCGGGTGAGGCGGGTGAGGCGGGTGAGGCGGTCGAAGTTCTCTCCGGGCGGTGTGTCCAGCAGGCTGAGATCACGCAATGCATTGAGCCGGGCCTGCTCGTTCTCTCTCAAGGTCATTAACGCTGACATATCTGTCTCCCCCACGGAGGGAAGACAAACACAAAATATTTAAAACTCGTTTACCGTGGGTCGGTGCGGGGTGCCGGAGGCTGTCCTGCTTCTTTCAGCGCGATGGCTGAGCCGAGGATGCCGGCGAGGCTGGCGGAGACATCGCTTGGCACGATGATGGTGCTGTTGTTGCGGGCGATATCGCCGAGCAGGTTCATCTGCCGGATCTGGAGGGCGATGGGGGTGTTGGCGTAGAGGGCGGCGGCTTTGACGGTCTGTTCGGCGATCTGCACTTCGGCGCCGGCGAGGGTGACGCGGGCCTGGCGTTCGCGCACGGCCTGTTCCTGGGCGCTCATGGCATTCTGGAGCGTGGCGGGGATGAGGATGTCCTTGATTTCGACGCGCTCGATTTCAACGCCCCATTTGCCGGTCTTTTCGGTGAGACTTTCTTTCAGAGCCCGGTCGCAGGCTTCGCGGTCATTGAGCAGTTCCGTCATATCGCGGGAGCCGGCGAGTTCGCGCAGGGTGGTCTGGGAGATTCCGTAGACGGCTTCCTGATAGTTTCCGACTGCCAGGATGGCGTTGCGGGCATTGGTGACGCGGAGGAAGACGATGGCGTCGATATCGAGCGGGACCATGTTGCGGGACAGGATTTTTTCGGCGGTGATGGTCTGGGTTTGCAGGCGGGTATCGACCTTTGCGTAAGCGGACCGGAGGAACGGGAAAGTGAAATAGAAACCGCTTCCGGCGGTACGGTGATATTTACCGAGGCTGAGGAGAACGGTCTGTTCAAACTCGTTGTTGAATCCGGTGAATTTGATGAGCAGCGCGACGAGGACGGCGGCCAGCGGGAGAAGAATGGTCATCAGCGGGACCCCGGTTGTGAAAGCGTGAAAGAGGACATGCGGGAAATGGCGGCCGTGCAGGGCGGACGCGACGTAACCGGGCCATGTATGCGCATTGTAAAATCCGCCGTGCGGGACATGGAATTTAACGGGTGTCACGGTGGGGGACGGTCAGGGGATGGCGGATCGTCAGGGTGCGCTTTTCGGGCGACCGCCGGGGAGGACGCGCCATCCGGGAACGGAGCGGGGCGCCTGTGCCGGCATGGGTGATGGCGGGGCGATCCATCGGGCGGAAACCTGCCTCTGTTCCGGTGTTCTCCGGCAGCAGAACAGAACCGGGAGAGCGGCGTCAATGGAAAAACGGGCGGGTGGCGCGGGCGGGCCGGTGAGGTTTCCCGAAGAGTCGGGTCTGAGACTGATTCTGTTGCCGGCGCATGGGTTCTCTCCGCACGACAAATGAAAGATGATACGGGAGAAGCGCGACCGGCACGGAAGATGTCACCGGACATGGCTTACGGTGCTGGTTCCGGGACCGGACGGGAGTCACGCGTAGAGCAGGACTTTTTCGCGGCGTTGCAGGAAGAGGTTCAGCTCTTTTTTCCAGGAGGCGACGATGTTCGCGGGGCTGGTGCCGGTGTCGATATGCCGGCGTACGGTGTCCGTGCCGCACAGCCGGTCGAATGGTGTGCCGTTATCGCGCCAGAAGGGGGCTGTCGCCAGGGGGCGTGCGGTGGTCAGCATGGTGAGGCCTGTGAGGACCGGGTCGAAAGCCGGCCGGTCTGTAAGAACCATGTTGAGGCCGTGCAGTTTCATGTTCCGATCGACGGAGGCGGAGGGTGAGAACCATGTTTCGCGGAACAGCACGCCGGGCAGGCTGGCGGCGCGCAGAGCCTGTATCCAGCGTGTGGCATCGACTTCCGGGCCGCCGAGTGTGAGAAAGGGCTGCGCTGTTCCGCGTCCGACTGACAGGACTGTGCCTTCGAACAGGCAGGTTCCGGGATAGACTATGGCGGTTTCCGGAGTGGGCATGTTCGGGCTGGGCGCGACCCAGGGCAGATCTGTCTGATCGAAGAAGAGGCCGCGGGTCCAGCCCTGCATGGGGAGGACGGTGAGGTCGGCTTTGTGCAGGTGGATGAAGTGATTGTTAAAATATATGGCCAGTTCTCCGATTGTCATGGCGTGCCGGAGGGCGATGGGCGCGCGTCCGACGAAGGAGGAGAAGGCCGGATCGAGCACCGGGCCGAAGGGGTGCAGGCCGCTGATCGGGTTGGGGCGGTCCGTGACCAGCACCGGGATGCTCAGGCGGGCGCAGGACTGCATGATGTCGAAAAGCGTCCAGATATACGTATAGAATCGCGCGCCGACGTCCTGGATGTCGAACAGGAGCAGGTCGATCCCCGAGGCGGACAGGACGGCGTCGAGCCGGGGGCCTGAGAGCATGTAGATATCGAAGACCGGGACGCCGGTTCGGGAATCTGTTGTGCGGGCTTCGGACGATCCGGCCTCCGCCGACCCGCGAAAGCCGTGTTCGGGGCCGAAGATGGCCGCGAGGTGGACGTCCGGCATCTCGTGCAGGAGGTCGGCGATGTGGGTGAGGTGGCTGTCCACGCTGGCGGGGTTGGCGACGAGGCCGGTTTTCTTTCCGGTCAGCCTGCCCCGGTTTTCCGAAAGCAGGCTGTCGAGGCCGGTCTTTATGCGGACCGATGAGGGGCACGTCGATGGATTTGCCCGTGCCGGGAGGTTGCGGGTGAGGAGGCCCGCGCTGGCGGACAGGCATGTCGCGCGGCGGGATATTTTCATGGTCGGGCCTCCGCTGGTCAGAATGTGATTCCCGCGCGTGCGCCTATGATATTTCCACCCGTGGCGCCGGGGTAAGCGCCGGCTTTGTTGTTCACGTGGGCATGGGTGTAGTTCAGCATGAGGCGCATGTAGTTTACGATATACCAGTTGACGCCGGCGGTGGCGGACCAGGCGCCGGTGCCGCCGGGGATGTCGCGGGCATCCAGCCAGTCGCCGCGCACGGCGACTTCCCAGGCGCCGATGCCGCCATCGGAGACGGGGTTCAGCACGCGGGGTGTGGACCACTGGCCGGTATGGGCGAAGTAGTTTGGCGTTTCTCCGGTGAGGAACATACCGGCCTGGAGGCTGGCGGCCTGGATGGTTCCGGCGCGGAAATTATAGGTCTGGCTGCCATAGGTGTTGCGAAACTCCATGTGCCGGGCGCCGTATTCGGCGAGGGCCCAGGCTGATTTCCAGATTCCGAACAGTTCGAGGCCGCCGGCGAGAGAGTTTGCGATCGGGTTTGAGTTGATGCGGGCGGCGAAGGCATCGTCCGTGCGGGCGAGGAGGCGGATGCTCTGGGCGAAGGTCGCGGCGGGTTTGACGTCTTCGTAGAATCCCCAGGCGCCGAGGTGGATCAGGCCGGTTTTCGAGCGCCACGGTATCCAGTGGGTGCGCAGCTCGTAGGTAAGGTCGTCGCGCAGATTGCCGGTGACGTTTGTTGAGTTGATATCGTCGCCGCTGATCTGCGCCGCGACGTGCCAGCTTTTTCCGAAGATTTTGAAGGCGCCGCCGAGGCCGTACCAGCCTTTGACCGGGAGGAGCGCGTTGGCGACGAGGTCGCGGTCGAGGAACACTGTGGCGTCGGAGCCGGTGGAGCCATCGAAGCTGCGTTCGTTGAATTTGTTGCCGATCGTATATTCCGCGAGGTGGCCTGCCATTTTGTCGCTCCAGGTGGCGTAGGCGCTGACGACGGTGAGCTGATTGTTTGAGTAATCGCCCTCGAAGACCCAGGAGAGCTGTTTCGCGCGGCCTTCGACGCCGAGGCGCACGGCGCGGAGGGTTGTGCGGGAGACGTTCTGGACCGGGAAGCGGGAGCCGAAGGCGGCGCCGTAATCGGCGAGGATGCGACCGCGTACGCGGAAGGAGTAATCGCCGTCGGGGGTAGTGATTTCCGGCAGGCCTTTGCCCCAGTTCAGCACCAGGCCGCCCACGGTTGTTGTGCGGGCGGAGGCGGGGATTTTTGACGCGACGCCCATGACGGGCGCGGAGCCGGACGGGATGGCCGAGACGGCGCCGGCGGTTCCGGGGGCGGCCGCGGTGAGCGGGTAGATCATGTGTTGTGTGGAGAACAGGCTGTTATCGGCGGCGGGGGTCGTGCCGAACTGCGGAGTGATGTCTTCTCCGGGGCGGGCGGCTCTGAGGACGGTCACCGAAGCGGGCGGCCGAGCCGGTTGCGGGCCGGATGGCGGCTGCGACGGGCGGGTGCCGCGCGCGGTCTGTGTGGCCGTACGGATGTGGGTGGTTGCGGGTTTTGTCTGTTTTTCGACATTTGCCAGCCGGGCCTGAAGGTCGTGGATCTGCTGCGCCTGGGCTTTGACCAGTTCCGCGAGGGCCCTGACGTCCACGCCGCCCGCTGAAGCGGGGGCTGAGGAGGGCACGCGCGAGGCGGCGAGGGCCTCCCCGGACCAGAGGAGGACGGTGGTGCCCGCGAAAAAGGCATGACGGAACGTGATTTTTCCTGACTGTGGCGTCAGGGGGCGGACGCTGCGCATGGCGTCAGGGCTGTGTCTGTTCATAGGTGGGCGGTCTTGTCCTGGACTTTGTACGGGCGTGCGATGAGGGCTGCTGTGAGGCCGCAGAGGGCGGCGACGGAGAGCCAGGCGCCGGGCATGGCGCGATCGCCGGTGATGTGAATGAGCCAGGTGCAGAGTGTGGGGGTAAAGCCGCCGATGCAGGTGGCGACGCTGTAGGCCAGGGAGAAGCCGGTTGTGCGGATGCGTGGCGGGACGATTTCGGTGAGATACGCCACGGCGGCGGCGTTGTAGGCGCTGTAGATGAAGGCGAGCCAGAGTTCGACGCTGAGCAGGCGGATGAAGGAGGGGGCGGCGACGAGCCAGGACATGGCGGGCCAGGCGGTGAGGATGGCGGTGAGCGTGGCGGCGATCAGGAGCGGTTTGCGGCCGATGCGGTCCGAGACGGCGCCGAACGCGGGGAGCAGCACGAAATTGGAGAGGCCGACGCAGAGGGTGACGAAGAGGCTGTCGCGCGAGGCGAGGTGCAGGACGCTGCTGCCGAAGGCCGGGGTGTAGGCGGTGATGACGTAGAAGGAGGTTGTGGTCATCAGAACCATGAGCACGCCGGTGAGGATGATTTTCCATTCCGCGACGATGGTTTGCATGACTTCGCCGATTTTCGGGGGCGCGTGTGTGGCGGCGAAGGCTTCGGTTTCCTGGAGGTTGCGGCGCAGGAAGAACAGGACCGGCACGATCAGGCAGCCGATGAGCAGGGGGATGCGCCAGCCCCAGGCGGACATGGCTGGCGGGGGCAGGATGGTGGTCAGGGCGACGCCGATGGCGGCGGCGGCGACCACGGCGATCTGCTGCGAGGCGGACTGGAACGAGATGACGAAGCCGCGGATTTTCGGGGTAGCGATTTCGGCGAGGTAGATGGAGGTTGAGCCGAGTTCGACGCCGGCGGAGAAGCCCTGGAGGAGGCGGCCGCAGAGGACGAGCAGGGGTGCGAGCAGGCCGATCTGCTCGTAGCCCGGGGTCAGGGTGAGCGAGAGGGTGCCGATGGACATCAGGGTCAGGGTGAGGATGAGGCCTTTGCGGCGGCCGATACGATCGACATAGGCTCCGAGGATGATGGCGCCGAGGGGGCGCATGAGGAATCCGGCGCCGAAGGTGGCGAAGGACATCATCAGTTCGGCGTAGGGGTCGTCCGACGGGAAGAAGGCGCGACCGATGGCGGCGGCGTAGTAGCCGAACACCATGAAGTCGTACATTTCGAGCATGTTGCCGCTGGCCACCTGCATGGCGGCGCGGACCCGTTCTCCGGTTGTCATGGGGGGAGAGTGGTCGTGAGCGGAACTGGTCCCGGCAACAGTGTTGCGGGCTCCGGCGGTTGTGGTCATAGGCCTCGGTCTTGATTATTGTTTTTTACCGTCCGGTCGTGTCTGCACTGTCGTTATGCTGTCGTCCAACGGCAAAATCGTGAGCGGTGACGATTTTATATCCGGCGTTACTGTGCGGCATCACCAGGCGCCTTGCATCGACGGGGATGCGGTCTTATCGGGGCATCATGACTGTTGCGCATGATTCCGACTGTGGCTGACGGCCCTGTGATCTGGCTTCTGGCGGGCGAGGCCAGTGGCGATGTGCTGGGGGCGCGGCTGATGGCGGCGCTCGGGCGGCGGCGGGCGGATCTGCGGTTTATCGGGATTGGCGGGCAGCGGATGCAGGAGAGCGGGCTGGAGAGTCTGTTTCCGATGCAGGAGCTGGCGGTGATGGGTCTGGTGGAGATTCTGCCGCGCATTCGCAGTCTGTCGCGGCGTCTGGACGATGCGGTGCGTCACATTGAGTCCGAGCGGCCGGATCTGGTGGTGACGATTGACAGTCCGGGGTTTGCGTTGCGGCTGTTGCGGCGGATTGCGCCTCTGGGGATTGCGCGGGTGCATTATGTGGCACCGCAGGTCTGGGCATGGCGGGAGCATCGGGTCAGGAAATTTCCCGGTTTGTGGGAGCGGCTGCTGGTTCTGCTGCCGTTCGAGGAGGATTTTTTCCGGCGGCACGGGCTGGATGCGCGGTTTGTCGGACATCCGGTTTTGCAGTCGGGCGCGGAGACGGGGGATGCGGCGCGGTTCCGGGCGCGGCACGGGCTTTCGGATGACGCGCGGGTTTTGATTCTGATGCCAGGGAGCCGGCGGTCGGAGGCGCCGCGTCTGTTGCCGGTTTTTGGGAAAATGCTGACGATTTTGCGCCGGGAGCTGCCGGATGTTGTGCCTGTGATTCCGGTTTCGCCGGTTGTGGCCGGGACGGTTCTGAAGGCGACGGCGGGGTGGGCGGTGCGGCCTGTGATTGTCACGGATGTCGCGGACAAGCACGACGCCTTTGCTGCTGCGGGGGCGGCGCTGACGAAATCCGGCACTTCGACGCTGGAGCTGGCTCTGGCGGGTGTGCCGATGGCGGTGACGTATCGGGTCAATCCGGTGACAGCGGCGATTGCGCGGCGGCTGATCCGGGTTCCGTATGTGGCGATGGTCAATCTGCTGGCCGGGCGGCGACTGGTGCCGGAGCTGTTGCAGGAGCAGTGTCGTCCGGATCTGCTGGCGGCGACGGTGGTCCGGCTGATAACGGACCCGGCGGTGGCGGCGGCTCAGCGGGCGGGGTTTGCCGATGTGCTGGCGGGGTTGCGGGCGGCGGGGGCGATGGAGCCGGCGGACGCGGCGGCGGATGAAATTCTGGCGATGCTGCCCGGGGGCTGAGCGGCGACGTTTTCCGGGGGCGGCCTGTTTTTGTGGCGACGGGTTTTTGTGCGGATGCGCCTCAGAGCGTCGGGCCTTGCTCTTCCCGGGCTTATACAGCCAGGACCGGCGCGAAGACCGGTGCATCGAAGCGGGCAAACGTGGTATCTCCCGCCGTCTGTGCGGTCCGGATCAGAAAGCGTGTTCCCGCACGCTGCGCGGCGATCCCGTCGCGTTCGGGCCGGTCGCCGATGAGCAGTGTACGCGCCGGCGACGCGCCGGCCTGCGCCATGACTGTCAGCAGGCCCTGCGGATGGGGTTTGAGGCGACCGGCATCGCCCGCCGTGACGACGAACGTCGCTTCCAGCCCGAGCGCGAGCAGCTTATCGCGCGCGGGATAGTCCGACAGAATGCCCACGGTCTTGCCCGCGCGCACGAGGCCGGCGAACAGGTCATCGACCGCCGGATAGCGGCAGGCCCGCAGGTGACGCAGCGGGCGGCGGAGTATCCATTCGGCGACGATCGCCTCCACTGCCGCCGGGGTCACGCCGGTTGCCGTGGCGGTCTCACGCAGCAGGCGCGCTTCGAAATCCTCTGCCCCGGCCTCGGCAAGCGCCTCACGACGGTTACGGAAGGTTCTGAGCACGCGCATGGCTGTTAAGTCACACCTTAACAGCGTGTGCGTAACAAGTTCCCGGGCCATCCGTATTCGCAGCCGCCGCTGATCGTATAACGTGCCGTCGACGTCGAAAACGACCAGATCGACCGTATCCCAGTCCATTTCCGCGCGTCTCCGGCTGTCAGTTGAGCGTGATGAAGTGCTGGCTGGTCAGCACTTCGAGCCAGGGAAGATTGATGAAGGTCGTCAGCCCGAAGACGATCACCAGCAGCACCACGATCGCGATCAGTTTTTTTTCGCGATAGAGCCGTTCCGGGCTCTGCGCGGAAGATCCTGCCTCCATCGACAACGCGAGGTAACAGGAAAACAGCACAGCGATCAGCGGCAGGGTCAGAATGTATTCGATGCGGTATTTGATGAGGAAAACCGCAAGAAAAAAACTTGCCAGTTGTGCATAGAGAAACGTCGATACTGTCAGCGAGACATCGGTATAGCCGGCGAAGCTGGCCCGGTAGCGCATGAGCAGATTTTTGCCGTGCAATGCGGTGATCTCGCGGTATTCGGACAAACGCTTGGCGGCCATCAGGAATGCGCCGCCGAGCCAGCAGGCGAGGATGATCGAGATCGGCGGCAGTGTTGTCGGATCGACCATAGCCCAGCCGATAATCAGCCGCAGAGGATTGTTGATCGATTCGGAGATGACATCGAGGAACGGCTTGTCCTTACTGCGGAGCGGCGGGACGTTGTAGACAAGGCCCTGCATCGCAAATATCGCCGCCGTGACGGCCATCAGCCAGCTCGACAGCAATGCCGCAGATAACCCGATCGTCACGAACAGCACCCATTCGAGCCGGATGTATCGGGGATCGAGATCGCGCCGGACTGCGGAGCGGCGCGATTTTGTCGGATGATGACGATCAGACTCGCGGTCAAGAAACTCGTTGATGACGTAATTCGCCGAGGCGATGCAGACTGCCGCGACAAGGCCGCACACGATGTTCAGGATCAGCGAGGGGACGTGTCCTCCCCCCCGCAGCAGCCATGCAAGCACTGCGCCGGGCACAATGAATATGTGCTTCGTGCTGTGATCGAACCTCGCGATGGCGATATAGTCGCGCAGCGTCCCTGGTTCGCGGGACGGGGCGGTGATTGAGGTTTTGATAAACATATCTGCCATGAAACGTTCCGCGTCACCCGGCGAATAAGATCAGGTTGAATACGGCCTGATCCAAATAGCTGAACGCGATCTGTCTAATAATTGATCCATGACGACACAGGTGTCAAATTCAGAGTCACCTGTGTACGATGGAAAATACCAGGCAATACAGGTATCGCAGCTCCGGAAAATCGATAACCTGGTGTTACTGCGTCAAAATAAAGTCTTCGCGTGACAGAATAAAATGATTTCCCCGCATGAAGTTGGCGCAGATGACGGGTCCGATTCTTCCGGAGCAGGCCCGGACGGCAGATATCATGACGAATAACCACAGAGATGTTTGTGGCAAACGTCCCGGATCGAACTGTATTTGCACGTTCAGGCACAAATCTGCGTGCCACCGGCGAACAGAGCGACAATCGAAGCACAGCATGCCGTTGCAAGGCGTGTTGTCTGGCAGAATTTACCTTTCGACTGCCATGTGACACATGACCGGAGCGGAATGGTCGTTCACGGGAGGAAATACGGTGCAGGACAGCTCTGTCGAACGTACGCTGGCTGTTCCTCCCTCCCCTGCAGCGAAAGTCTGGCGGAACTCATTCCTGATAACTCTGGTCGGGGCCATCATTCTTTTTGTCCCGACCCTGCTCAACAGGGATGTCTTTTTCTACTGGGACACACCAACATATATCAACGGTGCCGGAGCGGGCGTGATGAGGCTGCTCGGGGATCATGCCTGGCTGATGCCCGCTGTTTCGCAGGAAAATCCTTATCCGACAGCGCCGGGCGGCATCATTTCGACCAGGGGCGGCGTTTATCTCGCCGGGCGCTCGGTTTATTACGGAGCCCTGCTGTTCGCATCGATCCTGGCGGGCTCACTCATGATCGCGGCGGCGGTCCAGGCTCTGGTGGTATCCTTCACGATCCTGCTTTTTTTTCGGGCATTTTTGCCTGGAAGAGTCGGATACGCCCTGGTTTGCATGGCGGTGCTGACGATTGTCACACCACTGGGTTATTTCACCGGGCTGATGATGCCGGATATTTTCGCCAGCGTAACCATTCTGCTGATTGTGACGCTGCTCTGCGGCTGGGATCGGTTAAGTCGGGGCGATCGGATGGCGGCGTTCGTCATCCTGAGCTTTGCGATGCTGGCGCATAACAGCCATCCGCCGCTGGCTGTCCTCCTGGTCATGACGGGTTACGCCTTTGCTCGCCTCGGCCGGCTTCCCCGGGCACCTCTGATCCGGCCGGCAATGCTGGTGCTGGCCGCTGTTTGCGTCGGACTGACTGGTGAGGTTGTGTTCACCCGTGTCGCCACGCACGCGGTCGGATCGCCGCCGGTCCGGCTTCCGTTCCTGTCCGCGCACCTTCAGGAGATGGGACCGGGAACGACCTACCTCAAAAACCACTGTCCACAGGCGCATTTCGAGATCTGCAACGACCGGGTAAAGCTGCCGGTCGACTGGCGCGACTTTATGTTCAGCACCAGTCCCGCCACCGGCGTTTTTGCACTGGCCGGGGCTCCCGCCAAACGGCGTATCAGCGATGAGCAGGTCACTTTCGCGCTCGCTGTTCTGAAGGATCAGCCTGTCGCGACGGTTATGGGACTCAGCGCGGCTTTTGCAGAGCAGCTCGCGATGTTTCGCGTACAGGAGATTTATATCCTGGATGCGGTGGCGCCCCGATTGCCGCCGAAGGAGTCCCGGCGGGCGATGCAGTCCGTGGTCGCAAGTCCGGGAGATCTGGAGCAGGTGCTGACGGCTGTCACATATACGGCACTGATCCTCAGTGTGCTGGTACTGGCGGTGATCATAGTCCGCACGCGGACATCACGGTCCGCCGCCGGTCCGGGCACGCAGTTATGGCCGGCAACAGCGCTCGTGATCGCCGGTCTCGCCATCAATGCGGCGGTTTGCGGGATCGTGGCCTCACCCTATGATCGTTTCCAGGCACGGGTCATCTGGCTTCTCCCGTTGCTGGCGCTGGTCCATCTCGCTGCGAGAGGTCAGGCGTCGGGTCGCGCTTCACGTCCGGTCAGCACAGCTTCAGGGCGTGTCGTGCGTTAACTCCGATCATGGCTGTGATGAACTGAACAGCAACGGGGAAAGTTGATTTCATCAGCCTCTGAACTGCTTCAGTGTTGCGAAGAGGCGTTCATCTTTTTTTGTGAAGAGAGAAGCGGATTTATCCTGGATTACGGTGATTTCTCTTTGACGGAATGATCGGTGTGCTCTTTGAGTTTTTGATGAACGCTGCGGGATTGATTTCATCCGGAAAAGAGGCGGCCTTCGGTGTATCTGGTCTTTACAGGGTGTTCAGAAACAGAGCGACGGCCTTTCCAGCAGCATCGCGGATGGCATGGATCTTTGTGGACAGTCCGCCTTGTAATCGTCCGATGGCCTGATCTGCGTACTCCCTTTTCCAGGCGTCCGGGCTCGCTGTGCCGGTACGCCCGGAAATCGTGCTGTCGATCATCAGGTCTTCATTGTCGTGATCAGCAGCCAGATGCCGGTTCACGTTTTTTCAGTCGTCGGAGAAGGCTGGCAGATCACGCCAGGGGGGGTGCCGGCGCGATGACGATACAGCACGGCATTCGCAAACAGAGGGCTGGCTGCCAATGTTCCGCCGACATGACCGGCGCGACCCGGAAGCAGATCCTTTGCCCGGGCTGCAACTCTGATTATGTGAAACCAGCCCGTCGTGACATCATGAAACAGGCCGATGAAATCCCTGAATATGCCAAAGACATCTCAGAACCTGACCGCTTACTCTTTCCGGAACTGCTTTGCCTCGCGGACCTGAAAGGCGACGGTTTTCCGGGTGCCGCCCAGGAAGTGGAATTCAATGTCGACGGTTGAGCCCTGAGCGATGGTCGTGCCGGGGGCGACGTGGCAGACGAGATGGTAGCCGCCTGGCGGAAAGACCAGTGTCTGTTTGGCGGGCAGTGTCAGATGCGTGAAGAGTTCGTGTGTCAGCGTGGAGATTTCCAGGTCTGAATGATAGCCGAACATTTCCGAGCAGGACGGCGAGGTGATACGGTCGATCAGGTGGGAGCGGTCGGATGTGTTTTCCACGGAGAAGTAGACGGCGACCAGGTCTGCTCTGGGGCTGACATGCTGCATCCATCCGTCGTGAATGGTGATTTCCGCGGCGGCAGTATCCTGACCGGGCACGTTGGCGCCGCTGACGTTCGGGTGTATGTCGGCTTCCTGGCCCGTAGACGCTGGCGACGGTCTGGTCTGGCTGTCTGCTGCCGCGAGGGCCTGTGGCACAAGGGCTGTCAGGCTGATGGCCGCGAGACAGGCGAGCAGGCGGCGGCCAGGGGTTTTGAGTCCGGGGGTTCCGGTTCCGGAGGCTTTCGAACCACGGGTGTTTCGAAGCGCGCAAAGATCTTTCAAGCCGGTCTCCCCTCGTCCGTGCGGCCTTTATCGCCACGCCCCTGTGGTCTGGCTTATACGGCGGCCGTGAACGTCAGCATTTACATTGGTGCTCACGAAGCAGCGTTCCGTCGGAAGAGGCAGTGTGAGACTTTTGTGACGATCCGGTCTATAATAGCCACGATTACCAAACATTTTATGGCGCGGGATGCATGGCAGGGTTCCGGTGCCGTGCCGTGCGACGAAAGGCTGGACTGACCGACGATGCGATGCCCGTTTTGCAGTGATGCCGAGACGCAGGTGAAGGACAGTCGTCCGACGGAGGACGGGACGTCGATCCGTCGGCGGCGGGCCTGTCCGACCTGCGGGCAGCGTTTCACGACGGTGGAGCGTGTGCAGCTTCGGGATCTGATTGTTGTCAAGGCGGACGGGCGGCGGGCGCCGTTCGACCGGGAGAAGCTGGCGCGTTCGGTTCGGATTGCGTTGCGCAAGCGTCCGGTTTCGGAGGAGCAGATCGAGCAGATGATCAGCGGGATTGCGCGGCGTCTGGAGGCATCGGGCGAGGGAGAGATTCCGACGGCGCTGATTGGCGAGCTGGCGATGGAGGCGCTGCACACGGTGGATGCGGTCGGGTATGTGCGGTTTGCCAGTGTTTATCGTGATTTCCGTGAGACGAAGGATTTTTCCGAGATCCTGACGCGGATTGATGACAGCCGGCGCGAGGATGAATAATCGTGTCATGTGACGGGCCGGGGGTGGACCCGGGCGGACAAAGGGGCCATGAAGCGCCGCCCCGGACACCGATCCGGACAACACTGATCCTGCGGGAGGGACGCCGATGACCCAATCAGACGAACGGCTCGGCCCGGCCCTGCGGCCACGTACCGCGGCGCGTGTTGCGGCGGTGCAGGCCCTGTTTCAGATCGAGCAGGGCGATGACAGGCCTGAGCCGGTTATTGTTCAGTTTGTCAGACATCGGTTTGGCATCACGCTTTCGGGCGAGTCTTTTGAGGATGGCCATATTCCGGAGGCGGATGCGACGCTGTTCACCGGCCTGGTGCGGGGTGCGGCGGCGTCCAGGAAGCGGGCTGAGACGCTGCTGACGGAGACGTTGCCGCCGACCTGGCCGGTTGGCCGGCTTGATCCGGTTTTGCGGGCGCTGTTCACGGTGGCGATTGCCGAGATGGAATCGCCGGATGCGCCGCCGGTGAAGATTATCATCAACGAGTATCTCGATGTCGCGCATGGCTTTTTTTCGGGTGATGAGCCGAAGCTGGTCAACGGGGTGCTGGACACGATTGCGAAACGTCTGAAAAACCCGGTGCCGGCGGGTGAAGCGTCGGCTCATGAGAACGGGCGGGCCATTGCTGAAAAGCTGCCGGAAGCGGATGCCGCTGATGACGGGCAGGTCTGATCTTCCTGTCGTGGTGGATGTGGAGGAGGGCGTAACGGCTCTTCCCGATGAGTTTGCGTTTATCCGTCGGCATTTTCTGGCTCTGGCCGGGCCGGGTGCGCTGGGGCTGACGGATGACGCGGCCGTTTTTACGCCGCCGGCCGGCCGGGAGCTTGTCATTGCGGTGGATGCGATGGTGGAGGGGGTTCACTTTCTGCCGGACGATCCGCCGGAGACGATCGGGCGCAAGTTGTTGCGGGCCAATCTTTCCGACATGGCGGCGATGGGCGCACGGCCGTCCGGCTGGCTGCTGACGCTGGCCTGTCCTGACCGGGCGGCGGAGCCTCGTTTTAACGAGGCGTGGTTTGCGGCGTTTGCCGGGGGGCTGGCGGAAGATCAGCGTCTGTTCGGTTTGTCGCTGCTTGGGGGCGATACGACATCGACGCGGGGGCCTCTGGTGCTGTCGCTGACGATTGTCGGGGATGTGGTGCCGGGTCGGGCCTTGCGGCGCAACGGGGCGCGGGACGGGGATGGGCTCTGGGTGACCGGCACGATCGGGGACGGGGCGCTTGGTCTGAAGGTTCTGCTGGGTGAACTGGCGGATCGGGACGGGTGGCTGGCGGGACGGTATCGCCTTCCCTCCCCCCGGCTTGGTCCGGATCTTGCCGGAATCGCGCATGCGGCGATGGATGTGTCGGACGGGCTGGTGCAGGATGCGGGGCATCTGGCGCGGGAGAGCGGTCTGGGGGTTGTGATCGAGGCGGATGCGGTTCCGCTTTCGGCTGCGGCGCGGGCTCTGGTGACCGGGCGGGATGATCTGCTGGCGGTTTGTCTGACGGGCGGGGACGATTACGAACTGCTGCTGGCGGTTCCCGATGACGAGGCGGCGGCGCTTCAGGCCTGTTGCGCTGCGGCGGGTGTGCTGGTGACGCGGATCGGGCGGTTTGGCGCGGAGCGGGCCGGGGTGCGGGTCTGTCGGGCGGACGGGGCGGTTTTTCCGCTGGCGCGCACGGGGTGGAGTCATTTCTGAAGGGACGGCGCCGGTTATTCTGTATAAAAAAAAGAATACAGGAGAGGCGGTGGCGTATTTGTGTAATGTGTCAGCTGCGAAATCAGCCTGCGGGGTGAATGGTTTCCTGACAGACCGGATGTGGTTATCTGTCCGGGGCGATGAAACCCTCCCCTGTAGCCTGAGACGGGTGTTTGTTATCTGAGGTTCCGGCTGTGCCGGAACCAGCATGCGGCGTATCCGGTGACGGGTATCGGGAACGATTTATTTTCAGGAAGTCGGGCAGAAATCTGTGAAAGCGTTCGCTGCAACACCTTCTTCGTATTCTGTTCCGCGTCCGGCGATCAGGGTGAAGACGTTTCCGGTCGGAACCTCCCTGGTTGTGCTGTGCGCTGTTTTTAACGTCTTTCTCTGTTTTGTCAGCACGCGGGGCTGGGTGTTTACCAGCAGCTCCGTTGTTGCTGCCGCGGAGATGCTGATTCTTATCGCCGGATTTCTCGTCATCCGGAAAACCATTTCGCGTCGCATCATGATCTTTTCAACGCTGTCCGTGATGTACATGATCGGCGCGAAGATGATTAATCCGGAACTCAGCTTCAAGCTGATTCATGACGCCGCGATTGCTTATATTTTCTACCAGATCGGCGTGATCTCGGGCATGAGACAGGCGCGTCAGGCTATCTGGATCATCATGATTCTGACGCTGACACTGGCTGTTTTTGAAATCTTCAATCCCGCTGTGTTCGGACAAATCCTGAACATCTGGCAGTATTATGTGCAGAAAGGCGGGATTTCCACCACGGCGATTAATTACAGCCAGACCACGTTTTTTGCATCCGGGGATCGCGGCGGTGTAGGCCGCACTTTTTTTCCGTCCCTGCTGGGGCCGCATCGCGTTTCATCGATTTTTCTGGAGCCGGTTTCTCTTGGCAATTACGCGACGTTTGTTTTCGGCTGGTGTCTGGCTACCTGTCGCAACCGCCCGGGGCAGCGACAGATTTTGCTGTTCATCCTGTGTTTTGTCTGCATCGTTCTGACGGATTCCCGCTTTGCTTCGGCCTGCTGCGCGCTGATGGCGCTTATCCGGATTTCACCACTTCGCAGTTCTTCGTTCACGGTGTTGCTGATGCCTGTCATCGCAACTGTGCTGCTGACCGTTGCCGGATCACTGCATGAAATACCGGGCTGGCTGCCTGCTATCAAAAGCGACGATTTCTCGGGTCGGCTTTTATTCTCGGGGCAACTGCTGAACTACTGGAATCTGTCGCAGTGGATGGCTTTCGCGCCTTCGCCTGTTTACACGGCGGATACGGGCTATGCTTACATTCTCAGCAATCTTGGCCTGCCTTTCTCCCTTGTGTGTCTCGTAATGTTCGCTTTTTCAAAAAACAATAATCAAACAGCGGCTATGATGAAGACCTGTATTGCCGTGTATTTTGCGACATCGCTGTGTATCGGCGCCTCGATTTTCAGCATCAAGACGGCGGCGCTTCTCTGGATGCTTTATGGGGCCACCCAGACCATCGGTTCTCCTGGTGCAGGCGGAAAAGCTGCTGCACGAAAAGCCGGAGAAGACCGGACGCTCCAGGGTGGTTTCAGTTCGCGCTGAACGGCGGCGCAGCACCGGGAAACTGTCTGTTGCGGGGCGGGATTGCCGTTCGACGGGCCGGGCGGCACAATGAGGCCACCATCTCAGCCTGAAGGGCCAGTTCCTATGCAGATACGTCTTACAGCCGATGACGGCCACGCTTTTTCCGCCTGGGAGGCGGGTAATCCGGATGCGCCTCATGCGCTGGTCGTGGTGCAGGAGATTTTCGGTGTGAACCCAAATATCCGCCATGTTGCCGATACGTTCGCGGCGCAGGGATTTTCGGTGCTGGCGCCCGCTCTGTTCGACAGGGCTGAGCAGGATGTGGAGTTGGGCTACACGCAGGAGGAGGTCAAAAAGGGGCAGGCGCTGCGGGCGGCGATTCCTCTGAAGGACACACTGGCTGATCTGCGGGCCTGCGCGGCGCATTTTCGTCGTCATGCGCCGCATCGGAAGGTGGGGATCATCGGTTTCTGCTGGGGTGGCACGCTGGCCTGGGATGCGGCGACGGAGACGCGGGATTTCTCCGTCGCGGTCGGCTGGTATGGTGGCGGGATCGCTGCGCGGAAGGATGCTGTTCCGCATTGTCCGGTTCAGCTTCATTTTGGCGGGCAGGACAGTTCGATTTCGCATATGGACGTGGCGGCCATACGGGCGGCGCATCCGGAGATCGACGTTTATGTCTACGATGATGCCGGACATGGCTTTGGCAATGGAGATCGGCCGGGCTTTAACGAGGACGCGAACCGTCTGGCGTGGGAGCGGAGTATGGCGTTCCTGGAGGCGGGGTTGCACACGAAAGGCAATATTCCCGACCGGGGGTAATGATTTTCGGTGCCAGGGCGCATCCGGAGACCGTCGCGGACGTTTCTGACAGGACCGGAATGGTTTTCGGTAATGGCGGCCGGGGACGGATGCGGGACAGGAGGTATTCATGGCCAGAATGACACCGGAGTTTCAGGCGCGGCAGCGGCCGGCGGCGGCGCTGATCGTGGCGACCAGTCTTGCGGCGGCGGGCGGACTTGTGACGCTCGTCCGGAAGGTGATGGGGGCACGCAAGGCGAAGAAGCTGATTCAGGAGGAGGTCCGGGGGACTGTGCCTCCGGTGGCGGGAACCGTGGCGCGCTGAACGGCGCCGCGGTCCCGGGTCGGGCATGAGAAACTGAGTGGGTCCGGGGGTTTTACGGGGGCGCTGTCCCCGTGCCCCGGCGGAAGGCCCCGCCTCCTGCACCTCAATTTATTTATAATGGTGGTTTGCAAAGGTCTGTGACCTTTGCCGGGTTTCAGGGCAGAGCCCTGAGACAGTAAAGCGTTATGTTGCTGACGTATTCCGTGACGCAAGGCGGATGGCGTCTTCGGCGGCACGGAACAGGGCGCGGGCTTTGTGTTCCGTTTCCGCGCATTCCATCGCGGGGACGCTGTCGGCGACGACGCCGCAGCCGGCCTGGACGTGCATTGTGCTGTCTTTGATGACGGCCATGCGGAGGCCGATGCAGGTATCCATATCGCCACCGGCGCCGAAATAGCCGATGCAGCCTGCGTAGGTCGCGCGGCGGGTGCGCTCGACTTCATCGATGATTTCCATGGCCCGGATTTTCGGGGCGCCTGTGAGGGTGCCTGCCGGGAAGGCGGCGACGAGAGCGTCAAGGGCTTCCAGGTCGGGTTTCAGTATGCCTTCGACGTTCGAGGAGATGTGCATGACGTGGCTGAAGCGTTCGATGACGAATTTTTCGGTTACTTTAACGGAGCCGTTGACGCACACCCGACCGACATCGTTGCGACCGAGATCGATGAGCATCAGATGCTCGGCGAGTTCTTTTTCGTCGGCGAGGAGTTCCTCTTCCAGGCGTTTGTCTTCCGCGGCGTCGGCGCCACGGGGGCGGGTTCCGGCGAGGGGGCGGACGGTCATTTTGCCGTCGCGCAGACGCACCAGGATTTCGGGGGAGGAGCCGACGAGGCAGAACTCGCCGAAGTCGAGATGGAACAGGAACGGGGCCGGATTGATCCGGCGCAGGGAGCGGTAGAGCGAGAGCGTGGACAGGCCGAACGAGGTGGAGAAGCGCTGGCTCGGGACGACCTGGAAGGCGTCGCCGGCGGCGATGTACTCCTGGATGCGGGTCACGACGGCCTCGAACTCCGCCTCAGAATAAGTCGAGCGCGGTGCGTCCAGGGCCGGGACCTGGGGTTCGGCGGGCACGGAGAGCGGGGCTGCGAGGCAGGCGCGGACTTCGCGGATGAGGGTTTCCGCCCGGGTGAAGGCGGCTTCGGCCGTGTCGCCCTGGCGGGGACGGAGGGGGGCGGCGAGGATCAGTTCGTCGGTCACGGTGTCGAAGACGGCGAAGAGACCGGGGCGCATCATGACGCCTTCGGGGAGACCGAGATCGTCGGCGGGCGCGTCCGGCAGGTGTTCCATCTGGCGCACCATGTCGTAGCCGAGATAGCCGAACAGGCCGGCGATCATCGGGGGCAGGCCCTCGGCGAGATCGAGACGGTTCTGACGGATCAGGGCGCGCAGGCTGTCGAGCGGGGCTTCCGTGACCGGGATAAAGGCGTCCGGCGTGGTGTCGGGGGTGTGATTGACGGTGGCTTTGCCATCATGGCAGCGCCAGATGAGATCCGGGCGCAGAGCGATAATGGAATAGCGGCCACGGGAGACGCCGCCTTCGACGGATTCGAGCAGGAGCGTGTTGCGCCCGTCGCTGCCGCCCATTTTCGCGAGGCGCATATAGGCGGCGACGGGGGTGAGCAGGTCGGCGGCGTCCACGGCGAAGATGACGGTGCTTTCGCCACGCTCCCAGGCCCGGGCGCAGTCGGTCCGGGTCGGGGAATCGAGGGTGGCGAGCCGCATCATGAACCGTCCCCGAAGCCGGCCTCGTTGAGGGCGGCCTGCACGCCGGCGGGGATGATTTTCGTTTTGAACCGGCCTTCGAGGCTGCGGATGTAGGCGGAGGTGATGTCGGAGGACAGGGACTCCGTCATGCCGTCACGCACGCGGCCGTATCCGAGGGAGTCGGCTTTCGGATCGGGATGCACGATGCCGGTCACGGTGGCGACGATGAAGCTGTCGGCATCTTCGCCCATGACGCTCCTGCCGGCGGGCATATGCGCGATCGTTTCCATCAGATCCTGCGGCAGGCCTTCGGGCGGACGGGCGCGGGACAGCATGATGCCTTTCTGCACGGGGCTTCCGGCGGGCGCGTTGGTGGCGAGGCCGCCGTGATCGCGCGAGGCGACATAGAGGGCGGTGGCCTGTTCGTCGGCGGCGTGTTTCCGGGCCTCTGTCTGCCAGGCGGCGATGACCCTGTCGCGCACGGCGTCGAAGGGCTCCTGCTGGCCGGGAGTGACGTCGTCCACCGAGACGGCGTACCAGCCGAGGGACGGACCGGGTGCGTCGCCGGGTTTGACCGGGGTGGTGGCCTCGGTGAGCTGGGGCGGGGCGCCTTTGGCCTGCGCGAAGATTTTTGCCACGATGGCGTCGCGGAGCGGGCCGGAAGCGGGGAGCGGTGCGGGGACACCGTCTTTTGTCATGCCGTGGGCGTCGAGCGAGCCGGAGGCCGGAGCGGCGCCCAGGTCGGCAGGAATGGAGTCGAGACCGCCGCCGGCGATGGCATCCTGGAGTTTGGGCACGCGGGAGCTGAGGGCGTCCGGCGCGCGGGCTTTGACGATCTCGTCGCGGAGGGTGTTTTTTGCGTCGTCGAAGCTGGTGTCATGAGGCGGGGTGACTTTTGTCACCCGGAAGACGACCCAGCCGGTTTCCATTTTCTGCGGTCCCTGGACGATTCCGACCGGGGTTGCGAACACGGCTTTCTGAAGGATGTCGGACGGCAGGGCGCTGGCGCGGGCATCGTTGAACTCGACGGCGGCGCTGCCTTTGGCGGCGGCCTGCACCTGGGTCCAGTCGGCGCCACCTTTCCAGATGGTTGCGACGGCCTGGGCGGCGGTTTCGTCCTGGGTGGTGACGAGCTGCACGCTGCGGAGCTGCGGAGCGTGGAATCGCTGCGCCTGGGCGTCGTAGAGCCGGTGCATTTCCTCGTCGGTGGCCGGAATCTGCGAGGCGATGGTGTCGGGCGAGAGGACTACGATCCGGGCGTGACGGTATTCCGGGCTGCGGAACATCCAGGGATGATTGGTGTAATAGCGGCGCAGGACGCTGTCGTCGGGCGCGGGCGGTGCGGGCTGGCTGGCGAACGGAATGTGGATCAGGTCCAGATTGCGGGTTTCGGTTTCGAATCCGTAGATGCGCGTGGCGACCAGATCGGAGATGTGCGCGCCGGCGGCGACGGGGTCCATGATGGCGCGACCTGCGAGATCGTCATGCACGAGACTGATCAGGCGTTTTTCCGTCATCCCGGCCTGGGCGAGCTTGCTGTTGAACAGGTTGCGGTCGAACGCGCCGTTCGCGCCCTTGAAATAGGGCATGGCGAAAATTTCGTCGCGGACGGCCTGATCCGGCACGACGAGGCCGTAATGGCTTCCGGCTTCCAGCACTTCGGCCTGTCCGATCAGGCGTTGCAGGACTTCCTGGGCCATCTGCCGGCGGAACTGAAGCGGGAGATGTGCGGCGTCGGGGGCGCCCATGCGCTGTGCCATGCGGGGGATTTCGGCCTGGAGGGCGGAGGCGAGGTCGCGCGTCGCGATTTTACGGGAGCCGACGATGGCGGCTGTGGCGGGGTCATCGGCCATACCGCTGATGACATCGCCGATGCCCCAGCCGACGAAGGCGACGAAAATGACCAGGGCAAGCACGCGGCCGATCCAGGAATCGACGACGAAGTGACGCAGGAACGAAATCATGCAGGCGCAGTCCGCGAATAAAAAAGCAGGGAGGATTGCGGCTTCAGGCCGCGATCCGGCGGGGCACCATATTCATACGGACCCGGATTGACCAGAAGGCGGCGGCTGTTTCCCGGGGTGCGGCTCCGGTCTGGCGGGAGGCACGGGCTGCCGCGCCCCATTTTATTTTAACAAACGGGGTCGACGGGGTCGCGTTCCGTCGCGGGTTTTCAGGGGTATGCACCGGGCGAGAGAAACGTGGCGTTCTTGCCTGGCTTTGCCCGAATGGGGTAGCGGTGTGCCGGCAGAAGGGGAATATGTCCCTTATTCACGAGAGGTCTCCGGGCCGGTCCTTTACGGGGCGGTGTCGGGGGCTGGCTTCGCAGGAGAGATGTCCGATGACCACACCCATCATCGTCGGCAACTGGAAAATGAACGGGCTGAGTGCCGACTCTGCCGACCGCGTAAAGGCTCTGCTGGCCGGGCTGGCTTCGCAGCGCGCGACGGGGACGGAGGTTGTCATCTGCCCGCCCTTCACGCAGCTGGCTTTGCTGGCACCGCAGCTGAAGGGTTCGCCGGTCGCGCTGGGCGCTCAGAACTGCCACATGGATGAGAAGGGCGCGCATACCGGCGACATCGCGCCCGGGATGCTGACCGACCTTGGTGTGACGCATGTGATTCTCGGTCATTCCGAGCGGCGCCGCGATCATGGCGAGGTGGATGAGACGGTTCGCGAGAAGGCTGTTTCCGCCGCGAAGGCCGGTCTGACGCCGGTTGTGTGCATTGGCGAGACGGAAGATCAGCGGCAGAGCGGCGAGGCTCAGGATGCGATCGGCTGGCAGATCAAGGGTTCGCTGCCGGACGGGTTTGCCGGGGTTGTGGCCTATGAGCCGATCTGGGCGATTGGCACGGGTCTGGCGGCGACGCCGGACGACATCAGGACGACGGTTGCGTTCATCCGGGCGGAGCTGGTGCGTCAGTTCGGCGAGAGTGGCAAAACGCTGCGGATTCTGTATGGTGGTTCTGTTGATGCGGGGAATGCCGCCTCGATCCTGGCCATTCCGGATGTGGCGGGTGCTCTGGTCGGGGGCGCCAGCCTGAAGCCGGATGTGTTTCTGTCGATTGTTCATGCCGTTCCGGCGCGCTGATTGCCGCGCCGGTTTTTTCTGTCCCTGCAACTGAGTAGTCCATGATTTCCCTCCTGCTGGTTCTTCATCTCCTTGTCACCATTGCCCTGATCGGGACCGTGCTGATCCAGCGCAGCGAGGGCGGTGGCCTTGGCATTGGCAGCTCGCAGGGCATGGGCGCTTTCATGTCCGGTCGTGGCACGGCGAATCTGCTGACGCGTTCGACGGCGGTGCTGGCGACGGCGTTCATGGTGTTGTCGCTGACGCTGGCGGTTCTGAACCGTGGTGCGGTGACGGGTGGCGGGCATGACATTCTGGCCAACCCGCCTCCGCCGGCGGCATCGGCTCCGGCAGCCGCTGCGCCGGTGACCACGACTCCTGCGGCGCCCGCGCCGCAGAACTGAGGCCGGTTTACGGAGGTCTGCCCTGGTCTCCGGGCGGGGATCCGGTCCTTTGACCCTGTTGTCTGAAACCGCCGGGGCGCCGGGGTTCGGGCGTCTTCCGGTTACGGGACCGAGCCCTGCGGAAGGCAGTTCGATGATTAAATGGGGAGGCCGGTGATTCGGCCCTTCCCTCCCCCTCCCTGGGCAGTGTAGGGAGACCTTCCATGACGCGGTTCGTATTCATCACCGGTGGCGTGGTATCTTCACTCGGCAAGGGGATCGCTTCAGCGGCTCTTGCTGCTCTCCTTCAATCTCGCGGATACAAGGTCCGGCTTCGCAAGCTCGATCCGTATCTGAACGTCGATCCGGGCACGATGAGTCCGTATCAGCATGGCGAGGTTTTCGTCACCGATGACGGTGCGGAGACCGATCTCGATCTCGGACATTACGAGCGGTTTACCGGTGTCAACGCGACGCGGTCGGACAACACGACGACGGGGCGGATTTATTCCGACGTGATCGCCCGTGAGCGCCGGGGAGATTATCTGGGCGGGACCGTTCAGGTCATTCCGCACATCACCGACGCCATCAAGGAACGGGTTGTGGCCGACACCGAGGGGCTGGACTTTGTCCTGGTGGAGATTGGCGGCACGGTGGGCGACATCGAGAGTCTGCCGTTTCTTGAATCCATTCGTCAGCTACGGAACGATCTTGGGGTTGAGAACACGATTGTCGTGCATCTCACGTTGCTGCCCTGGATTGCGTCGGCGGGTGAGCTGAAGACGAAGCCGACGCAGCATTCCGTGAAGGAATTGCAGAATGTCGGCTTGCAGCCGCAGATTCTGCTGTGTCGCTGCGACCGGCCGATTCCGGACAACGAGCGCCGGAAGATTGCGAATTTCTGCAATGTGCGGCCTGAGGCGGTGATTGCGGCACGGGATGTGGACACGATTTACGAGTGTCCTCTGTCCTATCATGCGGAGGGGCTGGATACCGAGGTTCTGCGGTATTTCCATCTGCCGTTCGACAAGGAGCCGGATCTGTCGGCGTGGAAGTCCATCGTTGATACGATTCGCGAGCCTGAGGGCGAGGTGCGGATCGGGGTGGTCGGCAAATACACGGCGATGCTGGACAGCTATAAATCGCTCATCGAAGCGCTGCTGCATGGCGGGATCGCCAACAGGGTGCGGGTGAAGCTGGAGTGGTTCGAGTCCGAAGCATTCGAGAAATCGCCGGAGACACTGAAGCATCTTGCGGACATGGATGCGATTCTGGTGCCGGGCGGGTTTGGCGAGCGCGGGTCCGGCGGCAAGATTGAGGCTGTCCGGTTTGCGCGTGAGAACCGGATTCCGTTTTTCGGCATCTGTTTCGGGATGCAGATGGCTGTGATCGAGTGTGCCCGCAATCTGGCCGGGATGCCGAACGCGTCCTCCACGGAGTTCGGTCCGGCGGATGAGCCGCTGGTGGGGCTGATGACGGAGTGGGCGCGCGGCAACGAGATGCTGCGCCGGCGCGAGGGTGGCGAACTGGGCGGCACGATGCGGCTGGGTGGCTATCCGGCGAAGCTGGCGGAGGGTTCGCGGGCGGCGGAGGCTTATGGCACGACGACGATCCGGGAGCGGCATCGTCACCGGTATGAGGTGAACGTGCATTATCGCGAGAAGATCGAGGCGGCGGGGCTGAAATTCTCAGGCATGTCTCCGGACGGGATTTTGCCGGAGGTTGTCGAGTATCCGGATCATCCGTGGTTTGTGGCGGTTCAGTATCATCCGGAGCTGATCTCGCGTCCGTTTGCGCCGCATCCGCTGTTTTCCGGGTTTATCGGGGCGGCGAATGAAAAGGCGAAAGCCGGGAAAAAGGTGTCCGCATGAACCGCGCGGTTACGGTCGGCGAGCTTGCGATTGGCAACGATCTGCCGCTCGTTCTGATTGCGGGGCCGTGTCAGATTGAGTCGGCGTCTCATGCGATCGACATGGCGGCGGCGCTGGCGGAGATCTGTGGCGAGGCCGGGATCGGTCTGATTTATAAAAGTTCTTACGACAAGGCGAACCGGAGCAGTATCGGGTCGGCGCGTGGTGTCGGGATGAGCAAGGGCTTGCAGATCCTCGTTGATATTCGCGAGCGTTTTCAGATTCCGGTTCTGACGGATGTGCACAGCGCGGATCAGTGCGCGCCGGTGGCGGAAGCGGTGGATGTGTTGCAGATTCCGGCTTTCCTGTGTCGGCAGACGGACCTTTTGCTGGCGGCCGGCGAGACGGGTGCTGCGATCAATGTGAAGAAGGGGCAGTTTCTGGCGCCGTGGGACATGGCCCATGTGGCGGCGAAGATTGCCTCGACGGGCAATGACCGGATCATGTTGTGTGAGCGTGGCACGAGTTTTGGCTACAACACGCTGGTGAACGACATGCGCGGGCTGCCGATCATGGCGCAGACGGGTTATCCGGTGGTGTATGACGCCACGCATTCGGTGCAGCAGCCGGGCGGCCTTGGCGCGTCGTCTGGCGGTCAGCGTGAGTTTGCGCCGGTGCTGGCGCGGGCGGCGGTGGCGATCGGTGTTGCGGCGGTGTTTATCGAGGCGCATGACGATCCGGACCGGGCGCCGAGTGACGGGCCGAACATGCTGCCGCTGCGGGACATGCCGCGGGTGATCCGGACGTTGCAGGGGTTTGACGCGCTGGCGAAGGCTGGCGGCTGAGGAAGTTTTTCCGGATAGTGGCCGGACCCGGCGAAGGGTTGTGGACTTTTCAAAGGTCCTGTCTGCGTTAAGTGCCGGTGCTTTCTCAGGGTGTTGCCCTGAAACCCGCCAAAGGCCGGGGGCCTTTGGAAACCTGCTGATTTATTAGCAGGTCGGGGGGGGGGTGGTCTGTGGTTTTCAGAGGCCGAGTTCGGTCAGGGATGGGTGGTCATCGGGGCGGCGTCCGGATGGCCAGTGGAATTTTCTCTCCTTTTCGGAAATCCGTGTGTCGTTGATACTGGCGATGCGACGACGCATCAGGCCCTGAGCGTCGAACTCCCATAATTCATTACCGTAGGAGCGGAACCACTCGCCGCTTTCATCGTGCCATTCGTAGATGAAGCGGACGGCGATGCGGTTGTCATGGAAAGCCCATAGCTCCTTGATCAGGCGGTAGTCGCGTTCGCGGTTCCATTTTCGTTTCAGAAAATCGATGATGGCATCATGGCCCTGCAGAAATTCATCGCGATTGCGCCAGTGGCTGTCGGAGGTATAGGCGCCGGCGACGCGCTGCGGATCGCAGGTGTTCCAGGCATCTTCGGCGAGGCGGACTTTTTGTACGGCGGCTTCGGCGGTGGTGAAGGGCGGAAGCGGCGGACGCTTGGTGGTCATGGTCTGAGACTCCCCGGTTTCTGACTGATGCGGGACTGCACTATGCCTGTATATGACGGCTCTGGCTTTATTCGCATCCGGTGTTGCTGTTTTTCTCAGGGGACTTTGCCCTGAAATCCACTCAAAACCAGGGTCTCTGGAAACCGGTTTATTTATAAACAGACCGGGGTGCAGAGGCCGTCGTGCAGGCACGCCTTCATGTGATGCACCCTGTCGGCTGCGGGCAGAGCCGGGGCTGCTGTCGATCACGGGTCCGGAGACATTTCGTTCGGGAACCGAACTTGTCAGATGGCGTATGGCGGTTAATACTTTCGGCATGTTCCTGCTTCGTCGCTCCTTTCTTCGTCATACGCTGTCTGCCGCGGTTCTGGCCGGCGCATCGGCTCGTCTGTCCTCCGCTGTGGCGGCCCCGGTACGGCAGAAGGTCATTTTCGACACCGATCCGGGTGTGGACGATACGATGGCGCTGCTGTTGCTCCGCTATACGCCGGGGATTGATCTGATCGGGATCACGACAGCGGCGGGAAACGGTCGGATTGAAACGACGACGCGGAATGCGCTGTACCTGGCGGAAAGATTCCGGATTGAGGCTCCGGTGGCCATGGGACAGGGGACGTCTCTGGACGGGATTACGTCCGAACCGCCGGTGTCCATTCATGGCAAAAACGCGCTCGGGGATATTGCGATTCCGGCGATCCGTCACAAGGTGGACGGGAGGCCGGCGCATGAGCTGATGATCGATCTGATCCGGGCGCATCCGCATGAGATCACACTGATTGCGACCGGGCATATGACTAACCTCGGACTGGCGTTGCGGAAAGCGCCGGAGATTGCATCTCTGGTGAAAAATGTCGTGCTGATGGGCGGGGCTTTTGGATATAACGGAGCGCGTGGAAACATCACGCCGGTAGCGGAAGCGAATTTCCATGGCGATCCCCGGGCGGCGGATGAGGTTTGCGGGGCCTCGTGGCCACTGACCATTGTGGGTCTGGATGTCACGACGCGGACAATCATGACGGATGCGTATTTCGCCGATCTGCGTGACCGTGGCGGTGCGGCGGGACGTTTCCTGTGGGATGTGACGCGGGTTTATATGGATTTTCACAAAAGCCTTGGTCTGCCCGGCATCTATGTGAATGATGCGTCCGCGGCGGCTTTTGTGATCGATCCGGCGCTGTTTCGCACAGTGTCGGGCGCGGTTCGGGTCGTGCGGGGCGGGATTTCAGACGGGGAATCCGCGATGAAGCCTGACGGGCGCAAGTTTCCTCCGGGAGACTGGGATCATCGCCCCTCCCCTGCTGTGTGTGTCGATGTGGACGCGGATGGGGTTCGGGCGCTTTTCAGCCGGACTATTCTTCGGGCCGGCTGAACTCCGGGGCTGGTCCGGTCTTATGTTTCCGCGTTGCGGGCCACGACGGCATTGGCTTCGCGGATGGCGCGGCCTTCATCGCCGGTGCGGTCGAGACATTCGTTGGCGACTTTAGCCCAGAGATCTTTCAGGGTTTTCGTATCGGCCTTGTGGGTGTGTTTTTCGGCGTCTTCCGGTTTCCAGGGCATGGCGCTTTCCTTTTCTGCGGGCTGATTCCGGAACACTGATGCTGGCCGAAGGATTTTTCCGGTCTGATGCCGGTTTTCCGGGGTGGGGGCTGCTTTTTGCAGCGTACAACACTCCATGGTCCGGACCGGAATTACGTTTATGTGAGCCGCCCGCATTGGTCGGAACAGCCGTTTATTCGGGTTTCACGACTGGTATTGTCCGTATTTTCCGAATTATCCCGGATACTCTTTGGTGTAGGCTGTGTGCAGGACACAGGAAGCGGAGAAAGAAGATGACGGCTGCACCAGTTGCACTTGTAACAGGCGGGGATCGCGGACTGGGGCTGAGCATGGTTCAGCACCTGGCGAAACACGGCGTGGATATTATTCTGACCTATCGCAGCAATATCAGTGGCGCGAAGGAAGCGGAGCGGGCGCTGATGGCGGCCGGGCGACGGGTGAAGGCATTGCAGCTCGACGTTGCGGATACGGCGGGTTTCCCCGGGTTTGCCAGGGCTGTCGGGGAGACGCTTTCGGGCTGGCGCGCGGAACGGTTTGATTTTCTGGTGAACAATGCCGGGATTGGCATTCATGCGCCGTTTGCCGAGACGACGGAGGAGCAGTTCGACTCTCTCGTCAACATTCATCTGAAGGGCGTGTTTTTTCTGACGCAGAAGCTGTTGCCACTGATTGCCGATGGCGGTCGGATTCTGAATATCTCTTCCGGTCTGACCCGGTTTTCGCTGCCGGGTTATTCGGCTTATGCGACGATGAAGGGGGCCGTGGAGGTTCTGACGCGGTATCTGGCGGCGGAGCTGGCGGAGCGGAAGATCATTGTGAACACACTGGCGCCGGGGGCCATCGCGACGGATTTCGGGGGTGGCGTGGTGCGGGACAACAAGGATGTGAATGGCTACATCGCGTCCGTGACAGCGCTTGGGCGTGTTGGGCTGCCGGATGATATCGGGCGGGCCGTGGCGGCTTTGCTGGGGCCGGATACGGGCTGGATAAACGCGCAGAGGATCGAGGCTTCGGGTGGAATGAAGCTCTGAGCTGAGCGCTTTCTGCTGACGGGTTTTATGATGGCCGCGCGGCGTTTGTCGTGCGGCCATTCTGATTTCCGGTGCGGGTTCCGGGAGAACGAACCGGTTTCCGGCGGCCTCCGGCCTTTGATGGGTTTCAGGGCAAGGCCCTGAGGAAAGCAGCAACACTGAATGCGAACCGAGCCGGTCGGGATTTGCCGACATAAGCCATTTTCCGTTCCATTCTTTCAGGAGAAGCTGTGTTTCGGTTCGGATCGATCTGGCGAGGGTCAGACCGAAGCGGGCCATGACGCGGGAAAGCTGGTTCTGCGGGGCAGACCGCTGATCGGCTTCGATGATTTTCATTGATTGTGACGGGGGGTATCGGCCCGGGTGAGCGGGGGTATTCTGAACGCGGAAAGCGGGGCAGGATAAGCCTTTGGTCCGGCTGCGGTTACGGAACGTGATCCGGTTGTCAGGAAAACGGACTGGGAAACAGCATTCTGATGCGGAAGAGTTTTTTTATCACTGACGGCCTTCTTCTGGCGGCGACATCCGTTATGGAAGAGAGTGCTCCGGTTCAGGCGGGGCTGGTATCGGCGTATTCGGGAGAGGGTATGGCTGTCAGTCAGACGCGCGCGGTCGCTGCGGCGGCAAAGACTTTTCCTGCGACATTTGGCGCATCGGGCCGGGAAGCGATACAGTTTTCGTTCGCGGCGGAGAAGCATGGGACGCTGGCACGGTTTCGCAGGAGCGGACCGGGGATCAGCCGGTTTACACTGCAATGACTATCGCGAAATATGCGCTTTGCGCGGCTGTCGCACTGATGTCTGTAGTCTCTTCTGCTTCGGCACATCGGCTGGATGACTATTTGCAGGCTACGACGATCGATCTGGCGCGGAACCGGATTGCACTGACGTTACGGCTGACGCCTGGGGTGGCTGTGACGGAGGCTGTGCTCCGGCAGATGGACCGGGATGGTGACGGCGTGCTTTCTCCTGAGGAGAAGCATGCCTATGCGGAGCGGATTGCGGAGGATCTGTCTTTTTCGCTGAACGGGAAATCGGTTTCTCTGGAGCCGGGGACGGTCGTGTTTCCGTCCGTTGCGGCGATGCGGGCCGGAACGGGGACGATGACGATCCGGTTTGACGCATCGGGCGAGCTGGCGGCCGGCGACTATCAGGTAGCGTATCGGAACCGGGGGAGCGGCGCGGGCACGGTTTATCTGGTGAACTGTCTGGTGCCCCGGACGGCTTCCATTCACGTTACAAATCAGAAACGTTCTCCGGATCAGTCGTTTTATGCGCTTGATTTTTCTGTTGATGGCAAAAAAGGCTGAATGAAGCTCTTCTGATAAGGCGAAGCAGAGAGGGGGGAGGAGGCTCTGCCTGCCTTTGGCATGAATGTTTCGGAACTGCTGAATGTGTGGTTTTCCGCAGGTTGTGTCCGTCCGGGCTCTGCCCGCACCCGGCTGGGGTCACAGGCCCCTGCACCCGGATTTGTTGATAAATAAACAGACAGGTTTCCAAAGACCGCCGGCCTTTGGTGGGTTTCAGGGCAAAACCCTGAGAAAAGCAACAACACTTAACGGGACCAAAGACCAGTCAGACCATTCATGAAACTTTTGCACGGCACAGGGTTTTTTATACGATAGAAATATGTGCCACACATGAATCGTGAACTTCTGTGTTATGCGACCAGAGTTTCGTCATCGGCCGGGCCGAAAAATTCGTAACGGATCTGCGTGGCCGGCAGGCCGGCGGTGCGCAGGGTGGTCACCATATCGCGCATGAAGCTGTCGGGACCGCAGATGTAATACGCAGCGTTTTTGTCGATCTGGCCTTTCAGCCATTCGGGGGTGATTCGGCCGGAGTGACGGGTCAGCCCTGCTGTCGGCGTGTTTTCTGGCGGGGTCTGGCGACTGTAGAAGATGTCGCCGTGAATTGTTCCTTTTGCGGCGAGGGAGCTGATGGCCTCGCCGAAAGCCTCTGTTTCCGCTGAGCGTGTGCCGTGAATGTATCTTACGGCTGTCTGCGTTTTTCCGCTGATCAGAGTGCTCAGCAGGGAGATCATGGGGGTGAGGCCTATGCCCGCGCTCAGCAGGACCACGGAGGGCGGCACAGGTTCGGTGAGGGTGAAATCACCGGCCGGAGCGGAAACCTGCAGAACCGTGCCGGGTTTTACGCTGTCGTGCAGCCAGTCCGACACCGTGCCGCCAGGAATACGCCGGACGCTGATGCGGTAGGCCTCGTTTCCCGGTGCCGAAGAGATGCTGTAATTGCGACGCTGCGTGCCGTGACCGGGAACGTCCAGGCGGAAGCTGAGATACTGACCGGGCTGATGGCGCATGACCGGCTGGCCGTTTGCCGGGATCAGTTCGAAGGAGGTGACGGTTTCGCTTTCCTTCACCCGTCTGTGCACGGAGAACGCGCGCCATCCGGTCCAGCCGCCGGGGGCGTCGGTATGGGCCTTGTAAATCTGCGCTTCGCGGCCGATCAGGATATCGGCGAGAAACCAGTAGGCTTTCCCCCAGGCGTCCATGATTTCCGGGGTGGCGGCATCACCGAGGACGTGTGCGATCGCGCCCAGCAGGGCGTCCGCGACGTAGGGGTAATGTTCCGGCAGGATGTTCAGGCCGACATGTTTTTCGGCGATGCGCTCGACCGTTCCGGCCAGGTTGCCGGGAGTGCTGATATTGCGGGCATAGGCGAGGACGGCGAGTGCCAGAGCCTTTGGCTGCTCTCCGTCTTTCTGGTGCGACATATTGAACAGGTCACGGATTTCGGGACGGGTCAGGAGGCGCTGGTACATTTCTGTTGTAATCGCCAGGCCGTGAGCTTCCAGTGCCGGAATACAGGCTGTGATAACCGAGCGGGTTTTGTCGTCCAGAGGGACCGTCATAACTGCCTCGTAAGATGTATAATTTCTACACCTTTTATCGTAGTAGAAAAAAAAGTCAATTCTATATTAACTGTTTATTATGAAGCTGACCTTACATACTGATTATGCACTGAGAACACTGATTTATCTCGGTATTCATACGGATCGCCTGGTATCGATCCGTGAAGTCGCTCAGGTTTACGGAATTTCTGAAAATCATCTGGTCAAAATTATTCACCGGCTCGGTCTTGGCGGTTTCATTGAAACAGCCCGGGGACGAAACGGGGGGCTGAAACTTGCGCGACCGGCTTCTGAGATCGGTATTGGCGATGTGGTTCGTTATACGGAAGAGGATCTCGGTCTTGTGACCTGCATGCAGCCGGAACAGGCCGCAGCGGGTCACTGTTGTATTCTGTCCGATGTCTGTCGCCTGCGGGGTGTTCTCGGGGAGGCTCTGGCGTCTTTTATGACTGTGCTGGACCATTATACGCTTGAAGGGATGATTACCCCGGATGAACGGCGGCGGCTTGGCGGCAGGGAGGCCGGTCAGGCGGGGAATCTGTCTGCTTCAGACCTGAAGCCGGCGGGCTGATCCCGGGCGAGGCTGAGGCGTGTGGGCGCAGGGTAAAGACGAATGGCGAAGCGGGTACTGATCGCGTCCAGGCGGGGACCTTCCCCTTTTCGGGCCGGTTCGTTGCGAATAATGCGTTTGTTCTGAGGTGCTTTTGCCGGGGACTTACTGTCGTCGCCCGGCTGCGTACCAGATCGCGGCGGCGAAGAAGCCGATATAATAGCCGACATCGGCGCCGCCGAGCCAGCGGGCGACGGGGCCTGTGTAGAGGGAGCTTGTGGAGAAGAGGGCGATGGTGAGGACGGAGGTCACGACGAAGATGGTGGCGCCCCGTGTCCAGCCCTGTGGCGGGATGAGGGGCTGTCCGTAAGGGCCGGATTTTGCCGCGGAGTGGCCTCCGGTAAGGTACCAGTCGGCGAGGACGATGCCGCACCAGGGGGCGATCCAGTACATCGTGACGAGCAGGTAGTCTGTGTAGAGGCTGGCGTATTGTCCGGCGCCCGCGACGGCCAGGATGTAGCCGAGTGAGGCGGTGATGATCGCGGCGGCGACGCGGGGAATATGGATCCCGGCGGAGATGAGGCTGTAGCTGGCGGTGTTGTCGTTGAAGGAATTACCTGTGATCGACGAAAGCGCTATGGCGGCGAGGGCCAGGGGTCCGAGCGGCCCCATGGCGTGTTGCAGGCTGGCGATGACGGCGGTTGGCGAGGGTTCGGCGATGCTGGTGGCGGTGAGCAGGCCGAGGATCTGGAAGGGAACGGCGGAGGAGAGCAGTCCGGCCAGGGCCAGGGAGACGACTTTTTTCGGAGACGTGATGGCGGGCAGATAGCGGGTGTAGTCCGATGAGTAGGTGGCCCAGGAAAGATTGAAGCTGACGAGGATTCCAACGGCGAGCAGGAAGGTGGCGAGGCTGACGGAATGGCTGGCGTGGATGACGGCGCCCCCACGGACCGCGAAGGTGACGCCGATCAGGGCAAAGACGACGAGCAGGAGAGCGCCGAGGTATTTTTGCAGGGCCTGGACAACGTGGTGGCCGTAGATGGAGGCGATCATCTGGGTGCCGGCGAGGAGGCCGAGGGCGAGCCAGAAGGGCAGCGGGGCGTTGCCCAGGGCCAGCAGGGCCATGAGGGCGGCGGCGGCGGGGACGTTGTTCACGGCGTCCCATCCGACGCAGTAGAGCCAGTTGAGGAAGGAGGGCGGACGCACGCCGATGCGTCCGAGGGCCATGCGGGAGGCTTCCATCTGGGTGAGGCCGGTGGCCGGGCCGATGGCGGCGGCGAGCGCGACGGGGAGCGCGCCGATAATGTTACCGGCGAGGATGGCGAGGATGCCGGTTTTCAGATCGAGGCCGAGACTGACGAGGAGCGCGCCGGTGACCCATCCGCCGGGGCCGAGATTGGGGGAGAAGTGGCTCCAGAAGACGCGGTCGATGGACATGGTCTTGCGGGACGCGGGGACCGGATCGCAGACGGAGGCGGCGGAGAGGTCTTCCATGAGACCGTGTGCGTCATGCGGCAAGGGCGGGCGTCCGTGTGCGGGGAGAGGTTTCCCGAAACTAATGGTCGCTGCGGGTTTTGCAAATGCGGGTTCTGTCAGGACCCGGCCAGCCGTCCGGCTCCTGACATGCCGCATATCACAACGATCTGAATCTTCCTGACCGTCTCCGGGTCGGGATGAAGGCAGGGCATGGATCGTGATGCCCTGTGACGTGTGTGTCAGTCGGAGTTCACCGGTAACGGACAGGGCCTGGAAGGTGTTGCGAACAGCGCTGATATGGTACCGGGGCGCTCCGACGGCGGGCCGGAGAGTTATGATTCAGACTGGCGGGGAGAGGCTCTTCAGGTTCGCGCTCCGGTATCGAGGACCGGGCCTGATGATTTCACGGGTTCGGCGACTGGTGAACGGAAAATCCGCGTCAGACGATGAGAGTCGATGTGCTAATTTTCTCTGGTTCTGCGTTCAATTGTTTTATCGAATAACAGCGGACCGCCCCGACTGGACGAAGAGAGTGTTCCGGTCACTTTTACGCGGTAACCCACATACGGTCCGAATTCTTTCTGGTCTTTTCCGGCCTCGCGTGGTGTCAGCGCAATGTTGTAGGTGGGGGTGGCGCTCCGTTCGTCGACGTCCTGTCCTGCGACACAGTAAAACTGCTCTGCGTCTATAGTGAAATACGAATATAACCGACCGGAGTGTTTGTCCCGACCGGAAACTTCGTGAACGATCCCGAACATTTCGACCGAAGCATTATCCGGTAAGCACACAGTTTTAGCCTCGGCCCGGATTGCCAGAGACACTCCGGGGATTAAAAGCCCGGCGCAGACAATAATCCGCCCCACGGGGCCGGATATGGGTCCGGAAATCATAATATTCCCTTGCAGGAGTAAACCTCGGGCTAAATATCTACAGTTTTTTACTCTCATTGAATATCCTAAAAATCGGGGGAGAGGACTTCTGTGCGGCCGCTGTTCCCCGGCGTGACCAGGCGATTATGGCTGTGGGCACGCCATTCTGCCTGATGAACCGGGCTGCGGAGATTTTCGTGCACAGCATATGCCTTTGCGTGATGTGCTCTGACGGGGGTCAGGCAGAGTCCTGAGACGCCCCGGAAAAATCTTTATCCGGGCAGCATTTTCCAGGTCTGGCCTGTCATCCCCGGTGGCAGGGTGGCTTCGAACACGCCCCGCGCGACGGCGCGGGAGAGGACATCGGCGGCGAGGGCGCCGATGCGGGCGACGGCGAGCGGGCGCGGACCGGGAGGGAGCGGTTTGCGGGCGGTGGAGAGGGCGAAGATGACGTCGCCGTCGAAGGGGGAGTGGACGGGGCGGATGGCGCGGGCGAGGCCGTCCTGGGCCATCATGGCGATGCGTCTGAGGTCGTCGGCGTCGAGATCGGCGTCCACGGCGATGCAGGCGATGGTGGTGTTGGCGCGGGCGGCGGGATTGAGTTTGGCGAGGCCCCAGTCTTCTTCGTCGACGTGTTTCGCGGTGGCGCCGAGGCCGCCGGCTTCGTTTCCGGCTTCGAGCGCGCCGGCCCAGAAATTGCGGGTGCCGGGCACGATGACGGAGCCGAGGCTGTTGACGGCGACGAGGGCGCCGACGGTGATGCCGTCCCCGGTGACGAAGGAGGCTGAGCCGAGGCCGCCTTTGAGCGCGCCCGCCCCGGCGCCGTAGCCCGCGCCGTGCGTGCCGAGGCTGAATGTCCGCGTGGTGTGTTCGACGGCGGCCAGCCCGAGGGAACGGTAGGGGGGATTGAGGCCCCAGTTCTTGTCGCCGCCATTGGCGAGATCGAACAGGATGGCTGTGGGGACGATGGGCGATGGCGGGACGCCGGGCTGTGTCATCATGCTGAAGCCGCGTCCTTTCGCGCCGAGCCAGGCGGCGACGCCGTCGGCGGCGGCGAGGCCGTAGACGGAGCCGCCGGAGAGGACGATGGCATCGACGCTGCGGACGAGGTTGCCGGCGGTGAGGGTGTCTGTCTCGCGGGTGCCGGGGCCGCCTCCCCTCACGTCCACGGCGGCGGTGCAGCGCTGGTCGGGCAGGATGACGGTGACGCCGGTGCGGGTTTTCCCGTCGTGGGCTTCGCCGATGGCCAGGCCCGCGACATCGGTGATGAGATTGAGCGGACCGACATGGCCGGGGCCGGGATGGGCGAGGTCGGGACGAGCGGCGGCGTGGCTTTTGCGGGCCGCGAGAAGCGGAAGGGCGGCGGTGGCGGCAAGGAGGGTGCGTCTGTTCATGGAAGGTAGTTCTGCCTCCTGTTTTTCGGACTTCGTTCTGTGTCAGTAGTTGACGCCGAAGCGGATTCCGTAGGTGCCTGGCATTCCGGCGAGTGCGATGTTGTCCCCCGAGAGGAAGAAATTCCGGGTGACGTCGTATTTCTTGTCGAAGATGTTATTCCCGAATGCGCTCAGGCTCCAGCGGCCATTATGGGGGGCGAAGGACGCGGTCGCGCCCCAGAGGGTATATCCCGCGACGTTATACATTGTGCCGAACAGGGAGCGATAGGTGGAGCGCAGGCTGTAGTTCATGCCGAGGCTCACATCGTAGCGGCCGATCTGCCAGCGATAGGTTGCCGAGCCGTTGAATGTCAGTTTCGGGGCTGGCAGGGACACGCCCTTCTTATTCTCGTAGATGGCATAAAACGTATCTCCGACGCGGTAATCGCTGTACACTGATCTGAAGCGATCGAACTGTCCGACGGCCCATCCGCCTGACTGGGTGAGGGTCAGGCCCGGGAGGGGGGACCAGTCGAGTTCGAACTCGCCGCCGGCCATGTGGGAACGCGGGGCGTTGACGAGGGCGCCGATGAGCCCGGCCTGGCTGTTGACCTCGGCGGAGAGAACCTGCTGGTCATGATAATCGTAGTAAAACGCGGACACGTTCAGGCGCAGGTTGGCCTGGGGAATATCCAGTTTGTTGCCGATTTCGTAGGCCAGCAGCTTTTCGGGCTGGTACGGGTTCGAGGACGCATAGGCGTTCGATGTGTTGTAGGTTGTGAAGCCGCCGGAATTGATTCCGCGCGAGACGGACGCGTAGACCATGTCATTTCGCGTTGGTGTATATTGCAGCTCTGCTTTCCACGACGGCAGGGTATAATCGAGGGAGCGTTTGCGGACGGAGTTGTCCGGGTCCGTGATGTCGCCTGCCGCATCGTATGAATAGGCGCGGTAGTTGTGGAGTTCGCGGGATTCGTGTTCGACGCGCAGGCCTCCGGTCAGGGTCAGGTTCGGGAGGATTTTGTAAGTTGCCTGTCCGAAACCGCTGATTGTATTGACGGTCTGGCTGTAGAATACGCCCTGATTCACGCCGAATGCGTCCATGAAGCCGGAAAGATACTGGTCGGCGAGGTATTCGTTTCCGTAATAGACTCCGGCGATCCAGCTCAGGCGGTGATTGCCCTTTGAGACGAGACGAAGTTCGTCCTGGAAGACGTTTGCACGGCTGTTGAAGGCGACATCGGCAATGGCCATCGAAGACGCGTCGAAATTATCGTATTCGCGACGGTCCGAGACATCGTAGCTGGCGAGATTGCTCAGTGTGGCAAAGGAAAATTCCTGATCGAGCCGGAAATTTCCTCCGCCTGTCTTAACGTGGTGATACGGTTTGGCATTCGGACTGACACCGATGAGGCGCGCGAACGAGGCGGATGTGCCCCAGTGGGTGACGTCCCGCGCGTAATCCTGCGGCTCGACGGGGCCGGTGCCATAGGTTGCGGCTGTGGTGAGGGGGCCGAACAGATGCAGACCGGTGCTGTCGGACTCGTCGAGGCTGCCGTGGAGATTGATCTGCGCCTTGAGGGTGTCGGTCAGGCTGATATCCGTCAGCAGCCGGAGCGCAGTCCGGTTGACGTTGCCAAGATGGGCGCCGGCGTCGCTGTACTGCCAGGCGCCACCCTGCTGGCTTTCGCCGGAGAGACGCATTTTGATGCCGCGTGCGACGGGGCCTGAGACGTAGCCGTCATATTTCTGGGCGCTGAAGGAACCGGCCTGGACATTGACGGCGGCTTTGAGGGTGTCGGTTGGCTGGTTCAGGATGTAATTGATCGCGCCTCCGGTTGTGTTGCGGCCGTAAAGAGTGCCCTGCGGGCCGCGCAGGACTTCGACACGGGCGATGTCGAACATCAGGCCGTTGGTGGCGTAGGGGACGGGATTGGCGACTTCATCGATATAGACGCCGACGGGAGACACGTTCGACGATCCGTAATCCTGGTGTCCGATACCGCGGATTTCAAAATCGGGCTGCCCGCTGCCGAACTGGGGTGTGACCTGGAGCGAGGGGGTCAGATATTGCAGGTCGAACACATCGTTGACGTTGCGCGCGGCCAGTTCGCGCGCCGAAATGATGCTGAGCGATATGCCGATTTTCTGCGGGTTCTGACGCCGGTGTTCCGACGTGACCATGATCTCTTCCACGGGACCGGTGGACGTGACGCTTCTGACCGGGCTTTTTGTCGGCTGTGCCGGTACGGTTTTATGCGGGGCACCTGGCGTTCCGGCTGTCTTTGCCGGGGCGTGTTTTGCGGCGGGTCTGTCCGGGCTGGCTGGTTGCGCGGCCAGTGCGGGATATGTGAACAATGTCGAACAGCACAGGAGTGCCCCTGCCGTGGTGTAATACTCACCGGGACGCTGGATTTTTGCACGGAGACAACCGATCATTCCGGTTTTCGGTTTCACCGCTCCGCTGGCTGTTGCCGTGTCGGGGCCGGCCCGGAACAGACGGTGTGGTGGACGGAATTTTACCGGAAGCATGGGCGTCTCCGTACAGTTCGCATCGGCGGGCGGGGAATGGGCGTCTGACCAGGACTGTTGCATACCCAGAACAAAAAGAGCGAGACCGAAAAGCGGAGCAGGGTGGTGCGCTTTCTGCGGCACGCGGCCCGCTTTTTCCGTTCTGAAAAATACATTCCGGAACAACCATTATATATGAAAGGCTTATCTGTTTCAAAGCGGGTCCGGCCAGAGGCCGTGAAACCGGAAACCTGCCTGCTGACCGCATGGATATTTTCTTTTCTTCCGTTGCGTCGCGGGAGATGAGGCCGGCGATCAGAAAAAGGAAATTTCCCGGTCAGGCCCGGATCCGGACAGGGTGTTTCCGGCATATGAAACTTACAGTCCGGGCCGGGATAATTTTGTGCTGCGCACATATCCTGTGGCGGCAATGGCGGCATTGAGCAGGAGGCCGATGAAACCGACATTCACGCCGCCTGTAGAAATATCGAAAAAGGCCAGAAGCAGAGACAGGGTCTCGCCGGCGAGGAACCCGGCGGCGACGAAATCGGCTGGCACGGGAAAGCGCAGGACCATGCAGAGAACAGCGGGGAAGAGCTGGGTGATGCCGAAGTAATAGACAGTTGTGAGTTCGGGCATGAGAATGGAAAAGTGCATGGCCGCGTAAACGGAAAAGATCAGATACAGGGTGATGACGATTTTGGCGCAGCTTTTCTGGCGGGCGTCCGGGAGACCCTGGACGAGGTTATGCGAGACCAGCGAGCCGATCGAGAGGCAGATTCCGGCGAGGATGACGAGCCCGGACAGGGCGCAGGCTGCGGCGACGAGACCGAAGCCCCAGGAGGGCAGAAGGGCGGAGGCGACGGCGATGAAGACGGAGTTTTTCCCGGTCACAGGCAGTCCGGTGGCGCTGGCGTAGAGCGCGCTGAGCAGAAGCAGCGGAAACATCAGCATATAGAGGGGCATGACGATCTGGTTTCGCCGGACCGTTCGGGCGGATTTTGCCGTGAAGATGAAGGCGATGGTCTGCGGGGCGACGCAGAAGCCGAGGGCCTGGGTAAGGATGGTGGTGAGGGCATAGACGTTGCCCTTTGGTGTGGAGAGCGGCATGGCGCGGCTGGCGGCGGCGAGGTCGTGCCAGGAGCTGTGGCGGAGGACTGCGAAGGCGATGAGCGCGATGGCGATGACGACGATGCTATCCTTGATGGCGGACACGAAAGCGGGGGCGCGGACGCCGGAGAGGGCGAGCCAGGAGAAGGTCAGGAGCGCGGCGCCGGTGGCGATTGTCAGAGGTGAGGCGGACCAGTGAAATTCTTCGATTGTTGTGAGCAGTCCGGCCATCTGGAGTTCGCCGAGCGGCAGCAGGAAGAAGATGGTGCTGAGGGTGACGGCGATTTCGAGAAAGCGGCTCTGGTAATGTGCTCTGAACAGGTCGGCGAAGGTGAGCGCGCCGTAGTGTTTTCCGGCTTTCCACAGAAGGGGATTGAGGAAATAGCCGACGGGGTAGGCGAGGACGATGTAGCCGAGGAACCAGTCGATAAAGGGCAGGCCCTGGTGCATGGCGGCGGCGGGAAAGCCCATGATGCTGCCGATGCTGTAGGTTTCTCCGACGGTCAGCAGGAAAACCAGGAGGCCGCCGAACTGACCGGAGGCGGTGAAGAAATCCCGGCTGTCCTGTTGCGTGTGATTGCGCCGTGACAGGAGGGCGACGACGAAGGACAGGAGGATTATCGCGGCGAAAACGGCTGAGGCCATCCGGGGATCACTCCTCGTCCTGAGAGGCGTGATTTTCCAGTGTCCAGGCGACGGCCATGCAGAGGGACGTCAGGGGCAGGCAGGCGAACAGCCACACAAGCGCGGCCGGGAAGCCGCCGAGTGTGAGCGGGCCGGACGAGAGCCAGGGCATCGGGGCGAGGACGGCGAAGAACGGCAGGCCCAGCCCGATGACGATCCTGAAGCGTGATGACATTCCGGAGTCACATCCTTCCGTTGTTCGGACTGTTGTTTGTGTTGTTCAGCCGGGCGTCGCAGAGGAGTGGCGGTGTGAGCATACAGCGAAACCGGGCGTGTTGAAAAATCCGCGGCGGATGTTCTGCGCCGCGCCCTGAAAGGCCGGGCGGCCCGCCCGCCGTTTTTGCATGGAGCTGAAGCGACTGCGTTCCTTTCAGGATGTGGGATGAACCCCCGAAAAACCCTTTTTTCGTCGTGGGTTTCTTTTTAACGCAGTCCGCTGGCCGGGGGCGATGGCCAGTTTGTGATCGGGCCACGGAGGGTTTCCCAGACGGCGGCGAGTTGCAGGGCTTCCAGATCGGCGAAACGGGGAGTGACGATCTGGAGGCCGATGGGCATGCCGTCACGCGAGAAGCCGCAGTTCAGGGAAATGGCGGGTTGTTCCGACATGTTCCAGGGCACGGTGTAGACGATATGGTCGAAGGAGCGTTCCGGGTCGTTGGTCGGGCCGGCGGCTTCGGCGGGGAAGCTGACATTGGGAGTGGTCGGGGACAGCACGACATCCACGGTATCGAACAGGGCGGCGCAGGCTTTCCGCATGGCGAAGGTCTGGCCGAGGCCGTCAACGGCTCTGACGCCATCGACGTCTTTTCCGCGTGAGGCCCATTGCCAGATAAAGGGCAGGATTTTCTCCTGATCACTTTCGGGGAGTTTACGCAGTTCCGCCCAGGAGCGGGCTGACCAGTAATCGTCCAGTCCGGAGAGCATTTCCTGTGTCATGACAGGGGCGACGGGGATGATGTCGGCGCCGAGTGCGGCGAATTTCGCGGCTGCGTTTTCGACGGCGGCGCGGATGTCGTCTTCCGGCGGCAGGCCGCAGCCGGGTTCGAGCATCAGGCCGATTCTGAGGCCTTTGACGTTTGTGCCGCGATACCAGGACTCCCAGCTGATGTCGTTGGGCGGGAGGCTGGTGGCGTCCCGGCTGTCCGGGGCGGACAGGGCGGGCATCATCAGGGCGGCGTCGCCGACGGTGCGGGTCATCGGGCCGGCGCAGCGACCGATATAGTAAGGATCGACGGGGATGCGGCCGAGGCTGGGCTTAAAGCCGACGATGCCGCACCAGGCGGCGGGGAGTCTGACGGAGCCGCCGATATCGGTGCCGACATGAAGCGGGCCGTAGCCGGCGGCGGCGGCGGCTGAGGCCCCGGCGCTGCTGCCGCCTGGGTTGCAGGCGAGGTTCCACGGGTTGCGGGCGAGGGTATGAAAGGTGGAGAGGCCGGAGGACAGCATTCCGAAATCGGGAACGGTTGTCTTGGCGAAGATGATGGCGCCGGCCTCTTTCAGGCGGGCGGCGACCGGGGCGTCGGCGGGGGCGGGGATGAGCGGGCTGGCGGCGCTGCCCTGCGGCACCGGGTCGCCTTTCGTGGCGATGAGTTCCTTGACGGTTGCGGGCAGGCCGTCCAGCGGGCCGTTCGGCTCGCCACGGAACCAGCGTTGTTCGGACTCTTTCGCGGCGGCGAGATATTTATCGGGGTCGTAGAGGTAGAGCGCGCCGAGGGCGGGTTCCCATCTGCTGATATGGGCGACGAGGCTTCTGGCGTATTCCAGCGGGGACAGACTGCGGGTCCGGAATTTTTCAAGAAGCTCCCGACCGGATAATTCAGTCATGATCTGTCCCTTTTCTGTTTTCGCTATCGCGCGACCGGCGAATGGTTACGATAACGAATTTACTTTAAGGGGGTGCGGCTTCTGTTTGCTACCGTGTTATTGTGAGCAGTCTGCTCCGCAAAACGTGGCATGAGTCTGGGGATGGTTTCAGAAGTCTTTCAGGTCAGGCGGGCCATGATTTCGCCTATCCGGGCGGACGTTACGCGCGCGGCGTGGGACAGCGGGCGATGCGAGGCTCTGAGGAGGTCGAGCGCCGTGGGCACCCGGAGGCGGGCGGGAAGCGGCACGGCGCAGAGCAGTCCGCGATCGATGAGAGGGCGGCAGGTGAATTCGGGCAGCAGCAGGACGGCGCATCCCCGCATGGCGAGATCGATCTGGAGATCGAAAGAGCCGCTCATGAAGACAGGGTCGAAGTCGGGTTCGCCGGGTCGGATGACGCGGTCGAAGGCCTGTCTGACGAAGTAACCCGCATCCGGCAGGGAGAGAGACTGATCGCGCAGGTCGTGCAGGGATATATTGGTGTTATTTCGCAGCGGGTGGGTGGGCGACATGATGGCGGAATGCACGACGGGCAGGCGCGCGCAGAGAGTCAGTTCGGAGAGATCGGGGGCGAACAGGGTCAGTCCGAGATCGGCTTCGCCCGAGAGCAGCGCGCTTGCGATCTGCGGGGCGCCGGACATTTCGATGACAAATCGCAGGCCGGGGTAATCGCGGTGCAGGGCGTCCAGCGCCGGGGCGATGACGCTGGTGAGGGTGCTTCCGGAGGCGCGGATTCTGACGGTTCCGCGTCTGAGTCCTTTGAGGTCTTCGACGCGGCGGTGGCTGATGGCCAGTTCCCGGGAGACGCGTCCGGCGGATTCCATGACGACTTCGCCGGCGGCTGTCAGCCGGACGCCATGCTGTTCGCGTTCGAAGAGAGGCGTGCGGAAGAAATATTCGAGATGTTCGAGCTGCCGTGTCAGCGCGGTCGGGGTGATGCCGATTTTCTGCGCGGCACCACGGAGTGAGCCTGTTTCAGCAAGGACACGCAGATAATCGAAAGCTTTGACGTGCATCCATGCTTCCTGGCCTGGTGAAATGGGAACCGGAGCATAGTGTCACCATAGTCGTTCTGGTTTCGCAACAGGGCAAGGGGGCGCGGAGTGACCCCCTCCCCGTTCGTATCCGTGGCAGAATCAGTCGGCGGCGTCTGTCACCGGCATAGTTCCGGCGGCGCCAATGGGCTGGGTGGTATAGTATTTTTCGGCCAGCCGGACGGGCAGCAGGTCCATGAAGCGCGAGCCGGCGACGATCCATTTCGGGAAGACGATGCGGCGCTGGTTTCGGGCCATGCCTTTCATGATTTTTTCCACGGCGTCGCAGGTCTGGGTGAGGCCGGGCATGGGGAAGTTGTTGGTCGCGACCATGGGGGTATTGAGGAAGGCGCAGACGACGGAGGAGAGGATCACGCCTTCGCGTTTCAGATTGCCGCCTGTGGCGACCATGAAGCGGTCGACGGCGGCTTTGGTGGCGCAGTAGGTCGGGGTTCCGGGGAAGGAGACGACGCCGGCGACCGAGGAGATGGCGCAGATGCGGCCGCGCATGCCATCGGCGGCGCGGGGCTGGCGGCGGATGAGGTCGATGGCAGGCAGGACGGTGTTGAGCACGCCGTCGAGATTGGTGGCGACCATGCGGCGGATCTGTGTTTCGGGCTCGGTGGGGGCTGCGTCCGGGGTCGGGCCGGGGCGGGTGCCGCCGGTGATTCCCGCGCAGGCGAAGACGAGGTCGAGCTGTCCGGCGCTGGTGACGGCGGTTTTCATGGCCGGGGCATCGGCGACATCGAGTGTGTGGGTGACGACGCGGGCGCCGAGGGCTTCCGAGCGTGTGGCGGTGTCGGCGAGGTCGGTTTCGTGATGGTCGATGAGATGGAGGGTAACGCCTTTATCGGCATGGGTGAGGGCGAGCGCGCGTCCCAGTCCTGAGGCGGCTCCGGTGATGAGTAAAGAATCCTGTTTCATGGTCGCTCTATTAACCTGGTGCTGGTAGAAGGGCGACACCGGCGGGTCAGAATGGCTCTCCGGCGGGATTTTGAGTGCCGGAATACGGCGCCGGGAACTGAGACGCAGGAGCCATGAACGCCGCAATGATACGCAACGGACAGCCTCCCTCCCCCCCTTCTCCCGTTTCCCGGCGGGGCGTCTGCTTTGTCATTTCGGCGCCCTCGGGAGCCGGAAAATCGACCATTGCGAATGCGCTGCGGGCGGCGGAGCCGCGGCTGAAACATTCGGTGTCCATCACGACACGGCAGCCGCGCCCGGGTGAGACGGAGGGCATTCACTATCATTTCCGGACGATGGATGAATTTCAGCGCATGGCGGAGCGGGGCGAGCTTCTGGAATGGGCGACGGTATTCGGGCGCGGTTACGGCACGCCGCGCGCGCCGGTTGAGGCGGCGCTGGAAGCTGGTCTGGACATGGTGTTCGACATTGACTGGCAGGGGCACCGGCAGATCCGGGAGGCGCTTCCGGAGGATGTGGTCAGTCTGTTTGTTCTGCCCCCTTCCCTGCCCGAGCTGGAGCGGCGTCTGAAGGGGCGGGATTCCGATGCGGCGGATGAGATTGCCCGGCGCATGGATGCGGCGCTGGCGGAGATTTCGCACTGGCGGGAATTCGATCATGTGATTGTCAATGCGGATCTGGACCGGGCGATTTTCGAGGCGCGGGCTATTCTGACGGCGGCGCGGCTGCGCACTGTCAGGCAGACGGGTCTTGCGGATTTTATTGCCGGTTTTCTCGGCTGATTTTGGGCTGACGTTATGGATTTTTCCCGGATCACCGTTCTGTGTGTCGGCGATGTGATGCTGGACCGGTTTGTTTATGGCGACATGGAGCGGATTTCTCCGGAGGCGCCGGTGCCGGTGCTGCTGCTGAACAGGCGGACGGAGATGCCGGGTGGCGCGGGCAATGTTGCGAGCAATGTGATTTCGCTGGGCGGGCGGGCCATTCTGATCGGTCTGGTCGGCGAGGATGACGCGGCGGTGACGCTGCGGGATACATTGCGTATCCGGGCGCAGGTTTCGGAAATGCTGGTGGCGACGACGCGTCGTCCGACGATCTGCAAGACGCGGTTCATTGCGGCGCATCAGCAGGTGGTGCGGGCGGATGAGGAGAGTCGTCTGCCCCTCCAGACCGAAGAGGCGGAGTTGCTGTGTCAGGCGATCGATGCGCGGCTGGAGGAAGCGAATGTTGTGATTCTTTCCGATTATGGAAAGGGTGTTTGTGACAGCATGGTGGTGCGTCATCTGATCGGCGAGGCGCGGCTGCGGGATATTCCGGTGTTTGTCGATCCGAAGACGCCTGATTTCCGGCACTATCGCGGGGCGACCTGTATTACGCCGAATGCGAAGGAGCTGGCGGCGGCGGCCGGGATGGCCGTTTCGGATAATGCCAGTGTGGAGCAGGCGGCGCGCAGGGTGATGGCGCGGGCCGAGGCGGATGCGATTCTGGCGACGCGTTCCGAGAAGGGCATGATGCTGGTGCCCTCCGGGGGTGAGGCGATTGCGGTCCCGGCGCGCGCGCGGGAGGTGTTTGACGTTTCCGGCGCGGGCGACACGGTGATTGCGACGATGGCGCTGGCGGTCGGGTCCGGCATGGCTTTCGATCAGGCGATGCGGGTTGCGAATGCGGCGGCGGGTGTTGTTGTGGCCAAGCTGGGGACGGCGACGGCGGATATTGGCGAGGTCATCCGTGAATTGCAGGCGCAGGACGGGCCGGAGGAGGCGCCGCATCTGCTGACCACAGTGCAGGCGAAGCGACAGATTGCGGACTGGAAAGCGCATGGTCTGACCGTTGGTTTTACGAACGGGTGTTTCGACATCATTCATCCGGGGCATGTCAGTCTGCTGGCGGCGGCGCGGGGGGCGTGTGACCGGCTGATTGTGGCGCTGAACGACGATGCGAGTGTGCGGCGGCTGAAGGGTGAGACACGGCCGGTGAATATGCTGGCCAGCCGGGCGGCCGTGATGGCGGCGATCCGGTCCGTGGATGCGGTGGTGGCGTTTTCCGAAGATACACCGCTGGAGATTATCCGTGAGCTGATGCCGGATGTTCTGGTGAAGGGCTCTGATTACAGGCCTGAGGACGTGGTGGGTGCCGCGGAGGTCATTGCCGGCGGGGGAAAGCTGGTGCTGGCGGATCTGCGGGCGGGACATTCGACGACGGCGACGATCGGGCGGATTCAGGGGGCGTAAGGGGAAACGGCGCGGGCTCTGTCCGAACCCGGCAGGCGCCACGGATTTCTGGCGGATTTCCGGGCAAGGCCCTGAGAAAAACAGCAGAACCTGACGTGAACAGAGTCTTTTCGGAATATTCGGGCGCCGGAAATAAAACGATTTGCTGGGATCACGAGCCTTACGGGGGTTGGTTAGCCATGAGTTCCGGCTAAGCTCCCAGAACCTTACGCAGCGAGGCCTCGATCTGTCCGCCGCAATAGGCGTCTCCGTAGTTCTGGCGGGCCTGGGCGGACAGGCTGGCCAACGGAGGCAGGGCTGCGACCCGGCGGGTCAGGCTGGCGGTCATGGGAGCGGCTTCCCTGAGGATTGCTTCGATCTTATGGAAGCGGTCTGTCATGGTTGACCACAGGGTGGCTGTCACGACATCGGCGATACCCGGCGCCTCGCCACCGAGCAGAAAGCCGGACTCTGCTTTCAGGCCGTGGCGCTTTCCGATCTCATCCCAGAAAGACATCCACTTTTTCAGGCGCGGAACGAAATCGTGCCAGCGTTTTTCCGTCCACATTTCGCGACCGCCATCCAGAGTGATCTCGTCGATGACATCGTTGGCATCGTTGACGATCTTCATGGTCAGGGCGCGCAGAGCCGGGGTGGCGGGCATGAGGTTGAGTGTTTCACCCAGATAAAGGATAATAGCCGGCATTTCGGCTATGGCGAAGCGTGCCTTTTTGTCGATCAGCATGGGTGGCCCCATGAACGGGACCGGCATGTCTTTTACCGGCTCTGCCATCAGCTTTGAGATTTCAGCATCGCCGCCCTCTGTCCAGGTTTTACCGGCCCAGGCCAGGACGGCGCGGACGAACTGACCGCGAAATGGCACGGACCAGTAGTAAAGTTCGTAATCGGACATGTCGCGGTTTCCCGGTTATGCGAGCGCTATGCGTCCATAACGCTGGCGGGCTGTTTTCGTTCGGGCCTTTATGGTGTTTCGGTTCGATACGTGTGGCCGGTAAGGTTTTTGATGGTTCTGCTTTCGGTGGTGTTGCTGTTTTTCTCGGGACGCTGCCCTGAAACCCGCCAAAGGCCGGAGCCTTTGGAAACCGGTTTGTTGATCGACGGATCAGAGTGTCGGGGCAGCGTGCATAAGGCGAGCCATACCTTTTTAAGACGTCTTCAGTTTTCTGCTGCGTCGGGGTTTGCCACCTTTTGCATTTGTCAGGCGTCACCATCTTAAGGGCATAAGCGCGGTTTCATAACGGGACTGGCCGCACGGGAGGCGTGACATGGACAAGACGATCACGGGTCGCTTTGGCAACAATCAGAGGCATTGGGTCGGGGATGGTTTTCCTGTCCGGTCGCTTTTTTCCTACGGCGGTCTCGGGGAGGCGATCAGCCCGTTTCTGCTGCTCGATTATGCGGGGCCGTATAATTTCGGGCCGACGGACAGGCAGCGCGGAGTGGGTCAGCATCCGCATCGCGGGTTCGAGACGGTGACGCTGGTTTATGACGGCGAGGTGGAGCATCGGGATTCCGCCGGGCATGGCGGCATTATCGGTCCGGGCGATGTGCAGTGGATGACGGCGGGCGGTGGTATTCTGCATGAGGAGTATCATGCGCCGTCTTTTGCCAGGACGGGCGGGCCGTTCCGGATGGTGCAGCTCTGGGTGAATCTGCCGGCGAAGGACAAGATGACACCGGGTGGCTATCAGGCGATTACGGCCTCGCAGGTTCCGGTTGTGGAACTGCCGGATGGCGCGGGCACGGCGCGGGTTATTGCCGGGGAACTGATGGGCCGGACCGGGCCGGCGCGGACGTTTTCGCCGGTTAATGTGTGGGATCTGCGTCTGACACGGGATGCTTCGCTCACACTGGATCTGCCCGAGGGGCATACCGCGATGCTTGTAGGGCTGACCGGGCACATCACGGTTGAGGGGGGTGACGGAGAACTTGGCGAGGCGGAGATGCTGCTGCTCAGCCGCGAGGGGAAGACGGTGTCTCTCAGCGCGGACGGGGATGCGATGGTGCTGGTTCTGACGGGGCAGCCACTGAACGAGCCGATTGTCGGTCAGGGGCCGTTCGTGATGAACAGCCAGGCGGAAATTGCTCAGGCTTTCGATGATTTTCGCAAGGGCCGGTTTGTGACGACGGCAGTCTGAGGGGGAACCGCTTCCGTCATCACATCCTCCGTGGCGAAAGCAGCTGAGCACGCGGACATTTCTCCCGCCCGGCAGGTAGTGCTGTCTTCGTGTCAGCAGCACCCGCTATGAGGGGCGGGAGCGGTCGTGTCAGTCAAAAGATAGGTTCCTCTTTTTTCGGAGGAGATGCGGCGAGTGACCCGATGAGGGGACAGAGGCCTGCGATTTTAATGCAAAAAACACCACAACACTGTGTCTGATCTGTGCGGCAAAACGAAATTCAATGTAGCACGGTGTAAATAAGACATATCATGAAAGAAAACATGCGGTGTCCTTGACGGGAATCCTTCCGTTACCAATGTTTTTGTAATATTCGAAACAGGAGATGTCTGCATGTCGACACGCGACAAGCTATGTGCTGCGGTAAAAAGCCGGAGCAATGTCAGTTTTACATATCACGGACGTGCTCTGGTCGGTTCTCCCCATGCCGTGGGGAAAGGCGATGGTGAGGATCGGGTGCTGATTTATGTTGGCAGCGATGAACACAAAAAGGGTGATGCCCCGGGTGGACAGTGGAAGCGTCTGCCGATTGCCGATCTGTCTGATGTCGGGACGGACAGCGGTCCGTTCCATGCCGGGCATCCGGGGAAGCATGAGACGACCGGACTGCATGAAATCGACGTTTCCATCTGATTGTAGCTGATGGTTTTTATATCGCCTCTTGCCGCCGGATGGTGAAGGGCGCACAGAATTTCTGACTCAGATGGAGACGACGATGGCACATGATCCGCTTCCGCATGAAACATCCGCCCTGCATGAACTGGCGGAGAGAGCGCGTAAGCAGCCGAAGCTGCTGACGAAGGCTGAAGTTGAGAAGATTGCGAATTTTGTTCTGAAGGGTGCCGAGCACGCGTCTGAAGAGCAGAAGGCTGTTGCGAAAAAGACGTTGCATAATCCGGAAGGTGTTGAAGCCAGTGACATTGTCACGCTGGCTGAACAGATTCTGGCCAGGAAATAGGAGCATATTATGACCGGACATTCACATGAACTCCCCTCCGATCAGTCACTTGAGCATCGTCTGAACGCGGTTCGGCGTGATCTTGCGCGGGCGGAGAAGGAAGAACCGCAGCGGGTTCATGCGCTGACGGCTGAAGTGAAAAAGCTGGAAGCTGAGCTTCAGGGGCGATAAAACCGTCTGAGGTTCGGAGCCGTTTTTTGTAAGCCGCGGGGAAATCCGGTTTCCGGAGCGGGATAAAACAGAGCCTTTCCGGCTTTATGACCCGCTTCGGAAAGACTGGCGCGGCTGACCTGTCCGGCTGTATGATCGGAGATGGCGGGTCGCATCTGTTCAGCGTTCCGGCAGTGCGGAGGCGCTTGCATGATCCCCTTTTCTGTTCTGGATCTCTCGCTTATCACGCGTGGCTCAACGCCGGCGGAGGCTTTTCGCAATACGCTGGATTTCTCTCGTCTCGCGGAGACGCTGGGATTCCGGCGGTACTGGCTTGCCGAGCATCATGCGATGCCGGGGATTGCTTCGGCGGCCACGGCTGTTCTGATCGGGCAGGTGGCCGGTGCGACGCAGCGTATCCGTGTGGGGGCTGGCGGCATCATGTTGCCGAACCACTCGCCGCTGGTTGTTGCTGAACAGTTTGGCACACTGGAAACGCTTTTTCCCGGGCGGATTGATCTTGGTCTGGGCCGGGCGCCCGGAGCGGATCAGAGGACGGCGCGGGCGTTGCGGCGCGATCCGCTGGCGCCGGACCGGTTTCCGGATGATGTTGTTGAATTGCTGCATTATTTCGAACCGGCCAGTGAGGAGGACACTCATCTGGTTCGCGCGATTCCCGGAGCCGGGTTACGGGTTCCGGTGTGGATTCTGGGGTCGTCGCTGTTTTCGGCGGTTCTCGCGGCGCAGCTGGGGCTGCCTTATGCCTTCGCTTCTCATTTTGCTCCGGGGCAGATGGATGAGGCGATTACGCTTTATCGGGCACGTTTCGAGCCTTCCGTGCGGTGTCCGAAACCGCATGTGATGCTGACGGCCAACGTGATTGCGGCGGATGATGATGCCGGGGCCGGCTATCTTGCGACCTCTCTTCAGCAGTATTTCATAGCGCTGCGTCGCGGACGACCGACGGCGTTTCCGCCTCCGGTCGATGCGTCAGCGGGATTGTGGTCGGAGCAGGAGCAGGCGATGCTGGATCACACGCTGTCATGCACGTTTGCGGGATCGGTTCCGACGATTGCGCCGCGTCTGGAGGCGTTTATTGCGCGGTATCGGCCTGATGAGCTGATGGTTGCGGTTCCGGTTTATGACCATGAGAAACGGCGCCATGCGCTGGAACTGACGGCGGAGATGGCGGGACGCTGATCCGGGACCGGTGGGGCTGAGTGGTCCTGGCGGGGGCGTTTCTTCTGTGCCTGGATTTATCAGTCTGCACGGTCCGTGCTTTTCGGGCAGAGGTTTGGAGAAGACGTGGCGAAGACCGGCGCGCATATTATTCGTGCCGCGTGGCTCTGAGCCGGGCAGAAGACGTGACTGACGCACTCCGGGTCGGGACTTCGCACTCAAACCCGACGCCACATGTGTGAATACCGGATCAGACGGGCGGCGTTTCGTCTTACGCGCAATCCCGGATGGCGCCCTCTTTGTTCCGACATCCACATCCGGGCTCGGAATCATCCGCAGGCCCTTCTGAAAACGTGCGGCTACCAGGCTTTTGAATATTCTACTTACCTTAAATGAACTTTCAAAACAGGGATCAGATCAGAGCTGAAATTCAGACAGGTTCCGGCGCGCCTGGAATGGTGAGACGCTGCCGATGAAAAAGTTCGTAATTCTTATGTCGTGTTGTATGATTCCGTACAACACGACAGTATTTGCTAAATCTGCGTGATCGGATTTCAATCCGGAAAATCAGAGGTAACGGAGTGACGACCCTGCACCGGGAGTGGCGGAAAACCGGATGCGGGGACGTGTCGTGCCTGTGTTGCCGGGAGCATGACGACCTGTCTTCAAATCGTCACACTGAAAATTCCGCTGATTGCCATATGAGCAATACGGTATCCGGCATTTACTCCACCATAACGGTTCCAGGCTGACGATGACGACACGCAGAGATTTTCTGAAATATGCCCTCCTGTCCGGTGCCGCCGCCGGTTCAGCCTCCCTTCTTCCGGAGTCAGTGCGCCGGGCCTTCGCGATTGCTCCGAACCCCGGTTCAACATGGAAGGACGCCGAGCATGTCGTGATCCTCATGCAGGAGAACCGCTCATTCGATCATGTTTTCGGCACACTTCAGGGTGTGCGCGGGTTCAACGATCCGCGCGCGATGCGCCAGCCCGGGGGCAATCCGGTTTTCATGCAGACCGGCAAATCAGGCAAGACCTATCTGCCCTGGCGGCTGAACATCCGTGACACGCGCGTGACCTGGATGGGCTCCATTCCGCATTCCCGCGACAGTCAGGTCGATGCCTGGAATGCGGGGGCGCATGACCAGTGGATCGACGCCAAGAAGTCGCACCATAAAGGCTATGATCGCTACCCGCTCACGATGGGCTATTACACGCGGGCGGATCTTCCGTTTTATTACGCGCTGGCGGATGCTTTTACCGTTTGTGATCAGAATTACTGTGGCGCCATGACCAGCACCACACCCAACCGTCTGCTGTTCATGACCGGGACCGTGCGTGACCGCCAGGATGTTTCTTCAAACGTGTATATGCGCAACGGGGAAATCCTGGAGGGCGGCATGACCTGGAGCACGTTTCCGGAGCGGCTGGAACTGGCGGGCATTTCCTGGAAATACTATCAGAATGAGCTGACCCAGACCGGTGGCATGGACGAGACGGAACGCGCCTGGCTGGGGAATTTTGGCACAAATGTGCTGGAATGTTTTGACCAGTATCACGTGTCGGCCAATCCCGGTTTTCGTGACTGGCTTGAGGCACGCATCAGTGAGTGCCAGAACCATGTCGAACGGCTCAACAGCCGGGAAATGCTCGTCTCCGAAGCGCATACCGAGCAGCTTGCCGAAGCGCGGATGCTGCTTGAGATCCTGAAGCGCCGGCGGGCTGCCACCGCCGCCCATACAATGGAGGAGCTGACACCGGAAGAGCGCGCTCTGTTCGAAAAAGCCTTTGTTGTGAACAGCAATGATGAGCAGTATCGCAAGCTGGAGAAACTGACTTTCACGGAAGGTGACAGGACGATCCGCATGGATGCGCCGAAGGGCGACATCCTGCATCAGTTTCGTCAGGACGTGAAAGAAGGCACGCTTCCCACCGTATCATGGCTGTCGGCTCCGGGACATTTCTCCGATCATCCGACCTCGCCGTGGTACGGCGCGTGGTATGTCTCGGAAGTCATGGACATTCTGACGGAAAATCCCGAGGTCTGGAAAAAGACGATCTTCATCATCACCTACGATGAAAATGACGGGTATTTCGACCATTGCTGTTCGTATGTGGCGCCAGATCCCGCCCGTCCTGAAACAGGACGTTCCTCGGCAAAAATCGGCGGAGAGGGGCTGGAATATACCAGCGTCCGGGATGAGACGGATCGGGGGGTGCCTGAACATCTGGCACGCAGCGGTCCGATCGGGCTGGGTTTCCGGGTGCCGATGATTATCGCCTCCCCCTGGAGTCGGGGCGGCTGGGTCAATTCGCAGCTCTTCGAACACACCTCGACACTTCGTTTTCTGGAAACTTTCATCGAGCAGAAATTCGGCAAGACGGTCACGGAAACCAACATTTCGCCCTGGCGACGTGCCATCAGTGGCGACCTGACCTCCTGCTTCCGCACTTATGATGGCGAGACTCCCGCCCTGCCTTACCTGGATCGGAATACTCACCTGCATATGATTGAGGAGGCGCGGGACCGGCCGATGCCGGATGGTTTCCGTACCCTGGATGAGGCCGAAATCGCGGTTCTGCGGGCTGATCCGACGAAAATGCGTGAAACAGTAAGGCAGGAACCAGGCAGTCGCCCTGCCTGCGCCCTTCCCTGCGAGCCTTGTTGCGATGGTGGATTAGCCGCGGACGGGCAGCGGGTCGCGCTTCACCTGGAGGCTGGCACGACGCTGTATGGCGCACGGGCCGCCGGTCTGCCTTTTAATATCTATTGCCATAATGCGTCCGTGAATGGGGCGATGCAGGCCGGGACCTATGCCGTCGCGGCGGGAGACAGGCTTGATGTTTCTTTTGAGATGTCCGGTTTCCCTGATAATATCTATGACGTATCGGTGCATGCGCCAAATGGCTTCTACCGTCTCTACAGGGGGAGGAAGGACGGTATTCGCCTGCATGCGGCATGTCATTATTCAGATTCAAAAAACAGGCATCTGACTCTGCATCTGACAAATCATGGATCGAAGCCGGCGGAAGTCGTCTGCGCCATGAATGCGAAAACGAAAATGCATGGTGTATCGGAGAAGCTTCGCATATTGCCGGGTCAGACCGGGATCGTCGCATTCGATCTGACTCAGAATGCCATGTGGTACGATATGGTCATGACTTCTCCGACCGAGGAGGAGTTTCTTTATCACTTTGCCGGTCGGGTCGAGACCGGACTTCCCGGACAGACTGATCCTGCAATGGGTCACGTATGATCCGCCATGGCAACAGTTCAGTCGTGCTGATCTGCTCAGGCGCGATCAGTTCTCCCGGGCTCGGACGTCCGATGAATTTTCCGACGTGTTATCCGTGAACTGTCCGTGGCTTCGGGTTTTTAAATAATAAAAAACCCGGCAAAAGGTTCTGCCTTTTGCCGGGTTGCCAGGTGGGCGTCAGGATTATGCGTGCACGGCCTGGCCGAGAGCGACGCGCAGCTTCTGTTCGGCTTCCGGGGACAGGGAAGTCTGAATGATGCGGGCGTGACCTTTCAGGGTCGCGAGCTGGGCCATCACTTTCTCGGGCTCGGCTTTTCTGACGAGCACGAACAGGGCTGACGTATTGGGGGTCAGCGTATCGCCGAGCTGGTTGATGAAGTTATCATCGATACCGTAATCGCTGAATTTTCCGTCCAGCGCGCCGGCGGCAGCCCCGGCAACACTGCCCACGACGAATCCCGCCAGCGGGTTGAGGAAGATCAGGCCGACCAGCGCGCCCCAGAAACCGCCGGAGAGCAGGCCCCATGTGGCGCCGACTTTTTCGAGGTTGACGCTCTGATCAAGATGGATCTTGCCATCCTGCGTACGCCGCACGACGACGGCGTCCTCCAGATCGAGAAGGTATTCTTTCTGAAGTTCACGGCAGCTGGCCAGTTCGGTCGTGGCGCCGTCCAGGCTGTCAAATCCTACAACAACAAGCGTGCTCATCGTATTCTCTTTTTCTCTTTCAGTTCAGTAAAACCGGTTGCAGCGAACCTTACTCAGCCGATTTGCGGCCGAAGAAGTAGCTGGCGACGGAGAATGCCGTGAGGATGAGAAAGCCGTAGAATTTACAGGATGTCGGGATTTTGTTCTCGTGATCCTGCACATCGCCTTTCAGGGTTTTCAGGTGCCCGGAAATCTGTTCGTGCAGTTCTTCCTTGTGCTTATGCAGCGACTTTTCAAGATGTTTCGCGAGATCGTGAATATCTTCCGGGCTCAGTTTTTTCACAGCTTCAGGTGTGCTCATGATCCGTGTCTTCCTGTTCTCTGTCGTTCACATCAGCCCGGGAAAGTCTCCTGGCCGCATCACTTAAATGTTGCTCTCATATAAATGTTTTTCAAGGTGCGAAGCATAAACACCGGCGTGACCCACCCCTGCTCACAGCACGGGACCGACCATGGCGAGGATGTTGTTCCAGAGAATACGGTATTTTGGCCATTTCATGACCTGATCCAGCGTGACCGGCAGCGAGGCGTCGAGATAGGTTTGCTGCCGTTCGCGGATTTCGGCGGTGAAGGCTGTGTCCACGAAGAGGATATTGTTCTCGAAGTTCAGGTCGAAGCTGCGCCGGTCGAGATTGGCTGAGCCGATCATGGTCATCTGGCCGTCGACGGTGAGGGCTTTGGTGTGGAGAAGGCCGTGCGGGTATTCGCTGATGAGGACGCCGGCCTCCAGCAGTTCCCGGTAGTAACTGCGGCTTGCACCGCCGACGATCCATGAATCGTTGCGCTGTGGCATGGTAAGGGTTGTTTTCACGCCCCGGCGGGCGGCGGCGCAGAGGGCGGCCTGGATCGGCTCATCGGGGACGTAGTAGGGCGTGGTGACGGTGAGTTCGCAGGCCGCGGCGCTCATCAGGGAGACGAAGACTTCCGGCATGGCGGCGTAGCGTACGGCGGCGCTGGTGCCGATGACCTGGGCGACGAAACCCTCTCCTGTCGGGAGCGTGGCGGTAGTGAGGATCTGTGTCAGGTTTTCATCGGTATTGCCGGCCCAGTCGGTGGCGAAGAGGTGCTGGTTCTGGAGGACGACGGGGCCTTCGAAACGGGCGACGAGATCGACCCAGGGGGCGTATTTCGCTTTGACTCGGAAGGCGGCGTCGGCGCAGTTCTGGCTGCCGCAATAGGTGATTTTATTGTCGATCACGATGATTTTGCGGTGATTGCGCATATCGAAGCGGCCCCGGAAGGGGCGCTGAAAGATATTGCCGAAGGGGAGCGCACGCACGAGACACACGCCGGCGTCCTGCATGTCTTTCCAGTGGTGGCTGCGTATCAGACGACGGGAGCCGAGGTCGTCGGCCATGACGCGGCAGATGACGCCCCGGGTGGCGGCGCGTTTGAGGGCCTGCACGACTTTCAGGCCGTTATTGTCGGCGAGCCAGATGTAGAAGCTGATGTGGACGTGTTCGCGGGCCGCGTCGATATCGGTGACGATCGCGCTGATCGCGCTGTCGGAGTCCGCCATCAGTTTTGCGCTGTTGCTGCCCAGGGGCGGGTAGCCGCTGGCGGACTGTCCGACGCGGAACAGGGGAGCCAGCCGGGGAGGCAGGCCGAAATCCTGTTCGGCATCGATGAGGTCATCACTCTTTTTGCCGGGGATGGGAAGGTCTCTGATCGCTTCGCGGATGCGCACGACGATGCCTGGGCTCAGGTTTGTCTCGCCCAGCAGCACGTAGGCGAGCATGCCCAGAATCGGCAGGGCTGCGATAATGGCCACCCAGGCGACGCGGGAGGTGGGCTCGCGATGAGGTCTCAGCAGTGCTCTGGCGATAAAAAGCAGCTGAAAGCTGATTGTGGTGGCGGCGCCGACCCAGCTCAATTCCATTGATTGCATCCCGGCCCGTTGCGCTGTGACATAAAAAGTCGGGCACCGTATCGTCAGGGCGGATGGGGGACAATATGCCGGAGAGGATCGGGCGACAGGACGGGCATATGGCATGATCGCCCGGTGCGGGGCTGTCAGTCCGGGCTGATGCGTGTCGGTGTATCTTTCCGGAGCAGTATTCCGGCCCGTGCTTTGGGGGCCGGAGATTTCCGCGCCCTGCTTTCCGGTCGCGGGGAAGCGTTCTGACGGGGACGGTTGAATTCCTGACCGGCAGGCCGGACTATGCCGGGGTCGTAAGATCGCGTGCGGTGGCGGCACTGGTGGCAAGCCGGCGCCGTAACTGAGTGAGTGTCCGGGAGGACGGGGATTTCGTATGCGTCTGCAATCTCCCTGGGCACCGAGACTGAGTGGCGGGACGCAGCCACCGGCTGAACGGCTGGCGGAGGCGCTGGCTGAGGACATTCTGGCCGGGTTGCTGGCTTCGGGCGCTGCTGTGTTCGTCGCTGATGATTGCGCCGCTGTCCTACGCGATGATGACGCAGTGGATGCAGGATGGCACGGCGGCCTCGGTGCGGCGGTCGCTGCGGGGGGAGGCGGCGTCCGTTCTCGGGGAGCGGATGGTGATGCCGTCTTACGATGCCTTTCATGTGTGGATGCCGATGGCGGCGGAGCAGGCCCGGGCCGTTCTGACGGAGACCCGGACCCGTGGTGTTCTGGTGACGGAGCCGGCGCCGTTCCGGACGGAAACGGAGCCGGGCGCATCGGGGATGCGGCTGTGTCTGGGGCCGGCTTCCCTGCCCGATCTGACCGAGGCACTGCATCGGGTCAGGGCTGCGTGTGTGGCGACGGCGGCAAAAGTGTCACGTGACGCTATTCCGATGGCCTGAAAGTGTATCGGAGGCCTATGCTTTCCTGACACGGAGGAACCGTGAGCTGTGCGGGGATCAGTCACATGAGGGAAAAAATGGTCACTGTCGCTGCTATTCTGCCTCTGTGGCTGCAGCATCGGGGGGAAGTGCCTGAGGCCTGTATTCCGGTATCGTGTATTCCGGCATCTCTGCGGGCGCGAGATGCGTGATCCGCACTTTGTCTTGTTTTTATCGGGCAGCGGAGTGGCATGACGGCACTTGAGAAGCCGCCGCATTTTCTGGCGATGAAGCGGGTTTCGGAAGACGCGGATATGCTGTCGTGACCGGTCGCGTTTACATTTCCGGAACGGCTGACACGAAGGCGGAGGAACTCCGTTATCTCAAAGAGATACTGACGGACAGGCGGGTGGCGGCCTGCATTGTGGATGTGAGCACCGGCGGTGTGCCGCACGCAGCCGACATTACGGCGGCGGAGGTTGCGATGTTTCATCCGGAGGGGATCGGGGCGGTCTTTTGCGGGGATCGCGGACGGGCCATTACCGGAATGTCGCTGGCACTGACACGGTTTCTTGCAGGAAGGGACGATCTGGCGGGGGTACTGGCGATCGGCGGGTCGGGCGGGACGGCGCTGGTGGCGCCTGCTTTGCAGGCCCTGCCCGTGGGGATGCCGAAGCTGGTGGTTTCGACGGTCGCCTCCGGAAATGTCGCGCCCTATGTCGGGGAATCCGATATCGGGATGGTGTATTCAGTTGTGGATATGCAGGGGCTGAACCGGATTTCGCGGATGGTTCTGGCCAATGCGGCGAATGCGATGGCAGGGATGGTGAGGAATGAACCGGCGCCCCGTGATGACGGGCGGCCTTCTGTCGGCATTACGATGTTCGGGGTGACGACGCCCTGTGTGGCGCGGATGGCTGAGGCTCTGAAAAGCCGGTTTGAGTGTCTGGTGTTTCATGCGACGGGTGCCGGCGGGCGGTCCATGGAGCGGCTGATCGATCAGGGGCTGATCCGGGGGGTACTGGATATCACCACGACGGAGTTCTGCGACTATGTTGCCGGCGGAATTTTTGCCTGTGGCGAGGAACGGCTGGATGCAGTGATCCGCACCGGGGTCCCTTACGTCGGGAGCTGCGGAGGGCTCGATATGGTCAATTTCGGGGCCCGGACCACGGTGCCTGACCGGTATCGGGGCCGTGTCCTCGTCGAACACAATCCGTTTATTACGCTGATGCGGACCTCGGCGGATGAATGTGCGGCCATGGGGCGCATGATTAGCGGGAAGCTGAACCGGTGCCGGGGGGAGGTACGTTTCTTTTATCCGGAAGGGGGCTTTTCGCTGCTCGATCAGCCGGGCGGCCCGTTTTACGATCCTCAGGCTGACGCGACTTTTCTGGAAACCCTGTCCGCCGTGCTGGAGGAAACGCCGCGGCGGCGGCTGATCCGTCTGCCTTATGCGCTCAACGATCCGGCGTTTGCGGATGCGATGACGCACGAATTTGAAACGATTTTTGAGGAGAACCGAGACTATGCCGGCTATTCCACGCAGTAAGATTCTTGAGAAATTTCGCGGAATGATCGCAGCCCGTCGGCCGATTGTCGGGGGCGGCGCCGGGACCGGGCTGTCTGCGAAATGTGAGGCGGCCGGCGGGATCGATCTGATTGTGATTTACAATTCCGGTCGGTTTCGCATGGCGGGACGAGGGTCTCTGGCTGGTTTGCTGGCTTATGGAAACGCGAATCAGATTGTCATGGACATGGCGCGGGAGGTGTTGCCCGTTGTGCCTGATATGCCGGTGCTGGCGGGTGTGAACGGGACCGATCCGTTTGTGGATTTTGATGTATTTCTCGACGATGTTCGCCGCGTCGGGTTTTCCGGGATTCAGAATTTTCCAACGGTTGGTCTGATTGACGGCAATTTCCGCAAAAATCTGGAAGAGACCGGGATGAGCTACAGTATGGAGGTCGATGTTGTCGCGCGGGCGAACAGGAAGGATCTGCTGACGACGCCTTATGTTTTCGACCCGCAGCAGGCGAAGGACATGGCGAAGGCCGGGGCGGATGTCCTGGTCGCGCATATGGGGCTGACGACGGGAGGAAGCATCGGAGCCGAAACGGCATTTACGCTGGATGACTGCATCAGGCTGATCAATGAGATCACTGATGCCGCAAGGACCGTTCGGGATGATGTGATCGTGCTGTGTCATGGCGGCCCGATTGCGATGCCGCCGGATGCACAGAAGGTTCTGGCCGGGTGTCCAGACTGTCACGGGTTTTATGGCGCTTCCAGCATGGAGCGGCTGCCGACCGAGACCGCAATTGTCGAACAGACGAAAACCTTCAAGGCGATGACGCGCTGAAAACGAAACGGCTGTCGGGGGCGTTCAGTCTTCGGGGAGCGGTGACGTGCCCCGGGGATCGACGCCGGCGAAAGGTCTTTTTTATGCTCAGGAAACCTGTTCTTACCTGTATTGTTCTCGGGGCTTTGGGTATTGTATCTTCCGGTCAGGCAGCCCCCCTGCCCTCTTCGGCGTTGCATGTCGCAGTCACCTCACAGAGGGTGATGAATGCGGTGACGGTTTCGGACGACGGGCGTCTCTTTGTCTCGTTTCCCTACTGGGGTGGCGGGTCGGAACCCGGGCCGGCGGTAGCGGAGCTGGATGCGAAAGGCGCGCCGCATGCCTGGCCGGATGCGGCGTGGAACGACCGGGCGCACGCGCAGGATATAATGCGGTGTTTTGTGCGGGTGAATGCAATCCGGACTGGCCCGGACGGATATTTGTGGGTTGTGGATTCCGGCGATGCGAATGTGGGTGGCAAACCAAATCCACCGGACGGGGTGCCGGCGAAGCTGGTGGCGTTCGATCTGACTTCTGGCAGACCCGTGCATACGATTGTGCTGAAGCAGGGGACGACACCGTATAGTTATGTTGATGATCTGCGCTTTCATGGCGACACACTGATTCTGACGGATGCGGGTGATCCGGGACTGATTCTGGTGGATATGAAAACGGGACGGCAGCGGCGGGTTTTGCAGCACGCGACTTCCACGACGGATGAGCGGCCGATGTATGCGGAAGGCAGGTTGCTGATCAGCAACGGGAAGCCGGCGAGGATCCATGCGGATCAGCTTGAGGTTTCGCCCGACGGATCGCTGCTTTATTTTCAGCCGAGTTCCGGGCCGATGTATAAAGTTTCCACGGCTGATCTGGAAAATCCGGCATTGAGCGAGGATGAACTCTCGCGGCGGGTTGTGGTGTTTTACAACACGCCGACGACCGGGGGGACGGTGATTGACGGTCGGGGGAATCTTTATGTTTCCGACGTCAATAAGCTGCGCCTGCTGAAGATTACGCCGCAGGGCAAGGCGTCGGTACTGATTGCGGATCAGCGGCTGGTCTGGGCGGATGCGATGTGGATCGACAGCACCGGGAAGCTGTGGATTCCGGCGGTGCAGCTGAACCGGACGGCATCGTTTCAGGCGGACGGCGTTTCGCGGGTGCGGAAGCCGGTGACCATTTATACGCTGGACCTGGGGCTGGAGCCGCAGCATCGGTTCTGAGTATGATGTTACGTGTATCTGCAAGCCGGCGGGCCGGTGTGTCGTTACGAGGAGCCTGGTTTATGAGGTGGGGTCATTTTTTTGCCGGCGTCGCGGCGCTGGCTGTGTCTGTCCCGGCCGTTGCGGTGCCGCCTGTGAACCGGCTGACGGTTCCGGCGGGTTTTCATATCGCGGTTTATGCGGACCATGTGCCGTCGGCGCGGGAGATGGCGGTCGGGGATGACGGGACGGTCTTTGTCGGGTCGATGAGTGCCGGGAGTGTTTATGCGCTGTCGCCGATGGATGCGAACGGGCGGGCGGCTGTGCGGGTGATTGCGCGCGGATTGCGGATGCCCGTTGGGGTCGCGTTCCGGAAGGGGGATCTTTACGTCTCTGATACGACGCGGATTGTGGTGTTGCGGGATATTGAACATCACCTGGACAAGCCGCCGGAGCCGGAGGTGGTGGCTGACAATCTGCCCTATCGGGCGGGGGATCATTCCTGGAAGTTTATAGCATTCGGGCCGGACGATCGTCTTTATGTGCCGATCGGGGCGCCGTGCAATATCTGCGATGTCGGACATGCGTTCGGGAAGCTGATCAGCATGAAGCCGGACGGCACGAACTTGCGGGATGAGGCTTACGGCATCCGGAATACGGTTGGATTTACCTGGCAGCCGGGCACGGAAAATCTGTGGTTTACGGATAACGGACGGGACATGCTCGGGGATGATATTCCCTCTGACGAACTGAACGAGCGAACGGTTGCGGGACAGTCCTTCGGGTATCCTTATTGCCATCAGGGGAATCTGCCCGATCCGATGTTTGGCAGGCAACATTCATGCAGTGAGTTTGTGCCGCCGGTGGTGAAGCTGGGGGCGCATGTGGCGGCTCTGGGGCTTCGGTTTTACGAAGGCGGGATGTTTCCGGCGGCTTATCGGGGCGGTTTGCTGATTGCCGAGCATGGATCGTGGAACCGGAGCGAGCTTTCGGGCTACCAGGTGGTTTCGGTGCATTTCGGGGCGGACGGGAAGCCGGAGAAACCTGACGTTCTGGTCGGAGGTTTTCGCGAGGGACAGGATGCGTGGGGACGGCCTGCGGATGTGCAGCCTCTGCCGGACGGGAGTGTGCTGATCAGCGACGATACGGCGGATGCGGTATACCGGCTCACTTATGACGGGAAATAAGCGTCAGTCCCGGAGGAAGCCGGCTGTGCGAAAGTAGGGTCTGAGATCGTTCAGGAAGGCGCGGACGCCGGCCCGGGTGTGCTGGCGGTCTGGCAGGACAGCATAGAGATCGATCCGTTCTCCCTGCAGATCAGGAAAAATCCTGATCAGCTTTCCGTCTTCCAGGTCCTGACAGACATCGCAGAGCAGTTTGTAGGCGATGCCCTGACCAGAGAGCGCCCAGTCGTGGATGATTTCGGCGTTTGTGGTTGAAAGTCGGGGCTCCACGGTGACGACATCGGTTTCCTGCTCATTGCCGATTGTCCATTTGTTCAGCAGGGCCATTGTTTTGTTTCGTCTCAGGCAGAGGCAGTCGTGTTTTGTCAGGTCGCGCGGGTGAGCCGGGAGGGAGCGGCGGGCGATGTAGTCCGGCGAGGCGCAGAGGACGCGCATGGTGGAGGCGAGGCGCGTGACCATGGCGCCGCCGGCTTCGGGGAGGCCGAGTCTCAGCACGACATCGAGATAATCGCTGAGATCGTACACGCCCTCCGAGGCGAGGGCGAGGCTGATGGTCAGCTTCGGGTGTTTTGCGCTGAATGTCTCGATAAACGGGGCGATCTGCCGACGACCGAGTTCGACCGGTGCGCCGATGCTCAGCGTGCCTTTCGGGGCGCGGGCGGAGGAGGAGATTTCATCTTCGAGGCGGTCGATGTCGGCGACGATGTTCAGGGCGCGTTCGTAGTAGACTCGGCCTGTTTCGCTCAGTCCGAAATGCCGCGTGTTCCGGATGATGAGGGTGCTGCCCAGCCTGGCTTCGAGGCGGGAGAGGCGGCGGGATATGGCGGCGGGCGAGTTTCCGAGGTTTCGGGCGCAGGCGGTGAGGCTGCCGGCATCGACCAGGCTGGTGAAAAAGCGCAGGTCACCGGTTTCGTCACTGGACAAGGGGAGTCTCCACTTCGGTCGGGCCGGAGGATCTTTGCGTTTGACGCAATATTATTTTTCCCAAAAAGTTACTACCGGATTTTCCTGTCAGCAGGCATGTTCATGGGGTCAAAAAAATAACAACAGCGTGATCTCTCCTGACTGTGACTGTCACAGGGCGGCTGAGTGAAGAAGCGATCGGAACGGGACAGGAAGATGACGGTGCAAAGTGCTCTTCAGCAGGACGAATCTGTTAGCGAGAATGAAGCTCTGAGGCAGCGGCTCGTCGGCACGTGGGAGCTTGTATCGTACAGGGTGGAAGAGAAGGAGAGCGGGGACTTCATCAACGCGATGGGGCCGGCGCCGCGCGGACGGGTTGTATTTACCCCTGATGGCTGGGTTGCTTTCAATCTGGAAGGCAGCCATCGGCATCCGGCGAAGTGCGATGAGGACCGTATCCGGCTGATGAAGACGCTGGTGGCTTATATCGGTCGTTATCGTGTTGAGGGCGACCAGTGGATCACGCGGGTTGAAACGGCCTGGGCGCCGGAGTGGGTTGGCACGGAGCAGCGGCGCACTGTTGAGGTCGATGGCTCGCATGCGAATGTGACGACGCCGTGGCGGAAGATGCCGAACTGGGCGGAGGGGCGGCTTTCGCGCAGTCTGATCCGTTTCCGGCGGGCGGGCTCGGCGAGGTAATGTTCGGGAGGGCGGGTTCCGGCTTTTTGTGGTTTGTGTCGGGACGTTCAGCGGACAGGCAGCCTGGGCGGGGGAGCGCAATGTCCGGCTGTCGATGATCGCTGTGGTCGGTCCGGCCTGCTTTCCTGCCGCAATACGCAGCACAGCCCGCAGATCGTGGACGAAAGCCTCGAAACACCCCGCTTCCATCCAGCGTCGGGACTGCTGATAAACCGCAGACCATGACGGCAGATCGTTCGGCATCGCACGCCACGCAATGCCATAACGGATCATATACCGAAGGCCGTTGAACTGTTCCAGCAGGTCATGATAGCGCTGCCCGGCATCCTCTTTCATCAGAAGAAGGCAGGGGATAATCAGCGGTCATTCTTCGTCACTGATATCGGACGGATACGGTTTGCGTGCAGTAATCATCCATCTTTTACTGCACCACTCATGCCAGAGAGTACATAACACCTTCCAGGTCTGAATCAAAAGATGAAAAGCTGCACTGCACACCACTAACGATCTCAACTCAGCGAGTATTTCGCACCATTCTCGGGGACACAAGAATATCGCTGATATCGTGTGCCGCAGATCCTGCGGCGGTGTCTTCCCATGTGGGCGAACCGCTTCAATCAGCGGTGCCCGGATCGCCCATGTTTCGTCTGTAAAAGTGCCCGGTCCGTCTCCTGTGTCCATCCCTACAATATACAAGCCCTAACAGGGCTTAAGCTGATGGCCGCTCCAAAGCAGCATAATACCAATGGTGAGAAAGCCGATCTTCGAACCTGGCGTATCCCGGAGAACAGGAAGGACAAACCAACAAAGCTCAGACACAAGGACTGGAATGCCCGCCGGACGCTGAAATTCACGAAGGCAAAGCCGCAGGACGATGCAGACAATGCCCTCAGCAGACCTTGCCATTTCATTCTTCGGCTATAAGTCTCATACCTCCATTGACCGGAAGATCCGCAAATAGAAGACCAGCGATGTGCGGGGGATTGCCCGGCAGGAATAATACAGCAGTTGGTGTCCCGGCCGACGCGGCATACCGCTCGAAGGCAAATGAGGCCTTCATGGAAAAACAGAGCTTTATCTTTCAAAAAATCACAAGAAAAAAACGCATCTCAAGCCGATGCTCTGCCATATCCGGAAGTCTGATACCGGGAAATCTGCCATTCGCTCCCGCGTCGAGCATGTCTTTGCCGGTCAGAGTGCTCTGAGCTTCAAATTACACCCGCATGCTTGAAAGAATGGTTCTTCGATCCTTCCAGCTGGTTTCCAAAGAGCCGCGACCTTTGGCGGGGCTCCTCCCGACCGGCGATCAGAGTCCGGGATCGCCGGGCAGTGTTTCCCAGCCCGGGCCGATGATGGCGGCGCGGCGGCGGCCGGCGCCGTCGAGGCGGAGGACGATGATGTTCTGTTCTTCGAGCCATCCGAGCATGCGGCGGGCGCGGCCGGTGGAGTGGGTTCCGTAGATACGGGCGATGTCGCGGTCGGGAGGGCAGGTTCTGCCGTCGAGGGCGGCGCGGGCGAGATAGAGGAAGACGGGCTGCATGTCTTCTGGGAGGGTTGAGGCGATGGCCTCGGCTTCCTGCCATTCGGGGGTTTCGGCGGCTTCGGGTGTTGTGCCGCTACGGGCGGTGGCGAGGGCTCGGCGGAAGCTGCGCATGTCGAGGGCTTCGCGGCCGAGGCCGGCGATGCGGCAGCGGACGAGGAAGTCCTGGTAGAGGGAGGCCGGGGGACGGAAGCCGCCGTCGTCCTCGTCGATGACTTCGCGCAGAAGAGCGGCGAGCTGCTGACGCCGTTCGGCGGGATCGATGTCTTCGGCCTGCGGAGCGGCTTCGGCGAGGGCTTCACCATGGGTGGCGAGCTGGGTGAGCAGGTCGGGCGGGGGCGGAGTTGTACGGCGCGGGCGGGCGATGAGTTCGGGTTCGGGGAGCGGGGCGAGGATGAGTTCGGCAACCTGTTCGGTGGGGGGCGAGAACGGGGCGAGGACGGGGCCGGCGGAGCGGCTGGCGGTTTCGACGTTGCCAACGCGGATGGTCATCGGGCGGCGGCAGAGGGCGGGGCCGAGGGCGACGAAGTTACCGCGTTCGAGGTCGCGGAAGGCTTCGGCCTGGCGGCGTTCCATGCCGAGGAGGTCGGCGGCGCGGGCCATGTCGATATCGAGGAAGGTTCGTCCCATGAGGAAGTTCGAGGCTTCGGCGGCGACGTTCTTGGCGAGTTTGGCGAGGCGCTGTGTGGCGATGACGCCGGCGAGGCCACGTTTACGGCCACGGCACATGAGGTTGGTCATGGCGCCGAGGGAGGCGCGGCGGGCCTCGTCGGAGACTTCGCCCGCCGCGGCGGGGGCGAAAAGCTGGGCTTCGTCAACGACGACGAGGACGGGGTACCAGTGGGCGCGCGGGACGTCGAACATGCCGCCGAGGAAGGCGGCGGCGCGGCGCATCTGGAGGTCGGCATCGAGGCCTTCGAGATTGAGGACGACGGAGGCGCGATGGACACGCATGCGCTCGCCGGCGGCCTGGAGCGCGGCTTCGGTGTGTTCGGCGGCGTCGATGACGAGGTGGCTGTAGGCTTCGGCGAGGCTGACGAAATCGCCTTCCGGGTCGATGATGGCCTGCTGGACGAGGTTGCCTGTCTGTTCGAGCAGGCGGCGGAGCAGGTGCGACTTTCCGGAGCCGGAATTGCCCTGGACGAGCAGTCTTGTGGCGAGGAGTTCGGCGAGGTTCATTACGGCCGGTCCGCTGCCGACGATCTGTCCCATTTCGATGTTGCTGCTCATGGTGGCGGGGATAGCTTGCCGACTCCCTGTGAGGCAACCGGGAAGCGGGGTTTTCAGATCTGGGCGTGCAAGCGGATGGCGAAGACGGAGACGGGTCCCCGGTCGCGGTTATAGGCGGGATTTCCGATCCACTGGTAATCGAGCGTGATGTGCCCGAGGGCTCTGATAGCGACATCGTAATAAAGTTCGGTGATATGTTCCGCGCCCGGATGCGGCAGTTTGCCGTCGCCGGCCAGCAGGCCGGTGCCTCCGGCGGCGAGGTAGGCTTTTTCCTGGCGCGAGGCGACATTGACGACGCCGGCAAGGCCGATGTGGTCACGGGCGCGTTGCCAGCGGGTTCCGTCCAGAGAGAGACCTCCGGCGAGGGTACGGTCGATGTCGGTAAATTCGTAGGCTTCGTAGCGACCATCCGACCAGCCTGCACGCAGGAAGGCGGCGAGGTCGCGGGTGAGGGTCTGTTCGACGGTCAGGCTGATTCCGGGGCGGTTTGCGAAATGGCGCACGAGGGCGTCGTCCGCCGCCTGGCCGGTCTGTTTCGCCAGACGGGTGGCGGTGGCGAGATCGGCCATGCGGGCGTGGCTGACGAAGGCCGTGACGATGATTTTTCCGGGTTTTCCACCAATGGTGTGACGTTCTTCGAGTTCTTCGTCGATCTGGAACTGATGGAAGCTGGTATCGAGATCGGGGCTGTTGGGCACCTCTGACATCAGGAATCCGCCGGAGCGAAGGGTCCATCGGCCCTGGTACCATTCGACGACGGCGCCTGCGCTGTAGCCCCAGGAATCGGCGGCGTAATCGTAGGTTCCGGTATCGATAACGGACCAGTTGAGGAAATCGGCGCGGGGGTCGTGGGCGTAGCTGTTGCTGTCGTAGAGATCGGTGACGGCGAATTTGCCTGCGGTGATGACCAGCCGGTTTTCTGATTGCGGTTCGGAGAACAGGTCGAGATCGGCGTTTTCCAGTTCCTGTGGACCGCCGAGATTGATGGTTTGCCGCCAGAAGGCGCGCTGGATGCGAAAATAGGGGGTGGCGCGACCGATTTTATAGGCCTCGCCGCTGGGGAAGCCTGCGATACCGAGTGTATTGCCGATGCCGAATCCCTGATCGACTTCGCCATTGACCCAGATTTCGCTGCCTTTCCAGGGGTGCAGTCCGGCGTAGAGGGTCAGATCCCAGGTTTCGGCGCCACGGGCTGAGCGGCCGAGGCTCTGGCTGCCGGAATAGGGGGCGTGGAAGCCGTCATTTCCCTGCCACACGAAGGTGGACTGCGCGTGCAGGGCGAAGAGGTCGCTGTCGATCAGACCGGGTGACTCGGTTGAGGCCGTGTCGTTTGACGAGATGGGGGAGCCGGCCGGAGCGGCGAGCGCGGCGGGGGGCGGGAGAAAGCAGAGCGTTGCGAGAAGGGCCGGTATCAGGCGGATGAAATCCGGCCGTGTCGAACGGGCAGCGGGTCGGGCTGGCAGGGGTGGCATCAGACGCGGCATGGGAGTCTGGTCGATGTCCGGACACAATTCAGGCGCTCTCTGTAATCCGTATGACGGCTTTGAGGAACAGGAATTTTCACGGATCGGGGGGGCCTTCTCTCCCCTCCCGGGTTCTGGCGTTAGCGGTTCAGCCAGGTGAGCGCGCCTTTCGCGGCGGCCCGTCCGGTGGCCATGCAGGCCTGGAGGAGGTAGCCGCCGGTGGGGGCTTCCCAGTCGAGCATTTCGCCGCAGACGAAGGTGCCGGGGACGGCGCGCAGCATGAAGTGGCTGTCCACGGCGGCCTGCGTGATGCCGCCGGCGGTGGAAATGGCGCGATCGAGGCTGTCCGGGGCTGTAAGGCGGATCGGGACGGCTTTGATGTGGCGGGCGAGATCGGCGGGACTGGCGGGGACTTCACCGGTTTCGCGCAGGAGGGCTGTTGCGACGGGGGGCAGTCGGGCCGCTTTGCGGAGACGGTTGGAGAGGCTTTCGCGGGCGCGAGTTTTGCTGAGGCGATCCGTGAGGGTAGCGAGCTCGAGATCGGGGCGGAGGTCGAGGGAGAGTGTCGCGGGTCCGTTTTGTTCGATGGCGTCGCGGAGGGGGGCGGACAGGGCGTAGAGGGCGCCGCCTTCCATGCCGGTGCGGGTGATGACGGCTTCGCCGCGGATGGTGGTGGTCCCGAAGGTCAGGGCGATGCGTTTGAGAGGGGTTCCGGCGAAGCGGTCGCGGAGGAGATCGGACCATGTGACGCGGAAGCCTGAGTTGGCGGGACGGAAAGGGGCGAGCGGGATGGCTTTCCGGGCGAGGATATCAGCCCAGGCGCCGTCTGAGCCGAGGCGGGACCAGCTTGCGCCGCCGAGGGCGAGGATGGTGGCGTCGGGGGTCGATATTCCGGTCGGGACACCATCTTTCCGGGTGGTGACGGGGTGGTTGTCGTGGTCCCAGCCGGTCCACGTGGTGTTGGGACTGAGGATGACGCCGAGGGTGTTGAGGCGCGAGAGCCAGGCACGGAGGAGCGGAGAGGCTTTCATGGCTTTGGGAAAGACGCGACCGGAGGTGCCTGTGAAGCAGGGCTGATCGAGGCTCACGGCCCAGGCGATCATCATGGCGGGGGTGAAATCCGCCATGGCGGAGGCGAGCCAGGATGCGGAGGAGCCGTAGCGGTGTGAGAAGGCGGGCTCCGGTTCGGCGTTGGTGAGATTGAGGCCGCTTCTGCCGGCCATGAGGAATTTGCGACCGGGGCTGGGCATGCGGTCGGCGATCGTGACGGAGCAGCCTGCGGTGGCGAGGATTTCGGCGGCGGCGAGGCCGGCGGGGCCAGTGCCTATGATGAGGACGGAGTATGTCGGCGCTGTGGTCATAATGTTCCTGCCGAGAATATTCGGGACACCATGACGATTTCGCGTGGCGCTTCCGGGTCTCAATAGCCGCAAACCGGTGCGCAGGAACAGGCCCGGGAGGATTTACCGGACAGGCGGCGACGCGGAGGACGGGCGGCGTTTGAGTTTCCATACATAGGCGATGACGGCGGCGACGGCCTGGAAATACTCGTAAGGGATTTCCGAGTCTTCGGGCAGGGTATAGAGCGAACGCGCCAGCGGGGGGTTCGAGACAATAGGAATTTTTGCCTCGTGAGCAAATTCCCTTATTCTGGCAGCAAGTTCGTCCATTCCTTTGGCTACGACGCGGGGGGCCTTATTGCCCTGCTCGTATTCAAGTGCGACGGCATAGTGGGTCGGGTTTGTGATGACGACGGTCGATTTGCGTACGGCCTCTCTGATACGTTTCCGTGAAGCTCGCATCCGAAGCTGTTTCTGGCGGCCTTTGACGTGCGGATCGCCTTCGCTCTGTTTCGTTTCTTCTTTGATATCGTGGCGGCTCATTTTGAGCCCCTGCAGGCGATGGTAGCGGGTCCACACTTCATCCAGAACGACAATGGCGGCCTGGACGACGAGCACGGCGACGAGCATATGCATTGTCAGGCTGTATAATACACCTGTGAAAATCTCAGGTGACCAGGACATGGCATTCGGGGCCATCGCCAGGCTGTCGCGCACCACGCCATAGAGCAGGAATGAGAAAGCGCCCATTTTAGCAACGGATTTTATCGTATCAATCAGACTGCTGACGCTGAAAATACGCTTGATACCCTTAAGCGGGTTAAGGCGCGTGATATCGGGGATCAGTGCTTCAGGTCGCATCAGAAAGCCCGACTGAAGCACTGACGTGGTCACTCCGGCGATTGCGGCGGCTCCGGCCATGGGGAGGCCCAGGAACATTGCCGTTTTTGCGCAGAACAGCATGACCTGAGAGGCTGATGAGGGGTCGAAGTCAATATCCCCTGAGTGTTCAAGGAGACCTTTCATTTCCTTCACGAACCGGCCTGCGCCTTCGGGGAGCACCATGACGAGGACGATACTTGCCAGACCCAGGCTTGAGAACAGGTGGAGTTCACGCGACTGGGCGATGTTGCCTTCTTCGCGCGCCCGTTCGAGCCGTCTGCCGGTCGGGGCTTCCGTGGTATCTCCGGTATCAGAGTCAGCCATGGTTCATCATCGAACCCTGTTCGGGAAGCATGATTTTTGTTTTACTGTGATCATAACCCGCCTGCGCCGGGCAGGCCGGCCAGAACCGTATCAAGATTTTGCATCCAGGCTGCGACCATACCCCTGACCAGCAGCGCGAGCAGGAGGATTCCACCAAGGAGCTGTGCGGGCATGGCAAGTGAATACACCTGTAGTCCCGGCGAGAAGCGGCTCAGGAGACCGAGCATGGCCGGCCACAACGTGCCGATCAGCACGAAAGGCATTGCGAGCTGGAACGCGAACAGGAACGAGCGCTGTGTCATTTCCGTAACGCTGTGTGCGGCATCACTCATCATCGGAAAATGGCCGGGCGGGAACACCTGGTAGCTTCCGATGAGTGCATGTAACGGAAAAACATAGAGACCGGTGGAGAACAGCACCACGGGAACTGTAAGCGATGCCAGATGACTGACTGCAGTACTCTGAGCACCGAGATCCGCATCCGGCTGAAGAACATTGGACAAACCGGTAAATGTTGAAAGTATCTGCATGGCAATAGGAAAAGACAAAGTCATCAGCTGTGACAGCCAGCCGATGAGACCACCGCTCAGTGCTTCGGAGCAGATGAGAGCAATGGCCCGGCCCGGATCAAGAATATCTCCGGTTTCCGCAGCCGAAAAGCGACTTTGAAGAACGGGAAACATCAGAAAGGTCAGACTGATTGCAAGTCCGGCCTTGACCGACGTTGTCACCGTCTGCCCGCTCAGGCCGGGGAGTGTTACGACCATGCCAACGACACGACACAGGATGGCCACGAAGACGACCACCTGGACCGGCAGAGAGGCGACGAATGCGGTCAGATCTCCGTTCAAGAAGCACCCGCGATGATGACCTGATCGAAGATATGCCGTGTATAGGCAACAAGTGTTGAATACATGAACGACCCGGCGAACAGAAGAGCTGCCATGGATGCGATGAATTTTGGCAGAAATGCCAGCGTCGACTCATTGATCTGCGTGACAGCCTGAAAAATGGAGATCAGCAGACCAGCCGCCAGAGAAGCCAGAAGAGTCGGGGCGCCAATTTTTACTGCAACGAAAAGTGTTTCCCGTAAAATGGATGCAATATCAATGGCGTTCATAAAATAATGTTCCTGAAATATATAAGCTCTGTAAGGATCAGATCGACATACGCATGATATCCTGATAGGATGTGATAACCTTGTCGCGAACTGTCGATGCAGTCTGCAGCACGATCTGAGCCTGCGAGATGGATGTGACGATATCGGTCAGATTTCCATGCCCGCTCAGACCGGAAGCGGCTTTCGCCTCCGTATCCTTTCCGGTCTGCACGGTACTTTCGATTGCGCTCTGAAGCGTCTCGCCGAAACTCGTACTCGTCTCGTCCGTCGTGTTGTCATCAATGGAAGTCACTGCGTCAGCAAGCGATGTACCGGACTGAGTTCGCGCGTATGCTGAAGCGGCAGATTTGTTTGTAGCAGATGAAATTATCATTTCAGGAGATCTATTGTCCGTGTAATCATGGAACGGGTGGTTTGCAGAGTATTCAGATTGGCTTCGTAAGAACGCTGAGCTTCATGTGAATCCATGACCTCGACCATGGTGCTCACATTCGGCGTCTTCACATATCCCTGCGCGTCTGCGGCAGGGTGCGACGGATCGTAGCGTGTTTCAAAATCGGACATGTCATGGTCAATTTTTTTGACGCTTACCTTGGAAACACCTGTTTTATTATCGATAATATTCTGAAATGTTATCGTCTTTCGACGATATGGGTCTGCCCCGGGGGTTGATCCCGTCGTATTCTGGTTGGCGAGATTTTCCGCAACGACACGAAGCCTCTGCGACTGAGCCTCCATTCCGGCGGCCGAGATCGCCATGGTGCTGTTCATATCCATATCTGATCGCTCTCACTATTTTCCAAGAACGGTCGTCAGCATACTTTTGTAAGCTGAATAGACATTTGTCGCGAAACGCTGCTGGTCGCTGGTTTCCGCGACTTCCTCCATCTGCGTTTCCAGAGAAATACCGTTTCCATTCGGGGACTGCTCCCCTTCTGTTACGGCAGACGAGGATCTGCTGCGTCCGGAGACAGGAATGTGCCGGGGCGACGTCGTGGCCAGCCCGACCTGAAACTGAGCCAGCATACCGGAAAACGGCGTGACATCCTGTGCGACATAATTCGGAGTATCGGCGTTAGCGACGTTGTTTGCGAGAACCTTTTCCCGCTCCTCCAGCCAGTTCATCCGTCTCTGTGCCAGGTCAAAAAGATCAGTACCGCCTGAGGCGGGACGTGAAGCATCCAGCATCCGGATCTCCGCAAAGTTAATAAAGAGGTGCCGGCTTAACCGGACCGGGCTCCCGAACATGCGATGTGAAACACTGAAATATCGTTAAAAACTGAAGTCAGTGGATTATTTGTTTATGTGAGCATGAAAACGGTTTTCGTAAACGCATTGTTTACTTTCAGCCCGCAAAGCTGGCGCCTTTCTGAACCGCATCATGGAATGCGCCCGCATGGGTTTTTATGACATCGTTTCAACCGTGGCGGCACTTGTTGCCGTTCTTGCCATGATCCTGCTCAGCCGCAGCGGCTGGCAGATTCTGGCGCGACTGCGCGGTCCTGTACGCAGCGACTCCGGTCTGTCTCTGGAAGGCTCACTTGCTCTGGATGCGCGACGACGGCTCACCGTTGTTTCGTGCCACGGACGAAAAGTTATTCTTCTTACGGGCGGACCGTCTGACGTTGTGGTTGGCTGGTTGCCGGATGCCGGAGATCACTCAGCATGAGCCCAGCACACATTTCATTAAAATCACGATCTGGCAGATGCGGCTTTTATCTGGTTCTGCTTCCGGTCATTACGGTGCTTCTGCTGTTTGCCGGTGCATGGCCACACGCGGCCCATGCACAATCCCTTAATATAGATCTGGGTCAGAAGGGCGACTCCGGCACCGCCGGACGACTGGTGCAGCTTTCGGCTCTCATCACCGTTCTGTCCCTTGCTCCCAGTTTGCTGGTGATGGTTACGGCGTTCACCCGGATCATCATTGTTCTGTCCCTGTTGCGGAGTGCGATCGGGGCGCAGGGCACGCCACCGAACACGGTGTTGATCGGGCTGGCGCTGTTCCTGACGTTTTTTGTGATGCAGCCGGTGATGGATCAGTCATGGACGAACGGAATTTCTCCCCTCATTGCCGGGAAAATTTCAGAAATGGATGGCCTCCGGGCCGCAGCCGAGCCGTTTCGCGGTTTTATGCTGGCCAATGTGAGGGCGCCTGATCTCGCGACATTTTTTCATCTTGCAAATGTTCAGCCGCCGGCCACGGCGGCGGATACACCCTGGCGGGTTCTGATGCCGTCGTTCATGATCGGAGAGTTGCGTCGCGGTTTCGAGATGGGATTTCTGCTTTATCTGCCGTTTCTTGTCATCGACATTGTGGTCTCAACGGTTCTGATGAGTCTCGGTATGATGATGCTGCCCCCGGCCACGATTTCTCTGCCGTTCAAGCTGATTTTCTTTGTGATGGTCGATGGCTGGCAGCTTGCTGCCGGGAGTCTGGTGCGGAGTTTTGGTAGCGGGTGAGGCATGAGGCCGGAAGCCTTCTCTTCTGTGAGGTTTCCGGGCCTGGTTCTGATGTTGAAGCTTTTTTCAGGGCTTTGTGCCCTGAAACCCACCAAAGGCCGCCGGCTTTTGGAAATCTGTTTGTTTATAAATCGGGGTGCAGGAGCCTGTGGTCCCTGTCGGGTGCGGGCAGAGCCCGGACTGGCACTGGCCTGTGGAAAAAACCACTCACCAATAATGAAGGCGGACGGAAGCTCAGGTTTTCTGCTGGCAGCCCGTCCAGAGAAATAATCATTCGGGAGAGACAGAAAGAGTCACGCGGATTTTCTTTGTGATGTCCGGGTCAAAATCTGCTTCTGCCGACCGGGCTTCTCTTGTCTGAGCGATGAACCCGGTCGGGAGAGGTCAGTGTCGTGCTGTACCGGATGCGTAGCCGCTGCCGCGCGGATCGACGGAGCCGAAGCAGCGACCGTTATTACCGGGAAGGCCGGAAGGACAGGAGATTGCGTTCGCGCGGCCCGCAACGGTGGCTGGTTTCATAGCCTGTTCGTCGCCATGCAGGGCACCGGAGAGCGCGGCGGCGGCGGCATCGGCGGCATCGGCCTGGCCGGAAGCCGTGGCGGTGGCGATGAACTGGTCGTCACGATGGGCGATAGCCGCGGGCAGCAGAGGCCAGGGCAGATGTGCCGAGGAAGCGCCAAGCACGATGCCCGTGGAGCCTGCGACACGGCCGGTTCCGAACAGATTATTCATGGTAAGGGCGCAGGCCACGGCCTCGCCTTTCCGGTCCACCACGGCAAAAGATGTGGAAGCGGGCAGATTCGGAAGAGTGCCGCCTGAAGGGATATGACCGGAATCGATCAGTTGCCGGGCACGTGCCGCCAGGACGGAGGGCGTATTGCTTCTGCTTTCGCTGGCGCGCCAGCCGGCCACGGCCTGTGCGCCGACGCCAGAGGTACCGGAACGTCCGTTTTCCATGGCCCGCCATGCGACAGCCATCCCGTAGCCACCATCCGCAGGAGGCGGCAGGAAAGAGACCTGCGTGCCCTGCACTGTGATCGTCAGCGGCATGACGGCCTGCGGAAGCGCGTTGCGTAGACCGGCCATGGTGATGCCGGCGCCGGCTGCATCGCTGGCGGACACAAAGGCCTGTGCCAGTGAGCCGATATAGAGATCACCCGGTCCAGCGGAGTGGATGCGTGTCAGAGAACCGGCGAGTCTCGGCTGGACGAGGATATCGCCGGCCTTCATGACACTGCCGTCCTGTCGGGCGAACACGCTCCGCGCGCTGTCATCGGCCAGCAGAGGCGCCTGGACTGCGCTCAGATCGGACGCCAGCTGGGTTCCCACTTCGAAGCCGCTGCGAGCCAGGTGGAGCGCGGGTTGGGTCAGCTCCGCGAAATCGACGCTGCCGTAGCGGAGCTGCATCAGGAACAGGCCGCGAGGAAGCATGGGGGCGGAGGCCGGACGATCGGCATGCCCGGTCGGTCCCTGGACGGTATCGGCGGGGGAATCGCCTGTTGGCAGGAAGATGAAGGCCTGCCCGCCGTTTTTATCTCCGGGGCGCCAGGCCAGGCAGGCGCCGCCGGCGCCGAGAGAGGCACGGGACGGCAGCGTTACCGACAGCGCGAGGCCGAGGGCCGCAGCGGCATCTGCCGCGTTGCCGCCACGTTCCAGCACGGTCTGCGCGGCGATGGCGGCCTGAGGTTCATCGGCAACGATGTTACCGGTGTAACCCGAAATGATATGGGACCCGGAACCGAAGAGAGAGAGCACCTGGTGCTCCGTGCCGCCATTGCCCTCGCCTGCTCCGACGAAGCTGAAAGGGAACCAGGAGCAGCCGGAGAGCAGTCCCGTTGCGGCGACCGCGAATCCGGCGCGCCGGAGGACGGAGCATGTTCTGCGAAAACGGCTTGCGGCAGGCGCATCCGGGCGCGAGTCAGAATGGGGTCTCACGGGACGCTCACGCACGCGACAGGCACTCCATACTTCTCAGAGGTCGGAACCGCCTTACATGGGCGCACCGAACCAGCAGTCACCAGACAGCCGGACGTGGCTGTCTCATTAACATCGCGGAATGCGACATCTGGTCCACTGGTTAGCTTTCTTCCGCGCGGGCGGCAACGGTCCCGGCTCGTGATCGCTGTGAATGCGCTGGCCGAGGGCTTCTGACACGCGCGGCAGCGGCCAGTCTGCGGAGCCCCGGAGTTGGCCGGATCTGGCCAGGCTGTGGCGGGATCTCCTCCGCGAAGCGCGGCGTATAGCGGTTCCGCTGCCGGCATTCCGGTCCTTTGATGCATGGCGAACTGCTGTTTACTGGCCGCTGAACGTCGCCAGGACGCCGTGTTCGCGGTTATAGGCCAGCTGGGTTTTTGTCAGCTGGAAGCCCACTTCGAACCGGTAATCATTCTCTCCGTTTGTCGGTTTGATCGGCAGATCGACGGTGACCAGCCGGGTATCGACGGCCACTGTCGAGGCACTGTCGGGGAAGGTGACGGCCTGTTCGAAGATATGTTTGCCGACGATCTTGTCGTTGTGGACGACCGCGACGAACCAGGGAAGCGTCAGTGAACTATAGGTCGCGGCCGGGCCACGGCGGACCACCATATGCACGCTGACACGGGTTCGCAGGTCTTTTTTCTTTTCGTTCTCGGCGGCCGCGGCGCAATCACCGCCCAGGTGGGTGATGCTGGCGCGGGTCACGAGGTGGTCGAAGCTCGGCCCTTTTGCGGAGTAGTTATAATAATCCGCGACTTCGGCCGGAATGTGCATGGCGGGGCATGTCGGCGCGAAACCGACGCTGTCATCTTCACCACAGCCGGCCAGGGTGAGCGGCAGCGTGATCGCGACGGCGAGGCCGGTCAGATACCGTCCGAGGGGCGAGCTGAAGCCGGAGAGCGCCCGAGTCGGGGCACGGCCTTCTGCCGGGGTTGAAGGAGAACGGGACGGAGAGTGGGTCATGCGGCAGTCCAGGATGGCAGGTCACACGTGCGATCGGCGCGGGGCAGTCGCGGACGGAGAGCCTGAAGGAGAACGGGCGGGCAGAAAAGAGGCGGGACAAAAAGCATGAGGCGAAGTATTAAACATGAAGTGCGTCCGGGAAAACCGGGCCGGGTCAGAATTGAGAATACCGGCCATGCGGGTCTGCCCGTCGGCCGTGAGTCTCATACTCCGGAGCACGGCCCGGTGAGCGGGTCAATCCGTCCGATACGGCTTGCGCGATCCGCCTGTCTTGCGTAGGGCGGGCAAAACCGATCAGTTTTCCGGCCGGACCGGCCTTTTTGCCGGCCGCCCCGTTTATCGCCTGCCGAACGTTTGGGGAATACCATGCCCGATCAGCTTACATCGACACTCATGCCTGACGCTGCGGATGCGGGCACTCGCGCGCTCAGGGTTATTCTGGCTGGCCCGCGTGGTTTCTGCGCCGGCGTTGACCGTGCCATCCGCGTGGTTGAAGAAGCCATCAAGGCCTATGGCGCGCCGGTTTATGTGCGTCATGAGATTGTCCACAACCGGACGGTTGTGGAGGAGCTGGAGGCGAAGGGAGCGATTTTCGTCGAGGAACTCGACGAGGTGCCGCCTGATGGTCATGTCGTATTTTCCGCGCATGGCGTTCCCAGGACGGTGCCGGCCGAAGCGGCGCGCCGCAATCTGCTGTATCTCGATGCGACATGCCCGCTGGTTTCCAAGGTCCATCGCGAGGCCGAGCGGCATTATGCCGATGGCGGTCCGGACAGCCGTCATATTCTGATGATTGGCCATGCCGGGCATCCGGAGGTGATTGGCACGATGGGTCAGTTGCCGCCGGGCGCTGTCACGCTGATCAACGACGCCGAAGAGGCCCGCACGGTGCAGCCGGAAGATCCGACGCGTCTGGCGTTCATCACCCAGACGACGCTTTCGGTGGATGACACGGCGGAGATCGTGGACATTCTGCGTGATCGCTTTCCGCTGATCGAAGGACCGAAACGCGAGGATATTTGCTACGCTACGACGAACCGTCAGGAAGCTGTGAAGGCGATTGCGCCGGAATGCGATCTGGTCATCGTGATTGGCTCGCCGAACTCGTCGAACTCGCAGCGTCTGCGCGAGGTTGCGGAGCGGTCGGGCACGAAGCGGGCGTTGCTGGTGCCTAAACTGGCGGCGCTCGACTGGTCGGTGCTGGACGGCGTGAATTCGGTTGGCATCACGGCGGGGGCCTCCGCGCCGGAAGCGCTGGTGCAGGAAATGGTCAATGCGCTGGCGAAACGCTATACGCTGAAGATCGAAGAGCGGACCGTGAAGGAAGAGAACGTGACGTTCCGTCTTCCCGCGCCGCTTGGCTGAGGCCGAACGCGTCAATTATTTTTCAGGCGTCCTGGTTTTTACCGGCTTGTCTGACTGGTGAACTGCTCTGAAGGGAGCCCATGGCTGTCTACACGGAAGTCGGGGATGAAGCCCTCGCCGGTTTTCTGACCGAATATGATATTGGCCGTCTGACGGCTTTCCGTGGCATCGCCGAGGGTGTGGAGAACAGTAATTTCGTTCTGCGCACGACGCAGGACGGGACCGATCGGGATTTTATTCTCACGCTGTATGAAAAGCGGGTGAACCCGGTGGAGTTGCCTTGGTTTCTGGGGTTGATGCGTCATCTTGCCATGCGGGGCCTGTCCTGTCCGTTGCCGGTCGCGGGCCGTGACGGGCTGGCGCTGCGTGAACTGGCCGGGCGGCCCGCCGCGATTACGACGTTTCTTCCGGGTGTGTGGCCCCGGCATGTGAGCGTGGAGCACTGCGCTCCGCTGGGAGCGGCGCTGGCGGCGCTGCATGTTGCCGGTCAGGATTATGCGACGGAGCGCCCGAACGGACTGGGGCCGGAGGCCTGGCGACCGCTGTTGCGGGCGGCCCGGGGTAACGGGGGCACGGAGCAGGCTTTTCCCGGGCTGAGCGAGGAACTCGATCTTGCGCTGGACCGGATTCTACCGTCCTGGCCTGCCATGCGTGGCGAGTCTGCTTTGCCGCGTGGGCAGATTCATGCCGATCTGTTTCCGGACAATGTGTTTTTTCTCGACGGAACGATTTCGGGGCTGATCGATTTCTATTTTGCCTGCACGGATCTGCTGACCTACGACGTGGCGATCTGTCTCAACGCCTGGTGTTTCGGCGATGATGGCACATTCAATGTGACCTGCGCCCGGCGGCTGCTTGAAGGCTATCAGAGCGTGCGGCCGCTGACGGAGGCGGAACGTACGGCTCTGCCGGTGTTGTGTGCCGGGGCAGCGATGCGGTTTGCGCTCACACGGCTTTATGACTGGGTCAACACTCCGGCGGGAGCGATGGTCACGCGCAAGGACCCGATGGCTTACGTGCGACGGCTACGCTTCCATCTCGCTTCGCCGACTCTGGAGGCATACGGTGTCTGACACGACTGAATTTGTGGATGTGACGGATGAGCGGGGTTCCGTGGCTGCGCCGGCGGTTGTTCAGGTCTGGACCGATGGTGGTTGCCGCCCCAATCCGGGCCCGGGTGGCTGGGGCGTTCTGCTTCGCTTCAAAGGGCAGGAACGGGAGCTTTCAGGAGGCGAGGCGGCCACGACCAATAACCGGATGGAACTGACGGCGGCGGCGGAAGCGCTTGAGGCACTGACGCGTCCCTGTGTGGTGGCGGTTCATACGGACAGCGAATACGTGAAGAACGGCATTACACGCTGGCACACGGGCTGGGTGCGGCGGAACTGGCGGAATGCTTCGGGTGACCCGGTCAAGAACATGGATCTCTGGCGGCGCCTGCTGGAGGCGGCAAAAAAGCATGAAGTCTCGTGGCACTGGGTTCGGGGTCATTCCGGAGTGCCTGAAAATGAGCGCGTGGATCAGCTTGCGACAGCGGCACGGGTCGCGATTGAGGGAGACGGCTGACATCTGCGATATCGTTCCCAGGAGATACTTCAAAAAAGTCGTTCAAAATCTCTAAAGGGTATTTTGCATGAGCAGAGCGGTAGCGTTTCTGTACATGAATCCTGCGAAGGCGAGGGCGTGCACGGCTGCGAGCGTTGAAGCACATCGCTCATAGTCCTTCACGAGCCTCCTGCATCGTGTTGCCCATGCCAAAGATCTTTCCACAACCAGTCCGCCGGGGTAATAGCACGAAACCATGCCTCGCCTGAGGATGTCTGACGATTTCGGGTATAATATCCAGCTCTTCAGCGGCTTTTACCACTTTGGCTCCGATGTAATCCTGATCGGCCCATGCCAGTTCAACGCTTCTGTCTGTTGCCTGCCGGATGGCCTCAGCCAGCGGGCCAGATTCTGCCCGGCCATCCCTGTTCTCTGGTGTCACATGCAAGACCGGAAGATGCCCTGGGCATCGGCCACCATGTGCAGCTTTGATCCCTTTTTCTCCTGGCGCCATCCACCGTCGGGACTACTGATAAACTGCGGCCACGGTGGAAGATCGTCCGGCATCGCATACCACGCGGTGCCGTAGCAGATCACATACTAAAGGCCCTCGAGCATGATGGTGTTGTTCCGTATCCTCTTTCATAAGAAGAAGGTATGGAACAATCAGAGACCATTTCTTGTCACTGATATCAGACGAATACGGTTGTGTGCTGTAATCATCCGAATTTACCGCCTCAGTCATGCACAAAAGCGCATAACGCTTTCCAGAAAATTTTACTGAACAATAATTACCTCCAATACCATCCCTGTTTTACGGGCATGCTAAAACAAAAACATTAAATTTTTATATGTAAATATAAAATAATTACAAAATTATATCAGCCATAATTGAATATTCTTTAGCCGTTAATCCATACAAAACGCCACTTTTATCATCACTAAATTTTAGAATTTTAGCAAAATCGTTTCTTGTATTCCGGAAAAGATTTTGCAACTCATCCATTGCTTCATAAACATCTTTTATGAACCCGTTATCTAAATAAACTTTCTGATTATTATTTATTTCAAGTGGATAATAAGGATATGTTATTGGAATAAATTTTGAAACTTCTTTGAAATTTCCCACTATTCCACCAGCTGTAATATGATTTTTTAGCGCATCCTTATTCATCATTGCACGTGGCCAGGGATCGTTCGCGTGTGAGTAAGATCTGAATTTACTCTGCAGACGTTCGAATCCTCCAAGATGTGTAAAGTGCCATCCGGCATCCATCACATGCAAGATTTTACCTTCAGTTTTCAACTGATCGTAGAACTTCGAACGATCCCATCGTGCCGTTGAGATATTTTCTATATTTTTCAGGTATCGCTTTTTCCCCGCATAACACGCAGTCCATCCCGATGGAGACTGCTGCAAATTCATATAAAACTGGAACATGGGCATATCAAAGATGCTTATTCCATCGAAATTGGAAGCTTCCAAAATAGATGATTGCCGCAATAACTCATCGGCATCTGCGATAATGAAAAGATCATTGTCTTCCGCTTGTTCCATCACTCTTAAAAACGAATGTCTCTGGTGATATTCTCTGACGAATGGATCTTCTGTGTCAGGAAAGTCATCAACGACAATGTGAATAATTTTATGGAGATAATCTTTGAAAATTTTTCTGTTTTCATGAAAAAAAAGTGGCTTTGGGTTTCCTGTAAAAGTCTTTGCAGACTCACTGATCACAAAGTAATCAACAAAATCATTATGCATCTTTAGTCGCAGATCTAAAATTTCCAGTTCATTAAAAAAAGGAAAGCAATCATATGTTTTTGTCATGGCCAACTCCGCAATATCAAAAAATTACTGTGTGATTTTTTCTATAATTTACAAAAAACTCTTTATATAACATAAAAATGCCCATTATACGGGATACCGAAAGGCCATTATAAGTTCGAGATCATAATGAGCAGGCAAAGCTTCCCGCATTGTACGGGAGACTTCATGCACTCTGTATTTGCAAAGAATTTCGGGAAGAAATCCAACATCCAGATCAGCTCGAACAAACTTCATCCAGAAATCATAATCTTCCCAGCCCTCTTCGATATGACTAAAGCCACCTACTGTCTCGAACGCAGATTTTCTCACAAGCGAGGTAACATCAATATAATTTGCTTCGCGTAACCGGATCGGATCCCACAGATCAGCATGTCCGAGACCATGCCGGTCTCCGACCTCGACAATTTGTGGATAGACAGCATCAAACCCTCCATCGACACAGGCTGTCAAAAGTTTTGTCGCCGCTGCGGGAAACAGAATATTGTCAGCATCAAGAAGCAGGATGAATTCTCCTCTCGCCTGCTCAATAGCGATATTGCGTGACACGGACGGTCCCATATTGCGCAGGTTTCTGATGACCGAGACGCCATGAAAGCGCTCCCGGTTCCTGTCGGCCCAGCCTGAAATAGCTGCAAGGGACGAAGTTTCGTCAGAGCAGTCATCTACAATGATAAGCTCAATATCCGTATGTGTCTGTGCACAGACGGAATCGAGACATTCCTCGATGTAATCACCATAATTAAAATGCGGGATGCAGACTGATATCAGTTTCTCCGATGCAGGAGCTTCCATGGACGTTTTGTAGATATGCTCATATCGGCGATTCCAGGGCTTAATGGTCACTGCTGATAGCCTTCCATCGCGATGAAATAAAACGCAATAATCTATTCTGATCCTCCGCCGCCTGACGGCCGTTCACGATTTTGGTAAGGGCATTACTGCGTATTCGGGCGGCCTCTTTTTTTCCATCAGATGAATGAAGGAGCCACTCCACAAGATTTGGAATATGTCTGGTTGTTTCAGAAAGATAGTGAATTCCCGCACTAAAATACGGGTGCGGGAGACATTCCTCGCTTACAACAAGGGAACCTCGTGCCATTCCCTGCGCTACAATACGTTGCCATTCAAAAAAGAGGTCATTTTCCCTGTGAATATTGAGAGAAATTTTTGAGTGAGAGGCAACATGACTGGCAAGACGCGACAATATCCCGTATCTCTGACTGTCAGCTATAGGGCCACCCGTACGCCTGTAATAAAAGAAGCATTTATAATCCGCGAAGAATTCGGCATGTCTGGAGAAGAATTTTTCCCGCCTGTCGGTATGATTTCCGAAAAAACTGACATCTATTTCCCGTTTATTGAATGACAGTTTCGGATCAGAGCTTTTCCTACATGATGGAGGTAAAATTCGTACCATTGCATGAGACTGATCAGCGGGTGATAGTATCCGGGAAGACATATTCACGGGAGGGTTAAAGAACAGCCCCGGAATACCTGCACCTGAAAACACTTCTAAATTTTGAAAAGAAATATCGATGACACCGCTGGACATCAGATTATAAAGCAAACCTCTGACAAACCACAGCGTCTGCGGCTGCTCGGTATTAAACATGACTGAATTTCGGACAATATCATCCCCCTTCCACGGCTCTGAACCGGGAAGGAAAAAGAACTCATGTGGTCCGCAGAAAATACAGAACTGAGGTTTTTCCTGTATGGAGCATGTCTCATCAAGCAGGATGGCATTAAGTCCGGCGTCATTCAACTGACTGACCAGTGTTTCTGCAATTTCCCTGATAAAAATATTTCCGAGGGAATGTTGAAAAACACCTATTTTTTCAGGAAAATCTCGCTTTTTCAGCAGTGGTGTTGACGGAACAGCCGACAGAGCAGGAGACTGCTGCGCCAGCTTGCCCAATGTTTTTGCGATATGCTTCCGCGAGAGTACTGAGCGTCCTTCACTGATACCATAGAGCACGGCATGCTGGGCCGGACAAAGATCTGACGTGGTTACGTCACTGTTCATTGCCACATAATCCGTGGAACCAAAAAACGCGAGGTGTTTCATCCGGGAAATAGCTTTGTATACCGAACGATAAGAGTAGTCTTCCAGCATTCCCCTGGTTGAATAGACCGTTTTTCCATCTGTTCTGATATAATGCGCGAATGGATTTTCACCGGACGCTATTTCGTTCTGAAATATCCCGGCATAATGCGCTGTATCGAAACTCCGGTTGGGTCGGCGTCCCTCGTCCGCGCCATGTTCAATGTAGTGTTTTACCGGATCCAGCTTTGCGTTTTTAACGTCAGCATTAGCCTGATAATAAAATTCCTCATCAAACAGACCGGAATTTCGGATTGTTAACTCGTCCTGATCTGAATCAAATGCTTCTCTGGTAGTTTTATTATCAGATACGTGGACAAGACCATGATTCCGGATTTCAAAAATAGATGAAACGTCAGTCACATTGACGACAGGACCGATCCCTGGTGATTCTGTCTGGGCCATATTCTGATCTCTGAAAGTTACTTATTGAAACAAATTTCAATTTCAGTCTTGAAGTAAAGAAGTTAATTTTCGTACAATTCGCAGCATAAAGGTCTGAAATCAGCGCAGGCCGGTCCTGCTTCTGTCAGTGCCAAGCCTTACCATGGGGAATCGGCTCGGGATTGCCCTCCCGGCAGCTTCATTTCGGTTACAGCCTGACTATGCTGGCCTTAAATATAATACAGCATCGGACCGGATGGATTCCGGTCCGATGCTGTTCACGTGCCAGACCTTGCCTGTAAGCGGAGAGGCCCCCGGCCGGGGTTATGCCGATGCTTTAAAAAATTCCGGCGCTTCCAGTGCGGCCTCCGGTCTTCCAAGAGCTTCTGCCAGGGCTGTGTTGACCTCGTGTTCTCCACATTTCTCCGCGATCAGGCGGCAGGCCGTGTTACCCATCGTATCCACCAGGTCCGGAGCGTCATGCAGACGGACGATTTCAGCCGCGAGATGTTTTGCGTCTTTCTGAACCAGCGCGCTCAGGCCTCCCGGAAGATCAATGCCTTCGGCTGCCATGGGCGTCATGACGCAGGGCAGACCGGCCGCGAATGTTTCGAGTACTTTGCCTTTGATGCCGGCTCCGTATCGCAGGGGCGCGACGCCCAGGCGGACCTGCTCGAACAGCCCGTCCCGCAGGTTCTCGATTCGGCCTGTAACTTCGACGCCCCCGCATGACGGGCTGGCGGCACGTGCCAGGGCTTCGATACCGGCGTCCATATCCGTGCCGGCCAGCACACAGCGGATATGCGGGGCCTGCTGCCAGACGAGTGGCATGATCTCGCGGACCAGCCAGTCGGCGGCATCACGGTTGGGAGCGTGACGGTAATGACCGAGGAAAGCGACGCCCTGACGCTGGCGGGCGGATGTTTTCACGGGCTGCGCGGCGATGTCCCATGGAACGACATGCACTTTCAGAGCCGGCATCAGGCGTCGCAGTTCTTCGGCTTCAACGGCCGAATGGGTGACGACGACGTCGGACATAAGAGCGGAAGTCACTTCGAGTGTCCGCATCCGTCCGGCTTCGCGGGCGAGACCGGCGTTCCCCTCCACGGCGGCCTGACGGGCCATGCGGAGATAGTGAAGATCCGCAACGCTGTAGATGAGGCGGCTGTTGCTCATGTAGCGTCTGACGAGTCCCGCATAGGATGACGCGAGGCCGGCGCGGTGCAGATAGACAACGTCGAATGTGCCGGCCTGCCGGCGCAGCAGGTCTTCGGGCGACGCGTAGAACGGGGCGGTGGCCACGGAGACGCCTTCGGCTTCCAGGACGGAAATCAGGTCCTGCGGGATATTCGTGGACGGCATTGTGAACGTCACGTGGTAGCCGAGGCGTCCAAGGGCGCGGATATGCGAGCAGATGGCTTCTGATCCGGCATCGTGTCCCTGCCGGGGAAACTGTTCGTCAATGACGAGCGCACGGCGGAGTTTAGGGATTTTGGACGCGGATTTCCCGGCCAGGCGACGGATGCGGTCGTGCTCTGCCTTTTCCCGGTTCCCGGCATCGCGTTCCGCTTTTGCCTGACAGATCAGATCGGCCTGATGCGCGACGAATCTCAGAGCCCGGCTGCGTTCTTCATCGGTTTCGAGGCCGGAAATGGCCCGGGTGACGAACGCTTCCAGCTCGTCATTGAACTCGTCCGAGGCGGCGAGCAGGCGCGGCGAATCGTTCAGGTGACGATCCGTGCCGGCGTAACGGACGGCGATGGTATGCGCCACCGAGGGGTCGAGCGGTCTGGTGAAGGCGAAGGAGAATCCGGCCCATCCGGTTCCGAAACCGGAGGCAACGAGGTCCGGGCGGTGATCGGCGGCGGAAACGGTGGTGAGGTATTCGTCGTCAACGAATATATCGACCTGCATTTTATCCCAGGGCTGGTTCTGATTCCAGGCCCAGCCGCTGACTTTGCGACGATCCGCGAAATCCAGCCAGCCATGCAGATGCTCTTCCGTCTCCGCGTCAGCAGCCGACATGGGAGCCTGTTCGTGGCGCGGCATATCCGTATCGGGATTCAGTCTGGCGCGTTCGGCAAGCCGGTGCCAGATTTTTGCGAGCTGTTCCCCGCCTTCGACCCGGGGAGCGCAGTAGACCGGCTCCGCACGTCCGGCATCGGGGTAGAGGGTGTAATAATCGGCGGCATTCTGGAATATGCCGCGTGAGCCGTCCTCCACATAGGTCTCGGACGGGGTGCCTTCGGCCATCAGCAGGTCGTGGCTCTCCAGTTCGAGGTGGATATAGGACACTTCGCCGGGCTCTTCGTCCTGCACGATGCTGATACCGTTGACCAGCGAGCTGGCGGGAATGAGCACACCGTCAACATACATGGCGTGGAGAGGGGAGATGCTGAGGTCACGCACCGGCACATTGCTGGCGAGCGCGCCGGCTTTGATGGTGACGGGAAGCAGCTTTTTGTTTTTTCCGACGAAGGCTGGCGCGTAGCTGCGGCGCCCGATCCAGCGCACGGGACGGAGGGCGCCGGAGGCCGTGCGGACCAGATCACCGATCTGAAGGGTTTCGATCGGGGCCTCGCCGTTCTGAACCGCGATGCGTGTGCCGGGGCAGTAGCAGGCGATGTCGGTCAGTTCGAAAGCTGTCTGGGCCTGTGAGCCGGTGGCGTTGGTCTGAGTGAAATCGGAAGCCCCGTCGATCGGAGAGGCCAGGCTGATTGTGTCAGCGGTTGCGCCGGTGGAATCCAGAATGTTTATCGCATCAGAGGCGTAGGAGACGGTGTAATCGGACGGATCAAGATCGATCAGAAGCTCTGCGCCGGCTGACAGCGTGAGATTGGTGATGGCGTCGTCGGTACCGCCAATCTCCAGTATGGCGCCGCTTGCGACCGTGATGTTATCGACGGTCGCGCCCACACCGTCATTATCCAGAACGTAGGCGGACCCGCCACTGTTAAGCGTAATATTACTGGCTGTAGCGCCGGCTGCGATCTGGATAAAACCGGAGGAATCAACAGTTACACCTGAGACAACGCCGCCTGACTGAACGTCACTTTCGCCACCGGAACTGACAGTGATATCGCAGGCACTGCCTCCCTGCTGAACCTGCTGTTCGGCGCCGCTGAGAATGGTGGTGTTGCTTGCATAACCACCGTTCGAGACGACCTGGTTGGCAACAACGGCGGACCCGCCGCCGCTCAGTGTGGTATCGACCGCTGAGGCACCGGCGGCAATGAGCTGCACCGCGTTGCCATAGAGAGTGGCGCTGACCGCACTGGCGCCGGCCTCTACATTCTGTTGCGCGCCGGCAGCACCATCTGTTCCACCCGACAATATGGCGCCGCTGTCGATCCCACCCGTGATGATATTTTCCGTGGCTCCGGCCTCAAGGATCAGGCCACTGGCGACAGCCCCCGTGTTGATGCCGGTTATGGTCGCGCCGGAGTCGACGGTTATACCTTCAAGGTAGCCGCCACTCAGGACGTTCACGCCCGTATCGCCGGCCTCTATTTCTCCACCGCTGACGATAGCGGGGCTGGCGGTTGTTCCGCCAACACTGATCGTGCCGCCACTAAGCAGAGTGAGATCGTTTACAGTCCCGTCGCTGGAGACCCGCAGCGTGGCGCCGGAGCTGACGACGAGACCGTCAACCACTCCGCCATTATAAACGAGCATTGTTCCGCTGCTGTCAGTCTGATTTGTCTTTGTCCCGCTGCTGATGATGGTTGCCATGTTTTCGATGCTCCCGAAAATCACACCCGGCCATTTTTGGCCGAATGTCCTGTGAATTGATTTCGGGTCTTATTCTTCGGACAAATCACTAATTTTTCGGATACAATGGTTTCTATGTGTTCATAATTGGTGTCTCCAGCCCCTGGCTGTCGGGCTGGCGGGAAGCTCCGGAATAAAAAAACGGCCGCGCCGGAAAAGATCCGGGCACGGCCGTCATAAGATACTCTATCAGTAAAACATTACTGACTTTTCAGGCGCTTATTGCAGAGGCTGTAATAGCCACCGCCTTTTTTAATCCATGTCAGACCGCCATTGCCGCCGTTTGCCTTGTTGGCGTGATACTGGTCGAGGCATGTTTTGCGACGGGCCGCGCCGGCGCTCAGTGATGAATATTTTGAAGAAACCTGCCCCGGAAATACAGCATTTCCGGATGAAACCGGGCTGGCGGTCTCTTTCGTGGCGGCGGGGGTCGCCGCAGGCGCTGCCGGCGTGGCTGTGGCCGGGGCGGAGTCGTCTGCCTCGGCCTCGGCTCCGGAGCACTGTGCGGTCTTGAACTCTTTATAGGTCTGACCGGAGGTCAGGGTACCGGCTTTTCGCGATTCGGTGAATTTCGCGTGGCACTCTTTAGCAGTCATCGCGTGAGCGATCTCCGCGGAACCGATCCAGGCGGCGCTGCCTGCGAGCACGGCGAGGGACGTGGCCATGGCACGCGCCGAACGAATGAAGCCCATCAGCTATCCTTTATCTTCATGAGTGTCCCGTCCATGCCTGGCGGGCGCGGCACTCTGTATTTCAGGCCTCCTGAGAGGCGGGACGTCCGGGCAACAGTGCCCGGACGGACTCTATAACGCGACTGCCGGACATGACAGAGGCCGGGTTACGGAACCCGGCCTCCGGACGACTGACGACAGCGAATCGCTGGTCGTTATGAAATGCGCTCGCCATGAAGCGCGACATCCAGGCCTTCCTGCTCGGCTTCGGCCGAAACACGCAGGCCGATCACTGCATCGACGATCTTCAGCAGAATGAAGGTCATGACACCGCACCAGATGATGGTGACGCCGACGGCTTCGGCCTGCACGATCAGCTGGTGGAACGAGCCGGGCGATCCGCCCGGATTTGCGTCGGTGGCGGAGAGCGGGCCGTAAGCGAGGACGCCGGTCAGCAGTGCACCGACGATTCCGCCGACGCCATGCACGCCGAAGGCATCGAGGCTGTCATCATATTTGAATATATGTTTAAGCGTGGTCGCGCTCCAGTAGCAGACGACGCCGGTGATGAGGCCGATGATCAGAGCGCCGCCCGGCAGCACGAAACCAGCAGCGGGGGTTATGGCGACCAGACCGCCGACGGCGCCGGAGATGATGCCCAGGACGGTTGGCTTGCCCGTGCGCGCCCATTCGGCGAGCATCCAGGCGACGCCCGCGGCGGCGGCGGCGATCTGGGTCGTGGCCATGGCCATGCCCGCGCGACCGTTGGCGCCGACGGCGGACCCGGCGTTGAAGCCGAACCAGCCGACCCAGAGCAGGGATGCTCCAATGACGGCGTAGGTCAGGTTGAAGGGCGCCATGTCATCCGTGCCGAGGCCGCGACGTCTGCCAAGAACGATGGCGCAGACGAGGCCGGCGATACCGGCGTTGATATGCACGACGGTGCCGCCGGCGAAGTCGAGCGTGCCGAGGCCCATGAGCCAGCCGACCGGGCTCCAGACCCAGTGCGCGACGGGGGCGTAGACCAGCAGCGACCAGAGGATGGTGAAAACGCACATGGCCGAGAATTTCATGCGTTCGGCGTAGGCGCCGGCGATCAGGGCCGGGGTAATGATGGCGAAGGTCATCTGGAACGTCATGAAGACGCTCTCGGGGATGGTCATGACCGTCGGGTTCGGGGAGTCGGCGCCGAGAGTGAAGCCAATATCGGCGCCTCTGGAGATATGGTCGCCGATGGTCGCGAGGAAGGCTTTCGACAGGCCGCCTATATAAGGTGTGCCGGTCGTGAAGGCGAGCGAGTAGCCGGCGATCATCCAGACGATGGTGATGATGCAGCAGATGGCGAAGCTCTGCATGACGGTGGACAGCACGTTCTTCTTGCGCACCATACCGGCGTAAAAGAGGGCCAGTCCGGGAATGGTCATCATCAGAACGAGGGCAACGCTGACCAGCATCCAGGCGGTATCGCCGCTGTCGATTGCCGGGGCTGCGTCGGCGGCATGAGCGGGGAGAGCTGCTGTGACTCCGGCGACCACGGCTGCGACGGCGCTGAGTATTTTCGTACCGGGGAGCGGCGGTGTCCCGGCGGCCTGCCGCGGGCCCCGCCCAGCAAACGTGGAGAACTGAATATCCATTAACGCCTGTAGCCCCCTGCCCCATTAACATCCGCGTGCCGGAGGATCAGAACGGAACGCGCCGATGCCGGCGTCTCTGCCGGTTATGAGGCCGGGAGACAAAAACAGGCACGGAGCGTCTGGCGCTGATCCCGCCGGTCGCGCGACGACCTGACAAAATCTTCATCCTTTACGTAGCTTATCCGAAACGAAACGCTCAAGCCCCGAGAGCGGACCTTGTTCATTTTACTGATGTTTTGCGGTGCCGGTGGTGGTCTTTCGGGCGCGGCGGCCGGAGGCTTCTGAGCGGAAACCTGCTTTTCAGTCGCCGGACACGCGTGTTCTCGTGCGCATGGTGACAAATTCCTCGCCTGATGTCGGGTGAATGCCGATGGTGCGGTCGAAATCGGCTTTGCGCAGTCCGGCGGTGACGGCGATGGCGAGGCCCTGCATCAGTTCGGGCGCGTCCTCGCCGATCATATGGGCGCCGACGATCTTCTGCGTGGCCTGATCGACCACGAGTTTCATGAGGGTACGTCGCTCGCGGCCGCTCAGCGTGTGGCGCATCGGGCGGAATTTCGAGAGGTAAATGTCGGTTGTGCCCCGTTCGGCGGCTTCGGTTTCGGTGAGGCCGACGCTGGCAAGAGGCGGGGTGAAGAACACGGCTTTCGGGGTGGTGTCGAAGGACCACTCGCGGGACCGGTCGGCATAGAGGCGATCGGCGAGGATGTGGCCCTCGGCAATGGCGACCGGGGTGAGGTTCAGGCGGTTGGTGACGTCACCGATGGCGAAGATGCCGGGCTGTGTGGCCTCGAAGTGCCGGTCTATCTCGATGCGGCCGTCTTCTGTTGTACGGATTCGGGTGGTTTCCAGGCCGAGTTTTTCGGTCTTCGGGTGGCGTCCGGTGGCCATCAGCACGCAGTCCGCTGTGAGCCGGTTGCCGTTATCGAGTGTGACGGTGAACGCATCGCCATCACACTCGATCCGGGTCGGGCTGGTTTTTTCGTGCTGCGTGATGCCGCGCTGGCCGATGGCCTCATGCAGGGCGGTACGGAGATCCTCATCGAAGCCGCGCAGGGGCAGGTCCTGGCGATAGACGAGATCGACGCTCGCGCCCAGGCCGGCGAAAATACCGGCGAATTCGATGCCGATATAGCCGGCGCCGATGATGCAGACGCGGCGGGGCAGCGCGGGCAGGCTGAAGACCTCATCGGAGGTGATGGCCAGATCAGCGCCGACGATCGGCAGTCTGGTCGGCGCGGAACCGGTGGCGATGACGATGCGTTCGGCGGTGATCCGCTCCGGTTTCGCTTTGGGATCGAGGCCGGTGGGCGTTGTGACGATTGTGTGGGCGTCTTCGAAACGGGCGTGGCCGGTGAGCAGGCGGACGCCGGCTTTTTCCAGCATTGAGACGTAGATGCCGTTCAGGCGGTGGATCTCGCGGTCTTTCGCGGCGATCAGCTTTGCCCAGTCGAACGTGCCGGGTTCGGTGTTCCAGCCGAAGCCGTGGCTGTCAGCGACGTAATCCCCGTATTCACTGGCCTGGACCATGAGTTTTTTCGGCACGCAGCCAAGATTGACGCAGGTTCCGCCCCAGTGACGCCCTTCCGCCACGGCGACGCGGGCGCCGTGGCCGGCGGCGATTCGGGCGCAGCGAACGCCGCCGGACCCGGCGCCGATAACCAGGAGATCGACGTCACAGGGCTTCTTGTCGGACATCTTCTCTCCGGAGCGTTATTCAGGGTCATTCTGATCCGGGTCACTCTGCCCGGAGCTGGCGGGGACCGCTGGTCCCCGCGCCATGATTTATTTGCGTAAACGGTTTCCGGAGACGTGCGATCTCCGGCGGGCTCAGGACAGAGCCCTGAACATCTCAGCGCTCAGCGAACGCCTTTTCAACGACATAGGCGCCGGGACGCGAATTGTTGCCCTCGTCGAAGCCACGGGATTCCAGAAGTTTTTCGGTATCGGCCAGCATTTCCGGCGACCCGCAGATCATCACGCGGTCATGTTCAGGGTCGATTTCCGGGATATTGAGGTCACGGAAGATTTTGCCGTTTTCGATCAGGGTCGTGATGCGGTCCGAGACTTCAAACTCTTCACGGGTGACGGCCGGGTAATAGCGCAGTTTCGGCCCGATCATCTCGCCGAGGAATTCGTGCTCGCGCAGGTCTTCGCGGATGTATTTACGATAGGCGAGTTCGTTTTTGATCCGCACGGTGTGGGTCAGGATGACGTTGTCGTAACGCTCATAGCATTCCGGGTCGCGGATGAGGCTCATGAACGGTGCCAGGCCGGTGCCGGTGGAGAGGAAATAGAGGTTACGGCCCGGGCGGAGGTTGTCGAGCAGCAGGGTTCCGACGGGCTTACGGCCGATCAGGACGGTATCACCGACCTTGACGTGACGCAGGCGCGAGGTGAGCGGGCCGTCCGGCACGGCGATGGAGAGGAACTCCATGTGCTCTTCGTAGTTTGCGGAAGCGATGGAGTAGGCGCGGAGCAGCGGCTTGCCCTCGACCTCGATGCCGATCATTGCAAACTGGCCGTTTTCGAAACGGAGCGCCGGATCACGCGTTGTGGTGAAGCTGAACAGGCGGTCCGTCCAGTGGTGAACGGTGAGAACTGTGGCCGGATAGAGGTGCGGGTAGTCCTTCGTGGGTTGCGCGAGATGCCACACGCCTTCCTGACCTTCGACTGGCAGCAGGCCGGAGGGGGCCAGATCGGGGGCAAGGCGTGTCAGCGTTTCGGACATGGCCGTGAAGTCTCCGTTTTAAGGGCGTGACGCCTGCAAAAGAAACTGAAAACAGGTGGCTGTCTGGCCATCAGTTACCTGCTCAGCGGGCGCGCGCCGGGTTGCCGGGCGATTTGGCAGGCGTTTTTAAGGGCAAGAGCGGGCTTATACCAGCAATTATTTTCGCGAATCTGCTGCGAGGCCGGGACAAATCACGGACGAAGCCAGTGGTTCAGGGAGAGCGGGTGTCGTTGGCACCTCATTTCGCCAGGGGGATTTATGAAGATTGTTTCCCGATATCGCGCATGGCGACAACCAGATTCATATGCGGCGCGAGAATGCGCGGCGGCAGTGTCGGCAGGTAGATACGGATGACGTCCAGCCGTTTCGAATCCGGGAGCGCGGCGAAGACCGGGCGCGATCCGAGCTCCGCGCCGCCGGTGTCGTAGCTTCTGGCGATGGCTGCGAGAAGGGTCGCCGGGACGGATGCCAGAAGAGTTTTCTGCGACGGGGTCAGGAGTTTGTCGCGGAGGGGGCCTGACAAGGTGCGTATTGCCGCGATTTTCGGGGGTTCGTAAGGTTTCAGCTGGCTCAGGGGGAATTCGACTTCCACGCCGTTGCCTTGCAGCACGTAGCCGGTCGGGCCGTCGATATCGACCAGCTTACCTTCGTGCGCCCCTTTGAGGTCCGATACATGATCGCCGATCGACAACTGCGCCATGACTGACCTCCCTGTGCCTGTGTGAATATGGCTTACAGGGAGGCATGGATATGACCGCCGGTCAAACGCTCGCCATGTGGCGCGTGTTTTTAACCGGGGGTTCGGGACAGAGCCGTGAAGCTCTGCCTCCGTTCGTCTCTGTCAGCGCATGATCCCGGTATGCCCGACCGAGTAGCGGCCCGGCTGTGGCCAGACGGTGAGACCGTGCGGCTCGGCGCCGACGGGGATACTTTTCATGGAACCTGTCGCGGTGTCGATGGCGTAGACGACATCGTCGAAGCGACCGGACAGCCACAGAAGTTTTCCATCGGCGCTGACATTACCCATATCGGGGCTGCCGCCACCGGGGACCGGCCAGGTTCTGATGACCCGGTTCGTGGCGAAATCGACGACTGAAACGCTGCCGTCTTTACTGTGACGCGGGCCGTGGACCTTATGCGATCCGCGATTCGCGACATACATGACGGTGTCATCCCGGCTCGGATAGATGCCGTGCGTGCCGACGCCGGTATGGATGAAGCCTGTCTCTTTAAAAGTATCGCCGTCGAGGATGAAGACGCCGTCCGCGTGCATGTCGGCGACGTAGAAGGTCCGGCCGTTCGGGGCGACCAGGATATCCTGGGGCATGCCGCCGGTGGAGAGCTTCAGGTAGCCGAGAATCTGGTGGTTGACGGTATCGACCTTGGCGACCATGCCGCCGAATTCGCAGGTGAAGATTGCGTAGCGGCCATCAATGGAGAAGGCGGCGTGGTTGATGCCGCGACATTCCGGCGCTTCGACCGAGCCTTGCATCGCCATGGTGTGCGGGTCACGGAAATCGAGGCGCTTGCGGGCTTCGGCCACGACGATCGCCGATTTGCCGTCCGGTGTGAAATACATATTGTACGGATCGTCGACCGGGACGGCCGGGCCGGGTTTACCGGTGCGCGGGTCGATTGGCGTCAGGCTGCCCTGGGTGGTGCCTTCGGCGTTATTGGTTGCCCAGAGGGTGCGCAGATCCCAGGACGGGACGACGTGCTGCGGGCTGCGTCCGACGGGGAAGCGGTCCACGACGCTCATGGTGGCCGGGTCGATCACGTAGACATCGTTCGAGCGCAGGTTCGGCACATAAATCCGGGCCGGGTCTTTGGCGACTTCCGGCGCGATGTTGTCCGGGCGCGCTTCCGAATAGATGTTGTTCGGATTGATGACCGGGGGCATGCCGGGGATGGTCTGAATCGCGCCGGCCGCGGCGGGCGCCGCTGTGGGTTCGGGTGTCTGGGCATGGACAGGGGCCAGAGAGCAGATACCGAGAAGGCCTGCCATGGCGGCCCCGGTGAGAAATTTGTTTTTCGTCATAATATGTCAGCGTCCTCCGCGGGCGCACGCATAGCACAGGCGCAGGGGGCGGCAAGCGATCTGCATCAAAGACGATGAAAAATCTGTTGTGAACGGTTTCCGGAACTGGACTTTGTACACTTCCGTCCGGTCTGTTTGCCCGGGAGGGCGAGCAGCTGCGGAACCTGGAAGTCCGTCCGCATTCGCGCCGCCGAAAATCGCCGGCAGTGCCTGTCATGACAGGTTCTTAGCAGCAGGGACGAAAAGCCGGGCGTCCCTTCTGCCCGCGCGCTTTATGTCTTTCATCTTCCGACGTTTTTCCTATTTCCCCCGTATCAGAACGAATGTCCCTTGCGCGGCGCAGAAGGTCTAGGGGTGTGACTGGTACCCTGACGAAAGGGTGAAACGAAAGCGGCGATGTCCTGCAGGCGTAACTATCAGAAGAGTATCAGGTCATACTTCACGATAGCCTCTGTGATGCACGCCCTTATCGAAATTCAGAGGTATTCATGAGCATACCCAGTGTCGTCACACATCCTCCGTTCAATATTACCCGCTCCAGTCATGTCCGGTATTTTGTAACCGACCTGGAAAAAAGTGTCAGATTCTACACGGAAATACTTGGGCTGGTGATCAGTGATCAGGATTCTGACACCGTGTACCTGCGCGGAATAGAAGAGGCCTGCCATCACAGTGTTGTTCTCATGCAGAGGCGTGATACGGCGCCGGCCGCAGAATGTGTTGGTATGCGCGTGGCGTCCGAAGATGACCTTCATCGTGCACAGGAACACATTCTCGCGGCTGGAGGCACGGCCACCTTCGCAGAACGTCCTTATCAGGGGCTGACGCTTCTGACGTCGTTCGGCGAGGGGACGCCGCCTGTCGAACTTTGCTCATCGATGCCGGTTCTGCCGCGCCTGCTCAATAATTTTCCGGCGCAGAAGGGTGGACGGGCGCTCCGTCTCGACCATTACCAGTGTGTCATACCGGATGTCGGGGCAACGGCGGAGAAGTTCATGGCACTCGGGTTCCGTCCTTCGAAATACACGACGCATGTCGATACAGGGCAGCTTCTGAGCATCTTCCTCGCACGTAAAAACAACCCGCATGATCTGGTGCTGGCACAGGGTGCCGGACCGCGACTGCATCATGTCGCTTTCATTGTATCGGATCTGCAGGCCATGTTCCGTGCCTGCGATATCGCAGCCAATCTCGGCTATGGTCGTCATGTCGAATATGGTCCCGGGCGGCATGGTCCTCCCAACGGCATCTTTACCTATTTCAGAGATCCGGACGGCAACAGGATCGAATTCGGCCTGCCTCCCATGCAGTTCATGGACCCGGAAGACCAGCCGAATGTCTGGGATTCGACTGATGGCGTGTCGCTTGTTCCCTGGGGCGACGGCCCTCCGCAGCGGTGGAGAGAGGAAATGACGTCGTTCGACGGCATTACACCGGCGGGTGGTACCATAGCGCGGTGGACATCCCGGCGGTAAAAGCAGAGTGCGTCACGCAGCAGTCCTGCCCGGGAATTTTTCCGGTGCAGGACTTTTTTGTAAAGGTCGCCAGTCGGAACGCTGTTCCGAACCCTGGCAGGGGATGCGGGCTCTCTGCTGTTTTAGTAAAAAACTTTACCTGCCAGATGCAGAGCAGAACCTGGCTTTGATTTTCTCTCAGTGTCTGACCGAAAATGAGTTGAGTGATTTCAGCGGGTTATGATTCATGGGTTTGCGATAACCTGATGAGATCAAGATGGCCTGGACTGAAATCACCCGAGCGC
>NZ_WOTA01000008.1 GCF_011516825.1 Acetobacter oeni | reverse complement strand
CATGCGGGCTGCACGGTCACGAAACTCAGGTGGAAAACGCTTCGATTTGTTGCTCATGAATCCTTCTTACCTCTCGGGTCGTTCCGTCTCCACAAAACCCGGGGCAATTCAATCCTGAACGGAGTCGGTAGGTCGTCGTATCCGGCTTCGTTGAGGCGCTGGCGGATGGCGGCAATAAGGGGGGACGAGGTCATAGCATCACCTCGGCGGCGAAGGCTGCACGCAGTTCGTCGATGTCGCTGGACGCTTGTAGGAGGCTCTCTACGCTTACATGGGAGGGGGCGAGCGATCCTGTCCGACCCGGCGCGCTTGATGGCGACCTGCTTGAGCGGGAGGCCATCGTGAGATGCCAAGTGTCGTCGGAGTGGATGACGAGGGCATTGTCGTTGGTATAGGCGTCGTCAGCCTGCAGGCGGATCGCTTCGGACGCCGACTTCACGAGGAAGACGGGACGGGCAGGCGCTCCGTCGCGACACGCCTGAAGCGAGGCGACCCCGGCGGACAGATCGTCGTTCGCAGGCGACGCGAGCGACCACTGAGCTGTCGATCGGCCATACTCCAGTAGTGCGAGCACGATGGCGAGATGCCCGAGCCTGCTCGCCCGGGCATTCTGGTCCGTCGCCAGCAGACCGATTGTATTCGGACTGATCGGCTCGTAGGCTGCCGGGTCATGCTGGAGCTGCCCGCCCCGGAAGAGGGACATTGCGCGTGACCAGAGAGCGATGCCCGTGTTGACGGCGGGCGTCCGGCTCTGGTCCACGTTGTCGACAAGGGCGCCGTCGGCCATCTGGTCACGAAGCGCGTTTACGGAAGCGGTCAGAGGGGCGAGAAGCGCGCCTCTGCCGCTCGCGTCGAGCGCGAGCCCCATCAGGCAGTTGAGCTTGTCGGCGACCGTCTTGAGCACCAGGGCGACCAGGACCTGTTCGCCCCACGCCCGCATGTGGCTAGCCGCGTTTATCGCTGACACGTTTCCGTTGTACTCATCGCCATAGACGATCCGCAGGACGTCGCGTTGACCTTGGGTGATCTGGTCCTCGCAGAAAACGTGGCCCGGGGCGTCCGGCGCGCATGGCCAGGGCCACTTGTTGATTCCGGTCGCCGCCGCGAACACGCCCTGCAGGTTCATGTCCTGGATCGACAAGCCCAGAACCATCGTCTTGCGATTCGTGGCGATCCCGAGCACCTCGTTCCGCATAGCGGCGAAGTCCGGATTGTTCGGCCACATCGCGATTTGCGTGTGGCTGCCGGTTAGAAAACGGCGATATCGCCCCTCGTCCTGCTCGGCGTGGATGATGCATCCGTGGAACTTCAGCAGCCTCGCCTGACCAGGAGGATCACGGAGCTGGTCGGGGTCCACGACGACCTGAAGGATTCCGGGGATGCTGCCGCCGAGACGATGGATGGCGGCTTCGATGAAGCCGTCCCAGTTTCCGGATGCGATGGTCTTGATGGCACCCTCAAGCACGAGGAGCGCGATACAGAGATGCGACGCTGCCGGCGGTGGCGGATTTTCGAACTGCCGCCGGATGTCGATCGCCGTCCAGAGGATGAAGTCGCCGGGATCTGCACCAACGCGGATATCGAGGACGCGGGAATAGTTATTCCAGAGCGCGTTGACGATCGCATCGCGCGCTCCCCACGCCACGAACGCCAAGTGGAGGTCGGCGCCGACTGCCGTTCGATCCGTTCCGGCTAGCTGCAGCGCCTCGTCGAGCGCGGGCATGTATTCGGCTTCGGTCGCCGGATCGACTGCTCGTATGCGAAGATATTCTATCGCCGCGGCGATGAGGCCGCCCAGGCTCGGTGCCTTCCGCGAGATACCCGAACCGACCCACAAAGCAAATTCGCCGTTCTCGACGGCCTTCGCGGTGGCGGCGAATTCGCCGTCGAGCTTCTCCAGAACTTGGCGCACGGTGATGTTGGTCGCGTTGGGTGCAAGTCCCACTTCATGCCTCCCCGATCGGCATGACACGAGTCACCCGGAAAAGCTCAATGTTATGCACGATCCCTTTGGAGTGCAACGCATTCCGGCTAAGTCCGGGGAAGACGCTGAGCTAGCTCGCGCCGGGTTCGTGTCGCGCTTCAAGCGGATCGACCGCAGGTGGTTCCTGTCGATCTCTGCTACATTCGCCTTCATTGAAGACGGCCTCCGGCCGCACCAATTCTCCAGCCCACGAAGCTGAACGGATGACCGGTTCTCGGCAATGGGATCGGACCTGCGAACGGCCAGCATTGGGTCTTCCCGAACACGACGGCCCGATGAACGAATGTCAGCAAAGCGCCTCGGCTCGCCCGGAACCTGGCAGAGTACAAACCGCCGAGGTCGGTCGGCCCATGAGATCAGAGGCGCAAACGCTGAAAGTCGGCATTTGATAAGATCCGCCGTTCGCCACGTCGTCGGTGAACGGCAGAAATGTCCCAAACTCGGCCTATTGACGTGAGTGTGGCAACATCAGCTTTCGGGAAACTACAAAAATCGTCAAGACGTCCAAGATGAGGCGTGTTCTGACGGCAGTCTCTGCTTCACGAACAGCGTATTCGCTTGATGGGGTAGTGATCCATTTGCCCGTCTTCTGAAAGGAATGTGGCGTGTTCAGCTTGCGCCTGCGCCATCAGGAGATGGTCAAACGGATCACGATGATGCAAAGGCAAAGACATAAGAATCTGCAGGTGTTCGGGCTGTATTTGCAGCAGAGAGAAACCTTCCGCAGGAATGGCTGCTAGAATATCGTTCATATCCGCATCAAGCTTTCCGATACGGATTTTGATCGCAATCTCCCATAATGATACGATACTCACCAGAATATCGTGGACGGGATCTGCGATAATTTCTCGTGCAGTCTCACCCAGCCGGTCGGAGCCCGAAAGCCACCACAGCAACGCATGCGTATCAAGCAGAACCTTCACAGGTCGCGTTCCATGCTTTCAAGAAGGTCCGGCGGTGTCTCATCAAAATCTTCGCTCATTCTGATCCGCCCACGAAGAGCTCCTGGCTGACGATGGGGACGATAGGAAGGAGCTGGCGGACGCAGTTCAGCGACAACCTGATCGTGAGACGTCACGAGGATCGTACTGCCCTGTCTGACCTGACGCAGATACGCTGTCAGGTTTCCCCGGAACTCCCGAACACCGATTTTCTGTGGTAATGGTGCGTTATCTGAAAGATGCTGGCTCATGGTCTCCTCCCCATGTGTCATCATAACATGTACACATAGGGAGGAGGTAGAGAATTCCTGAGGCATGTTTGTTTCAGAGATCAGTGGCTTCCGACAGTGCCAGAGCGTCCTCGACATCCACCCCAAGGTATCGAACCGTACTATCCAGTTTTGAATGACCCAGCAGGATCTGCACGGCTCGGATGTTACCGGTTCGTTTGTAAATCATGGCAACCTTAGTCCGGCGGAGCGAATGAGTTCCATATTCCCCCGGGATCAGTCCCACCGCCTGAACCCATTGATCCAGAAGCCGGGCGTATTGCCTTGTGCTCAGATGAGCTTTGGGGCTTAGGCGACTGGGAAAAACATATTCATTCAGGCCGCCACCTCGGTGTTCCAGCCAGGTTCGCACGCTTTCCCGGGCTGTTTCTGTAATTTCGAACTGTACAGGTCGCCGAGTTTTCTGCTGGACGACCATGGCTCGGTGACGTACCTGACCACTGGTCACGATGTCGCCGATACGCAGGCTGACAAGATCGCAGCCTCTGAGCTTACTATCGAGAGCAAGATCAAACAAAGCCTTGTCTCTGACACGCTGTTCGCTCCCCAGCCAGAACCGAATAGCCCAGACGTGCTTTTCTTTGAGCGCCCGCTTGGCGCCAACCATTTTTCCTGCATTCCAAGGCACGGACGCTTTTAACGTAGGCGATGGAAAACGAGTTTTCTTCTCCATGATATGTCCTCCTGATCAGCTGCACATGCAGCAATCAGAAGTCTGGGGGAGAACATCGGCGGATAACGAGAACTATTGCCGACCATCCGCTTTACGGAAACTGGAGCGGCACCTTTAATGACCGAGATGAAGGCGACAACCGACATTACAATGAAGGACGCGGGACGGAGATCGTCCCTACGTCGCAAAGCCAGACTGGCAACTCGCACCGACCTGGTTCATTGTTTATGTAATGAATCCGTTTCGTTCGCCCGACACCGACCTCCCCCTGTCGCATGCCCTCATCCTGAAGGCCGCGCTGCTGACGATCGGCTATATTGAGGAAAACGGCCCGATCGGCCTCACGCCCACCAAGGCGCTCAAGCGCTATTTTGTCGCGTGGGCCGCCGAGGCATTTGACTGGCCAGCCTATACGGTCGAAGACCTCTACGCCGTTAACAAAGTCCTCAATGAACACGATTTCCCGCCGCTGGTGATCCTGCATGAGGTTCTGCTCAGTGCGAAGCTCGCACGGCATTTCAAGGGAACCCTGCGGCTGACCGACCTGGCGAGAAAACTCAGATCGGAGCCTGCCCGGCTCTGGATGCTGTTAACGACCCATCTCCTCTTTGTCGTTGACCACAGTCCTTACACCCGAAGCGATGAGCCGCTGTTCGGCAACTGGGATATCTTTCTCAACGTCATCAATATCGAAGCCCAGGCTGCCGTCACCGAAGAGCGACTATGTTCGGTTCTCTACGGGGGTGAAGAGGAGGAGATCCGTCACCGGGATTTCAAGCTGACCGCCAGTCTGTACGTCCATGTCCTGCGTCCACTGTGCTGGGCAGGACTGCTCAACGAGCACCGAACCGGTACCGGCCTCAACAGGCGGGATTTCTATACCAAAACACCCTTATGGACAGCGGCCCTCAGGCTTGAAACGGATCGACACCTGCAGCCGGTGACCCGTCACTGACCACCGTCGACAGCCATTCCGGCGTGATGTCGTCGTTCCCATATAAAAGGCGCCTTCCGGAGACCGAAAGGCGCCAATACCAGTCAGCGGACTGACATCACTCGGCCGCCACCGCGTCCGGGCTATCGGGCATATGAGCTACCCCTGCTCCCCCTTCACTTCGCTCCGCCACGTTCCTCGTCCGCAATGCCTCGGGCAGCCATCCGGAGCCCTCCAGCAGCCGCTCAGCCGCTTGCGCCATGTCACCCTTCTTCATATGGGCGATACGCTCTGCCGCCTCGGCTCCCCGCGCCTCGCGCACGGCTTCGAGGATGCGGGCCTTGGTGACGCGGCCGAGATAGTTCTCCACCGTTGGCTGCCAGCCTGCTTCGGCCAGATCGAGCGCGAGCGCAGTGGCGAGACGGCCTGCTCGCGCAAGCCGCTCCCTGACGCTGCGTGCCAGAGACGGACCATGAGACGATTCATGCAGCGCGTTGATCCCGAAAGACAGGCAATGCGCTAGCAGGGCCAGACGGCTGGTGTCGTCCAGCCGGTCGAGCCACAGCCAGAGTGCAGCCTCGTCTTCCGGCAAATCGTGCTTCCAGCCCTCGTTGCGCTGGCGCAGCGCGTGGGCCGGCAGGCTGCCGGGCACGTCGGGGGAATGGACCTGCAGCGGGATTTCCCGGACATAGGCTTCCAGGCAATCTGCGCCCGAAACCTGCCAGTACAGATCGCGTACCAGCGTGTGAAGCAGTTCGGTCAGCGCGACATGCGGATTGCTGGCAAACGCATCCCGCAGGGCCAGTGTGCGCCAGGCCGTCAGTTCCGTCAGCAGGCGATCGGAAAGCGGTTTCAGTCCGTCTTCCTCCTCGGGGTCGGTATCGGGTGCGCCTTCCCTCCCATCCCCTTCGGCATCATCGCCATCGCCGCGGTGGTCAATGGCGTCGTCATATCTGTCTGATTCGTCCTGATCGACTTCGAGTTCGACCGGCATATCTTCCGGCCGGACGAAACCCCGTGCGACCAGCAGCGTGCCGTCTGTATCCAGGCTGACGAAGACACCGGCCCGGACCATGTCCGCCGGATCGAAGGAAACAGGGCGTTCTTCCAGCGCCTCGATAGCCTGCTCGATTTCACCCAGCCGCGTATCGACGTCCTCCGGGAACTCATCGGCCTGCGCGTATTCCGCCTCAATGGTTTCCTGCTCGCTGTGCAGAGCGGTCAGACGGCCCGCTTCTTCATCGGAAAGTTCAACGGTCGTCCCGTCGATCTCCGCGAACTGCCGTGTGTGTCCCCAGGGGAAGGACAGAGCCGTTTCGACCCATTTCCAGCCTTCGGCTCGGATATCCTCGGCCGCTGCCGCCAGTTTTTCCATCACCAGCCGGTCGAGAAGAGTGGGATCGCCCAGCCAGCCGCCATCGTCGGCTTCGAACAGGTCACGCATGACGGGACCGCCAGCCGCAAGATAGGCGTCCAGCCCGACGAAGCTTACGCGGCGATCCGATGCGCGCACGGTTTTTTCCGTCAGCATGCGGCGGATCAGATAGGGCTCGCGGTTATGGCTCTGGGCAATAATCTCCCAGACCTGCTCCTGCCGCGCAGGATCGTCGCTGATCGAGAAGGCCATGAGCTGTTCCAGCTTCATGCCGTCCTGCTCGTAAATCTCGAGCAGTTTGTCGGACACGGTCATCAGGCGCAGGCGCTGTTTGACCACGGTGGGCACGACGAAGAACGCGGCGGCGATCTCGTCCTCGGACATGCCCTTCTCCAGCATGTCGCGAAAGGCACGAAACTGGTCCAGCGGATGCAGCGCCACGCGCTGCACGTTCTCGGCCAGGGAATCATCCTCGGCGAGAATGGCCGATCCGGCCTCGCGCACGACACAGGGCACCGGGGCCGTTTTCGCCAGTTTCTTCTGCTTTACCAGCAGTTCGAGCGCGCGGAAGCGACGACCGCCGGCTGGCACTTCATAGGTGCCGGTTTCTGCCCCCTCGCCGTTCAGAACGGGCCGGACGTTCAGGCTCTGGAGCAGCCCACGACGTTCGATATCGCGGGCCAGCTCCTCGATCGACAGGCCGGCCTTCACACGCCGCACGTTGGACTGCGACAGCACCAGCCTGTTGAAAGGGATATCACGGGACGCATTGAGGGCGATTTTCTGGATGGCGCTCGCCATGGCGGGACACTCCGTGACGGACCGGCGGAAGACTCTCTCCCCCCTCTTTATCCGTCACGAAATCACTCCCACCCTCTGACTTTTCATGAAAAACCCGAGGCCGATTAAGTCCTTAACCATCCTCTTGTCGGTCGTCCAGCCTGCGTTATCTGCTCCTCGAAACTGGACATGTGTACTCGCAGTATACATCGCAAAAGATGTGATGTTCAGATCTGTATCTGAATCAAAACACCAACATGAACCGCACCGTCAACAGAATATGCTAGGCCCCGTGTAATCCACAGAAAAAGCTACCGAATGTCTCAAACAAAAACGACGCCTCGCCATTCGGCGCTTCTGACTGAAGCCGGATCGCGACATCATGACACCTATTAATTACATCATGATATACACAAACGATGTTTCAAAACCTACTGGACGACGTATTTAGGGCAACCTTGTGCAGTCCAGCGATACGTCGTGATGTTCTCCCCACCCCTTTTGCCGGGAAGTGGCACACCTTCGGGCATTTAAATCCGCCAGACAGTTCTTGAACTCAGCCGTTCCCGGAGTATGCCCCATGCTCCGGCAACTTTGTTTGTCCTCACTGAGTCGACGATCTGTCGTCGTGCCACACGCAGAAAGCAAAGCGATCAAAGAGATACACGTCGTTATTTTAAACGAATTCCTCAAGTATGCGATCATAACGTTCCTCCACCATCATCAATGGTAAGCATATAGTAAAGCCTGAACACTCCTACGGCGTGTCGTCAGTTAAGACCTGAGAGCTTGAAGTGAGGGTTGTACGTTCTGTTGCTCTGTGCTGACTGTTTTTCCGGCTTTGGAGGAGAACAACAGATGCGGCGCTATGGCTTACGTGACGACCAGTGGGAGCGTATAAAAGACTTTCTTCCGGGTCGTGAGGGTCATGTCGGAGGCACTGCTGCAGACAACCGCCTTTTCGTAGAAGCTGTGCTGTATCGCTACCGTGCAGGCATTCCCTGGCGTGATCTTCCGGGCCGTTTCGGGGACTGGAAAAACGTGCACAGACGTCTGCGTCGCTGGTGTGAAACTGGTGTTATTGAGCGGATCTTTCGCCATTTGGCAGCAGATCACGACAATGAATACATGATGATCGACAGCACCATTGTCCGGGCGCATCAGCACAGTGCCGGAGCCCTCAAAAAGGGGGCGCGGATCAGGCCATCGGACGATCCCGGGGCGGATTGACCACAAATATCCATGCTATCTGCGATGCTCTGGGCAATCCGGTGGAGATCGATATCACACCGGGAAAGGATGCGGATATTAACCGGACGGAACCGATGCTGGAAAACATCGATCCGGATGCCTTCCTTGCTGATAGGGCGTATGACGCAGACAGGTTGATCGACCGATTGACAGAGCGCGGGATTACCCCGGTCATACCGTCAAAACGCAATAGAGCGATGCCGCGGAAAACCGACTTCGCTCTTTACAGGGAACGTAATCTTATCGAACGGTTCTTCAATAAACTGAAGCAGTTCCGCGCTATTGCAACCCGCTACGACAAACTGAAATCCACCTTCCTCGCGGCGGTTCAGTTCGCCTCAATCATCATCCTGCTTAACTGACGACACGCCGTAGGAGTTTCCTAATAATTATAGATTTTTTTTGAAGAAATGTCAATTTTTCTATCTAGCCCTAACCTGGAAATAACCCTATTCGGGCCAGAGTAAGCCAACTGCTTGCTTCAAAAGTTTACGACATGCGAAATAATCATGCGTAACGTTCGATATATTTTCTGATTTACAATATATTTTTTGGGCAATGCCGCCGCTTCCAGTGATTTCATCATCACACACGCGTTAAATGGCGATATTCTGACGCAAATTTCGTAAGATTTAATGGTGCTTATACCATCCATACCCTCGAATATTGTTCCATGCATCGGTGGTATGGCAGGCATAGCAATGCTCCACCGGGGCATCCTGATGCGCGACGTGCTGCGAAATCATTTTGAAATGCATCATGTAATGGCTGGGCGGCGCCTTGTGACAGGCGTTGCAATCCGTCGATATCTGATCGGCGGGATGTTCGAACGCGGCGATCAGCCATGTATTGGTGGAGTGACAACTCGCGCAATCAGGACCAAAGCGGGCGCGATGAGGATCCACGTTGGAGTGACAGCTTGCGCAATTCAGATGGAGAACGGCATCACGGTCAAGTCGATGATCAGTCGGAATAGCCGCAGCGCTTCCCGGAATCGGCGACGCTCCAACCAGCCCGGCTGAGCGAAGTTGCGCAACGGTGTCTGACCAGAAATCCGCCCTCGTCAATGCACTATGATCCATCACGGTCATATGTGGCCGTTCACCGTGCTCCACATGACAGGACGTACATTGCGTCGCCGCGACATGAAACCGGGTGGATTGCTTGTCGGCGAACGACGCCAGAGAATGACATGTCACGCAGTTATTGGTCACCACACCTGTGAAAGGCCTGTGACATGTCTCGCACTGGCCCGCGATAAACTGGTGCGCTTTCGAGATCGGTCCGGGATTCACCAACCCTTCCCAACCTGGAACTGCGTTACTGCCGGAACGATGCACGGCAAGGGGCACAACCAGTCCGACGATCAGAGCCGCAAGCGCAAAGACCGTATAGAGTATGACAGCGGGCTTCATAGCCACCTCAGCCCGTAATACAGGCCTGACCAGATATGCAGAATCAGCAGAAAATAGAGGATGACCACAAGGATGACGTGAATCTTGCGCCAACGCCCGAACAGTGCGTTCGCCACCCTCTCCGACCTGACCGCATACTCAACATCGGCCAGCGCGGAGGCAATCGTGGCCTCGCGATCCGATGTACCCCGCGTACCGGGATAGGCCGAGGTCAGAAAAAGGCGCTGGACGATATTACGGGGCACATCCGGCGTCTCGGGCATCAGATGCGCCACCCCGGCATCTGCCAGAGACGTGCGCAGTTGGGCCAGTTCCTGGGTGCGACCGCGCAATCCGCGCCCGATCTGGATCAACATGTAGCGCCCGACATAGCCACTAATGGCGAGGACGAGCATGATGCCGGTCAGCGAGATCCCCATCGGGCTATCGAATTTATGGGCGGCGTGGATCAGGCCCAAAATGGGTGCAAGGACGCCAGCATAGATATGCACCGACAGAAGGGTTCGGCTCTCGACACGCGGCGCGAAATAACGATGCACGACGGGAATGCGTTTGCCCGCTACGTAAATCAGCGGCACCAGCATCAGGATAGCGGCGCAAATGCCAATCAGGCTGCCAGCCAGACTTCCGGGAAAGCGCGGCGCGACATGCACCAGAAAGCCCAGCGGGAACAGCACCAGCAGGACGACCAGGGCGCCGACAATGATTTCGCTGCGCTCCTGCATCACGCCTCCACGACCAGCGGACCACCCGTGGTCTTCGCCTGACAGGCCAGGATGAAACCCTTGGCCTTGTCAGCCGGATCGAGCCCATCCTCGACCGCCATCGTCACCTGGCCTTGCAGCAGATGTGTCGTGCATACGCCGCAGATACCGGATCGACAGGAGGATGGAATATTGACGCCTGCCGCATCAGCCGCGTCGAGAACCGTTTCATCCAGTTGCAACGGAGCCGATTTCCCTGAAGTGGAAAACGTAATGGTCGTTGCGGCAGGCGTGACGGCCGGAGATGAGGGGGCCGCCACAGGCCCGACCGCAGGTTCGGCCTTCATCGCGGCTGGTCCGAATGCCTCGCTATGAACATTGGCTTCCGGCACACCGAGATCCGTCAATAACGCTCTCATGCTTGCCATCATCCCGGGTGGGCCGCAGACATGGATACGTCGGTTTGTGAGATCTGGCACCGATTGCTGAAGCAGTTCCTTCGTGATGCGCCCTTCCGGCCCCGACCACTCTGTCCCCGGCGACCGCCGCATGGTGGCAATAACGTGCAGTTTGTCATTGCGACGTTCCAGCCACTCGATTTCCTGGCGAAACACATAGTCGATGCTGGCATGAGCGGAATAGACGAAGTAGATCTCGCCCGGCCAGACGATATCGGTCAGGTATCTCAGGACCGCCATCATCGGTGTGATGCCTACGCCGCCGGACAGCAGGACGATCGAGTCTGCCTCTTCACCCGTAAAGGTAAACATACCCGATGGACCCGCGATCTTTAAAAGATCACCCTCCTTGACCGTGTCATGCAGGTAGCGCGAGACCAGCCCGTGTTCCTCGCGTTTGATCGTTAGTTCGAGATGTTCGACCTGCCCCGGCGACGATGCGATCGTATAGGACCGGCTCGCGGGCTTGCCAGACGTCGGCTCGATGGTGAGTTGCACGAACTGGCCGGGTTTGAAGTCAAAGGGAATCCGCCCCCCATCGGCCGGAACCAGATAGAACGTCACGATCGCCGGCGTCTCCCGAATGATCCGGGCCACTTTCAGGCTGCCACGCCAGAGGCCGTGTCGCGGTACGTCGACGATCGGAGTGGCCGTTCCACCGCCTGGTCCCGGTACAGGGGGAGGCGGGGGAACAGGAGGTGTTGGACCGCCGCCGGTCGACGATGGTGGCATGGGCGGAACCGTTGGTTTCGGTGCGAATGCCGTGGTGGTCGTGAGAATCTCCTGCACACGATGCAACCGCAGGACCTGCAAGATCAGCAGAGCGATCGATACCAGGATCAGGATCGTCATGAACACCAGGTGAGTCGGCGTCAGTCCGAAAAATAGGCCGTTTTGCTGGCTCGCCGCGATTGTCGGCAGACCCATCTGTGCCGTGAACCAGTTGAAAGCCACCATTTGAGGATTAACGAGGCCGGTCGCGGCCGCGCGCGCGGCCATTCCGCTATCGAGCAACGCAACACCGTCATGGAGATGTTGGCTGGACCGACGCATCGTCTCCCACGACAGGGACTGAGCGGCATCGACCGATGCAGCGCCGACTTCGCGAAGACCGTCTTGAAGCCTCTGTGCCGCAATATCGGCCAGCATCTGACGTTCGACGTCGGTCAGCTTCGGATGCGTCATCATGAAAGTATAAAGCGGCGTGTGACCGCGCGCTCCGCAACAACCCGCGTCGGCCTTGTCTGCTCCGGGAACCGCACTCAATGCCTGCCCAGCCTGAGGCAGCATGCGGCTCATCATATCGCCCTGCTCAGCCGGCCTGGATGATGGCGCACCGGGGGGGACCGCCGCGCCCATGCCAGGGTGATGGCTCGCATGCTCGTCACCACCCATCGACATCATGCTGCCCATGTCGGACATGCCTGAGTCGGGTCGAGCGGGGGGCGTCTTCATTCCGCCGGACGATTCGGCACCCCGGTCGGCATCCCGGGGCGCTGCCATAGGCCCATCGTCCTCCGGCTGATCCCGCCGCAGCGCCAGAGAAGGTGGCGGACTGCCTGCCGTAGGCCCCGCCATAGTGCCGCTGGACATGGCCGGAACAGTGGGAGACTCACCCGGAGCCTGAGCGAGTCCCTCTGACATGCTGACGAGCAGCGTCATGATCACGACACTCACGCTCGAAAAGATGCGCCTCATGGTTTCTCCAACACGTCATCATCCTCGGCAAAGCGCATACCGACCCATTTTCCGGACGTCGTCAGGAATAAGAAATTACTATACGGGGGTATGGCATATTTTCCTTGATCTCGATCAATTATCGCAGCGGCATCTACGGTCGGGGCATCGGCATATCCATGTCGTGATGCGTATGATGTCCGCCAGCTGCTCCTGCCTGGGCGACCAGCGCCTGGTAGTCAGAACTGTTCATTCCCGGAAGGCTCCCGAGAAACGCAACGATGTTCCAGAGATCATCATCACCATGATCCGCCCAGGACGGCATGCCCGACATCTTGATGCCATGCTTGAGGATCCAGAACAGTTCGCCCGGTGTATAGCGTTGCGCCACATCCTTCAGAACCGGCGGCTTCGGATACATCCCCACCGCCATATCCTCGGCCTCGACGCCCGGCGCGGAATGACAGGAGGCGCAATGCGTCGAAAAATGCGATGCGCCGCCGACGAGCCGTGCCTGCGTTTCAAGATCGACAGGTGCGGTAATGCCCTCGGCGTGATGCCGGATTGAATGGAGGCGTGCCGTTTCCAGAACACGATAGGTCAGCCGCCAGTGCGGCGAGGTGGCGCCCACATCATACAGGCCACCGAAAACGACGGTCGCTCCTGCGCCGATCCCAAACAGCAGGATACCGGCGAACCCCCAGATCAGTCTTGTCATACGTGCCTCCTTGTCATACGTGCCTCCCTGGGCCTTTCCAGGGGCGACGCTGATGGCGCCGCCCCGCTCCGGTCAGGACCCGATCAGCGCTGATGAACCGCGTCAGGCATGCCCTGCGGCCCCATCGGCATCTTCATGCCGCTTTCCTTGTCACCGCAGCCCATTTTCATCTTGTGATCTGACGGCGCCATGGCGTGGCCGTTCGACATATTCATGCCCTTCATCTTCATACAGTCTCCCATCTTTCCCTTCATTTTCATGCCCTTCTCCATGCCCTCCATGCCGGAACCGGACATGCCGTCCATTTTCATCTTGTCGTGGTCCATCCCCGACATGCCGGACATGCCCTGCATCCCGGACATATCCTGACCCTGCGGCTGGGCCGGTGCCGGAGCGGGGGTCTGGGCATGCGCAACCGAGACCGTGGCCAGAAGTGCGGCCAGAGCGGCCGAGAACCTGAAATTGATAGTCAGCATTTGTAAGTTCCTTATCTTTTGTTATCTGAAACGGGGCCGCACGGAGCGCCCCGCAACGACTTCACATCGGGCAGGAGCGGTCAGAACCACGTCCTGATCCCGAAGGTGAAATTCAGGTCCTGGACACGCTCATTCCTTGAACGCGCCATGTCGGCGGCCTGACCGAACGTGCCGGAGTAACTCACGCCGATATAAGGCGCGAATTTCCGATGCCATTCGTAGCGAAGCCGCAATCCCGTATCGATATCGGACAGCCCGGTTCCGACGCCGCGCGCACGATCGGACGCGGAATAGAAGTTCATCTCGACCTGGGGTTGGAGAATCAGGCGATTAGTCAGCAGGATATCGTATGAGCCCTGCAGACGCCCCGCCGCACCCCGGTCGCTGAAATAGGCCGTGGCCTCCACATTGAAGAAATATAGAGCCAGTCCCTCGACCCCGATCGCGCCCCAGGCCCGTGTGGGGCCGTTGTCAATATCGAGACGCACGCCAGTCTGGACATCGAAATACCGGGAGATGGCACGATCATAGAGGGCCTCATGATCTCCATCACCGAACTTGCCGTTTGTGCCGACCGTGCCTTCGGATTTCAGCCAGAGCTTGTCGTAGTCAGTGCCGAACCAAGCCTGCCCATCGTAACGGAACTGCCCGCCATCGGCACCAAAGCGCGCCTCGAACTGGTCGAGCAGCGCATGCATATAGATGTTATGGTCCATGACCGGCTGGATGCCGTTGACATAGACCACGGGCGCGGGAGCCGAGGCGGTCTGCGCTTCCTGGGTTCCTTCGCTCTGGCGTGCCGGGACTGACTGGGCGCGTCCCGTGCCAGGTACCGCGGTAGCCAGTCCAGCGGCAAGGACCGTGCCACCTATCAGACCCCGGATCACGACACCACCACCGTGCGGAACATGCCCACCTCCATGTGGTAGAGCAGGTGGCAGTGATATGCCCACAGCCCGGGTTCGTCCGCCGTGACCAAGTAACTCAGCCGCTCACCCGGCTTGACGGTAATCGTGTGCTTGTAGGGTCGGCAGTCACCCTGCCCATTTTCCAGTTCGCTCCACAATCCATGCAGATGGATTGGATGCTCCATCATCGTGTCGTTGATCAGGACGAAGCGCACCCGCTCGCCCAAAGTCAGACGAATCGGTTCCGCTTCCGAGAACTTCTTGCCGTCGAATCCCCAGATGAAGCGTTCCATGCTGCCGGTCAGGTGCAGGGTGATCTCGCGCGACGGCGGGCGTGGGTCCGCGCCCGGGATCGTGGCCCGCAGATCGGCATAGGTCAGAACGCGGCGACCATTATTCTCCAGCCCGTCGCCCGGCTCCGCCAGCCGGTTGATCGGCATCATGGCGACACTCTGCACCGCGACGCCGGGTTTCAACTCTGTTTTATGCCGCGACGCAGCCGCCATGCCCGGCATATCCATCGCAGCGGCTCCGGGTCTGTTAGCCTCCTTCATGTCCATGTGATCCATGTCCATGCCGCCGCCGGCAGGGGCATCACCGGGCTTCCCCGGCGAACTCCCCATCTCCATGCCCGCCATGCCGCCCTTCATGTCCATATTCCCCATACCCATGTCGGTCATGGTGCGCAGAGGGCGCGGGTCCATGGGGGGAACCGGCCCGGCAAGGCCCGAACGGGTGGCGAGCGTGCCGCGCGCGTATCCGGTACGATCCTCGGCCTGGGCAAAGACTGTGTACGGTCCATCGGCGGTGGGGCTGACAATTACATCGTAGGTTTCCGCTGGCCCGATGCGGAATTCATCGACCGGAATGGGCTCCACGTCATTACCGTCGGCCTGAACAACGGTCATCGTCAGGCCGGGAACCCGCACGTCGAACAGCGTCATCGCCGATGCATTGATGAAGCGCAGGCGTATGCGCTCGCCCGGTCGGAACAGGCCCGTCCAGTTTGCAGCAGGCGACTGGCCGTTGATCAGGTAGGTGTAGATGATGCCCGACACATCCAGAATGTCGGTCGGCGCCATGTTCATGGCACCCCATTGCAGGCGATCTCGGATCGTCGCACCCAGCCCCTGCCGATGTGCGTCACGGAAGAACGTGTCCACCGTACGCTGGCGGAAATTGTAGTAATCGCTCTGGAATTTGAGGTTGGAGACGATGTCCTCAGGATCGACGTCGGTCCAGTCGGACAGGACCATCACATAATCGCGGTCGAAATGCTGCGCGTAACCGTCTCTCGGGTCGATGATCAGAGCCCCATACAGGCCCGTCTGCTCCTGGAAGCCGGAATGGCTGTGATACCAGTAGGTGCCGCTCTGATGCAGCGGGAAGCGATAGGTGAACGTGTCACCCGGCGCGATCCCGCCAAAGCTCAGACCGGGCACGCCGTCCATGTCGGCCGGCACCCGGATTCCGTGCCAGTGGATCGAACTGGGCTCATCCAGCCGGTTGGTGACATTCAGTTCGACTGTGTCGCCCTGACGCCAGCGCAGGATCGGCGCGGGCGTGGAGCCGTTCACACCCACCGCGTGCATGCGCGCACCGGTGATATTGATCGGTACAGAACCGATCGTAAGGTCGAAACGGGTGCCAGGCAGCGGGTCGGGCCGCCCCGACGCCGGTGTATAGACCGAAGCGTAGGCGCTCGCGCTGCCCTGCGGGAGGGCCAGTGCCGCTCCCCACAGGCCCGTCCCGACGACGAAACGACGGCGCGTGATCGCGCTCCGTCCCGCAAGGGATCGTATTGACATGAATAATAGTCCGCAAAAGAGAGAAGGCGGAGCCGGTCATAGGTCCATGACCAGCCCTGAGACTGTCAGAACAGAATCAGGCCATCTCTCTGGGCGGTGGCAGGGCCGGCGCGAACCCATGACCGACGATGCGATCCGAGCGAGACAGGCCGAAAGGTGCCGTAACACCTGAGTAATCAAACGCCCTGGTCACGGAGGGCGGCATCAGCCAATTGGCGACGCAGGCACCCTGGGCGCAGCAATCGCCGCAATGATGACATGGATGATGGTCGTGGCACGGTTCATGATTGCAATGTGCGGTCGTCGTATCCGCACGGGATGGCATCTGCATCCCTGGCATGTCGGCCATCGGCTGGGTAACCACAGCAACTGTAGAGGGCAACGTGGCGGCATGACCCGGCATGACGGATGCCAGCATCAGCCCCACCTGCAGAAGCAGGCAGGCCAGCAACCGTCCCAACCGTATCGCGCCGATCTCTTGCACGTCTACCCCGTCATCTTGCTGACCGTTTCGATCAGTTCCCCGATTTTTTCCTGACGCTCCACCGGATCGCCGGATTCGATCGCCTCCACGACGCAGCCCGCGATATGTTCGCGCAGAACAAGCCCCTCGAGCCGATGCAACGCCGCCTTGGCGGCCCGAAGCTGAAGCAGAACATCCACGCAATAGCGGTCTTCGTCCACCATTTTCTGGATGCCACGCACCTGACCTTCGACCCGTTTCAGGCCCTGCGAAATCTTTACCCGTGACTGCCTCATTGCACTATACCCTACAGGGGCATACCTTGAAGTGCAAGCGATTATGGCATACTTCGACGCCGCGGCTGGCGGCCACAAGCAAGGGGGCTTCATGACGAACGACAATACAGCAGCTTGCGCGTCCCATCTCCATGGAGAGGGTCCCACCCCGGCAGCGACCGGAGTTGACGCGCACCTGGTCAAGGATCCTGTGTGTGGCATGACGGTCGATCCCGCGACGGCGACGCATCATGCCGACCATGATGGCCGGACCTGGTATTTTTGCAGCGCGCACTGCCAGACAAAGTTCGAGGCCGCCCCCTGTCATTACCTGCACAAGGCGGACACGACGCCCATCAAGCCTCAGCCCAGGCGGGCCGGGATGATCTGGACCTGCCCGATGCACCCCCAGATCCGACAGGATCACCCCGGCTCCTGCCCCATCTGCGGCATGGCGCTGGAACCGGAGGAGCCATCCGACGCCGACATGCCCAACCCGGAACTCGTGGATTTCAGCCGGCGCCTGTGGGGAGCGAGCATATTGGCGGTCCCGCTCGTCGTCATCGCCATGGCGGCGGATATGGGAGGGCTGGCATTTTTCGATGGCGGCCTGACGAACTGGATTCAGTTGGCGCTTACGGCACCAATCGTGCTGTGGGCCGGCTGGCCGTTCCTCGAACGCGGCTGGATGTCTCTCCGCACCCGGCATCTGAACATGTTTACGTTGATCATGCTGGGCGTCGGCGCGGGCTTTCTCTACAGCATCGCCGCGACAGTAGCCCCTGGCCTGTTCCCTGCTGCCTTCCGCATGCATGACGGGTCGGTCCCGGTCTATTACGAAGCCGCAGGTGTTATCGTGGCCCTGGTGTTGGCCGGGCAGGTCCTGGAACTGCGCGCCCGCGCCCGTACCAGTCGCGCCATTCGCGCCCTGCTGGATCTCGCACCGAAAATCGCACACCGGGTCGGCGCGCAGGATCGCGAGGACGACGTACCGCTGGCCCAGATCGTGCCCGGCAATCGGCTCCGCATCCGGCCGGGGGAAAGCATCCCGGTGGACGGCACCGTCATGGACGGGCGCTCCAGCGTGGACGAAGCCATGCTGACAGGAGAGCCAGCACCTGTCGCCAAGGGCCCGGGTGACAAGGTGACGGGCGGAACCATCAACGGCACCGGCAGCCTGCTGATGACGGCCGAGGCCGTCGGCTCGGACACAATGCTGGCCCGGATCGTCAGCATGGTAGCGGCCGCCCAGCGTACGCGCGCACCGATCCAGGCGGTGGCGGACCGGGTCTCCGGCTGGTTCGTGCCGCTGGTCGTGCTTGTGTCCCTGCTGACCTTCGTTGTCTGGCTTCTGGTCGGTCCGCAACCGCGCTTCGGACACGCACTGCTGAACGCCATTGCGGTCCTGGTGATCGCCTGTCCGTGCGCGCTGGGCCTGGCCACTCCGATGTCGATCATGGTCGGCATGGGACGCGGGGCGCGAGCTGGCGTGCTGGTTCGCAACGCCGAGGCCCTGCAGGCACTGGATACGGTCGATACGCTGGTGATCGACAAGACCGGCACCGTAACGGAAGGCAAGCCCCGGCTGATCGCGACCGAAACATCAGGTGCATGGGATTCCAGCATCGTCCTGCGACTGGCGGCATCACTGGAAACACAATCCGAGCATCCGCTGGCCCAGGCGCTGGTCGCCGCGATGACGGAGCAGGGCCTTCAGGCCGCGCCGGTCGGGGATTTCGCGTCTCAGACCGGCCTGGGCGTGACCGGCACCGTGGACGGGCATGCCGTCGTCGTCGGAAACCAGGCCCAGATGCGGCAGCAGGGCATCGATGCGTCGGCATTGATCCCTGTCGCGGACACCCACCGGGCGGAGGGCGCGGGCGTCATGTTCGTCGGCATCGACGGACAGGCCGCTGGGTTGCTGGTCGTGGCCGATCCGCTGAAGACCGACGCGAAGGAGACCATCGCGGCACTGCACGCAGCCGGCATGCGGATCGTGATGCTGACGGGTGACAATGCCCGGACTGCGGAAGTCGTGGCCCGGCAGGCGGGAATCGACGAGGTACATGCCGACCTCAAACCCGAGGATAAGGCCGCGATCATTCGTGACATGCAACAGAAGGGAGCCCGTGTCGCCATGGCGGGCGACGGCGTCAACGACGCGCCGGCCCTGGCCACCGCCGATATCGGAATCGCCATGGGCACAGGCACCGATGTCGCCATCGAAAGCGCCGGGATGACACTGGCACAAGGCAGCCTCGCCGGACTGGTACGCGCCCGCCGCCTGGCACAGGCGACGATGCGCAACATCCGGCAGAATCTGGCATTTTCTTTCCTGTTCAATGGGATCGGCATCCCACTTGCCGCAGGCGTACTGTATCCCGTCTTTGGCCTTACGCTGTCGCCCATGTTCGCGGGAGGCGCGATGGCCCTGTCATCCCTGGCCGTCGTGACAAACGCACTGCGGCTCAATGCCCTGAGACTTCGGTGAAAGCAGATTGCCTATTTCGTTCAGAAGGCAATGCCTATCCGGGGCCCGCTTGCAGAGGTCGACCAGGAAGACATCCGGTGACTGCTGCGCCAAGCTATGCTCTCTTAATTCGGCAACAGGAAAGTCGTCTAGGTTCCATGTGACGATTATCGGCGCGTCTGCCTCGATCGCGGTCGCGGCGACGGGACGGTCATCAGGATCGAGCAACGTATATGGTCGGAATTGCTGTTCGTAAGTAAGCTTCCGGTGTGAGACGCCTTGTGGATTTTATGGTGTGGTGATGTGTTCTGTTCATGACAGAGCGATCAGAACAGAATGATGCTTGTGTCGCAGCGACATTCGCTGCGACACAAGCATCGCGAGCCCTTCATCCGGTTATTGAAATTGTTGGCGAACGGCGCCGGGCCTATGATGACGCGTTCAGACGTCGGGTTGTGCTGGCTTCTTATGAAACTGGTCAGTCAGTCCGTGCTGTTGCGCGCCAGTTTGGTGTCCACGTCAGCGTCGTTTACCGATGGCGTCAGAGACTGGATTTCGTAAACCCGTCTGCGAAAGAGCAGCTTTCTTTTGTGCCGGTTCATATGACATCCCCTGTTGAAGGGCTGGGAGGAGACCAGTCCTGCGGGAGTGGACATGAAGCCAGCATTCTTTTTCCTGGTGGCGAGAAGCTGATGGTTGACAGCCGGATCGCGATTGAAGATCTGAGGAAACTCCTTCAGGTTTTACGCTCATGATCCCTCTTCCCTCTGGTCTGAAGACATGGCTGGCGGCAGGTGCGACAGACATGCGCCTTGGCATGCCCGGTCTGGCGCTGAGGGTTCAACAGTTTCTGGGGAGAGACCCCTATGCTGGTGATGTTTTTGTCTTTCGTGGCCGACGCGGCGATCTGGTGAAACTGATCTGGCATGACGGGATTGGAGTGTCCCTCTATGCAAAACGGATTGAACGTGGGTATTTCATCTGGCCCTCGGCAAAGGACGGGGCCATCCATCTGAGTGCGTCACAATTAAGTTGTCTGCTCGAAGGGATCGACTGGCGTAATCCGCAGAAAACATGGCGACCTGAACTGGCGGGGTAACAAAAAGGGGATCGTGATCCATAGTCCTGTACCCTTTTGAACGGTTTTGTGCTGAACTGTTTTTCATGACGGGAAGCATGGATGACATAACGGCCTTACGTGCGGCACTTGCCGCCGCCGAGACGCGTGCCCGTGCTGCCGAAACCCGGGCCACAGACGCTGAAGCCCGAGCAGTCAGCGCTGAAGCGCAGATTACCCATCTTAAACATCTTATTGCACGGATGCGTCAGGACCGCTTCGGGACGTCATCGGAACGGGGACGGCGCCTGCTGGACCAGCTGGAACTTGAGCTGGAGGAGCTGGAAACAACGCAAGCCGAAGACACGTTCGAAAATGCGGCGGACCTCGCTGTCCGTGCAACAGCACCGCGGAATAACCGGGGGCGGCAGCCCTTACCCGCCGACCTGCCACGCGAACGGATGGTTCTTCCTGCGCCAACACAGTGTCCGTGCTGTGGCGGGATGCGCCTGAGCAAACTGGGCGAAAGTATCACTGAGACGCTGGAAGTGATCCCACGCCAGTTCAAAGTCATCCAGACGGTGCGGGAGAAGTTCACCTGTCGGGATTGCGAGAGCATTACCCAGCCACCAGCGCCTTTCTACCCGATCTCACGGGGGCGTGCAGGGCCAGAACTGCTGGCGGGCATTCTGTGCGACAAGTATCTCCAGCATCTGCCGCTGAACAGGCAGAGTGATGCCTTTGCACGCGAAGGGATTGATCTCGACACGTCAACGTTAGCCGACTGGGTGGGAGCCTGCACAGCGACCCTGGCCCCTCTGAACGCGCTGATCCGGGTCCATGTGCTGGCAGCTGGTCGTCTGCATGCGGATGACACCACCGTGCCCGTGCTGGCGAAGGGCCGAACACGCACCGGTCGATTGTGGAATTATGTGCGCGACGATCACCCCTTTGGAGGCACAGCACCGCCAGCCGTGTGGTTCCGTTATTCACGGGACCGCAAGGGCGAACATCCTGTCGATCATCTTTCGGGCTGGACGGGGATCGTGCAATCCGATGCCTATGCCGGATATAACGCTCTGACAAAACCGGGCCGTCAGCCTGCACCTGTCGTGTCTGCAGGATGCTGGGCGCACGGACGAAGGGGGCTGTTCAAAATCGCGGAGAAGGACAAGGCCCCGCTGGCGATAGAGGCAGTGCGCCGCATCGACGCCATCTTCGAGGCTGAACGTGTGATAAACGGCACCCCAGACCAGCATCGGCTCGCGGTCCGTCAGGAAAGCAGTGCTCCCATGGTAGAGGACCTGTTCATGTGGATGCGTGACACGTGCCAACGCATGTCATCAAAAAATCCCATTGCACAGGCCATGAGCTATTTTCTCAGACGACCTGATATGTTCACACGGTTTCTACATGATGGGCGCATCTGTCTCACAAATAACGCCGCAGAGCGTGCGCTCCGTGGGATAGCCCTCGGCAGAAAAGCCTGGTTATTCGCCGGGTCAGACCGGGGCGGAGAACGCGCTGCCGCCATGTATTCCCTGATCGTCACCGCCCGTCTGAACCTTGTCGATCCCAAAGCATGACTCGCAGATGTCCTCGCCCGTATCAACGATATGCCAAATCCACGCCTCCATGAACTCCTGCCATGGCACTGGAAAACCCTTCACCACAGCAATAATACCATCAAAGCCTGATTACGCCCGCGGCTCTCTCCGGATGCTTACGTTCGTAACCGGTTACTGTCGCCTTCGGCAGCGCGGCGTTCATGAGTTGCTTCGTAGTCGCCAAGCGTTCGGCCGAAAGGTCCGGCGTGTTGGCCAGAAGGTTTCGTATCCACTCGTCATGAATCGCGTCGGTCCACCGCGCATCGACCGTCCGCCGCCGCCTGGACGACGATGTTCCTAAGGTGAAACGGGTAGAGGATACAGGCGTCGTAGATTGCGACAACGGGACTAAATGCCATAATGGAGATGGAGATTCTCGGAGTCGGCGGCCAAATCCTCGATGGCCTTCTGCCGAACATCGAGTTCCGTATTCAACGCCAGCACGTCCTTGAGCGACGCGCGGCGGTGCTTGCCGATATAGCGGAACGGAAGGTCGCCGCGATCCATCCGCAGTACGACGAGCGGTCGGGAGATACCGAGGATGGTGGACGCCTCGGTGGGGCTTAATTCCTGATCTTCCGAAAGGACCGCCACCCGCTCGCCGTTGAGCAGGTGGTCGATCAATGCCTCGACGGCACTGGCTGCCGCCGGCGGCAAGGACATGGTCTGATCCTGCCCGTTCCGGCGCCGGACATGCAACTCGAAACGATCGCCTTCTACCAGCTTCGGCAGAGGGGCGACCTTCTTGCGGTCCTGGTCGGACAGACCGGCGAACGTGACGACGTGGCTTGCCACGACGGGTTCTCCTACGCATCCAGTCGCGTGCGCCCTTAACTGCAATAACTGAAACCGGTCGGCGAGGTATTCCGGCCGCAAGTGGTCTTTGGTCCCCCCGATGCCGTCACGCTGCCAGCCCCTCAGCCCGGCCCGCCTTCTTCTCTCCATCCAACAGCAAAGCGATCTTGTCGCAGGTGCGGCTAACGGCCAACTTCAGGGCTTCGTCGATATGCACGTAGCCTTGGGTCACGCTTTGCGCGGCGTGGCCGAGAAGCGCCCTGATCGTTAATTCGGAGAAGCCGAGATCACCTGCGACGCTGCCGAAGGTGTGCCGCAGAGTATGTGGCGTGACATCCTCGATGCCGACCGAAGCGCAGAGTCTCTCAAGGCAGGCTTTCGCCGCTGTATAATGTCCTTCACTGATATCGGACGGGAAGACATATGGCGACTCCTTACGGATCGGCTGGTTCTGAAGAACCTGCATTGCGGCCGGTCCGATGGCTCGAATCTGGGCGCCGCTCTTGGTGTCGGCGAAGTCGATATAGCCGCCCTCGGGACGAACCCATGCGCGCCGCATCCCTTGCGCTTCGGAAATTCGGAAGCCGGTCAGTAGCAGGAAGCGTACGATTGCTAGTGCGATCGGGTTTTCACCGTTACGCTCAGCATGTCGCATGGCGTCGCCGAGCTTCCCAATTTCGAGGATATTCAGCCTCCGCTGCTTTTTCTTTCCCGCAAGCCGTCGCGCGCCTTGGCAGGGATGAGTAGCAATCTTATCAAGGCGCGCAGCGTGACCGAGGATACTTTGCAGAGTCGAAACCGCTCGCGAGGCAACACCTGGGCCGCCCGTCGTGGCGCCGCCTCGCTTGGTGCTGCGGGGCTTGGCCGTCTTGCCGGCCACAATGTCGGCCTGCATTCCCTCTATATCAACCACTTTCAGCGAGCGAACGAGCCTCTTGCCGAGAAGCGGTTTGACGTGTGTCTCGATTCGGCTCTTATCCATCGCGAGCGTCGAGGCTTTGATCGGCCGGTTCCGACGTCCGATGATCCGCCCGGCCGCAGCTTCTTGGAGATACCAGTCGCAAAGGGCGGCGACCGTGATTGCCTTATGCGCCTCGACCTCTGCTGCCGGGTCTTTTCCGTGAGCGAGCAGGCCCAGCTTGATCTTCGCAAGATCACGGGCTTGTTCGACGGTGATGGCTCCGAATCGACCAAGCGCAATGCGACGGCTGCGATCGTCGGCATTGCGATATTGCAAGATAAAGGTCTTCAAGCCAGAGGGAATGATTCTGGCACCGAATCCTCGCAACTCGCTGTCCCAAAGGAACGCTTGCCCTTGCTTTGGAGCCTTCAGGGCATCGACAGCCCGTTTCGTCAATTTCGCCATGGGGCTTCCCCGTCACCGTGCTTCCTGCTTACATTATCGGGGGTAGCGACAGAATGTAAGCATTTTGTAAGCAGATGGTCGAAAACCGGAGCAAATCCGAGCGCATTACGGAGTAGGAGATTTCATGTAATATGTTGTTTTATAGTAAATTATGGGAGTCAGGCGCACCCCGGCGTATGGTTCTGCCAATTTTGCCAAGGTTGGGGTCGAGGGTTCGAATCCCTTCGCCCGCTCCAGATTGCGATGAAAATCAGACAAATAAATTCTTTGCAAAATGTTGGTCATAAATATGACTGAACATTCAGAGTATTCTGTCTCTGAACAGAGAATATCATCCATTTTTGTATGAGCAGCGCTTTGCCGCTTACGTGGTTATTCCAGGCTCTGTCTGCTTCTCCCAGGACGGGGGAAAATGCATGAATCCCGCTGGCTGACTGTGAAGAGAGTTGCCTGCGATTTGACAGCACCTTTCTTGCAAGTCCCGGAGGCTGGTGAGACTCCTGAAAATGTTTTGCTTGGTATCAGTCATAAAAAAACCCGGCTTACGCTTGGCGCAGCCGGGTTTTTTATGACCAGAATCTGATGATATTCTGATCAGAAACCTTCGCGCTCAAGACGCTTGCGTTCCATTTTGCGGGCGCGGCGCACGGCTTCTGCAGCCTCGCGGGCACGACGCTCGGACGGCTTCTCGTAGTGACGGCGGAGCTTCATCTCACGAAAAAGCCCCTCGCGCTGCATCTTTTTCTTGAGTGCTTTGAGAGCCTGATCGACATTATTGTCGCGAACGAGAACCTGCACTGGCTAGTTTTCTCCCGAAAAAATCTGCTGACCCGGTGTCATAGCGGATTCATGTCTTATTGAAGATGGGCGGGCCCCGTCATCGGGGCCACGCATCAAAGTGGCGGGTGCTTAACACAGACCGGGCAGAAAAGACAATTCGATTCTGCAGGCGTTTCTGTCTTAGAGGAAGCAGTCTATTCTTTCGGACAGGATGGAACGAGGTCGTCAATGACGTTGTTGAAAATAGCTAAAATGGGTCATCCGGTTCTGCTTGAAAAAGCCGCGCCTGTCGGAAATATCGACGATCCGGCCATACAATCGCTCATTGATGACATGATAGAGACGATGCATGACGCTGCGGGAGTAGGGCTTGCCGCCCCACAGGTTTATGTTTCAAAACGAATTTTTGTCTATCATGTTCCAAAATCCCGGCAGCAGGGGACGGGTGATGAGGAAGATGGCGTAAGGATTCTGATTAACCCCGTTATCATTCCCGAAGGTGACGAGCAGGTGCTGCGCCCTGAGGGATGTCTGTCCATTCCGGGCCTGCGGGGGTGGATACCTCGTTATTCACAGGTCAGGTATGAAGGTTTCGACCGCGATGGCCGGGTGGTCTCCGGAATTGCCCGGGGCTTTCACGCGAATGTTATTCAGCATGAAGCCGACCACCTTGACGGTATCCTTTATCCAATGCGGATGAAAAATTTAGGTATGATGGGATTTGAGGCAGAATTCAGCCGGTATCTGACTCCGGAAACCGCAGCGGAGATGATGCTGTGATCTTCGGGATGAAAGCGGCGGCCCTTATGGCAAATGCGGGCTATCGGCTGGTTCCGGTGCTGCTTCCTCGCCGGCCAGACGTCAGCGCGGAGCGGGACGCGGCGTTGTGGGCGCTGGCGAGTCGGGCGGGCGCAACAGGCTGGACGATCCCGGCTCTCCGGGACAGCGCCGGACCGGATGCGGATCTGTTGTTTCCCGGTGGTCAGACGGAACTCATTGAAGCTTGGGCTGACCTCGTCGACCGCGAAATGCTAAGGCGGATGGAAAGCAGGGCTGAAAAAGAGCCCCGCCTGAGCTGGCGTGTCCGTAGTGCTGTGCTGGAACGGCTTGCTGTTCTTGAACCTTACCGGGAAGCGGAGCGACGAACTGTGGCCACCGTTGCGCTGCCCTGTGTCGGTCATGGCGGGCGAATCCTGTCACGTACAATAAACGCGATCTGGACAGCCGCAGAGGATGATGCCGCGGGAATAACATGGGCGACAAAGCGGGTAAGTCTCGCTGGCGTTTACATGCCGACGTTCATGGCATGGCTCGGCGGCGCTGACGAAGAGGCTGTGGCGCGGATTCTGGACGCTGGCCTGGCAGGAGTGCGTCGTATTGGCGATGCAAAACGAATGTTCTCCTCCCATCAGCCCGCACGCGCTGCGTGAGTGAATTCAGGCAAGGGAAATCAGCCGGGGATAATATGCCCGGAAATGGCCTCCTGTTTCTGCGTGAACAGCAGATCCGTTTTGCGCAGGAGCTTATGCTTCTCGCCTGGCGCGAACTTGGGCGGGTTATAGCTCCGGTTCTTGACGAACTCGGTCTTGGTGCGGCGCAATATCGCGTGCTTCAGATTCTGGCCTTACATCCGGCGCTCACTGTGGGAGCACTTCAGGATGTGCTTGGCGTAACGAAGCAAAGCCTGACGCGCACACTTGGTGAGCTGCAGGAGCGTGGGCTTGTCTTGTCAAAGCCTGGTCGCCAGGATCGTCGCCAGCGCTTTCTGACGCTGACAGAGAGCGGACAGGCTGCGGAGGCGCGCCTGTTTGCGGTGCAGCGTGAACAGCTGGTTATAGCTTATCGTGAGGCTGGCGGCACGGCCGTGCTGGGCTTCAGGCAGGTTTTGCTTGGAATGCTGTCGGACGAAAGCCGTATTTTTCTGACAAGCGGGTCTCAGCTGAAAGATCCGTCAAAGGGGAAGACGCGGGATGGTCAGTGAGAATACGGGTTTTTCAGACCAGGATCGGTATTTGCGCCCGGAAGCACGTGATGACGGTGTCACCGGGGCCCATATTCTCGTGGTTGACGACGATGTCAGATTACGGCGCCTGTTAAGACGCTACCTGGTGGAAAATGGTTTTCGGGTCACGGCCGCTTCCTCCGCCGCAGAGGCCCGGCAGGCGCTTGGTTTCATGTTGCCAGATGCGCTCGTGCTTGACGTCACCATGCCTGGTGAAGACGGGCTTCAGCTCACGCGTGCCTTGCGGGAGCGCGGGCTTGATATACCCATTCTGCTTTTAACCGCGCGAGGGGAAGCCGAAGACCGGATCACTGGTCTTGAAGCCGGCGCCGATGATTATCTTGGCAAGCCTTTTGAACCCCGGGAACTTCTTCTGCGCCTGAAAGCTCATCTGCGTCGTCTGACGCCACCCGCGCCGAGCGAGAACCTGCGGGTGGTCAGGCTCGGAGTGCTGGAGTTCGATCCCGCGCGCGGTCTGCTTGCGGGAGAACATGGCACTGTGCATCTGACCGGCGGAGAAGCAGCGCTGCTCGCCGCCCTGTCCAGACGCCCGAATGAAGTCCTGTCACGTGAGGAAATCGCGGAGGAACTCGATATGGCGGAGATCGGAGAACGTGCCGTTGACGTGCAGGTTACCCGGCTGCGCCGCAGAATCGAACCGGACCCGCGTGAGCCGCGCTATCTGCATACGATTCGCGGGAAAGGGTATGTACTGAAGCCGGGTGTATAAGCGGGTGATCCGGATGTTTTCCGAATCGAAGAGCCTGTGAAACGGTGGCAACAATTCTGGAGCAGTGAGGGACTGGATCGTTCCGTGCGCCGTGTCCTGCCCCGCTCATTCTTGGTTCGTTCCCTGCTTATCGTTCTGATACCCATGCTTGTGACGCAGGGGATCGCGCTCGAACTGTTTTACGGGAATTATCTGCGTGTTATGTCGCGCAGATTATCGGAAGGCATCGCCTCGGAGATCTCGTTCTCGCTTGATCTGCTGGAACGGTATCACGGACGAGGGGATCGGGCGTGGCTGATCAGGCAGGCTCATACCAGGACCCAACTGGTGATGGAGTGGCATCCGGGTGACCACCTGGGGAAACTGGGCTCGACCCACGTTGTCGGGCCAATGGATGAAGATCTCGTCCACGAATTACAGAGCGCCATTGCATACCCGTTTTTTATCGACTGGCTGAAAGACCCGCATACGGTTTTTATTTCGATACAGCTCCCGGACGGTGTTCTGAGTGTTGATACGCCCCGCAAACGTCTTGATGTCGGGCAGTTATGGCTGTTCGTTTTGTGGGCGCTGGGAAGTTCTCTGCTTCTTTTCGCGATCGCGGCTGCCTTCATGCGCAATCAGGTCCGGACAATCCGTCGTCTGGCCAATGCGGCAGAGCAGTTCGGACTGGGGCGTGATATCGGACCGATCAGACCGGAAGGCGCACGGGAGGTAAGGCAGGCCGCGATTGCCTTTAACCGCATGCAGGACCGTATTTTCAGATTCGTATCACAGCGAACGGCGGTTCTTGCTGGCGTGTCGCATGATCTGCGAACTCCGCTCACACGGCTCAGGCTTTCTCTGGCCATGTTGCCCCGGAGCGGCGTCGTTGATGCCGGTCTGCTTCGGGAAGACTTTACTGATATGATTGCGGACGTGGCCGAAATGGAGCGCATGATTGAGGGATATCTTTCATTCGCGCGTGGTGAAGGCGCTGAATTGCCGGAGCGGCTGGATGTCGGATCATTGCTGGAAGAGGTAGCGGGATCGGCGGCCCGGGCCGGCACCATGGTCCGTTCTGTCAGCTGTGTCCCCGGCCTCGTATTAGAGGCAAGGCCGGATGCAATGCGGCGAATGCTGACCAATCTGGTGGAGAATGCCCGTCGGCATAATGCCGGTGTCTGGCTGTCCGCTTACGATGAAGGGAATACGGTTATCATCGAAATCGACGACGATGGTCCGGGTATTGCTCCGGACAGGCGAGAAGATGTTTTTCGTGCATTCGCAAGCGGTGCCAGGGGTGGAACAGGCCTTGGTCTGACGATTGTCCGTGACATCGTTCGGGCACATGGTGGCGATATCAGACTGGCAACAAGCCGCATGAACGGATTAAGTGTCCGGATCGTACTGCCCAGATAGAACCGGGCTGAGATGCTGTTTCGGCGTTTATAACCGGCCAGAATAAACTACCCGATCAAGGCAGTGAATTGCCTGCGCCGGCATGGCCCGGACCGCTGTTGCTGCCCATCGGTCCTGTTGCTCCGCCACCGCCAAACGAATTGCCGCCCATCATGCCCGACATCGGGTTGTAGCGGCCAACATTTCCGAGAATTTCCTGAAGAATGTTGATCTTCGTTCCCGGTGTCGGTGTTTTTTCCTGGATCATGCCCGGGTGCTTTGCATCTTTCAGATTAAGCGTCCGGAGTACGCGCAATGTGCCAGCCTGATCGAAATTCAGGACCACGACCTGCTGCTTCGTGATCTTTGGGAAGTTGGCTGGCTGAGGGACCGTCATCATTGAGACATAAATCCACGTGTTATCATCAAACGTGGCTCTTGCTGTGGGCGAGCCCAGCAGATCGAGTGCATCCGCACGATTACTGCTTCCGGGCTTCAGCTGCTTATAGTCATCGGCTTCAATAAGCGAACCGCGCGGCATTGGCGTGGACTGGAAAACGGAACAGGCGGACAGCAGCATGACGCCCCCCACGAAGGCGAAAGAGCGTGCTGTCGTGCGAAGGCGAGCTCCCGCAGTGGTGGCAGGCAAAGTCTGGATGGAGGCGTCGCAATTCGACATCGGGTTAATCTGCTATCCTTATTGAGTGCATGACTACTCAGGTTTTAAGGCATTGTTGTGCGGTGCCTTATACGCTGAGTTCTGTCAATTGGTTAGTGGCGACTCTTGTCTGAAACACTTGTATGATTCCCGTTTGTCAGCCCCTGTTCCCTGAAGGAGACACATTGTGACAGATGCCCGGCCGCCGGAATTTTCTCGCCCGGTTCTTTTGCGGTCACTGCGTGATGCCCGGCAGGACACCCCGCGTGAAATTACAGTTGAAGCGACTTCGGCGGAATGTGCCCGTGTGGCGCGGCGGCTGGATATTCCGGCTGTTGCCAGTCTGACCTGCCGTTACAGATTGAGTCCTCAGCCTCGGGGGGCCATCATGGCCGAAGGTGCTCTTACCGCGAGGCTCATGCAGACCTGCGTTATGACTCTGGACGATTTCGAGGACGTGATTGCTGAGCGGTTTGTTATTCGATTCGTTCCTGTGTCTGAATTCCGTGAGGATCAGAGTGGTGATTATGAGGGGATTGACGAGATCCCGTACGATGGGGACAGCGTTGATCTCGGCGAAGCTGCGGTCGAGCAGCTTGCGCTTGATCTCGATCCATATCCACGACGCCCCGGAGTCGGGTATCCTGCCGGAGTGACAGCAGATAAGGACCTGTCGCCAGACACAGTCAGCTCGCTGCCTGACGAGCCTGTGCGGCGTCCGTTTGCGGGGCTCGCTCAGTTAAAACGGCCCAAAAAATAATTTTATGACTTCGAAGCCGGGTGCTCATCCGGTGCTTCACTTCTTGCAGAAACCCGGTGGGTCTGATAGAGGCCCCCGCTCAATTGCAGTTTTTGTCGGGGCCTGTCCGAGGGCGGTTCCGGCATGTTATCGTTTCCCTGGAGCCTGACCAATGGCAGTACCTAAAAGAAAAACCTCGCCCTCTCGCCGGGGTATGCGTCGCAGTCATGAGGCATTGCGTGTTGAAGCCTTTGCCGAATGTGGCAACTGCGGTGAACTGAAGCGCCCGCATCATGTGTGCAGCCATTGCGGGCATTATGATGGACGTGAGGTTATTGCTGCCGGCAAGGCCCTGAAAGTCGCTGTCCGCGCCTGAGCCGGCCCGTCGGTTTGAAGAGCTTCAACCTTGATGTGGCAGCTGCCGGCCTGAAACGGGATGGCGGAAACCATTCATGAGTGAGATTGACCGCCCCGACGAGTTGTCGGGCTTGCAGGGTGAGCCATTTGCGCTGGCTATCGACGCCATGGGCGGAGATGGCGGGCCGGATGTCGTTATTGCAGGTCTGGCGATTGCCGCTGACAGGCATCCGGGTGTACGGATTTTGCTTCTTGGTGATGAAAATCGTCTGAAGCCAATTCTTGCGCGTCACCCTAAGGCAGCCGCGATCTGCGAGATCCGGCATGCTGCATCTTCTATCAGTATGGATATGAAGCCGACGGCGGCCCTGCGAGTCAGAGACTCATCGCTTCGTATGGTCATGGATGCCGTGGCTGCCGGAGATGCTGCGGGCGTTGTTTCGGCCGGAAACAGTGGAGCTATGCTCGCGCTGGCAAAGATTATCATCAAAACATTACCGGGGATTTCGCGCCCTGCAATGGCGGCTATCAGCCCGAGTATGAAGGGCGATGTCGTGATGCTTGATCTGGGAGCGAACGTGGCATGTGATTGGCGTAATCTCGTTGAGTTCGCAGTCATGGGTGAGGCTTTCGCCAAGGCTGTTCTGGGCTTGCCCGCGCCGTCAATCGGTCTGCTGAACGTGGGTGCCGAAGAGCTTAAGGGTGATGAAAAGCTTCGCCAGGCAGCGGAAGTGTTGCGCGAAAGTCCTCTCGCATCGCAGTTTCATGGGTTTGTTGAAGGCCACGATATAACGGCCGGAACGACGGATGTCGTTGTGACTGACGGTTTTACAGGTAATGTTGCGCTGAAAACCGGCGAGGGGGCCATGAAGATGGCGTCCGGTTTATTTCGTAAGGTCTTTACGAGCAGCCTGCTGGGGCGTGTCGCTTATTTGCTGGTGCGTCCTGCTCTGGAACGTATGAAGGACTGGCTGGACCCGAGGCGTTATAATGGTGCTGTGTTCGTTGGGCTGAACGGCGTTGTCGTTAAGTCGCATGGCGGAACAGATGCTGAGGGTTTTGCGGCTGCGGTTGATGTCGCCATGGATATGGTGACACACGATTTTAACGACAGTATTCGCGTGCGTCTCGTGCCAATGGCTTCGCTGACTGCAAATCGTTCTAATGTCGAGCAGGAGCAGGAAGCTGTGGTCTGATTGATGCGGCCTCGTTCGCGTCCGATAAACCGGGCTGCTCCTGCGCGCTGAAGGGCAGGACTTCTGATCCTGACCCTTAAAGGTGTTCTGATGGCAACACGTTCAACACTCGCCGGTTTCGGCAGCTATCTCCCACGACGTATCGTCTCAAATGATGAGCTGGCGCGGCGACTCGATACGTCGGATCAGTGGATACGGGCACGGACCGGGATAGGACAGAGGCATATTGTCAGCGAAGATGAAACGGCTGTCAGTATGGCGTCGAGTGCTGCGAAACGGGCGCTGGAATTTGCGGGCATTGCTCCTGAATGTGTTGACGCTGTTCTTGTCGCGACCTCGACGCCGGATCAGGTTTTTCCTGCTACCGCGGTTCGTGTACTGAACGAACTGGGTGTGAAAAACGGCTTCGGATTTGATATTGCAGCTGCCTGTTCAGGATTTATTTACGCTCTTTCAACGGCCGATGCTTTCATTCGCGCCGGGCAGGCAAAGTGCGTGATTGTTATCGGGAGTGAGGTTTATTCCCGAATTCTGGACTGGTCAGACAGAGGAACGGCTGTCCTTTTCGGAGATGGCGCCGGTGCTGTTGTGCTCAGAGCGGAGAATGATGAAGCTGACCGTGGTCTGATCGCTACACATCTTCATGCCGATGGTGCGACTGGTGATCTCCTCTATGTCGATGGTGCCATAGGGCGACCGGAACATACCGGATTTCTCAGAATGAGTGGTCGTGATGTTTTTCGCCATGCTGTTTCCAAGCTTTCATCATCCGTTGATGAGACACTTGAAGCTGCCGGGTTGACTTATAGCGACGTCAACTGGCTTGTTCCGCATCAGGCTAATATTCGTATTATTGAAGGGGTTGCGCGGAAACTGGCGCTTCCGATGGAACGCGTGGTCGTAACAGTCGACCGTCACGCTAATACGTCCGCAGCTTCTATTCCTTTGGCACTCGATGAAGCTGTCAGGGATGGAAGAATCCGTCCCGGGGACCTCATTCTGATGGAGGCGCTCGGGGGAGGGCTTACCTGGGGATCGGCACTGGCGCGCATTTGAGCGTGAGGTTAAGTCTGAAAATTGGTTTGGTGAAAATGGTTGGAATTGACCGGCCGTTTCAGCGTGTTACCATACTGTTATGAGCACCGTGACGCGCGCCAGCCTTGCAGAGCAGATCTACACCCAGGTGGGATTGTCGCGGACTGAATCCGTCGCCTTTCTTGAGACTGTCTTGGAGACCATGGCGAAAGCTCTGGAAGCGGGTGATTCTGTTAAAATCAGCGGATTTGGAACTTTTATGGTTCGCCGTAAGGGGCGCCGAAGTGGTCGGAACCCTAAGACAGGTGTGGAAATACCGATTCTTCCAAGATCCGTGATTGTTTTTCGTCCCAGCCAGATCCTTCGTTCTCGCGCGAATGGCGGACAAGAATGAGCGAAAGTCAGGCTCGGGGAGAAAATAACTCTGCCGCATCTTCTGACAACTGGCACGAATGTGAGGCGAACGGGCAAAGCAGAAAAGGCCCGCTGGCGTTTCGTACAATCAGCGAAGTGGCAGATGAACTAAAAATCCCACAGCATGTCCTTAGATTTTGGGAGGCTCGGTTCGAGCAGGTCCGCCCGTTGAAAAGGGGAGGAGGGCGTCGATACTACCGTCCGGAAGATATCGACCTCTTACGATCTATTGCTGATCTTTTATATGTCAAAGGGTACACCATCAAAGGTGTGCAGCGAGTGTTGCACGGGCAGGGTGAGGAAACTGCTGGCTCTGATCAGGCAGATGTAAAAGAGAGTATTAAAAATCCTACTAATACTGAATATTTGTTTGGCGATGCGTCTCCACAAGAAAAATGCAGCGATGAAAAAGCAGTAGCGTTGCCGAGCATTAACAAGAACTTGACGTCGTTGTCAGACTATCAGTGTGTCTGTGAGGAAAATAGTCATTTACGCAGTGGTTTGCTAAATATCTTAACTGAACTTCAGTTTATTAAAGATTTAATTTTAAATATCGAGTAATTATTTTTTTTGTTATGAAATGTAATGTGTGAACATTGGGATTTATTTATATAATCTATTAGTTTAATAACTTATATTTTATATAATTAGCTATAAGTTACTGAATATATTTAGAATTATGTTGTTATATAAAAATTTAAATACAGATGAGAGAGTTGATTAATCTGTGTTGGGGCTTGATATCTTCAGGTAGCTTGTCATGTTGCGAATCTTCCGCTATATTGCTGTCAATAGAAATGGACGGGCAGTAGCGCAGTCTGGTAGCGCATCAGTCTGGGGGACTGGGGGTCGTGGGTTCGAATCCCGCCTGCCCGATAATTGCTTTCTGTTATATTGATAGTAATAATCTATCTTATGACGTAAATTCTGCTCTTTGTTGAACATTCTTACATATTTATACTGAAAAAATTAAGTATAGATAAATATTATATTCAATATTTTCTGCGGAAGTTTATTAAAAAACTAGAAAGTGTCGGTTGTCGCAAGTAGGTTGCTGCGGAAAGGTATCAGCTTAATGACCGTGTTGTATTGTCGTTGATACGGTACAATTCGTGAATTTTCTACTTATGGATAGAACGCTTTGCACTGTCGGATGCCCAGTGGGCGCTGATAGAATCACGCTGCCTTCGAAAACTGATTGATCCAGGATGGAGAGGGCAGAACTGCCCACCTTTTCAGGGGGGAGGGGGGCGATGCTGTGGATTGTCCGAATGGGCAGTTTATGGCGTGATCTGCCTGTTGTGTTCGGTAATTGGAGCAGCATTTTCCGTCACTTCAACGACTGGCGTGCTGCCGATGTGCTCAATACGGATTTTCGATATTTTGTCCGGTGGGTGGATCCGGACATGGAATATGCCATGGCTGACGAAACGATAGTGAAAGTCCACCGCTACGGTCAGGATGTAGAAGGGAGACTCAGAGGCAATCCTCAAGCTGCTCGAAGAACGGCATGACAACGAAAACTCTCGTGTTGACGAATGCTCCGGGCAGTCTCGTGTGTTTCCGCTGATTGCCGGTCTCGAATTCATGCCGGCAAGGCGTTCGACAGGCTATCATCGCTGAACGAATGAAAGGGGCGTCATGGCTGTCATCTCCCAGCATTCAAGACGTTCAAAGTGGCTACAGTCTGACCGGGAATATATGAACGGCGGCATTTAATCGAAAACTTTTTCTGTAAGTTCAAAGAATTCAAACGCATTGCCGTGCATGCCGACAAAATCGACAAAAGCTTCAGCGGCATGATCCGCCTCGCAGCGGGCTTCATCCACTCACAATGAATCCCCACAAGCCCTAAACCACTGAGGATGATTTGGTTTTATCAGGCGATGCTCAATCTCATTGGTCTCATAGATTATGTTGAAACGCATGGAGCGTGATTAAGTCGCATGCTGTGGTCGGCTGGAATAATGTGAATCTAGTAAGTTATAAAGAGGCGCTTCGGTTCTTCGGACAGTTTCAAAGGGCCGGTAAGCTGGTTATTTACTCGTGTATTTTGATGATGTATTATTTTCACGCGGTGGAAAGAAATCTTGGGGGCAGATATGCTATAGAAGCGGCATACCCACGCACGTGTACGAACAGCAATACAGCGATCGGGAGGGTCGCTCCAAGCGCTGATCGGGAGTTTGAGATTAACCTGACGACAGTGGCAAAATGGCGGGAATGTCAGCGTTCTGAGGATCAAAAGGCGGCCGCTCAAAGAGCCGTGCTCAACTTTCTTGTCCGGCGGATAAAGCAATGGTGGCCGCCTTTCGTTGTCATACCCTTGTTGCCTTTAGACGACTGTCTTTATGCCTTGCAGGCAACTGCTCCACATCAGACATGCTCAGCTGCGGCATCACTGTTTTCAATGTATGGGATCTCACGTCTGTCTGGCATTGAGGGCGACAAATCAAAGCGGTAGTGCCTTAGGGCGTGTCGTCAGTTAAGCAGGATGATGATGGAAGCGAACTGGACTGCGGCGAGGAACGTTGCTTTCAGCTTGTCGTAACGGGTGGCGACAGCACGGAACTGTTTAAGCTTATTGAAGAAGCGCTCGACCAGGTTCCGTTCCCGATAAAGGGCAAAGTCAGTTTCCCGTATCGTCTTCCTATTACTTTTTGGCGGAATGACAGGCGTGATTCCACGCTGCGTCAGCTTGTCGATCAACCTGTTCGCATCATACCCCTTATCGGCGAGGAAGGCGCCCGGTTCGATATTTTCGAGAAGCGGTTCAGCCTGGGTAATGTCCGCCTGCCTCCCCAAAAAACCGGGAAAACAGTCACCACAGACAGTCAGAAAGTACAACCCTCACTCACCGGCACGTTTAACTGACGACACGCCGTAGGAGCTATTCGACTGGTTTTTTTCATATCGTCATCGATCGGACGAGCAGGCTTATGGTGACGTAACTCGCAGACAAGTTGGTAGAAAAATGGCCTGAGCGTCTCCGGAACACCTACTGCGTCGCGCCATATCGGATACATACCATCCTCATCCAGACACTTCCATTATGACAGCCACGATCAGTTAAAGGCACATTTCCAAGGCCATAATCGCTGATAAGACTTTTGATGCTGATCCACTTTCAGAAAAGCTGGCAGGGGGAGTATTGTGATAATCATTCCGTCAAAAAGAACTACTATAGCCTATGCAAAAACGAACAACACACCGCGTAGGATATGATATAATTTTCGTGGATAGAATTAATCAGATTTAGTTATATTTATTAACTGCGATGCTCTGTGTGTAACAATATAAAAATATTTATAGTTAAATTTTATTATATTAATTAAATTAATTTAAAATAAATATTACGGAAATTATCATTAAATAAAATTTATCCATAAAAACTTTTTTCTCTTCGAGAAAATTAAAAATTGCAGAATGAAATTTCATTTGGACATTTTAAAAAAATAGTTTTCATATGAATATTATATGATACTATGAGGCTGACGGAGCGCGTGGTGGTGCGTGAAATCTTTCAAATGTCTTTTGTGGAAGGGAAAAGAGATCTGAGTTGAAAAGTAATATAGAGACAAATAAGAAAATAAGGCGAGTGTAATTTTTCATTTGTTTTTATTGCAATTTTTGCTTGGGTCTAAATAAATAATCAATCTAGATAGTAATTGCGCTTTCTGGATATGCATAAAATATGTATTTGGGTGATAAATATGGCCAGGAAATTTGAAGATATAGAGAGAGAGCGTTGTGTCCGAGCGCTTCCGGCCTGTCAGGAAAAGCGAATGTCTATCAGAGCTATAGCAAAGCACCTTGGTGTAAGTAGAAGCTATATACACAGGCTTTCAGTTCAGATGGGTATATCCTGCGGGGCAATGAAAAATGCCACTGAGCGCCGGAAAGAGGCGGGCTGGGAGCCTTTGCGCACCGGAAGCGACATAACATGTGATGCTATAGGCATTAAGTCATATTTCAGAACCCAAAATGAAGATTCGTTTTCGTCTTTGAGAGTAAGAAGGCGTTTGTCCGTATGAAAAAAATAGGCCGAGGTGATATCATTGAATTCAGACAGCGTTATGCTTTAATTTTAGAAAAAACTATTGCAGGAAGTATAATTTTTGTCCCAATTGAAATTAACGTACAATACAATCATAGAGCACTTTTTTGTGTTAAAAATTTTGCAGAACTAAACGAAAAAAAACTTTCTGAAAATAATTTATATGCACTATGTGTAATTGGCAGATCAAAAATAATCAATGAAATGAAGGTTTGCGCACATTTACATCCTGAAGACATTGATAGTATTGAAGAAATATCCATTATGGAATATAACGCCCGCAATAATGAAAATAGTTATGGTGTTAGCGGAGAAAGTCCACTAGCTCTTTCTACAGGCATGACGTCTGGTTCAAGCTCAGTTTGGAATAGGAAGCGCGCACCTGCGCGTCGTACCAGTTTGTAAATGAGGCGAACGCGAAACCCGATGGCGTACGGTGAATTCGTTGCGTTATGTGACTGTGTCGCAAAAACGGGTAATAGTTCTCATTGTATGCGATTGCTAGGGCGACCACTTGATGATCTTTATTACTTTTTAAAAAAAAATCCCGATGAAAGAGAGCGTCTGACTATGGCCAGATATCTTTTTCATGATGAATTGACTGCTTCTGTCCGTGAATTAGCTTTTGGAGGTATGCCTGGATTCAGGCGTGGAGAAAAAGGAAAAATTGTTACTGATGCAGATGGTCAGCCAATAGTTGACCGAGTTCCAAATGCACAGCTTATTGCAGCAGTTTTAAAGGATGGAGCAAGCAGACTTGCCAGAGCAGAAAAAACGGATTTAGTTCGTGCGGTTAGTTCTCTGTCTCGGGATGATCTGCAGGCCGTTAAAATGGAGATAGAGGCAGATCCGCCACCTGAGGTTGTCAATATTGGCAGGAAATAAAAAACTTAATGAAAAGCGGCATGCTCTAACAAACCCCCAAATGAATATTTATCAGGCTGGATGGAAATCAGATTCACGCTTCAGAGTTGCTGTTTGCGGACGTAGATTTGGTAAAACATTTGAGGCAGCAGAAGAGATGCGACGCGCTGTCAGGCTTGCTGTATCAAATAATATTAAACCTGAAGATGAAATTTGGTATGGAGCACCTACTTACAAACAAGCTAAGAAAATATTCTGGCCTCGTTTAAAAAATATTATCCCTCGATCATGGTTGAAATCTCCTCCGCGGGAGACGGATCTCTCTCTTGAAATCAATCCGTACGGTCATATTATCAGAGTTGTTGGTTTAGAAAATTTTGATGCATTACGTGGAACGGGGCTGTTTTTCTTTTTAGGTGATGAGTGGGCGAATGTTAAGCCAGAGGCTTGGTCAGAGGTTATTCGACCAATGCTTTCTACAACTCAGGGACATGCGTTATTTATCGGAACGCCAAGAGGCAGAGATCATTTCCATGATTTATATTTAAAGGGTCAGGATGGAATTGAAAAAGAATCCGGATGGTGGTCTTGTTCATATACCACGCTTGACGGAGGAAATGTTCCTGAACAGGAAATAGAAGATGCCAAAAGATGTCTGGATATTCGTCAGTTTCGACAAGAGTATGAAGCATCATTTGAGACATTTTGCGGGCGGTGTATTTATGCATTTTCCCGCGAGCACAATTTAAAAGATATATTTTATGATAAAAGCTATGCAGTCCATATAGGACTCGACTTCAATGTTAACCCAATGTCCGCTACTGTATGGCAAGAAAAAAAGGACAAAAACAACAATACTATATCTTATCAAATAGATGAAATTATATTGCCAACTTCGAATACAGACGAAATGGCAAGGGAGATTATAAAAAGGTATGGTGTATTAACACAATCGTTTTCAGGCGAGAATCATATTTCATGTGACAATATAACAATATATCCGGACCCTTCAGGTCAGGCGCGAAGAACATCGTCTTGCGGAAAGACCGACTTCTCAATTCTTAAATCTTTTGGGCTGAATGTAAATGTTATGAAGAAAGCTCCGGCTGTAAGGGACAGATTAAATATCACAAATGCCATGTTTGAAAATTCTATTGGTGAAAGAAGAGCCTATATATCACCTCGATGTCACCTCAGTATCGAGAGTTACGAGAAATATGTTTATCGTAACGGGACTTCTGAGCCGGATAAAGGTGGTGGTTTTGACCATCTTGTGGATGCAGCCGGATATTATTTTTTCTTTAGATTTTCAAATACTGATTCAAATGAATTAAAAGGAAATATTCTTGATAGGTAGTTTTATATTTTAACTATAAAATATTTACATTAGATAGGCGAGAAATTGGACTGGTTTGAATTAAAAAAAACGATGATGTTTCCATCATCACTGTCACGTCGTACCCGAGAACTTCTAGCGTTTGAAAAAGTTCTTGATGGCACATTATACGACCATATACCGTACCCATTTTTTAAAAGTTGTGATGCGGATACCACTTATATACCAATTAATCGACGGCGCCCTTCTATAAGAAGCAATCTGTGCAGTACGGTTGTCGATGATTCAGTATCTCTTCTTTTTAGTCAATCACACTGGCCCGCCGTAGTTACGAAGACGAAAGAGGGGGCTGATGATAATGACCGGGAGCATCTTTTACGAAATATTATATCAGATTTAAATCTCTCGTCAGTCATGGAGCAGGCGGCCGTAATGGGTTCGGTCGGGTCTGTGGCCATTCTGATTCAGGCGGTAGACAGTGAGCTTGTTATCGAAATTAAAAGAACATGTTTTCTGGAGCCAACATTTTCCCTTTTTGACGTGCGAAAACTTCTCAGAGTCAGAGAGCAATATATTGTTGATGCGGATGGACTCCTGCGAGCAGGATTCGGAGATCACCCTCCCGGTAATTACTGGTTTACCCGGGATTTTACAGAAAATGAGACAATCTGGTATCAGCCTGTCAGATTAGATAGTCCGCTTCGTGGGGAAGATGGGCTGATGCGTGATGACGTAAGATCAGTTAGTCACGGATTAGGGGTTGTTCCGATTGTATGGATCAAAAACCTTCCTGGAACAGATCCAGGGTCGCCTGATGGAAAATGTACATTCGCCGCCGGTATCGATACGATGATTGATGCTGATTACCTGCTCTCTCAAACTGTGCGCGGATTGCGATACTCTGCTGATCCGACGATGGTTCTTTCTGCTGACGAATATCAGTTGCCTGGCATGATGCCACAACAGATTCCAAAAGACGCATCTCATGCGATTTCTCTTCCACAGGGAGGAGAGGCAAAACTTCTTGAAATAAACGGCACTGGTGCGGCGGCATCTCTGAATATGTGGGAAGCATTGCGTGCTTTGGCACTTGAAGCCATGCATGGAAACAGAGCTCATGGAGATCGTGTTACGGCGGCACAGTCGGGAAGGGCCATGGAACTGATGTGTCTCGGATTAACGTGGCTCACCGGACGCCTCCGTCGATCATACGGGGAGTTTGGGTTTGTTTCGGTTCTGAACCTTATCTGTCGAATCAGCCAGGTTGTTCCGGAATTAAATATTGGTGGCAAATTCCACGGTCCCATTGAGGCCGGAAATATTTCACTGGTCTGGCCTCCATGGTTTGAACCAACTTTTGGGGACATGCAGACTATGGCCAATGCAGTGCAGGCAGCACGTTCTGCGAATGCAGTATCAGTGGATACAGCGATCAGGATGATGCGTCCGGCAACGCATGTTCAGCATGTCGGCGAGGAAAAAAATAAAATACTTGATGATATTAAAGCGCATGATGAACGTTTGAAAGCATTGGACGGACAGGTTCAGGACCGCGATCCAACTGAGGTATAAATGAAATTATTTGATAATGTTTTTTTCGCGCTCGATGATGGCGTTGCGGGTAACGGCGACCTCAATGGTGGAAGCAGATCGGTTGCGGATAGTGTGGCTGACGCCTTTTCAGGTCAGCTTGCACAGGTTCAGGCTGATCTGGCGGAAGCTCGAGCAAAAAATTCTGCAATGGAAGCTGAGCTTGAGCGCGCACGTGTCGATGCAGCTGCGACAGTTGATGCAAAAATTGCCGAAATGGCGGAGGTGCGTCGAAGCTCGGCTATTAAAGCAGCAGCTATTACGTCGGGACTTGTAGATATGGACTGTCTCCCGCTGCTCAATGCTTCAAATATTTCAGTTGACGCTGACGGAAATGTTTTCGGAGTGGAAGATGCATTTAAAGAGATGAAGACATGTAAGCCATTTCTGTTTTCATCTTACGAAAAAGAGGGAAAATTGACGGGAACTGCAAAGCTTTTAGCAGCTCCAAAAATTAAATCCGCTGGTCCGACGTCAGTGCGGGAAATGACCGAGTCGGATTACCGGGCATCGCTTAAAAAGATTGCACCTTCATATTCACGCCGTTTTAACTAAAGGATTTAACTCTTGGCTATTGACAATTTTCCTGCACAGCTCCAGCCAATTATTCAGGAAGGCTATCTTGCTCGTGAATTCGGTGCTGCACTTCAATCTCGCATAGCTTTCCGGGCGATTGCAGACCGTGAGATTTTTCCGAACCGTATTGGTGAAAGTATTACAAAAACACGGAAAGGTTTAAAGGCACCAGTAACGACGCCGATGAATCCGACTCAGAATACAAATTTCGACAACGGACTAACGCCTTCGACCTGGTCGGTGGAACAGTATACACTAACTATTAATCAATATGGTGACACTATTGATCTGAATGTAGTTAGTGAGGGAGTTGGCATTGCTGACCAGTTTCTTGCTAATGCAAACACTAATGGAATTCAGGCTCTTCAGTCTCTTGATCGTATTGCACGTAATACCCTGTTTGGCGGTGGTGATTCCGGTGTGGGTGGCTACATGGGGGGAAATACGCGTGTTTCGGCTACGCTGTCTGCATCCGGCACACAGGTATCTGTTGATGATATCCGGGGTTTTGAACGGCTATTGAATTCTGCGGGACAGGTAATTTCGGTCGCACAATCTTCCGGAATGACTGTTACCGTGGGGAGCAATGCTTACACGTTGGCGGGGGTCAGCTCTGATGCAGTCAACACATCGACTGCACCGTTAGGCCAGTCAGGAAAGCTGATTTTTTCTACCTCTGTTTCGGTGGCGGACGCCACGGCGGGTAACGCTGTGGTAGCCTCTACAGCTCCTCTTGTGCTTCGTCCGAATAACAGGCTTACGACTGCGCAGCTCGTTGCTCCTACAGGAAATTATGGTTCCAGCACCTACATCGCTGGGGACACGCTTGGAATCCAGACAGTTCTTGCGGCTGTTGCAGCTCTTCGGATGAATAACGTTCCAACCATTGACGGTGCTTATCATTGTTACCTGGACGATCAGCAGATGCTTGGTCTCTTCAGAGATGGTGATTTCAAGTATCTTTACCGGGGCGCATATGGAAGCGAGACATATCGTGCCGGGTCGGTTGTCGAGCTTCTTGGGGTAAGATTTATACCGACGACTGAGGCTCCTTTGCAGGCATCGTTAGGAGCCGGTGTTGTCCATCGTGCTATTGTCTGCGGTCAGGGAGCTCTCATTGAAGGGGATTATAATGGTGCATTGGATATCCCTGACAGCGACAAAGCGTTGATAGAGAATGTCGACGGTATTATGATGATTACACGGGAGCCTCTTGATCGGCTAAAACAAATTATCGCTCAGTCATGGTATTGGATTGGTGGTTTCGCTCTTCCGACTGATGCGACAGTAAACCCCTCTATCATTCCAACATCTACAAATAGCTATCTTAAAAGAGGCGTTATTATCGAAAGCTTGTAATATAAATTAGTGATTCATTGTCGATGAATCACTAATTCAGAAACTTACTTTTGGATATCTGTAATGACCAGCGGACTACGCTCGATTAATCTGACTGAAGTGGAAAAAGTCAATTTGAGAAGGTATTGCTGGTATCCAGTTAAAGGGGATGAAAGCAATATACAGTATTCGTGGCCATATTTCGCAAAATATGGAGATTTCGAGTATAAAATAAATAATCTCTCGAATGCGGAGATAGAGGTTGCGCGTTCTATGCTCAATATTCTTTCTTGTCTTGAGTTGGGCCCCTCTCAGGCAGCACAAAACATTGACACAGATAAAGCTTCAGTATGGACACATAATAAAACGGAAGTCTCAGAGAGAATTTCCTTATTTTACCAGCAGAGGCTGGAACTGGTCCACTTTCTTGGAGTTAAAGCCGGACCAGAATGGAATTCCGGAGCGATACGGTTTATTGTCTGATGGAAGCTGTCTGTATAAAACAAAAAATTTCATCAGGATTGGCGAAGGTAGCTGGTGTTCCTGGCGGAAATGTAAAGCTGTACAGAGTTTCAGATACATCAGGTCCTTTCAGGGATAATTACATTGCTCTTATAAAATGTCTGTTTGACATTTCAGCATCAATGTCAGGGACAACTCCAATAACGTGGGAACATAATTTCTTATTTGCTTTAATCGATATATCGGAATTATGTGTTGGAGATTATCTCGTTAAGGTATCAGATGAAAGACGTGATGCGAAAGAAATTTATTTTGTATCCAAGATAGAATCTGATCGACCTGTATTGGTTGTTTTAAAAAATGAAGTTATTTCAATTTACGAAAGTGATATTTCATCTGATAATAATTTAATGGGTCTTCGTGCTTCCGAAGGGCCAGTATGGGCGCATGATCGGCTTATAGCCAAAAACTGGCCTGTTTCCATGCAGGAAAGTGGAGGCGGAGGACGTCCTTTGACGCACCTTGGTACAGATATCCAGACTAGTGGATTTAAGATCTTAATGCCTGTTATACTAGGAATTATATTGCATCAGGGGCTACGTATCAAAATATCCGGATCAAATTCGTATCACATTTACAATCTAGAAAAAACCATATTCGGATATCGTCTTAATGTGATTACGGATAAGGTATAATGGTTAAAGTCTGTGAAATTGAAGCGTTACTGGCAAAAATACTAGCTGATTATATTTATCCGGATTCTTTGATCGATAGCATGACATCTGCTATCGGTTATGATGTTAAAATCTGTCGTGGGTGGCCGCAAGAAACCGAGCTTGGTAAAGATCTTAAATCTTCGCCGGCAGTTAGCTGGATAACTATTAATCAAAAATCAGGGACTGCTGTCGATAAAACACGATACAATCGGGGATGGCATGCCCGCTCTTGTAATAATACCTTTGGAATATCTTCGCAAAATGCAATTTCTGGAGATTCTGTTACATTTCAGGGGGTGGCTGCATCTGACGGTGTAGCTGGCATAGTGATTGATAATGTTGCTTATCCCGTAGCCGTGAAAACCGGCTACACAGCTGAGCTTATTGCTCAGTTGATTGAGGCTGTGGTCGAAAATATCGGGCAAGTCAGCGTGCTTTGTTCTGATTCGACATTGTCGGTTGCTGCACCCCATACAATGTATGGTAGGGTAGGGAAGAGTATTGTTGTCACTCGTGAATTGTCACGAACTGAACAGACATTTAATATTTCAATTTTTGCCCCTTCTATTCTGATTAGGGATATTCTCGAACAAGCTGTAATGACAGCGGTTCTTGAGAATGAATTAACGGAGACTGATAAAAATGAAATTGGATATTTTATTTTTGCAGGAAGAGAAGTGGATGACAGTAACCTGAATACAAATTTATATAGACTAAATTTATTATGGAAAATTGAAATTGGATGGACGCAGTCTGTTAATTCAGTTCCGGCCTTGTGGCCTGTAGGAATTGTTAATTCTGATTGGGCTTTTGGTGTTGGGGGAGAGAATATGTCTTCGGTTCTGCCTCCCTTAGGCGCAATCAGATTCGACGCGTGGCATGACATGTCTAATGTTATTGATGAACAATGCGCGGCAGCCCTGAATTCCGAAGAATGGTTTTATCGTTTGCCTGGAAATGCGATTATAAGTGCAGAAAACGAGGTCGCTTGGCCGACAGCTACACAGGAATCGATAAATCAGGAAATTTCTGATGCAATCTCATGTGGATTATCATTCTGGGCATTTGAATCGTATCCTGAAAATGATTCTTTAAGTCTTGCTCTATCATTTTATCTATCTAGTAATTCTAAAAAAGGGCTTCAGTTTTGTATGATAGGTCAGCCATCGAACTGGGCTGATACGACAAGCTGCGATGGTTATACTGATACTTTTAAAAGAGATATCATGCTGATGGGCCGCGATGAATATATGACAGTCCTGAGTGGCCGACCGCTGTATTTTATAATTAACAGGGGGAATAGTCAGTTGGCCAAGTTGCCGGGTGGTCTTAGTCGGGCAATCGGTTTTATTCGTGAGTCTGTTCTTGAAGCACATAATAAAAATCCGTATATTGTATATCTTTCTGATTCTGCTATTTCGGATTATGATAACGCAGATATTGCGAAGAGTGTGGGGGCCGATGCTGCCGGTGCCTACTGCAATCCTCGTTTATCTGGCAGTCCTCAAACCTATTCCGCATTGGTAAATGCTGCTGAAACTGATTGGAATGATAGAGTAAATTCTGGTTTTCCGATGATTCCTACCGCGATGACTGGATGGGATCAGCGTCCTCTTATTGAGAATCCGCAGGCGTTTTATCCAATAAGTTCTGAGCTGTCGTCAGAAAATTATTATGAAGCGGGGACCGCTACTGATATTGCATCACATATTATGAATATGACAACATTTATAAAAAATGCATCTGAATGTCCGGCGGGAGTTGGGCTTATTTATGCATGGAATCAGTTTACTGAAGGTGGCTGGTTATCTCCTACTTACTCTGCGACTTACTCTGCGAGTAGCAGAAACACAGATCGTATTTCTGTAATAGGGTCATCTATAAATAATGCAGCGCGCGAAGGCGTGTATCCAGATATTCCTTTTATAGCGTAGAGAAAACATGGGAAAAGCTTTATTAGTGGTTTCAGATTTTGGTAATTATAAAAAAGGAGATTTGATTGAAAACAGTACAGTTATTTCTAGTATCACTGGTTCTGATCAGATTAAATTTGTTAGATATATAAATTTGCCAAAAAATAATAAAATAGGTATTTCTGAGAGTAAGAGAGAATTATAATGGGTGTAATATCTCAAGGTGGGTCACTTAATACAGCTGCATTAACTGTTCCAGATCTGTATGTGCAGATTTTAACTCCTGCGAGTACTTCACTCTCAGGGGCATCAACAAATATTATAGGCGTTGTTGGTACGGCCACATGGGGTCCTGTAAATACGCCAGTAGTGTTTGGCACATCCCAAGAAAGAATAGAAGCTTTTGGTCCAATGCAAACAACTGCATTTGATCTGGCGACTCCGGTATCTGCTGCAATTGTTCAGGGAGCAAGCGATTTCGTCGGTGTGCGTGTTACCGATGGAACGGATGTTGCGGCTTCTTGTGCGATGCTTTATGATTCCACTTCAGCAACTTATCCTGTTCTTTTGTCCGCGAAATATAGTGGTACCGCAGGAAATACAATTACTGCCGATCTGACTACAGGCTCAGCTCCAGGGACATGGAAGCTCGTGTTTCAGATGCCAAATGCATTACCTGAAGCATTTGATAATTTATCTGCTTCTGATGGTAACGCATCATTCTGGTCTGATCTTATCAGCGCAGTTAATAGCGGACAATCTTCTGCCAGGGGAGCTAGTGCATTAGTAGTGGCCTCTGCGGGGACTAATTCTGGCGCCGCTCCTTCTGCTGTTTCCTCACAGACGTTCGCGAGCGGCGAAGACGGAAATTCCGGCGTGACAGCTCAAAGTCTTCTAGGGTCAGACGGTACGACACGAACGGGCATGTACGCACTACGTGGACAGAGTTGCAGTATCGGCGTTTTGTCTGGTGTTACAGATTCATCAACATGGACTGCGCAGATATCTTTTGGATTAGCGGAAGGTCTTTATATGATCACTTCCGGTCCATCGGGTGAGTCTATTGCTGACGCGGTATCAAATCGGGTCACTGCTGCTGTTGATAGTTACGCATTAAAAGTAATGCTTGGTGACTGGCTTTATTGGTACGATTCTGAAAATTCGTTGACACGTCTGGTAGCACCTCATGGTTTTGTCGCGGGATGTCTGGCCATGTTGTCACCTGAATTGCCCAGCCTTAATAAGCAATTATATGGAATAGTTGGTAGCCAGAAAGCCGGTCTGGTGTCTGACGGACAGACAATGACTTATTCTTCTGCTGAGCTTACTTCTTTATTTGAAAATGGCCTTGATGTTATTTGTAATCCTGCTCCTGGCGGCGCATACTGGTGCGTACGAGGTGGATTTAATGTGTCAAGTAACCCCGAAATTGATGGGGATGAATATACCAGAGTGACAAATTTTATTGCCGAAACCATTTCGAATGGTATGGGAATATATATTGGCCTCGCGATGTCTCCTACGCTCTTTTCTAATGTTGAAGCGACACTTACTGGCTTTCTATCGGATCTGCAGTCACGGGGTATCATAGGAACTACTACTGGTAGCACTGCTTATTCTGTCACGTGCTCATCAACAAATAATCCTCAATCACGAACAGCGTTGGGTTACCTGCAAGCTGATATAAGTATTACATATTTTGGCGTTAATCGCAAATTCATTGTTAATATAAATGGAGGGGCCGATGTAACGGTCTCAAGTCAATAATGACAACACCGTATACAATAGGTCGACAGGGATCTATTATTCTGATCTGGAATGGCGCACGGATTGATCTGGAGGATGTAATTGATTTTCAGGTTCGTCAGGAAATTAAAGTTCAAAGAACAAATCCACTAAATAAGCCTCCTATAGAATTCAACACTCCATCAGGGTGGCGTGGAAGTTTTACCATTGACAGAGGGAATTATGCTTTAGATACATTGTTCAATGCAGATGAGTTGGCATTCTGGAATGCAAGCACAATTTCATCTGGTGTACTTTATTGCTATATCCAGGAGGCAGATGGATCAACGTCAAAATATGAATATTCTGGTTTAACTTTGACGTTTTCAAATGCAGGAAAATTTGACTCCGAGAATATTGTAGCTCAGACGGTCGATTTCTTTGCTAGTCAGAGGAGGTCTGTATAATGCCGGAAAATTTGTCTTCTAAATCTTACTATATTACATCAAAAAATGGAAAAAAATTAGAGTACCGGGAAATGAATCCTGGTGAGGTTTTGGATTTTATTCTTGCATGTGGTAGTGAAGCCGCCGGGAATGAAATGTATTTGAATGCTGCGCAGTTATGGTGCTCTGTGCGTTCGGTAGATGGAATTCCTTTGCCATTTCCCCGGAACAAAGAAGGCATCAAAGATCTGGCAAATATTCTGGGTGTAGATGGAATTAATGCAGTTGAAGATTATATTTCCTCTGAAACTTTAGAAAAACCATCGCAACAGATGGATGACATAAAAAACTAGCTTCCTCTCCATCCCTTTGGACAATCATGGCTCTTCTCCGCGCGAATGTTCCCTATGATGTCATTCTCAACTGGGACTGGCGAGTTCGCGCGGCGGCCCTCGTTATTGCGGGTCGGCTGGATGGGGGGGAATATTGCTGGGAACGCGGTGTGTGGACAGATTAGAAAATAGAAATAAATAAACAATTTTTGAATATAATATTTATTGTGAGGGCGCGTGATTGGTATTAGAAGGAATATGCTTGCAATCGAAAAGCGCACCAATAACAGGCCAAACATAAAAATAAATATTTCGCGTAGTCTATCAAAACCACGGCTATCGTTAAGCCTGCGTTCAAAGCGTAAACAGTTGCTCTTTTCGGATAAAATATTCAGAGCGCATGCTCTGACCTGGCCCTATCGCATGAAGCATCTGATTTTAGTAAATGATAAGCATCTGAGCCGAAATGAAGCCGGACTGAGGCCACCTGTATCGGTGAACTCTTCTATGCTCCGAAATTCAGGTTATCTATCGAAAAAACACGGCGGTAGTCGATATCCAAATAGTGGTATGATAGTGAGGAACGCTATTCGTCAGGCAGATGTCACTGCTTCAGTATTTTCTCATGGTAATTCAAAAAAAAATCGATTATCGCCGTTAAATCGTGATGGTTCAATATGTCAGGCAAGAAAAAACAGGCACAATAATTTAATTTATGTCGGAAAGCCTGCCATCTTATCAGATTCGCAAGCTGTGCTGTACAAGGGGAATGTAGGGCGAACTGCAAGAGTGTCTGAGCATAGGATATTAATACACCGCTTCGATAATGGAAAGAAGCAACATTCCAATCTGAGTAGAGTGTGGAGAATTACGGTAAGAGACCATGAGTTAAAAATATCTGATAAAAATATTATTAAATCAAAAGACAAAAAAAATACTTTTACTAATGATTATTCTTCTGAATATTCACTTAATCATATGAATATTACGAAAAAACCCGGTGCAATCCGGCTGCATTTTCGGGGGCGTTCTGTCCTGGTGATTCCTTCAGGTAGTGTGAGACACATCAGATACGGCACCGGTAAACTGGATGGAAAAACTATAGATCGTAAATCATCTCAGGGAATCTCCAGTCAGCAGCTTATGAATATGACGTATGCTACGCACAGGCATAATGCCTCATTGGCGAAGTCATTCGTCAGATCTGGTGCGATTGCAAAAGACAAAAGAGATTTTGCAACCAGCAAAAGACCGTCTGAGACCAATTATTTTGAGAGCAGACAGAATGGGGATGGTTATAAAGCCTTATACTCTGCTCCTCGAAAATCAGAAGCAAAACAGACAATACCGGATCCTCCGGAGCAATTCCATGTATCTAATGTTTCTGAAATTGCAGATGCCGTCATCCAGAAGTTTGGTGAGGGTCTTTCTGCTGCTCCAACGACTTCGCCTCTGTCCTGGGTGCAGAGTACCCCCTGCTATCCCGGATTACATTTATGAGCGGTTTTTTGAGTGTAGCAGGAGCAGTGGCATCTGCTCTTGGCGGACAGTCGTTTACTCTGGGAACTGTAATATTTCTCGATACAGAAGTGCCTTCTTTTCTGAAGTGGGGTGGCTATCAGGATGCGGCAATTATGCATCGTCCTGGCGGAGGAAAGACTGTTACCTTGGCAGGGTATTATGAAAAACCGCTGGTTTGGAGCGGTGTCTTTCGTGGTTTTAACGGTTTAAGTCGTGCAAATTTGCTCGCTGCTATGGTTCAGGCTGGTGGTATCCATGATTTTACAGGTGCTGGCTTATCCCGGCAGGTGACTATCACGTCATTTGAATGTGTATACACGGACAATGGAACTGTTATTCCATATAACATCTCATGCGAAGTTATTCCGTCTGTGACAAATGCAGTCAATAGTACGAAGTCAGCGCTTTGTAGTCTGATAGGAGATGATGCCAGTTCTGCTGTTGATGGCATCAGCGATCTGGTCGACACTGTTGGGTCGTATATTTCTTCAGTTTCTTCTGCTATTTCTACCTATACTGGAGAAATTACACCTCTGGTAAATTTATTTGGTGCGGGGAGTCAGATATCTATGGCTTCCGCAACTTTATCGGGTATAGCGACTGATGCTGGTGCCTTATCATCTGTTAGTAGTCAGAGTGCAATCAGTACTGTAGGAACAGAGCTTACATCCGGGCAATCTGAAGTCTCATCAGTAATGGCCACATCGGAAACGGAGATATCGTCCATTACGTCAAATGCCGGGACGGATGTTGTGCCTGACTCCGGTGCGCTGGTTGCCAGCGTTGCTCATTCCGGTATTGTTGCATCGACCGCACAAGTAAATTCATATATTTCTCGAGCAATCGGAAATGTGGGAATTTCTAACGGAACTATTGTTACTGAGTGATTTTTATTTAATGTATGGAAAGAAAAATTGTCACAGTCGATTCTGGTAAGTCCAAGTGATATTTCATTGTGGCATATAGCTGCTCGCTTTCTCGGGGATGCAACACAGGCAAACCGGATTATGAGTCTAAATAATCTTTCTGATACATGGATAACATCACTTCAGACAATTGTTCTGCCGCCGATTGACGCCAGTCAGACTGGGGGGATTGATGCTTAGCTATGATTGTGGAGCTTAAATACACAATGCCACGAGATACAATAATAATAAATAGTGAAGACGTATGGTATCTATAAATCAACAGGTCGCAGAGTTTTCGGGTGTTATCAGGCCAAGAATAACACTGAAATCAGGTGGAGTGGATTTGCCTACACCCCAGAGACTTGAAATATACCGATCAAGAATGGCGGAGTCAGGCGTATTTTCTGTAGTTATACCTGTTGATGAATCAATATCGCCGTGGTTTGATCCGGTTGATGGCTCATCTGAAGAAATTGAAATCGATATTTATGGAGGATTTATATCGGCTTCGGTTCCGGAAGGGAGTGCGCCTGTTACTAAAATTTTTTCCGGTCTGGTTGATTATGTAGAATATCGCCCGGATACAGGAGTTGTTATTGCCAGCGGTCGTGACTGGGCTTCACGCCTGATAGAATACGAACTGTCGGGCTCTTCTTTCCTTAACATGACGGCATCAGAAGCTTTGACGACGTTAGCCTCAGAGGTTGGATTGCAGGCAGATATTGACGCTACTGACGGTCTGGTTGGCCAGTTTTATCAATACGAACATAAAGCCCATGGTCTTTCAGGAATGCATCAGTTTCAGACCGGCTGGGACTTCTGTGTGGGTATGCAGCATGAATACGGTTACGATTTGTGGGTTGATGACAAAACACTGCATTTCCGCGTTCCGGACACGTCGGATTCAATAATGACTTTAGACTGGGCTGCTGCGGCGACAGCTTCATCATCCCCGGTCGGGCCCGTAAGTAATATGATTCTGGTTCGACGTTTCACTAATACCGGAGACGCTTCTGTAACGGTTTCAGCCTGGGATGCGCGCCAGAGAGCAGTTCATTCTGCAACTTATCCCGTTAGCAGCAGCGGGAGTTCCAGTCGTTACAATTTTACGGCCCCTGTTGGCACTACTCAGGACCAGTGCCTGACTTTAGCGCAGTTGCGTTTTAACGATTTGATTGCACATGAAAGAATGATCAGGATGAATGTTCATCCGCAACTCGACATTCTCCCCCGGCAACGCATCAGGCTACAAGGTACGGGTACGACGTTTGATTCCGTGATTTATACTGTGGATGATGTGACATTATCTTATAATAGCAAATCAGTTTCCAAGAGTATTACTTTAAGAATGCGCAACGCAACAGGAGATGGTACGTGAGAAATGTCCGTGGTGCTCTGGATATGATGATGCACTCTCATACCAATCGAATTGGACGGGCAAGATTTGGAGTGGTGAGTGCTGTCGATCCGTCGTCAGGGCTGGTAAAGGTGTTCCTGCAACCGGAGAATAGCGAAACGGGGTGGATTTGCGACACCGCGGCTTCAGTCGGAACAGCGTTATGCTATGCGCCAGCGCAAATTGGTAATCATGTCCTTATAGAAACAGCACAGGGGGATGGAGACAATTACGTTGTTGTAGCGAGAGTTTTCGATGCCGTAACGCAGCCCGCTACGTTTTCGTGTCTGGACGGGAGTAAGCTCAGTCCCGGTCAGTTTGGAATAAAAGTTGGCGAAACAGAATTTGTCCTGATGAGTGATGGAATCAAAGTAAATGGTAATTTTGTGATAGAGGGCGACGTTACCGTTTCGGGAGATGTTAAAGCTTCTGGTATTTCGCTTCAGCAACACATTCATGGAGGAGTGCAGGTAGGTGGGAGCGTAACGGAAGAGCCACAATAAGTTCTAGTTTTGATTAGAAAAATATAATTAGTTAAATACAAGGTAATAAAATTATCTATCATGGCAGATTTATTTCATGTTCGCGGCTCTGACCTGATAATCACAGAAACGGGGCAGCTTGAAGTTGCGACAGGAGATGACGTCGGTATGCAGCGTGTACTGCGGCGTTTAACCACGAATGCCGGAGATTATATTTTTTCCCTTACTTACGGTGCCGGACTTCCCGGAAGAGTTGGTGGCATTGATACGCCTGCAGATCTTCAGGCTATTATACTTCAACAAATGACGCTGGAAGCTGTGGTTTCTTCTAATCCGAGTCCTGCTGTGTCCGTTAACAGTGTCAGTTTGGGCGAAATTCAGATAGTCATTACTTATGTGAGTAATTCGACTGGCGGTACAGTTACGCTGGAATTATAAAATGAATTTATCTCTTCAAAATTTTTCTACGCTGGTTTCGAATTCTTCTGCAGCAGCTCAGGGGGCATGTTCGTCCCTTCTTGACTTTACGACCGGGTCAGTTGCCAGAGCTCTCATGGAAGCCAATGCGACCGTGGCACTTTGGATTCAGTATCTTATTCTGCAGGTACTTTCAGTTACCAGGCTTGCATCATCGTTTGGTTCCGACGTGGATACGTGGATTGCACAATATGGAATGACTCGTCTGGGTGCGACTGCGGCGACTACTGTGGAAACATTTATCAGTCTTTCGCCAACTTCGACTTCAGCGGTTGTTCCGGTGGGGGCGGTTGTCAAAACATCTGATGGAACAATTTCATTCACTGTTACCGAGGATACAGACAATCAGTACTGGTCAGCTACCGCAGGTGGATACGTGCGTGCTCAGGGTGTGTCGTCCATAACGTGTCCGATAGAATGTAATACAACAGGATCTGTCGGCAATGTGTCAGCCGGAGTTATCAATCTCCTTGGAACACAAATATCCGGAATTGACACCTGTACGAATCTTTCTGCTGTAAGTAATGGGTCAGATGAAGAGACAGATTCTGCAGTTAAAAGTCGTATGGTGTTATGGTTTTCCTCTCTGTCGTCTGCGACTCTGGATGCTGTGGAAGCATCTATTTCAGGAGTTGCATCGAATCTGACATATCAGGTCATTCAAAATGAAACACCCGACGGACTTTACAGGGCAGGTTATTTTTTTGCGACTATCGATGATGGATCTGGCGATGTGCCTGATACAACATTAACGTCCGTTGAAAGCGCAATTGAAGCGACGCGGGCATGCGGTGTCGAAACTTCGACTGTGCGGGCTACGGTTATTGCAGCCGTTATTGTCGTTCCGGTATCTCTGGCCGCAGGGGTGGAACTAGCTTCTGTTCAGACGGCGGTAAGCAGTGCCATTACCGCTTACATCAATGCACTTACTGTAGGGGGTGTATGTCAGTACACTACTATTTCCAGTATAGCACTTCAGTCGGCAGGAAGTCTTGTAACGAGTGTGGGGGTTGTCACAGTGAATGGTGTTGTTGCTGATATAGGTGGTTCGACAGGCACTGTTGTCCGCGTAACATCGGTAACAGTTAATGATACTGATGCTTAATTACATGTCTCAGAGCTTCTGGATACAGAAAGAATTTTTGCTATGGCAGTAGGCGATCAGGAGGATATAGCCGCCAGAATAAGAGCTGTATTGCCTGCAGGATGGTTTCCGGCTGTGTCGGAAAATGCTACGCCGGTCCTTGACGGCGTTCTCGCTGGTCTGGCATGGCCGTGGGCGATGTTCTGGCAATTGCTGTCCTATACGAGTCAGCAGACAAGGTTACAGTCAAGTACCGGAAATTTTATTGATATGGCAGCTGCTGATTATTTTGGTGATAATCTGCCAAGACTGTCTGGCGAGACGGATTCTGCCTATATTTTAAGAATACAGAATGAATTTCTGGCACAGAGAAACACTCGTGCTGCACTTGAATATCAGATTAGTCAGATTGTGAGCGGAGCGCTGATCTTCGAACCCTGGCGAGCTTCGGATTGTGTCTGCGAGGGGCGGGATACTTACGGATCGGCGTCCACGCGGTATGGCTCCCGGACATCGCCGGGTACGGTATTTGTACAGTGCCCGGCTGGAGCAGATAGTGAAGATGTTTCTGCCGCTATCATTAAAACGAAAGCAGAAGGAATCGATGTTTTCATTGCGATCGCTTCGGATTAATTCAGCTCTGTAAAATTTACGCTTATGTTCTGATCCCGGTGGATGGGTGTGACCCATTTTTCCAGATCAGCTACGGTAAAAAAGTGATGCTTTATAAAAAGTCTCTTTCGGCCGAGGTGACCGAAAGAGACAGGCAGCAGTTAAGCCCGGATCAGAACCCGGAATTATTTGCTGTCTGGTAAAGCATAGACCACGAGTGCATCACTTACCGGTGTCATCATGAAGTGATGCCCGCCCGCCATGATGGCCACGTACTGCTTCCCCTTATACTCATAAGTCATAGGTGTCGCCTGTCCGCCGCCGGGCAGCACGTCATTCCAGAGTTCTTTTCCCGTCTTCGCGTCAAAAGCGTGGATCAGATCATCGGTGGTTGCAGCAACAAAGATCACACCGCCTGCGGTTATCACAGGTCCGCCATTATTTGGTGTGCCTATAGTCAGAGGCAGATGTGTCGGCAGCCCCCATGGTCCGTTTGCCCGGGCACTGCCCAGCGGGTGCTGCCACAGAACTTTTTGTGTGTGCATATCAATCGCCGTCAGCATTCCATAGGGCGGTTTATTGCACATCATATGGGTAAATTCGTTCCAGAAAGGAGAAACGACGATGCCATATGGAGTATCTGCCATTGCACCCGCGCCCTCCGCTCCTCCGGAAGATGGAGTGAAGTTTGGGTCATCAACAGGCATCAGCCCAAGCTGATCAGCTTTTTTACGCGTCACGAGCTGGTCATACATCGGTGTGATGTTCCAGTTGGCAATCAGCACACCCGAGCGGGCGTCGTATGCCATGCTGCCCCAGTCACTTCCGCCATTGTAGCCGGGATATTCCAGCCAGGGCCGGCTGATTTCAGGCGCTGTAAACTCACCCTGATACTTGGCCCGCCGGTATTTCAGCCGGCAGTAGAGCTGGTCAATGGGAGACATGCCCCACATATCCGTTTCCTTGAGATCAGGCACGCCAAGACGTGGCATCCCGACAGACCAGGGCTGCGTCGGAGACCGTGGATCGTTGGGAACATCCGTCTGCGTCGGCGCGGCCCGCTCTTCGACCGGAAGAATGGGCTTGCCGTCTCTCCGATCGAGAACAAAAGTCTGTCCCCGCTTCGTCGGTACGATCAGTGCCGGAACAGGTCCGTCCTTGCCAGGAAAATCAAACATCGTTGCCTGAGATCCCATGTCGTAATCCCAGACATCTTTGTGCACTGTCTGAAACACCCAGCGAGGGGAGCCCGTTTTTACATCAATCGCGACAATTGACGATGAGACCTTGTTCTCTTCCGGAGACCGCAGTGCGCTGTAATAGTCTGCCGCCGAGTTGCCGGTCGGAACATAGACCAGTCCCTGCTCATTATCGCCTGTCATGGCTGCCCAGGAATTCGGCGTGCCCCGGCTGTAGTGCTGTCCGGGCTGAGGCTCTCCATGCTGATCTGGCCGGTTTACATCCCAGGCCCACAGAAAGCGGCCTGTCTCGGCGTCGTAGCCACGGATCACACCTGAGGGCGCCCAGCGACGCTGTCCGTCCAGAACTTCGTGATTGACGACAATTGCTCCGTTCACAATCGGTGGAGGAGCCGTCATGGCCACGAAACCAGGCACTGACTCGCCCATGCCTTTCATGAGATTGACCTGGCCGTGATAACCAAAGCCCTCGCAGAGTTTGCCGTCGTCAGCATCCACTTCAATGAGCCGCATATCGAGGGTTCCGACCAGAATTCGATTATGGCACGGTTGCCCCTCCGGCACGGTCGAAGCGGTGTAATAAACCACTCCCTTACAGGCTGCTGTATAGGGAATGCTGTCGTATTTGACGTCCGAATTATGGCGCCAGATTTCTTTGCCGGTCGCCGGATCAAGTTTGATGATATCGTTAAGCGCCGAGCAGGTATAAAGTCCGTCTCCCACCTTGATGGGTGTCGTCTCGGCCGCCCATTTGTTGATTTGTCCCGGTGCGGGCTTGCTGCCTGTGTGATAAACGAAAGCGCGCTTCAGACGCCCTGCATTTTCGGGTGTAATCTGGTCGAGTGGCGAATAGCGCGTAGCATTTGAGTCGCGTCCGTAAGCTGGCCAGTCGTCATGATCCGGGTTGCTGCTGATCTGACTGACGGCAGGTGTGGGTTCGCTCGGTTCTGCTGGTGGTCCGTCCGGAATGTTTGCTGCATTCACACCGGGTGCCTGCGGTGCATAGGGCGACGGCGCATCGAATTTATCGGAACTTTTTTCCGCATCATGGCCGGTTGTAGCATTTCCCGGTCCCGGTGCACTGTTACTCGGGGGCGTCTGGGCAAAAGCTGCGGGAACAGCCGTCAAAGCAACCGGGATGACAGCAACTCCGAACAGGATCGTTGCTGTCATGAGGGACGTTTTATGTATCATACCATGCTCCCGCGCGACGACATCACAGGGCTTCCGATGCGACGCAGAGTCGGAATGGTCAGCGCAACGGCAATGGCTATGATCGTCGGACCGAAAAGGCGGGGCAGCAACCCCCAGCCATCCATACCCACTTCCCAGAATGCCCAGGGCCATGTCAGTGCCCAGGCCGCAAGGTAAAGAAAGGCTCCGTTAACGGAGCCCGTCAGCATTAACGCGCCGGCTACAATCAGGGCTGCTCCAAACAGAACATAATAAAAAGATCCGCCGATCATAGCGAGTTGTATGCCCATGATGAAAAGCGGAAGGCCAAGCAGAATGAGAAGAACAGCCACACAAACGGTGGCCCATTCCGCCCCGTTCCGGGGCTTATGAAGGGTTGCCATCAAGACATCTCCGTTAAGGTCAGGCGAACAACGCATGAACAGCCTGTTAGCTTTGAAGAAAGAAAGAAAAATTTTCGCGAGTTGACGTCACCTTGTCCCGGCCCGCGCGTTCAGATTGTGGAGAATAGTGATACGGTTGCGGGTATGTGCAGGTGAGTCGTCACCCAAGGTGATTCATCAAATATCGAATATGTCGCGATCAGGGCCAGCGCAGCAGGCAGAAAGGGAGAGTCGGTTCCCATGGTGGAAACTCAGATCAACTCAAAGCATCCGGATGACGTGATATCATCGGCCCGTGCCGACACACCGCCACCCTCTCCACATACGATTCCGGAACCCTCTCAGCTTGATGAGTTTTCGCTTGGTGGCAGCTCCCTGCTCGCCAGCCGCCGTATCCATGCCCTTAAGCAGGGTGATCTGTTCGGAGTTTTTGATCAGACTGGCGATATACTCTGGGGGCAGGATATCGCGGACGGGCTTTACTATCATGACACGCGTTACCTGTCCGGTCTTACCTTCCGGCTCGGAGGTCAGCGGCCCGTCCTGCTGTCTGCTGTCGTGCGTGAAAATAATGTGATGCTGTCGGTCAACCTTACTAATGAAACCCTCGCGCTGAACGATGGAACCCGGCTCGCTCACGATCTCCTGCATGTTTTGCGTTCCCGGTTTCTGTGGGAAGGGAAATGTTTCGAACGGATTGAAATCCGCAATTTCGATGTTGCACGTCACGATATTTCCTGTGATCTGCGCTTTTTCGCGGATTTTGCGGATTTGTTCGAAGCCCGTGGCATGAAACGGAAAAAACGGGGTGAAAATCTGGAGCCTGAGCTGGGTGAGAGTGATGTCAGCCTCTCCTATCGCGGGCTGGATGACCGCATCCGAACAACTCGGATACTGTTTTCACCCACACCGAAAACCTTGTCTTCCGATCATGCCACATTTGATTTTTCTATTGAGCCAGGACAGAAAATTCTAATCCATGTCGAGGTTCAGTGCGATCCGACAAGTTGCAGCACAGTTCCTCCCGGTCGTGCTTTTCTTCAGGGTGCCGTCGCGGCGCGCCGTGCCCTCCGTCTGGCCTCGTCCCGCGCCACGGCCATCGCCACATCAAACGAAATCTTTAATGAAGCAATCCGCCGCTCGATCTGCGACATCTATATGTTGCTGACCGAGAAAAAAACCGGACCTTACCCCTATGCGGGTGTGCCATGGTTCAGCACGGTTTTCGGACGCGATGCCCTCATTACATCCATGCAGACTCTCTGGCTGGACCCGCTTATTACCAAAGGCGTACTGAAATATCTTGCCCTGAACCAGGCGGATAAGGAAGACCCCCAGGCTGATGCCGAGCCGGGTAAAATCCTGCATGAAGTGCGTCTTGGCGAAATGGCCGAACTCGGTGAGGTGCCCTTCCGCCGTTATTACGGCTCTGTCGACGCCACGCCACTTTTTGTCATGCTTGCCGGTGATTACCTTGAACGCACCGGCGATGTTGGCACACTCAGCGAACTCTGGTCCCATGTTACCCGTGCAATTGACTGGATCGAGCGTTTTGGCGACCGGGACGGAGACGGTTTCGTCGAATACGGTCGACGCAACAGGGACGGACTTGTCAATCAGGGCTGGAAAGACAGCTACGACAGCATTTTTCACGCCGACGGGACTCTCGCCGAAGGTCCCATCGCCTTGTGCGAAGTTCAGGCTTACGTTTATGCCGCCAGGCGTGCCGCTGCTCAGATCGGACGTCGTCTTGGGCAGACAGCTTATGCCACCCACCAGGATGAAAAAGCTGACGCGCTTCGCGTCTCATTCAATCTGACATTCTGGAACGACGATATCGGAACCTATGTTATCGCACTTGATGGAAATAAAAAACAATGTGCCATTCGTTCCTCAAACGCCGGACATGTTCTTTTAACTGATATTGCGCCGGCTACCCGTGCGGCGCAGGTTGTCAGCACCCTTATGAATCGTAATTCCTTTTCCGGATGGGGCATTCGCACCATTCCGGAAGGGGAGGTCCGTTATAATCCGATGGCTTATCATAACGGGTCCGTATGGCCTCATGATAACGCCCTGATTGCCATGGGTTTCGCGCGACATGGTTTTCGGGAAGAGGCGACCCTTATCTTTCAGGCTTTGTTTGATGCAGCCCTTTATACAGATCTCAGAAGACTCCCTGAACTATTCTGTGGTTTTACACGTTCACGTTCTGAAGGGCCGGTACGCTATCCCGTTGCCTGCTCTCCGCAGGCCTGGGCCGCAGCGACCCTTCCTGCTCTTCTTCAGGCCATTCTCGGGCTGCGTTACGATCCCGGAACTGTCACTGTTGAATTTGTAAGACCCAGCCTGCCGGAATCGATAGACACGCTTGTTCTTTTCAATCTTGCGGTTGGAGGTGAGTCTCTTACTGTACGGATCGTCCGTACAGGTGAAGAGGTCGCCATCAATGTTGTCGAACGCTCATCGTCGATCCGTATGCTGATTATCAACTAACTCTGGTTGTGGTCCCGATAGGGCGAAAATCGTTGGAGTGCCCTCGGATGTAGTCTGGGTCACAGCAGATACAGCGAAAAAGCAGACCCTTTCTGGCCGTCAGTGCGGGCGTTTGGGAGTGGTCTCCGGATACAGGGGCTGTCGAAACATCGGAGCACCCCCCTGTTCCCTTCACCCTGTAGTCCTGAGTTCAATCCAGCCGTAAAATGTTTTTCTCAAAGCTCTTCCAGACATCTGAACTGAGAGGATCATTGTGGTAATGTCGAGAGTGTCGGTTCATTGCTCGAAGCCTTTACATAATTGGAATAGACCAGAGTGTTTTCTGGTGTGAGATATAAATCGAAATAAATAAAAATTCGGTTTCTTGTTATCTTCTTAAATTTTCCCCGAAAAAAGCTTTCCCAGGGTGCGCGTGCAGGAATTGCGCTGTACCGGCTGTATGCTAAATCTGTGTTTGCGTAATCAGCCATCTGAGGGAATGCTGCTAACTTTATGACGACTCCAGGCCTGTGTAGTGCCGATCTTGTTGCCGTCCTCATGACCATCAGGCATGGTGATCCCGGTATTCTGACGCTCCGGGATGGCTCGTCTCTGCCATCAGGCCCCGCAGAGTCAGGTCATCAATCCTTGCAAAAAGACCTCCGGGCGAGGGTCGAGCAGCAGACTGGTATTCGACTTGGTCATATCGAACAGCTCTATACTTTTGGGGATACGCTGGATGAAAGCGGAACACGGCTGGTGCGCATTTCTTATATGGCACTGGCCAGCATCTGGAGCGAAGAAGGGGACTGGCGGTCTGTCTACGATTACCTGCCCTGGGAAGACCGCCGCAGCAGTGACGTGAACCCGCTTCTGACCCGCATCATTGCCCATATCAGCGACTGGTCAGCCGCGCATACTCACCGTCATCGTCGTTGCGTCATAGCCTTTGGCCTTGATGGACATTCCTGGGACGACGAACTTGTCCTTCAGCGATATGAACTTTTGTGGGAAGCCGGTATGGTTGCTGAATCTCGCTTTTCTGCCGGTTTCATGCTGAACAGTAAGAGCATGGATGAAGACTATCGTCGGGTGCTTGCCACCGCCATGTCCCGCATCCGCGCCCGTATTCGTTATACGCCCGCCGTATTTGACCTTTTGCCCGACCATTTCACCCTGCTTCAGCTTCAGCAGGCGATGGAAGCCCTAGCCGGACGTCCCATGCACAAACAGAACTTTCGGCGTCTTGTGCTCAGCCAGCACCTGGTCACTGAAACAGGCCGTTATGAGCAGGCAGGGCAGGGAAGACCGGCACGTTTTTATCGTTTTGATCCGGCCGGAGCCGAACACTGTTATCTCGCCGGAGCGAAACTGCCGCTGGAGCCGATCGTAGCTGCCTCATGAAAACGTGTATATGCCGGGACTTGCATCAATGACGCAGTGTCTTATATATGCTCATGTTGAGTATAATAGCGCGCAGGAGCGCGACCATGTCAGAAACTCTCACCGACAACCGTGCCGCACTCTATGCACCTGTCTCGCATCTCATGCATCGCGACGACTGGGAGCGGCTTTATGCGGACGACATCGAAGCTATTTTGCGCCTCAAAAAAGAGCGCGACGCTGTCATCCTCGCGCATAATTACCAGACACCTGAGATCTTCCACTGTGTCGCCGATATTCGTGGAGACAGCCTCGCTCTGGCCCGTGCAGCCCAGACACTGGATCAGAGTGTGATCGTCATGGCCGGGGTGCATTTCATGGCGGAAACTGCCAAGTTACTGAATCCGGAAAAGACTGTCCTGATCCCTGACACACGCGCCGGCTGCTCCCTTGCTGAAGGAATCACCGCTGAAAATGTCCGTGCTCTGAAGGCCGCTCACCCGGGTATCCCGGTTGTGACCTACGTAAATTCCACGGCCTCTGTCAAAGCGGAATCCGATATCTGCTGCACATCCGGCAACGCAAAACGTCTTGTGGAAGGCCTGGGTGTTTCAAAGATCATCATGATTCCTGATGAGTTTCTCGCCCGAAATATCGAAGCCGAAACCGGTATCGAAATGATCACCTGGCCTGCCCACTGTGAAGTTCACGAACGCTTCACGCCGCAGGAAATCCGTCAATACCGGCGTATACATAAAGGTGTCACTGTTATCGCTCATCCTGAATGCCCGCCGGATGTCGTTGCGGAAGCTGATTTTTCCGGTTCCACGGCTCAGATGCAGGACTACATCGCTGAAAAACAGCCCGGGAAAGTGCTTCTGGTCACGGAATGCTCCATGAGCGACAATCTCTCGGTTTTTTTTCCTGCAACCAGCTTCGTGCGTCCCTGTAATCTCTGTCCGCATATGAAGCGTATAACACTCGCGGGGATAAGGCACTCTCTGGAAACGATGGAAACATCCGTTTCTATCCCTGCGCATCTTCAGAATCGTGCCCGTCAGGCCGTCGAGCGTATGCTGGCTGCCTGACGTCTGAACCCGATCATGAAGGCAGAAAATATGGATATTCTGTCCCGTTATACTGACCTGCCCGTTATTGCCGGCGCCGGTCTCGCCGGGCTTTCGACGGCCCTGCATCTTGATCGCCCCTGCGTCCTGCTTTCCGCCGGTCTGCCTGGCGATAATGCCGCCAGCAGTCTCGCGCAGGGTGGTTTGGCTGCTGCCGTTGGTCCCGATGATTCTCCGGGTCTCCATGCTGCCGACACCATGGCGGCCGGTGCCGGTCTTTGTGATCCGGTCATTGTGAATCGGATTACGGCCGCCGGCCCGCGAACTGTTGAGACACTCCTGGAGTGGGGTGTTCCCTTCGCCAGAACGTCCGATAACGCTTTGTCACTGCATCTTGAAGCCGCGCACTCACGACCGCGCATTGTTTATGCAAATGGTGATGCCAGCGGCGCGGCTATCATGAAAACACTGATCGCGCGGGTGAGAAATACGTCTCGCATTACAGTTCTTGAAAATACTGAGCTCACAGGGCTCCATATGGAAAATGGAGCAATCGGGGGTGTTTCAACCAGCCAGGGATTTATTTCCACCCGGGCCTGCATCATCGCAAGCGGTGGTATTGGCGCGCTGTATACCGGAGCCACAAGCCCCATGGGATGCAGCGGTTCCGCTCTGGCGATCGCTGCACGGGCCGGAGTCGAGCTGATTGACATGGAATTCACGCAGTTCCACCCGACCGCTCTTGATGCCGGAGCATATCCGGGCCGGCGACCACTGATCAGTGAAGCTGTGCGTGGGGCAGGGGCACGTCTCGTAGATGAAACCGGGAAAAACTTCACCGACGAACTCGCCCCGCGCGATGTGGTTGCGCGCGCCATTGCCGCTCATCAGCAGGAAGGGCACAAAGTCTTTCTGGACGCGCGTTCCCTTTCGGCGGGCCCTTTCAGTCAACTGTTTCCTGGTATTACGGCGGCCTGTTTTGCTGTCGGTATTAATCCGGAGGAGCAGCCCGTTCCCGTTCGTCCGGCCATGCACTATCATATGGGAGGTATCGCGACGGATGGCCGGGGGCGCAGTTCTCTTCCCGGGCTGTGGGCGGCAGGCGAGGCCGGGTGCAATGGCCTGCACGGTGCCAACCGGCTGGCGAGCAACTCATTGCTTGAGGCCTTTGTCAGCGGAGAGTGGGTTGCGCGGGATCTGAAAGGCATCCGGACCGGAGCGGGAAAGATGGCCTGCCCGGCTTCTGTTGCCAGATTGTCCGCCAGCTTCACTGTCGGGAATATGCTGATGCAGCATGCCGGAATCCTGCGAAATGCTGCTGGTCTGAAACAGCTTCTGCAAACACTCAGTCCACATACTGATTGTGATCAGAATGCGCTGATAGCGGCATTGGTTGCTCAGGCGGCGTTAAACCGTCATCAAAGCAGAGGCAGTCATTATCGTGCCGATGACGTTTCAGCGGCGCGACCTCCGATGCATAAGAGCAAAGAGAGTTTCGGAGACGGCGCCCTTCGGCAAACGATTACTGTCAGAGACCTCACTTTTGCGAAAGTTCCCGAACAATGTCTGTAATGATTCTGCCTGATCTCTTGTGGGAACCGGTTATCCGCAGCGCTCTCGCTGAAGATTTCGGAATCGGTGGCGACATTACCACTCAGGCCCTCGTCCGGCCCGGGCAAACATTGCGGGCAGAATTTCGGGCTCGTAAAGCAGGAGTTCTCGCTGGTCTGCAGGGCGCTCGCCTGGCATTCACCCTCCTTGATCCTGAAATCCGCTTCGAACCACAGATCACTGATGGCGACGAACTTTCCCCTGACACCCTCATCGCCACGGTGGAAGGGAAAGCAGAAACAGTTCTTGGGGGCGAACGGACAGCCCTTAATCTCCTTTCTCACCTCAGCGGAATCGCGACGACAACACGACAGATCGCAGATGCCATTTCCGGCACGAAAGCTCGTGTTGCCTGCACCAGAAAAACCCTTCCCGGACTAAGGGCCTTGCAAAAATACGCTGTTCGCGCCGGAGGAGGTTACAATCATCGGTACCGTCTTGATGACGCTATTCTGATAAAAGACAACCACATCATTCTTTGTGGTGGCGATGTCACGACAGCTCTTAAAACAGTTCGCTCGCGGACCGGGCATCTCGTCAAAATAGAACTGGAAGTCGATACGCTCGACCAGCTCAAGGCAGCACTTTCCTGCGATATTGCCGATGCTTACCTTCTCGATAACATGAATATTCCGACTCTGAAAAAGGCTGTTGCTCTCATCAATAATCGCGCTATCGCCGAGGCATCCGGTGGTATCACGCCGGAAACAGCCCGTTCCATTGCTGAAACAGGCGTCGATGTCCTCTCACTGGGCTGGCTTACTCACAGTGTAAAGGCTCTGGATATAGGTCTCGATATTCCTGTCTGAGCACATCTCTCGGACTGTGTTCCATTATAGTGGATAACACGAAACAGATCAGAAGAAATATTACTCAGGGAGAATGATTCAGCTTCAGGCATATGAAGTCATGCAACCGGCTGCTATTCATCTTCGGGTATATACAACGCCTTCACTGAATTCAGACCGCAATTGAAAAGAGGAATAAACGATGGACGTACGCGCCGCGGTGGCCTTTGAGGCAGGCCATCCCCTTGAGATCGAGACGGTTCAGCTCGAAGGGCCACATGAGGGCGAGGTTCTTGTTGAGATCATGGCGACAGGCCTGTGTCACACAGACAAATACACCCTGTCAGGAGCGGATCCTGAAGGTCTGTTTCCGGCTATTCTGGGGCACGAAGGAGCTGGGATTGTTCGCGAGGCTGGAACTGGAGTGAAACATCTCCGGCCTGGCGACCATGTGATCCCTCTCTACACGCCCGAATGCCGCGAGTGTAAGTCCTGCCTGTCGCGCAAAACCAACCTCTGCACCGCGATCCGTTCCACCCAGGGTAAAGGTGTCATGCCCGACGGAACTTCGCGTTTTTCGTTCAAAGGCCAGCCTCTTCATCATTATATGGGCTGCTCGACTTTCGCGAATTTTACTGTCCTGCCGGAAATCGCACTGGCAAAAATTCGTAAGGACGCCCCGTTCGATAAGGTCTGCTACATCGGTTGTGGTGTGACCACCGGCATCGGTGCCGTACTGTTTACAGCAAAAGTCGAGCCGGGATCGACTGTGGCTGTCTTCGGCCTCGGTGGCATCGGCCTGAATGTGATCCAGGGCGCAAAGATGGTCGGCGCGGACAAAATCATCGGGGTGGACATCAATCCGGCGCGCGAAGGCATTGCGCGTAAATTCGGTATGACCGATTTCGTTAATCCGAAAGATCTGGGACCGGATGGTGATCTGGTCGGCCATATTATCGAGCTGACGGGTGGCGGCGCCGATTACACGTTTGAATGTATAGGCAATACGACACTGATGCGTCAGGCGCTCGAATGCGCGCATCGTGGATGGGGCGTTTCCACCATCATAGGTGTAGCCGCGGCAGGGCAGGAAATCAGCACACGTCCGTTCCAGCTTGTGACAGGTCGCCGCTGGATCGGCTCTGCATTCGGTGGCGCCCGGGGGCGTACGGATGTCCCGAAAATCGTTGACTGGTATATGGATCATAAGATCAACATCGACGATCTCATTACTCATACGCTGCCGCTTGAGCGTATCAATGAGGGCTTTGATATGATGGCTAAAGGGGAAAGCATCCGGACAGTTGTCGAGTATTAAGATCACTCATGATAACCACTTGCCAAAGCCGGCTTCCGCGGCTCTGCCAGAGGTGTCATTCTGTCTTTTCCGGGAGCAGGTCTGAAAAACGGCCTCTCCACGCGCGATTAATACGACATCGTCCCTTAAAAGGAGTGAAAAATGAAACTTTCCGGCCAGATCGTCCTGCCGGACCGGATTCTGCCGGGCTGTCTTTCATTTGAGGGTCGTATCGACGAAATTGTTCCGGACACCTCTGCCCCTGAGCGGTACATCCTGCCGGGGTTCATTGATGGCCATGTTCATGGCGGCGATGGCGCGGACACAATGGACGGCGTGGAGGCCATTCATCATCTCTCACGTTATCATATGGCTCACGGAACGACAACAATTCTGCCGACCACCATCACGCGGCCCTGGGCGGATGTGATGAGCGCCCTGCACGCTGTCGCGGAGGTGTGCCGGACGGGAATCAAAAGTGGTCCCCGCGTGCATGGCGTGCATCTGGAAGGCCCGTTTGTCAGTCCGCACAAACTTGGAGCGCAGCCCCCTTTCGCCATTTCTCCTTCTCCGGAGCGCGTGGCAGAAGCTCTTGCAACCGGTGTGGTCCGTGTGGTCACGCTTGCCCCGGAACTGGAACACGCCGAAACAGCTATTCCGGCATTCGCGGGGGCCGGTGTGCGCGTGAGCCTGGGTCATACCGTGACGGATTATGACGGCGCCATGCGGGCCATCTGCGCCGTTTGCGCGGCAGGGGGCACCGTCGGTGCAACGCATCTGTTCAATGCGATGGCCCCGGTTGAGGGAAGACGGCCTGGTCCCGTTACGGCACTGATGTGCAGCGAAGCGGCTTACGCTGAGATGATCTACGACACCCATCATGTTCATCCGGCGAGTTTTCGTCTTGCGCATCGTGTTATGGGCTCGCGTCTTCTGTTCGTCACAGACGCAATGCGTGGGGCCGGCATGCCCGAAGGACCGAGTCAGCTCGGTGGCCAGGACGTCATGATCCGTGACGGAGCCGTGCGTCTTCCCGGAGGCTCGCTTGCCGGAAGCGTGCTGACTCTCGATGTCGCACTGAGAAACGCACTTAAAAGCGGCGGCATGTCGCTGCCGCAGGCCGCGGCTCTGGTCAGCACCAATGCGGCGCGTTACCTGGGATTATATGATCGCGGAACAGTTTCATGCGGCCTGCGAGCGGATCTTGTTGTTCTGAACCGTGATTTTCACGTTGATGAAGTCTGGGTGGGTGGTCAGAGAACAGTCTGATCTGTCATTCGTTTCCGGTCACGCCGTCAGTCCCAAGGCTCTGGCTGCCGCTGTGGCGACATCGTGTCGCAGCCGGACAATTTCTTTGCCATGCGTGTCCGCGGGGTGCACGCGATTGGTCAGGATCAGCACGAAACTGTCGCTGGTTGGGTCCATCCACAGGGATGTCCCGGTGTACCCCGTGTGCCCGAAGGACCCCACCGGGAAGATATCTCCTCGTGGCGTCGCATAATGCGATCCGATATCCCAGCCAAGCCCGCGCAGATCCTGTGTCCCAGGCTGCTGAGGCGTTGTCATCATGAGCACAGTTTCACTCTTCAGCGGATAAGTGCTTGGTCGTCCCGCGCGACGGTCCAGCAGATTCCGGGCGTAGAGAGACATATCCTGTGCGCATGAAAATAACCCCGCATGACCTGCCACGCCGCCCATACGGCGCGCCGTCGGATCATGAACGACACCGCGCAGAGGAATACGGTCTTCATCATACTGCGTCGGCGCAATGAGCGGACGCAGAGACGCATCCGGCAGGAATCCCGACTGAGTCATCCCGAGCGGTGCAAGAATATGCTGGTTTGCATAAACATTCAGGGATAATCCGCTGAGTTTTTCCACCAGTAAGCCGAGAGTGATGAAGTTGATATCACTATAAATAAATTTTGTACCGACCGGGGCTGTCAGTCTGGCGCGCATCGCACGACTGACAGCCTCATCTTTGCCTGTCCAGGCGTCAGTCAGATCAACATCAGGTGGCAGACCGGAGAAATGCGTGAGAAGATGCCTGATTGTGACGCCCTGTTTTTCATTCTGACCAAACTCCGGAAGATAACGTGCGACCGGGTCGTCAAGCTGAAACAGCCCCTGCTCCCAGAGTTGCATGACCGCAGGGGCTGTGACGGTCACTTTGGTCAGAGAAGCCATATCGAAGCGGGTGTCCCATGTTTCCGCTTCGGGAACCGGAACAAGAGCACGCCGTCCCATGACAACACGGTGCACGATCACGCCGTTATGACCAATCGCCGCGACCACGCCCGGGATACTGCCGCGCTCCACTGCATCACGCAGGAGCCGGTCCGGCGCGTCGAAATCTGCGGATCGGCTCTCTTTTGCACACGCAGTCAGGCTCGCAGCGCTGATGACCATACCCGCGCATGAGCTTTGCCGCAGAAATGTGCGTCGGGCCATGTTCTTTGCTTTCGTCCATCCGTTCATGATCATGCTCCCTGAGCGACAATGCGGAAAATGAGGTCCATGGCGATGGCCTCTATGCAGAGAACTGCTCGGTGATAATACGTTCGGAAAGCGTTTGTCCGGGATCAAACAGCACCATGACCGACTGCACAGGATTTTCTCTGACAACAACGGATATGACATCCCTGACTTCGGTAAAATCGGCGACTGCGGCGACAGGTCGTTTTTCCGTTTCCAGAATGGAGAATGTCACCACGGCGTTTGAGGGCAGCAGCGCACCGCGCCAGCGACGAGGCCGGAAGGCGCTGATCGGTGTCAGGGGAAGAAGATTGCCGGAAAGAGGCACGATAGGCCCGTGCGCTGAAAGATTATAAGCCGTAGACCCTGCCGGCGTCGCAACAAGGACGCCATCGCAGATCAGTTCCGGCATCCGCTCACGGCCATCCACGTCAATCCGGATTTTCGCGGCCTGTCGGGTCTGTCGAAACAGAAAGACATCGTTCAGAGCGTTCGCTTCATGAACACTGCCATCGGCAGAGGTCGCGCGCATGTGGAGAGGATGTAAAACAGCGCTTTGCGTGGCGATAAGCCTCCCGGGCAGATCGTCCTCGTCAAACGGGTTCATCAGAAACCCGACAGAGCCACAGTTCATGCCATATACGGGCACCGGCTGGTCCATCACCAGGCGGAGCGTTTCCAGCATGAAACCATCCCCGCCCAGGCAGATAATAACTTCAGCCTCTTCAACCGGGCAGTTGCCGTAACGACGCACAAGCCTTGCCAGGGCTTCTTCAGCATTGGCGGTTTCGGTCGCAACGAATGCAAGATTTTTTGGCGGCGATGAGTGTACCCACGGAGAAGCGTCAAAATCATTACTCATCGGGCGGATCGTCGCGGCATAGTCATTAAATTTCCTCTGTCAGCCGGAACTGATCTTATAGCAGAGGAAAAGGAGATACCCGCAAGCCGCCTTTTGCAGCGTCGTGATCTCTCCGGCCGGGGGGGGGCGAACAGCGCAAACCCCACCGGCAATGCTCCCGCCTTTCCTTGAAGGAGTCTGCCAGCGTGTGTCCGGTTACGGGTAGCCAGCGTGTGTCCGGCTTACGGGTAGAAAGGAAGCCACGTCTGACGAGAAAATTCGCTCCACGACCCGTTGGTGCGACAGTACCACGGACTTTTCTCATCCTCGCGGCGAGGAGTGATCCGGGGACAAAGCCGGGATCACTCGCCTTGGCTATGGGCTTGAGGAGTTCACAGTCACTCTATCGCAAAGAGATGTTTCATATGTGGCCGACACTTGCGGACCGCATCAGGATTCATCCGGTGAAGCCAGTACTGTCCGGACGCCTCCCTCAGCTTGGATGATCCGATAAAACAGGCCGGAACGTATCGAGCGAGCCGTCACCCGGCAGCGCCTTTACGCCAAGCAGATGCGCGACCAGGAAGTAAACATCCACGTTATCGAACGGCTCCAGCACTGTTCCCGCTTTCAGATCCGGCCCCTGCGCGACAAACAGTGCGCTCATATCCGGCAATGCGGGATCATATCCGTGCTCACCGCGATCCTCATGCTCCGGTTTCGTGCCATCACGCCTGATCATCCAGCCGGTTTCCGCCAGACAGATATAACCCGGCACCCGGGGATTATGCCCGTAATGAAACCGCGCCGGAATCTGATCCCGACGCCAGCACTGCATATGGTCATGCGGTTTCAGAAGCGCCGTCTCAAGGACTGCCTGCTGTCCCGGCAACGCATCCACCCCGGCATAAGCGCCGCCGGTCACCCAGCGCCAGGACGCCGCCGGAGCCACTTTGTCCATGGCGATGACCTGGTCATCACCGACCGGCGCCATGCCATGATCCGCCACAACAATAATATCCGCCGGAATGTGTCGCGCCTTCAGTCCGGCCTCCAGGCGCCCGACGGCCTCATCCACATCACGAAGCGCCGCGTTTACCTCGGATGAACCGGGTCCGAAATGATGTCCCGCGCTGTCAACGGCGTTGAAATAAAGTGTGGCCAGTCGCGGCCGTTGCGCCACCCCACGATCATACCACGACAGCAACGTATCAACCCGGGTGTCATCGGACATATGGGAGTCGAATTTCTCCCATTCATCCGGTCTTTTGCCATGAATGACACTTTCTGAACCCGGCCAGAACATCGTCCCCGCGTTGAGGCCCTGCTTTTCCGCCGTCACCCAGATCGGCTCGGCTTCATCCCACCACCATGATTCGTGACTGGCCATGGAGAAATGAACACCCGGCATGACCGGATCGAACATCGAATTCCCGACGATGCCATGATGATCGGGTCGCAGCCCTGTCACTAGCGTGTAGTGGTTGGGAAAAGTGATGGATGGAAAAGAAGGTCGCATCGCCCGCGCCCTCACGCCACCATCGGCAAGCGCCTGAAGATGTGGCGTCAGCCCTCTGGAAAGATATTCCGTTCGAAACCCGTCCAGGGAAACCAGAATGACGGCGGGTTTCCCCTCCCAGGTGACAGGTGCCGGTTGTCCGGCAGAGCAGGCGCTGAGCAGAACAGGAAGCACCATGCCAAAAAGCGTGAGCAGGAATTTTGTCATTGAGAAAATTGTTCCGGATGTGATACGAAATGACTCGGTTTAACGGCGTGCCTGTTATAATGGAAGTAAAGAAAACGCCGGTCGGGTGATACCAGGAAAGCCGTTCTGTAATCATGACGTTTTTTTGCAAAGTGTAAACGCATAATCCCTCTGACATCTTCGCCAGTATCGTATGAAGAGATCCGTGTCAGCCCGGTGTCGTTCATTCACTTTCGATACAATTGTTATGATATCGAAAGAAATAGCCGGGCTAATCACTGGAAAAATTCGTGACTAATATGCAACAGATTGCGCCGGACGTTGTAATGAAAAAAAACTGTAATAAAAAAATGACCAGTTCTGTTCTAAGGGATCATCCGCAGCCCGATTGCGGAAACGCAAGTGATCTGTGCGTGAAATCCTGACCAGATGGTCATGTTTTGACGCAATAATGATTGCGCGTCCCTTCCCGGACAGCCCCTGGCCCATGATCAGAACAGAGCAACCATGCCCATCCTGACCCGATGCCTTCTTACGACAACGGCACTGATAACCCTTGTCGCTCCTTCCGCCGCAGTTCTGGCGGCAACATCATCCACGTCCTCCGGCCAGACGACAAAAGGCAAAAAAGCGACGGCGGCACATGCCGTGGTCGACGATAACGCCCCGTCCATGATGGGCGCCACGGCCCCGACCGATCAGAAGTCGGAGAATGTCGAAGTCCGTGGCAAACGGCGCGCCAATGTTGCCGCCGGGCTGATGATTAAAGAGGACGCGCCGAAATCGCGTTCGACCGTCACTTCCGAATACATCGAAAAGCAGGCCGCCGGCCTCAACCCGATGCAGCTGATCGAAATGCTGCCCGGCGTAAACACCACCTCGACCGATCCGATGGGCCTGTCCGGCGGGCATATGTCGATGCGTGGACTGACCGAAAGCCAGATCGGCTTTACGCTGGAAGGGTTTCCGATCAACGATATCGGAAACTATGCTGTTTATCCGCAGGAAATCGTCGATCCGGAAAATCTGCGGTCCATCAATGTCGAGCAGGGCTCGGCGGATCTCGACAGCCCGCATATCAGTGCGACCGGTGGCGCCGTCGATATGTATCTGCTGGACCCGAAGGAAAAGCTGGGCGGTAAAATTGTTGGTTCTTATGGCAATTATAATGCGCGCCGCGTCTTTGGCCGTCTCGATACCGGCTATATAGGCAACACGAACGTCAAGGGTTTCATTTCCTTCTCCGATGCAGCTGAAAATTCCTGGCGCGGTCCGGGTGGTCAGAACAAACTGCACGGCGAGACCAAATGGGTCAGCGCCTGGGGGAAGGGAAACAAAATCAGCTTCTCACTGATCGGGAACCAGGCGACCAGCCAGCTTTTCCCGACCGAGTATATGGATACGTGGAAAGAATACGGCAGCAAATATGCTTATTCTGCCACATGGAATCCGAAAAGTCCCAGCGCGAATTATTACGAACTGCACCGTAATCCATTCACCAATATCTACGCGAGTGCTCCGTCAACCTTTACGCTGACCGATCATCTGACCCTGACAGAGACACCTTATTTCTGGTACGGAGACGGCAACGGTGGCGGTGCCTATAGTGAAAGCCTGACCAGCCAGCAGTGGGGCGCGCAGACGATGACAGCCTCAATCGGCGATCATAATGCGACAAATACAAAGTCCCTGGTTGTTTATAATCCGTCCAATACTCAGACGTACCGCCCTGGCGCCGTCACAAAGCTGACACTTACAACCGGAATCAATCGGGCATCGGTCGGTTACTGGTTCGAATACTCCAAGCAGATCCAGACAGGCCCTTACAGTCTCGTCAATTACAGCACGGGAAAACCATACGATCTTTACGGCGGCGGTCCGAACATGATCCTCGCGAACGGCGATACGGCACAGTATCGTGACTCGCTCACCCAGACCCGTATTCATACGATGTTCATCGCCGACAGTCTGTCGCTGCTGAACGGCCGGCTGAATATCGAAGGCGGCCTGAAATACTCAGTCGTCAATCGCGAAGGGCACAATTTTCTGCCGGACACATCGACCGGCCCTTATATCAACGGCTCATGGCAGGAGCCGCTTCCCGCAGTAGCCTTCCGCTATAAAATCAACGATGAAAATCAGCTTTTCGCATCCTCGACGACCAATTTCCGGATCCCAATGAATACGTCTTTGTATGATTCAGGCGCTTACAGCGTGGCGCGCGGCGGTTATGCCACTCAGGCAAATCCGGACCAGAAGCCGGAATTTTCAATCTCTGATGAATTTGGCTGGCGCTATCAGGGATCGACGGTGATGAGTTCCATCAGCTATTTCCATTATAATTTCACAAACCGTCTTTACACACAGACCGTCAATGCCGGAAACGGTCAGAGCTATTCACGCAGTATCAACGGCGGCAACAGCCATGCGGACGGTGTCGATTTCGAAATCGGTACACGCCCGATTTTCTATCACATCCGCCCCTATTTCTCCGCTGAATACATCGATTCCCGCTCTGACAGTAATGTCGCCGCGGCCGGCACGGGGCAGTATGTGTTGAGTAAAGGCAAATTCACGCCACAGACGCCTCCGTACATGTTCGGTCTCAATCTGGATTATGATGACGGCCATCTGTTTGGAAGCTACAGTCTGAAATACGTCGCCAGACAGTATTCCACGTTCGTGAATGATCAGCATATCCCAAGCTATATCACGATGAATATAAATCTGGGCTACCGTTTCAAAGACTGGGGACCGATGAAGGCGCCAACTCTGAAACTTAACCTTCGCAACATTACGGACCGTCGTTATCTCGGCTACGTCAACGGCACATCAGCAAACGCGTTCGCCACCACCGGTCTGTATGGAGCGAAAATCGCCGGCAGTAATTCAACGACCTTCTCCGTCGCGGCACCATTCATGGTGATGGGATCGGCCAGCGTCGACTTCTGATCGACATCGTTGATTCTACTTCAGCGGTCTGTACGAAAACGCCGGGGCTTCTCCGGCGTTTTTTTATGACAGGAGTACGGCATAAGCAGAGTAAAGACGGCCGCTTCCTCGCAACACTGATCTGCCGTCATGAGCAGCGAGATGGAGACATGAGCGCCTCTGTTGTGCGACGGGAGACCTGGCGGAGCGTCCCGTAACGGCCTTCAGACCGGACACGACACGAGTTGCTGCTGCAATGCCGCGACAGACTTCCCCTGTTACGCAATCACGCTTGGCCAGACGAAGTCGCACAGGATTATTCACTAAAATAAACTGTAATATAATAATTATCCGAACATCAATTGCCATTCATCACAATGAGGATTACCGTACCGTAACGTCGTATGTAGATAACAACGATGGAACGTAGTTATTTTGGGTAATCCGGATGTCTTTCTCTCTCCGACAGGTCATGCTGACAGCATCTGCCGCGATCACGATGACGTTTCCATGCGAACTGTATGCCGCGACTCAGGATGCGGAAGTCGTTTCTCTTCGAAAAGAACTCGCCGCCATGCGGCGTGAAATGCAGGGGGAGATTCAGCATCTTCAACTGCGTATTGCACGATACGAGCGTACAGATGGCCAGGCGGAGCCCCGTGTGCGCGTGGCGGGGAGTCGCGTTCATCGGCAGGTGAATTCATCCGGCGCACCCGACGCAACACCCGTTTTCGCACAGCAGGAAGCGACGCATCATCTGCCGATCGCTCCCGAGGGTCCGCGCTCCGCTGCCGACAGCCGCCTTGTGTCGTCGGAAGGGCCTGCCGAGTCGTGGTCTGATTTCAGAGCCGCGACCGCAAAAGACGAAACGGTCCAGGTCGGAGGAATACAGATCGGCTTTCCCAATGGACGTCCGACAATCGCGTCTGAAGATAAAGCTTATGCTTTCTCTATCGGTCTGACCGCGCAGGAAGATATCGGTGGTTTTCTGGGGGCAGGACCGAAAGGGGGGGAGGCAGCAGGAAATTTCAACAAGCTGACTGAGAACGCCCGTCGTCTGCGTATCTATATGAGCTGGCGTTACAAAGACTGGATCGTCAACGTGACACCGGATTTCGGCTCAAGTTCGGTCGACGGAACGGTCGGTCTGTTCGAAGCGAACCTGAATTACACAGGGCTGCATCATACCACGCTGACTGTCGGTTATTTCCAGCCGCGCATGGAAGAAGAAAGTGCCGAGCGTGCAAATGCTTTCGAATTTCTGGAACGTGCGACGATCGTGGATCTGGTGCGTAACCTGGCCGGAGGTGTCGCGCGATTCAGTGTCGGAGGAGAGCATTATGAAAAGCGCTGGCTCGCCGCAGCCTATTTCACTGGCCAGAAATTCGGCGACAGAACGAAAGATACTACGATTACCGACAGTCAGACAGGCGGAATGGTGCGTCTCGTCGGTCGCCCTTATGTGACGAAAGACATCGATGTGCATGTCGGTGCCAGCGGAACGGCAGCGTTCAAGGTCAACGAAAATTCAACCGGGCGAAACTATACTTTCAGTGATAATATGGAGGTTCCTCTGGGGGAGACTTCTCTCGTCACCTCCGGAGCGCTGAGTAATGTCGCGCAGATATGGGCGGCAGGTCCACAATTTGGCTTTCGGTGGAGGCGTTTCCTGCTGAAAGGCGAATACTATCATATCGGCGTGCAGCGTAATCAGCAGTCAATGGGGGCAATCCTTCCATCACTCGGGTTCGATGGCTGGTACGTGGCCGCAAACTACACGCTGTTCGGCCATCCCCGTGCCTACAACGAGAAGACCGCTGCCTTTACCACGCCCGGGGTCGAATATGATTTTGACCCTCTGCATAATCACTGGGGTGCGCTGGAAGTCAGCGGTCGCTGGAGCGTGACGAATCTGAACGATGTGCCGAATCAGGGAGGAAAAGGGATCGACGGCAATCAGCAGACAGTCTGGCAGGGGGGCTTCAACTGGTATCCGAACCGGCACATCAAATTTATGCTCGATTATGCCCGATACATCGTCTCAAGCTCTAAAGGCGTCTCCGGCAATGTTAATTTGTTCGGTCGGACCGGAAGCGCAATCGTTGGCCGTGTCCAGGCAACTTTCTGATTAAACCGGAATATATAACGATGTCTCTCAATAGTTTTCGTCTCTCCCGCCGTTCGCTCCTGTCCGGAGCCATAATGGCGGGTACAGCCACTCTCGCCGGCATGCAGCCCCGGTCGGCCCGTGCCGCGACTTACACACTCCTGAATGTTTCCTACGATCCGACGCGTGAACTTTACACCGAAATCAACCGCGTCTTTTCAGCGGACTGGACAAAACAGCATCCCGACGATCGCGCACTGGTCAGGACATCCCATGGTGGCTCCGGTGCGCAGGCCCGTTCCGTTCTGGAAGGAGCGCCGGCTGATGTGGTGACGCTCGGTCTGGCATATGACATCGATATTCTTGCCCGGCATGGGTTGCTGTCCACTGACTGGCAGAAGCGACTGCCACATAATTCCACGCCATTCACAAGCACGATCGTCTTTCTGGTTCGCAAGGGAAACCCGAAAAATATCCACGACTGGCCGGATCTGATCCGGGACGATGTACAGGTGATCACGCCCAACCCCAAAACCTCCGGCGGGGCGCGGTGGAATTACCTTGCTGCATGGGGCTGGGCTCTGCGGGCAAATAATAATTCCGAAGACGCAGCTAAAACTTACCTGAAGACACTCTTCAAACACGTCCCTGTGCTTGATACGGGCGCGCGGGGTGCGACAAACTCTTTTGTGCAGCGCCATCTTGGTGATGTGCTGATTGCATGGGAAAATGAAGCACTGATGGCGGCACGGGATATCGGGCCGGACCAGTTTGATATCGTTTTGCCGTCAGTCAGTATTCTGGCAGAGCCCCCCGTCGCTGTTGTCGATAAAAATGTTCAGGCGCATGGAACTGAAGCTGTCGCTCAGGCCTATGTCGATTTTCTGTTTACCCCACAGGGACAGGAAATTGGTGCCAGACACCACTTCAGACCGAGTGATTCAGCGATTCTTGCACGGCATAAAGATGTTTTTCCGACAATGGAAACATTTGATATCGCAAGTCTGGGGGGATGGGACTCTGTTCAGAAGACGCATTTCTCTGATGGCGGTATATTCGATCAGCTTTATAAATAAATCAGCTAATTTGATTTTTTCTGTAACGTGCTGAGATATCCTCTTATTTTATCACTAAAATAAGAGGATATCCATTTTCAGACTGCCTCTTCTACTTCACTGAGCAGGCCGCCGGCCGGAAATTCAGCAATTTCCCGATCTGGTCGTCCGATAAAATAACCCTGCACAAATGTGCATGAGCGCTCTTCGAGATAATGTAATTGTTCAGAAGTCTCTATGCCTTCAGCAACGATATCAACTTCGAGACCTTTACCCAGCAACAGAATGGCATCCACAATGGCAGCAGAGTGAGGCTGCTGAAGCATATCGCGGATGAAAGAGCGGGCTATTTTGACTTTATCAAACTGGAAATCACGGAGATAACTCAGACTGGAATAACCGGTGCCGAAATCATCCATGACAATTCCGACCCCCAGCTTCCGCAGATTGCGGAGAATCTCTTTGTTCTGATCAGCATGCTGAAGAAGTGTAATCTCCGTGATTTCAATGCTCAGTCGTTTCGGATCAAGCCTGGCATCCCGGATGGCTGCCGTTATGACCGCAGGCAGATCTGATGTCGCGAACTGTAGCGGAGAGACATTGACCGAGACGCTCAGACCATTTTTCCAGAGCGCAGCATCGGCGCAGGCGCGTCGGACCACCCACTCGCCAATTTCCGCAATCAGGCCGCACTCTTCGGCAATGCCAATGAACCGATCGGGAGGAATACGCCCGCGCTGCGGATGCTCCCAGCGGATCAGCGCTTCATAACCGGTCAGCCGGTGACTCCTTGTGCACATGATCGGCTGGTATTCGAGAAAAAACTCGTTGTTATCGATGGCAAGCCGGATTTCCCGCTCTGTTCGGAACCGATCCTGCAACGATGTATCAAAGTTATGATCGTACTCACGCACATTGCCGCGGCCGGCTTCTTTGGCCGCGAGAAGCGCAACTTCCAGACAATGCAGAAAAGCTTCACCGTCCGGCGTTTCACGGTCGGATACCGCAAATCCGATACTGACAGAAACCGGTATGATGCCATGCGTATTGTATAGGGGTGTTTTGAGTTCATCACTCAGCTGCGCCGCAAATACCGGAATGTCATGCCCGTCAGCAGGAAACGCGATGGCGAATTCGTCGCCGGTAATGCGCGCCGTTACGGCGTCTTTCGGGGCAAACCGGGAAATTCCCTGAGCAATATGCGCCAAAACGGCATCGCCTGCGGTATGGCCGCTGATTTCGTTAATGTTCTTAAACCAGTCGACGTCAATCAGGAAGGCCGCGATCCGCTTACGTTTGTCCGGATGATACAGAAATTCCGTCAGTTTTGAAACGAAGAATGGACGGTTCCCAATGCCCGTAAGAGTGTCCCGAAAAAAAACCGCCTTCAGCGCCGCTTCAGATTCTTTACGTGCCCGTAAATCGACGATAGCCAGAATGGTCCGGATACGACCGTTCCACTTTGCATCACGCGCATAAACCTCGACCGGAACAGGATTTTCCTTGCCTGTCATCAGCGACATTTCCCGGGGTTTTTCTTCGGCGATCAGTGTCTCAAGATTATTTCCTGGAATCAGTTCCGGAAAATAGTTGCCCAGGGTGCTGGTTTCATGGCGTGTCCACGAAATCAGCTTTCGGAATGCATCATTGGCATCGATGATCTGAGTGCCATCTGTAACAACAAGCCCTTCGATTGCGGCATCGGCAAAACTCCTGGTGCGCGTGTTTTCCTCGCGTCTGCGCAGACTGCTACGATATTCAAAGCCGAGAAAAATAAGCGCGAGCAAAAGGAACGTCACTGTTCCCGCGCCCACAAGTTCTGCCAGAGGAACCGTATCGCTGGCTGCTGTCGCGTTGTGCAGCATGACGGAATGTTCAGGCATGCCTGCGGGCATCCCGATAAAGTGCAGTGAGCAGACCCCGACGACCCAGGGCAGGGCGGCCAGACTTCTCCGTGCTCCGCGCTCCCGCCTGAGCAGCAGGCAGCCTGCATAAAACAGCATAAAGCCCGATCCCAGGGAAAGCAGGACCCGGCCGGCTGTCATGTCAGAAAGACCGCCGCCGCCCGTCGCGCCGATTCCGATATAATGCATTCCGCCGACAGCCGCTGTCATAAGAAATGCAGTCAGTGGCGACCGTGACGAGCCCGTGTTGCGCCGCTCATTCCACCAGGCCGCGAGGAACAGAAGGCACGCCAGCCCCATTGAAACCAGGGTCAGCCCGGGATCGTAAGTTGCGCTCCGGAAAGAGCGGCAACCAAGCATGGCAAGGAAATGGGTCGCCCATATCCCGTTTCCGGCCACGGCGGCAGCCAGCAGAATGCGCTTTGTTCTGGGCGCGCCTCTTACGACAGCCGCGCGACATAACATTCTGATGACAATCAGCATCGACACAGTGCACAGGCCTGCGGCGCCAAGAATCATGCCGGGATCATAATCGCGCAGAACGTCGTACATGGAAAAGGCCATCCTGGTCTCGGGGATGATCCAGGTTGCCGCTTATTTATCACTCATCCGTTAACGGGAGCATCCGCAGCGGAGAGTCTGAGCTTATGCCGCTCGCGATCCGGCAGTTTTTCGCCAGACCCGGCTGTGACCGGACTTTCATCGGGAGCCTCGTCCGGGAATACAGCGGGTTCCTATGGTGAGAGAGACGAAACAAAAAATGCGCGCATCCCGAACGCTCATCGCCGGAAAGCGCGCATCGGTATAACCGGACGCGATGTAGGCGGGTCTGAAGAATCCGCAATAAAATTAAAGCGCGGCCGTCAGCTCAGGCACGATTTCAAACAGATCGCCAACCAGACTGTAATCCGCCACCTGAAGAATCGGCGCATCCGGGTCCTTGTTGATCGCAACAATCACCTTGCTGTCCTTCATGCCGGCCAGATGCTGGATCGCCCCCGAAATACCGACAGCAATATATAGTTCCGGCGCCACGATCTTGCCGGTCTGTCCGACCTGACAGTCATTCGGCGCATAGCCCGAATCCACCGCCACACGGGACGCGCCAATGGCGGCACCAAGCTTATCAGCCAGAGGCTCAAGATATTTATGAAAATTCTCGGCGCTCTGCAGTCCCCGCCCACCTGATACAATCACACGGGCAGACTCGAGTTCAGGCCGGTCGCTGGCTGGCGTGTGAGCTGAAACGAAACGGGACGTCGTATCCTTCACGGTCACATCCACGGCCTCGACAGGCGCAGCCCCGCCTTCAGCCGGCGCCGGATCAAAGCTTGCCGCCCGGATCGTCAGTACCTTCTTCGTGTCGGACGACCTCACCGTTGCAAGCGCATTACCGGCATAAACCGGACGGATGAACGTGTCGGCATCGACGATGGCCATCACGTCCGGAACGGGCTGCACATCAAGCAGCGCCGCGACACGTGGCATCACATTCTTACCGACTGCCGACGATGCCGCGATAAGATGCGTATAGTCGCCAGCCAGCGCGACAATCAGATCCGACAGTGGTTCAGCCAGTTCATGTGCCAGAACATCCGCTCCGGCCTTCAGCACCTTCGCAACGCCGGGTACTTTCGCCGCGGCTGCCGAGGCGGCATCGCTCGCCGCCACATCACCGGCAACCAGCGCGTGAACTTCTCCCAGCTTCGTGGCGGCGGCAATCGCGGAACGGGAGGCCTGACGAACCTGACCGGCCTCGGTCTCGACAAAAACAAGAACGGTCATGATCAGATCACCTTCGCTTCGTTACGCAGCTTTTCGACCAGCTCGGCGACAGAGTTCAGCTTTACCCCCGCCTTGCGGGTCGGTGGCTCGGAAACGGATACCGTTGTCAGGCGACGTGTCGTGTCCACACCAAGATCGTCGGCCTGCAACGTTTCCATCGGCTTTTTCTTCGCCTTCATGATGTTCGGCAGCGAAGCATAGCGGGGCTCATTCAGGCGCAGATCAGCCGTCACGATCGCCGGCAGAGTCAGCGAGACGGTCTCGGTTCCGCCATCGATCTCACGGGCCACCTCAAGCCGCCCATCCACCAGTTCGACCTTGCTGGCAAAGGTGCCCTGCGGCCAGCCAAGCAGTCCGGCCAGCATCTGACCGGTGGCGTTCATGTCGTCGTCAATCGCCTGCTTGCCCAGAAACACGAGTTCCGGTTTTTCACGTTCGACCAGCGCCTTCAGAATTTTTGCTACGGCAAGCGGCTCGGGGCTCTCTTCGCTCAGCACAAGAATGGCGCGATCCGCCCCCATGGCGAGCGCCGTGCGCAGCGTGTCCTGCGCCTGCTGCACACCGATGGACACCGCGATGACTTCCGTCGCGGCACCCTTTTCACGCAGCCGCACCGCTTCTTCGACAGTAATTTCATCAAAGGGGTTCATCGACATTTTGAGGCCCGCCGTCTCAACGCCGGTTCCGTCGGACTTAACCCGGACCTTGATGTTGTAATCGACGACGCGCTTCACCGGGACGAGAATTTTCATGGTTTTCCTGCCAGTACCCGTTGCTGGTGGGATCGGGCGAGGCAAAGAGAAATCCACGCCCGGCTACCGTTCCACCTGAATTAGCTGTTACCTTTAACGTAAGATGACCGGAATTTACATCCCGGCCGGGTAATTCGGACCGCCGCCGCCTTCCGGCGTCACCCAGTCAATATTCTGCGCCGGATCCTTGATGTCGCAGGTTTTGCAATGCACGCAGTTCTGCGCATTGATGACCAGTCGGGGATCAGTCTCCTGACTGGCGACTTCGTATACACCCGCCGGACAGTACCGGCTCTCCGGCGACCGGAAGACATCCCAGTTCACCGTCTTCCAGAGCGGCATATTCTCTACATGCAGATGAACCGGCTGATCCTCCGCATGATTGGTGTTCGACAGGAACACCGAGGACAGTTTGTCGAATGTCACCGTGCCGTCCGGCTTTGGATAGCTGATCGGCTCCGACAGGGAGGCCGGCTGCAACGTCTCGTTATCAGAATGACGGAAATGCAGGGTCCACGGCGCCTTGCCGCGCAATACCATCGCATCAAATCCGGCATAAAGCGCGCCGGCCTTCATGCCCCAGCGCGCGAATGCGGGACGAACATTGCGAGCTGATTTCAGTTCCTCATACAGCCAGGACGTCCGGACCCGCTGCGTGAAAGACCCCGGTTCCACCCGATCCGTCGCCAGAGCCTCAACCACAGCCTCAGCCGCAAGCATGCCGGACTTCATCGCCGTATGCGTGCCCTTGATCTTCGGCGTGTTCAGAAATCCCGCTGAATCCCCGATCAGAGCCCCGCCCGGGAAGGTCAGACGCGGAATCGACTGCAAGCCGCCTTCCGACAGTGCCCGCGCCCCGTAAATCAGGCGCCGTCCGCCCTCGAAATGTGGCCGGAACACCGGATGCAGCTTGGTACGTTGCATCTCGTCGAACGGTGACAGCCAGGTGTTCTCATAGTCCAGGCCGGTTACAAACCCGTAGGACACCAGATTCTCGCCGAAATGATACAGCCAGGCCCCGCCATAGGTGCGGTCGTCCAGTGGCCAGCCGAAACTGTGCATCACCAGGCCTGGCCGATGCTTCTCCGGCGGAATCTCCCAGACTTCCTTGACCCCCAGGCCGTAAGTCTGCGGATCGACGCCCTTGCGCAGATCATAATGCGCCATGACCCGTTTGGTCAGTGAGCCCCGGCATCCTTCGGCGAACAATGTGTATTTCGCCCGCAGTTCCATGCCCGGCGCGTAATTCGGCCCGTGCTCACCCTCGCGGGTGATCCCCATGTCGCCCGTCGCCACGCCAACCACGCGGTTGTTCTCGATCAGAACCTCGGCTCCGGCAAAACCGGGATAGATCTCAACCCCCATTTCCTCGGCCCGGGTGGCCAGCCAGCGGCAGACCTCGCCCAGACTGACGACATAGTTTCCGTGATTCGCCAGATGCGGCATCACCCGGTCCAGAGCCGGAATCCTGTGTCCCTTCGTCTCCGTAAGGAAATACATCTCCTCTTCCGACACCGCCGTCTGAATCGGTGAGTCCAGATCGCGCCAGTCGGGCAGCAGTTCCTCAAGCGCGCGCGGTTCGATCACGGCGCCGGACACGATATGCGCGCCGATTTCGCTGCCTTTCTCGATCAGACAGACGGTCGCCTCAGGAGCCAGTTGCCGCATCCGGATCGCCGCAGCCAGACCGGCCGGCCCGCCTCCCACGATGACGACATCAAAATCCATCGCCTCGCGTTCGCTCATAACACTTGCTCTCCATAAACAGGATTGTGGTGGGGAAGAAGAAAAGCGCCGTCAGTCAGCATGCTGCACCGGATCGAAGCGGCCTGTTCTGACCTGTGAGGGCAATTGAGTTCCGCGACACGGTCAGACCGCCGGCCCGAACGCCAGCTCCCGGGTGGCACGCCACGTTGAATCGACGAAATTCACGATCAGTCCGCGACGCAATCCCTCAATCGGACGCCGGGCAAATCCGTGCCAGGTGTCATCGCCGGGAACAAAAAGCGTACCCGTATTGAACCGCCCCGAACTGCGAACAACCGACTCGCCGTCCGCATTCATCAGATCCGTACCCCATTGCTCTGCTTCTGGATGAATCGAAAGCGGGATCAGCAGGGTCAGTTTCTTCGCCCCGATATCCGTGTGTGGCTCCAGCCAGAAGCCATCCGTGTCCAGACTGAGTTCCAGGCGAAGCGCCGTATGGTCCAGCGATACTCCGCACAGCGCCGTAATCGCCGACCGGGCCTCCGGGCTGTCAAACATCCGGGCCATCACGTCCAGCCGGGCATCCCGGCTCCGCGCTTCCGGCTCGACAAAGACCCGGGCACCGTTGCGCGTCTCACGCCGTCCTCCGGTATCTCCTGCGACCGAGCCATCCGTCGGCTCCCACGCAACGAGAGCCTCGCAGCCCGCATCAGGGATCACATCGTCCAGCGTCCAGTGACGGAAAGGAACGTCAGATTCCCGTGCCGTGCCGACCGTTCTGAGAAAGTGTCCGATCGCGGTCGCGCAGGCAGCGGCCTCATCGGCCTTGTCCGGACGGGATTGTGTGGTCTGCATCATCTCGTCATCCTTCCCGGCCAGCCAGTAAAACGCCGGTCCTGGGCCATCCGATCCGGGGCCGGCAGAGGCACCCGCGCTGCATCGGTGATTTTTAATTCGCTGCCCGCAGACAGAACGCACGTCCTAGCAAATCGTCCGGTCAAAGGCGAGGCGTCTTTGTCCGGACATTTCAACGCACAGAGCGCGCGTACGTTCGGAAGCCTCTGCCCGGACCGTAAAAAAGAAGCCGACAGCTGCCAGCAGGGCCGCTCTCCGGACAGCCCGAAGAACATTGAGACCTCTCCGGGCCTGACCGAAGAATGGCAGCAATCTTCGGGGCCGGACCAGTCAGTGTATTCAGACGTAAAGAAGCAGTCGGCTTTGAAATATGCGCCTGAACATATCCGCTCCGGGTGAAGTCGTGCCGTAAAGGACGACAGCTGAAACGCAACGATCTCCCGATTGCTTTCCGGAAAGCAACAGCCGGATTTTCTTTTACCACCTCATTAACGTGTGACTGCTTAAGTGGAGCCTTAAGTGCGTGAGATCGCGCATGATTTCACGTGAAAGACAGATGCATGGAGCGGCTGTTTACATTCCTTCTCAGTGAACAGCATGCGATGTCGCATCTCACTGTGACCGTGTTTGCGTTTCTCTGCGGCACGTTTGCCATCCGGTTTCTCGCCAGCGCCAGATTCAGGCTGAAGACACAAATCATTCTTTTCGGAATCGCGATTACGATTGCCGGCCTGACTTCATTTTTTGATACACTCTGGTCAAGCTATCCCTATCTTTCATGGCACATCCCGGAGCCGACGACCGCAATCGCGGCTGTCGTCATGTTCGCCATGGCCTGTGTGTCGGCCTATTTTTATCTTTGTCCGAAGCGCACCATAAAAACAGTCATTCTTGCAGGCTGCGCACTCGCATTCGGGCTGTCATTTTCCGCCTTCACAATTCTCGTTTCAATCGTGAAGCCATTTGTGCTGGCTTACGATCTTTCCGCCGTGCTGAGCGTCATGGTTCTCGGATCAACCCTCTGCGGGTTCGCCTTCTGGGAACTCGGCAGCCCTGCGGCCAGTCGCCCTCGGTTTTTTGCAAGTATCCTGCTTGCCCTGACGCTGACCGTTCTCCCGCTGGGATCAATGGGGTCCGTGCTGCCTTTTGGCGAATGGATGACTGTCATCCAGACACCGGATAGCGCGTCCTTCTCCCCGATCGGTGTCATCGCCCTGTCTGAGTTCATCGCGATCATTTTTCTCGTCGGCATTGCATCGTTTCTCGATGTCCGGGTTGCGGTCGCCCAGCAGAGGGAAGGGGAGCGCATCAGGCACCTTGCCGACGGCACATTTGAAGGTCTGCTTATCTGCCGCGGAACGGAAATTATCGATGCCAACCAGCGCATACAGGAAATGACCGGGCTGGATCTGACGACGCTCAGACACCGTGACATGCCGGACCTGTTTGTTACGCCCCCGTCTCAGCAGATGTTGTCCGGTGGCGGTTCAGCTGCTCTGTTCGCGCCCGAGCAGCTTGAGCTGATCGGGCCGGGAAAGCGACGCATTCCGGTAGAGGTTCTGACCCGTGAGATGGCCTATGTGGACGGGCAGCCGGCGGCTGTGCTCGCGGTGCGTGACATCACGGAGCGAAAGGCGGCGGAAGAACATATTCGTTATCTCGCATTGCATGATTCTCTCACGTCGCTGCCCAACAGGCGTGGTCTGGAAATGGTATTATCTCAGGTTATTGAGACCTCCCGCCAGTCAGGTGTGCAGTCAGCCATTCTCGGGCTTGATCTCGATGGATTCAAAGCTGTCAATGACACGCTAGGGCATCATGCCGGCGACATCCTTCTCAAAGAGGTTGCCGCGCGGTTTCAGAAACAACTGAGAGATTCCGATTATCTTGCCCGGCTCGGTGGCGATGAATTTATCATCATCCTTCGTACTATCAGAACGAAAGACGATGCCCTCCAGCTGGCAAAACGCCTGCTCGCGTGTCTGTGGCAGCCGTTCAAGCTGAGTGGACACGACGCCTATGTCGGGGTGAGCATCGGTGTCGCCATAAGTCCCCGCGACGGTGACAGCGCTCAGATGCTTCTGAAATGTGCTGATATTGCCATGTATCAGGCCAAACTGCATGGCAAGGGTCAGGTTTGTGAGTTTGCGGCAGGAATGGATGCCGATCTTCGGGAAAGACACGACCTGGAGCTCGACCTTCGGGGTGCGCTGAGTCGTGGCGAACTGACAATCTATTATCAGCCACTTTTTAGCAGTGCCGGAAAAATAACGGCCTTTGAAGCTCTGGCCCGCTGGCCACACCCGGAACGGGGAATGATCCCCCCTGACCGGTTTATCCCGCTGGCGGAGGAAACAGGACTCATCGTTCCGCTTGGCGAATGGGTTTTGCGTAAGGCATGCACAGTTGCTGCAACCTGGTCATCTGATATCAGTATAGCGGTAAATCTGTCGCCGACGCAGTTTCAGCGTATTGATCTTGTGGAAATGGTCAGTTCGGTTCTTAAAGAGACCGGACTCGAGCCATGTCGCCTCGAACTGGAGGTGACCGAAAGTCTTCTGATGGAAGACATGGAAAAAGCTCTGGCTCTTGTGACAGATCTGCGTAAACGCGGTGTGCGTGTGGCGCTTGATGATTTTGGAACAGGCTATTCCAGCCTCGCCTACCTCCACAATTTTCCGTTTGATAAGGTCAAGGTGGACAGAACATTCATCAATAAAATCACCAATGATCCGAACGCCTGGACCATCGTTGAATCCATCATCGTCATGAGTCACAAGTTAAAGCTTCGTGTGACAGCAGAAGGTATTGAAACAGGAGCGCAGCTTTCTCTTCTGCAGGGACATGGTTGTGATGAAATGCAGGGCTTCCTGCTTGGTCGCCCGATGCCTGAAACAGATGCATCACGAATGGCTGAAAATGAATCGAAAACAGCCAGAAAAGATCACATAACTGTCGTGCAAGATATTAACGCCTGAAAATCAGACAGAGACGTTATGCCGGGTTCCTGCAAATATACAGCACTTCCATTCCGCTGCTGATATCGGTTCTGTTCCGCAGAACAATCTGGCTTTTGCGTCCGGTCACACAGTCACGCCAGACACGAAAGGCTTGCAGATAGCCGGTCGCAATCAGAACCACTTCCTGATTTATATCGATATGACTGAAGTTAGTTGCCTCTGTGCCAATGACGGCGTGCTGACTCAGACGCAGCGTCCTTAAATGATCGGTAATGGCAGAAAGCGTGGGGCCACCATCAAAGATGTCGATATAGCCATCGTAGACGAAACCTTCCATTTCCAGCATTTTTCGCGCCGGAATGGCAAGGTCATGCGTGCGCCCGATCATGGCCTGCGCGGTTTTGGGAAGGAGATCGATATAAATCGGATAACGCGGCATCAGGTCAGAAATAAACTGATTTCCATGGAGCGCGTTATAATGATCGGCCTCAGCGAAATCGCGACCGAAGAAGATACGCCCGACAGCATTCCAGAATGGTGGGCCTTCCGCACCAGCATATCCGCGCAGATCGGCAATAATCCGGTCCGCAAAACGGCGCCGGTGCCGGGCGATAAACAGATAACGGCTGCGGGCAAGCAGAGAGCCGAGCCCGCCGGTCCGATAGTCAGGGTGCAGAAACAGTCCGCCGACTTCAGACGCGCCGTCAAAATCATTCACCAAGTGAAGAAGACGTGAGGAGAACGTGCGGCCAAGCTCTCTCGAAACATGGGTGTGAGTCGCAATTTTATAGCTGTAAAATGGCCACGGCGTCCCGATACGCGAAAAAATACAGGCGGAGCCCGCTATCGTTCCGTTGGATTCATTTTCGAGCACAAGAAAATAAAGTTCATTGTCCGGCGCGCTGAGGTCGCTGTCGACGGAGTTTTCCGACCACTCAAGACGCTTTCTCAGTGCCGACCTGTCACAGGGCAGGTTGAGAAGACCGCCCCCGGTATGGGCGGCAAGAGCGAACAGACGATCCAGATCGTCCAGACGCGCAACCCGCACGATCCATGGATCATACAGGTCTGCGCCACAGTCGGGCACAGAAGCCGGGGTCATTCCGTCACGCAAAAAAATCGCATCCTTCACGCCGCAAATCCCAGAAAATCCAGCAACTCGCGTCGGGCGTTGCGGCAGTCTTCCCACAAATCCGCATGCCCGAGATCGTCCGGGCTGATCCGCTCCGGCCAGCGGTCGTCAATCACAGTCGCAATGCCCTCCAGCTTCGCTTCATCGAGCAAAAACCGCTGGTCAAGCGCCGCTTCGGCAACATCATCCAACACGATCCGAAGACGGAGGCACGCAGGCCCGCCCCCGTTCTGCATCGATTCCCGCAGATTCATGCTTTCAACCCGACGAACCGGTCCGTTTCCGGAGGTCGCCGCATCCAGCCACGCCGCGACAGCGCCCGTCCTGCGACATTCATCCGGAACAATGAGCGCCATTCCGCCTTCCGGAAGCGTAATAAGCTGCGCATTGAACAGATAACTGCGGATCGCATCTTCAAGACTGACAAGAGAAGCCGGCACCTCAAGAATCGTCGCGGACGACACATGCCGGAGGATGGCATCGTAAACCTGCCCCTGATCGGCAAAAGCCTGCTCATGCACCAGCAGAACGGATTCATTCGCGACAGCCACCACATCATTGTGAAACGCGCCGGCCTGTATCGCCGCATCGCTCTGGCGAGCCAGCAAAGTGCGTTCAGCCGCCAGACCATGGCGGCGGGCCACAGCCGCGCTTGCAATGCGCGACTGGCGGGCGGGAAAACCATCCGGACGCGTCTCGCCATAGACAAGAATCTCAAGACCAGGCGCACCGTGATGCGGGCAAAGCCGCATCATGTTGGCCGCGCCCTCATCACCGATCCCGGCCGGTAACGCAGGATGAAGCGCGAAACGGTCCGTGTCGGCGAAAAGAAGGCCAAGTTGCCGCGTCGTCTCAGGTGCTTCAATGCTCCGGTGCAGCATGGTGCACAGATTTGCCGCCGATATATGGCAGCGACCATCCGCCGTATCCGGCGCCGGAGAAACCGTGGCGGCATTGGCCGTCCACATCGGAGAAGCGGACAGAGCCGTCCGCAGCAGACCGGGTTCGTTACGCCACGCCGCCGCGCAGACAGCGTCATCCGTTCCGCTGAAACCGAATTGTCGCAGCCAGCCGGTCAGCGGGCGCTCATGCGGCAGCAGAACGCCCTGCCGCAGTCCCAGCTCCATCATGCGCCGCATCTTGCCCAGACCCTGCAAGGCAGCGACCCTGGGGCGTGAAACCTCGCCGGCATGGCTGGCCGAAGCCCGGTTTCCGAAGGACAGCCCGGCATAATTATGGCTGGGTCCGACCAGACCGTCGAAGTTGATCTCGCGCATAAAGCGGCCTCCGTCCTGTGGCGCCACGTATTAATAAAGTGTCACGGTGCTCCCGTGAGCCCTCCCATACAGGAGACAGGGAACAGACGCACGATAGACATGTCACCCGCATGCACGTACCGCAGATCCGACTATTCCGGTCACATGAATTAACCTAAACCCCGATGGCATTGGCCGCAGTCATCCTGTAAAAGTCGCCGCATGAACGAACCGCGCATCGCCTCACTGCAACGGGTCACCGGCGAGACCGATATCAGCGTCACCGTCAGTCTCGACGGAACCGGAGCCGCCTCCGTCGATACCGGCATCGGTTTCTTCGACCATATGCTGACCGCGCTGGCGAAGCACGGCATGATCGATCTCGACATCGTCGCGAAAGGCGATCTCCATATCGATTTTCATCACACCGTCGAAGATACCGGCATCGCTCTGGGTCAGGCAATCGGCAGAGCGCTCGGAGATAAGCGCGGCGTGCGGCGGTTCGGTTCCGCTCTTGTGCCGCTCGACGAAGCCCTCGCCGAAGTCGTCGTCGACCTCTCGGGCCGGCCGTTTCTCGCCTGGTCCGTCGAATTTCCGGCCTCAACAGTCGGGGAAATGGACACCGAACTGTTCGAAGAATTCTTCCGGGCTTTCGCCATGGCCGCGATGATGACCCTCCACGTCACAAAAAAAACCGGACGTAATTGCCACCACATCGCCGAAAGCGCGTTCAAGGCCACAGCTCGCGCTCTTCGCATGGCCGTCGAATACGATCCCCGCGCGGCAGGCGCGATTCCGTCCACAAAGGGGATCCTGTGAAGATATACTCGGTCTGGCTGCCCGGTCCGGTCACCCCTCGGCGAAGACAGAATGACGGGCTGCCCGTGCTGGTGCGTCAGCACACTGCCTGGCTCGTGCTGTTCTTCGGCTGGATCGGACTAGCCGCTCTCGGAGGGCGTGTCGTCGGAATGGTGGCCGGCGCCCTGCTGATACTCGCGGTGGGCGCCGTGTCAGGAACATGGCTGTGGCTGCCCGTCGTTGCCTCCGGCCGTCTGGCGCTCGCCGTATTTGCCGATGAGCTGATCGAATGGGAGATGAAGGTGCACGGTTTCACCCCGGATGGCGTCGTCGCAGGACCGAACGCCGCCGCCGCCCTTCTGCGCTACATGGATCAGACCGGCCGCAGCACCGGCACGGGTGCCGCTCCGGTTTCCCCGACAGGCCATAGCGGCGTGCCCGACCCGTTTGCCGCTGCTTACGGTCGCCCGGCTGGCGGAACCGTGTTTTGAGCAGTCAGGCCCTACGCAGCGACATCACCATGCAGTCGGTCGTCGTCATCGATTACGACGGCGGTAATCTGGCCTCCGCCGCCCGGGCGCTGGAACGCGCGGCGGAACTCGCGGGCCTGCCCGTTTCGGTCACCATCACAAACGATCCTGCCGCCGTCCTTGCCGCCGACCGGATCGTCCTGCCGGGGCAGGGCGCCTTCGCCGACTGCGCCCGGGGCCTCGCCGCCGTGCCTGGCCTGCGCGAAGCCATCGATGCGGCCGCCGCAGGCGGCACACCGTTTCTCGGCATCTGCGTCGGCATGCAACTCATGGCCGAACGCGGCCTCGAACACGGCACAACCCCGGGCTTTGGCTGGGTCAGCGGCGAGATCGCGCCGATGGATGTTCCCGGTCTTCGTCTGCCGCAAATGGGCTGGAATGAACTCGTTTTCTCCCGCCCGCATCCGCTGACGGAAGGGCTGGGATCACACCCTCACGGTTATTTCGTCCATTCCTACGCCCTGTCCGGCGCCAGCCCCGATGAACTGGTGGCCACAACGGATTACGGTGGCCCGGTCCCGGCCATCGTAGTCCGGGACAACCGGGCCGGCACCCAGTTTCACGTCGAAAAAAGTCAGGCCACCGGTCTGCGCATCCTGGCGAACTTCCTCCGCTGGAAGCCTGAAAGGGCAGGGGAAGACACATGAATTTCACACCCGACAGCAGCGCCGCCGATCTCACCTCCGAACGTGTGCAGTCTCTCACAGAGGACGACATCCACGCCCTGTGCGAAGCCACGGATGCCGCCATTCTCGACGGCGGCGGCTTCGGCTGGGTCAGACCGCAGGGCCGCACCGCGCTGGAGCGCTACTTCCGCGGCGTCATGCTTGTTCCCGAGCGAACCCTCTTCGTCGTCCGGCAAAACGGCACTATCGTCGGCTCCGCCCAGCTCGTTCGTCCGCCGCGCAATAATGAGGCCCAGGCGATGAACGCCAGCCTCATGCACTTCCATGTCGCGCCCTACGCCCGCAGGCTCGGCCTCGGACGTCTCCTGCTTGACGAAATTCTGCAATGCGCCCGCGCTATGGGCTATCAGTTCCTCAATCTCGATGTCCGCGAAAGCCAGGCCGCCGCAATCGCCCTGTTCCGAAGCCGGGGCTTCGAACTGTGGGGTACCCATCCGGCTTACGCGCTTGTGGATGGCCACATCCGGCGCGGCCTGTATTTCGTCAGACGTCTCCAGGACCAGAGTCGCATTACGCATTACGCGCCGGACACGCGACCCGAGAACAAAGACCCGGAAACCATGCCCGAATCCCAGACTGCCCCGTCCCGGACCACCCGCTCCCTGACCCTTTATCCGGCGATCGACCTCAAGGATGGCGCCTGCGTGCGCCTCCGCCGGGGGGAAATGGACGATGCCACCGTCTATTCCAACGATCCCGGCGCCCAGGCCCGCGCCTGGTGCGGGGCCGGATTCCGGCGCCTCCACGTCGTCGATCTCAACGGCGCCTTCGCGGGGCGATCGGCCAATACGGAAGCCGTCCGCCAGATCGTTGCCAACGCGACAGTCCCCGTCCAGCTCGGCGGCGGCCTGCGCGATATGGACGGCATCGCCGCCTGGCTCGAAGCCGGCGTCAGTCGGGTTATCCTCGGCTCCGTCGCCGTGAAGAACCCCGAACTCGTGCGCGAGGCCTGCCGCGCTTTCCCCGGCCGCATCGTCGCGGGGATCGATGCCCGGCAAGGCCATGTCGCGACAGAAGGCTGGGCTGAAGTCTCCGATATGCAGGCCACCGAACTGGGCCTCCGGATGCAGGACGCCGGCGTGGCCGCAATCATCTTCACTGAAATCACCCGGGACGGCATGCTCGAAGGGCTTGACCTCGCGCAAACCGCTCAACTCGCGCAAACCGTCTCCGTCCCCGTCATCGCCAGCGGCGGCGTCGGCTCACTCGATCATCTCGTCGCCCTGAAGCAGGTCGCGGATGATGTGGCCGGTATCGAAGGCGTCGTTGTCGGTCGCGCCCTTTACGACGGCCGAATCTCCCCCGCCGATGCGCTCAGGGTTCTGGCCTGATGCTGAAACTCAGGGTGATCCCGTGCCTGGACGTGAAAAACGGCCGCGTGGTGAAAGGCGTCAACTTCGTCTCCCTGCGCGACGCCGGTGATCCCGTTGAACAGGCCGCCGTCTATGATGCTGCCGGAGCCGACGAACTCACTTTTCTTGACATCACCGCCAGCCACGAAAATCGCGACACTATACTGGATGTGGTCAGCCGCACCGCCGAGCGGATATTCCTGCCACTCACCGTCGGCGGCGGCGTCCGCACAACCGCTGATATGCGGCGTCTTCTGCTCGCCGGCGCGGATAAATGTGCCATGAACTCCGCCGCCGTGAAGCGCCCCGAACTGATCAATGAAGCCGCCGGTAAATTCGGCAGCCAGTGCGTCGTCGTTGGCGTGGATGCCCGCTCGGACGGTAAAGGCGGATGGGAAGTCTTCACGCACGGAGGCCGGACTCCCACCGGCATCGACGTGCTCGACTGGTGCCGCAACGTCGCGGAACGCGGCGCCGGCGAAATTCTCCTCACTTCCATGGACCGCGATGGCACCCGGTCCGGCTTCGATCTCGATCTCCTGCGTGCCGTCAACGCCGCCGTCCGTCTGCCCGTCATCGCCTCCGGCGGCGTTGGCACCCTGGAGCACTTCGTCGAAGGCGCCCGGGCCGGCGCCACTGGCCTTCTGGCCGCGAGCGTGTTTCACTTCGGCCAGTTTACCGTGCCGGAAGTGAAACACGCTCTCGCCGCCGCCGGCCTGCCGGTTCGTCCGGTCTCCTGACTTATGATATCTGATGTCCTGCCCCGCCTCTGACCGGATTGACCATGCCCAGCACCTCCACGAAAAAGTCCTCCGCCGAAACAGGCAAGCCCGTCCAGGGTAAAGCCGCCGGGAAATCGAAAAAAACAGAGAAAGCCGCCGCGCAGAAACCGGCGGGTAAAAAGAGCGCGGCGACACACCCGGTCGCACCCATCCCTGAAGAGAACGTAAACGCCTCAATTCTTGACCGTCTGTTCGATGTCGTCACCAGTCGTCGCGGTACGGACCCCTCCCTCAGTCATTCAGCCCGCCTCCTGTCCCGTGGCACCGGAAAGATCGCCCAGAAATTCGGCGAGGAAGCCGTCGAATGTCTCATCGAGGCCGTTGCCGGACGCCAACATGAGCTGGTTGGAGAAAGTGCTGATGTTCTCTATCATCTTATCGTTTTGTGGGTGGATGCCGACGTCACCCCCGCGCAGGTCTGGGCCGAGCTGGAGCGGCGGCAGGGCATAAGCGGTATCGCTGAAAAAGCCTCCCGGCCGCGTCATAAAAGCTGAGAAAATTATTTGTCAGGGCAGTAGGTTTCCGATCCTCCCTTCGCCCTGAGTTAAAAATCATTCAGGAGCAGACAATGGCGGTGAGCGCATACGATCCCGAAAACATTTTCGCGAAAATTCTGCGCGGGGAAATCCCCTGCAAAAAAGTCTTCGAAAACGAATGGGCTCTTGCCTTCCACGATATCGGCTCGAAAGCCCCGGTCCACGTTCTCGTCATTCCCAAAAAGCCTTACGTGTCCTTCGTGGACTTCAGCGCCAGGGCTTCAGAGGATGAAATAACCGGCTTTACCCGCACCGTTGGCCACGTCGCCACAGCTCTTGGTCTCGACGAACCCGGTTACCGCCTGATCAGCAATGTCGGCCCCGATTCCGGCCAGGAAGTCCCGCATTTCCACGTCCATCTTCTCGGCGGTCGTCGTCTCGGCGCTCTCGTCTCACCGTAAGTTTCTTATCCGACAGCAGATAAAGACATAGTCCGGATCTCGCCAGACAGACATCACCAGCCGGCAGGACGGGTTATCATTGGCCTGGACGAACGGCTCTTTCGCTTCAGGCATCCCTGCGGATCGCAGAGACCATTTTCCATGTCTGCCTCTGCTACGGAAAACTTCACGTACGCCCGGCTGTTGCCTCATCCGGAATCCGACACGTTCTCGCTGCAAAAACGGGCCGGAATCCCCGGCAGAAAATCCTGCTTCACCCTTGCCCCGAACCACCCAGGCAGGCACCCTGTTCCCTCATTTCCGCTCATCTGACTCAAGGATCGACCGATGTCCGAAACCCCGGAATCCCGCCTCGCTTCCCTCGGGATCACTCTGCCGACACCGGCAACGCCCGTCGCCAATTACCTTCCCTGGACCCGATCCGGCTCACTCATCGTCATCTCCGGCCAGCTTCCCCTGAAAGATGGCAAGCTCCTCGCCACCGGTAAACTCGGTGACGCGGTTGCGCTGGAAACCGGCACGGAAGCCGCCCGCTACTGCCTGATCAATCTCCTCGCACAGCTGAAAACAGCCGTGGGCGACCTCTCGAAAGTTACTCGTGTCGTCCGTCTGGGCGGCTTCATCGCCTGCACGCCCGAATTCACCGCGCACGCCACGGTCATGAATGGCGCATCCGATCTCGCCGTCGATGTCTTCGGTGATGCCGGTCGCCATGCCCGCTCCACTGTCGGCGTCCCGTCTTTGCCCCTCGATGCGCCAGTCGAAGTCGAAGGGATGTTCGAGGTCAGCTGATGTCCGGATGGGCGGTCTCGCTTCATACGAAAATTGCCGATATCCCGGTCGAAGACTGGGATGCCTGCGCGGGAGCAGACAATCCGTTCATTAGTCACGCCTTTCTCTCAGCCGTCGAAGACAGCGGGTCGGCCACGCCCCGCACCGGCTGGCTGCCGCAATATGTCGAACTGCGCGATTCCGACAGTCGGATCGTCGCGGTTGCACCGGCCTATCTGAAGTCCCACTCCTACGGCGAATATGTCTTCGACCGTGGCTGGGCACAGGCATTCGAAAATGCGGGCGGCACCTACTATCCGAAACTCCAGATTGCCGTCCCGTTCTCCCCGGTTCCGGGCGCGAGACTGCTGGTCCGTCCCGATGCACCCGCCGACACCCGGGGCGCCCTGATTCAGGCTCTGGCGCAGGTCTGCGAGCAACTCGACCTGTCCTCTGCTCACGTCACGTTCTGCACCAGCCAGGAGTATGAAAGTCTTTCCGACCGGGGCTGGCTGCCGCGCCTCGGGATGCAGTATCACTGGCATAATCACGGCTATGACAGCTTCGATGCGTTCCTGGAGGCGCTCTCCTCCCGCAAACGTAAGGTGCTCCGGCGTGAGCGCCGCGATGCCAATGCCTGCGGCCTTGACTACAGGACTTATCGAGGCCGGGAAATCACCGAAGCTCTGTGGGATGCTTTTTTCAGATTTTACCACGCGACAGTCGACCGAAAATGGGGTCAGGCCTACCTGACCCGCCCGTTCTTCTCTCTGCTGTCGGAAAGACTGGGCGACAAAGTCGTCCTCATGGTCGCTGAACATCATGGCACACCCGTCGCAGGCGCCCTCAATCTTCTCGGTGGCGATACGCTGTATGGCCGGAACTGGGGCTGTGTGGGAGAATGGCCGTTCCTGCACTTCGAACTGTGCTATTATCGCGCCATCGATTTCGCTATCGAACACGGCCTGGCCCGCGTCGAGGCAGGAGCGCAGGGCGAACATAAAATCCAGCGGGGCTATCTTCCCGCGCTGACATTCTCAGCGCATTTCATCAGAAATACCGGGTTTCGCAATGCCGTGGCGACATTTCTCGAAGAGGAACGGCCTGCGGTGATGGCTGATGCCGAAGCCCTGCTCGCGTTCTCGCCTTACCGGAAAGAGAACTGACAGCACGGGAACGACGGGATTTCACCCTGGCTGGCCGGAGTGTTTTCAGAGAAAGCCGGGATGCAGACAGATCACTGACCCTGGCTGCTGGTGCCGGACCTCGCTGCTTCCATGCCATCCTGACGACCGGCATCATCCGGCTCCCCGGCCTTCCGCACCAGATGAGGACTCGTCCGCCGCAAAAGGCTCGCCCGAAGCATCGCTCCGGTATCGCGGGGCGACATGTGCTCCCAGCGCGCCAGAAAATCGAGATCGGACCGCACAAGCGGATCCTGTGCCGACACAGCCTCGGCCGACTGCCCGGAAACCGGCAATTCAGCCACATCATAATCCATCATCTACTCCCGCCGGCACAACCGGCTACACGAATCGGCCTGCGCCGGGTCCTGAAAGCGTGCTGATCTCGCATGTCTCCATGACCAAACCGTAAAATAGTTCCCGGTCGGAAAAGTTGCGTGTCATCTCTGGCTTTTTCATGTCCGGCAATGTCAAAAATTCGACATTATCTGTATGCCTGCCATGCGTTTCGGGAAGATCTCTTGAACCCGATGCCTCGGCACCGGGCCGCCTTCACCGTCGTCGCCCGCCGCGTTCGCTGATCCGGCTCCCCAGCGCCTCAAGCGCGCTCCGTAATGGTCCCTCGGGCATGTCCGGCAGAGACACCGGGGCAACCGCTGCCGGTTTTACCCGTTTTGTCCTGCCCGAGTCCGCCGGAGCCTGAAAATCCTGCGTCAGCCGGAGCCGTACGACAGTGTTCGGACCGCACCATGTATTGATCCGGTCGATCAGACCGGCCTGCATGTGCTGCAATTCCATCGCAACCGGTCCCCGGCAGGCAATGGTCAGCATCCCGGCCGTGAGCTTCTTCGGCAGCGTGCGGGACGCATAGGCCGGCCCGACGATACTGCCCCACTCCAGAAACAGCGTCACCGTCGCCGGGGACCGCTTCCGGAACGCAGGCCGCGTGACAGCAGGAAGAAGCGCCGACAGACTGCGGGCCGTGAAAGCACGCTTCGGAGGCTCCGTTTTCACCGCGTCACCCTTGCCGACTTTCTTCGTGGCTTTCATAACACGCTCCTGTGACCTTAAGTTCAACCGCGCTTCTCACTTGGTACGACCGGAACCGCCGCGCGCTCCCCTGGCGCGCGCTGCCAGGCCATCCGGCTGACCCTTATCACGTCTGGATCAGCGAAATCATGCTGCAACAGACAACGGTCACCGCCGTCATCCCGTATTATCAGAGATTCCTTGAGCGCTTCCCGACCCTTGAAGCCCTCGCGGCTGCTCCGGTCGATGACGTCCTGGTGCTCTGGGCCGGCCTGGGCTATTACTCCCGCGCCCGGAATCTGCATCGCTGTGCCGGGATCGTCGCCGAAAACGGCGGCTTTCCCCGGGATGTCGAAAGCCTGCGAGCCCTCCCGGGGATCGGCCCCTATACGGCGGCTGCCATCGCGGCGATTGCCTTCGGGATTCCTGTCATCCCCGTGGACGGCAATGTCGAGCGAGTTACCGCGCGCGTCTTCGCCATCGAAGCCCCGCTGCCCGGTTCCCGAAAGCTGCTGGCCACGCAGGCCGCGACCCTCAACCGTGAAAAAGCCGCGCAGGCCCGCCCGTCCGATTTCGCGCAGGCCCTTTTCGATCTTGGCGCCGGTATCTGCACGCCGCGTTCCCCGGCCTGCGTCCTGTGTCCCTGGCAGGGCGGTTGCGCGGCGCAAAAATCCGGCATCCAGGCCCTGCTGCCGCGTCGCGCGCCCAAAGGCGACCGCCCGGCCCGCTACGGCGTCCATTTTCTTCTCATCGACGACGCAGGACGGCTTCTGATGCGGAAACGCCCGCCATCAGGTCTGCTCGGCGGAACGGTTGAACTGCCGGGAACAGAATGGCTGTGCGCTCTATGGAACCGGGAAGACGCGTTCATCCATGCCCCGTTCTCTGACCGGCCCGCCGGAAAAACCGGACGGATCAGATGGGAAGCCGCGGGAGAAATTAAACACGTTTTCACCCATTTCTCGCTTTCTGTTGCGGTGTACGCGGCAAGACTCCCCGTCATGCCCAATCCCGACGACCGTGATGGTTTCCTGGTGCGGGCCGACGAGCTTCAGAAAAATGCACTCTCGTCGCTTATGAGGAAATGCGTGGAGACAGGGCTGGATTTTATCGGCGCCGCCGGCCGGGATGGCGATCCGCCATCAAAAAAATCAGGGACCATGCGGAATGTAAAACTGACAGAGGGAGAAGGTGCTTGAGGCAGGAACAGAACTCCGATCGTGAAATCTGGCTGATGGATTATTTCGGCCGGTTCCTGCACAATGATCCTCACCATGATCGCATCGTCGCTCTGGCACCCGACACGTGCCCGGACGGAAAGCCCGGCCTGATCCTCGACATTGATCCGCAACGTGCCGACGTCCCTTTCGTGCTGGTGAAACGGACAACAGCGCCGATGCCCCTGCCGCAGATTGAACCGGTCACGCTGAAAGGTGCCGCAATCGCGCTGAAAATCACGGATCGGACCGGTCCTTACGTCGATTCACGGAATTGCTTTTTCTCAAGTCAGCCCGACGGCGAAGTGCAGTTCGATCGCAGCCGTCACGAGGGATGGGAATGTTATGCGCCGATCCCGGCCCGGACCGCCCGGATTTTTTTCCCCGGGAATGGCATTTCCCTGCGTGATAAAAGCAGCGGGCTGCAAATTCCGGCGCCGCAACCGGAAACAGGACTTTCCGTCCTGATGGCCGGCCGCACTTATCCGCTGGATCTGATAAGCCCGTTCCTGACGCAGCTCGGCGCCCTGTCACCCGGTGAAAGCAGCCACCTCGTTCTGCCCGCCCTGAACGACCACCCTCAGTTAACCGTGGTGGCCAGCCGCCGTCCTGTATGATTTCAGGCTTGCATCCCTTGATGCGGCGTGCCCTACTCAAAAGCGAACAGCCTGCCATCGTGCGTCATGCGCGGTTGTGTGCTGAAACGTGGGAGCTGCGAAGTGTCTTTCTTCAACGACATCGCGTCATACGTGCCGCACCTGAATATTGTCGAAACGGGGCTTCTGGCCGTCGTGGCCGGAATAACCGTGTTCCTGGGGCATTTATCCGCGCGCCGCGCTGCGCCGCGATATGTTCCGGTGCGCATACGCCAGCGCTGACACAGACGCAAAATTTTTTCCATCTGACCCCGGCTGGCGGCAGACCATTTCCCCGGGCGGGCCATTCACCGGATTTTACGGGTGATACGAATCCTGTAAGCAGGACGGCATGAGCTTCCTGCATATTTCAGGCGCATCAGAGCCTGCCCCCATGGGACAGGGCCGCGTCGGTATTCTCCTGGCCAATCTCGGAACTCCTGACGACACCGGTTTTTCCGGCGTGCGCCGGTATCTGTCCGAGTTCCTGTCCGACCAGCGTGTCATAGAGGCATCGCCTGCGGTGTGGCAGCCCATCCTGCAGGGCGTGGTGCTCACAGTGCGCCCTCGCAAAAGCGGCGCGGCCTATCGCCGGATCTGGAACACGGATCGCAACGAGAGTCCGCTCCGCACCTGGACACGCGAGCAGTCCGACCAGTTGGCAAAACGATTCAGCGCCGAAAACATCAGCGTCGTCTGGGGCATGCGCTATGGAAAACCCTCCGTTGCGCAGGCGGTCGGGGAACTGATGACCGCAGGCTGCGACCGTATCCTGTTCATGCCGCTCTATCCTCAGTACAGCGCGACAACGACCGCCACCGCGAACGATCAGCTCTTTCGCTTTCTGATGAAACTGCGACGTCAGCCCGCTGTCCGCACGCTGCCCGCCTTCGCCGATCATCCCGCCTATATCAGGGCGCTCGCGGAGACTGCACGGCAGGCGCTGTCTTCTCTGTCCGCCCCGCCACAAATGATCGTCACATCGTTTCACGGCCTGCCGAACGAATACGTCGCCAAAGGCGACCCGTATCGTCAGGACTGCGAGCGGACTGTCGCTGCACTGCGGACAGCCATGGGCATGACAGAACAGGATATGCCGCTGACCTTCCAGTCACGTTTCGGGCCGGCGAAATGGCTGGAGCCGTACACAGCCCCGTTCATCGCCGGTCTGCCCGAGAAGGGCGTTAAGCGGATCGCGGTCATCATGCCGGGCTTCATGGCGGACTGCATCGAAACACTCGATGAAATCGGCAACGAAGTGCGTAGCGAGTTTCTCGCGGCCGGAGGGGAGGAGCTTACCCTCATCCCCTGTCTGAACGGCAGTCGGGAAGCAATCGACCTCCTGGAGACGCTGGCCCGGTCGGAGATTCAGGGCTGGGCCGCCTGAGGCCGGACCGGTCTCGTCCGGACAACTTTCCGCTTGCGTCCGGTCTGCTTTCCAGGTGAACAGACCAGCCGCCGCCGCTCCCCGCGCCGGTCCTTTCAGAGTGCCGGCCAATGCACACCGTTCCGACAGCCCCGCCAGCCACCAGACGCGATCTCTTTCTCATCCTCTGTCTGCTGGCCTGTCTAGGCCCGCTCAATATCGACCTTTATCTGCCTGGTTTTCCGGGCATCGCGCATGATTTTCACGCTGGTCAGACTGCCGTCCAGTTCAGTCTGACCGGCGCGCTGCTCGGTCTTGCCGCCGGACAACTGGCCGTCGGCCCCTTCAGTGACGCCAAAGGCCGTAAGGGACCGCTGGTTATCGCGATGGGCCTGTTCACCCTGTCATCGCTGTTCTGTGCCGCCGCGCCGGGGATCGGCACCTTCATCATCGCCCGCTTCATGCAGGGACTGACCGCTTCGGCCGGTCTCGTCCTGTCCCGCGCCATTGTCCGCGATGTGTTTTCCGGTACCGCACTGGCACGATTCTTCTCCCGGCTGATGATCATCACAGCCATCGCGCCCATGGTCGCCCCGATGATCGGTGGCGCCATCCTTCTCGCCCCGTCCGCAACCTGGCGCACGCTGTTCCTGTTTCTCGCCGCTGTCGGTCTGATCGCATCGGCGCTGACCCTGCTCAGACTGCATGAAACACTCGATCCGTCGCGCCGGCACGTCCATTCGTCCCGCACCACACTCGGCACGTTTTACAGCCTGTTCAGCGATCGCGAATTCACCGGTTACGCCCTGACGGTCGGACTGATCCACGGCGGCAGTTTCGCATATGTCGCGGGCACGCCGTTTATTTACCAGACACTCTACGGAGTCAGCCCGCAGGTTTTCAGCATCCTTTTCGGGATAAACGGACTGGCGATGGTCGCGGGAAGCTGGCTGGTCGGTCGCGCCTCCGGCCCGGACTCAATCAGACAGATCCTGCGTTACGCCGTGCTGACCATAACGACGGTAAGCGTCCTGATTACCGTTCTGGGACTGATCAGAGGACCGCTCGCTCTGCTGGTCATCGCGATTTTTCTTTACATGATCTGCATCGGGATTGTCCTGACATCGACCTTCGTGCTCGCCATAGAGCATCAGGGACACAGAGCGGGAAGCGCCAGCGGCCTGCTTGGCGCATTGCCCCTCCTTGTCGGCGCGATCGCGGCGCCGCTGGTCGGGATCAGCCATTCAGCCGGCGCCGTGCCAATGGGACTGGTTCTGCTGCTGACCTGTCTCGGCGGCACGGTCTGCTGCTTCCGGCTGGCCTTTCATACACCGCGATAGCTTACCGGCCGGAAGGTCGCTCCGCCGCCAGCCGCAGCAATGCCCCGTTATGATCCTCCGTGATCAGCACACTGCCATCCGCCATCACAGCAAGTCCCGCCGGCGAGCCCGCAGGCCCGGCCCCGTCCGGGAGATCCTGCCAGCCCCATACGAGCGGCTGCGGGTCTCCGGCAGGCTTCCCGTTCGGCCTGATCGCCAGACTGACCACGCGATGACCCTGATCCCGATACCCGTGATACGCGATGAGAACGTGATCCCTCAGACCCGGCAGCGTGGTCCCGTTGTAAAAAATCATGCCCAGAGGAGCGGAATGAGCGGGCAATAACAGATCGGGCCAGGTCGTGGCCGCACAGATATGCGCCGGATATTCCGGTGCCGCGCGTCCTTTATCGTAGCAATAGGGCCAGCCGTAATCACGGCCGCGCTGAATGACGTGATACGTATCGTGCGGCAGATCATTACCGGAAAGATCGGGATCGGCACTGTCGATATTGTCACGGGCATTGACGGCGGCCAGAAGGGTGCCCCCCGGCATCACCGTCATTGCCACCGGATTGCGAAGACCCGTCGCCATCACATCGCCCCGCCCGGCTGCCTGCGTCGTGGTGCCAGGCCGGAACCGGAGGATCGCGGCGCGCGGAACCGGCTCGTCCAGTTCCGGACAACGCCGGGTGGTATCGGGCGCTTTTCCCGTTTCTGATTCGCAGTTATTTGTGGAAGACCCGGCACTGACATACAGATCTCCGCGCGGATCTGGTGCCATGACAGTCAGAATATTCCGTCCTGTAACGGGCAGACCCGTCAGAACCTGCTGCATCTCCGCCGTGCCGTCCGGATGGAGGCCGACGCGCACGACATGGCCCGGCAATCCCATATAGAGCTGACCGTCTGCGCCGAACACCAGCCCGTCGGGGCGATCCAGCCCACTGAGCAGAACCCTCGGTGCCGCATGTCCGTTCTGACCCAGAGCCAGCAGACGACCCTGACCAGGCTGCCAGCCGCCCATATCGGCGATATAAATGGTGTCGTCCTTTACCGCGACGCCACGCGGAAACCCCAGTCCGGTGGCGAGGACGCCGACACACAGCCCGTCAGGTGTCAGAAGATCGGCCCGGGGAAAAGCATCACAGGCCCCGTGCGGTATGTAGGAATCAGGCCGGGCACGAACCTGTCCCGCGGGCAGACCCGGAAAAACTGCCAGAATAAACACTGCCAGAAACAGAAAAATCAGAACAGAGCGCAGACGTCCTGGCCCCGTAAAGCGGACGAGATGTTTTTTTGCCAGCATGAGGTCCCCGCACCGTACGGATCACCCGCAAGGTGCGGCGTGATCCTGGTCTCCACCAGCCGCAACGCCGTAACTGGCGCCGGGGTCACGGAGCGTCAGCGGATCGCAGAAAAAGTGAAGATCGGGGCAGGCAGTCATCGCGGTCCGTTTTCAGAAAAATCAGCGCAAATTATGCGGTGCGGAGACAGGGCGGGAAGCTGCCTGAACCGGGACCAACCGGGTAATACATCGTCCGCTCCGGATAAAATCCTGCAAAACTCCCCGCATCCGGCATCTGTCTGCACGGTGGACACACGCCGGACAGAGCCGCTCTCACAAAGTGAGATTGGCCCGCAGATAATAGAACCCGCCATTCATATCGAGCTGAGACGTGCTCATGTAATATTCCGGAGCGCCCAGATAACGGTTGCCGTCCGGCACCCGGCTCGGCCGTGCGTCGAAGATATTATTCGCGCCGAGCGTGAACGACCAGTTCCGGTTCACCCGGTAGGTGATGTCCAGATTGGTGACGAATTTCGGTGTGTTGCGAAACTCGCGAAAGATCGTGCTGGACAGCGAACTCGTATTGCCCGTGCCGCCATAATAGGTCAGCTCGGAGGTCGTCTGGCCATAACGGATCTCATGCACGCCAACCGTCCATTTGCCGCTGGTGAACCGGCCGCCCCAGATCATCTTGCTGCGCGGGTAGGCCGTGGTGATGTAGGCCACGCTCTGGGCACTCAGCAGCGGCAGGCCGGTCTGACTGTTCATGGTTTGATGCGAAAGACGGGTCCGGTTCAGGTTGATCGCAACATCCCAGTTGATGATACCGATACTGCCAAGCTGAGTCGGGTAGGTCGCGGTAATGTCCACGCCCTGCGTGCGCGTGCTGGCCACATTGGCAAACCAGTTCGCGGACAGCGAGGAAGCCGACCAGCTCTCCGATCCCGCTGGCAGGGTAAAGCCGTTCAGCCCCAGCGCGGAACGCGCCTGGTCTCCGGTGATGTTGCCGCCCGGCAGGATCTGATCGCGCAGATTGATCTGATACACGTCGGCAGTGATGTGCAGGTTTTTGACCGGCTCGATGATAACCCCGCCCGTTGCGTTGGTAGAGCGTTCCGGCTTGAGCTGGGACGCGCCGTTTGCCAGCGCGCCGGGGGAGTTCGCGGCAATCAGACCCCGCGCCGCCGTGGGGGACAGAGTCAGCGAGCTGTAATGCTCCTGCGCCAGTGTCGGGGCATGAAAGCCGTTCGAAATCGTGGCGCGGAAAGCCAGCCATTTGAAAGCGTCATAACGGGTCGAGACTTTTCCGGTCTCCGTATCGCCGACATCGGTGTAATGCTCAAACCGGCCCGCGAGATCGAGCTGCCAGTTTTTCATGAGATGCGTGGCGACATCGATATAACCGCCAACCACATCGCGGCTGGAATTGCTGGCATTGCCCGCGTTGATACCGGCCAGAGCGTCGGACCCGCTGCCGTAAGTCGAATCCGGCTCGCCGGTGCCGACCGAATAGCTCTCATAGCGATAGGTCGCACCGCCGGCCACGTTGATGCTGTGCGGCCAGCCCGAAACGTGAAACGCCCGGCTCAGATCGAAAGTGTTGCTCCACTGCGAGTTGCTGAATCCCTGCACGTTCGGAAAGCGAGTGGGCGTCTGGCCCGTCGCGGTCGAAAGCGCCAGATTGGCGGACTGCTTCAGACCGATCTGGTCGTAATCCCGGCCGTAAACCGAGGACAGATCCCAGTTCCAGCCACGAAAGATGCCCCTGACACCCGCCGTGACCTCCCAGTCATTCTCGTCCAGGGTTTCCAGCGGAGAGTAGCCATCCGGGTAAATGGCCGCGTAGGCCGGATAGTTCGCGAGAGAGCTGGCCAGCCGATAATTCTGGAAAGACTCCGCATGACGATGTGCGTAGGTGGCAAGCCCGTAGAGTTCGATATCCTCCGTGATGTGATAGCCCGCCTTGACCGCCACGCTTTCGCGCGTCTCTTCCGGCTGCCCGAGCACCTTGTTCACCTTCGTCCCGGTTCTGGCATCCGGCGCGCTACGATAGGTGTGATCCTGGTGGAAAAATTCGCCGCTCACATGCACATAGCCGCGATCACCGAGCTTCGCGCCACCGTCCAGATCCACGCCCTGCTGAAAACCGTCTTCCGCAGCGTTGATGCCGGTGATCGACTGGGCGCTGAACCCGTGATCCTGCTTTTTGAGAATGATATTGACCACGCCCGCGACGGCATCTGAACCATACTGCGCGGACGCACCGTCACGCAGGATTTCCACATGGTCGATCGCGGACATCGGAATCAGACTGACATCGACAGGTGTCGAGCCCTGCTGCGGGCCGCCATCCGCGTAAAGATTCGCCGTCGTGTGGCGGCGTTTGCCGTCCACCAGAACAAGGGTCTCATTCGGGCTGAGCCCACGCAGACTGAAGGAGCGCGTCAGAGCGCCGGTATCGAAGCCGCCTGTCGGAATCGTCAGGGACGGCAGCACCTGAGCCAGCGCCTGGAGCACATTCGGCTGCCCGGTTTGCGAAAGCTGTTTCGCCGAAATAATATCGATCGGCGCTACGCTGTCCCGCGCCTTTTTGCCGGTTTCGCGCGTGCCGGTCACAATAACGGTCTCGCCGGCGTCAGAGGCCGCATCAATGGAGCGCGGCGGCAAACCGGCAGTGGACGACGCATTTACTGCGGTCGCGCTCGCCGGCCGCACCCGCGCGAGGGTCGCTGCCGGCCGCGCTTTCGCGCTGACCGGCACCCGATGGTGCCGGACGGAGACAGCCGGCCGCACCGTGGCGCTGCCTGTTTCGTCGGCGGCCATAGCCTGCACGACCGGCGAGAACGGCAGGATGGAGGCAGCCAGCAACGTGTGCCGCAAACCGCCTCTCAGAACGGATTTTCTGCGGCGGGCACGGACAAAGATCGTGGCTGGCGCAATGAGTGATGGCACGGTGATGGCTCCATAATCCACGAAATTTCATGGTTGATTTTTTAATCAAACCACATAATTCCGTGTTTAATATCATCACCATGAGTTGATGTGTATTTGTTGTCGGGCCGTCCCAGGCGTATCCGGCATAACTGTGTCTTCAGGGACACAAAGCGTTACGTTTTCGAAATATGAAACCACCCGGCGCGGACAGAACAAGGTCATACCCGCCGCCAGACATCGGATAATTCACGCGGTGTCCCGTCGTAAGCAGGACAGCAACGTGCCGTTCAGCTCCGGGTTTTGCGCGGAAGAAGAAAACCTTCGGACCGGATCACCGGTCGCTCCTGTTACAGGTCGCACCCGATACAAACCGGGCGGCGCTGTGTCCCGGCATCAGGCGAGCCGGAGACAGACGCAGACCTGTTTACCGGGTTGGTCGGTCCGTCGCGCACCGTGCCGGATCGCCGCCCGGCTTATCGGAAGAGATCATCCGGCAATCCAGACTTTGCGTCTGGTTCCGGATCGCGCCCGGTTGCGTGGACGCGTGATAGGCCGAGATCAGAGACGTCACGATATAGACGAGCATGCCAAGCGCCGCGAGAACGATCAGCCCGATGACAACCAGCTTCGCGGCCGGATGCCGGTCGAGCTTCGTATCCATCGCCGGGGCTTTCAGGCTCTCGAGCTTCGACTCCAGAAAATTCTTTTTCACAGGTCCAGGTGTCCTTGCGGTGTATCTTTGCGACCCTCAATACGCGCGGCCCTGTCGCCATCGGCAAATACAAGCGTGACGCGGGCTCCCGCCGGGAGTTTCTTCGCCCGTGTGACCGGCTCGCCGGCGGCATCCCTCACGAGCACATAGCCACGTTCAAGAACCGCCTGAGGTGAAACGGAGTCAAGCAGCCCGCCCAGACCCGTCAGCCGCGCCTGCCGCTCCCGGCACAGAGCCTGAAGCGGGGCAGGGGAGAGCCGGCTGCGCCCGAGCCTGGCCTCCGTCGCCCGGAGGGCCGCCACCGCCGCCGCATCGAGCGCCGCCGCCCGTAAAGCCAGCCGCGCCCGCCGCTCGGCAATCATACTCTGCGGCGTCGGCATGTGCCGCTCGGCTACCATCAGCGCCGTCCGCCGCCGCTCCAGCAGCGCGGGCAACGCCAGTTCCAGCCGGTGCGCCCGGTCGTCCAGCCGCATCCGGGCCGTATCGAGAAGCGACGGCAGATCCGGCAGACCGGACGCGGCCCGGTCCAGCCGCAGCCGCGCCGTCTGCCAGATCCGGGTCAGCGCATTTCCCATCCGCGCCGAACGGTGTGCAAGATCCGCGAGCAGTTCATCGCGCACCGGCACGGCCAGCTCCGCCGCCGCCGTCGGCGTAGGAGCGCGCATATCGGACACATAGTCGATCAGCGTCGTGTCGGTCTCATGCCCGACAGCCGAAATCAGCGGAATGGGGCAGGCCGCAACAGCCCGCAGAACGCTCTCATCGTTGAACGCCATCAGGTCTTCCAGCGAGCCGCCGCCCCGCGCCACGATCAGCACATCCGGCCGGGGCAGAGACGCGCCCGGGCCGGACACTCCGAGCTGGCTGAAGCCCTGAATGGCCGCCGCGATCTGCGCCGCCGCTCCTTCGCCCTGCACCGCCACCGGCCAGATCAGCAGATGCCGGGGAAACCGCCGCGCAATCGTCGTGCGAATATCGTGCAGCACCGCGCCCTGGAGCGAGGTGACAATCCCGACCACCTTCGGCAGACGCGGAATCCGCTTCTTCCGCTCGCGGTCGAACAGGCCCTCTTCCATCAGCCGCAACCGCAGCCGCTCGATCCGCGCCAGCAGCGCGCCCTCGCCGGCATATTCCATCTTCTCGACGATCAGCTGATAGCTCGACCGCTCGCCATAAGAGGAAATCCGCCCGGTCGCGATGATCTCCAGACCGTTCTCCGGCACCAGTCCGAGCCGCGAGACGGAGCCGCGCCAGACCACACCGGAAATCTTGCCGCCCTCGTCCTTCAGCGAAAAATAAAGATGGCCGGAACTGTAGCGCTTGAACTCCGTGATCTCGCCCCGCACGCGAATGCGCCCGAACGTGCTTTCAAGCGTCCGTTTGATCGCGCCGGAGATTTCAGCAACCGAGTATTCGGGAACATTGCCGAAAGGCGCGGGAGGGGGGGCATCGTCCATGGCCTGACCCTATGCTACAGACGCAGCAGTCTCAACAAGAGGCTCCGGAAAGGCAGCCCCGCGCAGGGTGCGACATCAGAATGGCGACGCTGTGCCGGACAGTGCGGAAAGGGTGAAACGATGCGGGTTCTGCTGGTTGGATCGGGTGGACGCGAACACGCCCTGGCAGCGGCCCTGGCCGCTTCGCCGGACCTCACACAGCTCTTTATCGCGCCCGGCAATCCCGGCACGGCCCTGTGCGGCACCAATGTCGCCATCGCCTCCGGCGATGTCTCCGCACTGATCGCATTCGCCCGCCAGGAAGCCATCGACCTTGTCGTCCCTGGTCCGGAAGCCCCGCTCGTCGCCGGCCTCGCCGATGCCTGCGCGGAAGCCGGTATCGCCTGCGCCGGCCCGACACAGGCCGCCGCCGCTCTGGAAGGCAGCAAAACCTTCACAAAAGAAATCTGCGACGCCGCCGGCATCCCCACTGCCCGATGGGAACGCTTCGACGATCCCGCCCACGCCATGGCCATGGTCCGCCGCCGCGGCGCCCCGATCGTGGTCAAGGCGGACGGCCTGGCAGCCGGAAAAGGCGTCGTCGTCGCGCAGACCGTTACCGAAGCCGAAACGGCGATCAGCGATCTGATGACCTCCGATAAACTGGGCGACGCCGGGCGCTCGGTGGTCATTGAAGAATGTCTGGTCGGCGAGGAGGTCTCCCTGTTCGCGTTCTGCTCCGGCGAAACCGCCGTGCTTATCGGCGCCGCCCAGGACCACAAGCGCATCGGTGACGGCGATACCGGCCCGAACACTGGTGGCATGGGCGCCATCTCGCCCCCCGCGAGATTCGATCGCGCCGCCCAGGACCACGCGCTCGACCTGATGGTCCGTCCGATGCTGAAGGAAATGGTCCGGCGCGGCACGCCGTTTCACGGTGTCATCTTCGCCGGCCTCATGCTCACCACCGACGGCCCGAAACTGATCGAATACAATGTTCGCTTCGGCGATCCGGAAGCCCAGGCGCTGCTGATGCGCCTGAACACCGATCTCCTGCCCGCGCTTACCGCTCTCGCAAAAGGGTCTCTCCCGGAGGTGACGATCAGCTTCTCGGACGAGGCCTCGGCCGCCGTGGTCATGGCCGCGCGCGGTTATCCGGGCAGCTATATCAAAGGTGGCACCATCGAAGGTCTCGAAGAGGCCGAAGCCATTCCCGGTGTCCGCGTGTTCCAGGCCGGCACCGCACGCAACGCAAAAGGCGATCTGGTCGCGTCCGGGGGACGGGTCCTGACCGTCTGTGCCACCGCGCCCACATTGCGGGACGCTCTGGTCCGCGCTTATCGGGGCGTGGAGGCCATCCGATGGGACGATGCCGTGTGGCGCACCGATATCGGTGCCCGCGCCCTTGCCGAAGAAGGCCGGTAAAACCTCACAAGCCCGTGATCGGCGCAACCGTCCGCCGCAAATGTGCTTGTGTTCACGCGGCCAGCAAACGAATTCCCCGTTTTCGCGCCTCGCCTTGCCGGTCGATCGGCGCCGTGGGAATGTAAGCCAAGTTTTTAAGTCTGTGGTGTTTCCGGTCCCGAAAAGACAGGAACCCGCTGAAGGCCTGTTACAGAGGAATCGGTTGTAATGCGTTTTCTTCATGCCAGTGAGTTCGGTCCAGGGTGCGCCGGAGCGGTTCATGCGCCCGAGACAGGTGGCGCAGCGTCAAACGACATTGACCGGACAGCCATCAACACGATCCGCACCCTGTCGATGGACGCGGTGCAAAAGGCGAATTCAGGCCACCCCGGCACCGCCATGGCCCTCGCCCCTGTCGCCTATACCCTGTGGCAGGACGCCCTGATCTGCGATCCCGCCGATCCTGTCTGGCCGGGGCGTGACCGGTTCGTGCTTTCCGTCGGCCACGCGTCCATGCTGCTCTACTCGCTGATCTTCCTCAGCGGCATCCGCGACGTGAAAGACGGCAAACCCACCGGCAAACCCTCGCTGAGTATCGGTGATCTCGAGCAGTTTCGTCAGCTCAGTTCGAAAACCCCCGGGCATCCGGAATACCGTCATACAACCGGCGTGGAGACTACCACCGGCCCGCTCGGTCAGGGTTGCGGTAACTCGGTCGGCATGGCCATCGCGCAAAAATGGATGTCCGCCCGTTTTGATAAGCCCGGTTATCCGCTGTTCGACTATCATATCTATACGATCTGTGGCGATGGCGACATGATGGAGGGCGTGTCCAGCGAAGCCGCCTCCACCGCGGCGCATCTGAAGCTTGACAACCTTACCTGGATCTACGATGCCAACCGCATCTCCATCGAAGGCTCGACCGACATCGCCTTCACCGAGAACGTGGCGAAGCGTTTCGAAGCCTATGGCTGGCAGGTTCTCGTCCTGAAAGACGCGAACGACACGGCAGGCTTTCTGAAGCTGCTTGAGCAGGCAAAGGCGGAAAAAACCCGCCCGACCTTCATCCTCGTTCATTCGATCATCGCCTGGGGCGCCCCGCACAAGGCAGGCACCGCCGCCGCGCACGGCGAGCCGCTCGGTGCGGAAGAGATCCGCGAGACCAAGCGCGCTTACGGCTGGCCGGAAGATAAAAGCTTCTACGTTCCTGACGGCGTCATGGAGCGTTTTCAGGAGAAGCTCGGCGCGCGCGGGAAAGAGGCCCACGCAAAGTGGAACGAACTCTTTGCCGCCTACAAAAAGGAGTATCCGGATCTCGCGAAAGAGATCGAACTGATCCTCTCCGGCGGCCTGCCCGAAGGCTGGGATTCCGAAATCCCGACCTACAAGACCGACCCGAAAGGCGTGGCCTCCCGCGCCAGCTCAGGCGAAGTGCTCAACGCCGTCGCGAAAAAACTACCCTGGCTCCTGGGTGGGGCGGCTGATCTGGCGCCTTCCACCAAGACGCTTATTAAAGATGGTGGCGCTTTCCAGCCCGCCGAGTGGAACGGCAGCTACGCGGGACGTAACCTGCATTTCGGTGTCCGCGAACACGCGATGGGCTCCATCGTCAACGGCATCGTATTGTCCGGCCTGCGTCCCTACGGCGCCGGCTTCCTGATCTTCTCCGATTACATGAAGGCCCCGATCCGGCTTTCGGCTCTGATGGAAATCCCGTCGATCTTCATTTTCACGCATGACTCCGTCGGCGTGGGTGAGGACGGTCCGACCCACCAGCCCGTCGAGCAACTCGTGCAGCTTCGCGCGACACCCGGCATGATCACCATGCGCCCCGGCGACGCCAACGAGGTGGCGGAAGCCTGGCGCACGCTGATCCCGTTTAAGGATCGCCCGGTCGCGCTGGCACTGAGCCGCCAGAACCTGCCCACGCTCGACCGTGACAAATACGCTCCGGCCAGCGGTCTCGCGAAAGGCGCCTATATTCTCGGCGACAGCGGGAAAAAACCGGCCGTCATCCTGATGGCGACCGGCAGCGAACTGGGGCTGGCCGTCGAGGCTTACGAAAAACTCATCGCGGACGGGATCGCCGCCCGTGTCGTGTCCATGCCCTGCTGGGAACTGTTCGAGGAACAACCGCAGTCCTATCGTGACGAAGTCCTGCCGCCGGACGTGACAGGCCGTGTTTCGATCGAAGCCGCATCGACCGTTGGCTGGCATCGCTACGTCGGTCTGACCGGCGAGGCGATCGGCATGTATGGCTTCGGCTCATCGGCGCCCGCGCCGGAACTGATGAAGAAATTCGGATTCACGGTCGACGCGGTTGTGGCTGCCGCGAAAAAACAGGCGGGTGTCTGACATCTGATATGACGCCCTGTGCCATTGCGGCACGGAGCTTTTCGATTGAAGTGTTTCAGTATCGTTGCTGATGCTGAGAAAGAGGAGAGTTGCCATGAACGCCACGTCGAGCACTGCAAAAAGTCCGCTGCGTGATCTTGAACAGTTCGATCAGTCTCCCTGGCTGGATTTCGTGCGGCGCGGCTATACGCGTGACGGGTCCATGGCGAAACTCATCACCGAAGACGGTGTAAAAGGCGTCACGTCCAATCCCGCGATCTTTCAGAAAGCCATGGGCGAAGGCACGGATTACGACGCACAGATGAAAGACATTCTGGCGCATGACATCGTCTCCGCCGGCCAGCTTTACGAGCGCCTCGCCATCACCGACATTCAGGAAGTCGCTAAACTTCTGAAGCCGGTTTTCGATGAGACGAAAGCGCTCGACGGCTATGTCAGCCTCGAAGTGTCTCCCTACCTGGCCCGCGACACGCAGGCCACCGAACACGAAGCCGCGCGCCTCTGGAAAGCCGTCGCCGAACCCAATCTCATGATCAAGATTCCCGGCACTGAGGAAGGCGTTCCGGCGATCAGAAAGTCGATTGCGGACGGGATCAACATCAATGTCACATTGCTGTTCTCGCTCGACGCCTACAAAAAAGTCGTCGAAGGCTGGCTCTCCGGACTTGAGGACCGCGCAAAGGCCGGTCACTCCGTCGCAGGCATAGCCTCCGTCGCCTCCTTCTTCGTCAGCCGTATCGATGGCAAGATCGACGCGGAAATCGACCGCCGTGTGAAAGCGGGTGACGCGGAGAGCAAAGCTCTGACCGCCATTCGCGGTAAGGTCGCCATCGCCAACGCGAAAATGGCCTACCAGTACTGGCTGGGCGTGATGAAAAGCGACCGCTGGGCAAAACTGAAAGCCGCCGGCGCCCAGCCGCAGCGTCTGCTCTGGGCCTCCACGGGCACCAAGGACAAGGCCTACAGCGACGTGCTTTACGTCGAGGAACTGATCGGCCCGGAAACCGTCAATACAATCCCGCCCGCGACGCTGGACGCTTACCGCGATCACGGCAAACGCCGCGCCTCCCTGGCCGAAAACGTCGAAGACGCCGCGCATGTCATGAAAGAGGCAAAGCGCCTCGGGCTCGATCTCGACGGCGTCACCCGCACACTCGTCGATGAAGGCGTCGCATCCTTCGCCGAGGCATTCGATAGTCTGCTCGGTTCCGTGGGCACCAAGGAAAACGCTATCCTTGGAAAGAAGCTGCCGGAAACAAAACTTGCCCTGCCCGCGGCCTTCGGTGAAGCCGTGAAAAAAGGCCTCGATACATGGCGCAAAGCCGGCACGATCCGCAAGCTCTGGGCGCGTGATGCATCCGTCTGGACAGGCAGGGATGAGGCGAAATGGCTGAAATGGCTGGACATCGTCGATGACCGTTATGATCACCTGAAAGAACTGGAAGCTTTCCAGTCGGAGGTGAAAGCGCGCGGCTTTAAGCAGATCCTGCTGCTCGGCATGGGCGGCTCAAGCCTCGGCCCGGAAGTCCTTGCGGAAACCTTCGGAAAACACGAAGGTTTTGCGCATCTCTATGTCCTGGACAGCACCGATCCGCAGCAGGTCCGGACATTCGAGAAGAAAATTGACCCGGCCCACACGCTGTTCATCGTCTCATCGAAATCCGGCAGCACGCTGGAGCCGAACATCATGCTCGCGTATTTCTTCGATGTGGCGAAGAAGGCGCTGGGCGAAAAAGCAGGCCAGCATTTCGTCGCCGTGACCGATCCAGGCTCGAAGCTGGAAGCGCTGGCCAAAAAAGACGGGTTCTGGAAAGTTTTTTCCGGTGAGAAGCAGATCGGCGGTCGTTATTCCGTCCTGTCCAATTTCGGCATGGTGCCGGCCGCCGCGTCCGGCGTGCCGCTGAAGCTGTTTCTTGAAGACGCGCTGCACGGCGTTCGTGCCTGCGACAGCAGCGTGCCGCCCGCGATCAACCCGGGCGTGCTGCTCGGCACGGTTTTCGGCGTCGGCGCGACGGAATTCGGCCGCGACAAAATCACCATCATCGCAACGAAACAGGTCGCTGATTTCGGCGCCTGGGCGGAACAGTTGATCGCTGAATCCACTGGTAAACTCGGCAAGGGTCTGATTCCCATCGACGAAGAGACGCTGGCCGGGCCAAAGCATTACGGCAAGGACCGTCTCTTCGTTTATTTCCGTCTGGCCAGCGAGCATTCGCATGAGCAGGACGAAGCCGTCCGTACGCTGATCGACGCGGGTGAGCCGGTCGTTACCATCAATCTGCATGACCGCCGCCAGATCGCGCAGGAGTTCTTCCGCTGGGAGATCGCGACGGCCGTTGCCGGTGCTTACCTGAAGATCAATCCGTTCGATCAGCCGGATGTCGAGGCCAGCAAGATCGAAACAAAGAAGCTGACAGCAGCCTATAACGAAACCGGACACCTCCCGCCGGAAGCGCCGTTCGCGACCGATGGCGATCTTGCCTTCTTCGCGGATAAGAAAAATGTGGCGGCTCTCCGGGGAGAAACCGCGCAGATCATCCTGAAAGCGCATTTCGACCGCGTGAAGGCTGGAGATTATGTCGGGCTGCTCGCTTATATCGAGCGTGACCGGGCCACAATCGAGTGGATTCAGCATACGCGGCTGGCCATCCGGGACGCAAAAACCGTTGCGACAGCAGCAGAATTCGGACCACGGTTCCTGCACTCAACCGGGCAGGCCTATAAAGGCGGCCCTGACAGCGGTGTGTTCCTGCAGATCACAGCCGATGACGCGCACGATCTGCCCGTTCCGGGAGAGCGCTACAGCTTCGGTGTGGTGAAAGCGGCGCAGGCGCGTGGCGATTTCGATGTCCTCGCTGAACGCGGTCGCCGCGCTCTGCGCGTTCATATCAAAGGTGATCTGAAAACAGGCCTGGCAAAGCTCGCCTCCGCGATCCGCGCTGCAATCTGAAAAAAGGATAGAAAACCATGCAGATCGGTATCGTCGGCCTTGGCCGTATGGGCGGCAACATCGCTGTCAGACTGACCCGGCACGGACATGATGTCGTGGTCTATGACCGCGACCCGTCCGCCATTCAGAAAATCGTCGCCCATGGCGAAAACGGTCGGGCCTCCGCAGCGGCAAGCGAGGCCGATCTCGCCTCGAAACTGCAGGGACCGAAAAAGATCGTCTGGCTGATGCTCCCGGCGGGCGAAATCACCGAAAAAGCCGTAACCGATTTCAGTGATCTCCTCGGCAAAGGCGATATCCTGATCGACGGCGGCAACTCCTATTATAAGGACGATGTCCGCCGCGCCGCCCAACTGGCCGGAAAAGGCATCGACTATGTCGATGTCGGCACCTCGGGAGGCGTCTGGGGTCTCGAACGTGGCTACTGCATGATGTATGGCGGCACACCCGAGGCCGCGAAGCATATTGATCCCATCCTGAACGCTCTCGCCCCCGGCAAAGGCGACGTGCCCGTCACCCCTGGCCGCGATCACCCCGGTCTCGATCCCCGCGCCGAACAGGGATACCTCCATTGTGGCCCCGCCGGTTCCGGTCATTTCGTGAAAATGGTCCATAACGGCATCGAATATGGGATGATGCAGGCCTTCGCCGAAGGTTTCGACGTCATGAAAAGCAAGGATTCTCCGCTGCTTCCGGAGGATCAGCGCTTCCCGCTCAACATGGCCGACATCGCCGAAGTCTGGCGCCGCGGCAGCGTCGTCTCCTCCTGGCTGCTTGATCTGACAGCCGAAGCCATGGCGAAAAACGGGGAACTGTCCGAATTTACCGGACAGGTTCAGGATTCCGGTGAAGGTCGCTGGACCATCGAAGCCGCGATCGAGGAGTCCGTGCCGGTGCCGGTCATGACCGCCGCCCTGTTCACACGCTTCCGCTCGCGCACCGGTAATAACTACGCCGAAAAAGTGCTGTCCGCCATGCGCTTCGGGTTCGGCGGGCACGTCGAACAGAAGAACTGATCATAAACGGGCGCCGTTCAGCCTTTCGGGAGATTCAGGTGTGAAAACTGACGATATTGCCAGGCACGACGCCAAGCCGGCCCCGACCGACACGGTTCGCCTTGTCGTCACGGACATGGACGGCACATTGCTGACTCCTGAAAAACAGGTCACGCATGCGAGCCTGGACGCCATAGCAAAGCTGAACGCGACGGGCGTGCCGGTCTGCCTCGTCAGCAGCCGCGCACCTCACGGCATCTCGATGTATTTCGATGCGCTGAAGATCAGAACCCCTTACGCCGGACTCAACGGGGCCGCGATTTTCGATGCCGACGGACACCTGATCTCCTCCCTCAGCCTCGATGCCGGAGCGGTACGCGATGCAATCGACATGTTCGATGTGCATGAAATCGATCCATGGCTCTTCTGCGGCAATGACTGGATAGTCCGGGATGCCAGCATCGGTTACGTCCCGCACGAAGCGCGTGTGATCCGCACGACGCCGCATGAGACAAAAGACTTTACGCCCTGGGAAGGGAAAGTCGGAAAAGTGACAGGCTCCAGCGCCGATTATGATCTGCTGGAGCGCCTGGAAGGCGAAATCGGTCAGATGCTGGAAGGCCGCGCCAGCGTTGCCCGGTCCGCGCCCTATTACCTGGATATCACACCGCTCGAAGCCAATAAGGGACACGCGCTTCGGGAAATGGGGCGCCTCTTCAATATCCCGGTGCACGAAATCGCCTGCCTTGGCGATATGCGGAACGATATCCCCATGCTGAGCATTGCCGGACTCGCCATCGCCATGGGCAACGCGACCGATGAGGTTGCCTCCTACGCGCATGTGCAGACCGTTACCAACGAGCAGGATGGCTGGGCCAGAGCAATCGAACAGTTCGTGCTGCCGCGTGTTCCCGCAACCCTTACCCCGGTGAAGTGACAATGACCGCTGCCGCGAAACAGCCCGACAGCGTCAGCATCCGTCTGGTGCTGGCGGATGTGGACGGTACCCTCGTTACGCGGGAAAAAGTGCTGACGGCACGGGCCATCAAAGCAGTTCGCGTCCTTCGGGAACGCGGCATCCGGTTTGCCATCACCTCCGGCCGTCCGCCGCGCGGCATGGACATGCTGATCGGGCCGCTTGAAATCGATACCCCGATCGCCGGATTCAATGGCGGTCTGATGGTCAATCCGGATTCTTCCGTCGTCCGGTCGCTGACCCTGTCACCGGACTGTGTGAAAAAGACAACGGCCCTGATGCATAAAGCCGGTATCGATGTCTGGCTCTATCGCGGCAACGACTGGATTGTCCCTGATATCAGTCATCCCCATGTCGCCCGCGAACGCTGGACAGTGAAATTCGACCCGACCGTTCGCGCGGATATCGATTCCATTACGGACAATATCGTCAAAATCACTGGCGTCAGCGATGACCAGGACGCCATGAAGCGCCTGGAAGCGGAAACGCGGAAAGCACTCGGCAACAGCGCTTTCGCGGCCCTCTCGCAGCCCTACTACCTCGACGTCACGCACCGGGATGCCAATAAAGGCGGCGTCGTCCGGACATTGTCACGACTGCTTGATATCCCCGCCTCACAGATTGCCACGCTGGGCGATCAGCCGAATGATGTGCCAATGTTCGAGGTCTCCGGACTTTCGGTGGCCATGGGGCAGGCAAACGACACAGTTAAGGCTAAAGCCAGCCATGTGACGGAATCGTGTGAGGATGAAGGCTTTGCCATCGCCATCGAACGGTATGTCCTGGGAGACAGCCAGTGAACGGTCATGATGTCGTCTCCGCAAAGGAGATCGTCCTCTCCGACAGCGAAGCCGTTGCCCGCCATGCCGCGGATTTCCTTCTTGAAGAAGCACTCCGTGCCACGGATGTATTCCGTATCGCCCTCTCCGGCGGCTCCACTCCGAAGCGTCTCTACGCCATGATGGCGCAGCCCGACTACGCCACCCGCTTTCCCTGGACACGCACGCAGTTCTTCTTCGGTGACGATCGGTTCGTCCCGGCCGATTCCCCCGACAGCAATCGCGGGATGCTTCAGAAAATTCTGTTCTCCCAGGTGGACGTCCCGCCGGAAAATATTCACCCGATGCCCGATCAGGGCGATCCGGACGCCGCCGCCCGCGCCTACGAGACGGTCCTGAAAGCACAGTACGGCGCGGCAACCCTCCGGAAGGACAAGCCGCTTTTCGATGTCGTCCTGCTGGGTCTCGGCGAAAACGGACATACCGCTTCGCTATTTCCGCGCCAGCCTGTTCTTCAGGAAAAAACCCGCTGGGTCGCGGCCTGCACCCCCGATGACGCGCCACATACACGCCTGACTCTGACCTATCCCGCGATTGCCTCCAGCCGCTATGTGCTGTTTCTGGTCACCGGCGCCGCCAAGGCAGCGGTTTGTGCACGCGTCCGGAAAGGCGATCCCGCCGAGCCAGCCAGCCATATCACCTCGGAAGGCCGGATCGAGTGGATCGTTGATAAAGATGCCGCAGCATAAGGAAAAAGAAGATGAGTTCTGCGACGGTCATAAACGATCAGGCACAGGAATATAAAAAACAGGCGGCGGAATTCGCGGCCGACATGGTGCAGGAGGGCATGATCGTCGGCTTGGGCACCGGCACCACAGCCGTTTTTCTGGTCCAGGCCCTCGGACGCCGGCATCGCGAGGGATTGCGCTTCCTGGGAATACCGACTTCGGTCGCCACGGAAAAGCTGGCGCTCAGTCTCGGGATTCCCCTGACGAGTTTCGCTCAGCACGAATCAGTCGATCTCGCCATCGACGGCGCGGACGAAGTCGAGCGGGGAACGCTCAACCTTATCAAGGGACTGGGAGGCGCCCTGCTGCGCGAAAAGATCGTCGCGGCGGCTTCGAAAAAGTTCATCATCGTGGCTGATGAAAGCAAACTCGTCGACCATCTCGGTGAGCACACCCTCGTTCCCGTCGAAGCCACGCCCTTTGGCTGGGAAAGCACCGAACGCCATCTCGGCGCTCTCGGCGCGCGCGTTTCCCCGCGCCGCACGCCGACCGGCCAGTTCTTCGTCAGCGATGGCGGAAATCTGATCCTCGACTGTAATTTCGGCACGATCTCCGATCCTCCCGCTATTGAAGACGCCATTCGTCGCGTCGTCGGCGTCGTGGATTCCGGCCTGTTCACCGGGCTCGCGGCGGAAGCCGTCATATGCGGGCCGAAAGGTCTCGCTCATCTGACCGTCACTGGTGGTGCAAGTAATGTCTGATATGCCGCGGCAGGATGCCGTCACATCTGTCAAAGCCGAACTCCATCTGCGCCCGCGTGTGGTGGTCGTTATGGGCGTCTCAGGGTCCGGGAAGACCACGATGGCGACCGGCCTGCATAATGTTCTTGGCTGGCCGTTTCAGGAAGGCGACGGTCTGCACCCGCGCGCGAATGTCGAAAAAATGGAAGCCGGTATTCCGCTGACGGATGAGGATCGCTGGCCCTGGCTGGATAAATGCCGCGCCTGGCTCGATTCCTGCGCCACGGCCGGTACCGGCGGCGTCCTCTCCTGTTCGGCTCTGAAACGTATCTACCGTGATCGCCTCCGGGCGCACAAAACGGACATCACCTTTCTTTTCCTGCGCGTTCCAAAAGACATCCTCGCACAGCGGATGGCGCTGCGGACAGACCATTATATGCCGCCCAGCCTGCTGGGCAGCCAACTGGAAACGCTCGAAATGCCCGGTCGCGATGAGCACGCCATAGAGATGGACGTTTGCGAGACGCCCGCCGAAGAAATCGCACGCGCCCTGGAGGCCCTGAAAGCAGACCAGAGAAAACACCACGAACTCTGAGGCTTCAGTCTCGCGGTGCAGGCCCCAGCGCATCCAGAACGCTCTCCGCGTCCGGGTGCGTTGCGGTCACGACAGAAACAATCCCGTTTTTTCCCAGCGCCCGAGCCGCATTCTCTGAAATCGCAACTCCGCGTATCTGGTCGCAACTGTAACCGCCCGCACGAATGGCCGCCGTCGTCGCCGCGCCGCTTCGCGCGGAATAAGCCAGCACCACGCCGATTTCATCGGCCTCCAGCGCCCGCAAAACATCAACGGGAAGCGTGCGCACGGCAGACGCCGTATAAGCAATCCACCGCCGTACCTTAAAACCTGCCTGCCGCAGAGCCGCCGCCAGTTCCAGTCCCTGCCGGCTGCCGGAGAGCAGCACCACCGGAGTCGCAGACGGGACAAGACGCGTCCGCACCAGCTCAGCCAGCTTCCGTGCATCACCGCCCGCACTTTCCACCGACCGGAAGCCTGCCTCCCGTACCCGCTTCGCCGTCGCGTCACCCACCGCAAAAACCGGAACATGCATATCCACAGCATCGATAAGCGCCGGAATCGCCTGAGAACTGGTCACCAGAGCCGCCACGATCCCGCTTTGCCGGGGCACAGTCCCCGGGCTGATCGCCAGCGCCGGTGCCGCAAACGGAATCCATCCCAGGGCCTGAACAGCTCTGACCGTCTCGGACAGACCCGGCTCAGGCCGGGCGATCAGCACCCCTCTGCGGAAGCGGGACGACAGAACAGGATCGCTCACGACACCTCCGCTCCGGTCCGCCCCGCAGACCATTTTCAGTCCGTGAAAATATCGGTCGGACTGTCCGCGCGCAGACTGCGTGCCAGTTCGCGACCCATCCGCTCCGCATCCCTGGCCGGCCCGACGATCTCACGCTTCAGCAGAAACGTCCCGTCTTCAGAGGCAACAAGGCCCGTCAGATGTAGTTCACTCTTCGGTCCCGCCACCGGAGTCAGCAGGCGGGCATACCCCCCGATCGGGGTCCGGCAGGACCCGTCAAGCTCCGCCAGCAGAGCCCGCTCCGCCGTCGAAACCGCCCGCGCTTCATAGTCTTCAATCGCCGACAGCAGTTCACGAAGCTCAATATCGCTTTCGCGCACCGTCACGCCAACGATGCCCTGCCCGGCGGACGGTACCATCACGTTCGGATCGATCACGATCGAAGCCCGGTCTTCCATTCCGAGACGCCGCAGGCCGGCCAGCGCCAGCAAAGTCGCGTCGCACTGACGGGCCGCCAGCTTGTCCAGCCGCGTCTGCACATTGCCGCGCAGCAGCCCGAAACGCAGATCGGGTCGCACATGCAGCATCTGCGCCTGACGACGCACCGAGGCACAGCCGACCAGCGCGCCATAGGGCAGGGCGGAATAAGGATCAGCCGGATCGTTGCCCGGTGTCAGCCCCGGCCCGAGAATCAGCGCGTCCCGCGCATCCTCGCGCCGCATCGTGCAGGCCAGAACCAGCCCCTCCGGCAGCGTCGTCTCCAGGTCTTTCAGACTGTGGACCGCGAAATCGATCCGCCCGTCCAGAAGCGCCTCGTGAATTTCCTTGGCGAACAGACCCTTGCCGCCGATCTCCGCCAGCGCCCGGTTCTGAATCTGATCGCCCGTGGTGTTGATCAGATGCTCCTGGAAAGCATTCATGTCCCGCAGAACGGGACAAAACCGGGTCAGGCGTGTCAGAAAGGCTCGCGTCTGCCATAAGGCCAGCGGGGAGCCCCGCGTGCCCACGCGGAGCGGCAGTTGCTGCCGCCGGTGCTGCGGAACAGCGGCCTTTTTGCGGGCTGCCGCCTGCGCCGCAATTTTCTGCAGCGCTGCGGACGGGGACGGTGAGGTTGGCTGTGCGGAAACCATGTGGCGTCTTTATTACCAGCGCAGGATGAAGGAAAGGTGACATGACGCCAGACAGCCTCGATGGCAACGCGTATCCCGTGCCGGCAGCGACTCCCGCAGGTCCCCTCCTGGCCATCGAGTCCTCCTGCGACGAGACCGCCTGCGCCATCCTTGCCCCGGACGGAACCGTCCTCGCCGAACGCCTGGTCTCCCAGGAAGATCATGTCGCATTCGGGGGCGTCGTGCCCGAAATTGCCGCAAGGGCGCATCTGGCATTGTTGCCCGATCTGGCAAGAAAAACCCTGGAATCGTCCGGCCTCGCGCGGAGCGATCTCGCCGCCGTCGCCGCCAGCACCGGCCCCGGCCTGATCGGTGGCCTGATCGTTGGCGCCAGCTTCGGAAAAGGCCTGGCCATCGCGCTCGGAAAGCCGTTTATCGCCGTCAATCACATTGAAGCACATGCGCTCTCGGCAAGGCTGCCTGGTGTTTTTGATGGGCATCTGACCTTCCCTTATCTGCTGCTACTTGTCTCCGGTGGCCATTGTCAGTGCCTCGCCGTGGAAGGTATCGGACACTACCGTCGTCTCGGCGGCACAATCGACGATGCCGCCGGCGAAGCCTTCGATAAAGTCGCCAAAATGCTCGGCCTCGGGTGGCCCGGCGGCCCGGCCCTGGAGAGACTCGCAAGGGAAGGAAACCCCGCTGCCTTCGCTCTGCCCCGTCCCCTGAAAGGCCGCGCCGGCTGCGACTTCTCTTTCTCCGGTCTGAAAACCGCCATCGCCCGACAGCTCGAACCTTACGGGTCGGCGCCCTTGCCACGCCAGGTCGCCGCCGACCTCGCCGCCAGCTTTCAGCAGGCCGTCGCGGATGTCATCGAAGACCGGATTATTCATGCTCTGGCGATGATGGAACGCCCCACGGCACTCGTCGCGGCAGGCGGTGTGGCGGCCAATGCCACATTGCGGAGCCGCCTTACAGCCCTTGCCGGCAGCCACGGCCTGCCATTCGTCGCCCCGCCGCTCCGGCTCTGCACGGATAACGCCGTCATGGTCGGATGGGCCGCCCTCGAAATCTGCCGCGAAGCCGGCCGGCGTAGCCTGCCTCTTCCCGATAACCGCGCGATGCGTCCGCGTCCGCGATGGCCGCTGGCAGAGATGGCGGAGCGGTTCGGAGCGGTCTGATCCGGTCTCTGCCCGCCCTCTTCATTTCATACGGTCGGCGAATTCGGCCGACTGAACTCGTTAGATACCTTACATTTCCGGTTCACCGAACGAGGCATAATCCGACAGTGGATTGATTTAACGACAGCCTCGATAAAATCGATGGTTACGGGGTCGCTCTGACCGGTTTTTACGGACAAGACAGAAGGCAGGGAGACAATGGCTCCGCCGCAGTCCTGTCACGTTGCGGGCATTCTCCTTATTTCTTCCCGCTTATTGCCCCTTTCCCGAACGGGAGCATAATTTATGACCGATCTCATCCACGCTACCGATCCTAAAACCGGTAAACCGATTGATCCGGGTATCGCCCTGTCAGACGAAGCCGATATCGACCGTCTCTGTGCCGAGGCAACGGCAGCTTTCCGCATCTACCGCAACACGTCGCTGGAGACACGAGCAGCCTTTCTCGAAGCTGTCGCCGCCGAAATTATGGAATCGGGCGAGGCGCTGATTGAACGGGTGATGGTCGAGACCGGTCTGCCCCGGACGCGGGTCGAAGGTGAGCGTGCCCGGACCTGCGGACAACTGCGGCTGTTTGCCCGCGTCGTGCGCGACGGCGACTTTCTGGACGCCCGGATCGACCCGGCCCGGCCAGACCGCCAGCCTCTGCCGCGTGTCGATCTCCGGCTGCGCAACATCGGTACCGGCCCGGTGGCCGTGTTCGGAGCCTCGAATTTCCCGCTGGCTTTTTCAGTTGCCGGAGGCGACACAGCGTCAGCTCTGGCCGCCGGTTGCCCGGTGATCGTCAAAGCCCATCCGGCTCATCCCGGGACATCGGAAATAGTGGCCACAGCGATCCGCGCGGCGATCACCCGTTGTGATCTCCCCGCCGGAGTCTTCGGTATGGTCGTCGAAACGGGAATCGAGCTCGGTGCGGCGCTGGTCACCGATCCGCGCATTAAAGCCGTGGCGTTTACCGGCTCGCGTCAGGGGGGGCTCGCCCTGATGCAGGCTGCCGCAGGCCGGCCCGAGCCGATCCCAGTCTATGCTGAAATGAGTTCGATCAACCCGGTTCTGCTGTTCCCCGCAGCGCTCGCCAGCCGTGGCTCGGCCATTGGACAGGCATTCGCAACGTCCCTGCAGATCGGCGCCGGGCAGTTCTGTACCAATCCGGGACTGGTGCTCGGAACGGACGGCCCGGGACTGGACGCATTTATCGCGGGCGCTACGGCCAGTATCGAAGGAGCCATGCCACAGACGATGCTTACCCCCGGCATTCATGCGGCTTATGACAGGGGCGTGAGCAGGCTCGCATCGCATGCGGGCGTCCGAACCCTCGCCCGTGGCGACGCGCCGTCCGGCCCCCATGACGCACAGGCGGCCCTGTTCGAGACGGATCTTGCCGGGTTCCTGGAAGACGGCCATCTGCAGGATGAAGTGTTCGGGCCATCTTCTCTGCTGGTCCGTGTGCCGGATGCCGGGGCATTCAGTGATGTACTCGCGCATCTTGAAGGGCAGCTCACGATTGCACTGCACATGGACGAGCCTGACCACCCTGTCGTCACGACGTTATTGCCCGTGCTTGAGGAAAAGGCCGGACGTATTCTGGTGAACGGCTTCGGCACCGGCGTCGAGGTCGCGGATGCAATGGTGCATGGAGGCCCTTTCCCGGCAACCTCGGACAGTCGCACCACGTCAGTCGGCACTCTTGCGATCCGACGTTTCCTGCGCCCTGTCTGTTATCAGGACCTGCCACAGGCGCTGCTTGCTCGCGCGCTCAGAGACGGTAATCCACTGGGAATCAACCGTATGATTGATGGAAAGATCGCAAAACACTGACCAGAACAGACTACAGGGAAAAGCCCGTATCTGCGTCGGACATACTCTGACGGCGACCGGATTTTTCCCGTTTTGCACTGCGACAGAGCAGTGCATGCGAACAGATGTTTACGGCAGAGGCAGTTTTCCGGAATGTCAGCCGACGAGACAGTGTGTATCTCCACAGGCATCCGGGATTTATTGCGACGCCACGACCGGCTGCCGCCCGAAGCAATGAAAAAAATCAATCGGATGTGGCCGCTCCGTCTTTTTCTGAAATTCAGAGCCGCTTCGTTCTGCTGAACTCCTATCCTTTCAGCGCATTTTCTTATCGGGTCGGGCATGACAGGCCGTGGCTTACTGACAGTGAAACACGGCATTACCGCCGACTCACAGGAGTAAAATCCGTTGCCGAACGATCTCAGACTGAAAATCGCCATCGCTGAATTTCCGCATACCTCGGCTATTCGGAACGGTTCCATTCCGATCGAGGGTGTGGATGCGGAATTCGTGACAGTGCAGCCGCAGATCGGAGCCTTCCGCCGGATGGTCCGCCAGCTGGAATTCGATGTGTGCGAGCTTGCACCGACAACCTATATTATCGCCCGCTCTTACGGGATTCCGCTTGTCGCATTGCCTGTTTTTGTGACAAGGCGTTTTCATCACTCCGGCCTTCTGGTGCACCCGGATTCGGGCGTTGTGGTTCCGAAGGATCTCGAAGGCAAAAAAGTGGGCGTCCGCGCCTACTCCGTCACGACCGGTGTGTGGACACGAAGTGTTCTCATTGAAGAGTTCGGTCTCGACAGTGGCAAAGTCACCTGGGTCGTCGACGACGAGGAACACGTGCAGCAGCTCAGACTTCCATCAAATGTCGTGCATGTCGCAGAAGGGGACACCCTGGCAGGGATGATGGCGGCCGGAAAACTCGCTGCAGGATTCGAAGGAAATGCCGGTATCGGCCGGACGGGGTCTCCGACCGGGGGATGGAAGGAAGTGGAAAACGACTACCCGGATCTGTTCCCGAACGCAGAGGAGCTGGAAGCCGACTGGTACGCGCGGACGCATATCTATCCGATGCATGGAACAATAGTCGTGAAAGAATCAATCCTGAAAGAGCATCCATGGGTCGCCGCTTCGCTCTTCAAAGCCTTCTCGACCGCCAAGAACGAATGGCTGGCAAGGCTCGAAGACGGCACCGCGACGACAGCGTCCGACAAGCGGTATGCCGGATTGCGCAAAATCGTCGGGGCTGATCCGCTTCCCTATGGATTCGAAGTGAATCGCCCCACCATGGAGGCGCTTGCCCGCACGGCTTTTGCTCAGGAGCTGACACCTCGCCTGATGCCGCTTGATGAGCTGTTTCTTGATCTTAACCCGGTCTGAAAGCGGATGTCTGGTTGTTCAGGCTGTCTGAGCAACCAGACGGGGTGGCTGAATATGCGTCATGCCCCGATGCAGCAGTTCAATGAAGTTTGTGTGCAGCCTGGTTGGAAGCCAGTTGCGGCGTATCATCACGCCTATGGCCGGAACCGGTCCTGAAACCGGCACGGGAACCGGCATCAATGTCTCACCTTCATAGGTGCGTTCATAAGATGTCATCAGTGTCAGCCGGTCCCCGACTGTCAGAAGATGGCGGACGACCGGCATCGAACATGTTGTGATAGGTGCCCGTGGCCCCTCGTGACCCGCGAAAAGCTGATCGAATACCGCTCGCCGGTTCGATGAGGGCGTGCCGGCAATCCAGTCACACGCAGCCAGATCGTCAATCGTCACAGAGCCTTTGTGGAGCAGAGGATGTCCTCGCCGCGCGACGATTTCATAAGGGGTTCTGACGAGAGGTTGTGCCTGTATTTCTTCTTCCAGCGTTTCGGGAATCAGTCCGAGCGCAATATCGACATCCCCGCAGAGCAGGCGGGCCAGCATATCCGATGACTGGGAACTGGTCACTTTTACGCTGGCCTGAGGAAACTCCCTGACGAACCGGTCAAGTACCGACGCAAGCATAACGCTGCCGCCGCACGGCATGGCCCCGATTGCGATACTGGTGCTGGCAATACCACGAGCCGTGTCAATTTCTTTCAGGCCCAGATCGATTTCCTGTATGGCGAGCCTGATCCTGCGTCCGAACGTATCTCCTTCCGGAGTGGCGATGACCCCGGATGGCGTACGAGAATAAAGCTGCTTGCCGACATTGCGTTCAAGGTCGCGGGAAGTCCGCTGTAACGAGGCGGCCGAAAGTCCCTGTATCCTGGCGGCATCTGCAAAAGGCACGCGCTCCGCTACCAAAAGCAGACTGCGTATCTGTGATTTTGTCAGGCGTCGCGCAACCGCTCTGGCACCCGCCCGGTCGCCCGGACAGCCCAGCTCCGTGATAGCCTGCTCAATCTGTTCGAAAAAACGCGTTGTCCGACGATGCAGGATAAAACCGGACTGGTTGAGATAACTGCCGTTCGTGTCGCGATCAAGCAGCGTAACGCCGATATGCGACTCCAGCTTCGCAATCGATTGCGTCACCGCCGGTTGCGACAGATTACATTCTTCCGAAGCACGACGGATGCTTTTCAGGCGCCCCACTCCCTCGAATAATCTGAGCTGTCGCAGGCTGATTGTGTCAGCCTGCATAAAGCGACTGTCGACCTGCATGTGTTTTTCCTTATTTTTTGCTACTTAAACAGAGTGGCCGGGGGAAAACCAGACACAATAACGCGTGCGATTCTCAGGCGATTACAGAAAAAGACGAGGAAACCATTTGCCGTCTCTTCCGGAACAGGGCTTCGTGTCGGTGGCTTTGGCAGAACCGGAGACTGACCGATAAAAAAGAAAGCGCACTCATTATATAAGGCGTACACATCCGGATTTTTCAGGAAACTCCGGATGTGGGTAAAAGTTTCTTCTGTTAAATAAATTTATAAAATCATATGGATGTTCACAAATTAAAATAATACAATGTAAGGAATTCAAAAAATGTCATAAGATTAATTTAATAATGAATATGCGGATGAATGATTACCCGGTTTTTTCGATAAGCGGGGTTTACTGCAAATTATACTGAAATTTTATTTTCATCCGGGGCTTATAATAAAATTATTATTTGATGCACCCTGGAATTCAGCGATTATGTTTTCGAAGTAACTTAAAAAATCTGAAAATTCGGTTCCTCCGCGGAGGAGGCAGCTTCCTTTCCTGGTCAGCGTATTATTTCATTCCGACCTGTAGCAGCGGGCTCATGATGCCGGATCGGAGCAGGAAGACCTGCTTCCTCATCCGGTAAGCAGACAAAGAGCGACAGAAAGATGCCCGCTCACATTCCACGGCAGATAATAAAGAGGTCCGCGACAGAACACCCGGCATTATCGGCCTGGTCATGCCATCAAATCAATCAGGAATGTCACGAAACCTAGAGCAGACTTTCCCATGTCAGAGTGCAATCTGCTTATGTCGATGAACACAGATCATGCGGTGCAAAGCCGCCGGCACCATGCCGCCAGAAAGTAAGAAGCCCGCCAGGGCCCCGGCGTTGCATGAGGAGAAAAATATCGTGTCTGAACAATCATGTATGTTAAACTGTTTTGGCGTTAGCGTGTATCCCGGTCGATGGATGCAGACCGCTGGCATCATCGCTGCCGGTACCTGGTTCTCTTTAGGGCAACCGGCAGGTGCGGCATGGGCCGGCGATGACAGCCAGTATCCCCTCCCGGTAATCACGGCGGCAAGCTCGCCGCGGCCTTTGATACTGAAACCCGCTGAGTCGCCGGTTCCTTCACAGCAGGGGGATCCGGGTGTTATGGGGATTCCCGTAAAAACGAAACCCGCAACAGCCGAGGAAGCACGGATTGACGCGCTGCGCCTCCGCGGGGTCGTGAATGTGCCCACCGTGAGTGATACCCTGTTGGGTAACATAGGGGGGTTCCGGTCCACTCTCGCGGATTGGGGTATCGGTTTTAACGGCTTGCTCTCGGCGTCTTTCGCGGGAAACCTGCTCCACCAGCCATCCCGGACCATGGGCGTGCAACGCTATATTGGTCAGACCCGGGAGGTCGATACATCCAACAGTTATCTGGCTCTGACCTATGATCTCGGGCATATCGGAATGAAAAACGGGCTGGCGCAGGTCCAGGTGTGCACGGAAGGCTCAACAGTAGGAAGTTACCCGAACGGGCTGGCGCGCCTGTGTGCCGCCTATGTCGATCAGCCTTTGTTTCGCCATCATGTCGATCTCCAGGTTGGATATCTGGCCAACAACTATCAGTTTGCCAATCCGCTGGTTGGCGGTTCGGTTTCGTCAGGTTCACTGGGTCCTTCTGCGTCGCTTCTGACGGAACTGGGGCTCAGTGTAGCGGGAATCGGAGCCCCCGGAGTAAATGTGGGGGTTAATTTCGGGCATTTCTACAATCTGTTCGGCATTCAGAGAAGCACTTCTCCCGGTGGCTTTAACTATGAAGCACAGACCGCGAACCGCTACGGAATTCGTTTTAACGACATCGGATCGGGTGCCCTCGTTATCAACGAAGTCGGCTATCGGAAAGTCTCTGCACCAGGAGTTAAGAAAACCTGGATACGTATGGCCGGAATTGGAAATTTCTCACACTTTACAAACTATGCTGACCCAAAGACAAAAACACAGGCCGCCGGCGCCTATTTTCTGGCAGATCAGCAGTTCACGCAATCAGATCCGGCGCACCCGGTCAGAGGTTTGTATGCCGGGTTCAGTTATATGTATGCTTCCCCAAGCGCATTTTCCTATTCCCAGTATCTGGAAGGAAGAATTTACGTCGTCGGACTGTTCAGATCGCGCCCGCGGGATCAGTTGTCATTTGTTGCCAACAGAACCAAGGTCAGCCGGTCCTATCAGGATTATTTTGTGTCGAGAGGGTATAAGGTTCAGAATGCTGTCTACAATTTCACACTGGCTTATACTTACCGTATCCTGCCGGGACTGTACCTCAATGGCGGACTGACCTATGCGGTTCATCCAAGTGCGATTTATAATCGTGAGGAAGGAAACCCGCTGATCATTAAATGTGTTCTTGTAGCGCACATATAAGAAGCTGGCCCCCGGATAAGGAAGACCTCTGCCGCACCCCGCTCCCTTGGGAGCGGGTTTTCTTTTCCGGGATCAACTCTTGTCGGCCATAAGTCACCGGACGTCTTCTGCCGCTCAAACACCATCCGATGCCGCATATACCAGTCCCGGTCAGGGAATGTCACCCGGTCCCCGATTCCCTGCTGCTCCGGCAAGGTATTTATGGCATCTGCGGCAAAATGGATTTCTCCATTTGATACCACGTCTTCTACGATCTTCACAGGTTAAATAACAGTCGAAATCCCGCCCCGGAGATATCATGATTATTGATTGCCACGGTCATTTTACAACAGTACCGAAATCCTTTCGCGACTGGCGGGCAAGGCAGGTCGAAACGGCCGATGACCCGCTGAACGGGCCGGATAAAAAAGATGCGATCCTGACCGATGACCAGATTCGTGATGCGCTGGAGAGTGGACAGCTCAGGCTTCAGAAAGAGCGTGGCATTGATCTGACACTGTTTTCGCCAATAGCCGGACTGATGTCACATCATCTCGGGAACGAGCGCACCAGCCTCGAATGGGCTGAAGTATCGAATAATAATGTCTACCGGGTGTCAGAACTCTACCCCGACAATTTCGTGCCGGTTTGCCAGCTCCCGCAGTCTCCGGGCGCCCCCCCGGCCCACAGTATTCCGGAACTGAGACGCTGCATTGAAGAGCTTGGCTTCGTCGGTTGTAATCTTAATCCTGATCCGTCAGGAGGTTACTGGACCGGAAAGCCGGTGACAGACCGGGAATGGTATCCGCTGTACGAAGCACTTGTTGATCTCGACGTGCCGGCAATGATCCATGTGGCCGCATCCTGCAACCCCAATTTTCATGGAACCGGAGCCCACTATCTGAATGCGGATACGTCGGTCTTCATGCAGGTTCTTCAGTCCGATCTCTTCAAAGATTTCCCAACCCTGCGCTTTGTAATTCCACATGGCGGCGGTGCGGTCCCTTATCACTGGGGACGATATCGCGGCATGTCACTGGAGATGGTCGCGCGCCCCCTCGAAGGTCTGCTCAACAATATCTTCTTCGATACCTGTGTCTATCACCAGCCGGGGGTCGAGTTACTGACCAGAGTCATCCCGGTCGATAATGTCCTCTTCGGGTCAGAGATGATCGGCGCCGTGCGTGGCAAAGATCCTGATAACGGACAGTATTTCGATGATACCAGACGTTATCTGGATGCGTGCGTCGAACTGACCGACGCCGAGCGACACAAAATTTTCGAAACCAATGCGCGGCGTGTCTATCCCCGTCTTGATGCGAAACTTAAGGCGCGCGGCCTCTGAGCGTTAGCGGAGTGATCTGCAGGCCTGGCCGGCCTGCTCTCAGCAGAAAACCGGCGGAAGAACCGGCCGAGAGGAAACAGATTCCATGCCTCATCACTATATTGACATTCATCCCCATATTATTTCGGACGATGAGAAGCGTTACCCGCCGGCACCCCTGTTTGGCAAGCGGTCTGACTGGTCGCAGGAGCGGCCCTGCACTGTGGAAACGCTGATTACCGCGATGGATGAAGCCGGTGTCGCAAAAGCCGCCGTTGTGCATTCATCAACGACATATGGTTTTGACAACAGCTATGTTGTCGACTCCTGTGCGCAATATCCTGATCGTCTGGTTGCGGTCGGTTCCGTGGATGTTCTTCAGCCGGATGCGGTGGAAGAAATTCGTAAATGGGTGAAGCGCGGTCTCGGCGGATTGCGTCTTTTTACCGGCGGCAGCACGAAAGAATTCGATCCGAGCGAACTCGATGATCCCCGTTCATTTCCTGCCTGGGATCTGTGCGGAGAGCTGGGGCTGTCAATGTGCATCCAGACCGGGCCCGTCGGACTGCCGCAGGTAAGAATCCTTGCCGAGAGATTCCCGAATGTCCCGATCATTCTCGATCATCTCGGTCGCCCGGATGTGACGGATGGTCCCCCCTATACGGCAGCGCAGAGTCTGTTCGACCTTGCTCCAATCAGTTCGATCTTTCTGAAACTTACCCCTCGTATCATGGGGGATTCCATTAAAGGTAAGGCGGCGCCGGACACGCTGTTTCGCAAAATCGTGGATGTGTTCGGTGCGCAGAGACTGGCCTGGGGATCCAATTTTCCCACGTCGCCAGGAACACTTTCCGAAATTCTTGGCATGGCAGAGGAGCGCCTGTCCGGCCTGTCGGAAATCGAACGGGAATGGATCTTCGCAAAGACGGCCGAGGGACTCTACCCACGGCTCCGGGGCTGATCCGGGCAAACATAAACGCTCATCACTGTGCGTTTTACGAAGAAAGGTCGTGTCTATGTCTGTTCAGTCTGCTCCGGCCGAAGTCAGGGCGTCAGCCCGCACGGCCGCAACCGAGACCATGGAGCTCAGGCGCTGGTCTGTTCTCGCTCTTTTATCTGTGGGTGCCGTAATTGCTTTCATCGACCGGACAAGTATCGCCTCTGTACTGGCCGTGGGCTCATTTCGCGTTCAGTTTCATCTTACTGATATTGGCCGGGGAGCCCTAGCTTCCGCGTTTTTCTGGTCCTACGCGCTCCTGCAGATCCCGATGGGCTGGCTCGTCGATCGCTATGGCGTCAAGTTTCCTTACGCGATCATGTTCGCCGTGTGGTGTGTCGCTTCTGCCTGCACCGGGCTGATGTCGACATTCTCCGGCCTGATAATTATGCGAATTCTCACTGGCGTCGGAGAGTCTGTCGTTGTACCAGCCAGTTATCGCTGGATCCGTGCAAACTTCACGGAGGACAGAAGCGGTTTTGCTGTCGGTATCTATATGATCGGAACCAAGATAGGCCCCGCAATCGGTGCGCCTCTCGCTGCGTGGCTGATTGTTCTGAACAGCTGGCGACTCATGTTCCTGTTGTGCGGCTTTGTGGGCCTGCTGTGGCTTGTGCCGTGGTTGCTGCTTGCCCGGAACGACAGTCGCGGACGCGACGCGGCGGCAAAAGCAGCCGCTAAGGCCATACCACTGAGCAATGTGCTTTCCAGTCCGCTTGTCTGGGGAACCATTATCATAAATTTCTGTTATAATTACTTTGTTTTTTACTGCATGACATGGATGCCCGCCTATCTCGTGGAACAGCGTGGTCTTTCTCTTCGCACGATGGGTATTTATTCGTTCTTCAGCTTTGGAGGCATCGCGCTGGTGGCGCTGGCGTCCGGATGGGCGGCCGATGTGCTGATCCGCCGCGGGCATGATGCCGTGATCGTGCGAAAGGCATTCGTCATTGCCGGTTTTGCTCTCGCCTGCACGGAACTTCTTGGTGCAGTCTCCCATTCTGTCAACGAAGCCCTGTTCTGGAACGTCGTGTCACTGTCCGGTCTTGGACTCGCCACAGCCAACCATCTGGCTCTGTGCCGCCTGACGCTGATTCCGGCGCCCGCTGTCGGGCTTGTAACCGGCATCCAGAATGTCTCGACCAGTCTCGCCGGGATCGTTGCCCCGCTCCTGTCCGGGTGGCTGCTGGAATGGAGCGGGGGTTATCGCGCTCCGATGGAAGTGATCTTCGTTTTCCTGGTCGTGGGTGCCGTGACCTGCCTGGTTCTTCTGAGGCGGCGCTGGGCACCGGTTCTGCCGGATGAAAATGACGAACCACCCCGTATGCCACTGCATCTTGAAACCAGCCTTGTTCATCGAGGATAAATCATGACACAGACACAACGCCTTAACGGTATCATCCGCGCCTGGGAACAGGGTAAGCCAGCCTTTTCCGCTTTCGCCAAACTCGATACGCAGGCAGCAATCGAGATGGCGGATGCCCCGTATGACAGTATCGTTTTTGAAATGGAGCATAATCCATACGATGTCACCGCTCTGGGTAACGCTCTTCAGTTCATGCTGAACCGGAAAGCGATCGTCGAATCCGGTTCGGTTGCCCCCGGCGTGACCCCCCTCGCGCGCATACCGGCGAACGGGGCTGAAATGAATCAGGCTTTTGCCAAACAGGTGCTGGACCGGGGCGTCTACGGCGTTATATGGCCGCATGTAGCGACAGTAGAACAGGCCTATAACGCAGTCGGTTCGTGTCGCTATGCAAGACCAAAAAATGCCCCTCTCTATGAACCAAAAGGGATACGCGGTGACGGTCCGGCAACAGCCGCCCGATACTGGGGGCTCAGTCAGCCGGATTATTACGCAAAAGCTGATGTATGGCCTCTGGCGCCGGAAGGTGAAATTCTTGTCGGACTTATGTGCGAGAGTACCGAGGCGATCAGTAATCTAGATGATATTCTCGCCAATGTTCCCGGTATTGGTTTCATTCTGATCGGAGAAGGTGATCTGAGTCAGGAACTCGGCTATGCCCGGCAGTATGAACACCCGGTAGTGATCGACGCCATGAGAAAGATAGCTGACATCTGCAGAAAATATTCTGTTCCGCTTGGAAACCCGCATACGACGGCATCCAATCTCGACCGCCTGTTGCAGGAAGGATACCGCTTCCTCATGTCCGCGCCATCCCGCAGTTATGGCGTCGTCGGCAAAGGACGGGAACTGGCAGGGTACTGAACACGGACTGGCGGGAAGGATGACAGATCCGTCGCCACTTCGAATGTCATGAAGGAATGATCATGAACGGCGCAGAAAGCCTGGTTGCAACGCTGGTGCGGGAAGGAGTCGATATTTGCTTTGCAAATCCGGGCACTTCCGAAATGCACTTCCTCGCGGCGCTCGACAATCCGAAGATGCGCAGTGTGCTCTGTCTGTTCGAAGGCGTCGCGACCGGTGCTGCCGATGGCTGGTATCGGATGCGTGACAGACCAGCCTCGACACTGCTGCACCTCGGCCCGGGTCTGGCAAATGGCCTTGCCAATATCCATAATGCACGTCGGGCATCTTCCGGTATGGTGAATATTATCGGAGAGCACTCCTCAGCTCACCTGAAGTATGATCCGCCGCTGAAATCCGATATCGAAGGACTGGCCCGTCCGCTCAGTCAGTGGGTACGCCGCGTTGATTCGTCGCAGTCGATTGCCTGGGATGCCGCGTCCGCTGTCGCCCAGGCCTCTGGCCACCCGGGGAAAATTGCAACGCTGATCCTTCCCGGGGATGCCTCCTGGCAGGATGCGGGGGAACCAGTGGTTCCACCTTCCTCTGAGAGGAAGCCGCCTCCAGTCCCCGATCATGGCCGGATAGAAGCCGTGGTGCAGGTTCTGAAAAGTGGCGAACCCGCCATGATGATTCTGGGGGGTAAGGCAACACGTGGACCGGCGCTTGTGGCCGCGGGACGAATTGCGGCGGCGACCGGATGCCGGCTTGCGACGCAGTTCTTCAGCAGCCGCATCGAACGGGGAGCGGGACGTACGCCGCTTGAGCGCATTCCCTATGCGGTGGCGCAGGCAGAGAATTTTCTGGCCGGGATCCGTCACATCATTACGGTTGAAACCACCGAGCCCATTGCATTCTTCAGTTACCCCGATAAACCGAGTCTTCTGAAAAAAGACGACACTGTCGTTCATTCTCTGATTAAAGCAGATGAAGACAGCGCAATCGGACTCGGTATGCTGGCAGATGCGCTGGGCATAAGAAACGTGGCGCCGGTCATCCAGCCACCAATAGATACGGCAGCTCCGACCGGCGCGCTTACCCCGCTCAGCATCGCGCAGGCTCTGTCCGCCGCTATTCCGGAAAACGGCATCATCGTCGATGAATCCCTGACGACGGGACGTGAGACGATGAGTCACACAATGGGCGCGAAGCCACACGACCTTATTAACAACATGGGCGGCTCGATAGGATATGGCACCCCGGTTGCCACCGGTGCGGCTCTCGCCTGCCCGGATCGCAGAGTGATATGTATCGTTGGTGACGGAAGCGCCATGTATACGATCCAGTCTCTGTGGACGCAGGCCCGGGAGGGCCTGAATATCACGACCGTTATTTTTGCCAACAATCAGTATGCGATCCTGAAAGCCGAATACGCCAACATGGGAGCAGGGACTCCGGGCGCACAGGCCATGGCGATGATCGATATTGACCGGCCGACGATCGACTGGCTGGCGATGGCCGGAAGCATGGGCGTCCCGGCCGTAAGAGTGGAAGACGCCGGCGCTCTGCATGCCGAAATCCTCCGCTGTAATGCAACACCGGGTCCGTCGCTGATCGAGGTCAAACTCTACTGAACCCTGCTGAACACGGAGATATCGCCATGACAGGCGCCGATACAACCAGATTAAAAACCAATCTTGCGGATTATCCGGTCACAAAAGCCATGAAAGATGGCCGTGTTACCTCGGAAATTGTCGATCTCGATTTCTGCGGACCGAAAGAAGCGCATAATGGCTTCAAGGCAATGCTGCGTGAAGGCGCCTACGATTGCGGCGAACTGGCAATCGTAACCTATCTGCAGGCGAAAGCGTACGGAAAACCCTTTGTTCTTCTGCCCGCACCGATTTCCGGCCGCTTCCAGCATCATTGCGCCGGCTTCAATAAAGAACTGTTCGATCTGAAGCCGAAAGATATCGAGGGAAAACGCGTGGGAGTCCGGACCTACGCTCAGACAACCGGCCTTTGGGTGCGGGGTATCCTGCAACATGAGTACGGCGTCGATCTCGACAAAGTCACGTGGATGACAACGGGAGATGGTCATCTGGCGGAATACACCGATCCCCCGAACTGTGTCCGCCTGCCCAAAGGCTCGGACATTGGCCAGATGATGCTGGACGGCGAACTGGTGGCAACGCTTCAGGGCGTCGACCTGCCTAAAGACCCGCGCGTGCAGCTCCTGATCCCGGATGCGAAAAATGCCGCGCAGGCGTGGTATGAGCGTGAACACGTTGTACCGATAAACCATATGTTTGTTGTGCATCAGGATATTTCACGTCAGAGACCGGATATTGTCCGCGAGATTTTTCGAATGATTGTGGAAAGCCGCAATCTGACGGAAGGCGGCGTGCCCGATCCGTTTCCGCCGATTGGCCTGGAGGCTAACCGGAAAGGATTGCAACTGGCCATCGACTGGGCATTCGAGCAGAAAATCATCCCTTCCAGGATGGCGGTTGATGATCTGTTTGATGAAACGACAGCTTCTCTCGAAGCCTGAGAGCCTGAATCAGAAAGCGGTTTGATTGATTTTTCGCAGAACTCTGCGGATATGGGCAATCATCAACCATGCGCAGGATGACGAGATTGTTGTCTCGACATCCTTCG
>NZ_WOTA01000007.1 GCF_011516825.1 Acetobacter oeni | reverse complement strand
ACTGCGCTCGGGTGATTTCAGTCCAGGCCATCTTGATCTCATCAGGTTATCGCAAACCCATGAATCATAACCCGCTGAAATCACTCAACTCATTTTCGGTCAGACACTGAGAGACAGGCGTGTATTTCGCTGCCGGTTCACTGAGTGATCATTCCACACAGCACGATACGCTGGTTTTATTTAGCGGGATGTTTCGTAATTTTGCTTTTCCTGCCCGTACAGATTCCCTGATTGTCTTTCTTATCAGTTCTGTTTTATCGGGACTGAAAAAGAAATTCCTTAAAATCTGCTCGTTTTTTTATCGTAACATTCAGCTGATTAACTGGCATGGACTTGTGTCTGTATACCTGTGTCACACCTGAAGCGGGGAACCCTCGCGCGGCGGACTCTTTGAATGTCAGTCTGGTTTTACGCAGGGGGGCCGATTGTCCGTGCCATATATTACGACGAATGACGGTACGCAGTATTACGAGGAAAAAGGCCGGGACCGACCTCTGGTGATGATCCACGGGTGGTCGTTCAGCGGGCGGTTTTTTCATCGGAATGTGGATGCTTTTGCGGAACATGCGCGGGTGATTACGATTGATCTGCGCGGACATGGAGAGTCCGGCAAGCCGGATCATGGGTATCGGATTCCCCGGCTGGCGGCGGATCTACGGGATGTGCTGGTTCAGCTTGATCTGACGGACGTGACGGTTCCGGGCTGGTCGCTCGGGTGTCCGGTGATCTGGAGTTATCCTGAGCTGTTCGGGCAGGAGCGGTTACGGGCCGCGATTTTCGTGCAGCAAACGCCCCGGCAGTATTATTCACCTGACTGGAAACCTGGACATGCGACCTGTTACGATCAGGCGGGGCTGGTGTTTACGCAGCAGCGGCTTACGCTGAATTCCGACGCGTTTGACGAGCAGAATCTGTCGGGTTGTCTGCGTCATCCCCTCCCTCATGATGAAAAGCGCTTTCTTCTGGCGGAGATGAAGAAATGCCCGTCTTACGTGCGGTCGACACTGATGGCGGATCATACGGTGCATGACTGGCGGGATCTGTTGCCGCATCTGAACATTCCGGCACTGGTCATGGTGGCGAAAAAAGACACTGTGCTGAATCCTGGCGGGCCGGCCTGGGTGGCGGTGCACATGCCGCATGCGCGGGCGGAGGTGTTTGAAGACAGCGCACATATGATTTTTATTGACGAGACGGAGAAGTTCAATGCGTCCGTCGTGTCTTTTCTGAAACAGTAAGGGCGGATAATATGACTGAAGGACAGAATTTTCCGTTTCTTTTCGGTGTTAATGAGTTCACGACGCAGCCCTGGTCTTTTGAAGAGGATGTCCGCCGGTATCAGGAACTCGGTGTTCAGGCGATTGAGGTTTGTGAGGCGAAACTGGATGCTGGCCGCGTTGCGGAACAGATGAAATACGTTGCCGGGAGCGGGATGAAGATCAGTTCGGTTCAGCCGGCAGTGCGGACGTTTTTTGGCAGCAGGATGATGCCGTCGCCGGAAGGGACTGAGGCGCGGGTCAAAGCATTTCGGAAAAGCCTTGAAATTCTGGCGCCTTTTACGCCGGGGTCTGTATTTGTCTGTAATACGGGAGCGCCTCCGGCCGGCAATGTGCGGAAGACGATTGATGATACAGTCAGATATTTGCGGGAACTTTGTCCGCTGGCTGCTGATCTGGGGGTTTCGATCGCGCTGGAGCCACTGAATCCGGTTTCGATGAATGTGGAAAGCGCTATCTGGACGATTGCGCAGACCATGGACGTGATTGATGCGGTCGGGCATCGCGCTATGGGGCTGTGTCTGGATTACTGGAATATCTGGCAGGAGAACGACGTCGAAGCGCAGATCCGGCGGGCGGGTGACAGGATTACGGTTGTGCAGGCGAGTGACTGGCGCGTTCCGTATTCGGCGGCGGATCGGCTGGTGCCGGGTGACGGGGCGATTCCGCTGGGGGCGCTGATGAAGGCGACCCGGGAAGCGGGATTTCGGGGCGCGTGCACGGTTGAGATCTTTTCCGACGGGGTGCCGGACAGTCTTTATGACGGGGATCTTCGGGAGGTCATCAGGCGCAGTCGGGCGGGGCTGGAGAAGGCCTGGCAGGCGATCGGGTAAGGATTCAGGCTGCGGCCCGGCAGGTTGTTGCCGGGCCGGTCTGTTTCATGGAAAGAGCTGTAGCCCTGTTTCCCGTTATGATCCTGACAGGGCATGGAGTTTTGCCGCGTAACCTGGCAAAGGTTGCGAACCTGTAGTGGATGCGGGGCCGGGCAGCGAGCTGATTTTCTCAGAAGAAGCCCAGTTTCTTTTCGCTGTAGCTGACGAGCAGGTTTTTCGTCTGCTGGTAGTGTTCGAGAACCATTTTGTGAGTTTCGCGTCCGATACCTGACTTTTTATAACCACCGAAAGCGGCGTGAGCGGGATAGGCGTGATAGCAGTTGATCCAGACGCGCCCGGCTTCCAGCCCGCGACCCATGCGGTAGCAGGTATTGGCGTTGCGGGACCAGACGCCGGCGCCGAGGCCATATTCGGTATCGTTGGCGATGGCGAGGGCTTCTTCTTCGGTTTTGAAGGTTGTGACCGCGAGCACCGGGCCGAAGATTTCCTCCTGGAAAATCCGCATGCGGTTGTCACCCCGGAAGACGGTCGGCTGGATGTAGAAACCTTCGCTGAAGGCTGTGCCGAGATCGGGTTTTCCGCCGCCGGTGAGAAGTGTCGCGCCTTCGTTTTTACCGATGTCGATATAGGAGAGAATTTTCTCTTCCTGCATCTGCGAGTTTTGCGCACCCATCATGGTTTCCGGGTCGAGCGGGTTACCCTGTTTAATGGCTTTGACGCGTGGCAGGGCGCGTTCCATGAAGCGTTCATAGATATCTTCGTGAATCAGGGCGCGGCTTGGACAGGAACAGACCTGTCCCTGATTGAGCGCGAAGAGAGCGAAACCTTCGATGGCCTTATCGAGATAATCGTCATCGTGATCCATGACATCTGCGAAAAAGACGTTCGGGGATTTGCCGCCGAGTTCCAGGGTTGAGGGAATAAGGTTTTCGGCGGCGGCGTGGGCGATGGTTTTGCCGGTGGCGGTTGAGCCGGTGAAGGCAATTTTCGCGATCCGGGTGTTATTGGCCAGCGCGGAGCCGACTTCGCGGCCGAGGCCGTTGACGATGTTGAGTGTGCCGGGCGGGAAGAGATCGCCGATGATCTCCATCAGCACGAGGATGCTGGCGGGGGTGGTTTCGGCGGGTTTCATGACGACGCAGTTGCCGGCGGCGAGGGCCGGGGCGAGTTTCCACGAGGCCATCAGGATGGGAAAGTTCCACGGGATGATCTGGCCGACGACACCTAGCGGTTCGTGAAAATGGTAGGCGATGGTGCTGTCGGTGATTTCGCTGAGAGCGCCTTCCTGGGCGCGGAGGCAGCCCGCGAAGTAGCGAAAATGGTCGATGGCAAGAGGGATGTCCGCGTTTACTGTTTCGCGGATGGGTTTTCCGTTATCCCAGGTTTCGGCGCGGGCCAGGAGTTCGAGGTTCGCTTCCATGCGGTCTGCGGCTTTGAGGAGAATGTTCGAGCGGGCTTCGACGGAGGTGTGTGCCCAGGCTTTGAAGGTTTTGTGGGCGGCGTCGAGTGCGAGTTCGATATCTTCCGGTGAGGAACGGGCGACTTCGCAGAGCGTGCGTCCGTCGATGGGAGACGGGTTGGTCATGTACCGGCCATTTGCGGGGGCGATCCATTTGCCGCCGATGTAATTGCCGTAGCGGGATTTGTACGGGGATTCCTGAGTGATCACGGACGCCATTGTTGTCTTCCTTATGAAGGCGAATGAAGCGATCGGGGACGCGTCTTGTCTGTTTGTAATATTTGTCGGTCAGGTCTTACGGTTTTGTTATTTTTATACCGCTTTCGCGGCTTATGACCGTGCGGGCGGTATCCTTCCATATACGGATACCGTGTTCAAGGTCGCGGGCGGGTCTGCTCACGCTATGGTGTTTGAACAGGCGGTGTCGTCCCCTGCCCTGTCGCGGTTTCAGGGACGTCCGGCGCGGTGATAGGGATGACCGCTGGCGATCGCGCGGGCGCGGTAGAGCTGTTCGGTCAGCATGATGCGGGCGAGCATGTGGGGCCAGGTAAAGCTGCCGAGGGAGAGTGTGGCGTCGGCGCGGGCGATAACGGGGGTATCGAGGCCCTCGGCGCCGCCGATAAGGAAGCAGAGCGGGCGGGCGAGTTCGGTCCAGCCGGTGAGCAGGGCGGCGAAGGCTTCGCTGGTCGGGGTTTTGCCGGCGAGGTCGAGGGCGACGACGAAGGCGCGCTCAGGGAGGGCATTGAGCAGGGCTTCGCCTTCGCGGTGTTTGATTTCGCCGGGGGAGCCTTTGCCGTCGGCGAGTTCGGTGATGGTGAGGGCCGGGCTGAGGCGCTTTGCGTAGCGGTCGATGAGGGCGCGTTCGTGGGCGTCTTTCATGCGGCCTATGGCGATGAGGCGCATCGGTCTGGTCCTGTTTTTCTGTGTGCCTGTGATCGGGACTGTATCGGCGAGGGGGGCGGGATCGCAAGGCGCCGGGCTGCTCCCGATGGTTGACCGAGGGCGCCGGATCGGCAATGCTGCACCGCTATGAGCAGTCTGTTTTTCCTTTGTGAAATGTATTACGCGCCGCGTGCATAGCGGTGGCGTGACTGTCTCTTTGTCCAGCCGCTGCCTGACCGGCGGTTGATTTCATGATGACAACCCCGGCCGGTGGCTTTATCGGGGTTCTGTTTCGTGACTTCCATGACTGTTTCGGATGAGTCTGGTGTAAGTGTTGGCATTGTCGGGTTCGGCGTGTTTGGCCAGCTGATTGCGGGACTTGTTCTTCCTTATTACCGGGTTGACGTCTGTGATCCGGATGAGGATCAGGCTGTTGTGGCGGAGCGCCTCGGGGCTGGTTTCCGATCTCTGGAAGATGTGGTTTCGCACCCCGTTGTCGTGCTGGCGGTTCCGGTTGCGGCGGTGGCTGAGGTGGCGCGACGGATTGCGCCGATGCTGAAGCCGGGCACGCTGGTTCTTGATGTTGGTTCTGTGAAGGTTTTACCGGCGCGGGCGATGTTACGTGAGTTGCCGTCCGATGTGGATATTATCGCGACGCATCCGCTTTTCGGGCCGCAGAGTGCGCGGCGGGGGCTGGCGGGAGCGCGGATCGTGCTGTGTCCGGTGCGGGGGCGGCATGGGCATCTGGCTGCATTCCTGCGGCGGGCGCTCGGGTTGCGGGTGATTGTCACAACACCGGAGGGGCATGACCGGGAGATGGCTGTGACTCAGGGGCTGACGCACTGGCTGGCGCGGGCGCTGGTGGGGATGGAGGCGTCCGAGCCGGCGCTCTCGGGGCGGCTGACGACGGCGAGTTTCGATCTGATCCGCGAGGCGGTTGGTATGGTGCGGTATGATGCCCCGGCGGTTTATGAGGCGATCGGGGCGCTCAATCCGTATGCGGCGGAGGTGCGGCGGGATTTTCTGAAGGTGGCGTCCAGGCTGGATTGCGAACTGGATGAAGCCTTTGCGGAAAGGCCGGACCTGGTTTGTGTCGGGTAAGGAAATGGACGGTTCCGGGGGTGTATTCAGGATGGGATTGACGAATATCTGGCTTTTCCAGGGGGTCTGCTGCCTGAATGACCCGCTGTCGGACATGCGGCGGATTATTAAGAGAGTGGAAATTCTTCGGACACAAAGGTCGCAAAAAATTAAACTGTCTGTTACAAACATCGTCTCGTCCAGATCGATGGCACACCAGTTTTTAGACAAGGCTCAATAATGTCTGTAATTCGGCCTGAAATGGAGTGCGCTGATAATCTCTCCGTCGATATCGTGGATAAAAAACGAAACGATTTTAATAATAATTATAAATTTCCCTCCCCTTTTCATGAGCCATGGTGGATTGATGCGGCGACCAACGGACAGTACGATATTATTAAAATTCAGAATGACGGAAAAACTTTGGTAAGCATGCCAATTTTTACCGCAAAACGCTTTATGTTCACATGCATCGGGATGCCTCTTTACACAAGGACGCTGAGTCCGACCTTTTACCTTCCGCCATCGAAGCCATTTAAACGCTCACAGAACATCCGAAACCTGGTTGCTGAACTTGTCAGTAAATTCCCGAAATATGACAGTGTCAGAATCCGCCTTCCTCCTGATGATGAAAGTGTTTTCGGTTTTTCCTTACTGGATTTTATCTGCGAGGAGCTCTTTACGTTTCGTGTGCCGGCCGCTTCGGACATTGAAGAGGTCTGGAAGAACTGTGATCAGAAGACGCGGAATGTCATCCGGTCTGCCGGAAAGAAGTGTTCCGTTCGTAACGGGGACGATTTTTCTGAATTCAAAAAAGTATCGTTGCTGAACAAGTCATCACATGAAAACACGAACGATTTTCGTGTCATGGAGCGGATATTCCGCGCTGCCAGAGACAGGAATCAGGCCACGATACTGACAGCCCGCAACGAGGCCGGCGTTTCTGTTGCATCGGCTATTATCGTCTGGGGATCGGAATATGCTTATTTCTGGCAGTCCGCGCGGAATCCGGCTTGTGGTATTGGCGGGGTGAATGCGCTTTTGCTGTGGAAAGCTGTCGAAATGGCCAGCGGTATGGGTCTGAGTTTTGATTTCGACAGTTACGGATCGACGAAGAGCGCGAAATTTCTTGCCAGTTTTGGTCTTCCGCCGATTATCCGGACCGAAGTGTCCCGTCAGACGGTGCCCTACAAGCTGTTCAAAATAGCGAACGGCATGATGCTGGATCGGAAGAAGGCAATAGACCGGTCTTCCGCGTTCTGAGGGAACATTTCGCCGGGGTGGAAGGAAACCCGCGCTGCTCTCTCAGATCCGGCAGGGACAACACGCCCCTGCTCTCAGATCTGTTTAATAAGTTTCCGACAGGCTCAGAGCGATGTAACGGACGCGTCTTCGCCTGGCTCGTCGAGATCGGCGCCCCACATGCGCTCCAGGCCGTAAAGCTCGCGAGCTTCGGCTTTGAACAGATGCACGACGATATCGCCGGCATCGATCAGCACCCAGTCCGAGCCGTTAGCGCCTTCGACGAGGATGCGTTTGAGGCCTTCCTCGCGCAGTTTGCGGTCGATGTGCTGGGCCATGGCGCTGATCTGGCGGTCGGCGATGCCGGTTGCGATGATCATGCGGTCGGCGAATGAGGCTCGACCGACGAGGTCGATGACAACGATATTCTCGCCTTTATCGCCGTCGATGCTGTCTGTGATGATGTTCACGTAGCGATCGACATCTTCCGCCGGAGCGTGCGGACGTTTTTTCGCGCCTTTGTCCGGACCGGCCGCGGCGGCTTTCTTGCGTGGCGTGCCGGGGGCTTTGGCGGCTTCGGCAAGGCGGGTATCGACAGGCTTTACGACGGCTTTCGCCTTCGCCGCGGGTTTGGCCGTGCCGGGCGTCGCGGCACTGGTGGTGCGGCGTTTTGGCTCCGTCTCGGAGGGGGGCTTCCTGGCTATGACCGTATCTCCTGTCCGGGTGGTCGCCCGCACTATCTGGCTTGGGTGTTTATTGCGCTGCGTTACGCAGGGCTGTTGACGATATACCGTTCTGTGGGCCTGGAAGAAAAGCCCATGCGGGCGGGGTTTTTTCGGGAAGTTGTCGGATTTGATGTGCGGGCAGCCGATAGCGTCGCAGGAATGAGGCGGTCTGGCCATGCAGGGCGGCGGCGTTATTGCCGGGACGGGGCATGACGGCGATGGGTACGGTGCGGATGACGTCTTTCCAGCGGCGCCAGCGGGGCAGCTGGGCGAAGACATCGGTTCCCATGATCCAGACGAAGCGGACGTTGGGGAAGCGGGTTTTCAGGACATGGAGCGTATCGACGGTATAGCGGGTGCCGAGCCGGGATTCGATGGTGGTCGGGATCAGGGCGCGCGCGCCGCTCAGACGGCGGACGGAGGCGAGGCGCTCGGCGAGCGGGGCCATGCCGTCGCGGGATTTGAGCGGATTGCCGGGAGAGACCATGAGCCACACCTGATCGAGCCCGAGGGCGCGGGCGGCCTGGCGGGCGATCTGGATATGGCCCTGATGGGCGGGATTGAAGGAGCCGCCGAGAAGTCCGATCCGGAGGCGACGGTTGTCGCCACGGGCTGAGAGCGGGTCGGCGGGTGGCACAGCTTCCCAGGGCCGGAGAGAAGCGGGCATTGCGTTCTCCGGGAGCTGCCTTTCTGGGTCTGCCCGCATGCCGGAGGGGCTCCCGGCCCGGATCAGGGCCGGATCTGGCCGCTGCCGAGGACCTCGTAACGGAAGGTGGTCAGCTGTTCGAGGCCGACGGGGCCACGGGCATGGATGCGACCTGTGGCGATACCGATTTCTGCGCCGAAGCCGAATTCGCCGCCATCGCAAAACTGGGTGGAGGCGTTCCACATCACGACGGCGCTGTCGGTACCGTTGAGGAAACGGGTGGCGACGGTCTCATCCGAGGTGATGATGGCTTCGGTGTGGCCGCTGCCGTAACGGGCGATGTGCTCAAGTGCGGAATCGACGCCATCGACGGTGGCGACGGAGAGCGTGGCGTCCAGCCATTCGGTGGCGAAATCCTGCGGCGTGGCGGGTTTGAGGTCCGGGACGATGGCGCGGGCGCGATCATCGGCGCGGAAATCGCAGCCGAGTTCCTTCAGGTCTTCGACGATGAGGGGAAGCAGCGAGGGCGCGATGGCGGCGTCGATCAGCAGGGTTTCGGTGGCGCCGCAGATTCCGGGGCGGCGCATCTTGGCGTTGGCGATGATGCTGCGGGCCATTTTCGGGTCGGCGGCGGCGTGGATATAGGTGTGACAGAGCCCTTCGGCGTGCGCGAGGACCGGCACGCGGGCTTCGTTCTGGACGCGCTCGACGAGGGAGCGGCCACCGCGGGGGATGATGAGGTCGATGAGGCCGGCGGCGGCGAGCATCTCGGCGACGTATCTGCGGTCGGTGCCGGGAGCGATCTGGACGGCTTCCTCGGGGAGGCCGGCGGCGCGGAGGCCGGCGGCCATGGCGGCGTGAATGGCCCGGGCGCTGTGAAAGCTCTCGGAGCCGCCGCGCAGGATGACGGCGTTACCGGATTTGATGCACAGGCCGGCGGCGTCGGCGCCGACATTGGGACGGCTTTCGTAGATGACGCCGAGCACGCCGACGGGGGTGGCGACGCGGCGGATTTTCAGGCCGTTGGGGCGTGACCAGTCGGCGAGGATACGGCCGACGGGATCGGGGAGGTCGGCCATGTCCTCCAGTCCGGCGGCCATGGCTTCGATGCGCTCGGGGGTGAGGGTCAGCCGGTCACGGAAGGCGGGCGTGCCGGTGAAGGCTTCCAGGTCTTTTGCGTTGGCGTCGAGGAGATCGGTCCGGGTTTCCCGGAGGGCGCTGGCGGCGGCCCAGAGGGCTTTGTCGCGGATGGCGGTCGGGCTTTGCGCCAGGGTTCGGGATGCGACCCGGGCGGCGCGGGCCATGGCCTCGATCGCCCCGGGTCTGGTCGCTTCCGCCTGCATACTGGCGCTCATTTCGGTTACCTCTGTCCTTCTCTGCTCGAATGTTATCGGTTCTGGTGTGTGCGTCGTCTGTTGTGCGTGTCGTCTGTCAGACGTTGAAGCGGAACAGGAGGACATCGCCGTCCTGTACCACGTAGTCGCGGCCTTCGACGCGCATTCTGCCTGCTTCTTTCGCGCCGGCCTCACCGTTGTATTTCACATAGTCGTCATATGCCACTGTTTCACAGGCGATGAAGCCACGTTCGAAATCATTATGGATGACGGCGGCGGCCTGCGGGGCTTTCGTGCCGGCCGTGATGGTCCAGGCGCGGGTTTCCTTGGGGCCGACGGTGAAATAGGTGCGCAGGCCGAGCAGCTTGTAGCCGGCGGCGATGACGCGATCGAGGCCGCTGTCCTCAAGGCCGAGGCCTTCGAGAAATTCCTTTGCGTCGGGAGCATCGAGCTGGCTGACTTCGGCTTCGATGGCGGCGGAGACGACGACGGAGGCGGCGCCTTCTTGCGCGGCACGTTCCTGCACGGCCTGAGAGAATTTATTGCCTGTCGAGGCGGCGGTTTCCTCGACATTACAGACATAGAGCACCGGCTTGGTAGTCATGAGCTGAAGGCGGGCGGCGGCGGCTTCCTCGCCTTTCGGCACGGCTGTGCGGGCCGGTCTGCCTTCGCGCAGGGCCTCGATCAGCGGCTCCATGAGCGTGACCTGGGCCTGAGCCTCGCGGTCGTTGCCACGTGCTTTCTTCTGGAGCGGGATGATGCGTTTTTCGAGCGAGTCGAGATCGGCGAGCATCAGCTCGGTTTCGATGATCTCGGCGTCGCGCACCGGGTCCACGCCGCCTTCGACATGGGTGATGTCGTCGTCCTCGAAGCAGCGGAGAACATGGATGATGGCGTGGACTTCGCGGATATTGGCGAGGAACTGGTTACCGAGCCCCTCCCCTCGCGACGCACCACGCACGAGGCCGGCGATGTCCACGAATTCGAGGCTGGTCGGAACGATTTTCTGCGATTTTCCGGCTTTTGCCAGCACGTCCAGGCGCGGATCGGGGACGGCGACGCGACCGACATTCGGCTCGATGGTGCAGAACGGGTAATTGGCGGCCTGGGCTGACGCGGTGGCGGTCAGCGCGTTGAACAGGGTGGATTTGCCGACATTGGGCAGTCCGACGATGCCGCAGTTAAAGCCCATCAGTCTTTCTCTCCTGTTCCGGCGGACCCGGGTTCGGGTTTTTCAGCCGTCTGTTTCTGTGGTCCGGACTTTATTGCATCCGGTTTTTTTGGCTCTTTGTTTTTCGGGTCGGGCTGATGGCCGGCGGTGAGCAGCGCGACTTTAGACATGAAGGGCTCGGGTGTCTGCGCCGCGAGCAGCGGGGCGGCGTCGGACACGGCGGTGAGGAGATCTTCGAGCCAGGGCTGATCGGCTTTGGCGAAATCTCCGAGCACCCAGCCATGGACGCGCTCTTTCGAGCCGGGGTGGCCGATGCCGAGGCGGACGCGCAGGTAATCGGGCGTGCCGAGCTGGCGGTCGGTCGAGCGCAGGCCGTTGTGACCGGCGGCGCCTCCGCCTTTTTTAACGCGGATTTTGCCGGGGACGAGATCCAGTTCGTCGTGAAAGACGGTAATCGCGTCGGGCGGGATTTTATAGAACGTCGCGGCTTCGCGGATGGAATCGCCGGACGCGTTCATATACGTCATTGGTTTGAGCAGCAGAATTTTCGTGCCGCCGAGCCGGCCTTCCGCGACTTCGCCACGGAATCGCTTCCGCCACGGCGAGAAGCCGTGGCGGCGGGCGATGGCGTCGACCGCCATGAAACCGATATTATGACGCTGACGGCTCATGGATGGTTCGGGGTTTCCGAGACCGGCCCAGAGCTGAATCGCCGGTTGCATGGCTGTCTGTCCCACAATCCGGGCTGCCCCGGGATAAACCGGAGCGCCCCGGACTGCCGGGCCTCCTTACTTATCTTCGGCGGCTGCGACGATGGCTTCGTCGGTCGTCTCGGTCTGCTCGACATCGACGGTCGGCGCCGCGATCGTGGCGACAACGAAGTTCGGGATCTGCAGAACCGGAACCACGTTTTCCGTGCCCTTCAGGTCTTCCCAGCGGACGTTGTCGTGGATGTCGAGCGCGGAGACATCGGCTGTGAAGAACTCCGGAATTTTTTCCGGATCGGCTGTGACTTCGATCGTGTGACGAACGACGTTCAGCACACCGCCGCGTTTGATGCCGGGGGACACTTCCTCGCCCGTGACATGCACGGAGATTTCGAGGTGGACATGCTCACCGGCCCGGAGGCGCTGGAAATCGACGTGGATCGGCGCATCGCTGACCGGATGGAACTGGATGTCACGGATCAGGGCGCGCTCGGTGACGCCTTCCGCCTTGATCTCGTACAGGCGTGAGCGCCAGCCGGACTGCTGCAGACCGCGGTTGATGATCCGCGGGTCGAGGGCGATGAGGGTTGCGTCCCTGCCGGCGCCGTAGACGACCCCAGGCACGAGTCCGCCGCGTCGGGTTGCGCGCGCTGCCCCCTTACCAGCCTTCGCGCGCAGTGACGCTTCGATCGAAGTGATTTTAGCCACGTTATTAAGCTCCTGAAATACGATTACGCGCCAGCCTCCAGGGGTGCCGGCGCGAAGGCGGGCTCTTTAGCGGAAAAGGGCGGCCGAGGCAATCGGGAAGCGAGCGGAGCCGGAGCAGGTTGGAACTGTGACCGGAGACCGATGCCTGCCGGTCACGCCTGACGGGTTTTCAGGGAGGGATCAGTATCCCTGAGGGGCGGCCTGCTGCTGCGGATAATAGCCACCACCCTGCGGGCTGTAGCCGGGCGGGTAGCAGTTGGTCTGTCCCTGCTGTGTGCAGACGGGCATGTTCTGCGGGTAGGCCTGCTGTTGCGGGTAGGCCTGCTGCGGGTAGGCGCCCTGGGGATAATTCCCCTGGGAATAACTGCCCTGTGCGGGGGTGCTGTAGCCCTGGGTATATCCCTGGGTGGCGGCGGGGCGGTTCGGGGTTGTCAGCGCGCCTGTTCCGGCGCCCAGCAGACCGCCGGCCAGCGCGCCGATGGCGGCGCCGCGTCCGCCGCCGGCGAGAGCACCGATGGCGGCGCCGGTGCCGCCGCCGATCAGGGCGCCGTTACCGGCACGCATGCCCGGATTGTAAGGATCGCCGCAACCCGAGAGGAGCGTCAGCAGCCCCAGGGCTGCGACGGCGGGAACAAGGCGAGGCGAAGTCTTCATCAGGATCACCGTATCTGGTCTGTCGTCATCCGGGAACGGAACCGGTCTGGTTTCATATCCGGTGCGTGGATCGCGGAGTTGTGCCGCTGATTCACACGACAGCTTAAAATCTGAAAGCATTTTCTTCTGTCCGGGTAAACACGGTCTTATAAACTGTCACCCGGGCGCCTGCTCGGGAGGGCAGGCGCAGACGAGAGTGAGACCACGGTGTCGTGGCGGAATCATGTCCGCTTCGGTAACAGAGTGCTTATGGGGTGATGCGGCTCCGGCGCATCAGTAGCCGTTATTGTAACTGCCCCGGCTTGCGGGCCGGCTGGGCGTGGTCGCGGCGCCGACGGCGGCTCCGGTTGCGCCGCCTGCCAGGGCGCCGATGGCAGCGCCGCCACCTCCGCCCGCGATGGCGCCGATCGCGGCACCGCCGCCCGCGCCGATCAGGGCGCCGCTGCCGGCGCGGTGTCCGGGATTGTAAGGATCACCGCAGCCGGAGAGTAATGAGGTCGAGAGCAGACCCGCGGCCAGAAGGGCGTGTCGGACAGAGCGAAGAGACCGGGTGGAAGTTCTGGGTACGTCTGACGTCATAGAGACTGAAGTCCTGCCTGTTTTGTTGTTCCGGCGCGTTGCCTGCCGGATCTCCGGTCAGGTCCGCTGACCGGAGATCCGTATCCGGTGCTGTCGGACGGATGGGGTCCGTTAACGCGCGTTGTTTAAACGTCTGGCCGGTCAGGTGGTTTTTCTGACGAAAGGTTCATGCGGGTAGGTGTGCCGGCAGCGGGACTCGCCCGGGACAAACGCTGTTGGGATCTCTTTAAGGATTCAGGCTGTATTTCTGTCGGACAGGTTGCATGAAACGGTCGGAGGGCCATCGGGACGTCTGAACACGGTTGTAAAAATCGCGGAACATTGCCGTTTCTCATTCATAGCTCTTGCGGTCGGAGGGCTGCGTCGGTAAGCCCTCGGTCCAGCGTTCGGGCGGGAAGATCGCACGGCCTTTGTCATGCGCGATGCGTCCGGCGGACAGATCGCGCACGGGCTGCGTCCGTTTCCGCGTGCTTCACGCATGTTATTTAAGCTGGCCAGGAGTTGTGGATGTTTTCTCGCCTGCTGGGTCTCATGTCTGCTGACATGGCAATCGACCTCGGCACCGCCAATACGCTGGTCTATGTCAAGGGACGGGGCATCGTTCTGAACGAGCCGTCTGTTGTTGCGATAGCGGAAACGCGCGGCAAGAAGCAGGTTCTTGCGGTTGGCGAGGAAGCGAAACAGATGGTCGGGCGTACACCCGGCAACATCACGGCCATTCGTCCGATGCGCGATGGCGTGATTGCGGATTTTGAAGTCGCCGAAGAGATGATCAAGCACTTCATCCGTCGGGTTCATAACCGGCGGGCGTTTGCGAGTCCGCAGGTGATTATCTGCGTTCCGTCCGGTTCGACGGCGGTTGAGCGCCGGGCGATTCAGGAGAGCGCCGAGAGCGCCGGCGCGCGGCGGGTTTTTCTGATCGAGGAGCCGATGGCGGCGGCGATCGGGGCCGGACTGCCGGTGACTGAACCTTCGGGCAGCATGGTTGTCGATATTGGCGGCGGCACGACCGAGGTGGCGGTGATTTCGCTGGGCGGCATTGTTTATGCCCGATCGGTGCGGGTTGGCGGCGACAAGATGGATGAGGCGATCATCTCCTACATTCGTCGTATGCATAATCTGCTGATCGGCGAAAGTTCTTCAGAGCGGATCAAGATTTCGCTGGGCTCGGCGATGATGCCTGACGATCCGAACGATCCTGGTCCGTTACAGAACGTGAAGGGGCGCGACCTGATTACCGGCGCGCCGCGTGAGATCGTGGTGTCGCAGGCGCAGATTGCCGAAAGTCTGGCTGAGCCGATCTCGCAGATTATCGAAGCGGTCAAGACGACGCTGGAGAACACGCCGCCGGAGCTGGCTGCGGATATTGTCGACAAGGGAATCGTGCTGACGGGTGGCGGGGCGCTGCTGTATCGTCTGGACGAGGTGCTGCGGTATTCAACGGGACTGCCGGTGACGGTGGCGGAAGATCCGTTGTCCTGCGTTGCGCTGGGCACGGGGCGGGCGCTTGAAGAGATGAAGCGTCTGCGTGAAGTGCTGACCACGATGTATTAACGAAAAATATCAATGCATTCTCTGAAATCCTTTGGCAGTATACAGCTACTTTCCGCCTGAAAACTTTACACCAGAGTCTGAGGGCAACGTGAGTCGGGGTAACGGGAGCTCCGGCGTCATGCGGACTCTCCCGGTTTAAGGATGATTCCATGCGGATGGGCCAGGCCCCCGGAATGAAACAGGTGGCCGGGGCTGCTACCGGTTCCGGCGCGGGGCTCATTCATTTTACGCGCGGGTCTCTGTTTTCTTACGAACCGGCGGCTTTTACCTGTGTGATCCGCCGGGGTTTTGCCGCGTGATTCCTGTTTCCATTCAGATCCGGCAGGCGCTTGAGCGTGTATGGCTGCCGGCCATGCTTCTGCTCTCGATAGCCATCATGTTGCTGGGCTGGGCCAATCAGCGGCTGACGAATACGGCGCGGATGGCTGTTGCGGATGTGCTGTCACCGGTCTGGGCGGTGATCGCGGAGCCGGGCGAGCAACTGTCCGCGGCGCTGTCGGAATTGCGGGGAATCGGTCATCTGGCGCAGGAGAACGCGCGGCTTCGGGCTGAAAATGAGACATTACGTGGCTGGTATGATGTTGCGGTGTCCCTGACGGAAGAAAACCAGACTCTGAAGACCAATCTGCACTGGATGCCTGATCCGGTTCCGTCTTTTGTCACGGGGCGGGTTGTTGGCGATGCCGGCGGGCTGTATTCGCATGCCGTTCTGATCGGGGCGGGGCCTCAGAGCGGGGTGCGTGTGGGAAATGTGGCGCTGGCGGCAAGCGGGTTTGCGGGGCGCGTGACGGAGACCGGCGTTCATTCGGCGCGCATTCTGCTGATTGACGATGTGGCGAGCCGGATTCCAGTCACGCTTGAGACGAGCCATGGCACGGCGATTATGGCGGGTGACAATTCCCCCATGCCGCGTCTGATGTATTATGCGCAGGACAATCATCCGATTGAGGGCGAGCGCGTGGTGACATCCGGGCAGGCCGAGCTTCTTCCGGCGGGACTTCCGGTGGGAACGGTTCATTACATCCGGGCATCGACCCCGGTTGTGGCGCCTTATGCGCGGCTGGATCATCTGTCGATTCTGCGGGTGTTTGATTTCGACTCCGGGACGATTGACTCGCCCGATGCGCCGGGGCGGGTTCCCGTGGCGCCGCTTCGTCAGTCCGGCGCTGTGCCCGGACGTGACAATCCGATGGAAGGGATGACGCTTGGCGGTGTTGTGGAAGGACTCAGCGGGCGGGCATTATCCGGAACGGGTGGAGGCGGCCCTGGTGCGACCGGCGACGGCAACAGGTCCGGTGCGCCGGAGGCCGGTGGCGGGTCCGATGAGGACGGGACATCTTCTCCTGCCGGTGGCGAGCCGGATGATGGCGGCGGAACCGGGGTTCCCGCTGCGCGTCCGCCGGTTCCGGGGAATGGGTGAAAGACTGTTCTGATGTCAGTCGATCCTTATTCTCACTGGCATTCGGACCAGTCTTCCGGGCCGGCGCTGGCGCAGCGACTGGACAGGCTGGCGCGGCGACTGATGCCGGGCGGGGCGACGGCGCTGATTATCGTTATCCTGGCGGCGCCCACCGGGATTCCCGGGGCGGCGGCGCTGTTGCCGGGGCTGGTGATGTCGACGGTGTTTTTCTGGTCTGTCTGGCGTCCGGCCTCGATGTCCGCTCCTGTGGTGTTTCTGCTCGGGCTGCTGATGGATCTGATCGGGTTTGCGCCGCCGGGGGTCGATGCATTTGTGCTGCTGCTTTTACATGGCATAGCGGTGCATACGCGGTTCGGGCTGATGGGGCTGAGTTTTCTGGCGATCTGGGTGGTGTTTTCGGTGCTTGCTGCTGCTGCGTGCTGGCTTCTGTGGGCGATGATTTCGATGTTATCGCTGAATGCGATGCCGACGGCGCCGGCGTTGTTCGAGGTTTTGCTTGCGATCGGGATTTATCCGCTGACGGCTTTTACCGGCATGTGGCTGCATCGGCGGATTTCCAATCCGGAGCCGCAGTCATGAGGCGCCTGCTGATGCTGTCCGGGTGGTGCGGCTGATGCTGTTCCGGCGTAAAAAAGAGAGACTGAAACGGCTGATGCCGGAGAAGGAGCAGAAAGATCCTGGACGTGGTGTTTTTACGCGGCGGGCTTTGCTTCTGATGGCGGCGCAGACGGCGGCGCTGGGGACACTGGGGCGGCGGCTCTATGATCTTCAGATCAGCAATGGCGATCATTTTGCGAAGCTGGCGGACCGGAACCGGACGAGCAAGCGGCTTCTGGCGCCGCCGCGCGGGCTGATTGTTGACCGGTTTGGCGTTGTGGTGGCGGCGAACCGGACCAACTGGCGTGCCCTGCTGCTGCCGGAAGAGACGACGGACGTGCAGAACACGATCGAGCGGTTTTCGGCGATTGTGCCGCTGGACGAGCGGGACAGGTCGCGGCTGGGGCGCGAGATCCGTCATAAGCGGAAATTTGTTCCGGTGATGCTGCGCGAGTTCCTGTCCTGGGATGAGATGGCGCGGATCGAGCTGAACGCTCCTGCCCTGCCCGGCGTGCTGATCGATGTGGGGACGACGCGGTCTTATCCGTTCGGGCCTTTGCTGGCGCATTCGGTGGGGTATGTGGCGCCTTCGAACGAGCAGGATGTGGCGAAGTCCGCGCTGCTGGCGCTGCCGGGAATGCGGATCGGACGGGCGGGGATCGAGCAGAGTCAGGACACTCTGCTGCGCGGACAGGCCGGGTCCGTGGAGATGGAGGTGAACGCGGTCGGGCGCGTGATGGCGGAGCTGGACCGGCAGGAGGGCACGCCGGGCGACGAGGTTGCGCTGACGATCGATGTTGGTTTGCAGCAGACGATTCAGAACCGGATCGGGGACATGGCGGCCTCGGCGGTGGTGATGGACTGCCGCAACGGCGAGGTGCTGGCGATGTGCAGCACGCCGTCTTTCGATCCGTCTCTGTTCGACAGTGGCGTGAGCCGGGCGCAATGGGCGGAATGGACGAACGACCAGCGGACGCCGCTGATCGACAAGACGGTGGCGGGTGTTTATCCGCCGGGCTCGACGTTCAAGCCGGCGGTGGCGATGGCGGCGCTGAGCAGCGGGGCGATCACGCCGACGGACAGGTTTTTCTGTCCCGGTCATTTTGACATGGGCGGGGCGCGGTTCCATTGCTGGGCGAAGCACGGGCACGGGTCTGTCGATCTGCATCTGGCTCTGAAATATTCGTGCGACGTCTATTTCTATGAGGTGGCGCACCGGATCGGGATGGACCCGATTGCCGGGACGTCTCATGCGCTGGGACTGGGCACCGAGCTGGGGATCGAGCTGCCGCAGCAGCGTCCGGGGCTGATTCCGACACCGGAATGGCGGCAGAAACACAAACATCACTGGAATGGCGGTGACACGGTTGTCAGCGGCATCGGGCAGGGTTTTGTGCAGGTGACGCCGTTGCAGCTTGCGACCTATGCCTCCCGTATTGCCACGGGCCGGGCGGTGGGGCCGCATCTGGTGCGGGCGCTGAACGGGGATATTGGCGGGCAGATTGATCCTCAGCACTGGCCGGAACTGCCGATGGACCCGAAATATTTTCAGGCGATTCGCGAGGGCATGTTTGCGGTTGTCAACGAGCCGCACGGGACGGCGCCGAAAGCGCGGCTGACCATTCCCGGTGTTGAGATGGCGGGCAAGACGGGATCGGCGCAGGTGCGGCGTGTGTCGCGGGCGATGCGTGAGAGCGGGCACTTCAACTCCGCTTCTCTGCCGTGGGAATACCGGCCGCATGCTCTGTTTATCTGTTTTGCGCCGTATGACGCGCCGCGCTATGCGGTTTCGCTGGTGATCGAGCATGGCAATGCCGGCGCGGATGTGGCGGCGCCTCTGGCGCGCGACATCATGACGGACACGCTGCTGCGCGATCCGGTCAATCATCGGACGCAGCCGGGGCAGACGGTGGCTGACGCCGGCTGATCCCGCTGTCCGGCAGTATTTGTTAATGTGAGCGGGATTTTCAGACGGAGGGACTGGCATTGGACTCGCGCAAGCCGCTGAGGCGTTTCCGCAAACGGTTGCTGCGGGCTGAGCCGAGTTTTCGTATTTTGTCGAAGCTGTGGCGGGTGAGCTGGCTTTATGTGCTGCTGATCTGCGGGCTGGCGGGCGTCGGTTATGTCGCGCTGTATTCGGCGGGCGGCGGTTCCGCGAAGCCGTTTGCGGGACCGCAGGCCATGCGGTTCGGTTTTGGTCTGGTGCTGATGGTGACGGTGGCGATGCTGCCGCCGAAGGCGCTGGTCCGGGTGGCGGTGCCTCTGTATGTGGTCTCGCTGGCGCTGCTGATCGTGGTGCTGCGGGCCGGGCATGTTGGCAAGGGCGCGGAACGCTGGGTCATGCTGGCGGGGACGCAGGTTCAGCCGTCTGAATATGCCAAGGTGGCGCTGGCGCTGATGCTGGCGACATGGTTTTCGCGGGTATCCTATGCGCGGATGGGCAATCCGTTATGGCTGATTCCGCCGGCGGTGATGGTTCTGGTGCCGGTCGGGCTGGTGCTGAAGGAGCCCAATCTCGGGACGGCGGTGATTATCGGCGGGATCGGGGCGGCGGTGTTCTTTGCCGCCGGCATGCGGCTCTGGCAGATCGCGTTGCTGGCGGTGCCGGTGCCGATGCTGGCGAAAATCGCCTATGAGCATCTGCATGATTATCAGAAGGCGCGTATTACGACGTTTCTGCATCCTGAGAGCGATCCGCTGGGGGCGGGTTACAACATCATCCAGTCGAAGATCGCGCTGGGCTCGGGGGGCATGTGGGGCCAGGGCTATCTGCACGGGACGCAGGGGCAGCTGAATTTTCTGCCTGAGAAACAGACCGATTTTATCTTCACGACGATTGCCGAGGAGTGGGGATATGTCGGCGGGGCGATGGTGATCGTGCTGTTGCTGGTGTTGATTCTGGGCGGGATGATGATGGCGATCCGCAGCCGGAACCGGTTCGGGAGATTGCTGGCGCTGGGGATTTCGGTGAACTTCTTTCTCTACTGTCTGGTCAATCTGTCGATGGTGATGGGGGCCATTCCGGTGGGGGGCGTGCCGTTGCCGCTGGTGTCTTATGGCGGCTCGGCGATGCTGAATGTGATGCTCGGCTTCGGGTTGCTGATGTCGGTGTGGGTGCATCGGAATTCGCGGTTTGGCGAGGAGCCGGACGAACAGTCGTGATCTTCGTGGTCACGGAGGCGATGCGATGAGGCTGTTGCGTCTGAGCGGTCTCTGATGGGGCGTGTTCGTGTGCTCTCCCCTGCCCTTTTTCGGGCTTATTGTCTGACGGCCTATCGCGCCGGGGCGCTGGACGTGCGTGTCGGGCGGCGGGCACGGAATGTGACGGAGCGCGGGGATATTGTTTTTCTCAGTGCCTGCAATCCGGGCGGACGGCGATATCCGGACCGGTGGAACGGGCGGATGATGGAGCGGCTGTCTGAGCAGCTGCGTCGATATGACTATATCGCCGGAGAAGGGCGCCTGGGGCGCTGGGCGGAATCTCTGGTGGCGGCGCGGATGCCGCTGGCGAAGAGTCTGTGTCTGGCGCGGTTGTTCCGGCAGAATGGAGTGGTTCTGGTGAGACGCGACCAGATCGCCCGGCTTATTTTGCTGAGGTAAGAAGCAGCACGGTTTTACAGGAAGACGGCGGAGTATCCGGTTGCGAATAAAATCGTTGTATCGGGAACCGTCATGCTTCCGGGTGGCGCTTGTTTTATCAGTATCTGTTCCGGGGACATGAAGCCTGCTTTTTAATGAGTTGCTTCGGTGCTTTCCGGGCTGACGGGCTGACGGGCTGACGGGCTGACGGGCTGACGGGCTGAGAAAATTCTTTGTCGGGTATGGCGTGACAACGCCCCGCTCCGGTCGGGGAACGGGGCGTGCCGGGTTTTCATCCTGAGTCACATAAGGGGTGTCCGGCTGTAATAATCGTCTATTCCGGCGCGGTAACTTGGGTTTGCCCAGTTCGGGACATCGTCCGCATCGTAGGCGGGCGCCCTTTTAAGCTGTTCGGGCATGAGATCGACGACATAGCCGCCCCGTTCCGGATCGTAGTTCAGGTTTTTCCATGGGAGCGGGTGGTATTTATTGCCCATTCCCAGAAAGCCGCCAAAACTCATGATGGCGTAGGCGACCTGTCCTGTCTGCTTATTGACCATGAAGTTCGAGATTGTCCCCAGCCGCTCTCCGGAACGCGCATAGACGGCGGTTCCTTCGACCTTATCGGAGGCGATAAGGCTGGTGGTTTCGCGTGTATGGGTCGTCATTGTTTCGGACATGATAAATCTCCGGTGGTGGAATGGGGGACGTTTGCAGTCTGGATACGGGCTGCGGGTCTGTCTCCCATGCATGCTACAGTTAACGCCTGTTTCATTCGTTTTTTGTATATTATTTATGTAATTTTTCGTTCATTTTGCCATATGGCTGTTCCAGGTGTTCCGTCACGAAGTTTGCTGTGTGCGGCATGGTATTCTGTTTATCGCTTTTCGATGCGAAGGAGATTTCGCACCGCTTCGGGTCGTGAATTCACGAATGATCGTATCCGGGTGATGCCTGACGCAGGGGAGGATGTATCGCAGGATTTTCCGGGGCTTCGGTGTACAGGTCCGAGATATCGGGCAGTATGGTTTTAATGTATATCCGGTCATCATGATGAGTTTTAGTCCGATATTTCGGACGAGTGATGGTGGAGAAGTATAATAGTGATGAGAAAGCTGTTTGTTCCGGGTCTTTTTTGTCTGCTGGCGGGCTGTTCTGGGCACGCGGCCCCGTCGGGGACGGATGGCCGCTCTTCGCAGGTGATCGGGATGCCTAATCCGGCCTCGGTTTATTGTCAGAAGGTCGGCGGCACGCTGGAGATCCGGAAAGAGGCCGGTGGCAGCGTGGGGTATTGCCATCTGCCGAACGGCCGGGTGGTTGAGGAATGGTCGCTTTTCCGGAGCGAGGCGCGGAAAAAATGATGCGGAAGCGGGGTATCAGCTTCGTCCGGTCGTGGCGAAGATGTAGGGGCCGCCTTTTTTGAGAGCGCGCTGACAGGCCGGTCTGGCGTGGATTTTCTGCAGGAATGCGTTGACGTGGGGCAGTTTCCGCACGGCCCCGGAGCGGGATGAGGCGGCTTCGAGCGGGAAGCTCATCTGGATATCGGTGGCGGTGAAGTCCGGCCCGGCGAACCATTCTGTTTTGGTGAGGCTTTGTTCCCAGAAATCGCTGTGACGTTTGAGTTCGGGATCAATCAGCCTGTCCTGCACACCTTTTGAAATGAGGGCGGCGAAGGGGCGCAGGAAGAATGGCACGCGCGACGGGAGCATGCTGAAGATCAGTTTGAGGACCAGTGGCGGCATGGCGGAACCTTCGGCATAGTGCAGCCAGTAGATGAACTGCCGGTATTCCGGCGTGTCCCGCGGCGGGCGCAGACGGCCTTCTCCGTACCGGTCCAAGATATATTCGATGATGGCGCCGCTTTCGGCGAGGGTGATGTCGCCGTCCGTGATGATGGGCGATTTGCCTAGCGGGTGGATTTTCCGGAGGGATGGCGGGGCCAGCATTGTTTTGGGGTCACGTTTGTAAAAGCGGATTTCATAGGGCAGGCCGAGTTCTTCGAGCAGCCAGAGCACGCGTTGCGAGCGGGAGTTCTCCAGGTGATGCACGATGATCATATCGGTGTGTTGCCCTTAACAGATGCCCGGTAACAGATATTCGGTGTTCCGATGCGGTTGTCATGTAACGCATGGGGCACGGGTTTCGTTTGGGGCTGTTATTTCCGGATGTGCCCGCGGGCTTGTCTGACGGGCCGGAAGCGGGGCGGGCCGGAAGAGGAATGAGGCCTGCGTCATTCATTGTCCGGAGGCCGGAATTTCCGGGTGCGGTGATGAAATTCCGGCGGGCGGGCAACTTCGTGATTTTTTCTTTGTTACATCGTCGCCGCAATAGAGCCGTGGTTACGGTGGCTAAGGTGGGCCCTGCCATCAATGGAGGATGCGATGCAGAAAATTCTTATGGTTTGCCTGATGATCGGCCTTGGGGCGTCTTTATCGGCCTGTTCTCACGATCATTATCATCACAGGCGACATGACGGTTACGGCCATGGTGGCCCGCATAATATGAATGGTCCGAACGGTGGCCAGGGGCCGCAGTCTCGTGGCGGGAACGGACCGGGTTACTGAGGTTTCCGGAGACTGAGGATCACCTCAGTCCGCAAAGGCTTTCCTGAGTGAGTTGCCCGCGAGGCGGAGGGCGCGTTTTCCTTTCCACATCAGCGGGTAGAAATTCAGGAAGCCATGGATGGTGCCGGGCATGCAGAGGAAGGTGACGGAGACGCCGGCTTCGCGGAGGGCTTCGGCATAGGCGGCGGCTTCGTCACGAAGGGGATCGAATTCGGCGGTGATGACGAGTGCCGGGGCGAGGTCTTTCAGGTCGGGTTGCAGCCCGGGAGAGAAGATCGGGCTGGAGACATCCGCGATGGAATTGACATATTGCAGGGCGTACCATTCCAGCATGCCCATTGTCAGGAAATAGCCTTTTGCAAAGGCTTTTCGCGACGGGAAGTCTTTGAGGCCATGCGTCGCGGGATAGAAGAGCACCTGAAACGCGAGGTCGATACCGGGTTTCTGATCCGCGCGCTTCCGGTCGCGAACGCGCTGGGCGAGTACGGCGGAGAGGGTGCCGCCGGCGCTGTCACCGGCGACGGCGATTTTGCCGCCCCAGCGCCAGGCTTCGGAGGCGAGCCAGCTGAGGGCTGCCCAGGAATCCTCGAATGCGTCGGGAAATTTGTTTTCCGGCGCGAGGCGGTAATCGAAAGAGAGAACGGCGGCGCCCGAGGCGCGGGCGAGACGGCAGCAGATCCCGTGATGGGAGTCGAGGCCGCAATGCACGAAGCCGCCGCCGTGCAGGAAGAGCACGGCTCCCCTCACCTTTCCATGCGGAATGTAGAGTCTTGCGGGGCGTAGTTCGGTCGCGCCGGGAACGCGCAGGGAGAGGACGCGGCGGAGTGGCAGGGCGGAGAGCGCCATCGGGAATGACGGGCGGTTGGCAAGTTTGCGGAGCTGGGCGAGGGTTTCCAGATGATCCCGTGTGGCGGGTTTGTGGTCCGGGTGTTTTGCTCTCTGTCTGGCGGCGCGTGTGGCGCGGCGATTCATGAGAGAAAGAAAGAGTCGGGTGACGAGATCCGGGCGGCCGTTTGTCGGGAGTCCGGCCGGGGATGCGTGCGGAGGTGTGGGATCGGCGGCGGTCTGTGCTGGCGGGGATGGTGTGGTCTGAGCTGTGATCCGGGACATTTCGGGGCGGGCTTCTGCTGTTTGGACGACGTGGTGAGGGTATCGTGACAGGCGGATGCTGTATCGCCTAATGCCGGGCTTGACGGTCGGGGTTGCGTGGAGCAGGTTCCGCGCCTGCCAGACGGTCGGGCGACCGCTGTTGCCTTCGGGTGATGGAGGAAAGTCCGGGCTCCACGGGAGAACGGTGCCGGTTAACGACCGGCGAGGGTGACCTCAGGGAAAGTGCCACAGAAAACAGACCGCCTTCCGGGCCTGCTTGCGGGCTGGAGGTAAGGGTGAAACGGTGCGGTAAGAGCGCACCGCGCTTCCGGTAACGGCGGCGGCAGGGCAAACCCCACCGGGAGCAAGACCGAATAGGGACGACAGGCAGCGCGGCGACGTGGCTGCCGGGGGCTCTCCCGCCTCGTCGTCCGGGTTGGTCGCGTGAGGCACGTTGCGAGACGTGTCCCAGAGGAATGGTCGTCACAGCCTGATTTTCGGGCTGTACAGAACCCGGCTTACAGACCGTCTGGCAGACTTAATTCTTTTATCAGAGTGAACGGCCGGTTTTTGCAGTGACTGTTGCGGGGCTGCGTCGTGCGCGGTCGTTGCGATGCGTCGGCCGGATACGGGAAACGTTACGGAAGCCGTTTGTCCGGAAAATAAGACCCGTTTTGGCGGTCTTCCGGGGGCAAATATTACCAAAAGAACATAACAAGAACACAAATGAGAACATCTGTTCTATTTACTTTTGATATACGAATAATGCTCCTGACCACATTAAGACCACAAATGTATTATTTTTCCCGGTTTTCTGCCATTTTTTATTAGAGTTTCATTTGACGTCCCATAAAATCCCATGGTATCCCACATTCAGGACATCACAGCCCAAATGGACACAGATCGTCTCCTGATGAAGGACCAGCAGCCCTGTGAGCGTGTTTCTCGGCACACACCAGAATCGGATCGACGCCAAAGGGCGTGTTTCGATTCCGGCCGGGTTTCGCACGGTGTTGCGGGCGAAGGCGGTCGAGGGTGAATCGCTGATGGTGCTTCGTCCTTCCCACACACAGGCCTGCATCGAGGCGTGGCCTTCGGCGGTGTTTTCCGCGCTGGGGCAGCCGCTTGATCGTCTCGATATGTTTTCGGACGACCATGATGATCTGGCCGCTGCGCTCTATGCGGATGCGTATCCGATCGATTCGGACCGTGAGGGGCGGATCATCATTCCGGAATTTCTGCGCGAGCATGCGGGAATCGGCGATGAGGTCGCCTTCATGGGGCTGGGCCGGATTTTCCAGATCTGGGAGCCTGGCGCGGCGGCGGAACGTCGGGCCGAGGCGCGACTCCGTTCCCGTCGGGTGACGCTGCCGGGCAATCGTCCCGGCGCGGATGCCGGGGATCGTTCCGGGGGTGATGCATGAACGCCATGACCCCTTCGGACTCTGTTGCGATACCGGATCATGATCCGGGACATATCCCGGTCATGCGGGACGAGGTAGTTCGGATTCTCGCGCCTGCCGACGGTGAAGTTTATGTCGATGGCACGTTTGGCGGCGGCGGTTATGCCAATGCCGTTCTGGCGGCGGCGGATTGCCGGGTGTGGGGCATCGACCGGGACCCGGATGCGATTGCGCGCGGTGAGCTGCTGGCGGCGCGATGGGGCCGGAATGCGGCGGGTTTGCCGCGTCTTGGTCTGCTGCATGGTGGTTTCGGAACCATGCGGGACATGCTTGAAGCGGTCGGCGTCTCGTCTGTTGATGGTGTGATGCTGGATCTCGGGGTTTCGTCTTTTCAGATAGACGAGGCGGATCGCGGATTTTCGTTTCGTGTGGACGGGCCGCTGGATATGCGGATGGAGAAGGCCGGTCGTTCTGCCGCTGACATTGTGAATACGGCATCCGAAGCGGAGCTGGCTGACATTTTTCATTACTATGGTGAAGAACGTCATGCCCGGCGGGTTGCGAAAACGCTGGTGGCGGCGCGGGCGCAGGAATCGTTTCGCACGACGGCGCAGCTTGCGGCGGCCATTCGTGCTGTCGTGCCGTCCGACCGTTCGGGAATTGATGCGGCGACGCGCAGTTTTCAGGGATTGCGCATTGCGGTGAACGATGAACTGGGCGAGATCGAACACGGTCTGGCTCAGGCGCTTGAGATTCTGGCGCCGGGCGGACGTCTTGTTGTGGTGTCGTTTCATTCGCTTGAAGATCGTATCGTGAAGCGTGCGATGGCGGCGGCGGCGGGTCAGGAGCCGGGGCCGTCGCGCTACGATCCGCGATCTGTTGCGCGCGGGCAGGTTCAGGCACCTTTCAGGCTGGCTTTTCGCAAGGCGATGCGGCCTTCGGAGGCGGAGTGCCTTCGGAATCCTCGTGCCCGCAGCGCGAAACTTCGCGCTCTTATTTGTAATGGACCGTCCGCGGACGGTTCCGGCAGTGATTTCAGTAACGCAGGGCGTGCAGCGAATGCCGGCGCTCCCCCTGTTTCGTCCTCCCGTGAAGGAACGCCCTGATGTTCAGATATGTCACTCTTGGCTGCGCAGTGCTGGCCGGTTCTTCCGGGATGTATCTCTATACGGCGAAGCATCAGACGACGATGCTCGATAAGCAGATTTCGGGAATTGTTACGGACACGCAGCATATTCGTCAGCAGACGGCCATGTTGCAGACGCAGTGGGCGCTGCTGAATCAGCCGGACCGGCTGTCGCATCTGGTAGCGCGGTTCGATCCGCAGATTCAGCCGATGGCGCCGAAGCAGTTCGTCAGGATGGCGGATCTGGGACAGCATCTGCCCGCGCCGGGGACGATTCACACACCGAACCCGCGTGAGGCGATCCGGGCGACACTGGCTGCCGCTGATGTGAAGGCGTTCCCGGCTGAGCCGGAGAAGGTTGCATCCGTGGCTCATGAGGCGCCGCGCGCCGAGACGGCGCCGGTGGTGGCCGAGAGGAAACCTTCTGTTCTGGTCGCGGGAAATACGGTGGACGCGCCGAAGCCCCGCCTGGCTGACCGGCATCCGGTTGCTGTGGCTCTGGCTTCCGCCCCGGCGCCGGTGCGGCATGAGCTGGTTAAGCCGGCGCGGCGTGCTGCGGACACGGATGATCTGGAAACGGCGCTGGGTGAAAAACCGGCGGTGGCTGAGCATCATGCGGCGGCGCGGACGATGGTGGCGGATGCCACGCCGGTTCATCATGGCGTGACGGTGTCCGACAGCGAGCGCCCTGCCCTGCATGCGGGCGTGACACGGGTTGCCGCGTATCAGCGGACGGCACCTCGCGCTTCGTCTCCGGTGACGGTGGCGGCATGGCATCCGACGACGGTGGCGTCGCCGCGCTATGTGGAGGCGCGGGCGTCTTATAACGGGTCGCTGCTCGGGCGGTCTTCGCTGGGTGGCGGGCTGCCGCCTCCGATGCCGGTCTCGAACTGACACTGCGTCTCTGCTACGGCGTGCGTGTTTTCTGTTTTTATGTGCCGGACCGGCCCGGCCGGCGCGGCTTTCTCTGATTTTCATGTCCTGCCCCCGGCTATTCCGGACGGGATCAATCCTCGGGTGACGATCCCGAACTTTCGAGGAGACGCCACCCTTTATGCCTCGTCAGACGCCGCCACCTGACCTGCAGGACCTGACCGGGGGGCATTTACCCCGTGATGTTCATGTGACCGGAAATGAGATGCGCGAGCGGGCGCATCTTGAGCGTATGCATGTCCGGCTTCTGGCGGTGGCGGCGGGCTTTGGCGCTCTGTTCGGGGCGGTTGCGCTGAAGCTGACCTTTGCGACGGTGATTTCTCCGATGGCGCCGGAGCAGCGGCAGATTGCGCCGCAGGTTCCCGACATTCCGAAGATCGATCCGAAGGGATCGCTGGCGGGCGCGCTGAATCTGCCGCAGGTTCACCGGGCGATGATTGTGGACCGGAACGGGCAGGCGCTGGCGGTGTCGCTGCCGGTGGCGCAGGTTTATGCCAATCCGCGTGAGCTGATTGATCCCGGGGATGTCACGAAGAAGTTGAAATCGGTGTTGCCGCAGCTTGACGAGGCGGAGACGGTGCGGCGTCTCTCGACGCAGAAGCAGTTCGTTTATCTGGCGCGCAACATCACGTTGCAGCAGGAACTGGCGATCAATAATTTCGGTATACCGGGGATTTATTTCGAGGCGGGTGAGCGGCGGCATTATCCGCTCGGGATCGTGGCGTCTCAGATCATGGGTGGCGTGGACATTGACGATCACGGCATTGCCGGCGTTGAGCGGTTTTTCGACAAGCGTCTGAACAGCGACAAGATGCCGCTGAAACTCTCGCTCGATGTGCGGGTGCAGTCGGTTGTGCGCGAGGAACTGGCGAAGGCGAAGGACGAGTTCAAAGCGATCGGCGCGTGCGCGATCGTGATGGATGTGCGGACGGGCGAACTGGTGGCGATGGTCAGTCTGCCTGACTATGACGCGAACGATTTTGCTCATGCCTCGCCGGACGCGCGGTTCAACCGGGCGGTGACGGGCATGTATGAGCCGGGTTCGACGTTCAAGCTGCAGACGGCGGCGATGGCTTTGCAGCTTGGCGTGGCGCATCCGTGGGACCGGTTTTCCTCCATTCCGATCCGGGTGGGGCGCTTTCACATCGCGGACATGAAGTCCGATCATTTCACGCCCTGGCTGACTCTGACGGAAGTGATGGCGTATTCGTCCAACCCGGCGGCGGCGCATATTGCGCTGGATGTGGGTGCGGTTCGCCAGCGTGACTGGCTGCGCAATATGGGCTTTTTCGCGCCTGTGCCGGTGGAGTTACCGGAAGCGGGACGGCCTATCGTGCCGGCGCAGCGCAACTGGGGCATTTCCACGGTCATGACGGTCGGGTTCGGGCATGGTGTGGCCGAGCCGCCGCTGGCGATCGTGCGCGGTACGGCGGCGACGGTGAATGGCGGCGTTCTGGTGAAGCCGACATTGCTGGACCGTGACGATCCTTCGGATGAGGCTTCGACGGCGGCGGATACGGCGCAGAACGAGGGGCCGGCTTCCGTGGTGCGGGTTTCCGATGGCAGGGACACGGGTGACGGCACGGGGGAAGCGCCCCGGGTTGTGACGCCGGAAGGGACGCAGGTTCTTTCGCCGGAGACTTCGGCGCTGCTGCGGCGCATTCTCCGGCTGGACGTGACGCTGGGCACGGGCAAGACGGCGGAATCGCCGGGGTATTTCGTGGGCGGCAAGACCGGCACGGCGGAGAAGATCGGCCCGCATGGCGGGTATCTGAAGCATGTGAACATTGCTGCGTTTACCGGCATCTTTCCGATGAACAACCCGCGTTACTCGGTGTATGTGATGCTTGACAGTCCGCAGGCGACGCCGGCGACGCATGGCTGGACGACGGCGGCGTGGAACGCGGCGCCGACGGTTTCGAAGATCATCACCCGTGTCGGGCCGATGCTCCAGATTTTCCCCGACACGGAACACGCGGCGCAGATCGACGCGCAGATGGCGATCCCGCTGCGTCCGGCGGTTCCGCGCGGGATGCGGGCGCTTGGGCCGGGGAACGATCCGGGTGATCCGCGCGCGGCGGCGGAAGAAGAGAAGGCGCAGAAGAAGCGGGCGGCGGAAGAAGCCCGGGAGAGCGCACGCGGGGCTGTGGTGCCGGCTTCGGCGGAGCAGACGGTGCGGCCGGCTAACACTGTGCGGCGGGGCTGAAGCGATGAAACTGTCCGTCCTTCTTTCCGCCTGTGGTCTGTCGCTCGCCGCGGAACTTCGCGATCCGGATATTTCCGGAGTGACGGCGGACAGTCGCGCTGTGAGCCCGGGGATGCTGTTCGTGGCGGTGCCAGGGGCGAAGCAGGACGGCCGCGCGTTTATCCCGGTGGCGGTGAAAGCGGGCGCGGAAGCTCTGCTGGTTCCGGAAGGGACGAAACCGTTTGATGATGTGCCGCAGATCGAAGTGGCGGAGCCGCGCCGGGTGCTGGCGCTGATGGCGGCGGCGCTCGCCGGTCCGCAGCCGGAACGGATCGTGGCGGTGACGGGCACGAACGGCAAGACGAGCACGGTGGATTTTCTGCGTCAGATCCAGGCAGGGACGGGCCGGGCGGCGGCGAGTTTCGGTACGCTGGGGCTGATCGCGCCTGTGGATCTGCCGTTTGAGATTCCGGCGCTGACGACACCCGATCCGGTGACGCTGGCGCGCGGGCTGGCGGCGCTGCGCGAGGCGGGTGTGACGGATGTGGCGCTGGAGGCATCCTCGCACGGACTGGATCAGCGGCGGCTGGACGGGGTGCGGATCACGGCGGCGGGTTTCACCAATCTGACGCGGGATCATCTCGATTATCATGGCGATATCGAGACGTATCGTCTGGCGAAAATGCGGCTGTTCGACACGCTGCTTCCGGAAGGCGGCGTTGCGGCGGCGAACGCGGACATGGATCGCGACACGCTGGAGATGCTGAGCGCGGTGGCGCGGGAGCGGAACCTGGAACTGCGGCTGGTTGGCGAGAAAGGCGATGCGATCCGGCTGGTGGCGCAGAAATTTCTGCCCGAGGGTCAGCAACTGATGCTGGAGGCCTGGGGGAAGCCGTTCGATGTGACGATCGCCCTGCCCGGCCGGTTTCAGGCGGACAATGTGATGCTGGCGGCGGCGCTGGCCACGGTGGATTGTGACGGGATTGACGAGGTGATGGCGCGGTTGCCGCACCTGCGTGGTGTGCGCGGACGGATGGAGCGGGCAGCGCTGCTGCCCTCCGGTGCCGCGGTTTATGTCGATTACGCTCATACGCCGGACGCGCTGGCACGGGTGCTGGACAGTCTGCGGCCGCATGCGAAGGGCCGGCTGATTGTCGTGTTCGGCGCGGGCGGGGACCGGGACCGGGGCAAGCGGCCGCTGATGGCGCACGAGGCGGCGCTGCGGGCGGATGTGGTGATTGTGACTGACGACAACCCGCGAAATGAGGATGCGGCGGCGATCCGGAAGGATGTTCTGGAAGGGGCGCCGGACGCGACTGAGATTGGCGACCGGCGCGCGGCGATTGCGGCGGGACTGGAGATGCTGGAAGCGGGCGATGTTCTGCTGGTGGCGGGCAAGGGCCACGAGCAGGGGCAGACCGTCGCGGGGGTTGTGCATCCGTTTGACGATGTCGGTGTGGTGCAGAGCCTGGTGGCGTCCCGATGACGGCGCCGGTGACCGCCTTCCCGACGGATGCGCTCTGGACCGGGCCTGAGCTGGCCGAGGCTGCGGGGGGGCATTTCGGGGCTTCCTCGCACGGAGTCGGGATTGTTGTGACGGGGGTGTCGATCGACACGCGGACGTTGCAGCCGGGCGATCTGTTCGTTGCGCTGGCCGGCGAACATTCGGACGGGCATGGCCATGTTGCGGCGGCGCTCGACAGTGGCGCGGCGGCGGTGCTGGTTCATCGCGAGCCTGAATCGGGCGACGATGCGCGGCTGCTGTATGTGGCGGACACATTGCACGGGCTGTGGGATCTCGGGCGGGCGGCGCGGGCGCGGTTTGGCGGACGTGTGGTGGCGGTGACGGGCAGTGTCGGCAAGACCACGACGAAAGAGATGCTGCGCGTGGCGCTGGGCGCACTGGGCGAGACGCATGCGTCGGTGGCGTCCTACAACAATCACTGGGGCGTGCCGCTGACTCTGGCGCGGCTGCCGCGCGGGGCGGCGTTCTGCATCAGCGAGATCGGGATGAATCATCCGGGCGAGATTGCGCCGCTGGCGGAACTGGTGCTGCCGGATGTGGGGGTGATTACGACGATCGGCTCGGCGCATCTGGGGCATATGGGATCGCGCGAGGCCATTGCGCGGGAGAAGGCCTCGCTGATCGGGGCGCTGGCGCCGGGATCGGTGGCGATTGTTCCGGACGATGCGACCGGGCAGCTGGTGTTCGCGGATGCGGCGCGGCGGGCGGATGTGACGTTGTGGCATTCCGGGTTTACGCCGGGCAGCGAGGTGCGGCTGACGGATCTGGAACTGTCGGGCGAGGGCAGCCGGTTTGTGGCGCATGTGGCGGGATTTGCGGTGCCGGTGACGATCCGGGCGCCGGGCGAGCACCTGGCACGGAACGCGGCCCTGGCGCTGGGGGTTGCGGGTGCTTTGGGGACAGGGTCTGCTGTGACCGAATCGGGTGTGGCATCTGATCTGGCGACCGGTCTTTCAAGGGCGGCAGAGGCGCTTTCGGGGTTTGTTCCGGGGGCCGGTCGCGGGGCGGCTGTGCCGGTCTGTCGGGGGCGGGCGCTGCTGCTGGATGAGAGTTACAACGCCTCGGTGCTCGCGATCCGGGCGGCGCTGGGGGTTCTGAAGCTGATGCCGGCGCGGCGGCGGATCGCGGTGCTGGGGGATATTCGCGAACTTGGTGAGTTTGCCAGCGATGAGCATCTGTCGCTTGTCGGGCCGGTCTCGGACACGGCGGATCTGGTGTTCTGCTGTGGTCCGCACATGAAAGAACTGTTCGATGCCCTGCCCTCTTCCCTTCGGGGCGCATGGACGGCGGATTCGGCGGCCCTTGCGCCGCTGGTGTGCCGGAGCATTGCGAGGGGGGATGTGGTGCTGGTCAAGGGGAGTCTGGGGAGCCGTATGAAACTGGTTGTCGATGCGCTGAAGGCGGAGAACGCCTGATGCTGTATTCGCTTGTCGCGCATCACGTTCACGGGCATGTCAATTTCTTCAATCTGTTCCGTTACATCACGTTCCGGGCGGGTGCGGCCTGTCTGACGGCGCTGGTGATTGCGCTGGTGCTGGGCAATCCGGTGATCCGGGAACTGAAGCGCATTCAGCGGGAGGGGCAGCCGATCCGGGCGCTCGGGCCGGAACGGCACATTCTGGAGAAGGCCGGGACGCCGACGATGGGCGGCATTCTGATCCTGATCGCGCTGTTTACCTCGACGCTGCTCTGGGCGGATCTGCAGAACGGCTTTGTCTGGGCGGTTCTGTTTGTGACGGGGGCGTTCGGCGCAGTCGGGTTTGCGGACGATTATCTTAAGCTGTCGCGGCGGAACACGGACGGGGTTTCGAAGACGGCGCGTTTAACGGCGGAATTCGGGACATCGCTGATTGCGGGCTGGTGGATGCAGCACATGATGCCGCCGGAGCTGGCGAATCATCTGGCCTTCCCTTTTGTGAAAGATCTTCTGATTCCGCTGGGGTTTGCGTTTCCGATTTTTGCGATGATTACGATCGCGGGGTTCGGGAACGCGGTGAATTTCACCGACGGGCTGGACGGTCTGGCGACGGTTCCTGTTGTGATCGCGGCTTTTGTGTTCGCGCTCATTTCCTATCTGGTCGGCAACCATGTGTTTGCGGATTATCTTCAGCTTCATGCCGTGCCGGGCACGGGCGAACTGGCGGTGTTCTGCGCGGCGCTGGTCGGGGCCGGGCTGGGCTTCCTGTGGTTCAACGCGCCTCCGGCGGCGGTGTTCATGGGCGATACGGGCTCGCTGTCGCTGGGCGGGGCTCTGGGCGCGGTGGCGGTGGCGGTCAAGCATGAGCTGGTGCTGTGTATTGTCGGCGGTCTGTTCGTGGTGGAAACCCTGTCCGTCGTCATCCAGGTGTTCTGGTACAAGCGGACGAAGAAGCGGGTTTTTCTGATGGCGCCGCTGCACCATCACTTTGAGAAAAAGGGCTGGCAGGAACCGAAGATTGTCATTCGGTTCTGGATTGTTTCGGTTGTGCTCGGGTTGTTTGGCCTGGCGACGCTGAAGCTGCGGTGAAGGGGATGCGCTCATGCTGACATTCGCGCCTGATCTGTTTTCCGCTCAACGCTTTGTGGTGCTTGGACTGGGACGGAACGGGACACCGGCGGCCAGGGCGCTGGCGGCAATGGGCGCGGATGTTCAGGCATGGGACGACGGTGAAGCGGCGCGGGCGGCTTTGCTGGCTGAGGCGGGCGAGGTTTCGGGATCACTGACGGTGGCGCCGGTTCTGACTCTGGCGGGTGTGGATGCGCTGGTGATGTCGCCGGGGATTCCGCATGTGCTGCCGGTGGCGCATCCGGTTGCGGTGATGGCGCGGGAGGCGGGCGTTCCGATCCTTTCGGACGCGGATCTGCTGTTCCGGGCGGTTCGGAAAGCGGGATCGAAGGCGCGGTTCGCGGGGATTACCGGGACGAACGGGAAATCCACCACGACGGCGCTGCTGGCGCATCTGCTGCGGTGCGGCGGGGTTGAAGTGGCGGAGGGTGGCAATCTGGGGCCGGCTTCGCTGTCGCTGCCACTGCTGCCGGACGATGGCGTGTATGTGCTGGAGATGTCGTCCTATATGCTGGAGCGGCTTTCCGCGCTGCATTTCGATGTGGCGTGTCTGCTGAATCTGACGCCGGATCATCTCGACCGGCATGGCGACATGGCGGGTTACGCGGCGGCGAAGACGCGGATTTTCGACCGGATGGGGCCGGGTGATCTGGCGGTGATCGGCAACGGGGATGTCTGGTGCCTGGAGATTGCGGCGTCCGTCAGGGCACGGGGCGTGCCGGTTGAGACGGTTTCCGGCGTGGATGAGACGGCGGATTTCCATCCGCTGGGCGGTGCGATTGTCGATCGGGTGGGTGTTGTGGCACGGCCGGGAGCGGCGCTGCCGGGCGCGCATAATGCCGAGAATGCCTGTGTGGCACTGGCGATGGCGCTGAAACTCGGCATAGTGCGGGATGTGCTTGCGGACGGGATCGGGTCGTTTGACGGGCTGGCGCACCGGCAGAAGCTGGTGGCGGAGCTGGACGGTATTGCGTTTGTTGACGACAGCAAGGCGACGAACGCGGACGCGGCCTCCCGCGCGCTCGGGTGTTACGAACGGATTGTGTGGATTGCCGGCGGGATCGCGAAGGCGGGCGGGATTGACGATCTCGTGCCATATTTCCCACGCATTACGGAGGCATTTCTGATCGGGCGGGACGCGCCCCTGCTGGCGGAGACGCTGGCGGCGCACGGGGTTCGTCACAGCATGGCCGGGGATCTGGAACATGCGGTGCCCGAAGCCTGGCGGGCGGCGCGGGCACGGGGCGCGGAGGTGGTTCTGCTGTCTCCCGCCTGCGCGAGTTTTGACCAGTTTTCGGGATTTGAAGCACGAGGCCGGCGTTTTGCGGCGCTGGCGGGTGAGTTGCTGCAGGACGCGGCACAGAAGGGATCGGAGCGGGCGGAATAATGGCCACACTTTCGCGCATCGACAATTCGCGGTTCGGACGCTGGTGGCGCAGCGTTGACCATGTGACGCTGGCGTGTGTCGGGGTTCTGATCGGGTTTGGCTACATTCTGATGCTGGCGGCCAGTCCTTCGGTGGCCGTGCGTATCGGCGCGTCCCGCAACATGTTCATTTTCAAGCAGGTGGCGTTTCTGGCGCTGGCCGGCGGGATTGTGATCGGGGTGTCGATGCTGTCGCGCAAAGGGGTTGTGCGGCTGGGGTTTATTGGCAGCGCGGTAGCAATCGCGGCGACAGCGCTGACGCTGGTGCATGGCATTGAGATCAAGGGGGCGCGGCGCTGGATCGCGCTGCCGATGATGTCGGTGCAGCCTTCGGAGTTTCTCAAGCCGTGTTTTGCGGTGCTGACGGCGTGGCTGCTTTCGCAACGGCGCGTGCGGAAGTATTTTCCGGGGATGCTGCTGGCGATCGGCTGTTTCGGCGTCATTCTGGTGCTGCTGAAATCGCAGCCGGATATCGGGATGCTGACGGTTGTGACGACGGTTTTCATGTCTCAGCTCTTTGTGGACGGGCTGAATCTGGTCCTGGTGGCGGGCTGCGCGGGACTGATGGTGGCAGCCGGGGTTGCGGCCTATTTCCTGTTTCCGCATGTGCATTCGCGGGTGGAGCGGTTTCTGCATCCGAATGTGGGTGATCATTATCAGATCGACACGGCGCTGCGGGCGTTCGGCAATGGCGGACTGATGGGGCGTGGTCCCGGCGAGGGGCGGGTGAAGGATCTGCTGCCTGACGCTCATGCGGATTTTGTATTTGCGGTGGCGGGCGAGGAATACGGTCTGCTGATCTGCCTGTTCATCATTGCCGTGTTTGCGACGATTGTCGTGCGGGCGCTGTTGCGGCTGCTGCGCGAGGACGATCCGTTTCTGGTTCTGGCGACGTCCGGTCTGGTAACGGGGTTCGGGTTGCAGGCGTTTGTGAACATGGCGTCCACGCTGCATCTCATTCCGACCAAGGGGATGACGCTGCCGTTCATTTCCTATGGCGGATCATCGGCGATGTCGGTAGCTCTGACCATCGGGATGGTGCTGGCGCTGACACGACAGCGGGTCGGGCAGAGCCGTCTGAGCCGGTCGCTTCCTGACGCTGCCGGCACATGGAAGGCTGCAGCATGAGCGGCGTGAAGACGAAGACGGCCGGTCCTGTCGTGATTGCGGCGGGTGGCACGGGCGGGCATTTTTTCCCGGCCGAGGCGCTGGCGGATGCGCTGGTGGCGCGCGGGCACCAGGTGGTTCTGATGACGGACGCGCGGGCCGGCAAACGGACGACTGGCGTGTTTGCCACGGCGGATCAGTATGTTCTTCCGGGCGCCGGTGTAGCCGGACGCGGGCCGGTTCGGGCGCTGAGGGGTGGTCTGGCGCTGCTGCGCGGGGCGCGGCAGGCACGGGCGATCATGGCGAAGATCCGGCCGGCGGCAGTTGTGGGGTTTGGCGGATATCCTTCGGTCCCGCCCCTGTTCGGGGCGCGGATGCTACCGCGCGGGATACGTCCGGCGATTGTGCTGCATGAAGGAAATGCGGTTTTCGGCAAGGCGAATGCTTTCCTGGTACGGTTTGCGAACGGGGTGGCGCTTTCCTTTTCGCAGGTGGCGGGGCTGCCGCCGGGGACGCTGGTGCGGGTGACGGGGATGCCGGTGCGTCCGGCCATCGCGGCGCTGGTCGGCGAGGGATATGAGCCGCCGGCGGACAGTATCCGTCTGCTGGTGTGGGGCGGATCGCTCGGGGCGCGGGTGTTTTCGGATGTGGTCCCTGAGGCGCTGTCCATGCTGCCACTGGAAATCCGTGAACGGGTGCAGGTGACGCAGCAGGTCCGGGCCGAGGATCTGGAGCGGGTGCGTACGGCTTATGAGTCGTATGGCATTGTGGCGCGGCTTGAGCCGTTTTTCTCCGACGTGGCCTCGCTGATGCGGGAGGCGCATCTGGTGATCGGCCGGGCTGGCGGATCATCGGTGGCGGAGCTTTGCGTGGCGGGGCGTCCGTCTGTTCTCGTGCCGTTGCCGGTCGCGGCGAGCGATGAGCAGACGGCGAACGCTCTGGCGATGCAGGGGGCCGGGGCGGCGTGGCTGATCCGGCAGCCGTCTTTTACATCCGACGCGCTGTCCGCGCTGCTGTCGATGCTGTTTACGGATACCGGCGTGCTGGTGGCGGCGGCCGAGGCTGCCGCGAAGATGGCGCGGCCGGACGCGGCGGAGCGTCTGGCTGATCTTGTCGGGGACTGTGTGCATGGTCGTGGCTTGCATGGCGCGGGTCCGGGCGCGTATGCCCGCGCCGGAGCCGGCGCGGACCAGACTGCATCGATTTTTTCTTTTCCGTCCACGGATACATCCCTTCCTCAGGAGGACCGTTCATGAGAGCCTTGCCGCTGACCATCGGCACCATTCATTTCGTCGGGATCGGCGGCATCGGCATGTCGGGGATTGCCGAGGTGCTGCATCTGCTTGGTTATGTGGTGCAGGGGTCTGACCTGGCCGAGAACGCGAATGTGCGGCGGCTGCGGGCTGCGGGCATTCATGTGACGATCGGGCATGACGCGGCCAATCTTGGCACGGCGCAGGTTGTGGTGATTTCTACGGCTGTGAGCCGGGACAATCCGGAAGTAGTGGCGGCGCGGAGCCGTCTGATTCCGGTTGTGCGGCGGGCGGAGATGCTGGCTGAGCTGATGCGTCTGCGCTGGTCGGTCGCGGTGGGCGGCACGCATGGCAAGACGACGACGACGAGTCTGATTGCGGCGGTGCTGGAGGCCGGCAAGCTGGACCCGACGGTGATCAATGGCGGGATCATCGAGGCGTATGGCACCAACACGCGCATGGGCAAGGGCGAGTGGATGGTGGTTGAGGCGGATGAGAGCGACGGATCGTTCCTGCGTCTTCCGTCGGTGATTTCGGTTGTGACTAATATGGACCCGGAGCATCTGGATCACTGGGGCTCTGGCGAGGCGATGGAGGCGGCTTACGATCAGTTCGTTTCCAATGTTCCGTTTTACGGATTTGCTGTTCTCTGCATCGACCATCCGGCGGTGCAGCAGATGATTCCGCGTCTTTCAGACCATCGGATCGTCACTTACGGCTTCTCGCCGCAGGCGGATGTGCGGGCGGAAAAGGTTATTACCGACAAGCTGGGCGCGACGTTTGAAGTTCAGATCACGGACCGGACGCAGCGACGGACGCGTCGGGCGGGGCCGTTCCGGCTGCCGATGCTGGGCAACCACAATGTTCAGAACGCGCTGGCGGCGATTGCTGTCGCGACCGAAATGAACATTGACGACGCGACGATCCGCTCCGGTCTGGCGGCGTTCAAGGGCGTGAAGCGACGTTTCACCCGCACGGGCGAAGCGGGCGGCATTACGGTGATTGACGATTACGGCCATCATCCGGTGGAGATCGCGGCGGTGCTGAAGGCGGCGCGGCAGGCCGGAGCGCGGAAGGTGATCGCGGTGGTGCAGCCGCATCGGTATTCGCGGTTGCAGACGCTGTTCAGTGATTTCTGCACCTGCATGAACGATGCGGACTCCGTCATCGTGGCCGATGTTTATGCGGCGGGCGAGGCGCCGATCGACGGCGTGGACCGGGACTGGCTGGTGGACGGTCTGCGCGAGAGCGGGCATCGGTCCGTGGTGCCGCTGACGGACCCGGCGCATCTGCCCGAGATGATTAATGCGATGGCGAAGCCGGGCGACTATGTGGTGTGTCTGGGCGCGGGCACGATCACAAACTGGGCGCAGTCGCTGCCGGGTGAGCTGACTGCAATGCAGTCGGGCCAGAAGGGTGGCTGCGCGGCATGAGTTCTGCGCGGGCCGGAGCGAAGAAAACTGATCCCGCGGGCTCTCCCGGGTCTGTGCTGGCTGCGATGCTTGCCGGCGTGCGCGGGCGGGTTTCGGTGGATCAGCCACTTGGGCAGCGTACCTGGTTTCGTGTTGGCGGGGCTGCGGAGTGTCTGTTTCAGCCGGCGCACGCGGATGATCTGGCGATGGCGATGCGGCGGTTTTCGCCTGAATTGCCGGTGCTTGTGCTGGGTGCGTGTTCGAATGTGATCATTCGCGATGGCGGAGTGCCAGGGCTGGTGATCCGGCCTGGCGGCGGGTTTGCGAAGATTGAGGTCGAGCCGGGTGCGGTGATTGCCGGCGGCGCGGCGCTGGATGCGACCGTGGCGGAGACGGCGGCGGCGGCGGGTCTGGGCGGGCTGGAGTTTCTGGCCGGCATTCCAGGTTCCATCGGCGGCGCGGTGCGGATGAATGCCGGGGCGTATGGCTCGGACATGGCTGCGGTTCTGGACTGGGCGGAGATTATCTCGCGGGATGGCACGCTGATGCGGCTTCCGGCGTCGGCGCTGCGGTTCGGTTACCGGCGGTCGGCATTGCCGGACGGGGCGGTTGTGGTGCGGGCGCGTTTGCGGGCCGAGCCTGCCGATCCGGCTGAGGTGAAAGAGCGGATTGCGGGTGTTCGCGCGGCACGGGAAGGTTCGCAACCGGTGCGGGCACGGACGGGGGGATCGACGTTTCGCAATCCCGAACCGGAAGTGTCCGGGATGAAGGCCTGGCAGCTGATCGATGCCGCCGGGTGTCGCGGGCTGACGGCGGGCGGGGCGCAGGTGAGTGAAAAGCACTGCAACTTTCTGATCAACACGGGCGATGCGACGGCGGCGGATCTGGAGACGCTGGGCGAGACGGTGCGGCGGCGGGTTCTGGAGACGTCCGGTGTAACGCTGCACTGGGAGATCAGGCGGATCGGGCTGCCTGCGGCGGGTGAGTCCGTCAACAGCATTGAGGAGCCGGTGGCATGAGCATTTCGCGGCGCGTAACGGTTCTGATGGGAGGCGCTTCGGCTGAGCGGGAGGTGAGTGTGTCCTCCGGCGCGGGCGTGGTGGCAGCGCTGCGGGCGGCGGGGCATGAGGCTCAGGGGCTGGATGTGACGCGGGATCTGGCGGCGCTTGTTGCCGGGCTGGAGGAGCAGAAGCCGGACGTCGTCTTCAACGCGCTGCATGGCCGGTTCGGCGAGGACGGGGCTGTTCAGGGTGTGCTGGAGTGGGTGGGGCTGCCTTACACGCATTCGGGCATCCGGGCCTCGGCCACGGCGATGGACAAGGCGGCGTCCCGCTCCGTTTTTATGGCGGCGGGATTGCCGGTGGCCGAAGGGCGGACGATTGCGATCGGTGAGCTGGCGGCGGGTGATCCGTTGCCCGTGCCTTACGTCGTCAAGCCGCTGGATGAGGGATCATCGGTGGGCGTGTCGATCGTGCGGGAGGGATCGAACCAGCGGGAGCGGATCGTTTCCGGCTGGACGTTCGGGCCGGTGGCGCTGGTGGAGGAGTTTATTCCGGGGCGTGAGATTACGGTGGGCGTTCTGGACGACGATGCCGCCGGGCCACGTGCGCTGACGGTGACGGATATTACGCCGAATGCGTCGGGCGGGCATGATTTCTACGATTACGACGCGAAATATGGTGATGGCGGCAGCCGGCATGTATTGCCGGCGGAGATCCATCCGGAAGCCTTTGAGCGGGCCTGCGGGATAGCGGTTGCGGCGCATCGGGCGCTGGGGTGTGCCGGGGCGTCGCGGTCGGATTTCCGGTATGATGACACGGATTGCGGGGATGGTCCGGGGCGTCTGATCCTGCTGGAGGTCAACACCCAGCCGGGGATGACGCCGACCTCGCTGCTTCCCGAGCAGGCGGCGTATTGCGGCGTGTCTTTTGAAGAGCTTTGCGACCGGCTGGTGCAGGATGCGCTGAACCGGGCGGAGACGGCGCGACGGTGAGCAGAGGCCCCTCCCCTCGCAACGAGCCGCCCGGAGGCAATCGCTTCCGGCAGACGAGTCGGGCGGACAGGCCGTCCCGGCTTATGCTGTTTGCGCGTCGTCACAGGCATATGCTGCGGCTTTTCGGGGGGGTGGCCGTTCTCGGGATCGGCGGGACGATTTTTCTGAAGATGCACGGGACGCAGACGATGCTTGCGCCTTTGCGGTCGAAGATTGAGTCGGAAATTCCGCTGAAAGTGACGGCGATCCGGATTGAGGGGCAGAATCTTACCAGTCTCGATTCCATTAAGGGCGCGCTGGGAATTTCCGTTGGCGCTCCGATGCTTGAGTTCGATGTCGCGGCGGCACGGAAGCGGCTGGACGATCTGCCGTTTGTCGATCATGCCAGTGTTGAGCGTCATCTGTCCGGTCTGATTGTCGTGCGTCTGATCGAGCGTCCGCCTTTTGCGGTGTGGCAGCATAACGGGCGTTTTGTTCTGATCGACCATGATGGCAATCCGGTGCCGGACAAGGGGATGACGGGCAAGGATGCGCGGGCGTTCATGCAGTTGCCGCTTGTGGTTGGAGAGGGCGCTGACCACGAGGCCGCGGAATTGCTTGATGCGGTCGGGAAAGTTCCGGAAGTCAGTTCACGGATGACGGCGGCGACGCTGGTCGGGGCGCGGCGGTGGACGCTGACGCTGAAGGACGGGACGATTGTTTATCTGCCGGAAGCTGAGGAGGTTCCGGCGCTGAACCGCCTTGCCTCATTGCAGAAGCGGTTCGGGCTGCTGGATCGTCCGGTGGAGATTATCGATCTGCGGCTTCCGGATCGTATGACCATTCGCGAGCGCCCCGCGGCGGCTGATGCGGATGCGACGAACGATCAGAAGCAGGATGCGGGGTCGGGGGCGGCTCTGAAGGACAATGGCGCCGCGAGCGATACCGGTTCTGTTAATCACGATGGTGTACGTCCGTCTGTGCCGGCGGCTCATTCCGACTTGCGGAATGGTGATCCGGCTCCGGCGGGCCCGGCTGACGGAGAATCGTCACGGGAGCGGACGCGATCCGGGGCGCCCCGGGAGCAGAACGGGGGAGCGGAAATGAAAGAAGGGGTTATGCCGGCATGAAAGATCTGGTGGTTACGGGAACTCCTTCGTCGCTTTCGACGGCGGCTGCTTCTTTAACGGGACGTGAGCGGCGTCTTCGCATTACGGGTCGCAATCACGGGGAGCCGCCGGAGACCCGTCCGGAGCCGCGTGTCTGGCGGAACAGGATTGTCGGTGTTCTCGACATCGGCTCCACGAAGATTACCTGTCTGATCGGCAAGGGCGAGCCGAACGGAACGCTGAAGGTTCTGGGGCACGGGTGGCTGCGGTCGAGCGGTGTGAAGAACGGCGCTGTTGTCGATCTGAAGGCGGCGGAAGCGATCATTCGTCATGTGGTTGGCAATGCCGAGCGGGAAGCCGGGGTGCCGCTGAACAAGGTGATTGTCAATCTGTCATGCGGCCAGCCCGAGAGCAGGCTTTTCAATGTTCACTGGCCGATTGGCGGTCGTGAGATTACGGACAGCGACATTCGGCGGATCGTGACGGAAGGCCGGATCAAGGCGCAGGCTGGCGGACGCGCGGTGATTCATACGCTGCCGCTTGATTTTGCCGTCGATGAAACGGACGGGGTGACTGACCCGCGCGGACATCTTTGCGATCAGTTGCGGGCGCGGCTTCATGTGATCGACGCATCGGCGACGGCGCTGCGGACGCTGGATTCCCTGCTCAGCCGGGCGGAGCTGCAACTGGACGGCGTGGTGTCGGCGCCGCTTGCCTCCGGGCTGGCGGTGACGGATGCGGATCAGCGCATGGTCGGCACGACGGTGGTGGACATGGGCGGCGGGACGACATCGCTGGCGGTCTTTGCCGAAGGCCAGCTGCTGCATACGGCGCAGATCAATATTGGCGGCGAGCATGTCACGCGGGATATTGCGCGTGGTCTGGGGACATCTACGGATAATGCCGAACGTCTGAAGACGATGCATGGTCATGCCGATCTGTCCGGTGACACGGATGACGGCGTGACCATTCGCATTGAGCGTGCCGGCAGCGACGCGCCGAGTTTTGAGGCGATCCCTCGCGCGGTGCTGGGTGACATAATCCGGCCACGAATTGAGGAAACATTCGAACTGGTCAGGGATCGTCTCGACGGTGCCGGGCTGGGCCGCCTTGCGGGCGGCCGTGTGATTCTGACGGGTGGCGCGTCGATGCTTGACGGTGTGGGATCTGTTGCGGCCCGGGTGCTCAATCGTCCGGTCCGGCTGGGTCGTCCGGGCGGTGTAACGGGGCTTCCGGAGCAGTGCGCGGCGGCAGGTTTTGCGACGACGGCGGGGCTTCTGGCCTGGGCTGCGTCAGCAGAACGTCCGTTTGGTGATATTGAGTTTGCTGAAGAGCCGCCCAGAGGTGTTTTAAATAAATTAGTCTCTTTCATTCGTGCCCGTGTCTAATATGATAAGGGAATATTGATTATTTTGATTCACGGAGTGAATCCCGAACCCCGCCATCCCCGGTTTCGTTCAAGGAAGTGTAAATGACCCTCAACCTGACTGTTCCGCCACAGACCCATGCTGATTTCACCCCGAAGATCACCGTGATCGGTGTCGGTGGTGGTGGCACGAATGCTGTGGACAACATGATTCAGGCTGATCTGAAGGGCGTGGAGTTTGTTGTCGCCAATACGGATGCGCAGCAGTTGACGCATAGCAAGGCTGACCGGCGCATTCAGCTTGGTCCGCATCTGACGCAGGGTCTTGGCGCGGGCGCGAAGCCTGAGATTGGCCGGGCCGCTGCCGAGGAGGCCGCTGATGAACTGGCGCGTCATCTGGACGGCGCGCACATGGTTTTCGTGACGGCTGGCATGGGGGGTGGCACCGGGACGGGGGCGGCGCCGATCGTGGCGCGGATGGCGCGTGAGCGGGGCATTCTGACGGTTGGTGTCGTGACGAAGCCGTTCAGCTTTGAAGGGCCGCGCCGGGCACGCGCTGCCGAGGAGGGCATTGCCGAGCTTCAGCAGTATGTCGATACGCTGATCGTCATTCCCAATCAGAACCTTTTCCGCATGGCCAATGAGCGCACGACCTACAAGGATGCGTTCCGGATGGCGGATAACGTCCTTTATATGGGCGTGCGCGGCGTGACCGATCTGATGATGGCGCCAGGTCTGGTCAATCTCGATTTCGCCGACATCCGCACTGTCATGGCCGAGATGGGCAAGGCGATGATGGGCACGGGCGAGGCCGAGGGCGAGGATCGCGCGCGGCTGGCGGCTGAGGCGGCGATTTCCAATCCGCTGCTGGAAGATACGTCCATGGGTGGCGCGCGCGGTCTGCTGATCAACATCACGGGCGGCGACGACATGACGCTGTTCGAGGTGGACCAGGCGGCCAACCGCATTCGCGAGGAAGTGGCCGAGGATGCGAACATCATTTTCGGTTCGGCGGTTGATCCGGACCTGAACGGCAAGATCCGCGTATCGGTTGTGGCGACGGGTATCGATATTCCGTCGGCGCGTCCGCATCTGGCGGTTGACAATGTCGAACAGATGCAGGCTACGGGCACCGATGGCGGTTATGCCGGCCAGCAGGGTGTCGATCAGAATGCCGGCGGACAGGGGATGCCGCATCAGGGGGCGCCGATGTTTGGCGGACAGCAGGGAGGTCAGGCGCCGGCAGCCGCCGGGCAGCATGCATCGGGATTTGGCGCGCCGCAGCAGCCGGTTCGTCAGGCGCCGAATTTCAGCATGGATCCCGGGCAGCAGGCCCCCGCGCCGGGTCAGGCCGGTCCGGCGCGCAATAATACGGCGTCACCGCGTGCGGGGCTGTTTACGGACCCCTCTCGTCCGGCGGCCCATCGCGCGCCTGAGCCTGCGCCTGCCCCGCAGCAGCCCCGCAGCCTGTTTGGCATGATGACCGGTGTTCTGCGCCGGCCTGCCGAGCCGCGTCAGGAGCAGCAGCCCGCGCGCCCGCATACGACATCGGCTCCGCAGGTTAATCCGGCGCCACCTCCGCAGGCTTCGCCGACCGTACGTCCGGCGCAGGCTGATGACGGTGGTCTGGATATTCCCGCGTTCATGCGTCGCCCCTCCTGAACTGACCGGGATTTCCTAAAGGGCGGGCTGAACGCTGCCGGAGGATGTTTTCAGAAAGCCGGAACGGGCATCGTTCCGGCTTTCTGCTGTGTACGGTTTGTATCGTTGTATTTCCGCCAGCCGGACATTCCGGGCGGCATTTCGCTGAACTTTCGGGGAGTCTCTACGTTAAATCGTTGCATTTGCGGGGAAAAAGGCAGTCTGTCTCCAGCGAAACAAGACGCAATAAACATTGACTGGAACCGTCGCTCCCCGCTGGTATTCTGAATAAAGTTTAAGAGTTTCGTGATCGAAGCACGACAGGGTTGAAGAGAAAGAAAAATGGAAAGCCTCAGTCTTGATCCGGCGACGATTGCAGACACAACCGAAACGGCGTTTTTTTCGGGCGCGCGTTCATTCCGCACTCTTCCGACGGGCTCGTTCGTGTCACGAATTCCAGATGTGAACCTGGCGGATCAGAAAACGCTGCGGTCCGCGATCTCCTGTGTAGGGATCGGTCTGCATACCGGGGCGCGGATCAGTCTTCGTATGGAGCCTGCTCCGGCAGATACGGGCATCGTTTTTCAGCGCACTGACATTGCGGCACAGCCTCTGATTGCCTGTTATGGTAATGTTGTGGACACCCGGCTGAGCACGGTTCTTGGTGAATCCGCCGTAAGCCATAACCGTGTTGCAACGATCGAGCACCTGATGGCGGCCCTGCATGGTCGTGGCATCGATAATGTGCGGATTTTCGTCAACGGTCCTGAACTTCCGGTCCTGGATGGCTCGGCGGCTGATTTTCTGTTTCTGCTCGATTGCGCGGGGATCGCCGAACTGGATGAGCCACGACGTGAGATCGAAATTCTGAAGCCGTTACGGGTTGAGAACGGTGATGCTTTCGCGATGCTTCGTCCAGGCGCCGGGTCCGGGCTTTCTCTTCAGATGACGATTGATTTCGCGGCGGGGGCTATCGGCTGCCAGAAGCTGACCGTTGATCTTGATGAGACCGTGTTCCGGCGTGATCTGTCATTTTCGCGTACGTTTACCGACCGGCGCGAGATTGATGCGCTGCACCGGGCCGGGCTTGCCCTTGGCGGATCTCTTGATAATGCGATTGTCGTGGACGGAATGGACATTCTGAATCCGACCGGTTTGCGGGCGCGGGATGAGTTTGTGCGGCATAAGCTGCTGGACGCTGTGGGTGATCTTTATCTGGCGGGCGCGCGGCTGAGAGGCGAGTTTGTGGGACACAAATCCGGGCATCAGCTGAACAATCAGCTTCTGCTTGCTCTGTTTGCTGATCGCACGGCCTGGCGGTGGGTTGAAAAGCGTGTGGCCGGCACGGCGGTACCGCGCCGCGTGGCCGCCTGAGCGGCCTTTGCCGGGTTTTTCACGCCTCGATTATAGTTTGTAATACTCGCCTTCCGGCGTCGGCTGTATTTGTTCCTGTGCGATCTGATTTTAAATGATCAAATCAGATTGCGGGAGCGCCTTTCCGGCACGGTAAATCGTGTTATAAGGCATGACCTTTATTGCCATGTCTGAACAGTGAGTTGATACGTGCCGCAGCCAATCTCGCGCATCCCGTCCAGTGTGTTGTCGAGAGTGGCATCGACGGCGGCGTGCGCCACACTTACGCTTCTGACGGGTTGCTCACTATTCGGCAATAAAGCCCCGCAGGTTCCTCAGCTTTCCTCCGCCGATGCCTATTACAACAACGGAATCGATGCGCTGCGCGGACGGCGTTATGCGCTTGCGGCGGCGGAATTTGAAATTCTTCAGCAGAATTATCCGTATTCCGGCTACACGGCCAACGCCCAGCTCATGGAGGGGTATGCTTATTACCTCCAGAGCAAATATCCCGAGGCGGCGCAGCAGCTTGACCGGTTTATCGAACTGCATCCGACCAGCACGGACGGGGCCTATGCCTTTTATCTTCTGGCGCTCTGTTATTATGAGCAGATCGGCGATGTGAATCGCGATCAGCAGATGACTGCCGAGGCGATGTCGCGTCTGCAGGACGTGATCGCACGATTCCCGCAGTCAAAATACGCGCGTGACGCCCAGCTGAAAATCGATCTGTGCCGTGATCATCTGGCCGGTAAGGAAATGCTGGTCGGGCGGTATTATCAGCAGCAGCGGGCGTATCAGGGCGCGATCGGGCGTTATCAGCGCGTGGTGCAGGATTTCCAGACCACGAACCATGTGGCCGAGGCGCTGGAACGGCTGGTCGAGGTGTATCTCGATCTGGGCCTGACCGGAGAGGCGCGCCGGACCGGGATCGTGCTGGCGTATAACTATCCGGGCAGCAAGTGGTATCGTTTCGCCTACAGCGATCTGAAGCGTTATCGCCTGCTGGAAGCGAGCACGCCGAAACCGGGTACGACCAAAGGACCTCCGGGCGCGGCATCGCAGGAAGAAACGATGTCACCGGCGCAGTCCGCCGCGCGCGGCATCGGTCGGGCCGATGCGCCGGCATCGCTGACGGCGGCGCCCGTGCAGCCGGTCAGTTCACAATCGCTCCAGTCCGATGGCTCAACCCTGACCAGTAATGTCGCGCATCAGGGCGTGGCGCAGGGGACGAACGGGCGTCCGCGCTGAATTCGGTTTCTGTCAGGGTGATGCGTCGGATGCCTGAAACATCTGCGTCTTTCCCTGCGACAGTTGACGCAACGGCCCGGCTGAACGAACCATCGGAGTGTCCGCCCCGGGCGATCCGCTGTCTTTATCCGTGCTCTGTTGCTGTCGGGCGGAACGGGTTTTCGTCATGCTGAGTTTTCTTTCCATCCGCGATGTTGTGCTGATCGAGACGCTGGATCTGGCGTTTCATGCCGGTCTGACGGCTCTGACCGGCGAGACCGGCGCGGGTAAATCGATTCTTCTGGACAGTCTGGGGCTGGCGCTGGGCGAGCGCGCCAATGCGGGGCTGATCCGGGCCGGGGCGGCTGAAGCTCGGGTGACTGCCAGTTTTGAAGTGGCGACGGATCATCCGGTTCATGAGATCCTGGCCGAACTCGATATTCCGTCCGACCCCGGTGAGCCGTTGATTCTGCGGCGTGTGGTGAATGGGGATGGCCGCTCCCGGGCCTGGGTCAGCGATCAGCCGGTTGGCGTCGGGCTGCTGCGCCGGATTGCGGCGACTCTTGTGGAAATTCAGGGACAGCATGAGCAGATGGGGCTGGCCGATCCGGCCACGCATCGGGATCTGCTGGATGCGTTCGGGGTGCGCCCTGCCCTGCGGGCCGGGGTGACACGCTGTTTTGCGGCCTGGCGGGTGGCGCGGACGGCGCTCGAATCCGCCCGGAAAGAGATGGCGGACGCGGCGCGTGAGGAAGAGTGGCTGCGTCATGCGGTCTCCGAGCTGTCTTCTCTGGCGCCTCAGCCGGATGAGGAGCTGTTTCTGGCTGAGCAGCGGCAGGCCCTGCAACGGAATGAGCGGCGCGGGGAAGCGGTGGCTGCGTCTCTGGCAGAACTGACGCCCCGGGACCGGCGGAATCAGGGGCCGTCTGCGGCTTTGCGGGCGGCGACGCGGGCGCTGCACAAGCTGTTGCCCATGCCGGGACGTGAACCGACGGAAGAAGGGAATGAGCGCGATCCGCAGCAGATTCTGGCGAATGAGGCGCTGAACGCGCTTGAGGTCGCGGAAACCGCGCTGGCGGATGCGGAGAGTTTATTGAGTCGGCTTGTGGCTGAGCAGGATGCCGATCCGCATCTGCTGGAGCAGACGGAGGAGCGGCTGTTCGCGTTGCGGGCGGCGGCGCGGAAATTCGATACGACGGTGACGGATCTGCCGGATCTGTTGCAGCGCCTGTCGGAGAAGCTGGAGGCGCTGGAAACCGGAACGGCGCGGATTGAGGAACTGGAAGCCGCACTGCGTGAGGCGGAGGATGCGTTCGGGACAGCAGGGGCGGCGCTGACGGAAGCGCGTGTGAAGGCATCGCGCAAACTGGAAGCGGCGGTGATGGCGGAGCTGAAGCCGCTGAAACTGGAGCGGGCGCGGTTTGTTTCCGAACTGACACCGCTGTCTGCGGCGCAATGGAGTGCGGCGGGCATGGAGCAGGTAACGTTTCTGCTGGCCGCCAATCCGGGGCAGCCGCCGGGGCCGCTGGGCAAGGTGGCGTCGGGCGGTGAGCTGTCACGGCTTATGCTGGCGATCCGGCTGGTTCTGGCGGGGCGGTCGGTGATCGGCACGCTGGTGTTCGACGAGATCGATTCCGGTGTGGGCGGCGCGACGGCGGCGGCGATCGGGGAGCGGCTGCACCGGCTGGCGCGGGACATGCAGGTTCTGGCAGTGACACATTCGCCTCAGGTGGCGGCGGCGGCGGATCATCATCTGCGGATCGGCAAGATCGTGCGGGGCGGGCAGACGCAGACGAGCGCGGCTCCCCTCCCCTCCGACGCGCGGCGCGAGGAGATTGCGCGGATGCTGGCAGGTGATGTTGTGACGGATGCGGCGCGGGCGGCGGCGGCGAGTCTGCTGGAGCATCGGTCATGAGCGGTGCGGACACGGCGGAGATAGCGGTTGAGGCGCTGAGCAAGGCGCAGGCGGCCACGGAGCTGGCGCGGCTGGCTGAGCTGATCGCGCGGCTGAACGAGGCTTATCACGGTCGGGACGCGCCGGAGGTCCCGGATGCAGAGTTCGATATGCTGCGGCGGCGGAATGAGGCGATCGAGGCGCGGTTTCCGACGCTGATCCGCGAGGACAGTCCTTCCGTTCAGGTGGGCGCAGCGCCGGACGGGGCATTCGGGAAGCACCGGCATCTGGTGCCGATGCTCTCTCTGGACAACGTGTTCGGTGCTGAGGAATTCGAGGCTTTTGTCGGCAAGGCCGTGCGGTTTCTCGGCCTGGACGAGGCTCAGGCGGCGGCGTTGCAGTTTGTCGGCGAGCCGAAGATCGACGGGCTTTCGATCAGTCTGACTTATGAGAAGGGTCGTTTCGTGCGTGGGACGACGCGGGGCGACGGGACGGTTGGCGAGGATGTGACGGCGAACCTGAAGACGCTGCGGGATCTGCCGTTGCGACTGAAGGGGGAGGCGCCGGAGCTGATCGAGATCCGGGGCGAGGTGTTTCTCGGCAAGGCGGTGTTTCTGGCGATCAATGAAGCGCAGGAAGCAGCCGGTGAGAAAGGATTTGCCAATCCGCGCAATGCGGCGGCGGGGTCTTTGCGGCAGCTTGATCCGAAGGTGACGGCGAAGCGGCCTTTGTCGCTGTTTGCTTATGCGATGGGGGCGGCGTCCGCGCCGGTGGCGACGTCGCACTGGGCGTATCTGGAGAGGCTGAAGGCCTGGGGGTTTACAGTCAACCCGTTGTCCACGCTGCTGGCGGGCAAGGCCGAAGCGGAGCCGTTTTTCGAGCGGATGGCGCGTGACCGGGCGGCGCTCGATTACGACATTGATGGTGTTGTCTACAAGATTGACGATCTGGTGCTACAGGAGCGGCTTGGATTTGCCGGACGGGCGCCGCGCTGGGCGATTGCGTGGAAATTTCCGGCCGAGCAGGCGGTGACGCGGCTGTTGTCGATCGAGGTGCAGGTCGGGCGCACCGGGGCGCTGACGCCGGTGGCGCATCTTGAACCGGTGAATGTCGGTGGTGTTCTGGTGGCGCGGGCGACGCTGCATAATGAGGACGAGATTGCCCGCAAGGATGTGCGGGTCGGTGATCTGGTGAAGGTGCAGCGCGCAGGGGATGTGATTCCGCAGATCCTGGGCGTTGTGCCGGAGCCCGGTCGGGAACGGAGCGCGCCGTTTGTGATGCCGGGTCACTGTCCGGTCTGCGGGGCGATGGCGGAGCGGCCCGAGGGCGAGGCGATCCGGCGTTGCGAGGGGGGGCTCACCTGTCCGGCTCAGGTGGTGGAGCGGCTGATTCATTTTGTCTCGCGTCTGGCGTTCGACATTGACGGTCTTGGGGATCGCAGCATTCGCGAGTTTCATGAGGCGGGTCTGGTTCGGGCGCCGGGGGATATTTTCCGGTTGCGGACGCATGAGGCGGAGATTGCCGGGCGTGAAGGCTGGGGGGCGCTTTCGGCGCGCAATCTGGTGCGGGCGATTGAGGCGCGGCGTGTGATTCCGCTGTCGCGATTTATCTATGCGCTGGGTATTCGCCGCGTGGGCGAGAGTAATGCGAAGCTGCTGGCGCGGCATTACGGATCGTATGCGATCTGGACGGCGCAGATGCGGGCAGCGGCGGTGATCGGATCCGAGGCGCGTCAGGAACTCGGGGAGATTACCGGGATCGGCGGGGCGATCGCGGACGAGATTGTCGCGTTTTTTGCCGAGCCGCATAACCGGGCAACGCTGGAGGATCTGCTGGGGCAGATCACGGTGGAGAGTGAGCGGGCGGGTGGTGACGGGAAGCTTTCGGGAAAGGTGATTGTCTTTACAGGCAGTTTATCGACCATGACGCGACCGGAGGCGAAAGCGACGGCGGAGCGTCTGGGCGCGAAAGTGACTGACAGTGTCTCGAAGAAAACGGATCTTGTTGTACTTGGCGCGGAGGCGGGATCGAAAGCGAGGAAGGCGGCTGAGCTGGGGATCGACACGCTGGATGAGGCCGGGTGGCGGGAGCTGGCGGGGATGCCGCCGGTCTGACGGATTTCCGAAGCTGTCGCGGGTTGCGGAATAATTTTAACGGGAAAAGACTTTTCGGAACTCTCTCCGTGAGGGATGGGGCGTCGGCGCGTGAGTTGTCCGGTTAGCTGAACGGATCGGTGCGCCGTACGGCAGGCGGGACGGCGGGCGGAAAATCCAGCGGAATTTCCGGAAAGTGGCATGAATTTCACGGCAAATCTGAATTGCCGGGCGCGAATTTCCCTGTCATGATATTGTCCCCCGGGAACAGGACGACTGAATAATAATAAATCCCCGCGGATTGCGTCCAGGCCTGCATTCCCCTCCCGGGGATATGGGAAATGCGGATTTCGGGTCGCTCCGTGTTCGGAGAGCTTTGGTCATGACGAAATGGGTTTACAGCTTCGGTGGCGGTCTGAATGAAGGCGGCGCCGGAATGCGCAATCTGCTTGGCGGCAAGGGTGCCAACCTGGCGGAGATGGCTTCGATCGGACTGCCTGTGCCTCCGGGGTTTACCATTACGACGGAGGTGTGCTCCGCGTTCTATGCGAACGGGAACAACTATCCGCCGGAGCTGGCCGAAGAGGTCGCCGGGGCGCTTCATCGCGTTGAAGAGATGATGGGGCTGACCTTCGGCGATGCGAATGCGCCGCTGCTGGTGTCTGTCCGGTCCGGTGCCCGTGTATCCATGCCGGGCATGATGGATACGGTTCTGAACCTCGGGCTGAACGATCAGACCGTCGAGGGGCTGGCACGCTCTTCCGGTGACGAGCGGTTTGCCTGGGACAGCTATCGCCGGTTTATCCAGATGTATGGCTCGGTGGTGATGGGGGTTCCACATCATCGCTTTGAGGATCTTCTGGAGCAGGCCAAGCGCGGTCTGGGCGTGCATGACGACACGGCCATTAAGGCGACGGACTGGCGCGAGATTGTCCAGAGTTACCGGGAGATCGTGCAGCGCGAGACCGGGACGCCTTTCCCGACCGATCCGCAGGCCCAGCTCTGGGGCGCGATCGGTGCGGTTTTTGGCTCCTGGATGAATCCGCGCGCGAACACTTACCGCAAGTTGCACGACATTCCGGCGAGCTGGGGCACGGCGGTCAATGTGCAGTCGATGGTGTTCGGCAACATGGGCGACGACTGTGCGACGGGCGTGTGTTTCACGCGCGATCCGTCCACGGGCGAGAACATTTTCTACGGCGAGTATCTGGTGAACGCGCAGGGCGAGGATGTGGTGGCGGGTATCCGCACGCCGCAGCCGATGGCCGCTGAAAAGGCGACGCCGGACCAGTCGCCGATGGAGAAGGTGCTTCCGAACGCCTATAAGGAACTGCTGCGGGTGCGCGAGCTTCTTGAGAAGCACTATCGCGATATGCAGGACATTGAGTTCACGGTGCAGAGCAACCGGCTCTACATGCTTCAGACCCGCACGGGGAAGCGCACGGCGGCTGCGGCGCTCAAGATTGCCATCGACATGGCGCGTGAGGGGCTGATTACCCAGGAAGAGGCGATTCAGCGCGTGCCGCCGACCTCGCTGGATCAGCTGCTGCATCCGACGCTCGACCCTAAGGCGGAGCGGACGCAGATCGCGCGTGGTCTGCCGGCCTCGCCGGGGGCGGCCGCGGGGGCGATTGTCTTTACGGCGGAAGAGGTTGAGGACCGGGCTGCGCAGGGTGAGGATGTGATTCTTGTCCGCATTGAGACGTCGCCCGAGGATGTGCACGGGATGCATGCGGCGCGTGGCGTTCTGACGACGCGGGGCGGCATGACTTCTCATGCGGCGGTTGTGGCGCGCGGCATGGGGCGTGTGTGCGTGGCCGGCGCGGGCAGTATTCACGTCGATTACAAGGCGCAGACGCTGACGGCGGGTGGCGTGACTCTGAAAGGCGGAGACTGGATCACGCTCGATGGTGGAACGGGTGCGGTTTATGTCGGGAAAGTCGCGACGATCCCCCCTACCCTTTCGGGCGACTTCAGCACGCTGATGGGCTGGGCGGACGATGTGCGTCGTCTGCGGGTGCGTGCCAATGCGGAGACGCCGGAGGACGCGGAGACGGCGCGGAAATTCGGGGCCGAGGGCATTGGTCTGAGCCGGACGGAGCATATGTTCTTCGGGCCGGACCGGATCGGGCATGTGCGCCAGATGATCATGGCGGACGACCATGATGCCCGGAGGAAAGCGATTGAGGCTTTGCTGCCGTTCCAGCGGGATGATTTCGCGTCGATTTTCCGCATCATGCGCGGGCTGCCCGTGACGATCCGTCTGCTCGACCCGCCTCTGCATGAGTTCCTTCCGCATGGCGAGATGGAGCTGGCCGAAGTGGCGGCGGCGCTGGGGCAGAGCATTGAATCGCTGCGGGCGCGGCGTTCGGCCTTGTCGGAAGCCAATCCGATGCTGGGTCATCGCGGCTGTCGTCTCGGGATCACGTATCCCGAGATTTACGCGATGCAGGTCCGGGCGATTATCGAAGCGGCGATTGCGGTCTCCCATGAGACGGGTGAGGCGATTGTTCCCGAGATCATGATTCCGCTGGTTGGCGTGAAGACTGAACTGGATGTGACGCGCAAGGCGGCGGAAGCGGTGGTCGCGGCGGTGTTTGCCGAGAAGGGCACGACGCTGGATTATCTGATCGGCACGATGATCGAGCTGCCCCGCGCGGCGATCACGGCGAGTCAGATTGCGGAAGTGGCGGATTTCTTCTCGTTCGGCACCAACGATCTGACGCAGACGACGCTTGGTCTGTCGCGTGACGATGCGGGGTCATTCCTGCCTTACTATGTGGACCACGGGTTGCTCCCGAAAGACCCGTTCGTTTCCATCGACCGTGAAGGCGTGGGCGCGCTGGTACGGATGGGAGCCGAAGCGGGCCGGAAGACGAAGCCGAGACTGAAGCTCGGTGTGTGTGGCGAGCATGGCGGCGATCCGGACTCGATCGCGTTTTTCGAGAGTGTCGGGCTGGATTATGTATCCTGCTCTCCGTTCCGCGTTCCAGTGGCGCGACTGGCGGCGGCGCAGGCTGCTCTGGCAAAGAAGAAGCAGGCGGGTATTCCGGCCTGATTTTCGGGGCATTTTACCGAACGGGAGAGGATTGTCTTCGGGCGGTTCTCTCCCGTTTTTTTAGCGGCTATGGTTTTGGCTTTATTCATCTGAACGGTTGATGTGTAATTTTCTGAAATTAGCTCCGACAGGGAACATCACGCGAAAGTACGTCGTGCATCAGATCCGCTGATAAGCAAACAGGTTTCCAAAGCCATCAATCTTTGGCGGGTGTCGGGGCAGAGCCCTGAGAAAAACAGCGATACTTAACGGTAGTTTTTCGAATGACCGCAAAACTGGTGTATTCTCAGGTATTGAGTGCCAGCCGGTTCAGAGTCTGATCAGAACAGCCATAAATTCAGCTCTGCTGCGCGGCGTATTGTACACACGCTCTGCTCTGAGACGGATCAGATTCAGGGAACAGAGTGACTCTGTAATCAGCCGGAAACCCGAGGGCGTGAATTGCCATGCCCGGACATCGATACCGGCGTCATTACCTGCTTCGAAATCCGCTATGGCACTTCTGAGCCGTCTGGCGATGCTTTCCATATATCCCGGATCGGCGTGATCTCCGGCCCAGTGTCGCTCCCGGTCATTATGCGTTGTCAGCGCGCGACCCGTCATCACATTGCTCAGGGAATGTCTGGTTGCTGTTGTATTGCAGGCGGACAGCACGTCTTCAATCGTCGATTCCGGAATATAGTGGTCGCTGCCGATCCGTTTATCGGGAATCATAAGATAATACCGTCCGCCTCTGACGAGCAATTTTTCGATTTTCTTCAGATATGTAATGAGATCGATCTGATGCTCTATCGTGTGTGAGCTGACAACAGCGTCGAACATGCTGTCGGTGACAGGATGATCTGTTTTCTGCTTCCCTCTTTCCGGTGCCTCTGACTGACCGATGCTGAAATATTTTACGTTTTTTCCTTTAACGACCGGGGATTCAGACGACCCCGTTTCAAGCACTGACGCATCGTGCGGGATGCAGGATATGATATTTTCCCGCAGGCATCCCTCCGATCCTGGGCGTCCCTCGCTTTCACCATAGTTAATAAAATGCTTCATGAGGTCTGTGTCGCTAAATTCAGACAGGTCAGTATTTGTTGCTTTATAAAATCTGTAATCAAACTCAGGAGGGAGTTCTTTTTGGAGCATAATGTTATCTGACCTGATGGCAGTATATTAGAAACAGAAAGCAGAAATGATTTACACTGACTGATGAAGTTCGCGGGTCTGACGCGGGAGGGCTGTCGGACCGGCGCCCGCAGCCTCCGGGCGGAGCATCGTCGGAAATCCTTTATTGTGAGATAAGATTGTCAGTCGGATGCGTCGGCATATCGCTGCTTTTCCGATACGGCTATATCAGGGCGTCACAATCTCTACTGACCGGGTGGGCGGGCATGACGACGAAGCAGCGGATTATTCTTCATCTGGTTTCGGGCGGGATCGGGCAGACGCTGGACTCACTGGCGCGGGCCTGCGTGCCGCATTTCCCGGAGAATGAATTTGAGGTCCGGCACTGGAATCTGGTGCGGACACGGGCGCAGTTGCGGCGGGTCATGGCGGGGATTGCGGCGGAATCCGGGCCGGTTCTGTCGTCGCTGACGGATCAGGAACTCAAGAAAGATCTTGATGAAGGTTGTCTGCGGATGAATGTGCAGCTTCTGGATGTGATGAACAACACGCTGGAACTGCTGGAGCGCGTGACCGGGACGCAGGCGCATGGTCGCGCGGGCAGTCAGTATGTGATGGATGAAAATTATTTCCGTCGCATTGACGCGATGCATTACGTCATTGAGCACGATGACGGGCAGCAGGCGCGTGGTCTGCGGGAAGCGGATGTGGTGCTTGTGGGCGTGTCACGCGCATCGAAGACACCGACCTGTTTTTACCTGGCCAACAGAGGCATCAAGGCCGCGAATGTACCGCTGGTACCGGATACGCCGTTACCTTTGGAACTGTTCGAGGCCCGTGTGCCAGTGATCGGGCTGACAATCGACCCGGATGCTCTGGTGGAAATCCGGCTAACGCGCCTGAATGCGATGGTTGCGGCGAAGCCGGGGATACGTCCGGTCTTTCAGGAGACGGCCTATGTTGATCCTGAAGAGGTCCGGGCGGAGTTGCTCTGGGCAAAGCGTCTTTGCGTGCGACACGGCTGGCCGCTCGTGGATGTGACGCGGCGCTCGGTTGAAGAGACCAGCGCGGCGATTCTGGATATTCTGGAGCATCCGTGGCCGACGAGCCTGCCGGGGTAAGCCGGGAGCGAGGCCTGGTCCGGTTTGCTGGCCAGACATAAAATCATGCCTCAACCTGTGGTATGGACAGGAGGCCGGGCACGCGGGGCAGACCGACGGCCCGGACTGAATGCGACCGGACGCGCCTATTGCACGGTGATGCGATAGACCCGGGTTCCGCTTCTTCCCAGAGGTCCGGTGACCTGGAGGGTTGTGAAAACGGTGCCGTGAAAACCGGGATCGGGCGTGTAGATGGCTGCGACACCGGGGCGTTTTTTCACGTTGCAGGCGTAACGCTGGGTGTCTGAGGCGGGATAGGCGGGATAGTAATTCCCCGTCTCCGTGGTGATCTGGCCATGCTGAGGCGGTGTTACCACCTGAATGATGGCAGTGCCGCCCGAAGAGCAGTCGGGTTCCAGCAGGACGATGGTCTGGAGTGGCACGGAGCGGCCTCCGATGGATGAGACATCGGTGAACTGTCCGGTGGAAGTGACGCTCTGATTGGATGCAACGACCTGGAAGCGCTCCGGCATACAGGCCGCCAGAGCGAAGCAGCCGAGCAGCACTGGCCCGAGGCGCAGGGAGCGCGGCAACAAGGACGATCGGTTCATGGTCAGGCCCTGTCGTGACGTACGGGTTGAGATTACCGGTTACTTTAAGGATTGCCGCAAAAAATGCCACAGCGGCGTGTGTGACATAACGATAATGAACAGTCCGATACCAATTGCAACGCGGCCGATGATGAAAGTGCCGACCTGCCGAAGGTCATGCAGCGTGGCCATCTCCACGAACGGATCGCGGGGCGTCTCCGCGTTCTGCGCTAAGGTTTCGGCCTGGGCATTGCGTCGCTCGGCTTCGGTGGCGGGGAGACCGGCTCGCAGGAACAGTTCAATACGGTAGAGATTCAGTTCGGTCGTGCGATAGCGCCCCGGGGCAAAGGGGACCGGCCCGCAGCGGGCGATTTCGAGGAAGCGCAAACGGAGGCGACTGATCCCGAGATAGCGGGCGGCTTCGTCCCGGGCGAACACACGTTTGCCGGGGAACGCGAACACTGTCGTCCCGGTATCCTCTGCGTCTGGTGTTGGGAGGGGGCCAGCCATCGGTCAAAGGTCCATGAAAGCGGAGAGAGTGTCAATTTGTGTCTGTGCGAGGCTGGGATGCCTCTGCTTTCTGCGTTTCGGACGGCAATGATAAATCAGCATTTATTACAGATGGGATGTGCTGGCCGGCTCCGCCATCGTGCAACCCGAAAGGGGGCTGATCGCCGGCCTCCCGCTGGTGTTTCCGAAGCGTCTTACCAGGTATTTTCCCAGGCTGACCGAAGGGATTTCGATCCACCGGCGTGCCAGAATGGCAGCGGCGATGGATATGACGAACCCGATCAGAAGCGCCGTGTTGTGCGTGGTGAGCGGCGCGATACGTTTCAGGCAGAAGCCGATGACAGGCATATGGAGCAGGTAGAGGCTGTAGGAAATTCTGCCCGCGCCCTGCGGGACCGGATGTTCCATCAGGCGTGATATGCGTCCGCCGGCGGCGATGAGCAGCACGAGGAGGATGGCTCCGGTGGCGCACATATAAAACCGGATGCCGTCATCAAGTGTCATGCCGGGCCAGAGTCTGGACGTTCGTATTCCGACGAGAGCCAGCACGAAACACCAGCACAGGACGTTTTGGCTGCGGGTCAGACGAGCGAGATGGACGCGTATATGATCGAGATTACGCGCGATCAGGATTCCGGCGGTAAACAGGAAAACGTAACCAGCCGCTCGTGCGGAAGTGAAACTCCAGTCTGTCATCCGGACGTATGAAGTGCTCATGACAAAAGCGATGCTGAGAGCGCCGGACGCGGCCATGGTGGTCCGTGGCGCTCTGATGCAGCACCACACGAGAAGCGGAAAGAGCAGCGAGATCCGCATTTCCACGATCAGGCTCCAGACAGGCCAGTCGAGTGTGTCGAAACGGCCTGTCATCAGAATCTGCTCAATGAAAACATCCGCTGTCGGCGGGATTTTCCAGAAACGCGTCAGTTCCGCGTTCGCGAAGGGCGAGGGACCCGGAGGCACCAGAAAGGACAGGAACGCGGCGATACAGAGAGCGGCGGCGAAAGGTGGCCAGATCCGGCTGACGCGGCTGATCAGGAAAGAGCGGTAAAAACTGAGATTGCCCGCGTTCGCGGACAGGGAGAGGGCCACGCCGCTGATCACGAAGAAAACGAGAACTGCGCTATGGCCGTTCACGAGCAGGCCGAGTGGCGTAAAAAGAATCAGGATCTCAATGATATAGCTGATCGTTGTCGGGAATGTCGGGATGGCGGAATTATCGGGGAGCGAGAAGAGGATCATATGAATGAACATCACGGCGAAGGCAGCCACCCCGCGCAGGCCGTCCAGCGATTTGAGACGCCTCGCATTGCCGGTGTTTCCAGGTAACGGATGAACTGTCGGAAGGCCTGTCGATGTCATGCGACGCATTTGCCACGGTCTGCATGCAGGCGCGGTGCCCGGCTTCCCTTTCCTGGAGTCGTCAGAGTTTATCATTTCCGGAGAGGAAAGCAGGAAAAGACGAACGTATTCTTAAGAGATCGTCTCAGTAATTTTCCCGCGCGGAGATGGAGACCTCCGCGCGGGGCGTGACCGATACCGGTTTCCGGCACAGGCACGCCTTCCGGGAGAGACCGCCGGGTTGGGAGCTGTCGTGATCGGGCTGCCGGCGGGGAAAGCTCAGGAGCCGGCGAGCAGGCGCGCGCGGGTCCGGTCGGGGCCGATCATGGGGAGAAGGTCGCGGAGTTCAGGCCCCTGCTCTTCCCCGGTGAGAGCCAGGCGGAGGGGATGGAACAGAGTTTTGCCACTTCGCCCGGAGTCGGCTTTCAGAGCTGCGGTCCAGTCTTTCCATGTCGTTTCCGACCAGGGCTCTGGCGGGAGAAGCGCAGCGGCTCTGGTCAGGAATTCCGCTTCTCCGTCCTGCACGGGCGGGACAATGTCGTCGTGGGTGATGGTCCACCAGTGAGCGGCTTCGGAGAACAGCTCGATATTCCCCCGGATCGCGAGCCAGAAGGCTTCCGTGGTGCCGGGCGGCATACGGTTCTGAACCTCGCTAAAGGGTGTGCTGGCCAGGACGCGCCGGTTCATGGCCAGGAGCTGGCGCATGTCGAAGCGGGCGGAGGATTTCGAAATGTGGGACAGATCGAAGCTCTGCGCGAGCGGATCGAAGTCGAGCGGCTCCGGATCATCCGAGCTGCCGAGGCGGGCGAGGTAAGACACGAGCGCTTTGGCTTCGATGCCGTCCTGCCGGAGGGTTTTCAGCGAGAGAGCGTCGAAGCGCTTGGAGAGTTTGCCGCCGCCTTCGTCGAGGAGGAGCGGCAGATGCGCGAAGGCGAAGCGATTCGGGACGGCGCCAAGGGCTTCGGCGATGTCGAGCTGGACGCCGGTATTGGTAACGTGGTCTTCGCCGCGAATGATGTTGGTGATGCCGGTTTCCATGTCATCGACCACGGAGGCGAGCGTGTAGAGCACCGTGCCGTCGGCGCGGACCAGGACGGGGTCCGAGATGGCGGTCAGTTTGACGGAGCACTGGCCCATGACGGCATCGATCCAGTTTTTGCTGCCGTCGGAGAGGCGGAAGCGCCAGTAAGGCACCTTGCCGTTGGCTTCGGCCTGGGCGCGCTGTTCGGGCGTCATTTTGAGCATGGCGCGGTCATAGAGGGGCGGCTTGCGCTGTTTGATCCGCAATTCGCGTTTCTGGGCGAGTTCCTGTTCGGACTCGAAGCAGGGATAGAGCCTGCCGGTGCGCTTCAGGGCCTGGATGGCGAGCGCGTATCGCTCCAGCCGCTCGGTCTGGCGGAAGGTTTCGTCCCAGTGAATCCCGAGCCATTCGAGATCGGTGCAGATGGCGTCCGCATAGGCTTCTTTCGAGCGCCCGGTATCGGTATCGTCGATACGGAGCTGGAACGCGGCCTTGTGATGTCGGGCGAACAGGGCGTTGGCGATGGCCTGGCGGGCATTGCCGACGTGAAGCATTCCGGTGGGGCTGGGCGCGAAGCGTAGTTTCATGCGCGGGTTTATGCCGGTCCGCGAGGGAAAATGCCAGAGGGCTTTCCACGGGGTTCTGTCGAAGGAGAGGGGTGATCGTCGCTCTGTCACACCTGAAAATATCGCCCCTGATCCGTGTGGCACCGGCATTGACGCTCTGTCGTGACGCCGGTAGCGAGGGTTCGTGACTTCATACGAGGGTATTGCCATGACAACTCAGGCTGGCATGCCCGCGCCGCTGCGTTTCCATGCCGCAGGCCAGTGGGCATCGGGCACAGTTGACGACGCGGGTGATCTGATTCTGCCCGCCGACACGCGCAGGGCACTGGCGACCATTGCGAAGCCGCTTTCCCTGAAAGCGAAAATGCCGGTGTTCCGCCAGGGTGAGCCTGCCGACCCGGTTTACCTGATCCGCTCCGGCGCGGTGCGGGTTTCGCATCAGCTGGAAAACGGACGCAATCAGGTCATTGCGTTTCACTGGCCGGGCGATCTGTTCGGCCTTGCTGAAAACGATCTTTATCTGAACTCGGCCGATACGCTGACGGAGTGCGAGCTGGTGCGGTTTTCCCGCACCGAAATCCAGACACTATTTCAGAAATATCCGCAATTACAGGCGGATCTTCTGGTTGAGGCGATTGCGCGGCTGCGTCAGTCGCAGCGGCATCTTCTTCTGGTGACACATCAGCGGGTGAGCACGCGGGTGGCGGGATTTTTCATTGAATGCAGCGGGGAGACGGAATGTTATGATCCGGAGACCGGTGTGCTGTCGTTGCTCATGGACCGCGCGGACATCGCCGAGTATCTCAACACGACCACGGAAACGGTGAGCCGCGCGATCGGCACGCTGGAGGATAGAAAGCTGATCGTGCGCCTTGATACCCGGCATGTGCGGCTTGATCTGCCGGGTCTGAAGGCTGTTCTTGAAAGCTAAGGTACAAAAGCCGGGTTTATCCTGATATCGGCGGGCGGGTTTTATGCGTCTTCGTCGTTCGGAGGATCGGTTTCGTCATGCTCTCCGAACTCGCCGGGGTCGACCATGCGTCTCGGATCGAGGGCGCGCCAGTCGCGTTCCATGGACGTGGCGGGGCGTTCGACGAACTCATTGAGTTCGGTTGAGGACTTCCAGCCTTCCTCGCCCGCATCGAGCACTTCCGCATTTTCACCATAGGCGAACCAGGCGTTCAGCGTATCGCGCGGCGTGGTTCCGGCGGCGCGGCAGATTTCGATGCTGTCACGAACGTAGGCGCGGGCGAAGGCATTGGCGTGCGCGAGATCCTGAAAATCGCGGATGTCTTCGACGATGTTGTCTTCAGCGCCTCCGGACAGGTCGAGAATGCGCACTGTCCGGCCGGTATCTTTGCCATCCGTTTCGGCTGCGGATTCGTCCATTTCATCGAAATCGTCATCAATACGGGCCATGTTTCGTGTCTCCGGGGGTGTGTCACGGGTAAGGAATGCCGCTCATCCCTTTCGGAATTACGGCATGGTTTCAGGTGGTCTGTATCGGATCCGTCGTGTTCAGGGATGATAACGGCGGCGTCTTGCGGCTTCCGCGCGGCGGACGGAGGGCAGCAGAAATTCGCGGCCCACCTTCACGCTCTCCACGTCGTCATAGGTGACAATATCGGCGGTGGCATAGGTTTCGTTCCAGAGTTTTGGAATGAAGGAGCCGGTGCCGACGACGTCAATCGGTGCGCTGGCGTCGGCCATGCAGGCGCATTTGGTAACGCCGAAACCGGATGAGACGACGATGCGGACTTTATCAAAGCCAGCTTCATCGAGCGCCTCGCGCATCCGCCAGATGGCGGCAGCGGAGACCCCGGTGCCGATAAGGTTACGCAGTTCGCTTTCCGAGCGGTAGCGGCGGATGGCTTCCGGAACGTGGCGGTCGACGACGGCATAGGATTCCTGGGGATCAAGCGTTTCCAGAAAGCGGCCGCCATGCGTATCGAGACGCACGGCGATCTTGCCGGCGGCAGCGAGTTCGGGGAACCGGCGACAGACAGCGAGCGCGTCGGTGACTTCGCGCCCGTAATAATCAACGAGCACCGTGAGGTCGGTGTCCGGATAGGCCTCATGGAACATCTCAGCGGCGCGCAGGGTCGATCCGGCATAGCCGATCAGGGCGTGTGGCATGGTGCCGAAGCCGTGGCTCTGACCGAAGAAGGCGGCGGTGGCGTCGTTCGCGCCGCCGACAAAGCCGACAGCGCCCTGTTCCTGCGCGGCGCGACTGCCCACCGAGGCGCCGTACGCCATCAGTTCCTGCATCTCGTATCCGGCGCAGTGGCGGGCTTCCATAGCGAGGAACTGCGCTTTTGGCAGGGAGAGGGCCATCTGGTAGGCCCGGTGGGCGGCGACACAGGGCGGGCCGATCTTCTGGAGCACGAGTGTTTCGAGATCGGTCAAATGCGAGAAGAACCCGGTGATGTAGAGCAGCGGCTCGCCCGCCCCGACCCATTCGCCCTCGGTGTGGGTGGGTTCGACGATGATTTCGATCCCGCGCTCGCGGGCGATATTTTCCAGCCAGCGTTCGAGAATGGCCGTGGCGGAAAGCACCGGACGACGGATGAACACGGCGTAGGTAACGACGCAGTCTCCGAACCGGGTGACGATGGTTTTCGTGCGGTTGAAATAACTGTCCGTGCGGGCGGCGATGTCGGCGTCGCTGACCGGCGCGACGGTTGCGGCCGTGGCAACGCCGGGAGAGGCGGTGCCGGAACAGGGTTCTGCGGAAGCGGGGGACGGGACAGTCCCGGTCGGGCTGGACATTGATTCTCCGTCCTTCTCCTGTGTCACGCCGGATGTGACATGCGGGGAACATTACGCAGCAGGGGCTGTCGGGTTGGCAAGCCCGCGGTTTTATCTTGCGGGCACAACAGGTTGTGACACCTCACGGATTGCCGGGCCGGCAGCCGGTTGCGGTATGACGCCGGCTGCCGTTCTGATTTGTCCCCTCGCCTTCCGCTTTCGCGATCTAGAGAACGGTGGTTGCGGACGGGGTGGCCCGGACGCGGGTGGAGAGTTCCTCGGCCATGCGGAAAGCGAGTTCGAGCGATTGCTCCGCGTTGAGGCGGGGATCGCAGAACGTCTGGTAGCGGGCGCCGAGATCGTCCTCGGTGAGTGCGTGGGCACCGCCGACGCACTCCGTCACGTTCTGGCCGGTCATTTCGATATGCACGCCGCCCGGGGGCACACCTTCGCTGGTCAGCACATCGAAGAACGCCTGGGTCTCGCTCAGGATCGCATCGAAGTTGCGGGTTTTGACATTGTGCGAGGTCGGGATCGTGTTGCCGTGCATAGGGTCGCTGACCCAGGTGACGGTGCGGCCCGTGCCTTTGACGGCGCGGACCAGCGGCGGCAGGTGGTCGCGGATTTTCGCGGCGCCCATGCGGGAGATGAGCGTGATACGTCCGGCCTCGTCGCCCGGATTGAGGATTTCGAGCAGGCGCTCAAGGTCTTCGATCTGCGTGGTCGGACCGACCTTGATGCCGATCGGGTTGCGGACACCGCGCAGGAACTCGACATGGGCGCCGTCCGGCTGGCGGGTGCGGTCGCCGATCCACAGGAAATGGGCCGAGCAGTCATACCACTCGCCGGAGGTGGAATCGATGCGGGTCATCGCCTGTTCGTAGGGCAGCAGCAGGGCTTCGTGCGAGGTGTAGAACTCGGTCTCGTCGATCTGCGGCGTGCATTCGGCGCCGAGACCGCAGGCTCCCATGAAGGACAGGGTTTCGTCGATTTTCCCGGCCAGGACACGGTAGCGTTCGGCCAGCGGAGAGCGCTCGACAAAGCCGAGATTCCAGCGATGCACCTGATGCAGGTTCGCATAGCCGCCGCGCGAGAAGGCCCGCAGGAGGTTGAGGATTCCGGCGGACTGGAAATAGCCGGTTTCCATGCGGACGGGGTCGGGCACACGATCGGCGGCTGTGAAGTCCGGTCCGTTGATGATGTCACCGCGATAGGACGGCAGGGTGACACCGTCTTTTGTCTCGTTATCCGAGGAACGCGGTTTGGCGAACTGTCCGGCCATGCGGCCGATCTTCACCACGGGGACTTTGGCGCCGAAGGTCAGCACGACGGCCATTTGCAGCAGAACGCGGAAGGTATCGCGCACGAAGTCCGCCGAAAATTCGGAGAAGCTTTCGGCGCAGGCGCCTCCTTGCAGCACGAAAGCGCGTCCGGTCGCGGCCTGGGCGAGATGCTGGCGCAGGCGGCGGGCTTCACCGGCGAAAACGAGCGGCGGATAGCGGTGGAGACGGGCTTCTACGGCGGTCAGCGCATCCTCGTCGGGATAGGCCGGAACCTGCCTGATCGGAAACGACCGCCATGACTCCGGCGACCAGTTGACTGCCTTCGTGGCGGCCCGGGATGCGGAGGTCTGGCTGAGCGTGACACTCATTGTCGTTTCTTTCGTCCTTGCAGCACGCCGTCTCCGGCGCGGTGTTCCGTTGTTCAGATAGAGAAGAGGGATTAAAGCCCCTGACACCGCCGGTTACAGGCGCTGCGGGGCGGTTCTTATGCCCAATTCCGCCGGGGAATGCAAAGAGACCCGGCACCGGCGCCGGTCAGGTCTGTTTCCTGGCGGCGGGACGGGGTCCGGGACGGTGAATGTTAAGCCCGTATCTGCCGGAATGTGAGGTTGAAGCGGCAGTCGCCGGTATTGGGATGGGATGAGCGGGCGAGCGGTGCGATGCCGTGAAAGACGAAGCGGGACGGGCCGCCCCAGACGACGACGTCGCCGTGCGTCAGACGAAGGCGGCGGACCGGATCGCTGCGATGCAGCCCGCCCCAGAGGAAGATCGCGGCGACCCCGAGGGAGATGGAGACGATGGGCATATGAGGAGCGTCTTCGTCGCGATCCTGATGCAGGGAGAGACGGGCTCCGGGTTCGTAGCGGTTGATGAGGCAGGATTGCAGGGGTGGCTCCGGATAACCGGCGGCTGCGGTGGCGCGGCGGACGACGGTGACAAAGATGTCGGGGATGGGGAGCCAGGGCTCGCCGGTCAGGGGAGATGTAGTTGTGTAGCGATAGCCGTTTCGGTCCGAACACCAGCCGTATTCGCCGCAGGCGGTCATGGCGACGGACATGAGGCGGCCGCCGGGGGTTTCCATGCGGCTAAAGGGCGTGATGAGGGCGATGGCGTGAATCGCGGCGAGCAGCGCGGGCGCGTCGGACAGGGCCAGACCGGGCAGGAGGACGGCGCCCTCCGCGAGAGAGACGGGCGGCGCGGGAGCGCGGGAGACCGGGCGGGCCTGAGGAAGGTCGAACAGATCGGCGGTCATGGCGCTCCTCCCTACTTTACTGCGGACCTCTTTACCGTGGGCACCGGACACCATATGGGGACGGATGCAGTCCGTGAAAGGCTGCCCCGCGCGGAATATGTGACCCTCGCGCGGCAGACCGGAATAGCCTGTTTTTTCTGTGGCTGCTGTGTAAAACTAACCGCTACTGAAACAACAGCCCTGTGTGACGGATCGTTCCACTGGCTGATTTTCGCCTCTTCCGGAGGCGTTCCATGCATTAGAGAGTGGTTCTGATGGTTGCTTTCCCCCGTTTCAGCGCCGTTGCCGTTCTGGCCGTCGCACTGTTATCCGGGCCGCTGGCCGGGATGGCGTTTGCGGACCCCGGCGATCCGCTGGCCGGTGCGGAAATGACGTCCGGCGATCCGACGCAGCAGGATGGCAGCGCGGCGACGAAGGGTATTCAGTCCCATCAGCATGAGCATCTGCGCGTAAAAGGGCGCCGTTCGCTGCCGCCCGGCTATCAGGAAGCCCCCTCGATGGACATCGAACATGGGGCGGACCCGGAGCATGAGGAACATATCAGGCGCGATTCCGTCACAGGGGCGGATCTGTCGCGCTTTGGCTCGTCCTATCAGGATACCGGGCCGAACGGGACGGGCACGCTGGGTGATTCCACGGGCAATGGCTGGGTGGCGCCACGCTGAGCAGGCCGCGATACGGGTTTCGGGCCGGCTGATTTCCGGCCCGGCGGGTGTTGCGTTCGTGCGCCTGGCGGGGCATCCACGCAGGCGCGGTTTCCGGGCGGGCTGCAATGGCGGGCCTCTGATTTCGGTCAGGGGCATTTTTGCTGTTGTTCAGGTATGATCCGGGGTCGCGGGCGCGAGCCCTGTTGTCACCCGGAAAGAGCATAGAGAACCGCATACGATGAGCCAGTTTCAGCTCCATGACAGCCAGCGGCGGGCCACTGTCCCCTTCGAACCGCTCGATCCGGGGCATGTGCGCGTCTATTACTGCGGTCCCACCGTTTACGATGTGCCGCATATTGGCAATCTGCGGGCGATGCTGACGGCGGATCTGCTCATCCGGCTGCTGCGCCGGCTGTATCCGCGCGTGACGTTTGTGCGAAACATCACCGATGTTGATGACAAGATCACGGCGCGGGCGAAGGCGAATGGCGAGGACATTGGCCATCTGACGGAGCGGACGACGGCGGAATTTCATGCGGGTCTGGCGGCGATGAACATGATCCGGCCGGACATCGAGCCACGGGCAACGCATAATATCGGCGAGATGCAGGCGATGATCGACCGCCTGATCAGGCAGGGCCATGCTTATGTGGCGGAGGGGCATGTGCTCTTTTCCGTGACGTCGTTTGCCTCCTATGGCGCGTTGTCGGGGCGTGATCCGGACGAACTGGTGGCCGGGGCGCGGGTGGAAGTGGCGCCTTACAAACGCGATCCGGGGGATTTTGTGCTGTGGAAGCCGTCCACGCCGGAGCAGCCGGGCTGGGTCTCACCCTGGGGACGCGGACGGCCTGGCTGGCACATTGAGTGCTCGGCGATGGCGCATCGCTATCTGGGCGAGAGCTTCGACATTCATGGCGGCGGGACGGATCTGCTGTTTCCGCATCATGAGAATGAGCGGGCGCAGAGTCTGTGCTGCTTCCCCAACGGTAAATTCGCCAATTACTGGCTGCACAATGCGATGCTTCTCGTCGAGGGCGAGAAGATGTCGAAATCGCTCGGTAATTTCCACACGCTTTCCGATGTATTGAAACGCGTTCCCGCAGAAGTCTTGCGTCTCCAGTTAATGAGCGCGCATTACCGTTCTTTACTTAATTTCACATGGACCGGACTGAACGAATCACGCAAAACTCTTGATCGCTTTTACCGGGCTCTCCAGGCTGCAAAATTTTCAGGTCCCCCTAATCGCCCTCCTCCAGCTATTTTTCTTGAATCGCTTTGCGATGATTTAAATACACCTCAGGCTATTGCTGAAATGCACAAAATGGCAACAAAAGCTCTTACGGGTGACATAGAAGCCGCCGAGGATTTGATGGCCGCAGGCAATATGATCGGCCTTCTGCATACTCCCGTACAAAGCTGGTTTAAGACGCTTGTCTCTGGCTCCAATGATCTTCCTGAAGTCGAAATTGAAGCCCTTATCGCCGAGCGCCTGACTGCCCGCAAAGCAAAAGACTTCGCCCGAGCCGACGAAATTAGAAAAACTCTCGCCGAAGAGGGTATCATTTTAGAGGATGGCCCCACCGGCACGACTTGGAGGCGGGCGTGACCGGCAAGGACGGGGGGGCGCCGCTGGAGCCGATCGGGAACAGTCCGGTCGTCATTCTGGTGCGGCCGCAGATGGCGGAGAATATCGGCACGACGGCGCGGGCGATGGCCAATGGCGGGCTGTTTCACATGCGGCTTGTTGCACCGCGTGACGGGTGGCCGCAGGACCGGGCGTGGAGGACGGCCTCCGGCGCGGACCGGATTCTTGAGGCTGTTGAGGTTTTCGACACCGTGGATGACGCGGTGGCGGACCTGCATCATGTGTATGCGACCTGTCCCCGGCCGCGTCATATCGTCAAGACGGTTCTGACGGCGCGGGGCGGGGCAGAGGAACTGCGCGCGGCGACGCGGCGGGGGCTGAAGGTCGGGCTGCTGTTCGGTCCGGAGCGGACCGGGCTGGACAATGAGGACATGGCGCGGGCGGACGCGCTGATTCGCTATCCGCTGAATCCGGGCTTCATGTCGCTGAATCTGGCTCAGGCCGTGATGATCATGGCCTATGAATGGTGGCTGACGGAGGATGGGACCCTTCCCCGCGAATTGATGACCAACGAGACGCATGTCGCGACGAAAGGCGAGCTTGAGAATTTCATGCGTCATCTGATCGCGGATCTGGATGAGTGTGGCTTCCTTCGCAATGAAGAGAAAAAGCCGGGCATGGTGCGGAATCTGTGGCATTTTTTCACGCGCGGCGAAGTGACGGAGCAGGAGTTGCGGACGCTGCACGGGGTGGTGACGGAGCTGTCACGCGGGCGGAAGCTGCGGCAGGGTTAAGGCCCGGGGCCCGGCTATCCGGGCCGCCATGCTCACGATTTTCGGGTAATTGTTGAACGCCGCGGCTGGTATCGCGCGGCAAGATGGCTTCGCACGGCCTCCAAACCGACCTACAACAATGGAAACTTCCATAATAATGGCGCCCGCGGATCTGTTTTCGCGGGAAGAACCAGGAGTCCGTTGCTGATGTCTTCGCAAAAACCTTCCTTACGTGGCATGGCGTTGCTGAACGACGCCGAACTCAATCACGGCACGGCCTTTTCGGAGGAAGAGCGCAAGGCTTATGGGCTGGAAGGACTCCTGCCGCCCGGTGTTGAGACACTGGAACGTCAGATGGAGCGTATTTTCCGGCATCTTGAGGCGAAGCCGAACGATCTGGAGCGCTACATCTATCTGAATTCGCTGGTCGACCGGAATGAGACGCTTTTCTACAAGGTGCTGCGCTCAGATCCGGCGACGTTCGTGCCTGTCATCTATGCGCCGACACTGGCGCAGGCCTGCAAGATGTTCAGCCATCTGTATCGCCGGCCTCGCGGGATGTACATCACGCTGGAGATGAAGGGGCGGATTGCCGAGGTTCTGCGGAACTGGCCTGAAAAGGACGTCCGGACGATCTGCGTGACAACCGGCGGGCGCATTCTTGGTCTTGGCGATATCGGGGTCAACGGGATGGGCATCCCGATCGGGAAGCTGCAACTTTATACAGTATGCGGTTCGGTCCCTCCCTGCTCGCTTCTGCCGGTTCAGCTTGATATCGGCACGACGAATGCGGCGCTGCGGGCCGATCCGCTCTATCTCGGACTGCGCCATGAGCCGCCCTCCGTTGAAGAACTTGATGCATTTGTCGAGGAGTTTGTCACGGCGGTTCAGGAGGTCTTTCCGGGATGCTGTCTGCATTTCGAGGACTGGAAGGGCACGGACGCGCTGCGCTATCTCGCGAAATATCGTGACCGGGTATTGTGTTATAACGACGACATTCAGGGCACGGCAGCGGTGACACTGGCGGGGCTGATTACGGCTCTGAAGGTAAAAAACGAGAAACTTTCTGAACAGCGCTTTGTCTTTCTTGGCGCCGGTTCTTCCGGTCTGGGGATTTCCGATCTTCTTGTCACGGCCATGAAGACCGAAGGGCTGAGTGAGGAAGAAGCCTGTGCCCGCATCACGCTTCTGGATGTGAACGGACTGATCGAACCGTCGCGCACGGATCTTTCTGAAGAGCAGAAGCGGTTTGCCCATCCGGCTGAGCCTTCCACGGACTTGCTGAAGACGATCCGTCGGGTGAACGCGTCGGTCCTGGTCGGTGTTTCGACATCCGGCGAGGCGTTTAATCAGGCTGTGATCGAGGAGATGGCCCGGCTGAACGAGCGGCCGGTTATCTTCTCTTTGTCATTACCTCTGACGAATGCGGAATGTACCGCCGAGCAGGCCTATCAGTGGTCCGACGGTCGGGCGCTGTTTGCGGGGGGGCAGCAGTTCCCGAACGTGGAGCTGAACGGCAGGACGTTCTATCCGGGACAGGCGAATAATTTTTACATTTTCTCGGCGCTGGGGCTGGCGATTTACGCGACACGACCGAAAATCGTTACGGATGAACTGATTATCGAGGCGGCTCACGCGCTGGCGGACCAGGTGGATGCCGTGGCTCTGGAGCGCGGGCGGCTGTTTCCGCCGCAGGCCCATATCATTGAAGTGGCTGTAACTTCAGCGGTACGTCTGGCGGAGTTTATTTTTGATCATGGCATGTCCGGTGTTGAGCGGCCTGAAGATATCCGGGCGTGGATTGAAACGCTGACCTATAATCCGGATTACTGAAGCCGGGTTTCGTTTGTTATCTGCTGAAAAAATGTCTGGCGAAATAAAGGAATAATACCAATGTATATCGCAATGAATCGCTTTCGGGTGCAGCCGGAGAATGAGGAAGCGTTCTGTCGCAGATGGCTTGATCGCGATGTTCTGCTCAAGACAGTGCCGGGTTTCGTATCCTTTCAGTTTCTGAAAGGGCCTGCGCATGAAGATTACAGGCTTTATGCCTCCCATACGGTCTGGGAGTCTTACGAGGCTTTTCTGGACTGGACGCAGTCCGAGCAGTTCCGCGCTGCCCATGCCGGTGCCGGAAAAGGACGTGCCCTGACAGCGGGGCCGCCGGTTTTTGAAGGCTTTGAGGTGCTCCAGAACGTCACGCTTTAAGGTGGCGGTTCCGGTTTTTCAGAAGACTGTGATGTCGTTTGCAGACTATAGCGGGTGCCGGCAGGGGCGGTTCCCCGGTTGGGATGTTCATCTGGCAGACGGGTAAGGCGGGAACCTGTTAGCGGCCAGGGATGCGCATCGGCGCTATGGCCGCTGCCGGAAGGACAGGCAATGTTGCGGGGGCTCGAACCGAGCCGTCACGAGCAGTGGTCGCAACAGGAAATTATCTTCGAAAAAGAAACGGTATTTAGTGCATGGGCGGATGGAGAGGTTGAGGCCTTCACCAAAGCGTTCTCCCTGTGGGCCGGTATGGACGAGGCTGTTCTGCCCGGACCGCGAGACCCCTGTGAAGGCGGAATTGGTGTCTCGGTACGACTTACAGGTGCCCCTGAGACCCGCATTCAGCCGCCTGAACACTGGTCATTCATGGATATTTTCGGAGAGGTCACGATCTTCTCCGGGTCTGGCACCGATATTACCGTGGAGACGCATGATGGTGACTGCTGCATCCTCGAAACGCCGGTCGATATTCCGCTCAATGAAAAAACCCGCCTGTCCTGGTCATGGCTGGTTGAAAAACTGCCTTCCGAACTTCCGGAAGATCTCGCTCTGACCCACGATTATATCAGTGTGGCGGTGCGGTTCGATAACGGTCGTGATCTGAGCTGTCTGTGGAGCAAAAAGCTCCCGGCCGGTTATCATTTCGCCTGCCCGCTGCCATGGTGGTGCGATCGGGAAACCCACTGGATTGCCAGAAGCGGTAACGAGAAACCGGGACAATGGCAGGATGAGCTGCGTCCGGTTGGTTCTGATTACCGCACGGCGATTGGTGGCCCCTTACCTGAGCGGATCGTTGCTGTCTGACTGAAGACGGGACAGCGAAAACCATTACGGCGGGAAGCGGCCTGCGGTGTTACAGCGTGGGATGACGTGACGGTCGCTTTATGGGATCGGGGCTGCCGTTTTCCGGGTTACGGTTCAGGCAGGCGTCTCCGTTGCTTTTATGATGAGGTTTGTGATCTCGTCGGGATGTGAAATCAGTGAGAGATGACCTGATTTCAGTTCAATCGTTTTTGCGCTCATTCGTTTCGCCATGAAGCGTTCCAGGTCGGGATTAATCGTGCGGTCCTCGGTTGAAACAGCGTAAAAGCAGGGCCTGAAACGCCATGCCGCCTGCGTTGTTCTGCCCGTCAGCAATGCCTTATGAAATGGTTCCTGCACTGCATATAGTTGTCTGGCCCGGACATCTGGCAGGTCTCCGGCAAAGTCACGGAGAAAGGCCGCTTCACTGAGACGTCCTTCATCACCATCGAAAATAATGCCCGCGGATGCAGGCGGTTTCGGGAATCTTTTTGCCAGAGCCGCATAATCTTCTCCCGCATCCGGCGCCCGCGCGGCGACATACACAAGAGCAGAAACATTCGGATGCAGGCCTGCCTCACTCACAATCGTGCCTGCGAATGAATGTCCGACGAAGACGGTCGGGCCGTTCTGCCGGTCGAGCGCAACACGCGCGGCGGCAACAGCTTCCGGTAATGTGGTCAGTGGATTCTGAACCGAAGTGACGTTGAATCCTTTTACCTGGAGACGCGCGATGACATCCAGCCACGAGGAGCCATCCGCGAACAGACCATGCACCAGCACAACATTTCGCGCCTGAGGACGGGCGGTGGCTGCTCTCGCTTTTGCGGAAGCAACGAGAGTGACGGCCGCTGCCGCGCTGGTGGTCAGGATACCCGCAAAGGATCGTCTTGTTATCATACTCCGAATTCCCGGAGAGTTTTCATCGGACCAGCGATGAGGCGAGCGAGGTGGCGTCTCTGACTGTCTGTGAATATGGCTGAGGCATGCGGCAATTTTCCTGGAAACGGTGGCAACCGCATTTTAGACGCCCGTGCGATCATCCGGTTCCGCCCTTAACTGGCCCGACCGGGATTATTTTGTCGGGACTGTTTTTATCCTGCTGCTGCCGGATTCCGGAAGATGATGATTTTATGTCCTGGTTCCGCACAATTAAAGATATCGCTCCTTTTCAGAAGCACTGGCGCGGGCGGTAATTTTCGAGACGATCGACAATCGCCATCAGCGCGGCCTGTTGTGTCTCGTCAGCGCAGGTGAAAACGTGAGTTCGCGCGCGGCGTTCCACCATGACGGCGGCACAGCGTTCCATGCGGGTCTGGCCCTGTCCGTTCAGAAGTTCGCTCACGGGGCGGTGTGAATGAACGGCCAGCCGCACGATCCGGAATGCCAGGCAATTGATGATCGACTCGCTCTCGATGCGTCCGAACGCGCTCTGATGTCCGTTAAGCTGCGCGCGGGCCTCGATGTATCTCTGGACGGTGTTCTGTTCGCAGGCGGCATGGAAATACTGCTGATGCCAGAAACTGCTCTGCCGGTGCTCGGCCTGCGCCAGGTTCAGATCCCGTCCTGATACGGGGTCGTTTGCGATGCGGGCTGCGTCGCTGCGCGCGGCAAGCCATAATCCGGGGAAATCCGCATAAGAAGAGTCGTCCCACACAACGGTGCCACGACTATCTTCCGATCCGAAGCGGAACCGTCTTTTCCCGTCCACGCCGTAGAACACTGTTTCTCCGTCACATGTTTTATCTTGCCCGAGGATGACGACATGGTCGCGGTCTCCTGCCCGCATGTGTCGCTGCAGCGTGAACACGTCATAAAGCGTTTCATCTTCGAGCGAGCGTTCGAGATGGGCTCTCACATAGCTGAGAAAGAGTGGCGCCCGGATTTCGAGAACGCCGCGCGGGCAGAAATCGAAATTCCACCAGCGGGACATTTTGACGACATGAAAGGCGAGAGCGTTGCGCAGTTCCGTCAGTTTCTGCGCCGGCTCATCATGTTCGCACAGGAACTGCACGCAACGGAACCGTGCGACCAGCCTGTTGATCTGCCCGATAAAGGGTCTGGCCGGGTCCCGGTAGGTGAGGATGTTTGCCGGCCAGGACCGCTCAAGGTGCCAGTCGGTGTTGAATTCGGTTGCTCTGGTCATAATTGCTGCCGCTCCTGCGGAATGACGCCTGGTCAGTTTCTTATTGCAAATGAGAGTCTTTCGCAAATAAACTTGTCATGCCATCTCAGGAGGGCGGGTCTGATGACCCGACAGCAGCATGATGAGACTTTTCCGAAGATCATATTGTGAAGGACTTCGCGCGACGGGCAAAGGCGAGCGGAAGCGATTTCGACAAAACCGGGGATTTGCTTTCTTCGCGGGCGAAGATCCGGTCTTTTGCCCGCGCCTGCCCCGTTATCGCTTTGTGAATGAGGCTGCCCGCGCCTTCCCGGCCGGCGATGACGGATTACCCTGAAAGAGAATCCCCTTTACCGTGTGGCGGCCTGGAGCAGACAGCCGGGCAGAGTGACGATCAGGCCGGGCGCGAGCGGGAGACTCTGGCTGTCAGTCTGGCCAGGACCGCTTTAAAGGCCTTACGCTCATGCGTGTTCATGCAGGCGCACCAGAGCAACGCGCAAAGCAGCAGCGGGACGATGAGTGCGGCCGGCAGGGTAATCAGCATCGGAAAATTGAAGAGCGCGGCTCCCATACACAGGAAAGCGGCAGCGATCACCGGCAGTGCGCTGATGACGCCCTGACGAAGCGGTTTGTAGAGCGTGAGACAGATCGCCATACGAATATTGACATCGATAAGGCAGCGAAGAGCCCACACGGCAGCGGCGCCGACAATGCCGAAATTTTTCACGCACAGAAACAGGATCGGGAGATAAACGCAGAGTTCGCCCAGCGACAGTCTCGCGCTGGTGTCCGGGCGACCGATCGCGTCGAGGAACCCGGCACAGATGGTGTCGAGCGCGCCGGCGAACACGCCGAGACAGAGCAGTTTCATGATCAGAGTGCTGTTCACGGCGAAAAGAGGATCGATCCAGAAGACCAGAAAGGCATGGCTGAACAGCGCCGACCAGAAACAGACCGGAAACATAAGTGCGGTCATGACGAGCAGACTGGTGCGGAAAAGCTCGACTGTTTCAGGAATATTGTTTCGCCAGGAGGATGAGAACGCGGGGAAGGCCGAGCCCGCGACGGCGTTTGTCAGGATCGCGAAGCGGCTGACGACATCCAGCGGCGTCGTATAAAAGGCCGTTGCGGCCACCGATACGACACTGGCGATCACGAAACGATCAAAATAGATGAGGATGGGATAGGCGAGATTGGAGATGGTCATCCAGCCGCCGATACGGAGCAGCGGCTTCAGCAGCACAGGCCGGATACGGGCGGTTCTCAGGGCGGGCATCAGGTTCAGACAGATCCGCAGATACGCCACGGTCATCCACAGACGGCACACGGCGAGCGAAAGCATCACCCCGATGAGACTGTTCCAGAACAGCAGCATGATCAGCGGCCCGAGGTAGTACATGACCGAAATCGGGACGCTGACGAGACTGACGGTTCGGAACGCCTGATAAGCCGACATGATCCCCCACATGGCGGCGTTGATCAGGAGCAGCGGGCCGGTTGCACAGAGCACCCACAGGGAGAGCCTGGTCTCCCATTTCAGTTCCTCGGGGATTTTGAGACCGTGACTGACCCAGATCTGAACGGCGACGGCGGCGATCAGGCCACCGATGAAACCGATGATGCCGAGGGTGACGGTTCCGGTCAGCGAGAGGTCGGCTATCTGCTTTTCGTCGGCATCGTTGCTCACGCCATCCGCGATGGCCCGTGTCAGGGCGCGGCCGAGGCCGAGATCGAAGATACCGAAGCTGCCGACGAGGCTGAGGGCAATCGTGAAGAGACCCCAGCGGGACAGGCCCATCAGATGGATCAGTTTTGGCGTGACCAGGAGGGCCACGAACACGGGCGCGACCCGCCCGAGGATATTCCAGCCCGTGTTGGACAGGATGTGACGGGGTTTGACGGCGCCAGGCCGGACAGAGGACGTCATGAACGATCAGATCCTGCTGGCGACGGCTGCATCCGGGGCAGGAAGCTCAGACGCAACGGGTGACCACCTGCATTTTTGTGGCAACAGGTTATCCCGCCAGACGCTCTTCTTCACATAGTTGTTACCGCATCGGGTAAAACCGCTTCAGAACGCCGGGCCAGAAAATACGCTCTCGGAAACCGAAATGGAAAGGCGGACCAGGCCGCCTCCCCTGCCCGCTTTCTTCGTCTTACGGAAGGATTTCCGTCTCGGCGAAGAAGAAGCGGATTTCATTGGCGGCATTCTCAGCGCTGTCGGAACCATGCACGGAGTTTGCTTCGATGCTCTCGGCGAACTGAGCGCGAATGGTGCCGGCATCGGCCTTTTTCGGATCGGTGGCGCCCATGACTTCGCGGTTCTTCGCGACGGCGTTCTCGCCTTCGAGCACCTGGATGACGACCGGGCCGGAGGTCATGAAGGAGACGAGATCACCGTAGAACGGACGCTCCATGTGCACGGCGTAGAACGCGCCGGCCTGGGCAGGGCTGAGCTGCGCGCGCTTCTGAGCGACGATGCGCAGGCCGTTATCTTCGAATACGGCATTGATCTTGCCGGTCAGGTTACGGCGCGTCGCGTCCGGCTTGATGATGGAAAGTGTGCGTTCAACAGCCATGGTCGGCTCCTCATTCTCGTTTCTGCCCGGGCCATGCCGGGACGGGTCGCGGAACATGACGATCCGCGGGCAGCGCTCATCTAGAGCATTATCGCTGTGACGGGTAGGGCTTTACGCATGCGGATGCTATGGCGTGACGACGATGGCCGGTCCTGTTCCGGCGCATCCTCATCCGAGACGATCTGTAGTGAGACTTCCGTGAGCCTTCTTGTCATCACCGACCTGACCCTTCGCATTGCCGGCCGCACGCTGCTGGACCAGGCGAACCTCTCGATCGAGCCGGGGCGCAAGGTGGGGCTTGTCGGGCGCAACGGCGCCGGAAAATCGACGCTGCTGGCCGCGATTGCCGGGGATATCCAGCCGGATGGCGGTGAGATCCGCCTGTCCTCGCGGGCGCGAATGGGGCGGGTGAAACAGGAGGCGCCGTCCGGTCCGACATCGCTGATCGACACGGTTCTGGCGGGAGACACCGAGCGGGCTTCGCTGCTGGCCGAGGCGGATATGGCGACGGACCCGCAGCGGATCGCGGAGATTCACGAGCGGCTGGGCGCGATCGACGCGGACAGCGCCCCGGCACGGGCGGGAAGCGTTCTGGCCGGGCTGGGCTTCGACGCGGCGGCGCAGTTGCGGCCCGTCTCGGACTTTTCGGGCGGCTGGAGGATGCGTGTGTCTCTGGCGACGGCGTTGTTTCTGGAGCCGGATCTGCTGCTGCTCGATGAGCCGACGAACCATCTCGATCTGGAGGCGACGCTGTGGCTTGAGGGGTGGCTGTCGCGGTTTTCAGGCGCCGCGCTGATTGTCAGCCATGATCGCGGGCTGCTCGATTCCTGTGTGGATGCGATCGCGCATCTGGACCGGGGCAAGCTGTCGCTGACGCCGGGCGGGTATGAGGAGTTCATCCGTATCCGTACCGAGCAGGCGCTTCAGCAGGCGCGGGCGGCGGAGAAGATCGCGGCGCGGCGAGCGCACATGCAGTCCTTCGTGGATCGCTTCCGGGCGCAGGCGACAAAGGCGCGGCAGGCGCAGGCGCGGATCAAGGCGCTGGAGAAGCTGCCGGTGATCGAAAGCGTGGTCGAGGACACGCCGACGCAGTTCGCTTTTCCGGAGCCGCAGGAACTGCCGCCTCCGATGCTGACGATGGAGCAGGTGACGGCGGGGTATGGCGACCGGGTGATCCTGTCCGGTCTGTCTCTGCGACTGGATATGGAAGACCGGATCGCGCTGCTGGGCGCGAACGGCAACGGTAAATCGACGTTCGCCAAGCTGGTGGCCGGGCGGCTTGAGCCGATGTCGGGCACGATTGCCCGCAGCTCGCGGCTGAAGGTCGGGTATTTCGCGCAGCACCAGGCGGAAGAACTGGTCATGAGCGAGACGCCGATCTCGCACATGGCGCGGGCGCTGCCGCAAGCGGCGCCGACGGAAGTGCGCTCGCAGCTTGCGCGGTTCGGGCTGAATGCGTCGAAGGCGGAGACGCAGGTGTCGCAGCTTTCGGGTGGAGAGAAGGCGCGGCTGCTGCTGGCGCTGGCGACGCGGGATGCGCCGCAGCTTCTGATTCTTGATGAGCCGACGAACCATCTCGATCTGGACGCGAAGGATGCGCTGGTCCGCGCGCTGGCTGAGTTTCAGGGGGCCGTGCTGCTCATCAGCCATGATCCGCATCTGGTGGAGATGGTGGCGGATCGGCTATGGCTGGTCGGGGATGGGAAGGTTGCGCCGTTTGACGGCGACATGGCGGAATACCGGACCTGGCTGATCGAGCAGTCGCGGGCGGCGGCGCGGGTGGCGAGTGGGAAACAGGTCGAGGGATCGCCGGCGGGTCGGAAGGAGGATCGCCGGGAACGGGCTCAGGCGCGCAAGGCGCTGGCACCGCTGCGCAAGCGGGTAAAGGATGCCGAGACACGGGTTACGAAGCTGGGTGTGGAGTGTGCGACTCTGGAGGCAAAGCTGGCAGATCCCGGTCTGTATGTGGACGGCGGCGCGGATGAGGTGACGCGGCTGACGACGAAGCTGGCGGCGTTGCGGAAGGACGAAGAAAAGGCGGAGGCCGACTGGTTCGCGGCTCAGGGTGATCTGGAAGAGGCCGGCGGAAACGAGTGACGGCCGGCGGAGCTACGGGGCCGGCTTTCGTTCATCTCTCAAAAGGCAGGGACATGGCTGGTCAGTGTTCGGGGAGAATCTGGTTTTTCTCCGGCGCTGACTGTGCATCGCTCAGAAATCCGGGCCTGTGCTGAGAGGGGCTGACAAACCTGCCTGATTTTTCATGGAAGTGCGCCATCGCCTTAAATTTTTTATGAAAATTGCAGGTCTTATTTCTGCAGGCGTGTCAGCACAGAGCGATGCGTCATAAAATTGACGGGTTCTCTAAGAGAATATATTGCTGTTCTGCAATAAAATTACCCTGCCACGCAGCGATACGAAAGCCAGTCTTTTTGTATGCTCCTGTGTCTTCCGGTGCTTTGTGCCTATAGCGTTTTCCTGCTTGGCTTCTGGCTGGCGCGGGACGACCTGCATCTGTCTCTGTCGTGGGATGTCGCCATGGCTGCCGGCTGCGGGGCGTTCTTTTTTCTGCTGATGCTTTTTACGCTGACGGGCCGTCCGTTACCCCTGCCCTTTTTCGACGGGAAATTTTTTCTGTCGCTGCACCGGTGGATCGCCGCGCTGTTTATCGGGTGTCTTACGTTCCACATTGGTCTGATTATCTTTACCGATCCTCAGACGTTATACGATCTGTGGCCGTCGGGGGCGATCGCGATGCAGACGGGAGCGGTGGCGGCTGTGCTGGCGGTGGTCACGGGAGGACTGGCTTTCCGCAGGGTCTGGCGTCGGTTCTATGCCACGTCGGGCATTTTCCGGATTTCCCATGCAATGCTGGCGGTTGCCGTGCTGGCAGGCTCGGCTGTGCATCTTGTGGGCACGCAGGTGCATCTTGTGCAGTCCTGGCAGAGAGAACTTTGCGTTGGTGTAGCGGTGACAGCGGCCCTGTTGCCGTCTGCGGAGCGCTGGCTGCTCGCCCGTTCAGCGGTTCATCCGGGGCGAAAACGGCGACGCGATATGAGCCCGATGGCTGCGGTTCTGGCTGGCATCATGCTATGCATGATTGTGTCGGAAACAGCAGCTTTCCTGTTCTGGCGTCGATGAACAGGAGACGTCTGCTCCCCGTGTTTTTCACCGCGGCAGGTATTGCACTGCTCTTTGGCATCATGCTGGTCGCACACCGCATGACGCTGGCGAAAGGACAGGATATTCCGCTGGTCTTTCACCATCATGCTCATGGCGGTTTTAGCTGCATGACCTGCCATCATGATTTTCTGACCCCGGTCTCAACACCGGCCACGCACAGGACGTGCATTGCCTGCCACAAGGAAACACCGGAGGTCGCACCGGTCATCCGGGATCAGTTCCACGCATTCTGCATCGGGTGTCATCTGAAACAGCAGGGTGAAGACAGGTCTGCCGGACCGGTGCATGAATGTCGGGCATGTCATGCTCACAAAGCGGACATCCGGGCACATGGCCATCTTTACTGACCGGAAAACCCGTATCATGATACCGTTATCTGACTTATCAGCCGATGGCGTTTTAACTGACAAGGAGCGTTTGTGTACGGCGCAGTTTGTTGCGGGGCGGAATGACCGGCGAGTCCCGCAGACTGACACTTCGCATGCTGACGCGGGACGATCACGAGCGGCTGGATCATCTGATCGGGCCGCTTGATTCGTTAACGGGATACCGGCGTTATCTGTCAGGCATATCCGCCTTTCGCGTGGCTGCAGAACGGGCCGTCGGGGCGGCTGAATGGCCGGCTTTTCTGCGGGGATGGCAGCCGGCCGAGGTATCGCCTCAAATGGCGGCGGATCTGGCCGATCTGGGAGAAAGAATGGCGCCCTGTCCGGTCATGCCCGTTCCCGGCGGGCCGGCCGGGCTTGCGGGGCTGCTTTATGTTCTCGAAGGATCGGCGCTGGGTGCCCGTGTCCTGGTCCGTCGGGCCGGAGTGCTCGGTCTTAGCGGCACGTTCGGGGCAAGGCATCTGGCGGCGCAGATAGCCGCCCCCGGAACCTGGCGAACATTTACAGAGCGCCTGGATGAGCCCGCCGAATTTGATGTGGATTCAGCAGGTCAGGCTGCACGGGAGGCATTCAGGCTTGCGTTTATCGCGATGAGCGGAGCAGGCCATGAAGCCGGTTGAGTTTGGCCGTGCTGATCTGACGAGTTGCGACCGGGAACCTATTCATGTTCCCGCGAGTATCCAGCCGCAGGGTTGTCTGCTGACATTTTCCGATAATGATCATCGGCTGAAACGGTTTTCCGCGAATGCGGCTGCCTGTCTGGCGATGCCGCAAAATATCGGGCCGTTTTTCGGCATGACGCTGGCAGCGTGTTTTGGCGAAAGTCAGACGCGGGAGATTCTGGCGGCACGCAAAATGGCTCCGGGAGGTCGCCGTCCGGCTTTTCTGTTCGGGCTGGAACTGCGGACAGGCGTGTCAAAGGACGTGTCCGTGCACATGTCCGGTGACGAAATCGTTATTGAATGTGAGTCCGCGCCCCTGGCCGCGCAGACCGGACATGCGATTTCCCGGCTTCGGATGATGATCGACACGCTGCGGGATGTCATGGATATCGACAGGCTCGTTCAGACCTGTGCGCGACATATGCGCGACGCATTCGGATATGACCGGGTGATGGTTTATCGTTTCGATCCGGACTGGTCGGGCAAAGTCGTCGCCGAGGCAAAAGCTCCGGAACTTGAAAGCTTTCTCGGTCAGCATTTTCCGAGTGGCGATATTCCGGCACAGGCCCGGGAGCTTTACCACAAGTCGTTGCTGCGTCTGATCGGCGATGCAACCTATACCCCCGTGCCGCTGGAACAGGCTCCGGGACTGGCGCCGCTGGATATGTCGTTCGCGCAGCTTCGCAGTGTTTCACCAATTCACTGTGAATATCTGACGAATATGGGTGTGCGGGCCTCGATGTCGATTTCGCTGATTGTCGATGGTCAGTTATGGGGACTGATTGCTTTTCATCATTATACCCCGCGCATGCTGAGACTGGATGAACGCGCTCAGGCCAAGATTGCCGGTGAATTTGTCTCGCTGAAAATTGTCGCGCTTCTTCGCTCGAACCGGCTGCGTCTGACACAGCAGACACACAGGCTTCTTGACAGTTTTCTGCGGGACACCTCATCGGTCGATGATTTTCCGGCTTATGTTCGCGGACGTATCAGGGATCTCGCGGATCTGGCGCCATGTGACGGGATCGGCGTTTGGATCGGGGGCGCGTGGGCCGGGTACGGTCTGGTTCCGGCGGATGATATCATAATGCGGCTTGTCACGAACATAACTGCGCAGGCGGAATCGCGGATATGGGACAGCGCTCATGTCGCGGGCGATCTTCCGTTCGGAGCGGCGATGCTCCCGGACGTTGCCGGGGTGATGGTCATTCCCATCTCCCCGCAACCGGCGGATTATCTTTTTCTGTTCCGCCGCGAGGTTATTCACACGCTCCACTGGGGCGGAGACCCGAACAAGACCTATACTCACGGACCGCACGGGAGTCGCCTGACTCCACGCAAGAGCTTTGAAATCTGGAAGGAACAGGTGCGCGAGCACAGCGCTGTCTGGACAGAGGATGATATGGAGGCGGCCCGGCTGCTCCGTTCGGCGCTGATCGAGGTCACCGGTAATTATCATCTGCAACAGTTGCAGGAACGCGCGGAAGCGGATGCGCAGCGCATCCTTCTGAATGAAGAACTCAGCCACAGGGTCAAAAATATCCTTGCCGTCGTGCAGTCACTGATGCGCGCCTCCGACACGGACAACGAACAGGAAAACAGCGCGGCGTTCGAGCGAATGAGAGGGCGGATCAGCGCCTTATCACTCGCGCATGATGAGGCCTCTCGTCACAATAAAGGTGTTTCCCTGCATAAGCTGGTCGAGATTCAGGCAGGGGCCTGCAACGGAAACATCCCGATTACGGTTTCCGGCCCGGAAATCAGGCTGACGGGTCGCGCCATATCCGTGATAGCTCTGACATTCCACGAAATAATCCGGGATATGGCGAGGCGGAGCGCATTATCGGAGGGGAGAGACACTTCGGACGTCTCCTGGGGCTATTCACCTGATGGTAAAAATCTGATCATTTCATGGCGCGAAAACATACCCTTTGGCACGGAAACATCCGATGCGCCGCTTCCGAGCGCTCTGCCAGTCGAGCGCCTGCTGCAGCATGAACTGGCCGGGCGTGTAACACGCGAAGTTAGTGCGACCACCCTAAAAACTCTCCTGTCTGTCCCGTCACTATTTGTTTCGTCCCCTAACGGGCACGGCCAGGGGAAACCGGTGACCGCCCTGGCCGCCTCCGCACCTGATGATCGTGAAAAACAATCTGCTGCCGGATTACAGGGAGCCACCATCCTGGTGGCTGAGGATCAGATTCTGATCGCGATGGAGATTGAAGATGTGCTGCTGGACCAGGGTGCGGGCGACGTATTCGTCTGCGGGTCCTGCCGTGAGGCTTCCGGGTATCTTCTCGCGCATTGTCCTGACGTGGCATTACTGGATGTAAGTCTGGGCGATGAAACTTCGTTCGAAATCGCACGGATGTTGCGGGAGCGGCATGTGCCATTCCTGTTTGCGACCGGCTATACGGACCGGTCCGTCATTCCGGAAGCGTTTGAGGACATTCCGGTTATCCTGAAGCCCTATCAGATGGACCGGATGACGGCGGCTTTATCGCGGCTTATACGCGGGAGCAGATAATGGCTGGCCTCATCGGCTGCCGGTCAGTTCTGTTCCGTTATCCGGGTCTGACAAAGACTACCCGAACAGGAATATATAAATAATATCAGGCGTTATTCTTAGTTTATTCGTATAAATTAGACATAATCAAACAATATCTGATGTGTGTTATATATAATTTTACGTCGTTTCTTAATCGAAAGAATAATCAGGATATACACCGACGTGTGATGCAGAAAAAGCACAACGACCGGCGAAGTATCATTTACATAAAAATGTAACTCTCCAATCTGTTGCATCCTTTTATCACAGATTCAATAAAGCGCGTCCCTTTTCCGCTTCCCGCGCATCGTATGGCGGGCTATCCTCAGGAGTGACCGGCTTGTCGAGAGTTTGCCCGGGAAAATCAAACGGGCGCCGCCCTGCCCGTGCGGGCCGCACACGATCTGCCTTCAGCCCGAGCGGGCGGCGTTTTCTCCTCGGTTCGGCAACGCTCCTTGGAAGTTTTATGCTCTGTGGTGGCAGCGCCGATAGCCGCACACCGGAATCCGATCACATCGGACGCGGTTCAGGCGCTTCCGGCACCAGCCGGGCACACGCGGCTCTGAAGCCCGGAGGCAGTAAAAAAGCCGCCCCTCCATCGCGCACCGGGTTGCAGTCGGGGAACGCGGAAGCTGTTGCTGTCAGTGCCCGGCGCAATGTGCAGCGCAATGCCGAAGTGCGGGTCGGGCGTGAAGTTGTCGACCGCATGGTTTCCGGCACGAATGTGCTGCGGATGCTGAGTCAGGTTCCGGGGGTGAACTTCAGCGCATCCGATGCGCTCGGGATCGATAATTACGGAGCCAGCATTTATCTGCGTGGTTTCTTTATGGATACGATCGGCGTCACGCTGGACGGTATTCCGCTGAACGATCAGAGCTACGGCAACCTCAACGGCCTGAACGTCAACAACGCTGTCATCTCAGATGACATTGACCACAGCAACGTGTCGCAGGGAGCGGGGGCGGTGGATCTGCCGTCGAACACCAATCTTGGTGGCACCATGCAGTTTTCCACGACCGATCCGAAAGATAAATTTGGCGGAAAGGTTCTGCAGGGGTTTGGCAGCTACGCGATGAAGCGCACATATGTGCGTGTTGACAGTGGCGTGCTGAATTCGACCGGCACAAAGTTCTTTGTCGATTATGCCCGGAGTTATGAGAAGAAATACGATTCTTCCAGTCCGGATTTCATGCAGCAGACAGACGCGAAACTGGTCCAGCCGATCGGCGAGAACAGCAAGATGACGGCGTTCTTCAACTGGAGCGATGCTCAGGTCTGGAACTATGCCGATAAATCTCAGGATATTCTGAACACACTCGGGTGGCGCACGGAATCTTTTTATCCGAATTACCGCGCGGCCTATGCGGCGGCGCAATGGAACTGGGTCTGTAACGGCAATGACACTCTGGGATTTGCAGGCAATTCCTGCGGGGGCGGCGCGGGCACGATCAATCCGCTGACGGGCAAGCCGCTGGCGCTGAGCGGGCCGAACAAGCTTCCCGCAGGCTGGGAAAACACCAGCGAGCAGGCGGATGTTGCCTATTATGATGGCGGTCAGCGGACAGTGGATTATATCGGCGGTCTGAATTTCGACCTGGAACTGACCCGCCGGTTACGATGGCTGACCACGTTCTACGGTCACAGCGATACGACCTATATGAGCTATGGCGATCCGTATGTCCCGTCAACGACTGGCGCGCCGCTCTCGGAAGAGGTCTGGACGCCGCGCCAGGAGCGTTTCGGATTTAACACGGCGTTTGAATACCATATCGGAAACCACACCATTCATACTGGTGCGTGGTTCGAGAACAATAACCAGGCGGAATCGCAATACTGGTTCAATGAGCCGGTTCTCGGAGAAGGGACGCCTTTGAAAGCCATCGGTCCTTACACGACCTATGGAAAGGCCATCGCGGAGAATTACGGGTTTCAGTGGAACACGAACACGTTTCAGTATCATGTGATGGACACATGGAAGCCACTGAATAATCTGTCGGTTCTGTTTGGCTTTAAGTCGATGATCCAGACGACATCGGGTGGCGCGCAGTTCACGAACACTCAGAGTTATGACGGGACGCTGCCGACCTATAACGGCTCTCTGCCGAACGGATCGATGACGGCCGCGGCGGCGTTTCTGCCGCATATCAACGCGAGCTGGCGGTTCCTTCCGAATCATGAGTTCTATTTCGACATTGCCGAGAACATGCGCCCTTACGGTGTGTTGCCGACCGGTGGCGCGAGTGCTGGCGGCACATCGCCCTGGGCGGTATCGAGTCCGGCGGGATCGGATGTGACCAGCCAGCAGCTTTTTGACAGCGTGCGGCGGGAAGCCCGGCCCGAGCGGGACTGGATTTATCTGGTTGGCTATCGCTACACATCCCGGCCGGTGATGTTCTCGGTCGATGCGTATCACGCAGATATTTCTCACCGGTTGATTTCGGCCTCAGTGGGATCGCTGAACGATCCGGAAACGTCGGTAATCGATACCCGCAGGGCGACCATGTACGGCATGGACGCGAGTGTGACGGTCCGGCCTTTTACACAGGGGATCATGCGCGGGCTCTCGCTGTTCAATTCCGTCAGCTACAACCACATGACGTATGGCTCGAATGTCAGCATCATGGATGGTGAGGGGGTTTTTCATAACGTGCGCGGCGCGAAAATGACGGGCTACCCGCAGGTCATGTACAAGGCGTCGGCAAATTACACTTGGCGGCGTTTCAATGCCAGTTTCGATGTGAATTACTATTCGAAGCGGCCTTACAGCATCGTCAACGACACCTATGTGCCGTCTTACTGGCTGGCCAATGCCGGAGCGCGATACTCACTGGGCGATGTGTGGGCGATGAAGAATGTGATGGTCGCATTCAATGTCTATAATCTGTTCAACTCGAAATACATTTCGATGATGGGCCAGAATGGATTTCCGGTGAGCGGTGATTATCAGTCCCTGGAGCGCGGGGCGGTGCGGGAGTATTTCGGAACGATCAGCACGGAGTTCTGAAAACACGCTCTTTGGGAGATCATTGCCCTTCGCTGAAGCGGATCTGCGAGGGATCGACTTCCTCATCGGGAGCGTGATCCGGGAGAACGCGGCTTGTATGCTTTTGCGTCCTGCCACAAGGAGAGACATCGTCCATCCGGTTCCGGTCGTTGTCGGGCTGGCCGCCATTCATCCCGCTCCCCATACTGCCGCCGGGACCGCCGCCGCCCATTCCACCACCACCCATGCCGCCGCCCTCTCCATCCGCCAGGCCGGCGAGGGTGGAGAGGCCGCGCATCCCCATGCCGACGCCCTGCCCCACCCCGCCACCGCCCATACCGCCAGCCATGCCGCCGAGCGTGCCAAGGCCGTGTCCGACGCGCCCCATCATCGACTGTCCGTGCTTTTTTTCGCAGGTATCCGGATCGGGTTTTTCACAGGCGGAGAGAACAATGAGAGATGCTGCCAGGAGGCAGGCTGAAGTCTTTCGGCGCATTCACGTCCTCTTCGGGAACCAGTGTCTTCTGTTATAGTGTGGGGGGTAGCACGCGGCACGCCGAGATAAGAACCGTAACGAAATGTTATTGTCCGGAACCGAATGGTGCGGGAGCCGGGGGCACGGACAAAGACGAATCGGTGATACCGAACCAGGCTTTCCGATCCTGCCTGGAAAAATTATGCCGTGGGGTTTAGGTGCTGTAGATCGTCAGAGCGTGACAGGGATGGCCGCGTAAGCCTTTCCGTTTTCGTTTCAACTTTCCCGGACACCATAAAACTTTATGACAGATGACCCGCATCCTGCCGATCAGGATATTTCCTCCGTTCCGCCTGAAGATCCCGGCCAGAGCATTGCCTCCCTGCTGCGGCTTACACTTCTGATCGCGGCGGTGATGCTGTCGATCTGGCTGATCGGCGATGTGATCATGGTCGTTTTCGCCGCCACGCTGTTTGCCGTGATTCTTCATGGCCTGGCACGGATTCTGCATCGGAGACTTCTACTGCCTTACGGGTGGTCGCTGGCACTCGTCTGCGTGATTCTTGTAGCCATCATTGTCGGGATCAGCTGGACGAGCGGATCGGATATCGTGGCTCAGGCCTCCAAGCTACAGAACGCGCTGGTCACTCAGGCGATCGCCCTGCGGAATCAGCTCGCCGAATGGCCACAGGGCCGGGTGCTGCTGGACTATCTGCCTGCGTCAATGGGTGGAAATCAGGGCGGGAGCGGTCAGAGCGGTCTGATGTCGCTGGGTTCGCGCATTGCGGGTTCGATGACGGGATTTCTCGGATCGGCATTCGGTGCGCTGGGCACGATGGCCGTGGTTCTGATCGCGGGCATTTATTTCGCGGCCTCACCGGCTATTTACGCGAACGGGATTTTGCGGCTCGTCCCCAAAAAATGGCGGGGCAAAGGCCGTGAAGTGATGCTGGTCGCAGCCGAAACGCTCTGGGCCTGGGTGGCGGGTCAGGCGCTGGATATGGCGGTTGTCGGCACTCTCTCGGGTGTCGGGCTGTGGATCATCGGGGTGCCACTGGCATTCAGCCTTGGGTTTCTCGCGGCACTCTGTAACTTCATTCCGTATATCGGCGCGATCATGGGGGCGGTACCTGCCATGTTGCTGGCGCTTTCGCTCGGGCTGCGCGAGACGGCGATGGTGGCGGCGCTTTACTGTGTCGTTCAGTTTTTTGAGGGTAATGTGCTGGCACCGATGATTCAGCGGCGCTCGGTGCAGATGCCGCCGGGTCTGACTGTGTTGTCCCAGACTTTCTTTGGCGGGATCTTCGGCTTTCCGGGTCTTATGCTGGCCTCGCCGCTGACGGCGATGTTTCTGGCGGTTGGCGACCGGCTGACGCCGAAGCTGGATGATGAGGAACGCGTGTAATATGGTGGCGACCTACCTGTCCTCACCGGGCCTGTTCCGCTTTCTGATTGCCGGCGCCGTGCTGCTGGGAGTGGCCGGATTTCTCTCCGGTTGTCAGGATTACGAGAAGGCCGCTCTCACCCGGTGCTCGAAGACACAGCCGGATATGACGCTGATGCGTGACGGCGATATGACGGATTTCCTGACACCGTGTGGATTACAGGGGTTTGCCGATGCCACTGACCGGGTGCGGTTGCATTATCAGCCGCCTCGCGGGGACGGAACGATCCCGGTGAGTGCGAACACGAATTTTGCGGTGAGTGAGGAAGGCGGTTCGCGCGGGCGGGTCTGGTATCTGTGCATGCCTGTCCCTGCCCTGCCTGTCATGCCTCCGCCGCCTGCGGCTGGCAGCCGGAAAGCCGGGACCGGTTTCGCGACGGCTTCGGGTCGGAACGGGTCCGGAGGTGTGCCGCCTGGCGCCGTCCCACTTTCGCAGCCGTCTCAGCAGGCCGTGTGCCGCTATGCGGGATCGGGGGCGGCCCGTATGACTCTGGTTTATGACAGGAACGATGCAGCCACACATGACCCTCGGACCTGGTAGCGCCGGAACGGCGGGCAGCAAGGATGCGGGCGGCACGGTGTCCCGCCGGGCTTCTCTCCGGCTGATGGCGGGTGTCTCCCTGACCGCCTCCATGATGAACGGGATGAGCTCCGCTCATGCCGCGTCCGCTTCTGAGACGAAATGGCCGACGCTGGACGGGTCCAGACCGCTGTTGCTGGCGCATCGTGGCGCCAGTGCGTTGCGACCGGAGCATACGCTGGCGGCTTATGCGAAGGCGATCGCGGACGGCGCGGATTATATCGAGCCGGATCTGGTGCCGACGAAGGATGGCGCGCTGATCGTACGGCATGATCCGGACATTTCGCAGACGACGGATGTGTCGGCGCATCCGGAATTTGCCTCGCGACGCCGGAGGCTGGCGGTGGATGGCCAGCACATGACCGGCTGGTTTTCAACGGATTTTACGCTGGCGGAAATTAAGACGCTGCGGGCACGGGAGCGGCTGCCACAGATCAGACCGCAGAATGCACGCTATGACGGGCAGTTCGACATCCCGACGCTTCAGGAAGTGATTGATTTTGTGGCGGCTGAATCCGCGACACGGGGGCGGCTGATCGGGATAATTCCGGAGATCAAACACCCGACGTTTTTCGCGGGGCTTGGGCTGCCGATGGAGGACCGGGTGCTGGCGGTGCTCGGTGCGCACAGCTACACGCGGACGGCGCCGCTGGAGATCCAGTGTTTCGAGACGGGGTGTTTGCAGAAACTGCGTGGAAAACTGGCAGGCGCCGGCGTGAAGGCGCGGCTGATATTTCTGACGGGCGGGCCGGGTGAAGTACCGGGCGACATTCAGGCACAAGGCGGGCGGACGACCTATGGCGACCTGATGAAACCGGCGGCGCTGCGGGAGATCCGGCGCTATGCGGAGGCGATCGGGCCGGCAAATACGTCGCTGATCCCACGGGATCCGGCGGGACGGTGGCTGGAACCGACGACACTGGTGCGGGATGCCCATGCGGCGGGACTGCTGGTGCATTCCTATACCTGCCGCCCGGAGAATGTGTTTCTGCCGGCGCAGCTTCGCAACGACGCGGGGCCGGATGCGCGGAACGAGGCGGGGTCGATCGCGGAGATCCGGCGGTATCTGGCGATGGGGCTGGACGGGTTTTTCACGGACGATCCGGCGATCGGGCTGCGGGCGCTGAATGGGAATGAATGAGGTTTTTCCGGGTGGTTTTTTCCAGATGGTCCGGGATGTTTTTCGGGGTGGTCACGGATTGTTTCGACTGAGGGCTTCGGGGTTTTCCGGGGGCTCGTGGGTGAGGCTGCTCTGAGGGTGGCTGCGGAGTGGCATGGCGGGGCCCCTTGCTGTGCTGATCCCAGAGCAAAGCTGTCTCTGGTGGACATGCGGGAAATCTTTGGGGTTGCTTCAGTTCTGGGACGTAAGGGATTCCGGAGAGTTCCGGAAAAGTACGTTTCGTAAACGGAATGAATATCCGGACGTTCGCTGACCCGGTGAACAGAGAGCAGAGTGGAAGTTCTTCTGTAACCGGAAAATCGCACAGATTTCTTTCTTGCTCATGCTGTCATAATCAGACTGAGACGGACTGCGTCCTTTTGAGAAGTTCCGGGCAGAGCCTCGAAAAACTGTCCGCTCGCCAGTATTTGTCCGTAAGCTGTGCAAACGCTTTTTAAACGGGACAATGCTCCCGGCGCCTGGCTGGTCTGTAAAAAACGGATATGGACCGGAACGATGGCATCTCTGCCGGGGTGTTTCGGTCTGGCGCTGTGAGGGCAGGCCTCGGGCCTGAGGGGGTCAGGGCGGTGTGGCACGATGCCTGACAGTGATCTGACCATTCCTGTTTTCTGGCCATAAATCAGGGGGCAACGACAGTTTTTACTGGCTGACCCGGTGTCGGAAAGTCGCCGGGCCGGGGCTGACCCCGGAGTTCATGACGGGGCGAGACCGGGTGTGCGGTCAGTGCAGAAGCATATGTCCGGGCCGGCTACAGTCTTTCGTCTGGTTTCCGTTGAAGGCTTACGGCCTGTCTGTCAGAGCATTGTTTCAGACATTTCTCATAAAAACAGGAAATCGGGTGAGGCGCGTCGGCGGACGGCGCATGTTCCTGGTTCGGAAGCTCATCAGTGAAAGACCTGAAGTAGCGTCAGGTACATTTACCCATAAGGCATGGAGGACCGGAAACCGTTCAGATCTGTGTACAACGTTTTATATAAAGGACATATAGCAGGAAAAACGAAAATTCATCATAAACCACTCGCTTCACAGAAACGTGTCGCCATGTTATTATTTTTTGATTCACCTCAGAGGACACACTTCCGTATCATTAACGGATCACTGTGACGATCTGCCTGTGTCTCTTTATTCTGATGTCTGTGGCTTCTGTCTTCATCAATATTCTGAATAAATAGCATGGGGATTACTTTCGAATCACTGATAAATAGCATTATATCCGGAGGCCGATGGCAATGAATACTGAAATCGCCATTATCGGTGCTGGCCCTTATGGCCTGTCCCTGGCGGCTCATCTTCGTGCAAAAGGTTTGGATTTCAGGATTTTTGGCCATCCGATGTCTTTCTGGAAAGACAGTGTGCCTGCCGATCTTCCGCTCAAGGCGGAAGGCTTCGCGCTCAATCTGTTTGAACCGGGGCGCGGATTTACTCTGGAGAAATTCTGCCAGGCACGCGGATATGCCTATGCCCGGATGGGCACCCCTGTTCCGGCCCGTGTTTTCAGGGAATATGGCGAAGCCTTTCAGAAAACCTGTGTGCCGGAACTTTATCCTTTTATGGTCACGCATCTTTCCGGTTCAGAGGGAAGCTTTACCCTGAGACTGGATAACGGTCAGGTTGTACGGGCCGTTCGTGTGGTACTGGCTGTGGGCATTGGGCATTTTGCCTATATGCCTTCATCGGTGGCGCGGCTTCCCCGTGAAAAAGTCAGTCATACGTTTAACACTGTTTCCTTCGGGCAATTTTCCGGACGGCGTGTGGTCGTGATCGGAGCCGGGTCTTCCGCGGTGGATACGGCGTATTTTCTGCACCGGGCGGGGGCGGACGTTGCTCTGTATGTCCGCCGTTCAAAAATCTGGATCAACCATCCGCCGCAGGCCATTCGCGGGCTGAAGCTTCTTCTCACCCGTCTAAAAAAACCGCGTTCCGGACTTGGAACAGGCTGGCGTTCACGGATGGCCTGCGATTTTCCGGGTGTCTTTCATCTGCTTCCTGCCCGGCTGCGGCTCCGCATCACGAAAGGCCATCTGGGACCGGCCGCATCCTGGTTTACAGGACAGGCTGTGCGTGAGGAGGTGCCTGTTCATCTCGGCATGGCTCTGGAGTCCGCGACTGATGCGCGTGATGGTCTCCATCTGAAATTCAGAAACACGCTGACAGGACAATTAAAGGCCGTGGAGGCCGATCATCTGTTTGCCGGGACCGGCGCGCGGATCGATCTGGCTCGTCTCCCTTTTCTGAGCGGGGCACTCCGCGCGGCAATTCGCACCGAAGATAATATGCCGGTTCTTTCCGGAGCTTTTGAGAGCAGTGTATCCGGTCTCTATTTCATCGGGCCGGCGGCGGCGGGCAGTTTTGGTCCCCTGCTGCGTTTCGCATGGGGCGCCCGTTTTGTGGCCAGACGTCTGACCAGACATCTGACGCGCGCGAATGCGCGGGGCCGTCTCCCGCTGCCGGATGGAAAATTTGTCGGCCGGCAACCGGAGAGCACGCCATCTCAGACTAAATGTTTTCCGTTATGAAAAAACGATTTTCAGTTCTTATCATCTCTTCGGTGTGGTGGCCGTCGATAACGCGGCTTGTGGAGGAGTATATTGAAAACGGTGCTGAAATTCATGTGGTCTGCCCGACCGGCCACTCGCTACGCTGCCTGAAAGGCATTGCCTCTTTCCGAAACTTTCCATGTCTGCACACTGTTGCAGCGTTGTCTTCCATCATAATCGGGACGCGTCCCGATCTTGTCATTCCCGCGGATGACAGGACTGTCCGGGCGCTTCACGACGTTTTCCGGCACGCAGACACCGGGACCGAGACGGGCTGGTTCCTGCGGGATATAATCGAAAAATCCATTGGTAAGTCAGACTATTTTACAGACATTGAGGGGCGTCTGTCGCTGATCGACATTCTGCGTGCGGAGGGCATTACGACCCCGGCTGCTGCTGACGTTCACTGTATTGAGGATGTGCGAAAATGGTGTGCGCGGGTGCCGGGGCCGTGGGTGCTGAAACGGGACCGGAGTTCGGGTGGGGCGGGCGTTACGATCACCGACACGCCGGAGGAGACCGAGGCCTGTTTCCGGAGGCTGTCGCAGCCGGTGCGCGCGGCGAGTGCTCTGCGCGTGCTGCTGGCGGACCGGGATATTTACACCTTCATGGATGCGGCGATCCGAAAAAAATCCGCTGTCATGGCGCAGGAATATATTGAGGGGATGCCGGCCAATATCATGGCGGCCTGCTCGGAAGGGCGGATTCTCGATACGCTCGGCGTCGATGTCGTCTCGTATCAGGGACGCACCGGCGCGGCGACTCTGATCGCGGCCACACAATCCGAAGAGATGGAGCATGCGGCGCGTGTGGTCTGCTCACGACTGAAGCTTTCGGGATTTTTCGGTCTTGATTTCGTTCGGTGCGCGAAATCCGGGACATATTACTTTATCGAAATGAATCCACGGCTGACCCAGATCGGCCATCTGAACTGCGATGGCAGGACCGTTGGCAGTCAGCTTCTGTTTCATATGCGGGGCGAGCGGGCCGATACCGGGCCTGCGCCGCGGGCGATGGCGATTGGCGGAGGGCGGACGGTTGCTCTGTTTCCGCAGATACTGCGCGCCGGCGATGTGGACATTGCTTCTGCCTGTCTTGATGTTCCGTGGCGGCATCCGGATCTCGTGCGGGAGCTTTTACGTCCCCCGTGGTCGCGCCGGGGTTATATTGCACAGCTTGAAGAGAAGATCCGGCGCGACGTGCCGTATGGCAAAACTCTGAAAAAACAGGACGCCATGAAAAGGCTTCGAACGCTCGCATCCGTTGTCTGAGCGAGAGATCTCTTCCGGCTGAGCCGGAGGGGCGGCGCTGAAGTTGCTTGCAGACCGACTGCGGTCACAGGGTGGGGTGCTGAAACGGGTCGTACCCTGTGCCGGTTGCCGTTTAACGGGGCACTGGAAAATCCCGCTTCTTATCGCTACATGCGTGTCACCATGAATGAAGCAGAGTATTCCGCGGCGTCGGCGACGGTTGCGCCCATGCCGATCCTGATTGCGCCTCAGGCGATTCTTCGCCAGACGGCCCGTCCTGTGAAACCGGAGGACATGCCTTTGATCCGTGAGGGTCTGGCGGGCATGTTTTCGGCTATGTATGCCGCGCCGGGCATTGGTCTGGCGGCGCCTCAGGTGGGGATCGGGCTGCGTTATGCGCTGGTCGATCTGGGCGAGGAAGATGAGCGCCAGCCGATTGTGATGATCAATCCGGAGATTCTGACCGAGAGCGAGATGATGGGGCCGCATGAGGAGGGGTGTCTGTCGCTGCCGAATCAGTATGCGGAGGTGATCCGGCCCGAGGCTGTGCGGGTTCGTTATACAATGCTGAGCGGCGAGACGTGTGAGCGGGATGTGGACGGGTTGCTGGGGACGTGCATTCAGCATGAGATCGACCATCTCGACGGGATTCTGTTTGTCGATCATCTGTCGTCGCTGAAGCGCAGCATGATTATGCGGCGTCTGGCGAAGGAGATGAAGGCTAAGCGCTGAGGGCGTGTTCCCGGGGTTTTGACTGGTGTGATTTACAGGGCTCTGCCCTGGACCCGGCAGGGACCGCAGGCCCCTGCACCCCGGTTTATTTAATAAAATGGTTTGCAAAGGTCTGTGACCTTTGCCGGGTCCGGGCAGGGCCCGGGGGTATTGCTGCTTCGGGTTTTTATGTGAAGCGGTGTTTTCCGGGGGAAAGAGTCCGATGCGTCTTGCGTTTATGGGTACGCCTGATTTTGCCGTGCCGGCTCTGTATGCGCTGCATGATGCGGGGCATAAGATTGTGGCGGTTTACACGCAGCCGCCCCGTCCGGCGGGGCGTGGGCAGGCGTTGCGTCCCTCCCCTGTTCAGCATGCGGCGGAAACTCTGGGCATTCCGGTGCGGTGTCCGGTTCGGGTGAAGAAGAATCAGGAAGAGCTGGAAGCGTTCGCGGCGCTGGAGCTGGATGCGGCGGTGGTGGCGGCTTACGGGCTGATTCTGCCGGCGGAGATGCTGGACGCACCGAAGCTGGGGTGTCTGAATATTCATGCCAGTCTGCTGCCGCGCTGGCGGGGGGCGTCGCCGATCCAGAGCGCCATTCTGGCAGGGGATACGGAAAGCGGCGTGACGATCATGCAGATGGATGTCGGGCTGGATACGGGGGCGATACTGGCTTCGGTTCCGGTTCCTGTGACGGCTGAGACGACGGCGAGTTCGCTACATGACGAGCTGGCGGCGCTTGGGGCGAAGATGATTGTCGAGGTGCTGGCGGCGCGTCCTCCGGCGGTGCCGCAGCCTGAGAGCGGCGTGACGTATGCGGTGCGTCTGACGAAGGAGGACGGGCGGATCGACTGGCGGCAGCCGGCGGCGGCGATTGATCGTCAGGTCCGGGCGCTGACGCCATGGCCGGGGGCGTTTACGACGCTGGGCGATGTTGTGCTGAAGATCGGGGCGGTGCTGCCGGTTGGCGCGGTGGATAGTGGTTTGCCGGGCGAAGTGGTGGATGAGGCGCTGACGGTTGTGTGTGGCGGCGGGACGGGGCTGCGGATTGCGCGGTTGCAGCGGCCGGGACGCGGGATGGTTGAGGCGGCGGCGTATCTGCGCGGGCAGCAAGTGGCGATCGGGACTGTGCTGGGCGGGGACTGAGGCTCCTGCCGGGTTCGCCTGGCCTGTCGCGCCGAAAAACACGGGGCGGATCGGCGATTGCGGTCTGCGGGCGGTGACGCCTTATGCGGAGCCGGTGACCGGGACTTCATTAAGCGGGGGGCGGCGGCGGTCGCGCCGTGCGGGACAGGAGCACGCATCGGCGCAATGATGGACGGGTGGCGATTGAAATCGGGACTTTATTTATGGGCGGGACGATGAATGACGAGCCGAAGATGCGGGGGAATGTCGCGGGCATTTCTTCCATCGGGGCGGTCCCGTCACGCTTCATCTGTCTGCCGGCTGCCTTCGGGGAGGACGATGACGGGGCTGTCTCCGGGGAGGACGACGACGTGTTCTGTCCGTGCGGCCGGCCTCGCTGAGCCTGTCGCGTTCCTGTATGGCGTCTTCGCGGACAGGGTGGTGGGCGTGTCTGTCTGAGGCGGGGCTTTGACATTTCCATCGGAAAATGTTCCCGGAACCCGGCATCGGGCTGTTTATTGTTCGGCTGTCGCGGTCAGGTTCTTACTCTGGTTCTGAAGAGGCGTTTAATGAGTGACGGGGCCGCTCCGGGCGGAATTCAGCGCTGGGCGGTGAAGATCGAATATGACGGCACGCCGTTTTTCGGCTGGCAGCGGCAGAAGAACGGGCTGTCGGTTCAGGAGCTTCTGGAGGACGCGGCGGCGCGGGTTGCGGGCGGACGGGTTGTGCCGAGCATCACGGCGGGGCGGACGGATGCGCGGGTTCATGCGAGTGGTCAGGTGGCGCATCTGGATTTTCCGGCGGAGCTGCCACTGGTGGAGCGGGCGGTGCGGGAGGGGATTTCCTTTCATATGAAGCCGCATCCCGTGGCCGTGCTGGCGGCGGCGCGGGTTCCGCTGACCTGGAACGCGCGGTTTTCGGCGGTGAAGCGGCGGTATTGTTACCGCATTCTCAATCGCCCGGCGCGACCGGCGCTGGATGTGAACCGGGTCTGGCATGTGAAGTTTCCGATGGATCTCGGGGCGATGCGGGAGGCGGCGGGGCATCTTCTGGGGACGCATGATTTCACGTCGTTCCGGGCGACATCGTGTCAGGCGAAGCATGCGGTGCGAACTCTGGAGCGGTTCGAGATTGTACGGGAGGGCGAAGTCATCGCGTTTTATGTGGAGGCGCGGTCCTTTCTGCATCATCAGGTGCGCAATCTGGTGGGCACGATACAGCTTGTGGGGTGTGGAAAGTGGTCGCCGGAGCGGGTTCGGGTGGCGCTGGAGGCACGGGACCGGAAGGAAGGCGGGCCGACGGCGCCGGCGGAGGGACTGTATCTGACGACGGTTGATTATGACCCCGACCCGTTCGGGGGACCGGAGTCGGGCGTCTGATGTCCGGGGGGCCGGTCAGCATCCGCCGGGCTCGGTGGGCCGGAGGCTGTTCCGCTCGGGGTGTAGCAATAAAGTAACGCCTGGCGGGGCTTCCGGCGGGTGGCCTTGCGCCGTCCGGCAGGTTGCGTCAAAGGAAGCGTTTGTCCATCCGGGACGGCTGTCATTGTCCCGCAATGGCGTGCCCGCGTCAGGTCGTCGCGCGGCGCTAACGTCCGGGGTCCGAACGCACAGCAATGATCTCCACACTTATCGGCCGGTTTATCGTCATCTGCGCGCATCGCTCTTATGTCGTGGTCTCTCTCTTTCTTGCGCTGGCAGCCATTTCGGTCTGGATGAGTATGACGCATCTGGGCGTCACCACGGACACCGACAAGATGCTGTCGGAGAAGCTGGCGTGGAAGCAGCGTTCCGATCAGATGGGGAAACTGTTTCCGCAGAAAGACAATCTGCTGGTTGCGGTGATCGATGCCGATCTGCCCGAGGAAGGCCGTGCGACGGCGCGGGAACTGGCGGCGAAGCTCTCGGGCGATCACACGAATTTCAATTATGTGCGCGTGCCGGACGACGACCCGTATCTGAACCGCAACGGGCTGATGTTTCTCGATACGAAGCCGCTGGGTAAGGTTCTGGACGACACGGTCGCGGCTCAGCCGTTCCTTGGCTCGCTGGCGGCCGATCCTTCAGCGCGGGGTCTGTTTGACTCGCTTGGTCTGATTGCCGAGGGCGTAAAGCGCGGGCAGGCTGATCTGGGCGGATTCCAGACAGCGCTGAACGGGTTTGCGACCAATCTGGAAGCGGCGGCGGCGGGGCATCCCGAGCCCCTTTCCTGGCAGAAGCTGCTGGCGGGCGGGCTGAGTGATCTTGCCGGGCGCTATCAGTTCGTGATCACGCAGCCGAAGCTGGATTACGGCTCGTTTCAGCCTGGTGGTGAAGCGACAGATGCCATGAAGGCGGCGATTAAAGGGCTGGAGTTTGTCCGGTCCGGCAACGCGCATGTGTATATCACCGGCGAGGTGCAGATTGACGATGAGGAGTTTGCGACCGTTGCGAAAGGCATGGTTGCGGGGCTTCTGGGGTCTCTGGCGCTGGTGACATTGTGGCTGACGCTGGCGGTGCACACCTGGCGGATTATTATTCCGATCGTGCTGACGCTGGTTGTCGGACTGTTGCTGACGACCGGTTTCGCGGCGATTGCCGTTGGCACGCTCAATCTGATTTCGGTGGCGTTCGCCATTCTGTTCATCGGGATTGCGGTGGATTTCGCGATCCAGTTTTCCGTGCGGTTTCGTGGCCAGCATCTGACGAAAACAGGTCTGGCGGGGCTTGAGGAGGCTCTGTTCCATACCGGCGAGGAGACGGGGCATCAGATTCTGGTAGCGGCTCTGGCGACGGCGGCCGGGTTTCTTGCCTTCACGCCGACCGATTTCAAGGGCGTGGCGCAGCTTGGTCTGATTGCCGGTATTGGCATGCTGGTGGCTTTTACCTGCACGATTGCGCTGCTCCCTGCCCTGCTGCGGATTTTCCGGCCTTCCGTGGATCATCCGGTGACCGGCTATATGGCGATGGAGCCGGTTGACCGGTTTATCCGGAAATGGCGGTGGGTGATTCTCGGTGTGTTCGGCGTTCTGGCGCTGACGGGCATGGCGCTGATTCCGAGCCTGCGGTTCGACGGCGACCCGCTGCACACCAAGGATCCGAAATCCGAAGGGATGCGGACGCTGCATCTGCTGATGGCGAACCCGCTGTCCTCGCCTTACAGCGCTGAATATCTCGCGCCGAATCTGGATGCGGCGAAGGCGATGGCGGACCGGGCTTCGGCGCTGCCCGAAGTTCATGATGCGATGTGGCTTGGCTCTTACGTGCCCACGGACCAGGACACCAAGCTGGCACTGATTCAGGATGCGGCGGGTATTCTCCTGCCGACACTGATTGTGGATCATCCTGAGCCGGCGCCGGATGCGGCAGCCATCAGGGCCTCGGCCTCGGCGGCGGCGGCGGCGCTTGGCGGTGTGATGGGTGGTCTGGCGGCGAACGATCCGCTGCGCCGTATTCAGGCGGCGCTGGCGAAGCTGGCGACATCCTCGGATGATCTGGCAGTGCGGACCAATAACGATCTGGTTCGCTTTCTGCCGATGCAGCTGGATTCGCTGAAGGACGTGCTTTCGGCGCAGGCTGTGACGATCAGGGATGTGCCGCCGATTATCACGCGGGATTATCTGCTGCCGGACGGCCGGGCGCTGGTCGAGATTCATCCGAAGGAAATGATGGGGAATAACGGCGCGCTGCACCGGTTTGTGGTCGCTGTTCAGAAGCTGTCGCCGGATATGGCCGGCTCGGCGGTGGATATTGTGGAGGCCGCGCGGACGATCGTGCATTCCTTCACGGTCGCGGCGCTGTCGGCGATTGTGATGATTGCGATCATTCTTGTCTTCGCCCTGCGTCGCATTCTGGATATGGGACTGGTGCTGGCGCCACTGCTGCTTTCGGCGCTGATGACGGTGATCCTGGTCGTCACGGTTCCGGAGACGCTGAACTTTGCCAACATCATCGCGCTGCCGTTGCTGCTTGGCGTGGGCGTGTCGTTCAATATTTACTTTGTGATGAACTGGCGGGCCGGGGTGAAGTCTCCCCTCGCCTCCCCGACGGCGCGGGCGGTGCTGTTCTCGGCGCTGACGACGGGCACGGCCTTTGGCTCACTGGCGCTGTCGCATCATCCCGGCACGGCGAGCATGGGGCGGCTGCTGTTGCTGTCGCTGGGCTGCACGCTGCTGGCGACGCTGGTGTTTGTCCCGGCGCTGCTGCCGAAGCGGAAGGAGGGCCGGTCGTGACCTGTTGTTGTGTTCCGGCAACATGTTTTGTGTGTTCGGCCTGACCGGGTGTCGGATCTGATGCAAACAGACTGATCCGGCTATTTCTTTACAGTTACATATATTAGGGATCTCACGAACAATATTTGTGGGATTCCGGTCTGTGACAATGACGAAGAGAGGTTTTTACGCGCGTGGTCTGCGCAGAGGGGCGGCATTTCTTGTGGTGGCGGGTGCTGGTCTGACACAGTTGCCTCAGGCGCGGGCGGATACTTTGCCTGTTGTTGCGGTCAACCGGGAGATCGGGCTGTCGGTCACGGGGACTTATCGCGGCACGGCGTCGAATTCCTCGTCGTATGCTTCTTTACGACCAGCGGGCGGCGGTGAGACGTCTTACTACAGCGATGGGAGTGGTCGCACACGCTGGTCGGGCTGGACGCCGGGCTTTCAGGCTGATGCACAGTCCATGTTTGATGCTTTTGGCATCAGAAATCTGTATGCGGCGGCGTCTTTCAACCTGACTGACGGAAACTCGGATTATCGCGAGACCTATGCAGGGTCGTCGACCTATGGCCGTTCCATCTATCGCGAACGGGGCTCTGCCAACCGCTCGGGGATTAACGTTACGGGTGAGCTGGGAAAGGGCTTTTTGCTGGCTGATAACCGGCTGCTGATCACACCGACTGTTCAGGGTGGTTATTTTGCCGGTGGTGTTGAGTCCCTGACATTTTCGGGGAAAGGCTATGTGGGGCTGGCTCTGCATGTTGACTATGCCATTACAGACCGGCTGGTTATTCGCGCGCGCGGTGGCTGGGCTCAGGTTTTGCAGGCGGAAGATACCGGAGCGTCGCGCCCTCAGTGGCGTGGTGATATCGGGCTGGATTATCGTCTGACGCAGCATCTGCATCTGACTGGCGGTGTGCGCTACACTTACATGCAGTCCACTCCGGCCCTTGCCCGCATGTCGCAGGCCCGGGTTGTCTCTCTGGCTGTGACCGGCCCGCAGATTTTTGACTCGTCCTATCATGTGCGGTCGTGGGACAACCAGGTTCAGCTTCATCTTGGCATGGCGTATCAGTTCTGAGGCATGCGGGGCTGGTCACGCCTGCATTGCCTGTAACGTTTTTTCCACACCTGCCGCACGAGGGCCTGGAAAACAGGAGGAAAAGAGCGTGCGCAGACTTTCGGGCAGCCGGTTTGACCGTTCATTCTCTGCATCTGCCTTTCTGATGGGCGGGCCGGTTCTGTGAGGCCTTCCTCCTCCTCCGGCTCCGGCGAAAAATCGCAGCGGCCGCATGTCTTTGTGCTCGTGGTGGGGCTTACGTTTCTGTCGCTTCTGGTGTCTGCGGGGGTTCGCTCGACACCGGGGGTGCTGATGATCCCGTTGCAGGAGGAGCTGGGCTGGAGCCGGACGAGTATTTCCGTTTCTGCTGCCATTGGTATTTTTCTTTACGGTCTTGTCGGGCCTTTTTCTGCGGCACTGATGCAGAAATTCGGTATTCGGCGGGTGTTGCTGATTGCGTTGCTGCTGATTGGCGTGTCTTCGGGGTTGTCTCTGGGGATGAGCCGGCCGTGGCAGTTTTTTCTGACATGGGGGGTTCTGACCGGCTTTGGCACGGGTGCTGTAGCGATGGTGCTGGGAGCCACGGTTGTGAACCGCTGGTTTATGACCCGTCGTGGCACGATCATGGGGCTGCTGGCGGCCAGCACGGCGACGGGCTCGTTGCTTTTTCTTCCGGCTCTGGCGCAGCTTGCTCATCACTACGGGTGGCGGGCGCCTGTGATTGCGGTATCGGTCGCCTGTCTGGCGCTGGTGCCGCTTGTGGCATTTTTCCTGCCTGAGCATCCGGCGGACCGGGGGCTGACGCCGCATGGGGCGCCGCCGGATCATGAGCCGCTGCGTTATGCGGATCAGAACCCTTTCAGAACGGCGCTGATGGCGCTGGTGGCAGCGGCCCGGAAACGTGATTTCTGGTTTCTGTTCTTTACGTTTTTCGTTTGCGGGTTCACCACGAACGGGCTGATCGGGACGCATTTTATCGCGATCTGTGCGGACCATGGCATCAGCGAGGTTCCGGCCTCCGGTTATCTTGCCATGATGGGGCTGTTTGATCTGGTCGGGACGACGCTGTCCGGCTGGCTGACTGACCGGTTTGATGCGCGCTGGCTTCTCTTTTCCTATTATGGCGTGCGGGGACTGTCGCTGATTGCGCTGCCATTTATTGATTTCTCGCCTGAGAGCCTGATGATTTTTGGTATTTTCTATGGTCTGGACTGGATCGCGACTGTTCCGCCGACCCTGCGGCTGTCGACGGCGGCGTTTGGGGAACGGTCAGCGCCGATTGTTTTCGGGTGGATTGTTTTCGGGCATCAGATCGGGGCGGCGTGTGCGGCATCGCTTGCCGGAATACTGCGGGAAGCACAGGGAAGTTACGAAGACATGCTGATTCTGGCGGGTGGTGCGGGGCTGATTGCGGCGGGCATGGCGGTCAGCATTGGCGCCGGGCGGAAGCCGGCGGCGGCCTTGTCTGCGTGAGGGCGCGCCGGGCAGGCGGGTGATGGGGATTTTTGTGAAAAGAGGTGTGGCAGAAAGGTTCTTACTGACTGCCAGGTTTTAAACTTTCTGCCGGTTTTCAGGGCTGAGTCCTGAAAACTTCTCCGGCTGACGGCTCCGTTTTACTGAGCTGTCGCCGGGCAGAACAGGACGCGCAGGGAGCGGACGCCCTGGGCGCCGTGGATGAGGACGCCTTCGATATCGGCGGTGGCGGAGGGGCCGGTCTGGAAGACGGCGTAGTTATGGTCGCGCATTTCCGGGCGGTTATAGGCGTGGTGCAGGTTGGCGACGATCTGTTTCGGGTCCAGCAGGACGATCAGGTGCTGGGGGAGGAAGCCGGCGGTGTTGACGATGAGTTCGTCATCCGTGAGGCAGACTGATCCGGTTTCCGCGACACCGAAGGCGGCGCGGACGACGCCGATTTCGACATCGGCCAGTGAGGTCGGGGTCATATCCGGACGGATGGTGCGGATTTGCAGTGACGGATCGCCGTGCAGTTCCGGGACGCAGGTGGCGATGATGCCTTTATCCGTGATGGCGGCGCGGAGGGCGGCGACGGGATCGCTGTTTTTGGCTTCGAGCACGGAGCCGCCCATTTTCTCGAGCATGGTGACGAAGGACGGGACGAGATCGGCGGGGGCGTCTGTGTCGAAGAGCGGGACGTCCGGCAGGGGTGGCTGGATGTTCGGGCGGTTGGCGCGGATGGCGGCGAAGATGGCCGTGCGGCTGTCAGTGCTCATGATTTTTTTCCGTTTCTGCCACGGTTCTTTTTATACCACTGATGGAATGTTTCCTTTGGCACGTGCGGCATTTCGCGTCCGCGCGTCCAGGTATTCATGCGGTTATAGACGATGAAGCGTGGCAGGTGACGCAGGGCGCTGTCTGCGAGCGGGAGGCTGGCGCGGTAGAGGCGTGGTGAGGCCAGCAGCATACCGGCGGCTTTCATCATGCTCTTTTTGAAGGCCGGGATTTCGTGGTTTTCGGCCAGGACCTGCCGCCATCCGGCGATCTGCTCGTGGATGTTGATTTTCACCGGGCAGACATTGGTGCAGCTGCCATTCATTGTGGAGGAGAAAGGCAGTGTTGAGTATTTGTGCCGGTTGAAGGTCGGGTCGATGATCAGGCCGATGGGGCCGGCATAGGTGGCGCCGTAGCTGAGGCCGCCGGAGCGTCGGAACACCGGGCAGGTGTTCATGCAGGCGCCGCAGCGGATACATTTCAGCGAGGTCCAGAACTTTTCCAGACCGAGGCGATCGGTGCGTCCGTTATCGACGAAGATGATGTGCATTTCGCCGCCTTTGCGGGGGCCACGGAAATGCGAGGTGTATTGTGTGATGGGCGAGCCGAGGGCGCTGCGGGAGAGCATTCTTACGAAGACGGCGGCGTCTTCCAGTCTGGGGATGATTTTCTCGATGCCGGCGGAGACGATGTGCAGGCCGGTTGTGTTGGCCGAGAGGTCGGCGTTGCCCTCGTTGGTGCAGACGACGACGGAGCCGGTTTCGGCCACGGCGTAGTTGCATCCGGTCATGCCGGCGTCGGCGCTGAGGATCAGCGGGCGGGTATGGTTGCGCTGGTGTGCTGCGAGGTGGATGACGTCTGAATCGTTCGGGTCGGTTCCCATGGTTTTTGCGAACACGGCGGCGACATCCGTGCGGAGTTTGTGCACGGCGGGGACGACGACGTGGCTTGGGGCTTCGTCATCGAGTTGCTGGATGCGTTCGCCGAGATCGGTCTCGACGACTTCGATGCCGTGTTCGGCTGCGTATTCCCGAAAACCGCATTCCTCGGTGAGCATGGATTTGCTCTTGATGAGGCGTGTGGCGTTTTTTGAGCGGAGGATGTCGAGGACGATGGCGTTATGGTCGGCGGCGTCTTTTGCCCAGTGGACGTGGACGCCGTTGGCTTTTGCATTCTTCTCGAACATTTCGAGATAGGTATCGAGATGGGTCAGCGTGTGGGTTTTGATATCCGACGCGAGCTGACGGAGGTCCTCCCATTCCTCGATCTGGTCTTTCTGGCGGTCGCGTTTCTGGCGGAGATCCCAGAGGCGCTGGTCGTGCATGGCCAGATGGTCGGGGGCAGCCATGAAGCGTTTTGCGGCTTCGGCCTGGTCGATCGGGTGGTTTCCCCGGATGACGGCGCCGCGCGGTTGTGGTTCGGGGCCACGGGCGGGCATGGTGATGCTGGCGCCGGCACCGTGGGTGAGACTGGCGGGCGCGCCCTCGGAGGTGCGTCCGGCCGGGGTTTCCGGTTTCCGCTGTTCGGTCATGCCCGTGCCCCGTTCAGGATCTGCGAGATATGGATGTATTTTGTTGGCAGATGCAGGCGTTTCGCGCAGCCCTCCTGGTGCATCAGACAGGAGCTGTCGGACGATGTCACGTATTCGGCGCCGGAGCGTGACTGGTCGCGGGCCTTGTCCTGCCCCATGCGGGCGGAGACGGCTTCCTCGAAGACGGAGAACGTGCCGCCGAAGCCGCAGCATTCATCCGGGCGGGTGATGGTGACGAGTTCGAGTCCTTTGACCTTTTCGAGCAGGTCACAGGGTTTGGAATACTGTTTTTCGCGGAGTTCGGTCATGCTGGCGATGTTCAGGCCGCGCAGGGCGTTGCAGTTATTATGCAGCGTGACCTTGTGCGGGAATTCGGCCCAGGGGAAGGCATCGACCTTCAGGATGTCGTGCAGGAATTCGACCAGTTCGTAAGTGCGGGCGCGAACCTGCCTGACGTCATCGGTCTGTTCCGGCGCATCGAAATTGTGGCGGACGTGGTTTACGCAGCTTCCGGACGGGCCGACGATGTAGTCGTATCCGCTGAAGTTACGGACGAAGAGCTCTTCCGTGGCGCGGGATTCTTCATGGCATCCCGTGTTGGTCATCGGCTGACCGCAGCAGGTCTGATCGAACGGATAATCGACTTCGACCCCGAAGCGCTCCAGCAGTTCCAGCGTTGCCTGCCCGACTTCGGGATGGAACGCATCGACGTAACACGGAACGAATAACCCTACTCGCATGAATTTTTCCTCACGGTGGCCGGAGCCTGCCTTGCGGATACCTGGCCGGTTTGTGACGCGGGATTTGCCCGCGTTCTGTTCTTTTGTCGAGTTCTGACGCTGACCGCGTGTGTCTTTCCTTTTTTACTGGCAGAGACGATACGGATGGCGAATTTACGGGCTTATGTCCCTGGCCAGCAGGGAGACACGGTCTCCCGATTCCGGGGGTATCTGGCCAGGGGAGACCTGATCCGTGACCGCTCCCCTGGCTGCCGGAGATATTTATAGCCACCATTATTTCATTGAGTGTGACGTAACACATCACAAACAGCATATCAGGAAAATCGCCGCCCGGTCTGTCCGGGCAGCGGATTCCGGGCTGGTTTATCAGCCGATATGTGGCGGGCGGCCGTTGGCGGCGGCGACCTTTTTGCCCCAGCGGACCAGGGTGTCTGTGCAGTCTTCGGTGGCGATGCTGCATTCGATCAGGGTCGGGCCGTTTTTGTTGGCCTTCGCCTTTTTGATCGCATCGGCCAGTTCGGCGCCGGTACGGGCGTGCAGACCGAGGCCTTTGCCGTCTTCGGCGTTGAACGCCTGCATCAGACCGGCGTAATCCCAGTTCTTGATGTAGTTGTACGGACCGTCATGGATCTTGATTTCGATGACATAGCCACGGTTATTGATCAGGAAGATGATGACCGGAATTTCGTAGCGGACCATCTGCGCGACTTCCTGCGCGGTCAGCTGGAACGAACCGTCACCGACCATCAGCAGATGCTGGCGATCCGGCCCGGCATAGGCCGATCCGAGAGCCGCCGGCACGGACCAGCCGATGCTGCCCCACTGCATTTCCGTCTCGATGCGGGCGCCGCCTGGCAGGGTCATGCGGCTGGAATTGAACCAGCTGTCACCGGTTTCGGCGGTCAGCGTGGTTTTGCTGTCGATCATCGCATTGATCTGGCGCGCCATCTCGTCGTTGGTGAGCGGCGCTTCCGGCGCGGAAGCGGGGATGACTTCCGGCACCAGCTTCGAATTTTCTTTCGAGGCGGGGCGGCTCGGGGCTTTCTCGGCGAGGGCCTTGATGAAGGCGGCGAGATGGAAGCCGGCGAAGCTCCGGCCATCGACGGTGACTTCGCCGAGGTCCGCGATGAGCGTGTTCTTCGTGTCAGGCCCGGACTGCCAGCCGACGGTTGCGTAATCGTTGAAGATCGGCGCGAGGCAGATGACGCCGTCGGCTTTCTCGATGACCTCGCGGGCGCCGCCGGTGCTGACTTCGCCCCAGTAAACGCCACGGAAGGCCGGGTGATCTTCGGGGAAGAAGCTCTTGGCGGCGGACATGACGGTGACGGCGCAGCCGATGCGGTCGGCCAGGGCGATGATCGGCTCCAGCGAGCCCATGGTGCGGACGCGGCTGCCGACGAGGATGGCGACGTTCTTACGGGTTTCGATGAACGTGCAGGCGGCTGTGATGGCGGCGTCGAGGCTGACTTTATCCGGCGTGGCTTCGGCGAGCAGGCTGGAGACCGGGCCGGGGCGTGAGCAGGGAGCGGCGGCGAGGTTGCAGGGGATTTCGATATAAGCGGGCTTCCGCAGGCGCAGGGCGGTGCGGATGGCATGATCGATCTGCTTTGGCGCGTGTTCGGCGGAGCGGATGACTTCGGTGGCGCAGGTGACGTGGCGGACCATTTCGGCCTGGTAGCCGTAATCTGTCGTGCCGATGGTGTGGTGCAGGATGTGGCCTGCGCCCTGATCGTTGGTGTTGGGGCCACCGGAGATGAAGATAACCGGCTGGCTTTCGGCGTAGGCGCTGCCGATGGCGTTGATGGCGGAGAGGGCGCCGACATTGAAGGTGACGACCATGGCGGCGGCGCCGTTGGCACGGGCGTAGCCTTCGGCGGTGTAGCCGCAGTTCAGCTCGTTACAGCTGTAGATCTGTTTGGTTGAGCCTTCGTCGAGGAGCTGGTCGAGCAGGACGAGGTTGAAGTCACCTGCGACGGCGAAATGGTGTTTCAGGCCGATCTGGCCGAGGCGCTCGGACAGGTAATTGCCGATTGTGTAGGTTTTTGTCATGAGTTGTGTTCCTGCGTGAAGGTGGGCGGCTGGTTGCCGGTCCCGGTTTCAGCGATGGGACATAGTGTGGGCCTGTCTTGTGGGGAGGACCACTATATGGAAATGGTGCAATCCATATGTTTTGGATATGGGTTCGGAGGCGGCGTTCGGGATGACGTAATCAGAGGCGCGGTAGTCCGGACCGCATTTTGTTCTGAAGGTCACGCCGGGTGCGGACATGCCGGGACTGGCTCAGATCCGTCATTCCGGGCGACCGGCGTTCCGGCGGACCGCATGGGCGCTGAGAAAGGAGCGGCGTTCCGGGCCTGGTTCTCGCGCTGGCGTCGGGCCGGAGCACAACAACCTCATGTCGGACGGTGTGGCTGCCACAGGGTTGTGGGTGAGGGAAAGACGATTGAATCCGGATGACAGTTCTGTTGTCCGCACGCCGGGTTTCAGGCCGACTGAAATGCCTTCGTCAGACCTGAGAGGTTTGGGGCCGTTATCGTCTTGTTGCGTGGCGGTTCGGGGTCGGGGGCCTTTGTTCCCGATGACTGTGCGGATTTTTTTATCGTGTTTATCGCAGCGGAAGAGGGTCGGCGTAAAAACGAGAACGTTTCTGTCGTTTATGAAACCGGATACCGGCTCATCGCGGGGCGAGATGAGCCGGCGGGCCGGAAAAGCGGCTCAGAATTCAGCCGATAACGTGAAGTGGAAGACACGCGGCAATCCCGCATACAGGCTCGATGACGCACCCGACGTGCCGCTGGGCGCGCCTGTATAGACCGAAGCCCAGTAGCGTTCGTTTGTAACATTGCTGACCCCGAACCGCGCGACCCAGGGAAACCGGGAGACATGGAAGGCGTAGCGTGTGCCCAGTTCCAGCGTTGTGTACGATCCGGTATGCAGCGTGTTGGTGACGTTGGCCGCGCGGTTGCCCATATAATGCACACCGGCATTGAAGGCCCACTGCGAGGCGAAGGAACCCAGGGATGCGGGCAGCCGGTAATCCAGCAGCAGGCTGGCCTGCAGGGGCGCGGCGCCGACAATCTCTTTTTTGTTGAGAGACGGGGAATCCGCGTTGACCAGTTCGGCGTCCAGCCAGGTCATGCCGGCAAGGGCGGACAGGTTAGGCAGGATTTCGCCCGAAATCTGGGCTTCCACGCCGTAATTGCGCTGTGTTCCGCCGTACTGGTACGTCTGACAGTTCGTTTTGGCCGCGCAGCCTGTCGGGTCCGATGCGGCAACGTACATCGCGTAGGGCGAGGTCATCCGGAAGCCGGCGACGTTAAACTGCATTTTCTGATAACGCAGTTTATAGCCGACTTCATATTCCACGGAGTGTGCGATCGGGAGCGCGATATTTGTATTGGTATAACTTGTGCTGTTGGGCGTAACGGGACCGGCTTCAACCGACCGGCCATAGGTGAAATAGATGGTCTGATTCTCGGTCGGCTTGTACATCACGCTGGCTGTCGGACTGAAAGCTGCTGACGTGTCAAAGGTTTTTTTGAGCGGGCTGGTGGCGTTCAGGGCGCCTTCCTGATTGATCCAGCTCCAGGCGAGAGTGCCCATGATCGACCAGTGTTTATTTATTTTCAGCGTGTCGCCCACAATAAAGGACTGACTGGTCACGCTGCTGGATTTGTAGCGCCCGCGATAATAGGGCTGCGTTCCGCCGGAGGGCGAGGAACTGCTGTACATGTTGCTGACGCCGAGGTTCTGCGCGCCCGTTACGGCGGCGACGGGATTATAATTCCCCATCATGTAGCCGTTGGTGCCGATGACCAGGTCATGCCTGACCGGGCCGGTGTAAACGCGGCCATTGAAATAGGCCATGTTACTGCCGACGCGGAAATCATCCGCTGTGGTGGTGGCCGTGGCTTTGGAGCTGTACCATCCGTCGCTGCCCTTCAGGCCGGAACAGGTCTTGCTACCGTCGCACAGGGTATCGGCCACACCGAAGGACTGCCTTGCGGCATCCTGGTACAGCCCGCCCAGCGTAAAGCTCCAGTCCTTGTTGATCTGGTGCCGGATCTTGGCCAGGAACGTATTGGTTTCCATATTATAGCCGCTCCACTCGGGAGCCTGGCGCTTGTTCAGATCCGGGGCTTCGGGGAGTTTATCGCCTCCGACGCCGGTCGCCAGAATACCGTAGGCGGGTGCTTCCCCGCGCTGGTCGTAGGTGTAATGGCTGGCATCGACTTCGATGACCGTTTTGTCGTCCAGATGGAAATCGAAATCACCGCTGACCATCTCGCGACGGATTGAGCTGCCCTGCGTGTAGGCCGTTCCATTGGCGTGCAGCATGTTCAGGCGGTAACCGAACCAGCCATTGCGCCCCGCACGACCGGAAATATCGCCATTGACCGTGGGGGTGCCGATGGAATCCACGCCGACTGAAAGACGCTCGGTCTGGCGGTCGGTCGGGCGCTTGAGTGTATATTCAAAAACGCCGGCCGGGTTTTCGGGTCCGTACATGGCGCCGGCCAGACCGTTGAGGACCTGGAGGTTATCGATCCACTCGGCCGGATACGGGGTGGTGGATACCACGTTCAGCCCGTCCAGGCGTGAGTTGGCCACCACATCGGCCTCGAACCCGCGTGACTGCGGGCGGGACGTATTGGGGTCGCCGCGGACTTCCAGCTGCACGGAAGGCAGGTACTGCGCGAGGTCATTGAGATTGCGGATCTGCTGGTTGACCACGACGTCATGCGTGACGCCCATGACGGAATAAGGTGTATCCAGCGTGTCCCGGTTACCCAGCGGCCCCAGATAGACGACCTTATTCATATATTTGGCGCCGGTGCCGTCTGCCGCGTGGTGGCCGTGAACGGTCAGCGTTTCGCCATTGGAACCATCCAGTATCCCGGCGATGGGGCCGGTGGCCGATGTTCTGACGGCCGGCGTTTTTGTGGCTGTCGGCTTTGTGGTGGTGGCTTTTCTGGTGACGGTCGCTTTTTTTACGGTGGTCTGTTTGCCGGGGGCGTCCTGCTGTGCGGGGACGGGTGTTGCGGCCAGCGCCGAGGTTGTCAGCAGGAGGGCGCCAAACGTTCCGGTGGCGAAAAAGGTATGAAAACGGTTGTGCATCGATCAGGCAGATCCGGGATATGAATAAAGAAGATGCGTTTCTTTTGCCGGGCCTGAGTCGGGGTTGTCCATATATCAGCGGACATAAACCTGTATATGAGTGAATATAATCATGGAGTGATGCAGGAATAATACAGTTGCTCTCCGTCCTGCGGAATGGCGAAGAACAGAGCTGACCGGATGGCCGCGTTTATATCAGGAGTTGTTTCCGCGTGCGGGCCGCTGTCGTGGTGGTTTCCTCTTTCAGTTCAGCCTGCGCGCGGGTTACCGGACAGTGTGGCACGCGCCGCCGCCATCGGACTGAAACGGATCCGAAGCGGACTGTCCCTGTTGTATTCGCGAACCATGTGATTCCGGCAGGGTCATGACATGACGAAAAAAACCCGCCTTCCGGCGGGTTTCAGGGAGCGGGCCGTCAAATAAGGGATTTACTGAATGGCCTGTCCGGGAGGACCGGGCGGGGAAGCGCCCGGTCTCAGCGGTGTGCCGGTATCAGACCTTATCGACGGATGCCTTGTAGATCTGGCTGATGTTTTTCGCGAGTTCCGCGTCGAATTCCGCGTCGTTCATCTGTGCTTTCAGGCCACCGAGAAGAGCGCGGGAGAAGCTGGCGATCATGTCGTGGTTATGGGACAGGCGCTCACAGGCATCATCCAGTGAGTAACCGCCGGAAAGGGCCACGAGGCGCTCCATGCGCGGGTGATCGGCGATGTCCCTGTAGAGATCGGCCTTCTCGGGGATGGTGACTTTGAGCATGATTTTGTAGTCGCCCGGCAGGGCGTTCAGGCCTTTGAGCAGTTCTTCGTGCAGGATCGCCTCGGCGCCGGCCTTGTCGGGGCTTTTCACGAGCACTTCCGGCTCCATGATCGGCACGAGGCCGTGGGCGGCGATCTGCTGCGCGAGGTCGAACTGCTGTTTTACGATGGCGGCGATGCCTACGCGGTTCGGCAGATTGACGACCGAGCGTTCCTTGGTGCCATAGACGCCGAGTTTGACGGCGCGGGCGAGGAGAGCGTCGAGACCGGGGATCGGCTTCATCAGGCTGACGCCGTCTTTTTCGGCTTCCAGGCCCTTATCGACTTTCAGGAACGGGACGACGCCGCGCTCTTTCCAGAGATAGGTCGGGACGGGCTGGCCTTTGGCTTCTCCGTCCATGGTGCGTTCGAACAGGATGGCCGCGATGACTCTGTCGCCGCTGAAGGATGGCGCGGTGATGATGCGGACGCGCATTTCATGGACGAGACGGAACATCTCTTCGTCGTTGGAATAAGCCGTCTCGGGGATGCCGTACTGCGCCAGGGCGCGTGGGGTTGAGCCGCCGCTCTGGTCGAGGGCCGCGATAAAACCGCCCTTCGATGACATCTGTTTTCTCATCAGATCGCTGGACATTGCTGTTACCCTTTTCAACGTGTCATGCGGGCCTGACGCACATTTTCTGACCGATTCCGGCTGATTCGCACGGCATGGCCTCCGCTTCAGGCCCGGTTTTCTCCGGTTTCTGCCTGGCTGAAGGCGTGCCGCCGCATCCTGCTGGTACGATCCGGCCCTTGCAGGGCGTGACAATTACACGCCGGCGTCATGGATGCCAGCACCTCCGGCACAGGAAAATCCGGGGTGGTATGACAATTTCGCGGAGACGAAGATCTTAATCTCCACTCCCCAGGACGCGGCGCGTAAGTTCAACAGACGGGACAGTTTCGGGCATTGCCATCGGAGGTTTCTTTGGGGCGAGATACCAGCCCGCGGCCAGAATGAGCCCGATCAGCGGGATCGCGGCCACGGTATAAGTTCCGGCGGGGTAGTCCCATGCCATCAGGACGACGACGACGGCGAGAAACACGAGCGACGCCCATGCGGAGGCCGGCGCTGCTGGCATGGGGAAGGCGGGCGCCGGATAACGGCCCTTTGCGACCGCGCGGCGGAATGAGATCTGGCACAGCAGGATGATTCCCCACTGGCCGATCACGCCGACGGCGGCGAAGCTGAGCACGATTTCGAAGACTTCTTTTGGCACGATATAATTCAGCACGACGCCGATCAGATAGATGATGACCATCAGCATGATGGCCGCCGAGGGCACGGCGTTTTTGTTCATGCGGGTCAGAATGCGGGGCGCGGAGCCGCCCAGGGCGAGGGCGCGGAGGACGCGGCTGGTGGAGTAGAGCCCTGAGTTCAGGCTGGAGAGGGCGGCGGTGAGCACGACGACGTTCATCGCGCTGTCGGCAAAGGGCACGCCGAGGGCCTGGAAGAAGGTGACGAACGGGCTGACGCCGGCGTGATAGGCGGTCCAGGGCAGCAGGCAGACCATCAGCACCACGGAGCCGACATAGAACAGTGCGATACGCCAGATAACGGCATTGATTGCACGCGGAACGATGGCGCGGGCATCGTCGCACTCGCCTGCCGCCGTGCCGATCAGCTCGATCCCCGAATAAGCGAAGACGACGCCCTGGGTGAGGGCCAGCGCGGCGAGCAGCCCGTGCGGGAACATGCCGCCGTTATCGGTAATGAGGTGCAGGCCGGTGGTATGGCCATCCAGCGGCATGCGGGTGCCGAGGATGATGGTTCCGGTCACAAGGAAGATGATGAGCGCGACGATTTTTATGAGCGAGAACCAGAATTCCATCTCGCCGAAATATCTGACGCCGATGAGATTCATGCCGGTGACGATGCACAGGGCGATGAGTGCGAACACCCATTGCGGCACATCGCCGAAGGGGGCCCAGAAGTGCATGTACATGGCGACGGCGGAGATGTCGGCGATGCCGGTCATGGACCAGTTGAGGAAGGCCATCCATCCTGCGATGAAGGCTGTTTTTTCCCCGATGAACTCCTGGGCGTAGGCCACGAAACTGCCGCTTGTCGGGCGGTGCATGATGAGTTCGCCGAGGGCGCGGAGGATGAGGAAGGCGAAGAAGCCGCAGACGAGATAGACGAGCGCGAGGGACGGGCCGCCGCTCTGGAGGCGGGCGCCGGCGCCGAGGAACAGGCCGGTGCCGATGGCGCCGCCGATGGCGATCATCTGGATCTGCCGCCGGCCGAGACCTTTGTGGTAACCGTCCGACTGTGCCGCGCCGGTTGTGTTCTGTGCGTTCATTCCATCCTGCATGCGTTATTACGCCTCCGGTTCCGGTTTCCGCGTGCTCTGCTCCGGCGCGGGAACTATCATGCCGGATGTCTGCCCGGTATCCCCACACTTATGCGAGATCGTAATGATGTCCAATGGCAATCGGCGGGGGTGCTGTTCGTGGGGGTATTGAGGGGAACGGAAAGTCCGCTCTGCGGTAGAGCGCGGCCAAAAGCTGACAACTAGGTCGGGTCAGGAGAGCCGAAACTCTGCCTTCAATTATCCCAGATGAATTTTCGCCAATTACATATAACGCAGCTGACTCGTGATGGTGGAAGCCCTATTTTACTGCGCTGGCGATCCAGTCTATTTCTCCAGTGTCTTGTGACAACAAGACATGACCCGACTACCATATATATTAGACTGAGCAGCGCACCGGAATGCCATATTTCCGGAAGATATTTATCTACGTTAAGAATTATGAAAAATATAGCTACGAATATTGCTGTGTATATCAAATTTCGAGGATAAAATATCGATACCTCCTCTGCACAGCAATATGAATATACCATATTCTTCGACACTTAAGTCTTAGACCAAATGACTGCTTCCCAATTTCGCAAGATCTATCTCTGAACAGCTGCATTGTAGGCGTAAGCGGTACTTCTGCTGCTATCTTAACGGAGGGCCTCAGACGCTAGATGTGCCACTGCCTGCTGAGTTTCCGGAGCAATCCCCTCTTCGACAAACCAAACCGCCGACAGGCCGCTCCAGGCATGAATCCATTGCAGGAGTCTGACAGGCTCAATTCCCGCATGTGAGCTGACAAGTCTGATCCTGTGCTCGAACCTGTGTGGCGAAACAGCATAGGGGCGCTGTGAATCCGCAAGATCGGGATTCAGAAATAAGGTCGCAAAATCAGCGACCCGTTCCCCGTAAAGCCCCTTCGGATCAATCGCGCGCCAGCCTCGCGTTCCGAAATCCAGAACGTTGCCGTGATGAAGGTCTCCGTGCAGGGTGAGCTGTTCCTGTGGATCACTTAACAACCTGTGGGCCTGGCGGGCGCAGTCTTTCAGCCACTCTGCGCTGTTCGGGGACGGTTCGAGTAAATCAGCGAACCAGCTTTTCAAAGACCGCATTTCTTCTTGCTGTAATAGTGACGCTGAGTGCAGAAGTCCCGCTGTCTTACAGAGATTTCGTGTCGCTTCATCGTCTGAACCAGCGTAAACGAGATCGGCGAGAGTGCGACCGCTCATCGCTCTTTCAAGAAGAAGAGCATATCGATCATGCTCCATAACTGCGGCGGCACCCTGCCCATCCCACATCGTCATGAGATGATTGCCGCGAAGTTCATCAGGGTCAGAAGTCACTTTCAACATAGCCGGGAACCCGTCGCGGGTGACTGGCACCAAGTAGGAGCTTGCTGTCCGAACCGGCGCACCATCATCAACCAGATGCCATCGTGACATATAAACGGTAGCCGCTGAATAAAGAGCAGTATGATTCTTGGTACCGGGCATTTCACGAGCTTATAGCTCGTATCCCGTGTCCGCTATCGGGAAACGCTTCAACCGTCCGCAATGACCGACATGTAGGCGTAAGCGGACATGTCACAATCAGTACAAGCCGCCTTAACCTTGACATCAGCATCAGAGCCCCTTCTGTCCTGCTACGGTCGCGACAAACACTTTTCCCTGCCGGTAGGAAATCCAGACGCGGTGTGTGGAGAACCAGTCCGAGCCCAGGAGCATATCCATGTCTTCCGAGATCGGGGAGACGGTGAGGACGGGGTTGCGTTCGGTTTCGGTGCCGACGGTGAGGCTGTGGAAGCGGTGCCAGCGATAGACGGAGATGCGGCCATCGACGCCTGAGGTAGTGCCGCCGGGATCGACGGCGAGCGCGTCTTCGGTGACGCCGGCGGCTTCGGCGGCGCGGCGGGAGACGATCCGGGAGCGGGCGCCGCTGTCGAGCAGGGCGGTGATGGTCTGGCCATCGAGGCGGACGGGGAGCAGGATGCGGCGGTCCCGCAGTTCCGCTTTCAGTTCCTGCCAGTGAAGAGGCTTTTCGCCCTCTGCCTGGGTTTCCTCCGGTGGCGGTACGCTCTCACAATCGGGCGGGACGGACCAGAACGCCATGCGGCCACCGGGCGCGTCGATTTCCAGAATATCGCGGCCGAGAATATCGCCGCCCAGCAGACCTTCGACGGGCGGGTGAATATTGGGGCTGCCTGGCAGCACTCCGAGCGGGAGAGAGACGGGGCCGAATTCGGTGCCGCCGAGGCGCAGGCTGGCCACGATCACATTGGGCACCACGCCGGCTGAGCCGCCGGTGCCGCTGACCTGGGTACGGGCGTGCGGGTCAGGCGGGAGATTGAGTGACCGGGCGAACCAGGGGGAAATCAGGCTTCCTTCCGAGCCGGTGTCGATGATGAGGCTGATTGTTCTGCCGTTCACAGCGACGGGGGCGGAGAGAAAGCCAAGATCGTTGCGGAGGGGAAGTTCGGCCTGTTTCCGCGGGGTGCAGGATGGCGCAGCACGGGCGGTGCCGGCGAGGGCTGCGACGGAGAGGATGGCTAGTGTGGCCAAGAGGCCGGACCGGCGCGGGCCGGTACGGTTGCGGGGCAGGACCATGGCGGGGCGGACCTCAGCCGAGCCGGTCCGCGAAACGGTCGGTGGCTTCGATCAGCGCCGACCGGATTCCGGGTTCGGACATGGCATGGCCAGCATCCTCGATAAGGCGAAATTCCGCTTCCGGCCAGGCGCGATGCAGATCCCAGGCGGTGCGGACAGGGGTGGCGATATCGTAGCGGCCCTGGACGATGACGGCGGGGATGGTGCGGATACGGCCCGCGTCATTGATGAGCTGGCCCTCGGCGAGCCAGCCTTCATGGACGAAGTAATGGTTTTCGATCCGGGCGAAGGCGAGCGCGAAGGTCGGGTCGGCGTGCTGGCTTTCGATGGCCGGGGACGGCAGCAAAGTGAGGGTTTCGCCTTCCCACAGCGACCAGGCGAGGGCGGCTTCGGTGCGTTCGGCCTCGTTGTCGCCGGTCAGGCGTTTGCGGTAGGCGGCCATGAGATCGTTGCGTTCGGCCTCCGGGATCGGGGCGAGGAAGCGTTCCCATTTGTCGGGGAAGAGCCAGGCGCCGCCGCCCTGATAGTACCAGAGCAGTTCCTCGCGACGCAGGGTGAAGATGCCGCGCAGGACGAGGGCGCTGACCTGTTCGGGGTGGGTTTCGGCATAGGCCAGTGCGAGGGTTGATCCCCATGAGCCGCCGAAGACGACCCACTGATCGACGCCGGCCATTTCCCGGAGACGTTCGATGTCGGCGACGAGGTGCCAGGTGGTGTTGTTCTCCAGCGAGGCGTGGGGCAGCGAGCGGCCGCAGCCGCGCTGATCGAAAAGCAGGATGTCGTAGCGGGCCGGATCGAACATGCGCCGCTGTCCGGGGGTGCAGCCGCCGCCGGGGCCGCCGTGGAGAACGACGGCGGGGAGGCCGCCGGGGGTGCCGCAGCGTTCCCAGTAAATAAGGTGACCTTCGCCGGTGTCGAGGTGGCCGTGGGCGTAAGGCACGATTTCGGGATACAGGTCACGGAGGGCGGTGCTGTCGGTCATGGCTTGTTTCCTGCGGTGGCGCGGGGGTGGGCGTTTTGCCAGACCTCCATCAGCCGGGCTTCGTCTGCGAGGGTGTAACGCTGGGTTGTGGACAGGCTGGCGTGCCCGAGCAGCTCCTGAATGGCGCGGAGGTCGGCGCCGCCTTCCATCATGTGGGTGGCGAAGGAATGACGCAATGCATGCGGGGTGGCGTGTTCGGGCAGGCCTTCGCTGCGGCGCCATACGCGCATGGCACGCTGGGCGACGCCGGGGTTGAGGCGGCCGCCGCGCACGCCGGGGAAGAGGGGTTCGTCCGGGGCGGGTGACGGATGGAGCTGGCGCCAGTGTTTCAGGGCGTCGGCGACGCGGGGGATGAGGGGGATGAGGCGTTCCTTGTTGCCTTTGCCTGTCACGCGCAGGAAGCCGGGGGCGAGGGCGGCGTCGAGGTCGCGGATGTTGAGGTTGAGGGCTTCGGAGATACGCAGGCCGCCGCCGTAGAGGAGCAGGAACAGGGCCTTGTCGCGTTCCTGCGCCATGCTGTTGTGTTCGAGTGAGGCGATTCCCGCGCCGGCTTCGGCGGCTTCCGGTTTTGGCAGCGGGCGCGGGAGAGAGACTTTGGCGCGGGGGCGGGTGAGCAGCGACGGGGCCGGGTTTTCGGTGCCGAGATGACGGGCAAGGAATCGGTAGAAGGAGCGGAGGGCGGAAACCCGGCGGGCGCGGGTACGGGCGGCTTTGTCGCGGGTGGTGGGGGCTCTGCCGTGTTGCGGGGTGAGGGCGCGGGCCTGTTCGTGGGCGAGCCAGGCGCGGAGGTCGGAGAGGGTGACGGTGCCGAGGCTGGCGAGGACTGGTTCCTGACCGTGATGGTTTGTGAGGAAGCCGAGGAAGAAGGCGAGGTCGCTGCGGTAGGCTTCGACGGTGCGGGGGGATGCGCCGCGTTCACCGGAGAGCCAGGCGAGGAACTGTTCGAGGGCTTCGTGGGCGGTCATACCTGATGGCCCTCTGCCCGGGAGAGGTATCCGGGGGCGAGACATGACGGGGCGATGAGGTTAGAGAGAGGCATGGTGCAAAGCAGCCTACTGGAACCTTTACCGACACGGAAGCGGGTGGCCGTGTTGCTGCCGCTACCCTTCCCTTACCCGCTGGAATATGTGGTTCCGGCGGGACTTTCCGACTCGCTGGCGCCGGGCGATGTGGTCGTGGTGCCGCTCGGAGCGCGGCGGGAAACGGGTGTCGTCTGGGAACAGACGACACTGCCGCCCGAGCTGACCCCCCCTCCCCCGCCGGAGATTGCTTCCACGCGGCTGCGGCCCGTGAAGGAGAAGCTGGATCTGCCGCCGGTGCCGCGCGCGTTGCGTCAGTTCATCGACTGGGTGGCGGCCTATACGCTGGCGCCGCCGGGCATGGTGCTGGCCATGGCGTTGCGGTCGCATATGCGCGGCACGCAGGGCGCGCCGGCGGCGGGATGGGTGCGCGGGGAAGACCCGCCGGCCACGCTGCGGATGACGCCTTCGCGCAAGGCGGTGCTTGGTGCACTGGGCGAAACACCGATGACAACGGCGGCGCTTTCGGAAAAAGCCGGGGCCGGCGCGGCGGTTATCCGGGGGCTGGCGGATGCGGGTGTGTTGCGCTCGGTGCTGATGGCCGCGCCCTCGCCTTTCGCTGTGCCTGACGCGGGACACCGGCTGCCGGTGCTGGAGGGGGAGCAGGATTTCGCGGCGCGGGAATTGCGGGCGCGTGTTGCGGAGCGGGCGTTTTCGGTCACGTTGCTGGAAGGTGTGACAGGATCGGGCAAGACTGAGATTTATCTGGAAGCCGTGGCCGAGTGTCTGGCGGCCGGGCGGCAGGCGCTGGTGCTGTTGCCGGAGATTGCGTTATCGGCGCAGTGGATGGACCGGTTCACAAAGCGGTTCGGGGCGCGCCCGGCGGTGTGGCATTCGGAGATCGGGCAGCGGGCGCGGCGGCTGACGTGGAATGCCTGCGCGGACGGGTCGGCGCGGGTTGTGGTAGGGGCGCGGTCGGCGCTGTTTCTGCCGTTTCGCGATCCGGGTCTTGTGATTGTCGATGAAGAACACGAAGCTATTTTCAAGCAGGAAGAGGGCGTGATGTATAACGCCCGCGACATGGCGATCGTGCGGGCGCGGCTTGCGGGCGCTCCGGCGGTGCTGGTGTCGGCGACGCCGAGCCTGGAGACGCTGAACAACGCGGAGACGGGACGTTACCGGCATCTGGTGCTGCCGTCGCGGCATGGCGGGGCGTCGATGCCGGAGACGCGGCTGATCGACATGCGGGAAGCGCCGCCACCGAAGGGGCAGTTTCTGTCACCGGTGCTGGTGGAGGCGGTGAAGAGCACGCTGGCGCGGGGGGAGCAGGCGATGCTGTTTCTCAATCGCCGGGGGTATGCGCCGCTGACGCTGTGTCGGAAATGCGGACATCGGATGGAGTGTCCGAACTGCACATCCTGGCTTGTGGAGCATCGGAAACGGCGTGTTCTGTGCTGTCATTATTGCGAATATGTCACGCCGGTTCCGGAGACGTGTCCGGCGTGCGAGGCGGAGCACAGTCTGACGGCGATCGGGCCGGGGATTGAACGGATTACTGAAGAGTCCGGCGAGGCGTTTCCGGAAGCGCGGATTCTGGTGATGGCGAGTGACACGATCAGCGGGCCTGCGGCGACGGCTGAGGCGGTGGCGAAGATTTCCCGGCGCGAGGTGGATCTGATTATCGGCACGCAGATTGTTGCCAAGGGCTGGCATTTTCCGCATCTGACGCTTGTGGGCGTGGTGGATGCGGATCTGGGTCTGGGCGGAGCGGATCTGCGGGCGGGAGAGCGGACGATGCAGTTGCTGCATCAGGTTGGTGGCCGAGCGGGGCGGGCCGAGGCGCCGGGCGAGGTGTTGTTGCAGAGTTTCGCGCCGGATCATCCGGTGATGCAGGCGCTGATTTCCGGTGATTTCGCCGCCTTCATGGCGGAGGAGGCGGAGCAGAGGCGTCCGGGATTCTGGCCGCCGTTCGGGCGGCTGGCGGCGCTGATTATCAGTTCGGAAAGCGCGGATGCGGCGCAGAACGCGGCGCGGGCGCTGGGGCGTGCCGCGCCTTATGGCGAAGGGATCGAGGTGATGGGGCCGGTCCCTGCCCCGCTGGCGATATTGCGGGGGCGGCATCGCCAGCGATTGTTATTGCGGACGCAACGAACGATTGCGGTTCAGCCGATCCTGCGGCGCTGGCTGGCGGAAGTGCCGCTGACGAGCGCGGTTCGGGTAGATGTGGATGTGGACCCTGTTTCGTTTCTGTAACGGGCAAAAACAGGATATTTCCTGCTTTGCTTTATTGATTTTTGGAAACGGAATTCCTGAGTCTACCCCGCCGGAAGCCGGAGTGTGACGCAAAGCCCGCCTGATGCAGCGGGTCGGAGTGTGAGAGAGCCGCCGTGAAGTTCGGCGATTTCCCTGGCGATGGGGAGGCCGAAACCGTGGCCGGGTTCGCGTTCGTCGAGGCGCTGGCCTTTGAGAATCGCCTTGTCCATATCAGCAGGAGTCATACCCGGTCCGTCATCGGTGATGTCGAGCCGGGCGAAACGGTCTTTTCGCGTGGCGTCGATATGGACCGCGCTTCGGGCATAGCGCCAGGCATTGTCGAGAACATTGCCGAGCAGCTCATCGAGATCCTGCGGATCGCACCGGACGGACAGCGTTTCGGGAATATCGGTTTCAGCGGTGACGTTACGGTCGGCGTGGATGCGGCGCAGCGCGGCGGCGAGATCCGCGACGTGCGGGGCCAGCGGCTCCGGGGGAACAGCGGCTTCGCCCGCGGCGGTTTCGACCATGCGGGCACGCCCGAGGTGATGACGGATCTGCTGCTCCATCCGGGTGACGAGACCGAGCAGGGCGCTGTCCGGGTGACTCCCGCCGTCCTCAAGATCGAGACGGAGCGTCGCGAGGGGGGTTTTCAGGCCGTGGGCAAGATTGGCCACATGACCACGGGCGTTGCTGAGGGCCTGTTCATTTGTCGCGATCAGGCTGTTGATTTCCTGGATAAGCGGCAGGAGTTCGGTAGGTTCTGTCGCCTTGATGCGACGGGCCTTGCCGGTCTGCACATCACGCAGTGTCGCGCGCAGGGTTGTGAGCGGACGCAGGCCGACACGGAGTTGCACGATCAGGGCGGTGGTCAGGAAAAGTCCCAGAGCGGCAATGGAGAAGATCAGCGGGAACATGGCGGTGCGCAGAGGTCTTTCGACAAGTGCGCGCGGGGCCATTGTGATGATCGAGACCGTGCCGTCCGGCGTTTTGAGATCGGCAATACGATAATGGACGGTGCGGCCGCTACTGTCCTGCCCGTCCAGCGGTCGGGGGTGGAGATGATGTCCGCCGTGTGAAAACGCGTGTGTCCGGTGACTGCCGGGGCCGTGTGGCGGACGGGGCGGGATCTGTTTCCAGTAGGTTGGCAGGTGCAGCGTGTCGGCGCCGAGGGAGGCTGACACCAGAGTCTCGTCGGGGGTGATGATTTCCCAGGCCCATCCGGAGCCGGGCCGGCTGAAGGGGAAAATATCGGGGATCTTTGCCCGGTCCGGCGTGCCGTCCGCACCGAGGCTGCCGGCGAGTGCCTCGATCTGCGCGTCGAGCCGCTCATCAAGTCCGTGCAGGACGAAACCTTCGAGAATATGGCTGATGAAAGCTGTGGCGATGACCAGCGCGACGATGATCGAGAGCGTCGCGGTGACGAGGAGGCGGCCTGTGAGGGATTTCGGCAGGAAACGCATCAGAGCCGGTCTTCGCTCATCAGGACGCACCCGCGGTAAGGCGGTAGCCACGGCCACGGATGGTTTCGATATGCGCGGCGCCGAGTTTGCGGCGCAGGCGACCGATGATGACTTCGATGGAGTTCGAATCGACATCGGCATCGCCTTCGTAAACGCGCTCAATAAGATCCTGGCGCTCGACGACGATTTCGGCCCGCAGCATGAGGGCAGAGAGAACGCGCCACTCGAATGCGGTCAGTCTGAGGGGCAGCCCTTCCAGTTCGAACTGTCCGGTCTGGGCATCGAAACTGAGGGGGCCGCAGGCGATGGTGTTACTGGCGTGACCGGCGGCGCGGCGGACAAGGGCGCGGAGACGCATGACGAGCTCTTCCATGCGGAAGGGTTTGACGAGGTAATCGTCGGCGCCGGCCTTGAAGCCGCTGACTTTATCCGACCATCCGTCGCGCGCGGTCAGGATAAGAACGGGAACGGTGCGTCCGGCTCCGCGCCAGGCTTTGAGCACGGAAAGCCCGTCCTGACGGGGAAGGCCGAGGTCGAGAATGGCGACATCGTAAGTTTCGGTATCGCCCAGATGAGCGCCGTCCTCGCCATTGGCGGCGGTATCGACGGCGAAATTTTCGCGCCGAAGGGCCTGTGTGATCCGGTCCGCAAGGTCTGAATCGTCTTCGACAAGCAGCACGCGCATGGGGTGTTCCGGCCTCCGTTTCTGAGTAGCTTTCGGGTGTTCTGTAGGAATGTTACCTGAACGGAGGCTGAACGGCACGGTTCAGTGTGTGTCGGGTCGCGTGGGTTACGACTGTGTTCAGAAGACACAGGGAGTTTCAGACAATGTCTCAGACAGGTGTGAAAAGAAAAGTCGGTCTTGCCGCCGGCGGGATTGCGTTACTGGTCGCCGGTGTGGCGATGGGAGCCGGGACGGTTTCGGCGATGCGCCCTTCGATTGAGGTGCCGCCGATGACGCCGGTCGCCGTCTCGAAGCTGGGATCGGTGCATGGTCCGGTGACGGTGAAGGGCCGGGTTGCGGAAGTCTTTGGCCATGACTTCATCATTGATGACGGAACGGGTCGTGTGCTGATCGACGCGGGGCCGCATGGGGGGCCGCCGCATGTCAGAGCAGGCGATGTTCCGACGGTTCAGGGGCGGTTTGATCATGGTCTGCTGCATGCGGCTTTTCTGATGGATGCGTCCGGGCATGTAACGGCCATGGGACCGCCGCCATGGGGGGGCTGGCATCATGGCCCGCATCACAGGGGGCCGAATGGATGGCATCATGAAGGTCCGCCACACCGGGATATGGCGCGATGGATGCACGGCGCGCCTCCGCCGGCCGTCGCGGCACCGGCCGGCCCTGATGCGCCGGCAACCACTCCTGAGCATGACGCCGTTCCTTCGGGCGACACACACTAACAGGCCGGACGGGCGGGGGAATCATTCCCTGCCCTTTCCCGGTTTTTAGTGGTTTCCGCAACGATGTCCGGCAGGTTTATCGGACGGGCGGGCTGTCCGGACGGCCTCGCAGTTGGTTCCGTTCTCAATGGCGCCGGGTGTAAGATAGAGCGCGCGATAGGCCGCGCTGACATGCGGATGCGTGGCTGTCAACACTCCGGCGAGGTCGATCACGCAGCAGACGAGACCGAGCACAATCAGCCCGGTCTTCCGGCTGCGCGGGTTTTCCGGACCGGGTCTGCCGGTTTCAGGCAAGAAAACGTTTTCCATGCATCCAGCCATTCATGAGAAAGACATCGGTGACGAGGCAGAGTCCGATCAGGGCGGGTCGCCAGCGGGGCGGTGTTTTGCAGGCCAGTTGTGTGAGCAGTATACTGGCGAACGGATTAGCCAGAACGATGCGATGGATGGACATCATGCTGTTGCTGGCGGCCAGCAGGAAAGTCGCCAGCAGAACGGTGCTTTCCATGCGCCATCCGATCCGGAAGCCCCATATGATGAGGGCGATTTCCAGCAGGGCCGCGATGCTCATGGGAACTGTTCTGGGGCGCTGGAAACCGTTCCAGATCCAGACGGGCGGCGGGCGGAAATAATGTCCCCACGCAGCCTGCACGTGAGCGAAGGCCAGTCCGTCGCCGAGCAGTCTGTCCAGGAAAAAGATGAAAAGGGAGAGTCCGGCTGCTCCGGCCAGAATCACCAGACTTCCCTCGATCAGTCTGGTCTGACGATCGGATCGCCCAACGGTCGGACGTGGCGGGAAGGCATAAAAGGCCGCTGCGATGATGACGCAGAACAGGCCGGTCGGACGTGTCAGGCACAGGGCGAAGGCGAGCGCGGCGGCACTGAGTGTCCACCCCCGCGCCATGGTCATCACGCAGCCCAGCAGCAGGACACCGTACAGACATTCAGTATAAGGCAGATGATACCAGAGCGTGGTGGGAAGCAGCATCAGCATGACGATGCAGAACAGGCTGTTCCGGCTGTTTTCACCGCGACGCTGTCGCAGCCAGAGGGCTGAAAGCAGGACCAGAAGTGGGAACAGCGCCGCGTTGAGTACAAATCCCGCCACATGGAGGCCTGTTCCGGTCAGGCTCGCAACAGCCCGAAGCAGAAGCGGATAAAGCGGGAAGAAGGCCCAGCCTGCCTGCGCGTAATCGTTGGGGGTCTGGCGCGGCGTGGCGCTGTATCCCTGTCCTGCAATCTGTTCGTACCAGGCGCAGTCCCAGCGACAGAGCGCGTGCGGCGCGCCGTGCAGCGGCAAACCGAGAATAAGAAGAAACAGTGTTTGCAGCAGGGCGATTCCGGCAATCCACACTGCCCCCTTTCGTCCCGCGTCAGGGAGCAGGGCTCGCACCCGGTCTGTCATACCACCTGTCACGTACAAGCTTTCCTTCGTCAGGCGCGAAGGGCCGGTATGGCCAGCCTGATGCATCCGCGTCTCGCGGAGGTGGTTAACACACTTTGACATGAACTTTAAAAGACGACGGTCGGCCTTATTTTTCATCCAGCTGAAGGATTTCGGAGAACTGGTCGAAATCCGGTGTTCCGGTGCAGGATGAGGCGACGCGGTACAGGCAGACACGGTCGTTGCCGCTGCAGGCGATCAGCCGTGCTCCGGCTGAGAATATGGCGAAAGACGGGTCTGCCAGCACATGGCTGTAGGCTCCGCGATTCTGTTCCAGTTGCTGTGTGGTTTCGAACGCATAGAAGGGTTTTCCGGGGGGCATCAGGCTGTACCCGCCGAACTGCAAAAGGAAATCCGACGGTTCCAGCTGGGCCAGCCCGCAGAAGCCTGTCTGCCTGAACGCCAGTTTCTGTATCCGGATCGGGGCGCTTCTGTCCTTCAGCATAGGGAGATAAGTGCTGCAGAAGGTCAGCACGCAGCACGATATCTGTAGCGCGACAATCCTGACGAACGGTTTTCCCGTCCAGCCCTGTCCGGCCACAAAACGGGCCAGCCCTGCTGTGGCTGTCAGAACCAGCAGCGGTAAGGCGGGATAGATGAAAGACATCTCCTTATGCGGAATACAGGAATGGTAACCGATAATAACCAGGGCCATCGTCAGCGGAAAAACGGCGTCTTTTGCGCCCTTTATACAGAACAGAACCATGGCGATGCCTGCGGCACCCCACCACGCCATATATCGAAAGGGGAAATACAGAATATTTTTCCGTCCGAATTTGTCTGCCACACCCTGGGTGACATTGACGTAGTAGTTATGGAACACGGACTGGAACGGATAATTCAGGGTCATCGCATCGACGATACCGAGGATGGCAAGAGGCGGGATCAGACCGATTGTGACGGGCACGAGCGTGCGCCACCCTCCCTGCCAGAACAGGAAAAGGCCGCCGAACAGAACGGCTGGCGCAAACTGAAACCGCAGCGCAACCGCGCTTCCCATTGACAGGCCACACAGAAGAAACAGGGCGGTGCCGGCCCGGTATGGTTCGCCATTCCTGCGCCGGTCGAGGGCGATCATTCCGGCGATTGTTCCGGCTGCGAGCATGTTTCCGCCCGCGTACTCTCCAAGCGGGCGAAATCCCGCGTTGACGATATCCGGCCAGAGCGCACCGGAGATCCCGAACAGCCACGCGCCGCGATAGCCTGCCTGTCGCCAGCCGGCCAGGACAAACAGCGCCACGAGAGGCAGTGAGAACACGGCCAGCACGACATGCACGAAGGTGATGGAAAAACCCATTCCCAGGAAGTTTGCTATCCGGAGCAGTCCTGCAATTTCTCCCGGCATCAGCCAGGAGCGTATGCCTTCACGCCACTCCCATGTGATGACGCCGTGGCCTGTCAGCAGACGGAAGGCAGGCTCGAAATACTGATAGATTTCATCGGGCCGGACGGGGCCGGGCAACAGGATGGCGACGAGAACCCGTGCGCTCAGAGCAAGAAACAGCGACCAGAAAAGCGGGCTGGTCCAGCCGGTCGTATTACTTCCCTGCTGATATGCCATGATGGAATTAATACCCTTTCTGCTATCTTATGCCCGCCAGTCTTCGCTTGCAACTCACTTCGGAAAGAAGGAAATGATAGTCGTTTTTGACCGGATATTGTTTTTTTTCTAACCATTCTGTAACGCTGGCATCTCCGGATCGAGGCCGGGACGGCTTTTTGAGCTGCGCGAAAATCATGATAAAATAAACGATATTTACTTTATAAACTACAGTATATCAGCTTCCGCCAGCATGATTCCGAACCGGTTTACATGGAAACCGGCTGGTGGTGCTGAAGGGGTATTACATTGCTCAGGCCGATCCGCGAAAAGCACGTCATGCTTCTGTCATCGCTGAGCCAGCCTGTACAGACGAGGGTATCAGTAGATTTTCCGAATTACGGACCCGATCAGGTTTTCGTCGTGGCGTAAGTCACAGTGAAATACTTCATTACAAAATGATATAAAATAAAACCTCCGTTCCGGCGAAGTTACTTATTATCTCAAAACACTATATTAGTGTAATTGTCTTTAGGATTGGCCTTCTATTAATGTTATATTATTTTTTGCGGGCAAAAATCTCTGTGATAAAAAACAGGGCTCCTGATGCGAAATATTGTTATAAACCGGGATATCGATACAGACAGGCTCAGCACCTTTCGGGAACTCAATGCGCATGTTCCGGAAATCGGACGATTCAGTGCAATCGGTTATGATTCCCTGAATATTGACGAACTCTTTGAAAACAGGATTATTGACCGGCCGACCGGTTATACGCACGGGGCTCTGGGTTCAGCCATGTCGCATATTCTTCTGTGGAACGCCGCAGCAGAAATGAACGAGGCCATTTCCGTTTTTGAAGACGACGCCGTTCTGTGTCACAATTTTACCGAAGAATCATCACGCATCATTGCCGCTCTGGATGACGACTGGGATATTATCCTCTGGGGCTATAATTATGACGTCAATCTGACATTTGATGTTCTTCCCGGCGTTTCTTACTGCGTTGTCGGATTTAATCAGACGCTCATGCGTTTTGGCGTGGACTGCTTTCGGGGGATGACGGTTCACTCAGCGCCGTTCAGGCTTTTCAAGGCGCTCGGAATCTGTAGTTATGCGATTTCTCCAAAAGGTGCCAGACGGTTTCTTGATCTGTGCCTTCCTCTGAAAGACGATGATTTTTACTACTATCGAACAAATGAGACACTGAAAAACACATCTCTCGATCAGGTGATGTGCCATCATTATGAAGAGACAAAATCTTACTGCTGCTTTCCATCGCTCTGCATCACACCAAACGAACATTCCAGATCGACGGTGCGCCGTTCTGAACGCAATACGTATGTGCCGGCATAAGGCCGACTCAGGAATATCTGCATACAAGGCATGGTAATTTATGATTATTCTTGAAGAAGACAGAACCATTATTCTGCATACACCGAAATGCGCGGGGAAAGTTTTACGGGAGGCGTTTTTCGATATCGCTTCCAAACACCCATTCTGGAACTGGAATTATCTTCGCTCGACAGGTGAATGGACAGACCGGGCGCATATGCCGCTGAGCGTGATGCGACAGACGCCGGAATGGGAGAATATTCGTACTTATACGCTGATTGCTGTCGTGCGTGAGCCTGGGACGCGTTTTGCAAGTTCACTCAGCGAACATATGCGCCAGCATCGGAAAAAAGATGCCATGGCTGTTCTGAAGGAGCTTGATGAAACAAGGATCTGTCATGATCCGCGTTATATTCATTTTATTCCGCAAAACCGGTTTACGCATATTGGCAACAAACGCTATGCGGATTTTATAGTAAGAATGGAGAACCTGCCGGACGATTTACGCGCTGTGGGAACACTCTGCCAGTTCAGCAGAAAATTTTTTGATGCAGTCGATCAGATCGCCCTGGCTCCGCAAAAACAGGAAGAGGATCAGGACCCGAAAGTCAGTAAAAAAATCTCCGATATTCTGACGCGCTTCTATCTTCGGGATTATGCTCTTTTTGGTTATGACAGAACGGCACTTTCTGATCAGACACCTCTCGGATTTGACGGTCTGCTGACAGATCCTCTGTGCCGGCAGGAATGGCGCGGCTACCGGGCCATGGAACCGGCCTATGAACGCTTTACGCGAAATATCGAACAGGATTTTCTGCTCAGGCAGATGATGGCTGAAAATAAGGCACTGAAAGCCGAGCGCGACAAAGCCGCCTGAACGGCTGTCGCGAGAACGTATCTGCTGTAGCAAATGTCACGGACGGGAGAGGCGCGGCTCCCCTGCCCTGCCAGGCATTATGTTCTCAGTCCGGGAACCCTTCCAGGACAATTTTGCCTTTTGTTGCCCCGCTTTCCAGCAGGTCATGGACCCTGCGAAGCGTGGCTGCGTTCACAGGGCCGGCGACCTGGGTGAGTGTGGTCCTGATAACGCCTGCGTCGACAAGGCTGGCGACTTCTTCAAGAATTTCTCCCTGACGCCCCATATCGGCCGTCCGGAATGCGGATCGGGTGTACATCAGTTCCCAGTGCGTCGAGATGCTTTTCTGCTTGAACGGCATAATGTCGAGTGACGGCGGGTCGTCGATCAGCCCGAAACGTCCCTGGGGTGCGATCAGTCTGACAATATCGTCGAGATGCTTATCTGTTTGCGTGGTGGAGAAGACGAAAGGCGGCGCACCGGTCGGCAGTGCCTCGATCTGAGGTGCAAGCGGCCGGCTGTGATCTATGACGTGCGTGGCGCCAAGATCCTCAGCCCAGGCTTTCGTCTCCGGGCGGGAGGCGGTGCCGATCACGATGACATTGCCGGGGCGCCGGGCAAGCTGGGTCGCCATGGAGCCGACGCCGCCGGCAGCTCCGATGATGAGGACGGCAGGCGTCATTCCGGGCACGGCGCGGGTGATGTCGAGCCGGTCGAACAGCATTTCCCAGGCTGTCAGCACGGTCAGCGGGATGGCGGCGGCCTGCGCCCAGCTGAGAGACTGAGGTTTGTGACCGGTAAGCCGCTCGTCAACGAGATGATATTCCGCGTTTGTGCCCTGGCGGGTAATGTCACCTGCGTAATAAACATAGTCACCGACTTTGAAGCGGCGCACATCCGGCCCGGTGGCGGTCACGATGCCGGCGGCGTCCCATCCGAGGACTTTCCATTCGCCGGGTGGCGGTGTCGCGCGCATCCGCACCTTGGTATCGACCGGGTTCACCGAAACGGCTTTTACCTGCACCAGAAGATCACGACCGGTCGCTTCCGGGCATGGAAGTTCTATATCCACGAGTGAGTTTTCATCGGTGACAGGCAGGGATTTCTGATAGCCGACTGCGCGCATGACACTCTCCTCTGTTTTGCCTGACCGGCTTCGGGCCGTTCAGCCCGTCTGTGCCGTTTATGACATGAGCGTTTGCGGGACCGCCTGCAAGCGCGAAACGGTTTTAGCGCCTGTTTGTCTTTTGTCTCTGGGAATGGTGCGGTAACCTTGCGGGAATAACAGGTTCCGGAGTTTAGAATGGCCGGTATTTCCGAGGCATTCATAAAGAAATCAATCGACGATTACAGTCGCTTACGATCGGGAAATTTCTGGACCATCAACGATACTGTCATGATCGACGGTCTGCGACGAGCCTGTTTTTTCATGATCGTAAGAGATTCCGCCGACACGATCACACTGAATCTCGAACATCATTTCCGCCTGGGTTTCAGGCGGTTCTTTATTCTGGATAACAACAGCACGGACGGCACCGGAGATCTGATCCTGGCGTTCCGAAAAAATTATCCTGAAGCCGGCGTCTTCTATATGACGGATTTTCAGATTCCATTTTTCCAGGCCGGCAAAATGGCGGCGCTGACGGCGTTCGCGGAGGCTTATCTCAGTCATGATCCGACCCCGCCGGACTGGCTGTTTTTTGTCGATGCCGATGAGTTCATTACCTGCTGCACGAAAGACGGCGAGCGGGCGGCTCAAGCATTCAATATGATTTTAGCTGATCCGGGCAATAAGGTTCTGGTTCTGAACTGGGCGCATGCCGCTCTGTATTCAGAGGAAAGCCGATCTGTTACGACATTCGGCGCGACCCTGGGCGTGACGCCCTGCGTGGTGAGCCCGACGATCGGCATTCATGTCACGAAAATAGCATGCCGCGCGGGATGCGGCCTTTTACCGAATGACGGAAATCATTTCGTGAGCAGTGTTCCGTTACCGGAAGACTGCCTGCAAAGCATGACCGCCATCGGGTTCATGATGCTGCACTTTCCGATGCGATCGGTGGTACAGATAAAACAGAAAATCGACCAGGGCGTGGCAGCGCTGAACGCAACCGATCTGCATGAGACGATTGGAGCGCACTGGCGACACTACCACAGGCTTTACACCACACATGGCGAGCACGTGCTGAATGAGATTCTGATGGAGCATGTCGGCAAGTGTCTGTAGTGACGTCCCGGAAGCCGGCCTGTCAGAACAGGTCAGCTTCCGGGGCAGGCTCCGGAGTTTACTGGTCGGCTGTCGGGACCGGAGGAAGCTGCTGAATTTCGGCGGCGATCTGGTCGGCCGCCTGCCCGAGCAGCGTGCTGAGCGCGGACACGAGCGCATCCGTGTCGCCCGGCGCTGGCATTTTCAGCAGAATGGACCGGCTGGTTTTCGGAGCCTCTGAATCCGCGCGATGAACGGCAACCTGAGCCTCGAAAACAGCGTTATTCGCATCGTCGCGGGCAAAGCGGGTGATGACGAGTTCGACGTAAGCCTGAGGCGTTGTCGCCGTCGCATCATCCTGAACGAACAGGCTGACGCCCGGCAGGCGCCTGGAGATATCCGTGGCCAGCACGTGCGGAATCTGATCGCTCAGCGGCTCGGACCAGGAATCGGTCGCGGAGAGTTTCAGCTTGTAGCTGCTGTCATTGAGGACGATGCGATCGCGATCCAGCGCACCGGCGATGGTCGGCTTACGCACTTCGACAACCCTCGGCAGGTTCGTGGCCATGATGATACCGACTGGAGCCGGCTGTATCGTTCCGGCGGTCGGGGCGAGCGTGTACAGCGAGGGCGATGAGGAGCTGCACGCGGTCAGCGTCACAGCCATGGTTGCCATCAGCGAGGTGACCAGCGCGATTCTGGTGAAAGATGCGCGCAGGCCCGGACGACAGGCGCGGGAACGACGAATGGAGAGAGAGGTCATATCCATGGCTTAACGTCCGGTGACAAGGGCTGAGGGATGGTTGGTCATGAACTCGGACAGGAAACGCAGGGAGCGCGCCGTGTCGCCAAGCTGGACCACCATGGCCTGCAGGCTCCGGTGGAAATCGGTGTCGCCACCGTAGCTTGAGAGCAGCTTGTTGGCGTTTTTCAGGGTATTATCAAGCTGATCGCTCATTTCCGGCAGACGCTTCATCAGCGGCTTCATGCCCTGACTGGTGTTGTCGAGCAGGCTGTGCAGGCTGCGGAGCGAGTCACGCAGCTGGACCAGCGACTCTTTGACCTCGGGGCTGTTGATCTTCTGATCGGCGTGCGCCAGCAGATGATTGGCGTTGTCGCCGATCTGTTCGAAGGGCATCGCCGCCAGCTTGTCGGAAACCGTCGAGAGCGACTGCATGATCCCGCTCATGCCACCGGCCTGACCGGGTATAATGAGCGTATTGCCTTCCATCGTAGCGGTGGCGGGAGGAGCCTTCTTCACAAAGTCCAGCGAAATATTGGTCTCGCCCGTCAGCATGCTCAGACTGCTGGCCGAAGCCCGCAGACCGTTTGCGACCAGGGCCTGCATGAGCGGCACCATGGAATCATGATGAATCTCGGACGGCGAAAGAACGCGTTCCGGCTGGATATCCATATTCACCCGTACCTGCGCATGGCCGGTCTTCTGGTCGATCTCCAGTTTGACGGCGGTGACGGACCCGACCTGGATGCCGAACATGGTAACGGAACTGCCGATCGCCAGACCCGAAACAGATGACGACAGATAGGTCGCCGTTTCGAGACGCTCATGGTAGCTGGCGTCGTCGGCGCGGTCTTTATCGTCATACAGCTGGAAGATGGTATCGGCCGGGGCCTCTTCAGCTGTTTCGCCTGTCGTTGAGGGATTGTTCAGGGAGAAGGCGATGCCGCCGGAGAACAGGGCCTGAATGGACTGCATCTGGACCTTGAGGCCACCGGCGCCGAAGCCGACCTTCACGCCAGAAACATTCCAGAAACGGGTATTTGTTCGCAGGTAGTGATCATAGGGTTCGCGCACGAAGAACTGGATCAGCACAGGGCCGATTCCACCGGGTGGGAGCGTGTAGCCCAGGACTTCACCGACATCGACGTCACGGAAAAAGACCGGCGCGCCGGGACCGATCGAGCCGATGGAGGGCGTGACCAGTGAGTAGGTCCGCCCGGGCTGATCAGACTGCATGCCGGGCGGAGATTCCAGGCCCGTGAAATGGGTGGCTTTTCCGCCGCCGGCCATGCCCGGATCGAACGCGATATAGGCGCCGGAGAGCAGAGTTTCGAGCCCGGTCACGCTGGCACCATTGATGCGGGGACGCACAACCCAGAAGCGGGATTTATCGGACAGAAGACCGGACGCGCTTGCGTTCATCTGCACGCGCACATCCACATGCCGCATATCTTTTGACAGCGTAATGGAGTCGACGGTGCCGAGCGTCACCGCCTTGTTCTTCACCTGGGTCTGGCCGCTTGTCAGACCGTCGGCGGTATCGAACGTGATGATGATTTCCGGCCCGCGATCGTAGAGGCTTCTCCACAGGAGAAAGACAGCGATCATCACCGAAATGATGGGGATGACCCAGATGATCGAAAAACGGGTTTTCGCCACTTTTGCCGCGGGCGGCGTATCCGGGTTTCCGGGATTATTCTGTTCCGAAGTCACGCGCGCGCCGGCTCCATTTCATTCTGAATATTGGCGCCCGCAGTTTGTGCGACACCTGTTAATTCATCCCTTTCGGGGGGTTCGTCCGGGGTTACGGGTCCGTTATGACCGGCGACATCCCACATCAGTCTCGGGTCGAAGCAGTGGACCGCGAAGATGGTGATGACCACGACCGAGGCAAAGGACACGACGCCGGCATTGGCCGTAACATTGGCCAGTGAGCTGAAGCGGACGACGGCGACGAGAATCGAGATCATGAAGACATCGATCATGGACCAGCGTCCGATGACGTCAATTATGCGGAAAAGCTTCGAGCGGAAGAGCAGCCCGTGTTCCGCCTTTCTCTCGGTCTGAATGATCATAAACCCCAGGCCGACGATCTTGGCGACGGGCACGGTGATGCTGGCAAAGAGAACGAGCAGGGAGAGCGGAATCATGCCGTCCTGCCAGAGTTCGATCACGCCTTCGATAATCGTGTGACCACCGCCGCTTCCGACTTTAATGACGGTCATCACCGGGAAGAGGTTTGCCGGAAAGTAGAAGATCAGGGCCGCCAGCACGAGGGCGGTGGTGCGTGTCAGGCTGTTGGTTTTCCGGCGCTGCATGTCATGGCCGCAGCGCGGACAGAGACCGACGCTCCGGGTTTGCGGCACCGGCTCGGGGAACGCGCCGACAAGACCGCAGGAGTGGCAGGACAGCATGTTCTGCACGGGCGGCATTTCGATGTCGTGAATATTGACACGATCCACCACGACCCGCGTGCCGTCCGGTCGCTCCAGCGTGCCTTCGACGCGGCGGCGTTTCCAGATCAGGTCTTTATCCAGTGTCTGGTCGGTGGTGGCCATGCTGATCATCAACGCCGCGATCAGATAGGCTGCGGCGCCGACCTCCACGTGAGCGAGATCCACGAGCTTGGTGTAGGCCACGAAGATCCCGAGGATATAAACTTCCATCATCGACCAGGGACGAAGCTTTTCATACCAGGCGAGCAGATGAGGCGCCCAGTCGGGGAGTTCGTCGAAGAAGGCGGAGGTGAGGATCAGGCCCATCATGGCGATGACCACGCCCGGCGCCAGGATGGTGACAAGTCCGACGAGGACGCCGACTTCCCCCCATCCTTCGTGGAGAAGTTCCATCGGTCCTGTCAGCAGATCGACCGAACGCTCCCTGCCGTAGAGGTTCAGGGTCATCAGCGAGGACGCGATGGTGGCCAGGTAGAGCGCGGCGGAGGTGATGCAGAACGCGAGCGGGGTTGCGATCGGCGATGTTTTATTGCGCCGTTCCAGCGGTTGCCCGCAGCGTGTGCAGCGCGCCACGTTACCAGGCGCCAGATTTTCGAGCACCTGAAATTCCCCGCAGCACGGGCATTCCACCAGGCCTTCGATAACTTTGACATTGGGGGACTGCCGTCTGTTCCGTCGGGCTATTTTGATGGCGCCACGATAAAGGCGGGTGGGAAGTGACGATGACATCAGATCATTTTATCCTGGACCGGTCGTAACAGATAGGCGGAACCGATATTGCAGCCATGTCCCGGATCGGTTATAGGGCAGCCCACGCATCGGGCCGACATAGCTCAGGGGTAGAGCAACTGATTCGTAATCAGTAGGTCCTCGGTTCAATTCCGAGTGTCGGCACCATTTGTCCAATCAAAACAATGAGTTATGAGTTACCTTGGTGTAACTTGGTGTAATCACGGTTTCGTGAGCACAAAATAAATCCCCCCTACCCTGCCGCCGTCTGCTGCAATCTCTGCCGCCAGTCCGGCGCCGGCCGGCAACGGATCGTCACCGAAGCACTGACGGAACCCGGAAGCCGAGCGGGTCATTTTTTCACGCATGATCGCACCAGTGGGCCGCACGCCGCGTCTGGTCCAAGCAGCGTTGCGCTCGGGCCGGTGAACACGAGCGACACCACCTTGCCGTCCCGGAGCCGGGCAACCGCGTGACAGGTGCCGTGGCTGCCGATGTCCAGCTCGAATGACAGGGGCGTCTTGAGATCGATGGCCCCCTGCGTGTCGTTGTCCTGCTTCCATTCCAGAACCTCGCCGTCGGGCAGCGTCTCGCGGGCGTCCGGCACCCCGGCACACGCGACGAGATCGGCACGGGACATGCCGGGAAGGTCGTGGCGGGCGCGCTCGGGGACAGCGAGGGAGCAGGCCGACACGAGGATCCCGGTCACCAGAAAAAGAAAAAGCCGCCCCGAAGGACGGCCCGTGATCGATATGTTCAATGTGTCTTTCTCCTCACGCAATCTCCTTCGGACGCACCTTTTTCAGTTCGACCTGCTTCCGGTCCCGCCTGGCGTTTCTTGCCTCGAACCGCTCGGCTCCGCGGGTCATCATAGCCAGCCGCTCTTTCGTCACCCACTCAGGGTAATGATCGAACAGCATCTGACGGACTGCTTTCCTGAGACCAAACCCAAACCCGTCAAATCAACGGGTTTAAGGATTTCCGCCGCTTTGCATTGATTACGGCTGCGATCTCGTTGCAGGCAATATTTCAAATACCAAGACGGAGACGATACAGCGCTGCTTCTGCTTCTGCTTCTGCTTCTGCTTCTGCTTCTGCTTCTGCTTCTGCTTCTGCTTCTGCTTGAGCATCAAATCGCCCGCTGATCATTGGGGCAACTCCGGTAATTTCCGATCCACCAAATTGACCTTTACAGAGTCTATAAATTCCGCTCTCGTCTTTTGTGAATAAATTGTTGGCGTTGTGAATGCGCCACAGCCGGGTATTGAGATTCTTCCGACGGTCGACGCCACCAGGGTCGTAACCAGCAGCATTGAGGGCGTCCATAATCTCTCCCACATCATGCGGCCGTTCTGAGAGAAGCTTAAGAACAAATTTTTCCAGATCATCTTGAGAGATACGCTCATGAGCAGTCTCTTCTGTGGATCTGCTAGGAGCACTATCTGTTGCCGCATATTGTTCGGCTTTTCTGATGAAATCTTCTAAATCATCAGCCTGCCGCCGCAAATCCAGAACACGGTTTTTCAGATCCTCCATATCAAGCATCAACATCTCACCGCACCCCTTAAAATTCACCTTGACTTCTCACTAAGTCCATATACGCGAGAGAGAAGCGCATTGGAACAAAAAAACTCACTCACAACACTTGAGTGGCGCAGAAAAGTACGCCAGAAAGTGAACGGGCTTAGAATCAAAACAGCCCCAGACCCGGTGGCACGAGTCTGAGGCTGTTATGGTTTTGAGTGCCTGCCGAATGCGAGACGGCAGGCATATGCGTGGGAATGCCATCCCTACGCGGCGCTTAACCAGCCCGCGAAAAGTACGGCATTTCCACGCAGAGTTCAAGTCTCGCGTAACGACATGGAATAAATGCCATGAGTACACGTGCCCCTCCTCCAGCCCCTCCAGAAAAGCGGTTTGTTTATCGCCCATGGAGGATCGACCCACGGACAAATAAAAAACTGTGGGCAAAACACTACGGCTTCCGCGCCTGGCGTATTCCCGTCGATGATGTGACCTGAGCCTGAAAATAAGGGGGCGGTTCTTCGTATCCGCCCCTCCTATTTCACGCAATCTCCTTCGGCCGTACCTTCTTCAGTTCGACCGGCTTCCGGTATTCAGATTGAAGGCACGGCCATCAGCAGGTATGGATTTCATCGCTGAGAACGGCGGGGCGCCGGGCGCTCTGGCTTACCCATGAAATCGATCTGAATATTTTGCCCCACATTCTGACGAATTTCAGTTGTGAGGATGTGAGTGCTGTGGTATGTAACTAGCGCTGCCATCAAAAGTGCCTTTGGCAGCCGATCTCACTCTCTACAAGCATGCCAGCCTCTCCAGACTCCTGTCTCTTATCACCTTGAGGATACGCACCCTCAAGGAGTCCGTTTTGGAGGGCTCTATAATGCTGCTAATTTCTGCCACTGAGCTGATAGCTCGTGTTGATCTCCCGGACGATTACGAATCGTCTATCGGCTATCTTCTGAGTGCCTACCCGCTGGTTCAAGAATGGCGGTTTGTTTCTAGCGGGCATATCGTCAGGAGTGTCGTGCAGACGATTTTCCCCATCTCAATAAAGGAAGGATGAAATAAAGGAAGGATGGTGGTTTTCCGCCATCCTTCTTCGAAGGAATTCACCACACTCACAACGGTCCCTTCACAGCGCTGCCCATATCGTCGCCAATGCACTCTGATTGCTCGCGGCCTGCAACTGCCTTACTCCTCATCCGCGCCCACCTTCGAAAACGGGTCTCGGCGGGCCTTCCCGCGCAGGATGAGCCACGTCAGTCCGACGCCGCTTACCAGCATGCCGATTGATCCAACGAGGACGGAGAGCGGGTCAAGCACCGACGCTGGCCTGCATCTCGGCAACCAGCCCATCGAGAACTTCGCCGTCCGGAGAGACGCCGGTGATCCCGGTCCAGTTCTGCCGCGACACCAGCCCATAGGCTTCGTCGCAGTATTTCTGGAAGAACGCATAGCTCATCCGCCGGGGAGCGCCCCATGTGTTGAGGTAGAGCCAGTCCGCGTCATAGCCGTGGATGAACACCGCATGACCACCCGCAATCGAATTGTCGGCCAGCGGGTTAATGATCCAGTCAAAATCACCAACGGCACACGCATAATTCGGCAGCGACAGGCCGATATACAGACCGCCGAGGAACGCGATTGCCCGCTGCACCTGCGGGTTGTTCTTCGGATCGACGTAGCCGAACGCCGTCAGATAATCGCGGGTCTGACCGGGGCGTTCGTAGCCTTCGATGCGCCACCTGTTCAGAACGTCCAGTTCGACGCCGCCCTCATCGGTCGAAGGTTCGCCGGGGACGTAGCCAGATTCGGCGCTGTAGTTGTCGATCACCTGCGGGTCAGTGAGCATTACGGGAGCCTGCGCAGCTCCGGTCCATGTGCGGATCGCACTGGCGACGGAGACCTGAGTGCAACAACCGATCTTGTCGTTGCACCACATCGGCCACTGGGCGGATGGCGCCCAGTTTACCTTCGAGGGAATCACCGGAAGCGCCGTCGCCAGAACAGCCTTCAGCCGATACGTGCGCGGGTCATGGACGGCAGGTTTCTTGCCGAGTTTA